>CAVSJL010000001.1:0-664348 GCA_963728375.1 uncultured Alphaproteobacteria bacterium
CACCAGAGTGTCGATCCGCTCGAGTAGGCGTTCGGTTAAATCAGGCATGGGCTAGACTCCTCCAGTGACTTTTTTTATCGCCGACGCAGGTATCGGATACAGGTGAACGAGCCGCAGTTGTCCGTCCGATTCAGTTCGTACGATAAGTCCGTCCTCTGACCACCGACTGACCGTTCTACTGAAATTGCCAGCATCTAAACCGGCGGCCTTTGCGATCTCGCCTTGTGACAGCGTGCCGTCGCAGAGATTATAAGCTGCAAGCTGTTTGGTTTTTGTTGCGCCCACGCCTACTTGAGATGCCAACTCATTGGGCGGAATCATGCCGCGCGCCATCACTCCGAGGATTGCACGTAGGTAAGCGTCGGAGTTGGACATGGATTAGCCTCGTTAGGGGAACAATCCTAACGAGGCTAATCCATGTCCAACTCCCACGCTTACCTACGTGCAGCGCGCGGACTACTTCCGCCCAATGAGTTGGCATCTCAAGTCGGCGTGGGCGCAACAAAAACCAAACAGCTTGCAGCTTATAATCTCTGCGACGGCACGCTCACAAGGCGAGATCGCAAAGGCCGCCTGTTGAGCACGCTGGCAATTTCAGTAGAACGGTCAGTCGGTGGTCAGAGGACGGACTTATCGTATGCTGAATCGGACGGACAACTGCCGGCTTGTTCACCTGTATCCAGGACCTGTGTTGGCGAGGACAATTTGAGGCGCTTCAAGCCTCTCTCCCCATCAGCACCAAGACTCAAAAGATCATGTTCCTGAGTGAGGCTGGCCTTCAGCCAAAGGAAATTGCCTCAATCGTAGGAAGCCGGCAACCGTCAGCCAGGTTATCTACGAGCAAAACAAGAGGCGAGTGCAAAATGAGTGAACAGACGAGTTGGCGGAAACTCAACTATCTCTGTAAGTTACTTATCGTAGGCCTAGTGAAAATGGGTTTAACCCAAGATGAGTTGGCTCAGCGCTCGGAACCCATCGTACCCACAATCGCGCGGACCGTCCCCCTCTGGCTTTTTGAAATAGGTAGGCAAGAAGACATGACGACGAAACAACCCGATGGCGAGCTTCTGTGCGCGATATCAAGCGCCTTTTGATATTGCAGCTCATGGAAGACGGTACCCGGCAAGGCCTGTATTGCGTCTATATCTTGAGTAAGTCGGCCGACAATGAGTTGGAATGTTCCGACAGGATTATCGAAAAGTATAAAGCGGAGATTAGGTATGCCTGACTTGAGCGACCAAGTTCTCAAGGAGCTTCAGATGCTTCGGAAATTGAAGATCATGGAGCTGACAGAATCCGGATCTCCCAGACGAAAATTGCGGATGCTTTAGGGGTGAGCTCCCGCACGGTGAGACGGCTGATGACAACCTTGAAGAAGGGGAAAGATGATGATACAAGAGGCTTGATCAAATTGCGGCTGATCTCGCGGCCGTGAGTCATGGTCATTGATTGTGGATTCTCATATGAAGTGGGAAAGCTAAGCAGGAGCCGGACAAAACACGGTCTAGTGCTAGAATGTTCCCGAAGGTATCCTGAAGAAAGCAAGAACACTCAAAGGTCTAGTTTGTGGTTAGCATTATATCCGATACTGGCTCCAATACCGAGGAAATGATCGTTTGCGTGTGGGTGCTCACGGACCATCGAAAACTTTTGCTCCAAGTATTCGAGGCGATCTATTTCCATAAGAAAGCGGTCAAGACTGTTGAAGAGATCGCTCAACGAAATCCGGATTTTGATCGGAAGACTATCCTAACGCACGGACCTAGCCCAACTTGTGAGCAGATCAGAGCTGAAGGACAGACAGCGTACCACGTTCCCGGTTTTAGCACCATAAACAGGCTACTCCGGCGCTCTGTCGCTGATCCCTCAAAGCTGGGCCAGATTGCTACGAAGTGTTTCTCAGCTCGTCGCCGCGGTTGTTCGCACCGGTGGAGGCGCGAGTTGCGGCGGACTCACCGTCTTGTATGTTCGCAAATCCCGATCCCGCCATCCGGAGAACATAAATAACCACCCTGATGCTGAGGCAAGGCGGGTTCTCGAGGCAGTTCGTGGATCGAAATACCGAGACAATGTCCGAATTGAGATTAAGCCCGCGGCTAACCTTCAGATGCTTTCAGCCCTTTGAATGGTCACAGGCGGCAGCCGTCTAAAACAGTCTGAAGGTTAGCCGCGGGCTTAATCTCAATTCGGACATTGTCTCGGTATTTCGATCCACGAACTGCCTCGAGAACCCGCCTTGCCTCAGCGTCGGGTCGTATATACTTCTCCGGATCGGGGTCGGGATCGGGATTTGCGAACATATACAAGACGGTCAGTGCTTTATGCCGCCGCAACTCGCGCCTCGGTACCGCCGCCGGTCGAACAACCGCGGCGACGGGGCTAGAACGCTTGAGTAATCCTGAGCCAGCTTTGAGGGATCAGCGACGAGGCGCAGAATCCTCTGCTTATGGTGCTGATAAAACGGGATGATGCGGTACGCTGTATCTCCCTTCACTCTGATCTGCTCCGCGAGTTCGCTACCGACTAGGTGCTTCCCGTGCGTTAGGATAGTCTTCCGATCGAATCCGGTTCGTTCAGCGATCTCTTCAACAGTCTTGACCGCTTTCTTATGGAAATAGATCGCCTCGAATACTTGAAGGCGAGGCTTCGATCGTCCAATAGACCGCACCGCGCGAACGATATTTTCCTCGGTATTGGAGCCAGTATCGGATATAATGCTAACCACAAACTAGACCTTTTTGAGTGTTCTTGCTTTCTTCAGGATACCTTCGGGAAACATAGCGCTGACCGTGCTTTGTCCGGCTCCTATTAGCTTTCCCACTTCATCCTGAGAAAATCCGCGAGAAATAAGATCAATGACCATGAACTTCTTCACGGCATCGAGATCAGCCGCAATTTGATCAAGCCTCTTGTTGTCCATCATCTTTCCCCTTCTTCAAGGTTGTCATCAGCCGTCTCACCGTGCGGGAGCTCACCCCTAAAGCATCCGCAATTTTCGTCTGGGAGATCCCGGATTTTGTCAGCTCCATGATCTTCAATTTCCGAAGCATCTGAAGCTCCTTGAGAACTTGGTCGCTCAAGTCAGGCATACCTAATCTCCGCTTTTTATACTTTTCGATAATCCTGTCGGAAGCATCGAACTAATTGTCGCCGGACTTACTCCGAGTATAGACGCAATACGGCCTTGCGGGGTACCGTCTTCCATGAGCTGCAATATCAAAAGGCGCTTGATATCGCGCATTTCAGCCAGAAGCTCGCCATCGGGTTGTTTCGTCGTCATGTCTTCTTGCCTACCTCTTTCAAAAAGCCAGAGGGGAACATCCGCGCGATTGTCGTACGATGGGTTCCGAGCGCTGAGCCAAGCTCATCTTGGGTTAAACCCATTTTCACTAGGCCTACGATAAGTAACTTGCGGATCATTTCCAGTTCCGCCAACTCGTTTCTCTGTTCACTCATTTTGCACTCGCCTTCTTGTTTTGCTCGTAGATAACCTGGCTGACGGTTGCCGGCTTTCCTCCTACGATTGAGGCAATTTCCTTTGGCTGAAGGCCAGCCTCACTCAGGAACATGATCTTTTGAGTTCTGGTGCTGAGATGGGAGACAGCTTGAAGCGCCTGGATGCGCACCAGAGTGTCGATCCGCTCGAGTAGGCGTTCGGTTAAATCAGGCATGGGCTAGACTCCTCCAGTGACTTTTTTTATCGCCGACGCAGGTATCGGATACAGGTGAACGAGCCGCAGTTGTCCGTCCGATTCAGTTCGTACGATAAGTCCGTCCTCTGACCACCGACTGACCGTTCTACTGAAATTGCCAGCATCTAAACCGGCGGCCTTTGCGATCTCGCCTTGTGACAGCGTGCCGTCGCAGAGATTATAAGCTGCAAGCTGTTTGGTTTTTGTTGCGCCCACGCCGACTTGAGATGCCAACTCATTGGGCGGAATCATGCCGCGCGCCATCACTCCGAGGATTGCACGTAGGTAAGCGTCGGAGTTGGACATGGATTAGCCTCGTTAGGATTGTTCCCCTAACGTGGGCGGGTCACAAGCGAATTACAAGTTCACGGTTGAGCAATTTCCGATAGGGGTAGGAGCTTGATCGGCCGTACCGGTTTCATAGGTAAGAGAACCCATTGAAAAACAGCCTATAAATGCCGCCTTGCGTGAAACGTTCGGTCACGGTGGATAGCTTGGGGATAACTTTCTCGATTTGCTCGCCTTGCTGTCTTTGACTTTGGTTGTGAACCGGCTCGCCGGACCATGGGCCCTAACTTTTAGGCTGAGGGCCGTCATGGGAGTAAATCCCATGACGTCGAGCGGGTTCGGCTGAAGCCGACTTGCGGGATAGGTTCGCCTGTATCGCCTCGATCTACGGCAGGTCGGCTGCATCGGGTCGAAGTCTTCGATTATCGCGGCGCTCAAGCCATGCCACACCCCGCACTTCCCCCCACGCGCTCCTTTCCCTACAGCGCGCCCGCACACCTCCCCGTCGGCGCGCGCCGGCTCGACACGAAAGACCGACAGATACCATGCGAGGATTCAAGGAACCGACCTTCGAGGAAAAGGCCGCTGCGCAGCGGAAGGCGCGCGAGAAGGCGTTGAAGCGGCTCGCGGACAAGGCTCCGGTCGATCCGGAGGTTCTCGCCCAGCGCAAGGCCGCGGCTGACGCGCGCGAAGCCGCGGCGGCCGAGAAGAGCGCCGCGCGCAAGGCCGCGCTCGAGCAGGCCAGGGCCGAGAAGAAGGCTGCCGCCGAAAAGCGCGCGGAAGAGGCCAGCCAGCCCAAGCCGACCGAGGCCGAGCTCAAGGCCGCGCGCGATGCCAAATACGCGGCGCGCAAGAACCGGAAGAAATAGCCTGCGCTAACCCAGCGTGCGCCAATCGTCCTCGTCCGGGTCGAACGGCTCCAGCTCGTCCTTGCCCTCCCACAGGTCCTCGCACTCGCCCACGGCTTTGAAGTCGCTGCTTTCCAGCGCCATGTACGCGGATTGGTGGTCCATTTCGGGGGGCCCGTCTTCCTCGCGCCGGCGCCAGGCGGCGAGTTCGGCGAGCTTGGCCTGCATCGCCTCGATCTCGGGCAGGGTCATCGCCACCGGATCGAAGTGTTCGATCATCGCGGCGTTCATGTCGTCCTTCTCGGCCTGCGAGGCTATTGGCATGGTGATAGACATGGGGTTGCCGCTCAGCCGGTCCGCCCCCGGGTCGAAATAGCTGGCGGACAGGCGGCGGCCGTCCGCGCCGCGCATGTTCATCCTGAGGCAGAACATCAGCAGCCGGTCGTTCTTCACGCGGCGGAAGCCTTTCAGCTTGCCGCCGATGAACACGGGGGAAAGCTGGCCGTTGAGGGCGCGTTCGAACGCCTCGTCCTTGAGGCGCTGGACTCCGAAATCGAGCGCGGCCTCCCACGCGCGGCGGAACCCCTCGCTGCCGCGCTGGCGGCGGAGGTAGTAGGCGCCCTCGGGGCTCATGTTGACGTGCATCGCGGCGCGCTTGACGCTGCCGGTGTCGGCAAGGGCGCCGATGAAGGCGCGCTGGCGCTCGGGCGTCCAGCCGTCGTGGCGGAACTTGCGGGGGACGGGGTCGAACGTGGGAAGGTGGTGGCCGGCGGCCTCCATCTCGGCAACCGGGGTGCGCGTTTCGCGCGGGTCCTTGCGGCGGGTCATGCGGGCGTCTCCTTCGGGCAAATCCCTCAGGATGAAGCAGAAAACCGGCGTGTAGGAAAATGCCCGCGTGCGGGGTGCCGAGCGGTGCGGGGGGGCGTCAGCCCGCCATGGTGGTCGAGACCGTGTTCATGGTCGTCGATATGCCGTTGCCGGTGCTCCCCAGCGCGGCGATCATCGCGACCGCGATCAGGGCGACGATCAGACCATACTCGATCGCCGTGGCGCCGCTCTGGTCACGGGTAAGGCGGTGGATCAGGTTCATCGGTCTCGCATCCTCGGCAAGGGAGATGAGGGGAGGCTATGCCGTTGCGGTTGCCGCGTGGTTGCGGGGTGTGCCTAACGCGGCTTAATCCGGCGCCGCGGCGGCTCGCAGGCCGCTGCGCACAAGCCGCCAACTTCACTTTGCGTTCACGCGGGGGGCGGTTATAGGCGCCCCTCATGCAGACCTGCAAACCCGCTTCGCGCCGGCCGTCCGCCCGGTTCGTCCTCGCCGCCGCCGTCCTCGGCGCATCGCTCACCGTTTCGGCCTGTGCGGGCAAGGGCAACGTGCGCGACACCGCCTACGTCGCCCGCGACGTGGAATCGCTCTACGCCGCGGCCAAGGATCGCCTCGATCGCGGCCAGCCGAAGATCGCGGCGCAGCTGTTCGACGAGGTCGAGCGCCAGCATCCCTATTCGCCCGTGGGCGCGCCGGGCCCAGCTGATGAGCGCGTTCAGCTATTACGTTGCGGCGGATTACAACAAGGCGGTCGAGAGCGCGCAGCGCTTCCTGTCGATCCATCCGGGCAACAAGGACGCGCCTTACGCCTATTATCTGATCGCGATCAGCTATTACGAGCAGATCAGCGACGTGACCCGCGATCAGAAAGTGACCGAGCAGACCAGGACCGCGCTGCAGGAACTGATCCGTCGCTATCCGGCGACCGAGTACGCCAGCGACGGCAAGCTCAAGCTCGACCTGGTGGAGGATCATCTCGCGGGCAAGGAGATGGAGATCGGCCGCTATTACGAGCGCGCGGGCAACTGGCTCGCCGCCGGGATCCGGTTCCAGAACGTGGTCGAGAACTATCAGACCACCAGCCACGCTCCCGAGGCGCTCTACCGCCTGGTCGAAACCAACCTGGCGCTCGGCATCCCGCAAGAAGCGGTGAAGAACGCTGCCGTGCTCGGAGCCAACTATCCCGGCAACGAGTGGTACGAGAAAGCCTACGAGCTCGTGCAGAAGAAGGCGCCGGACGCCACCGCGAGCTGATCCTCGCGTTCACTTGCGGCCGAATTGCCGCGAAGATGCACGATTTTTGCAACGCGACAGTAACCCGGTCTAAACCTTGTCGGGCAAGGATTTGTCTCGCCCGGTAACGTTCGCTCGGTATGGGCGCAGATCCCCGAACTGCCCGTTGCATAAGCCCCCTGCGAAAATCGGCCGCTGCTGCTTAACCGTCGCTATCCTGACGGCAATCGCCTTGATCTGAGCTTTTTCCCGACGGCGGCTTTCCCCTCGCGCTCCGCCCTCGCGGGGGTGTGTCGCGCCGGTAAAGAACCCTGCGCAAGCCGTTACCGCGTTAACCATCGCGAGCCGCGCGGGGCGTGGATTGCCTCCGGCACGAGGGCGTTAACCCGCAATCAGGGTTACGATTTCTTTTCCATTTGGTCCGATAGCGAGGTTTCCGATCGCAGCAATAAGGAGGCGGCGTGCCGCCTGACCTCGAACTTGAAGGCGCAAACCAACCCGTGACGGCTCTCCGCGCCGGTGTCTTTGCGCGCCTGCGAGGCTGGTGGGTCCGCGGACGTAAGCTAGCCGAGCGCCCGGAAAACGCCCGCCGCCGGATCGCACTGTGGGCGATCGCGATTGGGCTGATTTCCGGAACGGTCGACGTGCCGATGCCGCTGGAGGATTTTTTCCGCCTCGGCCGCGACACCTTGCGGCAACATCCTGCCGATGGGCAAACTGTCCTTGTGATGATCGACGAACGTTCGCTTGACGAACTGGGCACACGCGATCCGCTCCGGGGAGACGATGCCCGATTGATCGATAAAATCTTTGCGAGTGGTGCGAACAGTATCGTGTTCGATCGGGCTTACTCGGACGTGTCGACTCGCGAAGAAGACGCCAAGCTGATTGCTGCGCTGGAGCGGCATAAAGGCCGCATATTCATTGGGTCCACGCCCGAAATCGGTGTTGCTTCCGGCGGCACCGCACAGTTTCTCACCAACGAGCGATTCCGCGGAATGGCGCCGATGGTGTCGATGCACGGAAAGCAACGGGTCTTCGGGTTTTCATGGGGTCTGCCGACCAGTTCCGAGATTCTGGGGAAGCGAGTACCCTCGATCTCGGCGCAACTCGCTGGCGTCAAAGACCTGAGTGACCGGATCTACCGGCCGGACTTTTCAATCGATTTCAATACCATTCCGATATTCAGCTACGTCGATGTGCTGGATGGACGGGTTGCCGTATCCACGTTCGCCGGGAAAGACGTTATCGTCGCGCCGGCTAACCGGTCCTCCCCCGATCTTTTCGGAATCCAATGGCGCGGTGTGATCGCGGGCGCGCAGATTCACGCGCTGGGCGCGCAGACCTTGCGAGAAGGTATGCCTATCGACCTTGGCTGGTGGCCCCCTTTGTTGCTCGTCGCGCTGTTCATATTGTACCAGGCGCGCCAGAAGGTGCCTTCGCGTCGCGCGGCTGTCGGGTTTGGCCTCCTTCTTCTGGTGGCGCAGGCGCTGCTCGAACTGGTCTCCGTACACATGGCGGTCATGAGCGCATTGGTGAGCCTTGCGATCGCCGCGATCCGGCTGCGCAACCTTGCCCGTTCGATCTATCGCGGGGCTGGCGGCCTGGTCCGCATCGAGCAGTTCTATTCGTCCGAAGTCGCGCCCGAATGCGACGTCATCGCCCTCAAGATTCGCAACTTCGCGACGATCAGCGCGTCCCTTTCGCCGGCCGAGATCGATGAACTTTTGGCCAAGGCAGAGGACATGCTGCGCTCGGCCGAGGGTGGATCGCAGTTCGCCTTTCACAAGGATACGCTCGTCTGGCTGCGTGACCGGATTCCTGAGAGCGACCGTAGCGGCCACTTGCGCGGTCTCCACGCGGTGTTTCGTACGAGCATCACGGTGGGCTCGCAGGCGCCCGACATGGCGACATCGGTCGGGCTCGACGCCAATCACATGTTGACGCTCCGACAGCGGACAGAAAGCGCGATCCAGTGCGCGGAGGACGCGGCGCACCACGGTTCGGTATTCATGATCAGCGACACACCCGTGGGCGAGGACCGGAGTTGGCGGCTCCAGTTCTTCTCCGAGCTCGAAAAGGCAATTCAGAATCGCGATATCACGGTTGCGTTCCAGCCAAAGGTTTCGCTGGACACCGGAAAAGTCATGGGCGCGGAGGCGCTCCTGCGATGGAATCACCCGGTTCGCGGGCCGATCGAGCCGTCGCTGGTTGTCGCTTATGCCGAAGAGCACGACCGCATCGAAATGATAACCAATTTCGTCCTCGACGACGCACTGCGTGAAGCCGGGCGAGCGATTGCGATTCAGCCGGACTTCAGCGTGGCGGTCAATATCTCGGCGCTCGATCTTCGCGATCCCGGTTTCGCCTCACAGGTCGGAAAGGCCTTGGAGAAATACGACTTCCCCGCGCGTAATCTGGTCCTCGAGATCACCGAGACGGCGCCAATTGGAAACGACCGCATCGCGGCTGAAATCATGTCCGAGCTGAAGGCAATGGGCGTTCGCCTGTCGGTCGACGATTTCGGTACCGGTCACGCATCGCTGCACTACCTGAGGCAGATCCCCAGTGACGAGGTCAAGATCGACCGGAGCTTCGTTGCCAACATGGCCGAGTCCGAAGAAGATCGCACGTTGGTGAAAACGGCGATCGAGATGATCCATTCCCTGAAGCGCACCGCTGTCGCCGAAGGTGTGGAGGACGAGGCCGTATCCCGTCTTCTGCGCGAATTCGGCTGCGATGCAGCGCAGGGCTTCTACTATTCGAAGGCGATCCCGATGGACCAACTGCTGACTCGTCTGGAGGCGAAGTCACGAGCAGCTTAAACTTGCATTAACCAAAACATCTGTTAACCATACTTCCTAGCACTGGGTTGCTATGGAGGTTTGGTCATGACGATTTTCATTGCGTCGATGTGGGACTGGTTCGATTGGTTCCTGGGCGGTCGTTGATCGCCTGACTAGTACGAAAGGCCCCGGCAGTGCCGGGGTTTTTTGTGTCTGGCGCAGACGTAATATCTGAGCGCCTTCGCGATCTAACGTCGGGCCATTGCGATCAAGGCACTGGATTTATTGCGAAACTCCTTGCGGCATCTCTAACCGGTGCGATCGGTCCTTAAGCAGACCGCAAGAGTCCGAACGCCCAGTTTCTCCACCACCGAATGCCGCCCCAAAGTTGTTAACCTTTCCAAAGGTTAATGGCGGAAGCGATTGGTTTCTCACCACTGGGCATCCCCGAATCAGGCGCGAATCACCGTTAACAATCGGCTGCGAATCGGTCTCGGTCAGGCTGCTTTCTGGCGCTTCCCGGCCCTCGCCACGACTCCGCTGAGCCCCTTCGTAAGCTGGAACAGCCCGTTGAGCCGGCTCTGCGGATCACCCCATGCGCGCGACAGGACGAGTTTCATGTCGGGTCGCAACTTGGCATCGTCACCGACCCGCTCGACCCACGCGAGGAGGCCGTCCGGATCGGGGAAATCGTCGTTGTGGAACGTCACCAGCGTACCGCGCGCGCCGACGTCGATCTTGGCGATGTTCGCGAGGATGGCCTGGTGCTTGATCTCGATCAGCTTGACGAGGTTGGCAGTCGCCGGGGGCAGGGGACCGAACCGGTCGATCATCTCGGCCGCCAGCGCCTCGATCTCGCCCTGGTCGCGCGCATCGTTGAGACGGCGATAAAGGCCCATCCGAACCGCGAGATCGGGGACGTATTCCTCGGGGATCATGATCGGTGCATCGACGGTGATCTGCGGGCTCGGTCCGGCCTCGCGTTCGAGCCCCGCGTCGCCCGCCTTGGCGGCGAGGATCGCATCCTCGAGCATCGATTGATAGAGTTCGAAGCCGACCTCGCGAATGTGGCCCGACTGCTCGTCGCCGAGCAGGTTGCCCGCTCCGCGAATGTCGAGATCGTGGCTGGCGAGCTGGAACCCGGCCCCGAGGCTGTCGAGGTCGCCGAGCACCTTGAGACGCTTTTCCGCGACTTCGCTCAGCGCCGTGTCGGCGGGCGTCGTCAGGTAAGCGTAGGCGCGCAGTTTGGACCGTCCCACTCGCCCACGCAGCTGGTAGAGCTGGGCGAGGCCGAAGCGGTCGGCGCGGTGAATCACGATCGTGTTGGCGCTCGGAATGTCGAGGCCGCTTTCGACGATCGTGGTCGACAGCAGCACTTCGTACTTGCCTTCGTAGAATGCGCTCATGCGCTCCTCGACCTCGGTCGGCGACATCTGGCCGTGCGCGCTGATCGCCTTCACCTCGGGAACGTGCTTGTGCAGCCAGTCCTCGACTTCTGGCATGTCGGAGATGCGCGGCACGACGATAAAGCTCTGCCCGCCGCGGTGATGCTCGCGCAGCAGGGCCTCGCGCATGACCATGTCGTCCCATTCCATCACGTACGTCCGCACCGCGAGGCGGTCGACCGGCGGGGTCTGGATGGTGGAGAGTTCGCGAAGGCCGCTCATCGCCATCTGCAGCGTGCGCGGGATCGGCGTCGCGGTGAGGGTGAGGACGTGGACGTCGGCGCGCAGCTGCTTGAGTTTTTCCTTGTGGGTCACGCCGAACCGCTGCTCTTCGTCGACGATGACGAGGCCGAGGTTCTTGAACTCGGTCGATTTCGACAGGATCGCGTGGGTGCCGATCACGATGTCGATGTCGCCGCCTTTCAGGCCCTCGCGCGTCTGCGCGGCTTCCTTCGAGGCTACGAGCCGGCTCAGACGCCCGACCTTGAGCGGAAAGCCGGAAAAGCGTGCGGCGAAGTTCTCGTAATGCTGGCGGGCGAGGAGGGTGGTGGGGGCGACGACGGCCACCTGGCGCCCGCTCATCGCGGTGGCGAATGCGGCGCGCAGCGCGACCTCGGTCTTGCCGAAGCCGACGTCGCCGCAGACGAGCCGGTCCATCGGCTTGCCGCTCGACAGGTCCTCGAGCACTTCCTCGATCGCGCGGTCCTGGTCGTCGGTCTCTTCCCAGGGGAAGCGATCGACGAACTGGTTATAGCTCGCCTCTTCGGTCTCGACGACCGCGGCCTTGCGCAGCGAGCGCGCGGCGGCGGTGCGCAGCAGTTCGTGCGCGATCTCGCGAATGCGCTCCTTGAGGCGGCTGCGACGCTTCTGCCACGCCTCGCCGCCGAGCCGGTCGAGCGCGACCATCTCCTCGCTCGAACCGTACCGGCTGAGAACCTCGAGATTCTCGACCGGCACGTAGAGCTTGTCGCCGCCATGGTACTCCAGCATCACGCAGTCGTGCTGGGATTTGCCGACGGGGATCGCCTCGAGCCCGAGGTACTTGCCGATACCGTGGTCGACGTGAACCACGAGGTCGCCGGCGTTGAGGGCCTGCAGTTCCGCGAGGAAGGCGTCGGCGCTCTTGCGCCGCTTCTTGCGGCGAACGAGCCGGTCGCCGAGCACGTCGGCCTCGGTGATGAGGTCGATCTGGTCGTTCGCAAAGCCCGCCTCGAGCGGCAGGACGAGCGCGACCGGCTTGCCTTTCGCCGCCGCGCCGAGTGCTTCCTGCCAGCTATCCGCTAGCTGGACGGGGGCGCCGGCCTCGGTGACGATCGACGCGATGCGCGCGCGGCTTCCTTTCGAGTAGGTCGCCAGGATTGGTCGCTTGCCGGCCTTGCCCGCCGCCTTCAGGTGCTCGGCCGCCGCGGCATAGACGTTGTCCCCGCGCGCACGCTCGGGCGCAAAGTCACGGCCCGACTGGAAGCCGAAGTCGACGACCGTGGCGCTCTCCGGCTCTGCGAAGATCGATGCGCGGTGGATCGGAAAGCCAGCGAGCGCAGCGTCCAGTTCACCCTTCGTCAGGTAGAGCGCGTCCTCGGGAAGAGGGCGATACGTGCCGTCCTCGCGCTGGCGGTGATAGTCGGCAATATCGGTCAGGCGCTCGTCCGCTGCTCCGAGAGCGGCGTTGTCCATCACCACCAGATCGTCCTGGCCGAGGTGGTCGAACAGCGTCGACAGCCGATCTTCAAACAGTGGCAGCCAGTGCTCCATCCCGGCGAGCCGGCGCCCGTCACTGATCGCCTGGTAGAGCGGGTCCTGGGTCGCATTCGCGCCGAAGCGCTCGCGGTAGCGGCTGCGGAAGCGCTTGATCGTGTCCTCGTCGAGCAGCGCCTCGCTCGCCGGGATCAGCAGATGCCGGTCGAGCACCCCTGTGGTCATCTGGGTGTTCGGATCGAACAGGCGCAGCGATTCGAGTTCGTCGCCGAAGAAGTCGAGCCGCAGACCCTGGTCGAGCCCGCTCGGGAACAGGTCGAAGATCGAGCCGCGCACCGCGAACTCGCCGTGGTCGATCACCGTGTCGGTACGCGAATAGCCCTGCCGCTGGAGCAGCGCGATCAGGTCCTCGTGCGCGATCTCCATGCCGGGTTTGAGCTCGCGCACCCCTTCGCGCACGCGGAACGGGGTGAGCACGCGCTGGAGCAGGGCGTTGACCGTGGTGACGAGCAGCTGCGAACCCTGCTTGCCCGCCTGCAACCGGTGCAGCGCAGCAAGCCGCCGCGCGCTGACGGCTAGGGCGGGGGAGGCGCGATCGTAAGGCAGGCAATCCCACGCGGGAAACTCGATTACTTCCAGCTCGGGCGCGAAGTAGCGCGCGGCTTCCGCCACCCCGTTCATCGCCGAGTCGTCGGGCGTCACCAGCACGGCGCGCCCCTTCGCCGCCCGCGCAAGATCCGCCATCACCAGCGGTTGAGCGCCGCGCGGCACCGCTGCGAGGGTCAGCGGCTTGTCCGCGGCCAGAATAGTCTGAAGGTCGGGCATGATGATCCTGTCTTGCGGGCACGCGCCTGCACCCGCCCGGATAATTCGGGCGGGATCGTCGCGTGTCAGATAGGGTGAACGCCCGTCAGGGCAACCCGTTTCCGGACCCCGATCAGGGCATCTCGACGTAATCGAGCCGCTGCATCGCGGCCATGTGCTCGCCAGCCAAAGCTTCCGGCACCTCTTGCGCCCCGAGCGCCCAGGCCATCACGTCGACGTCGTCCTGTTCCAGTACCGCTTCGAACCACGCGAGCGCGGCATCGTCCCAATCTGCGTGATACCGGTCGAAAAAGCCGCCGATCATGTAGTCGGCCTCGCGCGTGCCGCGATGCCAGGCGCGAAACTTTGCGCGGGCAAGGCGTGCGGTGAATTGCGGGCTAAGAGGAGAGTGCACCGCGCCCGGCTAGCCCACCGGGCGCGGCTTCGCAATCTCGTCCGCCTATTGGGCCGCTTGGGGCTCGACCTCGGACATCTTCGCGGGAGGAAGGCCTTCGCTTTCAGCCTGCTTCTTCAGCTCTTCCTTGCGCAGCACCATCGGTTGGAGCAGTGCCTTCAAATCGACGTCCGTTTCGCGGCACTTGGCGAACATTCCTTCTTTCGGCTTCTCTTCTTCTTCGACGTGGTGCTCGATCTGTTCTTTCAGAACGGTAACCTTGGCGCCATATTCGCTTGAACCGGCATCGCCGCCGTTCATGATGTCGTTGATCAGCAACTTGGCGCCGTCGTGTTCGACGATCGCCTCGTCCAGCATGTCGTCTTCCAGCTTCCCCCGAAAGGCCGGGTAGAAGATTTCTTCCTCGATCATGTCGTGGATCTTGAGTTCGGTGCAAATCTGCTGAGCGATCTGCTTCTTGCGATCCGCCTCGTCGGTGTTCTCGAAATCATCGAACAGGCTCTTCACTTCATCGTGATCGGCACGAAGGAGCATGATTGCATCTGTATATTCCTGGTCGGCCATGCCGGTTCTCCGCTGATGGGTTTGTGTGTCCGATCAAGCCGCAGACGGGCATTCCGGTTCCCAGCCAAACATCAATCAAGTTGCACGAAAAACGGCGCCGGTCGGAGCCGGCGCCGCTTTTTCGTTGGGTGCGATGCTTTAGGGATGCGTGTGCGAGTAGTAGCGGGCCGACCCTGAGATCAGCTTGTCGCTTTCTGCATTCAGCTTCTCGGCAGCGTCCTTCGACCCGGCGATCTTCTCGAACGCCGCCTCGAACGCCTTGCGCTCGGGGCCGGTGTGCGCATCGATGGTCGCCATGCCGCGCGTCATCGGCCGTACGAGCATGATGTCATACGGCCCATCGATCAACCAATGGACCTGGGTGGACGGGAGACCGGCTGCCTTAGCCGCCGGGATGTAGTACTTCTCCTCCATCTCGCTCCAGCGGTCCGCCGCACCCGGTGCGAACTTCAGCATCGTGATCTGGTAGGTCGTCCGTGCTTCTTCGGGTTCGTCTTGCGCGAAGGCCGCGGTCGCGGGAACGACCGTGAGCGCGCAAGCGGCAGCGAGTGCAAGTGTGGTGAAGTGTCGGGTCATGAGCCCCCCCATTTGGAAAGCGACCCGCCGAATTTGGTTAACAGGTCTGCCGAAAAGCGCAAATTGCATAAACACCTCATGGTGCTTCGCAGGACCGGTAAATTTCCCTAGGTACGCGCCATGCGCCCCGATGTGCTCAATCCGCTGTTCGCCGAGACCGAGACGCTGGAGGGGGTCGGGCCCAGGATCGCAAAACCACTCGAGAAGCTCGGGCTGACCAGGGTGCGAGACGTCGCGTATCATCTGCCCGATCGCTTCGTGACCCGGCGCGCCGTCGACAACCTCGATGGGGCGAGCGTCGGCGAGCAAATCGTCGTCCCGCTTACGGTGACCGAGCATCGATCGAGCCGGAGCGGGCGCGGGCCCTATAACGTGATGGCGACCGACGCGCTCGGCAACTTCGTGTCGCTGACCTATTTCGGCAAGGCGAGCTACACCGCGAAGAAGCAGCTGCCGGTCGGCGCCAGGCGATGGGTCGCCGGCCGCCTCGACCAGTACGGCCAGTTACTCCAGATCGTTCATCCCGATCACGTGAGTGAGGACAGCGCGGGGCTGCTCGGCACGCTCAACGAGCCGGTCTATTCGCTGTCCGAAGGGCTGACTCAGCCCAAGGTGACGGGACTTGTCGCGCAGGCGATGGAGCGCCTGCCCGACTTGCCCGAATGGATCGAGCCGACCCAGTTCGCCAAGATGAAGTGGCCTACGTGGGCCGACGCGCTCAAGCTGGCGCACAAGGGTGAGCACGCGGCCGCACGCGACCGGCTCGCCTACGACGAACTTCTCGCCAACAGCCTCGCTTTGATGCTGGTGCGGGCGGACAACCGCCGTCGGCGCGGGCAGGCGCTGATCGGCGACGGGGGTTTGCGCGGCAAACTCGATCTGCCGTTCCCGCTGACGGGCGCACAAAGACGCAGCATCGGCGAGATCGAGGGCGACCTTGCACAGGACAAGCCCATGCTGCGCTTGCTGCAGGGCGATGTCGGCAGCGGAAAGACCGTCGTCGCGCTCGAGGCAATGCTCGTCGCGGTCGAGGCCGGAGCGCAGGCTGCGCTGCTCGCCCCGACCGAAATCCTTGCCCGCCAGCACTACGACACATTGCGTCGTATGCTGGCGCCGACCGGAGTCGAGATCGCGCTGCTGACCGGGCGCGACAAGGGCAGGTCGCGCGAATCGATCCTGATGGGCCTGCAGGACGGCAGCATCCGGATCGTCGTGGGCACTCATGCGATTTTCCAGGACACCGTGGCCTATCGCAATCTGGGGCTCGTGGTGATCGACGAGCAGCACCGCTTTGGCGTGTCGCAACGGCTGATGCTGGCGAGCAAGGGCAAGGTCGCGCCGCACACGCTGGCGATGACCGCAACGCCTATCCCGCGATCGCTGACACTTGCGCAGTACGGCGAGATGGACGTCAGCCGGCTCGACGAGATGCCACCCGGCCGGCAAGCGATCGATACCGTGGTCGTCAGCGCCGACCGTACTGGCGAGATCGTAGATCGGCTCGCGAAGCAGCTTGAGGGAGGGGCGCAGGCCTATTGGGTGTGCCCGATGGTCCGCGAGCTCGAGAGCGAGGACATCGCCGCCGCCGAAGCCCGGTACGCGGCGCTGAAGGAACGGTTCGGCGACGATATCGTGCTCGTCCACGGGCAGCTCAGGCCCGAAATCAAGGACGCGGCGATGGAGCGCTTCGCCAGCGGCGCGGCGAAGCTGCTCGTTGCGACGACCGTCATCGAGGTGGGGGTCGATGTTCCCAACGCCACGCTGATGGTGATCGAGCAGGCCGAACGGTTCGGCCTCGCCCAGCTTCACCAGCTCCGCGGACGGGTAGGGCGGGGCACGAAGAAATCGGTCTGCGTCCTGCTGCGCGGCGAAATGCTCAGCGAAACGGGCAAGGAACGCCTCGCCCTGATGCGGGAGACGCAGGACGGCTTTCGTCTTGCGGAGGAGGACTTGCGACTGCGCGGCGGCGGCGAGCTGCTTGGCACGCGCCAGTCGGGCGACACGCCGTTCAAAGTTGCCGACCTCGAACAGATCCAGCGCCTGCTGCCCATCGCCCACGAGGATGCGCGACTGCTGATGGACCGGGATGGCGGCCTGACCGGCGAACGCGGTGAAGCGGCGCGGGTGCTGCTCTATCTTTTCGAACGCGATTGGGGCGTGCAGCTATTGCGCGGGGGTTGACGGGAACCGTCCGGGCCGTGTGCGCCTTCTAGAAACGGAGGCACGCCATCTTTCTACCCAGCTCGCCATACGATCCGCTCGTCAGCGGCCTGATTCTCGCCTCGATCGCGCTGATCTGGGTGGTCTTTCTGGTGCGCGTCGTGGGACTGCGCTCATTCTCGAAGATGACGAGCTTCGACTTCATCATGACAATCGCGATGGGGTCACTCGTGGGCAGCGCGTCGCGATCCGATGAATGGGGTTCGTTCCTTCAGTCGCTGGCGGCGATGGCGGCCCTGTTCGCGGTGCAATACATTGCCGCGAAGCTCCGCCAATGGTCGGACAAGGCCGACAAGCTGATCCAGAACGAGCCGGTCCTGCTGGTGCGCGACGGGGTCATCATCGACAGGGCGCTGAAGCAGACCCGCGTCAGCCGCGGACGACCTGTTCGCCAAGCTGCGGGCAGCGAACGTCGGTTCGCTCGACGAGGTGCGCGCAGTCGTGCTGGAGACGACGGGCGACGTATCGATCATGCACGGCAAGCCGCTCGACGATGATATTCTGTGCGATGTGCAGCGCGTCGGCGATGCCGACTAAGCGGGACGCGAGCCGAAAGAATTGGTCGGGGAGAGAGGATTCGAACCTCCGGCCCCTGCCTCCCGAAGACAGTGCTCTACCAGGCTGAGCTACTCCCCGACCGATCGATCCCGGAACAGGTCCGGGGCGAGGCAAGGCGCGCCCTATAGGAAGGGTATCGCAGGGTGGCAAGCGGCCATTTCGCGCGCTAGGGACGATCCATGCTCGCCGCTTCGCCGCACCCGGAAACACAGTACCTCGACCTGATGCGGCGCATCTGGACCGAGGGGTCCGAGCGGGTCGACCGGACGGGAATTGGCACGCGATCGGTGTTCGGCGCGACCTTGCGATTCGATCTCGCGGGCGGCGCGATGCCACTGATCACCACCAAGCGGGTCTACTGGAAAACCGCCACGCGGGAATTGCTGTGGTTCCTCACCGGAGAGACCAACATCCGCCCGCTCGTGTTGCAGGGCGTCGGCATCTGGAACGAGTGGCCGCACGCTAAATATGTCAGCGAGACGGGTGACGAGATCTCGCTGGAGAATTTCGTCCAGCGCATCGCGGAGGACGAGGCGTTCGCCGCGAACTGGGGCGATCTCGGCCCGGTCTATGGCAAGCAGTGGGTCGACTGGCCCACCTATCGCTACCGGCCCGATGGCCTCTACGAAGCGGGCGAGGGCGTGAACCAGGTCGCCGAAGTCGTGCGGAGCTTGCGCGAGAACCCTGGCAGCCGGCGGCACATCATCGAAGGGTGGAACGTCGCCGAGCTCGACCGGATGGCGCTGCCGCCGTGTCACAAGACCTACCAGTTTCACGTCGCGGACGGGAAACTCAACGGCCTGCTCTACCAGCGCAGCTGCGATGTCGCGCTCGGCTTGCCGTTCAACCTGTGGTCGGCGGCGCTTCTCCAGCGCATGCTCGCACAGCAAGCCGGTCTCGAGCCGGGCGAGTTCGTCTGGATGGGGGGCGACGTACACCTCTACCTCAATCACGACGACCTGATCGACGAACAGCTCACCCGGGAACCGCAAGGGCGCCCACGGCTTGAGATCGTGCGGCGTCCGGGCAGCATTTTCGACTACCGAATCGAAGATTTCGAGGTGCTGGACTACGCACCGCTCGGTGCACTCAAGGCGCCGGTTGCCGTATGACGGGAGGTTCCTTGACTCCCGGTCCTGCTTTGAAATAAAATAACGCAGTCTTAAAAGATTGCGTCTGGAGAGCCAAATGGCCGATACGCCGAACGGGAGAGGCAAGGCGGGGCACAACCGGCCCGAGCTGCGCTTTCACGTTCCCGAACCCAAATTCCGGCCCGGCGACGCGGTCGACTTCTCGCACATCAAGGTCGGCGAGCCCGGCGGCCAGGCGCGGCCCGACGAGATGTGCGAGCCGATCGAGACGCAGGCGCTGGCAAACGACCTCGTCCGTGTTCTCGGGGACGACAACCGGGCGCACGGTCCGTGGGACCCGAAACTCGATCCCGATACCTTGCGCAAGATGCTCGAGACGATGGCGCTCACGCGTGCGTTCGACGAGCGGATGTATCGCGGTCAGCGGCAGGGCAAGACCAGCTTCTACATGAAGTGCACCGGCGAGGAAGCGACCAGCGTCGCCCCGGCGATGGCGCTGGCGGGCGACGACATGGTCTTCCCCAGCTATCGCCAGCAGGGCATCCTGATCGCGCGCGGATATCCGCTGGTCGAGATGATCAACCAGATCTACTCGAACCGCGGCGACAAGCTGAAGGGCCGCCAGCTGCCGATCATGTATTCGTCGAGGCCACATAGCTTCTTCACGATCAGCGGCAATCTCGCCACGCAGACTCCGCAGGCGGTGGGCTGGGCGATGGCGAGCGCGATGCGGGGGGACAGCCGGATCGCCGCCACCTGGGTGGGTGAAGGCAGCACCGCGGAAGGCGACTTCCACGCCGCCTGCCTGTTCGCCGCGGTCTACAATGCGCCGGTGATCCTCAACGTCGTCAACAACCAGTGGGCGATCAGCAGCTTCTCAGGCTTCGCCGGGGGCGAGCGGGCGACCTTCGCCGCGCGCGGGCTCGGCTACGGCATAGCCTCGCTCCGCGTCGACGGGAACGATGCGCTGGCGGTCTATGCCGCGACCCAATGGGCCGCCGACCGCGCTCGCGCCAACGGCGGGCCGACGCTGATCGAGCACTTCAGCTACCGCGCGGAGGGTCACTCCACGTCGGACGATCCAAGCCAGTACCGCAGTGCCGAAGAGCGCAGCGAATGGCCGCTGGGCGACCCGATCAAGCGGCTGAAGGATCACCTCATCGAAATCGGCGAATGGGACGAGGACCGCCAGCAGGCGCTCGACCTCGCGTGCGCCGAGAAGGTCAAGGCCGCGACCAAGGAAGCCGAAAAGAACGGCGTGCTCGGCCACGGCATGCACCATCCGTTCCACACAATGTTCGAAGACGTTTTCGAGGACCTGCCGTGGCACCTCGAGGAGCAGGCCGACCAGGCGATCCGCGAAAGGAAGATCAAGTGGCCACAAGCCTGATCAACGACGATTCCCCCGTGGGGCTCGCCGACGCGCCGTCGCGCAACATGAACATGATCGAGGCGATCAACGACGCGCTCGACATCATGCTCAGCCACGATCCCTCGGTCATCATCATGGGCGAGGACGTCGGCTATTTCGGCGGCGTGTTCCGCGCGACCGCGCACCTGCAGGAAAAGCACGGCAAGAACCGCGTGTTCGACACGCCGATCTCCGAATGCGGGATCATCGGCGCGGCAGTCGGCATGGGTGCATATGGCCTTCGCCCGGTGCCCGAAATCCAGTTCGCCGACTATATCTACCCGGGGCTCGACCAGCTCATCAGCGAAGCGGCGCGGCTGCGTTATCGCTCGGCGGGCGAGTTCATCGCGCCGATGACCGTGCGCAGCCCGTTCGGCGGCGGCATCTTCGGCGGGCAGACGCACAGCCAAAGCCCCGAGGCGATCTTCACTC
The DNA here is from genome assembly GCA_963728375.1 of uncultured Alphaproteobacteria bacterium. Taxonomy (GTDB): domain Bacteria; phylum Pseudomonadota; class Alphaproteobacteria; order Sphingomonadales; family Sphingomonadaceae; genus Tsuneonella. The sequence goes on from CAVSJL010000001.1 coordinate 20,885, forward strand.
ACGTCTCGGGCCTCAAGACGGTGATCCCCTCGACCCCCTACGACGCCAAAGGCCTCCTGATCGCCTCGATCGAGGACAATGACCCGGTGATCTTCTTCGAGCCGAAGCGGATCTACAACGGGCCGTTCAGCGGCTACTACGACCGCCCGGTCGAGCCGTGGAAGAACCACCCCGACAGCAAGGTGCCCGAAGGGTATTACGCGATCCCGCTCGGCAAGGCGCGCACCGTGCGCGAGGGTGAGGCGCTGACGATCCTGACCTACGGCACGATGGTCCACGTGAGCGCCGCGGTGGCGAGGGAAAAGGGCATCGATGCCGAGATCATCGATCTGCGCACACTCGTCCCGCTCGATATCGAGGCAATCGAGGAATCGGTCGCCAAGACCGGCCGCTGCCTGATCGTGCACGAGGCGACCCGGACCAGCGGGTTCGGCGCGGAGCTCAGCGCGCTCGTGCAGGAGCGCTGCTTCTATCATCTCGAAGCCCCGGTCGAGCGCGTCACCGGCTTCGACACCCCGTATCCGCACAGCCTCGAATGGGCCTATTTCCCCGGTCCCGTCCGTATCGGCGAGGCAATCGACAAGATTCTGGAGGCCTGATGGCTCGCTTTACCTTCAACCTGCCCGACATCGGCGAAGGCATCGCCGAGGCCGAGATCGTGGCGATGCACGTCCAGCCTGGGGACCGCGTCGAGGAAGACCAGCAGATCGCCGACATGATGACCGACAAGGCGACGGTCGAGATGGAAAGCCCGGTTTCGGGCAAAGTCCTCGAGGTCGCCGGCGAGGCGGGCGACGTCATCGCGATCGGCTCGATGCTTGTAGTGATCGAAACGGAGGGTGAGATTCCCGACGAGGTGATCGAAGCGAACGAAGCGGTGGCCGAAGACGCGCCGGCCGAGGCGCCAGCACCGAAATCCGGCACCGTCGAAAAGCGGATCGAGGTCGAGACGCCCGATCCTTCGGACGTTGCCGATGCCGCCGCGGCGGTTGAGGATAAAGCAGCGCCGCCGCCTCCGCCCGAGCCCAAGGCAAAGCCGGCTCCGGCCCCGAAGGCTGCTCCCGCACCAGTGGCGAAATCTTCGAACTCCAAGGTTCTCGCGACCCCCGCGGTGCGCAAGCGCGCGGCAGATCTCGCCATCGACCTCGCCGACGTGCGCCCGGGCGCGGAAGGGCGCATTCGCCATGCCGACCTCGACGCCTACATTTCGTATGGCGCCAAGTCGGGCCATGCGCCCGCCGGGCCGACCCGCGCCGACGAGACGATCAAGGTCATCGGCCTGCGCCGCCGGATCGCCGAGAACATGGCCGGCCGCCAAGCGCAATATCCCGCACTTCACCTATGTCGAGGAATGCGACGTCACCGAGCTGGAGCGTCTGCGCGGCCAACTCAACGATGCACGCGGTGACAAGCCGAAGCTCACGATGCTGCCGCTGCTGATCGCGGCGATCTGCAAGACGATCCCCGACTTCCCGATGATCAACGCACGTTACGATGACGAGGCGAACGTGGTCACCCGGTCGGGCGCGGTGCATCTCGGCATGGCGGCGCAGACCGACGCCGGGCTCATGGTGCCTGTCATCCGCGACGCGCAGGCAAAGAACCTGTGGCAGCTGGCTGGCGAAATCCGCCGCCTTGCCGAAGCCGCGCGCGACGGTTCTGCGAAACCGAACGAGCTCAGCGGATCGACGCTCACGGTCACCTCGCTCGGCCCGCTGGGCGGCGTTGCGACCACGCCGGTGATCAACCGGCCCGAAGTCGCGATCATCGGTCCCAATCGCATCGTCGAGCGCCCGATGTTCGTCTCCGATGGAATGGGCGGCGAACGGGTCGAGAAGCGCAAGCTGATGAACATCTCGATCAGCTGCGATCACCGCGTCGTCGACGGCTACGATGCGGCGAGCTTCATCCAGGAGGTGAAGAAACTGATCGAAACCCCCGCGCTTTTACTGGTGAACTGATCGGACTATCGTGGCCTTCTGCAAGGGAGGCCACGATGACCACCGATCCGCGCATCGACGACTACATCGCGAACGCCGCGCCGTTCGCGCGGCCGATCCTGTCGCATTTGCGCGCGCTGGTGCACCGCACGCTTCCCGGCGTCGAGGAAACGATCAAGTGGGGCATGCCGCACTTCACACTCGACGGGAAAAACGTCTGCGGAATGGCCGCGTTCAAGGCGCACTGCGCGTTCACCATCCATGGCGAAGGGCGGGGCGGCAGCGAGGGCATGGGGCAACACGGCAAATTGACCTCGCTCGAGGACATGCCCGCCGACAATTTCCTCGCCGAGAAGGTGCGCGACGCTGCCCGGCCGCATCGCCGAGCAGGGCAGTGCAGTCAGCGAAACGCGCGAAGACGGCGGCCAAGGCCGAGATCGCCATGCCGGACGATTTCGCGCAGGAGCTCGCTGGCGATACTCGGGCGTCAGCGACGTTCGAATCTTTTCCGCCCGGCGCGCGCCGGGAGTACCTGGAGTGGATCACCGAGGCAAAGCGCCAAGAGACCCGTGCCAAGCGGATCGCGCAGGCGGTCGAATGGCTTGCCGAGGGCAAGAAGCGCAACTGGAAATACGAGAAATGCTGAGCGTCAGCGTACGAACGCGCTGAAGGTCATTCGGCCGCGCTTTTCGCCCGCAACGCGCATGCGCAAGTGCGTGACATCTTCCGCGGAGGCGAGGCGCGATCCGATCTTCAGACTGCCGAGTTCGCCCCAGTTGCGGCCGCCGTCGGTCGAAACTTCGACCGCATCGTCTCCTGCGCGCTGGAATGCGAGGTCGCGCGGAACTGCGCTTTTCACGGTGAACGGACGATCCGGCGCTTGTGCGTTCCATTCGACGACGAGGACCACCTTGTCGCCCGACTTGAGCGCGGTCGCCGGCTCGAGCTCGCGAACGCCTTCACGTGTCCGCTCGACATAGATCGAACGCCCGATATCGATGGCGCCGTGCGCGAACGCCCCACTCGCCGAAAAGCATACGAGGCCAACGAAGCCGAGCCCGAAACGCATGGTCTGCAGTCCCCCCACTCCCCGGTTGCGGGGCTAGGCAAGGATGCCTCGACATGGTTAATTTTCGCTTGATGGAAAAGCGACAAAAAGCGGTGCTCGGGGCGGTTGACAGGCCCCCGGCCACGCCCTAGTGGCGCGGCTCCCAAGTGGCTGCGCGGGTGTAGCTCAGTTGGTTAGAGTGTCGGCCTGTCACGCCGAAGGTCGCGGGTTCGAGTCCCGTCACTCGCGCCACTTGGGAAATTCTCATCAGCCCCAGCTGCCGGTTTCCATCCAGATGATGAACCGCTTGAGCGGCAACAGCCAGACCACTCCCAGAACCAGGTAAACCAGCGCCTGCGCGAGTGTTGGCCAGTCGCCGATCAGCCTTGGTGCATAATTTGCAATCACACCGGCATAGACGGCGAGCGCCGCCAGCAGCGCGAGAATTCCCAGCGGGATGCGCAGGGTGGGCTCGGTTCTCATGTGAACGGTCCGATGAAACGGGTGGGAGTAACTACCGCGGACAGGCAGCGATCATGCGGCTCGTGCGGGATCGCGGGGACTTCCTGCATGTCCCATGCAAGCCCGATCGCCATCACGTCTGGATGGGCCTCCAACCATCGGTCGTAATGCCCGCCACCCTGGCCGAGGCGGTGTCCCTCGGGAGTGAAAGCGACGACCGGAACGAACGCCACGTCCGGCGTGATCGCCTCGCATTCGTCCGCTGGCTGAATGCCGAACGGCCCCTCGTCGAGATCACCCTCTCCGAACGGGTCGGTAAAGGCGCGGAACGCCATCGCAGCCGCTCGATCGGCGAACCAGGGGAGGGCAAGGCGATGTCCCTGCTCGGCAAAGAAACGCGCGTAGCCGCCCGCCGGTGCCTCGCCCGGCATCGCGTGATACAATCCGATGACGGCGCCCTCTGGCACCAGCTCCAGAACGGGCCGGGGCGGACGGTGGAAGATCAGAGCGCGTACCTGTTCCGGCAGAGCGGCGGCATGCGCGATGCGCTCGGGGCGCAGCCGTCCGCGTAACTGGGCTTTCGTTTCGAAGTCTGCACTCATGCAGTGTGCGCTAGCCGCAAAGTGGGTGTGGCGGAACCACCATGGGTCGGTTGCCCCGAAATCCTCCGACGCCTCAACGTCAGGTGGGAACCGTGTATCCCGATTTCCCGGTTCCATTCCGAAGAATGCAGTGGCCGGGGCCTCAGGACAGGGACAGCTCCCCAGATTTGCTTATAGCCCCGGGGATTTTGTTGCGGCTCGTGCCGGGCAGTCCCGCCGCCGTCTATCTAGGATGCCGCAGCCCGGCGCTCAAGCTTGTCCGCACATTCTTCGAGCATTTCCGCAAAATGTTCGAGCGCGGGGGCAAGCGCGGAGAGGTCGGCGGTTCCTTCGGTGAGGAGCGGCGTAGAGGGGCGCGCTTCGGCCTCATGCTCGAGTTGGGCGATCCGCGAGCGCAGGGACGCGGCATCGCTATCGTGGCTCATGATCGCCTTGGTGAGTTCGTCCTCACGCATTCGCGCCCGTTCCAGCTCTTCGGACGCAGATCTCGATGTGTCCTGCGCGCGCGCGAGCTCTGCTTCGAGTTCGGCTATCTTCGCTTCGAGCTTCTGGCGCTGCTCGGCAGCGCTCTCGGCATCATGGGTCGAGGTACTCCCACTGTCGGGATTGCCGCGCGATTCGCGGCTCTCCTGCGCCTCGTCGGCAAGGAGCAGGGCAGCGAAAACAAGATTTTGCGCCTCGGTCCCGCCGGTATTGCCCAGCGATGCGACCTTGTCCGAAATATTCGCGCCGAGCCGGGCCACCCGATCTTCCTCGCCCGCCGCGCAGGCGACGCGGTAGGTTCGGCCGCCGATCTTCAGGGCGACTTCGCTCATTCGTCGAGCTCCGCAATCACCGCGTCGAGTTCTTCGATCGTGCGAGTCACGGTTTCACGCAGCGCCTCGTGCTTCTCCACGAGGGCCTGGACGTTTGCGGAGGGAGCTTGGGAAGGTGCTTCGGAAGATGCGCCGGCCGGGACTTCATCCGCAGCGCGGGCGATGCGCGCCAACGCGGCTTCGATCCGCTGGACTGCCGCTTCGCTTCGATCCCCCGCCATGGCGATCGATTTACCGTCATTCCGCCGCGCGCGCAAAGGGTTGGCGTGGCCTGTTGATAACTGCCCTTTACCGCCTGCGCGGGGAACTACGTCCGGCCTCGCCTTGACCTGGCCGGAGCGCTCCGCGAAGGCGTGCGCGCGCACCGAATCGCCGCATACAGGAGCCCCGACGAGATGACGCTCGACACTGCCCGCCTGGCGCCGATGGCCAACGCCATCCGCGCGCTCTCGATGGATGCGGTGCAGGCGGCCAACAGCGGCCACCCGGGGATGCCGATGGGCATGGCCGACGTCGCAACGGTCCTGTTCTCGAAGTATCTCAGGTTCGACCCGAAGGCGCCCGACTGGCCAGACCGCGACCGCTTCGTGCTGTCGGCGGGCCACGGCTCGATGCTGATCTACAGCCTGCTGTACCTGTCGGGATACGAGCAGCCGACGATCGAGGATATTGCCAACTTCCGCCAGCTCGGCAGCCCCTGCGCCGGTCACCCGGAGAACTTCCTGCTTCCCGGCATCGAGTGCACCACGGGCCCGCTGGGGCAGGGACTCGCGATGGCAGTCGGGATGGCGATCGCCGAGCGGCATCTCAACGCGGTTCACGGCGACGACGTCGTCGACCACCACACCTGGACGATCGCGGGCGACGGCTGCCTGATGGAAGGCGTCAATCACGAGGCGATCGGGCTTGCGGGACATCTCGGCCTCGGCAAGCTGAAGGTGCTGTGGGATTCGAACCGCATCACCATCGACGGGTCGACCGCGCTGTCGACCTGCGAAGACATTCCCGCTCGATACCGTGCAGCCGGTTGGCACACGCTGGTCTGCGACGGCCACGACTACGCGGACATCGACCGCGCTTTGGGAGAGGCCGCGAAGCTCGACGACAAGCCGGTGCTGGTCGAGTGCCGCACCGTGATCGGGTGGGGCGCGCCCAACAAGCAGGGCACGAGCGGCGTCCACGGCGCTGCGCTTGGTGCCGACGAGGTCGCTGCCGCGCGCAAGGAACTGGGATGGACTGCCGAGCCGTTCGTCGTGCCCGACGATATCCTTGCCGACTGGCGCAGGACTGGCGAGCGTGGTGCGCAAGCGCGGGGCGAGTGGGAAAGCCGCGCCTCCGGCAAGGACCTCGGCGTGGTCGACATACCCGAGGGCGTGCTCGACGATTACATCCGCAAACTGCTCGCCGAGCCGAAGAAAGTGGCCACTCGCAAGGCGAGCGAAATGGCGCTTGAGGTGCTGACTGCGGCTGTGCCCCAAATGATCGGCGGCTCGGCCGACCTGACCGGATCGAATAACACCAAGACCAGCGCAACCGGGCCGCTCACGGCCGGGGACTACGCAGGGCGCTATATCTACTACGGTATCCGCGAATTCGGCATGGCCTGCGCGATGAACGGCATGGCGCTGCACGGCGGGGTGATCCCCTACGGCGGTACGTTCCTGATTTTCAGCGACTATTGCCGCAACGCGGTGCGCCTGTCAGCGTTGCAGCAGACCCGGGCGATCTACGTGTTCACCCATGACAGCATCGGGCTGGGCGAGGACGGACCGACGCACCAGCCCGTCGAGCAGATCATGAGCCTGCGGCTGATCCCGAACCTCAACGTGTTCCGTCCCTGCGACACGATCGAGACCGCGGAGTGCTGGGCGCTTGCGCTCGCCGACACCGATACACCCTCGGTCCTCGCGCTGAGCCGCCAGAACCTGCCCCAGCTGCGGACCGAGGGCGGCAACCTGTCGGCCAGGGGCGCCTATCGCCTCCGTGCTGCGCAGGCTCCGCGCAAGGTGATCCTGATCGCCACCGGCTCCGAAGTCGAAGTCGCTTGTGCCACTGCAGAAGCGCTCGAGAGCGAAGGAATCGGCGCGGACGTGATTTCAATGCCTTGCATGGAACTGTTCGAAGCGCAGCCGCAGTCCTACAAGGACGAACTGCTGCCGAATGTTCCGCCAGAGGAGCTGCTGCGCGTCTCGATCGAGGCCGGCACCACGCTGGGCTGGGACCGCTATACTATGGCGAACGGGCTGCAGATCGGCTTGGACCGGTTCGGCGCTTCGGCGCCGGCGACAGACCTGTTCGCCAAATTCGGCTTCACCGCGGAAGCCATAGTTCCGAAAATCAAAGCCAGACTAGGTATTTAGCAGGAGTTCTTCTCATGGCGACCAAGGTTGCGATCAACGGTTTTGGACGTATCGGCCGGCTCGTAGCGCGCGCGATTCTCGAGCGCGACGACCACGACCTCGAGCTGGTGTCGATAAACGACCTGGCCGACACCAAGTCGAATGCGCTGTTGTTCGGCTTCGACAGCACTCACGGCCGCTTTCCCGGCACCGTCGAGACGGATGGCAACGATCTTGTCGTCAACGGCAGGCACATCCATGTCACCGCCGAGAAGGACCCGGGCAAGCTGCCGCACAAGGCGAACGGCATAGACATCGTCCTCGAATGCACCGGCTTCTTCCAGTCGGACGAGGCGGCGCGTCCGCACATCGAAGCTGGTGCCAAGCGGGTGCTGATCTCGGCTCCCGCGACCGGCGTGTCGAAGACGATCGTTTTCGGCGTGAACCAGGACAGCCTGACCGCCGAAGACGACATCGTTTCGAACGCAAGCTGCACGACGAACTGCCTCGCGCCCGTCGCCAAGGTGCTCAACGACAGCTTCGGGATCGAGCGCGGGTTCATGACCACGATCCACAGCTACACCAACGACCAGCGCATGCTCGACCAGATCCACAAGGATCTGCGCCGGGCGCGCGGCGGGGCACAGAACATGATCCCGACGACGACCGGCGCCGCCCGCGCGGTCGGCCTGGTCCTGCCTGAATTGAAGGGCAAGCTCGACGGCAGCTCGGTTCGCGTGCCGACGCCGAACGTATCGATGGTCGACCTCGTTTTCGTGCCCGGCCGCGATACCTCGAAGGAGGAGATCAACGAGGCGCTGAAGTCGGCTGCGAACGGCCCGATGAAGGGTGTGCTCGACTATACCGACCAACCGCTGGTCTCGAGCGATTTCAATCACTACCCGGCGTCTTCTACCGTCGATTCGCTGGAAACCGCGGTGCTCGAATCGAAGCTGGCTCGCGTCGTCAGCTGGTACGACAACGAGTGGGGCTTTTCGAACCGCATGATCGATACCGCCGGGGTGATGGCCGGGTTGCTCTGATGCCCGCGTTCAAGACTCTCGACGACCTGCCTTCGGACCTCACCGGCAAGGTCGCGCTCGTCCGGGTCGACCTGAACCTGCCGATGCACGAGGGGCGCGCGAGCGACGTGACACGGGTCGAGGCGAGCGCGCCGACGATACTCGAACTTGCCGACGCGGGAGCCAAGGTGCTCCTGCTCGCGCACTTCGGCCGGCCCAAAGGCCAGCGGTTCTCGACGATGAGCACCAGCCTGGTCCAGGGCGACGTCGAGCGCGTGCTCGGGCGCGAGATCATGTTCATCCCGGAGGTCATGGGGCCGGTGGTCGAGCAGTCGATCGGAATCCTGCGCGCGGGCGATATCGGGTTGCTGGATAACGTCCGCTTCTGGCCGGGCGAGGAAGCCAACGATCCCGAATTTGCCCGCGGGATCGCCGCCAATGGCGACTTCTACGTCAATGACGCCTTCTCCGCGGCGCACAGGGCGCATGCCTCGACCGAGGGCTTGGCGCACCTCCTGCCCGCTTATGCCGGACGCGCAATGGAGAAGGAACTGAAGGCGCTCGACGCGGCGCTCGGCAACCCGGAGACGCCGGTCGCGGCGGTCGTCGGCGGAGCCAAGGTTTCCAGCAAGCTCGCGGTGCTCGAAAATCTGGTCGGGCGCGTGCAGCACCTGATCATCGGCGGGGGAATGGCAAACACGTTCCTTGCCGCGCGCGGGGTCGATGTCGGCAAATCGCTATGCGAGCACGACCTTGCCGCCACGGCCAATGCAATCATGGACAAGGCGGACCACGCCGGGTGCACCGTGCACCTGCCCTATGACGTCGTGGTCGCGAAGGAATTCGCCGCCAATCCTGCGTCCCTGCGAACCTGCAACGTTCACGAGGTCGCAGCGGACGAGATGATCCTCGACATCGGTCCCGCCGCGGTCGAGGCGCTGGCCGACGTGCTCAAGACCTGCCGCACACTCGTGTGGAACGGGCCGCTGGGCGCCTTCGAGACGCCTCCCTTCGACGACGCCACGGTGGCGCTCGCCAAGACCGCCGCGGCGCTGACGCAGGACGGCAGCCTGATCTCGGTGGCCGGCGGCGGCGATACCGTGGCGGCACTCAATCACGCCGGCGTGGCGGGCGGCTTCACCTACGTCTCGACCGCGGGCGGCGCCTTCCTCGAATGGATGGAAGGGCGCGAACTGCCGGGCGTGAAGGCGCTGGAAGCGAGTGCCGGGGCATGAGCGAGCAGGTTCCCGAATCGCAGACCGGCCGCGTGCCGCAGACCGAAGGCGAGTTCGCGGGCTGGACCTACTGGCGCGGCGACCCCTTCGAGGATCGCGCAGGGCCCTTCTACGAAAAGCAGCTCGAGGACGGCAGCGCCTTGGTCGCTTTCCGCGCCGAGCAGCGGCACATGAACGGCGGCGGATTCATGCACGGCGGCTGCCTGATGACCTTCGCCGACGGCGCGCTGTTCTCGATCGCGCGCAACGAACTCGACGGGTACCACGCGGTCACCATGCATCTGACCGGCGATTTCCTCGCCCAGGTGAAGGTGGGGCAACTCGTCGAAGCCCGCGGCGAGGTCGTGCGCGGAGGCGGCAAGACGATCTTCGTCGCCGGCCTCGTCACCGCGGATGGCGTGCCGGCGCTGCGCTTCGACGGGATCATCCGCAAGCTCCAGAAACGCGCCTGACGCTCTCCTTGCGATGCAGCCCAAGCAAAGTTAGTAGCGCCCTCGCGCATACCTATGCACCGACTTGAGGACAGACGATGAATCACCAGCAAATGACCGATCGCATCGCCACCGGCGAAGGCTTCATCGCGGCACTCGACCAGTCGGGCGGGTCTACCCCGAAGGCGCTCAATGGCTACGGTGTCGAAGACGACGCGTGGAGCACCGAGGACGAGATGTTCGCCCTCATCCACGAGATGCGCAGCCGCATCATCGAGGCTCCTTGCTTCGGCAACGGCAAGGTCATCGGCGCGATCCTGTTCGAAAAGACGATGGACGGGACAAGTGGCGGCAAGTCGGTACCTGAGCGTCTCGCCGAGCGTGGGATCGTCCCGTTTCTCAAGGTCGACAAGGGCCTCGAGGATGAAACCCAGGGCGTGCAGCTGATGAAGCCGATGCCCGATCTCGAGGCGCTGCTCGCCCGCGCGAAGGCGAAAGGCGTGTTCGGCACCAAGATGCGCTCGGTGATCAAGCGCAACGACACCGCCGGAATCAAGGAGATCGTTCACCAGCAGTTCGCCGAAGGTGCGCGCATCCTCGCCGCGGGTCTCGTCCCGATCCTCGAACCCGAATACGACATCAAGGCCGCCGATCGCGCCGAGGGCGAAAAGGTCCTGCGCGACTCGATCCTTGAGGGGCTGAACGCTCTGCCCGATGGTCAGCAGGTCATGCTCAAGCTGTCGATCCCGGTCGAGGCGAACCTCTACAAGCCGCTGATCGACCACCCCAATGTGCTGCGCGTCGTCGCGCTGTCGGGCGGCTATTCGACTGACGAGGCGTGCGAGCTCCTGGCGAAGAACGAAGGCATGATCGCCAGCTTCAGCCGCGGGTTGTTGCAGGATCTGCGGCACCACCAGTCGGATGACGAGTTCGATGCGACGCTCGGCAGCGCGATCGACCAGATTCAGGCCGCCTCGATCACCTGATCAGCGTATCTCGTAAAGGAAGCGGTATTCGCGCGCGCCGATTTCGGCCTGCGTGGTCTTTTCCGGGCGGACGCTCACCAGCGCAAGCATCTTGCCGTGCGTCCCGTAGGGCTCGCCAAGTGTCAGGTCGGCGGTGTCCGAGAAGTCGGGCCCGACGATTCGCGTCGTGACGACCGCCCGGCCGGCCCACACGCAGCGCGCGTTTGATGGACAGCGGCTGTCTTCAACCAGCTTCTTCGGAGTGACGACGAGATCGCCGACCCGAACCGGCACGCCAAGGGGGACGGCGTATCCTTCGGGCTGTGGCGGGGTGCTCGCAGGTGGAGGAACGACGGCGCAGGCGCCCAGCAGTGCAGGGGCGAAAAGGATCATCGGCATTTTCATGTGCGCAATAACGCACGCCTGCCGCTTGCGGTTGCCTGAATGGCCGCTACCTCTCGCGCAATGACTTCGACCCAGCTCTACCTGATTTCGCCGCTCGATGTAGACGGCGATTTTCCCGACCGATTGACTGCCGCTCTCGGCGCGGGCGAGGTGGCGGCCTTCCAGTTCCGCGTGAAGGGCATCGACCAACACGAGGCTGCGCGGCTTGCGGAGCCCTTGCAGGCGATCTGCGCGGCGCACGACTGCGCGTTCATCGTCAATGACAGCGTTTCTCTGGCCAAGCGCATCGGTGCCGACGGCGTCCATCTTGGCCAGGGCGACGGCGACGTGCGCGAAGCGCGCGAGATACTCGGCCGCGAGGCGCAGATCGGCGTGACCTGTCACGCGAGCCGCCACCTCGCGATGGAAGCAGGTGAGGCGGGCGCCGACTACGTCGCGTTCGGCGCCTTCTATCCGAGCACGACCAAGGCGAGCGAGCACCGGCCCGAGCCCCAACTGCTCGCCTGGTGGCAGGAAGTTTTCGAGATTCCCTGCGTCGCGATCGGCGGGATTACGCCCGCGAATTGCGGGCCGCTGGTGAGCGCAGGGTCCGATTTTCTCGCGGTCTCCGCCGCGGTGTGGGACGGTGATCCGGCGTCAAACGTCGCGGCATTCCACAAAGCGATCGTCCGTGCGTCTGCCGACTGACGAAAACGCCCCGGCAGACAGCGCGGATATTTTCTTCGGTTCGTCCGTTGCCTTAGCGAGGGACGGGTCGCGTCCCGTATTAGGGGACCACCATTGCGCAAGATCATCGCCGCCGCTTCGCTGTTTGCACTCGCTGCGTGCGGGTTAAACGGAACGGACCGCAACAAGGACGACGCAGACTCCGCTGCGGCGGATCAGTCGGCAAACACCACCACAGAAAGTCTCTCCGATTCGATGGCGTCGCGCGACGGCGCCGACATGGCGTCGGACGTGCCCGACATCCCCGATCCGGAAGAACGTCCGATGATGCAAGCCCAGGTCGTGCTTGATCGTCAGGGTTTCGGTCCGGGCGTGATCGACGGCAAGATGGGCATGTCGACCGAAAACGCCCTCGAGGGCTTCCAGGAAGCCAACGGGCTCGACGTGACCGGCAAGCTCGACGAGGCGACCAAGGCGAAGCTAAAGCAATGGAACTCGGTCCCCGCCACCCGCGTCGTGCGCATCCCGCAGGAGTGGGGCACGCTCGACTTCGCGCGGACGCCGGACAAGCCGGCCGATCAGGCCAAGCTCGAGCGGCTCGGTTACCAGAGCCTCGACGAGAAGCTGGCTGAGCGCTTCCACACGACGGTCGAGACCCTGAAGGCACTCAACCCGAACGGGCAGCCCGCGGGGATGGAGAAGACCTCGATGCAAAGTCCGGTCGGCGCGTCGAGCCCCACACCTACTTCAAGCGCGAGCGCCAGCCCAAGTCCGACGCCCTCGGCGAGCGGCTCGGGCAAGCCGGATCTTGCTCCGAAGCCGTCGACGTTCTCGGCGGGTCAGCTCATCCGCGTGCCGAATATCGGTGCTGACCGCATCGCGCCGGGCGCGGTCGAAGATCCGAATTGGCAGCAGACCTTGCAGAGCCTCGGCGTCGGGACCGATCAGCCGCAAGTCGACAGAATCGTGGTCAGCAAGAGCGAGGACACGCTCAAGGGCTACGACAGTTCAGGCAAGCTGGTCGTGGTGTTCACTGTCACCTCCGGATCGAGCCATGATCCGCTACCGCTCGGCGACTGGAAGGTCACGGGCGTCGCGCGGAACACGCCCTTCTCCTATAATCCCGACCTGTTCTGGGACGTACCCGACAGCGAGGAGAAGCAGACCTTGCCGCCGGGACCCAACGGACCGGTTGGGGTGGTGTGGATCGACCTCAGCAAGGAACATTACGGCATCCACGGCACTCCTGCGCCCGAAACGATTGGACGGGCGCAGAGCCACGGCTGCGTGCGCCTGACCAATTGGGACGCGGCACGACTGGCGCAAATGGTCAAACCGGGCACCAAGGTCGAGTTCGTGGCCTGACATGCCGTTGAAGGCCGCCGACCGGATCCTGACGATCGTCGTCACCGCCACGCTGACCAGCGCGGCGTGGATCGTGTTCGGCGGCACCTTGATGGAGCGGGCGCGCGGGGTAAGCCAGGTGGAAAGGACCCGCCCCGCCGAAGCCGCGCCGAGCCCGGTCCCGACATCGAGCGCAGGGACCACCGCTGCGCCCTCGCTCGACCTCGCCGATCACACCTCTCCGCCACAAGGGAACCTGGGATCGCTGTTGATCCCCGTGCTCGGCATACGTCCCGGCGACCTGACCGACACTTTCACCGACGAGCGTGGCGGAGGAGAGCGCCTGCATTCAGCTCTCGACATCATGGCACCGGAGGGCACGACCGTTCAGGCGGCCGCGCCGGGATCGGTCGAGAGGCTGTTTCTGTCGGACGCCGGGGGCAAGACGATCTACATCCGCTCGTCGGACGGGCGGACGATCTATTACTACGCCCACCTCAAGGACTATGCCCAGGGGCTGAAAGAGGGGCAAACTATCCGCCGGGGCCAGCGGCTCGGCACCGTAGGCCACACCGGCAACGCCAGTGCCGAGGCACCGCATCTTCATTTCGCGATCATGCGCACCACGCCCGACGCCAAGTGGTGGGAACCGGCGACCGCGATCAATCCCTATCCGGTCCTGACGAAGCCCGCGTCCTAGTCCGCAGCTCCGCGCCCGCTGCGCACGCAGCGCATCTTCGCCATTTCGCCGGTGAGCCCCACGGCCTTGAGCGTCCGCGGGGCGGTGCGTTCGAACTTCAAACCTTTGAGCGGCCCTCGTGTGAAGACGACGGTTTCGCCCGTCAGCAGATAAGTCCCGCGACCTTCTGCGCCCGAATAGCTGGATGCATTGACGATATCGAACCATGCTTCCTGGATCGGGATCGAGGCGAGGCCCGCCGCATCGCCGGGCAGTTCGCAGAGATAGCGACCGGGCTCGAGCGTGCCGAGCCGGCCGTCGGCATGCGCCGCCCCCGACAACGAGGCAAAGACGAGTGCGACGGGGAAGGCGATACGGGCGACCATGCCCTTGTTATAGCAAACCGTCCGACTGCCCGCCACCGTCCAGCTTGCCGCAACGCAGCCGAGCGGCTAAGGCGCGCCGCGCAGTGCGCCCGCTCTCGCGGCAGCGCGTGGACCATCCGAAACGAAAGCACCCACCCATGAAGATTTCCGGCGTGGACATCCGTCCCGGCAACATCCTCGAATACGAGGGCGGCATCTGGAAGGTCGCCAAGATCCAGCACACCCAACCGGGCAAGGGTGGCGCATACATGCAGGTCGAGATGAAAAACCTCATCGACGGCCGCAAGACCAACGTCCGCTTCCGTAGCGCCGACACGATCGAGAAGGTCCGGCTCGATACCAAGGATTACCAGTTCCTCTACGAAGACGGCGACATGCTCGTATTCATGGACAAGGACACTTACGAGCAGATAAACCTGCCATCCGATCTGCTCGGCGATGCCCGGCCGTTCCTGCAGGACGGGATGGAGGTCATGCTCGAGCTGTGGGACGAACGTCCGATAAGCGTCGAGCTGCCCCAGCAGGTCGAGGCGACGATCGTCGAGGCCGACGCGGTTGTGAAGGGGCAGACGGCCTCGTCCAGCTACAAGCCGGCCAAGCTCGACAATGGCGTGCGCATCATGGTCCCGCCGCACATCGAGAGCGGCACGCGGATCGTGGTCGACGTCTACGAGCAGAGCTACGTCGGAAAGGCGGGCTGACGACCGATGGCAGCAATTTCCGGCCTTATCCGCGTCATGGAGAAAGCCGCGCGCAAGGCGGGCGGCAAGCTGCGCCGCGACTTCGGCGAGGTCGAGCACCTCCAGGTCAGCCGCAAGGGTCCGTCCGACTTCGTATCGAAGGCCGACCGCATTGCCGAGCGCACCATCTGGGACGAACTCAAGGTCGCGCGTCCGGGCTGGGGATTCCTGATGGAGGAGGGCGGCGAGCTTCCCGGTGAGGAAGGCCAGCCGCGCTTCATCGTCGACCCGCTCGATGGAACCAGCAACTTCCTGCACGGCATCCCGCACTTCGCGATTTCGATCGCGGTGCAGGAGCCCAAGCTCGATGGCAGCGGTTGGGGCGAAGTTACCGCGGCGGTCGTGTACCAGCCAATCACCGATGAGACGTTCTGGGCCGAGAAGAGTCGCGGTGCATGGCTTCACGACGGACGCCTGCGCGTATCGAGCCGGGCGCGGATGTCCGATGCGCTGATCGCCACCGGCATCCCCTATGGCGGGCACGGCGATTTCGGCGAGTGGACCAAGGTGCTGGCGGCGATCGGGCCGCAGGTTGCCGGCATCCGCCGTTTCGGTGCCGCCTCCCTGGACCTCGCGTGGGTCGCGGCAGGCCGCTTCGACGGGTTCTGGGAAAGCGACCTCGCGCCTTGGGACACCGCCGCCGGCTGCCTGCTCGTGCGCGAGGCGGGCGGGTTCGTGACCGACTACCGCGGCCGCTCGCAGGCGATTTGCGACCAGCAGGTGCTCGCCGCGAACGACGGTCTTCACTCCAAACTGCACAAAGCGCTGGCCGCTTCGATCAGGGTCTAGTTTCTGCGCCCGTGCCTCGCTAAGGCACGGCGCGCTTCGGGTTGCCCCTGTGGCGGAATGGTAGACGCGAACGACTCAAAATCGTTTGTCTTCGGACGTGCCCGTTCGAGTCGGGCCAGGGGCACCAGAATCTTGCGTCAGCTTGTCGCAGGCGCCGATAATCGCTTGTAATACCCCGCGCCGTCTGGGATTCACGCGGCCAGATGCTTGACGTTCCCAGCTATCACGCGATCGGCGCCATGGTCGTCACGCTCGCAATGTTCGTCGGTTTCGCCCGCGGCCGCCTCAGCACAGAGATCGTGTCGCTACTGACGATCGCGGTGATCGCAGTCGGGCTCTATTTCTTTCCCCTGCCGCACACGCAACCCACCGATGGGCTCGCGCTCGCGTTCTCGGGCTTCGGGCACTACGCGCTGATCACCATCTGCGCGCTGATGATCATGGGCCGCGGTCTCGTCGTGACCGGCGCGCTCGAACCGTTCGCGCGTCTGCTCGAGCGGGTTTTCAAGTTCAACCAGACGATCGGCCTGCTGGTATCGCTGTCTATGGCCTTCCTGCTGTCGATGGCGGTCAACGATACCCCGGTGCTCGTGCTGCTGATCCCGATTTTCGTCAGCCTCTCCGCGCGCGGCGGCATGGCGGCATCCAAGACGCTGATCCCGCTCAACGCGGCGGTGCTCATCGGCGGCATGGCGACGACCATCGGCACCTCCACGAACGTGCTCGTCGTGTCCATCGCGCGCGACCTCGGCATGCCGCACATGAGCGTGTTCCACTTTACGCCCATCGTGCTGACCGCCGCCCTCGTCGCCCTGCCGTACCTGTGGCTGGTGATGCCCCGCCTGCTGCGCGACAACCGCAGCGAGGAGGTACACGCCGAACGCCGCTTCGTCGCCCGGCTCCGACTCGGCGAAGACAGCGCACTGACCGGACAGGAGTTCGAGCGCGATTCTCCCGCGCATGCCGTCCGACATCGAATTCCATGACGAGCCCACAGGGCCGCTTCAGGTTCAACAGAGGCTGACCCTTTCGGGCACGCACGGTGCGCTCGAAGAGGCGATGCGGACACTCAAGGGCGAAGTCGCGCCGTCGTGGGTGATCGACCGCATCCGCCGCAAGTCGTCCGACACCGGCGAAGACATCGCGGTCGTCGAAATGACCGTCACCGCCGATTCGCGGCTGATCCAGCGCACGCTGCCGAGTTCCGGCATCGCCGATCTCTTCGGAGTCGCAGTGCTGGGCATCCACCGCCCGAAGACTCTGCTGGGCGAGCGCGATCATTATAGCGAAGGCGGCGACTTGCGCATCGCCGAAGGCGATGTGCTGCTGGTGATGGGCCTGGCGGAGAATCTCGAATCGTTCGCTCGCGCCGACAGCTTGCTCGTGCTCGAGGGCAAGCGCGAATTGCCGCGCCGTTCGAAGGCGCTCTTGTCGGCGGGCATCATGGTCGGCTCGGTCGGTCTGGCCTCGGTTGGACTGCTGCCCATCGCAATTTCAGCGCTCGCGGGCGCGATCATGATGTTCGTGACCGGCTGCGTGAAGTTCGACAGGGTGGGTCGCGCGCTGTCGGCGAAGGTGATCGTGCTGGTCGCCGCATCGATCGCGATAGGTCGCCTGATCGGCGACACTGGCGCCGCGCTCTGGCTGGGGCAGGCGCTGGCGCTCGGCCTGCAGTTCCTCAGTCCGGCAGCCGTCCTCGCGGCGATCATGCTGTTCGTGACGCTGCTGACCAACTTTGCGAGCAACGCGACGGCCGCGACCGTGGGCACGCCGATCGCATTCAACATCGCGCAGCAACTGGGTTTGCCGGCGGAGCCGCTTATCCTTGCCGTGCTGTTCGGCTGCAACCTCTGCTACGCCACACCGATCGCCTACCAGACCAACATGCTGATCATGGGCGAGGGTAGTTACGAGTTCAAAGACTACATCCGTACCGGCGTCCCGCTGGTCCTCCTGATGACCGTCACTCTTTCGATCCTGCTGGTGATTACCTACCAGATGTGACGAGCGGGCTGTTTCCAGTACGTTGACGGCCGCCGGAGGAAGGGGGTCCCCCGACGGCCGTCGCTCCTCCCCAGGAGCTGTTGTCCCGCTAAATCAGCAGTAGTTGCCGAGCCGGTGGTGCAGCGCGTTGATGCGCGCCAGTTCATCGCGGTCGTCGACCGAGCGGGCGTATGCGGTCAGCGCAGTTCGCAGCAGGCGAAAGTCGGCGGTGGAAAGCAGCGCGCGAGCGCGGCCCGGTTCGGTTTTCGGCGCTTCGTCGGTCATGGTGGTCATCCTCTCTCTCCTCAGGCGGCCGCGAACTGGTTCATGGTGTTGTGCTCGCCGCTCGCCTTGAGCGCGGCTTCGCCAGCGAAATATTCCTTGTGGTCGTCGCCGATGTCGCTGCCGGCCATGTTCTGGTGCCTCACGCAGGCGATACCCTGGCGGATCTCCTCGCGCTGCACGTTCTTTACGTACCCGAGCATGCCCTGTTCCCCGAAGTATTCGCGGGCAAGGTTGTCGGTGCTGAGCGCCGCGGTGTGATAGGTCGGCAGGGTGATGAGGTGGTGGAAGATCCCCGCCTCGCGCGCCGCGTCCTTCTGGAAGGTGCGGATGCGCTCGTCGGCCTCTATCGCCAGTTCGGTGCCGTCGTAGTCGACGCTCATCAGAGCGGGCGCGGTCATAGGCGCTCACGTCCTTGCCGGCAGCTTCCCAGGCGTCGTAGACCTGCTGGCGGAAGTTCAGCGTCCAGTTGAAGCTGGGCGAGTTGTTGTACACCAGCTTGGCATTCGGGATCACCTCGCGAATGCGGCGGACCATCCCGCCGATCTGGCCGATGTGCGGCTTCTCGGTCTCGATCCACAGCAGGTCGGCGCCGTTCTGCAGCGCGGTGATGCAGTCGAGCACGCAGCGATCCTCGCCCGAACCGGCGCGGAACTGGTAGAGGTTGCTGGCGAGCCGCTTGGGTCGCAGCAGCTTTCCGTCGCGGCTGATCAGCACGTCGCCGTTGCCGAGCTGGGCGGTGTCGACCTCGTCGCAATCCAGGAACGCGTTGTACTGGTCGCCGAGATCGCCCGGCTTCGTGCTGAAGGCGATCTGCTTGGTCAGGCCGGCGCCGAGGCTGTCGGTGCGGGCAACGATCACACCGTCCTCTACGCCCAGTTCAAGGAAGGCGTAGCGGATCGCGCGAATCTTCTGAAGGAAGTCCTCGTGCGGGACGGTTACCTTGCCGTCCTGGTGGCCGCACTGCTTTTCGTCCGACACCTGGTTCTCGATCTGGATCGCGCAGGCGCCTGCCTCGATCATCTTCTTGGCGAGGAGATAGGTCGCTTCCGGATTGCCGAAGCCGGCATCGATGTCGGCAATGATCGGAACAACGTGCGTCTGGAAGTTGTCGATCGCGGCCTGGATGCGCTTGGCTTCAACCTCGTCACCCTTGTCGCGCGCCTTGTCGAGTTCGCGGAACAGTCCGCCCAGTTCGCGGGAGTCGGCCTGGCGAAGGAACGTGTAGAGTTCCTCGATCAGCGCCGGGACACTGGTCTTCTCGTGCATCGACTGGTCGGGCAGGGGGCCGAACTCGCTGCGCAAGGCGGCGATCATCCATCCCGAGAGGTAGAGATAACGACCCTTGGTGCTGCCGAAGTGCTTTTTGATCGCGATCATCTTCTGCTGGCCGATAAAGCCGTGCCAGCAGCCGAGAGACTGGGTGTAGTCAGCCGGGTTCGCGTCGTAGGCAGCCATGTCCTCGCGCATGATCCTCGCGGTGTAGCGCGCGATGTCGAGACCGGTGGGAAAGCGGTTCTGCAGCTTCATCCGCGCCGCGCTTTCAGCATCGATCGCATTCCAGCCCTGGCCCGCGCCTTCGATCGTGCGGCGGAAGTCGGCGATGTTTGTCTGGTAACTCATGTCTAGTGTCCTGTGGTGAGGAGATGGTGCCAATGTGGCAGCGACCGGGATGGGAGACACGAGATATTTACAGGAAATCTTGTATTGATGACGCGATTTGTGGTAACCGGCGTGTAATGATGTAAAGGAATTTACAAGTGTCGGAGACAGGCCTATTTGCCGGACCGGCTCTGCGCCGCCTTCGCAAGCGAGAAGGCCTGACGCAGGGCGCCATGGCTGCTCGCCTCGGCATATCGGCATCCTACCTCAATCTTATCGAGCGAAACCAGCGGCCGGTTTCTGCCAATGTCGTCGTCAAGGTCGTGGATGCGTTCGATTTCGATCCTCGCGCGCTGCGTGAGGACGAGGCGATCGGCGGCCTAGAAGGTCTCGCGCGGCGGATGGGCGACCAGCGCTTTGGAGACCTTGGGATCGATCGCGAGGAATTGCAGGAATTCCTGGCCGCCGCACCGCAGGCCGCGGCCGCCTTCGCCCGGCTCTATGACAATACCGGGCCCGCCGAGCACGCCGACGATCCGACCCAGGCTGCGCGACGCGAAATCGAGCGTTGGCGCAACCATTTTGCCGACCTCGATTCCGCTGCGGAGGCACTCGCGGACGAACTGCGTCTGTCGCGCGGCGATACTTACGCTGCGCTCACCGAAAGGCTTCGCGAACGGCACCAGCTCGCCGTTCGCATCTTGCCGCGCGAAGTACTGCCCGATGCCGTCCGACGGCTCGACCTGCACGCGCGCCAGCTTCAGCTTAACGAGATGCTCGACCCGGCGTCGCGGACCTTCCAGCTCGCCACGCAGATCGCACTGCTCGAATTTCGCGACGAAATCCGCGCGATCGCCACGGGCGCGCAATTCGCCGCTGATACCCCGCGCCGCCTGTTCGAACGCCACGTCACGTCGTACGCGGCCGCCGCTCTCGTCATGCCATATGGCCGCTTCCTGCGCGCTTGCGATTCAACCGGATACGACGTGCCGGTCCTCATGCGCCGCTTCGGGGTCGGCTTCGAGAGCCTCGCCCATCGCCTCACGACGCTTCAGCGTGTCGGCCAGCGGGGCCTGCCGTTCTTCATGGCGCGGATCGACCGGGCCGGGCAGTTCTCCAAGCGCTTTTCGGGCGCGAGCGGAGCGGCATGGCTCGAGAGCGATGCGAGCTGTCCGCTCTGGCGCGCGCACCGGGCATTCGAGCAGATGGGCGAATTCATCGTCCAGCCCGTCATTGTCGATGGAAGCGGCGCATCGCCAGCCCATTGGCTGACGATCGCGCGGACCGTCGAGGGGCGCGGGTTCGGGCAGACCGCCCAGTTCGTCGTCACGCTCGGGATCGAGGCCCGTCTCGCGGCCGATCTCGCCGCGGCTCGGGGAGTGTCTCTGCGCGAGGATGACGCGACCCTGATCGGCCGGGGATGCGCGGATTGCTACGTCGCGGGATGCCTGCAGCGTTCGCTGCCGCCGCGCGGCGCGGCGCTGCAATTCTCCGCTATCGAACAGTCCATGACGCCGTTTCGCTTCGGCGGTTAACCATCCGTCGCGGAACCCGCTCAACCAGACCGACGTTGTCCGGGGATCAAATGAGGGAGAATTTCGATGACTGAAGAACGCATAACCGAAACGCGCGATCCAGCGACTGGCGATACGCACACTACTCACACCGTGATCACCGATGGCGAGCGGCGCAGCGGGGGCGGTGCCGGTTGGCTGATCGCCATTATCCTGATCCTCGCGGTAATCGCCGGGATCTTCTTCTTTACGAACATGAGCGGATCGGAAGTCGCCAAGGATAACGCGATCGAGAACGCCGCTAGCGACGTCGGCGATGCAGCCCAGCAAGTTGGCGACGCCGCGCAGGATGCGGCCAATAACGTGACCGACAACAACTGATCCATTGCCCTGCGCGCCGCCCGCAATCCGCGGACGGGCGCGCAGGTGTAAAATTTACCGACATTTCACTTCTCGGTCCTAGACCGGCCCGCACCAACAGGAGCGCGCCCGGACCAGCCGATGATCCGTCTTTTCAAGCATTACATACCGCACGCGGTGGTTCTGCTCGGGCTGTTCGACCTCGTCCTGCTGCTCGGCGCGGGAGAGGCCGCCTGGCTTTTCCGCGTGTCGCAGATCGGCATTCAGCCGGGCGCGATCACGGACCGCGTGCCGGTCCTCGTGATGTTCGCGGGCACCATCTGGCTGGCGATGATCGCGGTCGGGACTTACGGCACCGACGCGCTGCGCTCGATGCGGTATGCCGGTGCCCGCCTCCTCGTCGCGGTAAGCCTCGGCGTGATCGCGTTGTCCGTCGTCGATTTCATGCTGCCCGGGCACACCTTGTGGCGCTCGACACTACTCTACGCCATGATCCTGACCATCGCGCTGCTGGTAGCCAACCGCATGCTGGTAGGTAGCGTGATCGGGACAGCCGCCTTCCGCCGGCGCGTGCTGGTGCTTGGTGCCGGCGCGCGTGCCAAGCGGATCAAGGCGCTCGCCGAACGGCCCGAAAGCGGCTTTGCGGTAGCCAGTTTCATCGGCATGAATGAGGGCACCCCGCAGCTCGAGGAGGCGATTCCGCGCGGTGCGATCCACGACCTCGGCCGCTTCGTCGAGAATATCGGTGCGAGTGAAGTCGTGCTGGCGCTGGAGGAGCGGCGCAACGCCTTGCCGCTGAAGGACCTGCTGCGGATCAAGAACTCACGGCGTCCATGTCAATGATTTCTCCAGCTTCCTGGAGCGTGAGACGGGCAGGGTCGACCTCGACACGCTCAACCCGAGCTGGCTGATCTTCTCCGACGGTTTCTCAAGCGGCCGGATGCTTTCGAGCGCGGCAAAACGCGTGTTCGACGTCGCCGCGAGCGGGCTGTTGCTGGCACTGACGTTTCCGCTCATCGCTCTGTTCGCCTGCCTCGTGAAGCTCGACAGCAAAGGGCCAGCATTTTTTCGCCAGACCCGTGTCGGACTTTACGGGCAGCCGTTCACGGTGCTGAAGCTTCGTTCGATGCGCCTCGACGCCGAATCGGGCGGGGCAAAGTGGGCGGAGAAGGACGACCCCCGCATCACGCGGCTGGGCCGTTTCATCCGCAAGGTGCGGATCGACGAGCTGCCGCAGGTCTGGACCGTCCTCGCCGGCCGGATGAGCTTCGTGGGCCCGAGGCCCGAAGTGCCCGCTTTCGTCACCGACCTGGAAGACAAGCTGCCCTATTATGCCGAGCGTCACATGGTGAAGCCTGGCATCACCGGCTGGGCGCAGATCAACTATCCCTATGGCGCGAGCGTCGAGGATGCCCGCGCCAAGCTGGAATACGATCTCTATTACGCGAAGAACTACACGCCCTTCCTGGACCTGCTGATCCTGCTCCAGACCGTGCGTGTCGTCCTCTGGCCCGAAGGCGCGCGCTGAGATGGGCTCGGGTTCGCTCTGGCATTTTGTCGGGTTCTTCACGAACCTGGGCGGCGCGGTGGTATGCGCCATCGTCGCGCTGGTGCTCGCGCGCCGGACCGGGCAGCCCCGACGCGAACGCGGCGCGGCGATCGCCGCGATTGCCATCAGCGCCTTGTGGTGCGTCACCAATGCGGCCTGGGGTCCCGGCACGAATGTGGCTGCGCTGATGGAAACAGCCCGCAATCTCGCATGGCTGCTCGTGCTCTATCGATTGTTCGGAAACGACGGTCGCGACCACAGCACGGCGGCGATCCGACCGCTCGTCATCGTGCTAGGTATCGTCGAATGCCTCCAGCCTGCGATCCTCGTGCTGCAAATCCGCTTCAACAGCTCCTCGGCAGTCCCGGAGGTCGCCTTCGCGGTCGCCGCCCTCCTTCGCGCGCTGGTGGCGGTCGGCGCGCTGGTCCTGCTCCATAACCTTTACGCCGGCGCGTCGAGCGTGTCGCGCCAAGTGCTGCGCTGGCCCGCTGCGGCGCTTGCCGGGATGTGGGCCTGGCAACTCAACCTCTACGCGCTCGGTTGGCTCGGCGGGAGCCTGCCCGCGGAGCTGATCGCGCTGCGCGGGTTGGTCGTGGGCGTGGTCGCGCTGCTGTTCGCGATCGGAGCGAACGCTCGCGCCGCCGAGCTCCGAATCCTCCCGAGCCGCACGGTGGCGTTCCAGTCGCTCTCGCTGCTCGTCATCGGGGCATACCTCTTCGCGATGACCATCGTCGCGCAATCGATGAGCCTGCTCGGCGGCGGATTGTCGCGTCTGACCCAGGTGGGGTTCCTGTTCGCCGCGGCCACTTTCGCGATCCTCTGGTTGCCTTCCAAGCGCGTTCGCGGGTGGCTGAGGGTCAAACTGTTCAAGCACCTGTTCCAGCACCGCTACGATTACCGCGCCGAATGGCTGCGGTTCACCGGCACGATCGGGCGCGCAGGACCCGATGCCCCGGCTCTCCCGATCCGCGCCGCGCAGGCCCTGGCCGACATTACCGATAGTCAGGGCGCGGTCCTGCTGCTGCCCGATGACGAAGGCGGCATGGCGCTCGCCGGAACCTGGCAATGGGACAGTCTGGCGGTGCCGGCCTTCCCGATCGATCCTGCGCTCGTGGTATCGCTGGAGCGAACCGGCGAGATCGTCGAACTCGACGCTGTGCGCGAAGGAGAAGGTGGGTTGCTGCCCGAGTGGCTGGTGAGCGATCGTCGCGCATGGGCGATCGTGCCACTGTTGCACTTCGACCGGCTTGCCGGGGTTGCCATACTTGCTCGTCCGCCGATCGCGCGCAGGCTCGATTGGGAGGATTTCGACCTGCTCAAGGTCGTCGCGCGCCAACTCGCCAGCTATATTGCCGAGCAAGCCGGTCACGAGGCGCTGGTAGAAGCCGCGCGCTTCGACGAGTTCAATCGCCGGATTGCATTCGTGATGCACGATATCAAGAACCTCGCCAGCCAGCTCGCGCTACTTGCGCGCAATGCTGAACGTCACGCCGACAATCCGGAGTTTCGAGCCGACATGCTGCTGACGCTGACCAAGAGCGCAGGCAAGCTGAACGCGCTTCTGGCACGTCTCGGACGATACGGTGCGAACGGGAGCGGGGCCGGACGGGCGCCATTCGATCTCGCGCTGCTCGCTGGCCGGATCGCGCAGCGCTATGCGGGCGCGCATCCGGTCGAGGTTACGCGGGCCGATCCCTGCATGGTTCTCGGCGACGCCGATGCACTCGAGCAAGCGCTGGTACACCTCGTGCAGAATGCGATCGAAGCGAGCGACGGCGCCATGCCGGTATATCTCGATGTGTCGTGCGACGGGATCCTGGGCCGGATCGAAGTCGTCGATTCCGGATCGGGGATGAGCCCGCAGTTCGTGCGCGACAAGCTGTTCAAGCCGTTCGTCTCGTCGAAAGATGGAGGATTTGGGATCGGCGCGTTCGAGGCGCGCGAACTGGTGCGAGCGATGGGTGGACGACTCGACGTCGATTCCCGCGAAGGGCTCGGTTCGCGGTTCGCCGCGGTCCTGCCGCTGTCCTCGGCTGCGGGATTCATCGACAAACTCAATTCCCGGGAGGAGGCCGCGTGATGGCCCAGAACAAGAAGAAGCTGCTCGTGGTCGAGGACGACGAAGGGCTGCAGGCCCAGCTCAAGTGGGCTTACGACGATTTCGAGGTGGTCATGGCCGGCGACCGCGATACGGCGCTCGCAGCGCTGCGCAGCGACGAGCCCGCGGTGGTCACGCTCGATCTCGGTCTCCCGCCCGATCCCGACGGGACCAGCGAAGGGTTCGCGGTGCTCGACGCAATCATGGCGCTGAAGCCCGACACCAAGGTCATCGTCGCTTCCGGTCACGGCGCGCGTGAAAGCGCGCTGCAGGCTATCGCGCGAGGGGCATACGATTTCTATCAGAAGCCGGTCGATATCGACGCGCTCGGCCTGATCGTCCGGCGCGCCTTTGCGCTCCACGAGATCGAGGCCGAGAACCGCCGCCTCGCAGCCAAGATCGGCGAGGACAAGACCGTGCTCGGTTCGATGATCACGGCCGCGCCCGAAATGGCCAAGGTCGCGCGGACCATCGAGCGGGTGGCGAACACCAACGTCTCGGTCATGCTCCTGGGCGCGAGCGGGACCGGCAAGGAACTGCTTGCGCGCGGGCTGCACGACGCCAGCGACCGGCGCGAAGGCGCCTTCGTCGCTCTCAACTGCGCAGCGATCCCTGAAACCCTGCTCGAAGCCGAACTGTTCGGGCACGAGAAGGGCGCCTTCACCGGCGCGGTCAAGAGCACCGAGGGCAAGATCGAGCAGGCCCACGGGGGCACGCTGTTCCTCGACGAGGTCGGCGACATTCCGCTTCCCCTGCAGGTCAAGCTGCTGCGCTTCCTGCAGGAACGCACGATCGAGCGTATCGGCGGTCGTTCCGCGATTCCCGTCGACACGCGGATCGTGTGCGCCACGCACCAGGACCTCGAAGCGATGATCGCCGCGGGTACTTTCCGCGAGGACCTGTTCTATCGCCTTGCCGAGATCGTCGTGAAAATTCCCACGCTCGCCGAGCGGCCGGGCGACGCGGTGCTGCTCGCCAAGGCATTCCTCCAGCGCTTTTCGGCTGAGATGAATCCGTCGGTAAAGGGCTTCGCACCCGACGCCCTGGCGGCGATCGACGGATGGAATTGGCCGGGCAACGTGCGCGAGCTGGAAAACCGCGTGAAGCGCGCCGTCATCATGACCGACGCCAAGCTGGTTGGTGCCGAAGATCTCGATCTCGCGCCGGGCGCTGCGGAGGAAAGCGCCGACGTGCTCAACCTGAAGAGCGCGCGCGAACGATCGGATCGCACGATGATCCGCCACGCGCTTGCCCGCAGCGAAGGCAACATATCGAGCACCGCCAAGTTGCTGGGGATCAGCCGCCCCACGCTCTACGATCTCATCAAGCAGTATGATCTTTCGGCCTAGCATCGCGCTCCTGCTGGCCTGCGCGCTGGCGGGGTGCGGCGACAAGGCCGAGAGCGGGCCCGGACCGGACGATTGGCGTGGCATGCTCGCGCGTCGCGACGGGGCGGGCGCCGAAGCCGCGCTGCGGCGCGCGCTCGACGCCGGCACGCCGGCCGCCCGGTTAGCCCCCTGGCTCGGCGAGGCGGAGATCGAGCAGGGCGACCTCGCCGAGGCCGAACGCTGGCTGACGGGCGGCGAATTCGCGCCCGACGCGGCCGCGCACGGCTATCACATGCTTGGCCGGCTGAGGATGCTGCAAGGCGATCTTCCCGCGGCGGGGCAGGCGTTCGACAAGGCGCTGGCGTTAACCCCTGACGATCCCGGGTTGTGGACCGACATCGGGCGCCTGCGCTGGCTTGGCGGCGAGCAGGTGCAGGCAATGGAGGCGTCCGATCGCGCTCTCGCGGCCGGGCCGGACGATCCGGCGGCGCTGCTGTTCCGCGCGCAACTTACGCGCGATTCGAGCGGGAACGCAGAGGCTTTGCCTCTGCTGGAACGCGGCCTCGCCGCTGCGCCGTGGGACCTGGATTTGCTCGCTGAATACGCCGCCACGCTCGGCGAACTGGGCCGGGCGACGGACATGCTGGCCGCAACACGGCGGCTCTCCGAAGTCGCTCCCCGCGATGACCGGGCGCTCTGGTTACAGGCCGTGTTGGCGGCACGGGCGGGGCAGGACGACCTCGCCCGCAGCCTCCTTCAGCGTAGCGGCTATGCCGAACGGCAGGTGCCTGCAGCGATGCTGCTCCTAGCCATCCTGGACATGGAGAACGGAAACTATGCCAGCGCGGCACAGGGACTCGACGCGCTCTCGCGGCGTCAGCCCGACAATCGCCGGGTGCGGCTGTTGCTCGCCCGCGCGCTCGCGCTTGGCGACAATCACCGCGAACTGATCGCGCGCTTCGGGAAGGATGCCGAAACGCCGTACATCGCAATGCTGGTCGGCCGCTCCTACGAGGCAGTAGGAGAGCGTGAAAAGGCAGCCGCTCTCATCGACATGGCCGAAGCGGGCGGAGCCCTGCGAATCGCGCCGATGCCCGCGCGGACGGGCGCCGAGGTCGGTCAACAGCACGTAGCCGGCGATGGGGAAAGCGCGGTCCAGCTCGTTCGTTCACTGGTCGAGCAAGGGCGAACCGATGAGGCCCGCCGCGCAAGCACCAACTTCCTCGCAAGCCATCCAGGATCGGCTGACGCCCTCGCGCTGGCCGGAGACGCCGCTCTCGCCGCCGGCGATGCAAGGGCCGCGGCCACGCTCTATTCCCGGTCGGCGAGCATCCGTCGCAATTGGCCCTTGGTGCAACGCCTGGTGGTGGCGCTCGACCGGTCGGGGCGAGGCGGGGAAGCGACCGAGCTCGTCGCAAAACACCTCGCGGGAGAGCCTGCGAACGCGGATGCGGCCGCCGTGCTCGCGCGCCGCTTTATCGATAGAGGCTACAACCGGCAGGCCGGCCGGCTCATCGACTACGCCCGCGCGCGCGGGCGAAACGATCCCGTCCTCACGCGCCTCGTCGAAGACTG
This sequence comes from uncultured Alphaproteobacteria bacterium, assembly GCA_963728375.1. Lineage (GTDB taxonomy): Bacteria > Pseudomonadota > Alphaproteobacteria > Sphingomonadales > Sphingomonadaceae > Tsuneonella. The sequence continues at coordinate 49,044 of CAVSJL010000001.1, forward strand.
ACCGGCTCGACAACCCGGTTGTCCCCGGCCAAGGGCGCGGGAATGCGCTTCTTTTTCAAGATCGACCTGATGGTTCGCCTGCTGCTGCTCGCGACCCTGCTGGCGAGCGTTCTTCCCGCCACGGGAGGCGCGAAGACCGTCGCGCAATGGGTCTCTAACGCGGCGATCTTCCTGCTTTTCCTGCTCAACGGGCTGCGCCTCCCACGCCGCGAGGTCCTGCAGGGGCTGGGCCACTGGCGCTTCCTGCTGCCGATTGTCCTGTGGTGCTTCGGAGCGATGGCGCTCGCGGGAAAGGGCCTGGAGCTTGGGCTGGGCGGCGCACTGCCGCCGCTCGCCGCACTCGGGTTCCTCTATCTCGGCGTCCTTCCGTCAACGGTCCAGTCGGCGACCGCGTACTCGTCCCTCGCCGGGGGCAACGTTTCGCGGTCGGTCGTTGCCGCGGCGCTGATCAATATCCTGGGCGTGTTCGCCACCGCCCCGTTGTTCGCCGCACTCGGCGGGGGCGGGGCGGCCGACATGGGGCTCGCGGGTCTCGCCAAGGTGTTCGGCATTCTGATCCTGCCGTTCGCCATCGGGCAGGCACTGCAGGGGCGCCTGAAGGGATGGGTGTCCGAACACCGCGAGCTGGTGACCTGGATGGACCGCGTGTCGATCGCGATCGCGGTCTACGTCGCATTCTCCGGCGCGGTCGAGCAGGGATTGTGGACCCGCGTGGGGCCGGGCGAGTGGGCCCTACTGCTGGCGGCGGTCTGTGCGATGCTCGTCTTCGGCTTCCTCGGCTCGTGGCTGCTCGGCGGCGCGATCGGCCTGGCCCGTCCCGACCGGATCGCATTCCTGTTTGCAGGGGCGCACAAGAGCGTCGCGATGGGGGCGCCGCTCGCGGCCGTGCTGTTCCCGCCGCAGGTCGCCGGCATGGTCCTGATACCGCTGCTCGTTTATCACTTGCTGCAACTGGTGGTGAGCGCGCCGCTCGCTAGCCGTCTGGCAGCTCACTCGCGGCCACTTCCGGATGCCGGCGGTTGAAGCGGACTGACCACCACAGTGACAGGCCAATCAATACCGCCCCCACGAGGCCGGTGACGGTTTCCGGAATGTGCCACCGTGCGGAAATCAGCATGATCGCACCCAGCGCGATGATCGCCCAGAATGCCCCGTGCTCGAGATAGCGGTACTGCGCGAGCGTACCCTTCTCGACGAGATGGATCGTCATCGAGCGCACGAACATCGCGCCAATCGACAGGCCCAGCGCAATCACGATCATGTTGTTCGATAACGCGAAGGCGCCGATCACCCCGTCGAAACTGAAGCTGGCATCGAGGATGTTGAGGTAGAGGAAACCGCCGAGACCGCTGCGCACGACTGCGCCGGCGAGCCGCTGCTTCTCCTCATGCAGTTCGAGCATCGTCGACACGCCCTCGACCGCGATGAAAGTGACGATCCCGAGGATACCGGCGACGACGAACGTCAAGGCCTCCTCATCTGGCAGGAGGAGGGAAATACCCCAGATGCCCAGCAAAAGCAGGCCGATTTCAGCCGCGGGCAGGGCGGAGAAACGGCCGAGGAAACGTTCGACCGCCCCCATCCAGTGCACGTCCTTCTCGCCATCGAAAAAGAACTTGAGGCCCACCATCGCAAGGAACGCGCCGCCAAACCCGGCAATGCCGACGTGGGCGCTGGAGACCAGACGCTCGTATTCGGCCGGATCGCGTAGCGAGAGCTGGATGGTCTCGACAGGGCCGATACCCGCGGCGATCGCGACGATGGCGAGGGGGAAGACGACCCGCATCCCGAACACGGCGAAGGCGATACCCCAGGTCAGGAATCGCTTCTGCCAGACGTGGTCCATGTCCTTGAGCACCGAGGCGTTGACCACCGCGTTGTCGAAGCTGAGCGAGATCTCGAGGATCGAAAGGACGAAGATGATCCACAGCATCTCGGCTGTGCCCGCCATGCTGCCGGTGCTCGAGATGCCATACCACGCGCCCAATCCAAGGCACGCGAGGGTGAAGACGAACGACAGGCCGTAATAGCGCTTGAGCGTGTCCATGGTGAGGGTGCCGGTCGCTTACTTTTTGGGCTGGTAGGTTTGGTCGGACGTCGGAAACTCTCGCGCGCGGACTTCCGCCGCGTAAGTCTCCGCCGCCCTCGAGACCACGCTCGCCATGTCTTCGTACCGCTTCACGAACCGCGGCACACGTTCGAACATGCCCAGCATGTCGTCCGTCACCAGCACCTGCCCATCACACTGCGCGCTCGCGCCGATGCCGATGACCGGAATCTCGAGCGCCCTGGTCAGCTCGATCGCGATCGGCTCGATCACCCCTTCCGCGACGACCGCGAAGGCACCGGCATCCTGCACAGCCTTGCCGTCGGACATGATCTTCGCATGCTCCTCCTGGCTGCGCCCGCGCGCGCCGTAACCGCCGAGCGAGTTGACCGCCTGTGGGGTGAGGCCGACGTGGGCCATCACCGGGATGCCGCGACTGGAGAGGAACGCGATTGTCTCGGCCATCGCCTCGCCTCCCTCGAGCTTCACCGCCGCGCAGCCGGTCTCGGCCATGATCCGGCTCGCGCTCTCGAAAGCCTTTTGCGGGCTCGTCTCGTATGAGCCGAACGGCATGTCGACGATCACGAGGCTGTGATAGCTACCGCGCACGACCGCTGCGCCGTGAGCGACCATCATCTCGACCGTCACCTGCAGCGTGCTCGGCAAGCCGTAGATCACCTGGCCGAGCGAATCTCCGACGAGCAGGATGTCGCAGTGCTGGTCCAGCAATTGCGCCTGCCGCGCGGTGTAGGCGGTGAGCATGACCAGCGGATCCGCGGTCTTTCCGTCGGCCTTGCGGCCCTTGATCGCGGGCACGGTCAGGCGCCGCATCGGCTGCGGGGTGGGATGAGCGCGGCTGGTCGCGGTGTCGAGCTGGAAGGTCGTGGACATGCGGCCGTCCTAGCGAGGGCATCGAAGCGGGGAAAGGCCGGACATTACGCTTGCCTTGAGAGAGCGGGGCGCTAGCTTCGCGCGCCATGAGGGAGGCGTGCCGCCACGGCCGCCTGACTAAAGGGATAACGGGTCCATGATACTCGACCGCGTCAAGCCGCTGGACGCCATCCTGGCGACGGCGAAGAAGAAATCGCTAAAGCGCACTCTGGGATGGTTTCAGCTGACTTTGCTGGGCATCGGCTGCGTGATCGGCACCGGCATTTTCGTGCTCACCGCAGTGGGCGCGCAGAAGGCCGGGCCGGGCCTGATGATCGCTTTCGCGATCGCCGGCCTCGTCTGCATCGTTGCCGCGCTCTGCTATGCCGAGATCGCCGCGATGATCCCGGTCGCGGGCTCCGCTTACACATACAGTTACGCGACCATCGGCGAGTTCTTTGCCTGGACCGTCGGCTGGGCGCTGATCATGGAATACGCGATCGCCGCCAGCGCGGTTTCGGTCGGCTGGTCGGGATATTTCAACGGCACGGTGTTGGGAGGGTTAGGCGTCGAATTGCCAACCTGGCTCAGCGCCGGTCCGCTGGCGTTCGGCGGTATCGAAGGCGGGCTCATCAACCTGCCGGCGCTGATCATCGCGCTGCTCGTCACGTTTCTGCTCGTCATCGGCACAAGCGAGAGCGCCAAGGTCAACGCGGTGCTCGTGCTCATCAAGGTCACGGCGCTTACCGCTTTCGTCGCGATCACGCTGACCAGCAGCGAGTTTTCGGCCAGCCATTTCAACCCATTCCTTCCCGCCGGCGTGTTCGGCGGTTGGGGCACCGGCGTGGGCGCCGTGGGCGCAGCGGCAACGATGTTCTTCGCTTACGTGGGATTCGACGCAGTCTCGACGGCGGCCGAAGAAACCAAGAATCCCCAGCGGAACGTGCCGATCGGCCTCGTCGGGTCGCTGCTGTTCTGCACGGTATTTTACATTCTCGTCGCCGCAGGCGCGATTGGAACGCTGGGCGGGGAGCCGATCATGAATGCGCTCGGCCTGCCGCTCGAGGCCGGATCGCCCGAACTCGCGCGCCAGTGCGCGATGCCGCAATACGCTGATGCGCTCGTCTGCTCGAAGGAGCCGCTGGCGCATGTGCTCAAGGTGCTGGGCTTCACGACGATCGGCAACCTGATCGGCCTGGCCGCGTTCGTGGCGTTGCCGTCGGTGATCCTCGTGCTGATCTATGGCCAGACACGCATCTTCTTCGTCATGAGCCGCGACGGCCTGCTGCCGGAGAAGCTGAGCACCGTGCATCCGCGTTTCCGCACCCCGCACATCGTCACGATGATGACCGGTGTCGCGGTCGCGATCGCGGCGGCGTTCTTCCCCGTCGGCCAGCTCGCCGACATTTCGAACGCGGGCACGCTCTATGCGTTCATGATGGTGGCGATCGCGGTCATGGTGCTGCGGGTGAAGGATCCTTCGCGCGAGCGGCACTTCAAGGTGCCCGGCGTATGGATCATCGCACCGGCAACGATCATCGGCTGCGTGCTGCTGTTCTTCAACCTGCCGACCGCGGCGATGCTGTTCCTGCCGGGATGGGGCGCGCTGGGGCTGGTCGTCTATTTCCTCTACAGCCGCAGCCGCAGCCACCTTGGTCGCGGGATTGTCGAAGTGGTCGACGATATCGAGGGTGACGAGGACATGATCCCGATCGACGTGCCAAAGGCGTAATGATCAGGGCCTGATTGGCCGGGACAAACGAAAGGGCCGCTCCCTTGCGGGGGCGGCCCTTCTTCGTTGTCCGTCGTTTAGAGTGCGGCTTCGGTGTGCTTGCCCGCCATGTCGTCGCGCACGTCCATGCCGAGCGCCATCTTGGCGGTTGTGAGCATGCTCTGGTCGCCGCTCCATAGTTCGGCTTCGCCTAGGTCCATTCGCAGCATCAGCAGGTTGGGATCGTCCTTGCCGCCGGGGAACCAGGCCTCGACGAAGTTCGACCACTGCTTGTCGAGGCGCTCGCGGCTGTTTTCCTCGACGAGAGTGCCCTCGAAACGGGCGAACATCCCGTGGTCCTTGCCCGCAAAGGTGCAGGTTGCGGGGCCCATCTCGGCCAGGTGGTTGTCCCTGCCGGTGAAGAACCAGATCGCGCTGTTCGCGTCCTTGTCGAGTTGCGCCGTCATCGGCACCGCGTCGTTGGCGGCGCCTTGCAGCGAGACGAACACGAACGGGGAGTCGGCGAGGGCCGTCCAGAACTTTTCCTTCAGCTCGTCGGCGTTGCCGGTTTCGTATTTCATGAAAGTTCTCCTTTGCCGACGAACGGCGCTGGGGAGTGGTTTGTTCCACCCGTTGCGAATCGGCGAAGACTGGAACATACAGGGAACGAATGAGTCGTTTCCCTGCCATGACCGAGTTATCGAACGCGCTTCTGCCGGCTTCCGGGCTCGCCTGCCTGTCCACCCACACACCGCGCTGGCGGCCGGGGCTGGCCAAGGAGGGGCAGCTTGCGAACCACAGCGAGGTATTCGCCACTTCGCGCGAAGCAAGCGGGGCGGCCGCCGCGCTGGCGCTTGCCGCGGATGCCTTGCGCGCGACAGAGCGCAGCGTCTCTGCAGAGGCGGAGGATCGCCGGGTGCTGCTGTGGGTGCAGGACCGCGATGCGCTGCGCAAGGGCGGGCGACCCTATCGCCCGGGCCTGCCGCCCGCGTTCCGCAATCGCGTGGTTCACGTCGCCTGCGAAAGCCCCGAAGACGCGCTTTTCGCGCTTGAGGAAGGGTTGCGCTGCCGCGAGGTGGCGGCCGTGGTGGGAGAGATCGCCGGCAATCCCGCGCGCGCTCGATTTCACCGCCTCGCGCCGGCTGACGCTGACCGCCGAAAAGCACGGCGTGCCGCTGTGGCTCGTCCGGCTCGATGCGGCACGCGATCTTTCCTCCGCACGGCTGCGGTGGGATATGGCAGCCGCCCCTTCTCCGCCCCCGCGCTGGAACAGTGAGGCGCCTGGAACCCCCTCATGGCGCGCCGAGCTGTTCCGCGCGCGGATGCATCCTCCCGGCACATGGACCCTGCGCGATGACGAACACGCACTCGTCGCCGAGCGGCTCGCCGACGACGATGCCGACCAGCGGGACGCGGCCGCGCCGTATCCTCTCGGTCTGGCTTTCGCGTCTGGCGATCGATCGCTGGCGGCTTGGTGAGGGGCTGGCGCCGGGGGAGGGCGCCGACGCCGATCCGACAGTCCTGATCACCGAGACCGCGCATGGCCCGCGGATCGATGCCGCCAACGCCGCTGGCCTGGCGAGCGGCGCGCGCAGCAGCATGATGCTCGCCGATGCGCGCGCGCTGTGTCCGCAGCTCGTTGCGCACCCGAGCGATCCGGCGGGCGATCACGACTTCCTCGAAAAGCTCGCCGTCTGGGCGCTGCGCTGGGGCCCGTGGAGCGCGATGGACGCGCCCGACGGCCTGCTCGTCGACGTTACCGCGGTCGCGCACCTGTTCGGCGGCGAGGCGAAGCTGGTCACCGACGCCAAGACGAAGTTCGCGGCACGCGGGCTGGCCGCAAGACTGGCGATCGCTCCGACCGCGGGAGCGGCCTGGGCCTTGGCGCACTATGGCCCCGCCACTGCGATCCTTCCCGCCGATGGCGATATCGAAGTCGCTCTTTCCGATCTCCCGGTTGCCGCTCTCCGCCTCGACGCCGACGTCCTCGCGGTCCTGCGCCGGCTCGGGCTCAAGCGGATCGGCGACCTGACCGGCCGTTTCGGCGAGATGCAAGGCCGCGACGCGCTCCACCGCCGGTTCCGCAACCGCAAGTCGCCCGGCGCCAACCCGCTCGTCCGGCTCGACCAGTTGCTGGGCAAGGTACCCGAGCCGCTGCTGCCGATCGTCCCGCAGCAGATGCCGCTGGTGCAGCGCCGGTTGATGGAGCCGATCCGCCACCGGGACCTGCTCGACCAGGTGGTCGCCGACCTCGCCGACGACATGGCGCGCGAGCTCGAGGGCAAGGGGTTGGGTGCCCGCCGGCTTGAACTGGGGATGTGGCGGGTCGACGGCGAGGTGGTGGTGCGCCGGCTCGAGATGGCCGCCGCAACGCGCGAGGCGGCGCATATCGTCCGTCTTTTCGCGGCCCGGCTCGACGACGTCGACGCAGGGTTCGGAATCGAGACCGTGCGCCTGCGCGCAAGCTGGGCGGAACCGCTTTCGCTCGCCCAATCCGATATCGAAGCCGCGGCCGAAGAGCACGGCACGTCGCTCGCCGCCTGCATCGATCGGCTGACGGTGCGCCTGGGTCCGCGCGCGGTCCAGCGCCCGGTGTTACGCGCGAGCCACATCCCCGAACGCGCCCAGCGCTGGCAGCCGCCGCTCGATCCCGAGCCCGCCAGTCAGGGCGAGCTCGCCTTCCACGCGCGGCCCTTGAAGCTGCTCGACCGGGCGGAGAAGATCGCGGTGCTCTACGCCACGCCCGACGGCTATCCGCAGCGCTTCCGCTGGAGGGGCGAGGTACACGAGGTGGTCCGCGTCGAGGGTCCCGAGCGTATCTCGCCCGAATGGTGGCGCGAAAAGGGCTCGGCACGTCTGCGCGACTATTACCGGATCGAGGACCACGCGGGCCGTCGTTACTGGATCTACCGCCTCGGCCTGATCGGCGATGGGCGCGGCGGGGTGCCCGACTGGTTCCTGCAAGGGTTGTGCGCGTGACGGTCGCGCCGGTCTCTAGCGCTCCCAGCTCCCGCTTTGGCGATAGCGCCTAAGCACCTCGGCCAGCGATTCGCTGTGCCCGACAGCGGTGGGCGCCAAACCTCCGGCGCGACCGAAAGCCCGCTCTGTCCCCGTTTCATCACGGGGTGACATCTCGTCCATCGAAGGAGGCTCGGCAGGGCCATCACGCCTCGGTGCCTGCTCCTCTCCGACAGTGGAGCGGAAAATCTTTTCCAGCGCCGCCGGCAGGCCTAGGCGCGGACGCGGACGCGATTGACCTGCAATGGGTAATGCCGCCGAAGACACGGGCCGCGAATCCTCGATAACCTGGACTTGAGCAGTCTCCTCGTCAGCGGGCGCCGCGCTTGAGGAAGCCCATCGAGCGCTTGCGGCCCTGGCTGATGTTGCCGACACTCGCGATCGGCAGTTCGAGGACGCGGTCGAGGGCGGCGGTCTCTGCCACGATCTCGGGGGACAAAGGCTGCTTGAACCACACCCCGCAAGCTCCGTCGTCGTGCCAGATGATCGTGCACACCGCCTCGTAGTGACCCCACTTGAGCACCGCGGTCGCTCCCTTTCCGGGCGGCTCGTCGGCTTCGAACCGGGCGCCGGTTTCGGAGATGTCGCCGAGCGTTCCCTCGGTCATCGTCGTCATCGTCTGCAGCGTCGCGGGGCAGGTCACCCTTACGCGGCGTGAGGCGCGGCGATCTTCGCAGGTGTCGGTGTCGGGCTCGTAACTGCGCAGGGGCTCCATGGGCAGGAACATTGCCCGGAACGCTGAACATCGGCTGTCGGAAAATGGTGAACGGACGCGTTTGCCATCTCGAAATCAACATTCGTCTATTGGCGAATCCCGACGTGAGAACATATACAGGAACAAATGAGTCCGCAGACCACCATCGAAAAGCTCGAGATCCTCGCCGATGCGGCGAAATACGATGCCTCGTGCGCATCATCCGGCACGGCCAAGCGCAATTCGAGCGGGGGGAAGGGCATCGGCTCGACCGAAGGGATGGGCATTTGCCACGCCTACGCGCCCGACGGGCGGTGCATCTCGCTGCTCAAGATTCTGCTGACCAATCACTGCGTGTTCGACTGCCATTACTGCGTCAATCGCAAGAGCTCGAACGTGCGCCGCGCGCGATTCACGCCGCAGGAGGTGGTCGACCTCACGCTCAGTTTCTACCGCCGCAACTACATCGAGGGGCTGTTCCTCTCCTCGGGCATCGTCAAAAGCTCGAACCACACGATGGAACAACTGGTCGAGGTCGCGCGAATGCTGCGCGAAGAGCACGACTTTCGCGGCTACATCCATTTGAAGACCATCCCTGAGGCCGATCCCGAGCTGGTGCATCAAGCCGGGCTCTATGCCGACCGCGTGTCGATCAACGTCGAACTGCCGACCGACGCCGGACTCACCCGCCTCGCGCCCGACAAGAACGCCCGCCAGATCGAGGGCGCGATGGGCAAGCTGAAGAGCGACATCGTCGAGGCAAAGGACAACAAGCGCCGGTTCAAGAACGCGCCGCGTTTCGCCCCGGCCGGCCAGTCGACGCAGATGATCGTCGGCGCGGATGCGGCGAGCGATGCGGATATCGTCGGCAAGGCGAGCCGGCTGTACGACAGTTTCGGCTTGCGCCGTGTCTACTACAGCGCGTTCAGCCCGATCCCCGACGCGAGCGCGGTGCTGCCGCTGAAGCGTCCGCCGCTGATCCGCGAACATCGGCTCTACCAGTCCGACTGGCTGATGCGGTTCTACGGCTACCAACCGCAAGAGGTGATGCAGGCGACCGAGGCCGACGGCAACTTGCCGCTCGACATCGATCCCAAGCTGGCCTGGGCGCTGAAATTTCGCGAGCGTTTCCCGGTCGATGTCAATCGGGCGAGCAAGGACGATTTGCTCCGCGTGCCAGGGTTGGGGGTGCGCGCGGTGGGCCGGATCCTCGCGAGCCGGCGGCACCGGACGATGCGCCTCGACGATGTCGCCAAGCTCACCGTATCGATCGCCAAGGTGCGCCCGTTCATCGTTACGGCGGACTGGCGCCCGGTGCTTCTCACCGACCGCGCAGACTTGCGCGCGCTTCTGGCGCCGAAGCAGGAGCAGCTCGAGCTGTTTGCCGCATGACCGCGCTGCAGCACGTCAAGCTCGGCACCTACTACGTCGTGGCGCTGCCCGAGGCGGACGACTTCGACTTCTGGCGCGAGCGCGCGCGCGGCCTCGTCCAGTGCGACGTGCCGCCCGACCGGATCGCATGGGTCGAGCCGGGCGGATCGGGCAGCCTGTTCTCGCACGGCGACCGTCGCATCCCCGTGCCGCCTGCCGATGCTCCGCCGGTGCGTGCGAGCAAGGCGTTCGTGCAGCTCGCCAGGAGCGCGATTTGCCATTCGGATTCCGAGCGGTTCGCGCTGCTCTATCGGCTGCTGTGGCGGCTGCAGGCGAACCCGCGGCTGCTCGAAGACGGCGCCGATTCCGATGTCCGCAAGCTTGATGAACTGGCGCGTACCGTGCGGCGCGACATCCACAAGATGCGCGCCTTCGTGCGCTTCCGCCTCGTCGATGATGGCGATGAGGAAGCGGGCGAGCACTACGTCGCCTGGTTCGAGCCGGAGCATCACATCCTGCGCGCCAACGCCGGGTTCTTCGTGCGCCGCTTCGCCAACATGAAGTGGTCGATCCTGACGCCGAAGGGGTCGCTGCACTGGGATGGACAGGTGCTCGAAGAGGGACCGCCTGCGCAACGCTCCGACGCACCCGCCGGCGACCCGACCGAGGATCTCTGGCGCAAATACTATGCATCGATCTTCAATCCCGCGCGTTTGAAGATCGGGGCGATGATGAAGGAAATGCCCCGCAAGTATTGGAAGAACATGCCCGAGGCGGCGCTCATTCCCGAACTGGTCGCCGGGGCGCAGACGCGTGAGGCAGCGATGGTGGATGCAGGGACATGGGACGACGAGGAACGGCCGGGCTCGTTGTCCGGCATAGCGAAGGCCATCCACCAATGCCGCCGCTGCCCGATCGGCCTGCTCGACAACCAGGCAGTTCCGGGTGAGGGACTCAAAAAGTCCACGCTGATGGTCGTCGGCGAACAGCCGGGTGATCAGGAAGATCTCGCCGGCAAGCCATTCGTCGGGCCCTCGGGTCAGCTGCTCGATCGTTATCTGGTAGAGGCGGGGATCGACCGAAGGCAGACGTACGTCACAAACGCAGTCAAGCACTTCAAGTTCGTTCAGCGCGGCAAGCGCCGGTTGCACCAGTCACCCACGGCCAAGGAGATCGACATCTGCCGCTGGTGGCTCGACGGCGAGCGGGAGATCGTGCAGCCCAAGGTCGTGCTTGCACTCGGCGCCAGCGCTGCCCGTAGCCTGCTAGGCAAGACGGTGAGCATCACGCGTGCCCGCGGCCAGGCGCACCATCTCGAAGACGGCAGCGAGCTATGGGTTACCGCACATCCTTCCTATCTGCTGCGACTCGACGGAGATGCCAGGGCAGAGCAGGAGCGATTGTTCCGCGCCGATCTCGCCGCAGTCGCCGAGCGGCTCTCGGAACTGGCGGAATGAAGTGCCCGAGTTCGGATCTCAACCCACGTCGCCGGATCGAACTCGATTCCGATGCCATAACCTCGCCCCCGCGCGCGGCGTTCGTCGAGCTGGGGCTCGTTTCCAATTTCAGTTTCCTGCGTGGGGCATCGGATGCGGTCGATCTGGTGCTCACCGCCCGCGCGCTCGGCTACGACGCGATCGGAATCGCCGACGCCAACTCGATGGCGGGCGTGGTGCGAGTCCACACCGAGGCGAAGACATTGAAGATGCGGCCCGTGATCGGCTGCCGGATCGAAACAGTCGAGGGCATCGCCTTCCTCGCCTATCCGACCGACCGGGCCGCCTACGGTCGCCTGTGCAAGCTCATCAGTGCCGGGCGGATGCGCACGCTTGAGGGCGAGTGGCAGGCCAAAGGCGTGTGCGACATCGACCTCGCAATGCTCGCGGAGCACGCCGAGGGGGTGCAACTGATCCTGCTGCCGCCGGACGATCTCAACGCCCGGTTCACCGTTCCGGCATGGGCCAGCAACGTGGTATCGCTCGGCGGCGAGCAGGTGCAGGATGCGGTCAGCGGGAAATTCTGCCAGCTTATCGGATACTTGGCGTCCGGTCTTCCGACCATGGGCCACATTGCCGCAAGCTATCTCCATACCGGCGACGATATCGCCCGGATCGACCGGCTCGACGCGCTGGCGAAGGAGCACGGACTGACGCTGCTCGCGACCAACGACGTCCACTACCACACTCCCGAGCGGCGCCCGCTGCAGGATGTGATGGTGGCGATCCGGCACAAGACGACGGTGGCGGAAGCCGGGCACTGGCTGTTCGGCAACGCCGAGCGGCACCTCAAGTCCCCGGCCGAAATGGTGGCATTGTTCAATCGCTGGCCGCACGCCATCGCCGCCGCGCGCGCGGTAGCGGACGCCTGTCAGTTCAGCCTCGACGAACTGCAATACGAGTATCCGCAAGAGATCTATCCCGATGGCATGACGCCACAGGCGTTCCTCGAAGTGGAGACCTGGAAGGGAGCAAAATGGCGCTATCCCAGTGGTTTGCCGGATACCGTTGCCAGCACGCTCGAACGCGAACTCGCACTGATCGGGAAGCTCGACCTCGCGCGCTATTTCCTCACCATCAAGGATATCGTCGACTACGCACGCGGCATCGATCCGCCGATCCTGTGCCAGGGGCGCGGCTCGGCGGCGAACTCGGCGGTCTGTTACTGCCTCGGCATCACCAGCGTCGATCCGGCCAAGCATGCGCTGCTGTTCGACCGGTTCATCTCCGAGGAGCGCAAGGAGCCGCCCGACATCGACGTCGATTTCGAGCACGAGCGGCGGGAGGAGGTGATCCAGCACATCTATCGCCAGTATGGCCGTCACCGTGCGGGGCTGTGCGCTACCGTAATCCACTATCGCCCCCGCATGGCGATCCGCGAGGTGGGAAAGGCGATGGGCCTCAGCGAAGACGTAACCAGCGCGCTCGCCCGCACCGTATGGGGAGGGTGGGGCAAGGAGATCGGTGAGGCGCACGTCGCCGAAACGGGCATGGACGTGTCCGATCCGCACCTGCGGCGCGTTCTCAAACTAACCGAACAAATGATTGGCATGCCACGTCATTTATCGCAGCACGTGGGCGGTTTCATCCTCACCGACGGACCGCTGACCGAGACCGTGCCGATCGGCAACGGGGCTATGCCCGACCGCAGCTTCATCGAGTGGGACAAGGACGACATCGAGGCGCTGGGCATCCTCAAGGTCGACGTGCTCGCATTGGGAATGCTGACGTGCATCAGGAAGTGCCTCGACCTCATCGATGAGACGCACGAACGAAGGCTCACTCTGGCCACCGTGCCGCGCGAGGACCCGGAAACCTACGCGATGCTGCGCAAGGGAGACTCGCTCGGGGTGTTTCAGGTCGAGAGCCGCGCGCAGATGAACATGCTGCCGCGCCTCCGCCCGCGCGAGTTCTACGACCTCGTGATCCAGGTCGCGATCGTGCGTCCCGGGCCGATCCAGGGCGACATGGTGCACCCCTACCTGAAGCGCCGACGCGGGGCGGAACAGGTGGTGATCCCCGCGCCTGCGCCCGAGCACGGTCCGCCAGACGAGCTGTCGAGCATTCTGGAACGCACGCTCGGCGTGCCGATCTTCCAGGAACAGGCGATGAAGATCGCGCTCGACGCGGCGAAATTCTCGAGCGCCGAAGCCAACCGGCTGCGCAAGGCGATGGCGACCTTCCGCAGCCGCGGCATGGTCGACGAATTGCAGGACATGATGGTCGAGCGGATGGTCGAGCGTGGCTACGATCGCGAGTTCGCGCAGCGCTGCTTCAACCAGATCCGCGGCTTCGGCGAATACGGCTTTCCGGAAAGCCACGCGGCGAGCTTCGCGCACCTCGTGTACGTTTCGAGCTGGCTCAAGTGCCACTTCCCCGCAGCGTTCGGCTGCGCGCTGCTCAACTCGCAGCCGATGGGCTTCTACGCCCCGGCGCAGATCGTTCGCGACGCCGTGGAGCATGGCGTCACGGTGCTCCCGGTCGACGTCAACGCGTCGGAGTGGGATTGCACGCTCGAAGTCCTCGGTGAGGTGGAGTCAGGGCGGCTCGACAGCGGGCGATTGGACCGCCACATCGCGCTACGCCTCGGTCTGCGGCAGATCGACGGGCTACCCGAACATGTCGCCGCGCGTCTCGTCGCCGAGCGGGCCGAGCGCGGAGACTTCGCCGACGTCGCGGCGCTGCGCGACCGTGCCGGCGTGAGCCCGGCGCATATCGAGCGGCTCGCCAGTGCCGACGCCTTCCAGTCGTTGCGACTTCCACGTCGCCAGGCGCTATGGGATGCGCGCAGCCTGGTGGGAGGACCCGACCTGCCGCTGTTCGCCTTTGCCGACGCCCGCGACGAGGGCGCTGAGGCGCAGCCCACCGCACTCCCGCGGATGCCGCTCAGCGAAGAAGTCGTCGCCGACTACCAGACTACTCGTCTCAGCCTGAAGGCGCATCCGATGGCGTTCCTCCGCGCGAGCCTTGCCGAACGGGGCTTCGTGCGCGCCTGCGATCTGCGCGCGCGCAAGTTCCGTTCGATGGTACAGGTCGCCGGTGTGGTGCTGATCCGCCAGCGGCCGGGCAGCGCCAAGGGCGTGTGCTTCATCACGCTCGAGGACGAGACGGGCGTGATCAACCTCGTCGTCTGGCCCGATCTCAAGGAAAAGCAACGCAAGGTGGTGATGGGATCGCGGCTGATGGAGGTCCGGGGCCGGGTCGAATACGATGACGAAGTGATTCACGTGATCGCGCACCACATGACCGACGCAACCCACGAACTCCACCGCCTGAGCGACGACCTCGTCAAGACGCCCATCGCGCGCGCGGATCACTGCAACAATCCGCTGCCATCGAAGCTCAACCCGCGTGACGACCTGCGTTCCGGGAACGAGGATCCCTGCCAGAAGCCGCCGGTCGAACCGTGGGAGCCGCCGCCGGCGAACAATCGCGATTGCGGATTTCGCGGGCATCCGCGCGATGCGCGCATCGTCCCCAAGCTGCTGCCCTTGCCGCCAAGCCGCGACTTTCACTGAGCGCGTCTGTCCTGATCCGGGTCGGTGCAAAACCCGCGCGTGCGACACGGCGCATACAGCCGTAAAGAGCGGGAGTGCGCACCCTGTCCGCCCTCGCTCTGATCCTCGTCGCTACCGGCACGGCGCAGGCGGCCTACGATCCCGTCGTGCTGAAGCGCGGATGGGAGCGCGTCGACCGGTTCGAGGGCGCGGAGTGCTCGGGTGAAGTCGGTACGAACGGCAGGTTCTACGTAATCTCGGCCGAAGGCTTCGCGCCCGGCGAACGCGCCTTCCTGACCATCACCAACGGGGACATGCCTCCGATCGAACGCTCCGTAAGGATCGACGGCCAGGGGAACTGGCAAGACTACTACATCCCGTTCCGCTACAACCATGTCGGTGGAGCTGTGGCGGTGACACTGGCAACCGCGGATTGCGTGGTTCCGCTCGGCTTCACCTGGCAACGCGCCAAGGGTTGGGATGAGCCCGCTCCGCTAATCCCGAGCCGCTGATCGACGAATCGCCCGCGCACGACTAGCGGGCGCGGTGTGATCGATCCCGAACGCCTCGCCGCCTTTGCGCTCATGACCGCCGTCACAAGCGCCGTGCCGGGCGTATCGATGCTGTTCGTGATGGCCCGCACGATCATGGGCGGATGGCGCAGCGGGTCCGCCGCGCTGCTGGGCATGCAGTTGGGCTATCTCGTCTGGTGGCTGCTCGCGGCATTGGGGCTGGGGACGCTGGCAGCCGCCTGGCCGCGCGTATTCCTCGCCCTGGCGGTCGGCGGATCGCTCTACCTCGGGTGGCTCGGCATTCGCGGCATCGTCCAAGCAGGCCAAGAATCAGCACCGGGAGAAGCCGTGCAAGCGAGCGGCAGGCGCTCGTTCACCGACGGCGTTCTCGTCGCCATCGGCAATCCCAAGTCGCTCGTCTACATGGTCGCAATGATCCCGCCGTTCATAGACCAGCGCGGGCCCGTCGTGCCGCAGATTGCGGTTCTCGCGATCGTGGCGATGGTGCTCGATCTGGCGGTGGGCGCGCTCTACATCGGCGCGGGCCGCCGCGTCGCCGCATCGCTGGCCAAGCCGGACGTGCGGCGCAGGGCTGACATCGCCGTTGGCGCGACACTGATCGCTATTGCCATCGGCCTGCTCATCGACCTTGCGCTGCGATGAAACTCAGCGAACTCCTGCGCAGAATTCGCCGCGGGCATCTTTCGCGTTTCGACCGGCTCGCGTTCGGGGCGCTGGTCGTTGCGGCATTGGGCCTCACGGGCAAGGGCTGGCTCGACGCGCACCCGGAAGCGAATCCATGGTCGCCCTTGACCCTCTCCGACCCGGAAGGCTGGGCGACGCAGCGCAAGCTCGCCGACTTGCGAACCGACGCAAGAAGCTGCCGTGCAGTGCTGGAGCGGAGCGCGGTCGCCTTCACCCCGCTCGCCGCGGCCGGTGAGGGCCAATGCGCCCGGCAAGACCGGGTCACGCTGTCCAGTTTCCCACTCTCTCCCCATACACCGCCGACGACCTGCGCTGTCGCCGCAGGAATGAGGCGCTGGGTGGATACCGTCGTTCGCCCCGCGGCCCGCGACGCGCTCGGCTCACCGCTCGACCGGATCGAGCACCTCGGCGCTTACAGCTGCCGCCGACTCTACGGCCGTGCAACCGGGCGCTGGAGCGAGCACGCGACGGGGAACGCAATCGATATCGCGGCTTTCGTGCTGGAGGACGGACGCCGGATCTCGGTACTGAAGGACTGGAGCGGTGGCGGCGCGAAAGCCGCTTTCCTGCATCGCGTCCGCAACGGCGCCTGTGGTACGTTTGGAACGGTACTGAGCCCCGATTACAACGCGGCTCACCGCGACCACCTACACCTCGATCAGCAGGCACGCGGGTGGGGCGGGGTGTGTCGCTAGGCCTCGAGCGAATACCCTGCCGAACGCACGGTACGCACCGGGTCCTTCGCACCCTCGACGGCGATCGCCTGCCGCAGGCGGCGGATATGGACGTCGACCGTGCGCAGTTCGATCTCGCTTTCCGTGCCCCAGACACCATCGAGCAACTGGCTGCGACTGAACACCCGGCCCGGACTCTCCATCAGGAACCTGAGCAGCCGGTACTCGGTCGGGCCGAGATGAAGCGGCTGACCACGTCGCGAAACCCGGTGCGCGACCGGGTCGAGCGAAAGATCGCCGACGGTGATGCTTTCGCCCGCCAGGGCCGGACGAATACGGCGTAGCACGGCAGCGACGCGGGCGAGCAGTTCGCGCGGTGAGAACGGCTTGGTCAGGTAGTCGTCCGCGCCGGTCTCGAGCCCGCGGATCTTGTCGTCCTCGCCCTCGCGAGCAGTAAGCATGATGATCGGCACGTGCGCCGTCGCCTTGTCTCGGCGCAGCCGGCGGCAGACCTCGATCCCGCTGGTCCCCTCGATCATCCAGTCGAGGATGATGAGATCGGGCGCATCTTCGGCGGCGAGCAGCAACGCTTCGTCCCCATCGGGCGTGGCGCGAACCGAGTAGCCTTCGTTCGAGAAGCGATACTCGAGCAGTTCGGCGAGCGCGGGGTCGTCTTCGACGAGCAGAAGCTTGGCGGCAGTCATCGACCGCCTTTCGACACGCAAATTGTTACACCTTCACGACGCCCGTTTGTCGGGCGCATGAAGATGCGCAAATCCATCAGAAATCGGAGTCCACGGGGTAGGCGCCGGTCGCCGCGAAGTGGACCATCTCGGCGACGTTGGTCGCATGGTCGCCGATCCGCTCGAGGTTGCGGGCGACGAACAGCATCTGCGCGGCCGAGCTGATCGTCGAGGGATTCTCGACCATGTGGCTGACGAGGTTGCGGAAGATCGATTCGTAGAAGTTGTCGACCTTCTCGTCGGTCATGATCACTTCGCGCGCCAGCACCGCGTCGCGCGCGGCATAGGCGGTCATCGCGTCGTGCACCATCTCCGCGGCAATCTCACCCATCGCCGGGACGAGCGTGAGGGGTCCGAACTTCTTGCGGTCCTGGATCTGCCGTGCAGCTTTCGCGATCGCCTTCGAATAATCGCCGATCCGCTCGACGACACCGGCGATCTTGAGCGCGGCAATCACTTCGCGCAGGTCGTCCGCCATCGGCGCGCGCAGCGCGATGACGCGCACCGCCAGCTTGTCGACCTCGCTCTCGAGCGCATCGAGCTTCTTGTCGTCGGCGATGACCTTCTCGGCCAGCGCGTCGTCGCCCTTGACCAGCGCGTCCATCGCGTTCTGGACGGCGACCTCGGCCATGCCCCCCATCTGCGCGATGAGGCCGCGCAGCTTGGTGATGTCTTCGTCGAAGGCCTTGACGGTGTGTTCCATGCTCTATCCGTGTCCTAGCCGTAGCGGCCCGTGATGTAGTCCTTGGTCCGCTCTTCCAGCGGGTTGGTGAATATGTCGGACGTTCGACCGTACTCTACCATGTTGCCAAGGTGAAAGAACGCCGTGCGCTGGCTGACGCGCGCGGCCTGTTGCATCGAGTGGGTTACGATCACGATCGCGTAGTTGCCGCGCAGCTCGTCGATCAGTTCCTCGATCTTGGCGGTGGCGATCGGATCGAGCGCGGAACAAGGTTCGTCCATCAGGATCACCTCGGGATCGACCGCGATCGCGCGGGCGATGCACAGTCGCTGCTGCTGCCCACCGGACAGCGCGGTGCCGCTGTCGGTGAGCCGGTCTTTTACCTCGGTCCAAAGTCCCGCGCGCTTGAGCGATCGCTCGACGATCCCGTCGAGTTCGCTCTTGCCTTCGGCGAGGCCGTGGATGCGCGGACCGTAGGCGACGTTTTCATAGATCGACTTCGGGAAAGGGTTTGGTTTCTGGAACACCATGCCGACCCGCGCGCGCAACTGCACGACGTCCATGCCCGACTTGTAGATGTCCTCGCCATCAAGTTCGATACAGCCTTCGACGCGGGCCGAGGGGATCGTGTCGTTCATGCGGTTGAGCGCGCGCAGGAACGTCGACTTGCCGCAGCCCGATGGGCCGATGAACGCGGTGACGTACTTCGACGGAATGTCGATCGACACCTCGTCGATGGCCTTTTTCGCGCCGTAGTACACCGACACGTCGCGAGCGCGCATCTTGGCGTCGGTCTCTTCCAGGTTGGGATGGACGAATGTCACCAGGTCTTCTCGAATTTGTTGCGCAGGTAGATGGCGAGCCCGTTCATCACGAGCAGGAACAGCAGTAGCACGATAATCGCCGCACTGGTGCGCTCCACGAACCCGCGGTCGATCTCGTCCGACCACAGGAAGATCTGCACCGGCAGTACCGTGGCGGGCGAGGTGAAGCCCGAAGGCGGCGTGGCGACGAAGGCGCGCATGCCGATCATCAGCAGCGGCGCAGTCTCGCCCAGCGCGCGGGCCATGCCGATGATCGTGCCGGTCAGGATGCCGGGCAGGGCAAGCGGCAGAACGTGGTGGAACACGACCTGCACCGGCGATGCACCGATCGCCAGCGCCCCGTCGCGGATCGAGGGCGGCACCGCCTTGATCGCGTTGCGCCCGGCGATGACGATCACCGGCATCGTCATCAGGGCCAGCGTCATGCCGCCGATCAGCGGCGCAGACCGCATGTTGGGGAAAATCCACAGGAATACCGCAAGGCCCAGCAAGCCGAAGATAATCGAGGGGACCGCCGCGAGGTTGTTGATCGACACTTCGATCAGGTCGGTCCAGCGGTTCTTCGGCGCATATTCCTCGAGGTAGAGCGCAGCGAGCACGCCGATCGGGAAAGCGAGGATCAGCGTGACGAACATCGTCAGCATCGATCCTTTCAGCGCGCCCCAGATGCCGACGGCCTGCGGGTCGGTAGCATCCGAACGGGCGAGGAAGCCCAGGTCAAGCCTGGTGTCGAGCTTGTCTTCGCGGGCGAGACGGGTGGCGAGCGCACGGCTTTCGGGGTCGCCTTCGCCAGCCAGGCCAGATGCAAGGTCCGAACTGGCAGGAATCGACAGGACTTCCGTCCGTTGGAGCATCGCCGGATCGGCCGCGATCTGCGCGGCGACCTCGCGCCAGGCGTCGGCTGACACTTCGTTCGCGCCGTCCTCGCCCAGTTCCTTGGCTGCGAAGAACTCGATCACTTGTGGCAAGCCCTGGCCCTGGAGGCTTTGCTGGGCCTCGATCGGGTCGCGAAGCGAGGGGTCGAGTGACAGGCCGGCCTGCGTGAAATCGACCGGCACCTTCACCTCGGCACGCTCGAAACCGCCGAGCCCGTTGAGCAGCATCGTCGTCAGCAGGAAGAGCAGGACGGCGATCGACACGAGAATCGCCGCAAGACCGAGGGCCTTGAAGCGCTTTTCCGATACGTAACGTTTCTTCAGCCGCGCCTCGAACGCCGGCGTGCGGGTGGGGGTCCGAAACATTTCGGCTGGCTCACTCATACGCTTCGCGGAACCGCTTGACGACGCGCAGGGCGATGAAATTCAGCGCCAGCGTGACGAGGAAAAGGACGAAACCCAGCGCGAAAGCGCTGAGCGTTGCCGGATGGTCGAAGCTACCTTCGCCGGTCAGCATGGCGACGATCTGCACCGTCACCGTTGTCATCGCGTCAAGCGGGTTGGCGCTAAGATTGGCCGCGGTCGAGGCAGCCATGACGACGATCATCGTCTCGCCGATCGCGCGGCTGACCGCGAGCATGACGCCGGCAACTATGCCCGGCAACGCGGCGGGCACCAGCACGCGGCGGATCGTCTCGGACTTGGTCGCGCCCATCGCCAGGCTGCCGTCGCGCATCGCTTGCGGCACGGCGGCGATGCTGTCGTCGGCCATCGAGGATACGAACGGGATGATCATGACCCCCATGACGAGGCCGGCAGCGAGCGCGCTTTCCGAACTCGCGCCCGCAATGCCGATAGCCTGCGCCACGTCGCGGATCGCAGGAGCGACAGTCAGCGCGGCGAAATAGCCGTAGACGACGGTGGGAACGCCGGCGAGTATCTCGAGCGCCGGCTTGAGCCACTTGCGGTACGATGGTTTCGCGTACTGGGTCAGGTAGACCGCGCTCATCAAGCCGAGCGGAATGGCGACGATCATGGCGATGATCGCACCGATGAAAATCGTCCCCCAGAACAAGGGAATCGCGCCGTAGCGGGTTGGATCGGCCGAGCTGGCGGAAACCATCGGGTCGGGCGACCAGACCGTGCCGAACAGGAAATCGATCGGCGATATCATCCCGAAGAAGCGGATCGTCTCGAACAGGAGGCTGACGACGATACCCAGCGTCGTGAGGACCGCGACGAGAGACGCGAGCAGCAGGACCGCCAGTACGATTCGCTCGACCTTGGTGCGCGCTGCGAATTGGGGCCGCAGGCGCAGGAATGCGAAAGTGCCGGCTGCCAGCGCGATCGCGAGCGCGGCGAGGATGCCGATCAGGCGATAGCGGGCGATCGCCGCCCGGTAAGGTTCTACCAGCGCCGCAGCGTCGGGATGCGCCGTCGTCGTGGCCGCACCCGTGGCCACAGCGCGCGCCTGGGCGAGGATCGCGTTGCGCTGGAAGTCGAAGGCCGGGAGCCCCGCGGCCGAGGGATCTGCGAGAACCGATTGCTGGACAAGGTCGGGCGCGAGCGAGCTCCACAGGGCGGTGAAAACAAGCAACGGGACTGCGATCCACAGCGCCACGTACCACCCGTGATAGCTCGGCAGCGCAGCAAGCCGGGCCCCGCCGGTCGCCTTGCGAAAGCTCCACGCGCGCGCACGGCCGGCTAGCCAGCCAGCAAGCGCCAGGCCTATCGCAAGGAGAAGAAGCAGGGAGAGCGACATGAGTGAGTAGGGGTATCTCGCGTTTTGAGGGTCAGTTTGCTGCGCCGATGCGTAGTTTGCATGACAGCTTCATGACAAGTCCTGCGCGCCTTCCATGTTCAACGGAATGCGCACGAGGACGCTGGTCCCCTTACCGACCTCGCTTTCGATGTCGAGGCGTCCGCGGTGGCGTTCCACGATATGCTTGACGATCGCGAGACCGAGTCCGGTCCCGCCGGAGGCTCGGCTGCGGCCGGGGTCGGTGCGGTAAAAGCGGCGGGTCAGGTGCGGCAAGTGCTCGGGCGCGATGCCGTCGCCGCGGTCGGTTACGGTTAGGCGGGCGACGTCGCCCGGTCCGCGATCGAGCGTCACGGTGACCGGCTTGTCCTCGGCACCGTACTTGAGCGCGTTGTCCACCAGGTTGCGGACCAGTTGCTCGAGCTGCTGGTGGTCGCCGCGCACTTCGAGGCTGGAAGCAAGGTCGAGTTCGAGACGATTGATCCGCTCGGCACCCGCGGCATCGCGGGCGGATCGCTCAACCAGTGGCTTCAGATCGATCGGTTCGGCCGGCTGCTCGTGTTTCTCGGCTTCGATTCGCGACAGCGACATGAGGTCGTCCACCAGTCCCTTGAGCCGCCGCGATTCGCGCAGGATCGTGCCAAGGAACTTCTCGCGCATCGCCGGATCGCCGTTGCCGTTTTCCTCGGCGAGGGTCTCGGCGTAGCCGATGATCGAGGCAAGAGGCGTACGCAGCTCGTGGCTCGCGTTGGCGACGAAATCGGTGTGGGACCGGCTGATGTCCGCCTCCGCGGTGCGGTTGATCATTTCGATCACGGCAGCGCCTTCACCGAGCGGCTGTCGGCTCACGCGCCAGATGTCGTGCCTTCGGGCAAGTCCCTTGACCACGGCGGTTGCCGGTCGGTCGCGGTTAGCGAGGGCGATCGCCTCTGGATGGCGTAGCGCGACACGCACGTCCTGTCCGATGATGTGCGCGCCCAGGACTTCGCGGGCGGCCTGGTTGGCGATCGCTACGCGCCCCTTCTCGACAAGCATCAGCGGGGTTCCCGAATGCTCGATCAACTCGCCCATCGTATCACGGCTGAACGCGCCGTTTGCGTTCTGGGGCGCGACCGGCGGCGGCTCGGCTATCGAGAGCCACAGCGAACAACCCCAGAGGATCAGCACGGCCAGCGCCACGAACGGCTGCTCGCCGAACAGCAACAGCCCGCCTGCGCCGATCACCGCCAGCGCGAGGCCGAGCCAGGGCAGGGGACGGCGTTCATCCATCGGGCGCGGCCCTAGCGTCGGGGAGAGCCGAGCGCCAGCCTGTACGCGCACCGTCACATTTGGAGGAAGGCTGGTGACCCCTACGGGAATCGAACCCGTGTTTCAGCCGTGAGAGGGCCGCGTCCTGACCGCTAGACGAAGGGGCCATCCTTGCGAATGACACGTCACCGGTGGTGACCCCTACGGGAATCGAACCCGTGTTTCAGCCGTGAAAGGGCCGCGTCCTAACCGCTAGACGAAGGGGCCGCTCCGGAAAGCGTGGCGGGCCATTACGGGCGAGGGGGCGGGCGGTCAACCCCGGCGCTTGCCCTTCGGCTGTCAATCGGCCCAGGCAGCATCGTCGAGCTGGAGTTCCGCTTGGGGCCGGTCGCCCCAATCGTCGATCTTGACCCGCCCGGCGAGCCAAAGCGAGCGTCCGCGGGATCCGTGGAGCAGTGCCTGACCCAGTGGGGTTTCCGCCGCGCGGAAGGCGATCGTCTTGAAACTCTTGCCGTCGCCTCCCGCGGCGATTGCGCGAACGTGGTCGGTCCCGACAACGTCGACCTTGACGAGGCGCACCGGCCCTACCGCGACGCGCGGGCCGGGC
This sequence comes from uncultured Alphaproteobacteria bacterium, assembly GCA_963728375.1. Taxonomy (GTDB): domain Bacteria; phylum Pseudomonadota; class Alphaproteobacteria; order Sphingomonadales; family Sphingomonadaceae; genus Tsuneonella. Next base: position 72,377 of record CAVSJL010000001.1, read on the forward strand.
CATCCCATCCCGAATGGGCCTGCCGCGTCGAGAGCCTCGACCAGCGAGGGCGTCAGCCCGCCAGGGGCGAGCGCCAGGTCGAGCGCCATCGATTCGCCTTCCTTGGCCCGGGCGATTGCCGCCCCGAGCCGCTCGTCGAGCCAGTCGGCGAGTGCGCCGATCTTGCCGCCCTCCACGCTAAGGCCGGCCGCCATTGCGTGCCCTCCGCCCGCCAGCAGAAGGCCGTGCTCACGCGCGGCCATGATGGCGGCGCCGAGGTCGACCCCCGCGATCGATCGCGCCGAGCCCTTGCCGGTCTCGCCATCGAGCGCGATCACGAGCGCAGGCTTTCCGGTCTTTTCCTTGATGCGCCCGGCGACGATGCCGATCACTCCGGGATGCCACCCGCGACCGGCGAGCACGTGGACCGCGCGGTTGTGCTGGCCTTCGAGCATCGCTTCGGCCGCTTGCTGGACTTCGGCCTCGATCGCTCGGCGCTCCTCGTTCAGAGCCGACAGTTGCGCTGCAATGTCCGCGGCTTCGCCGGGGTCCTCGGTCGTCAGCAGGCGCACGCCGAGCGTCGATTCGCCCACCCGCCCACCGGCGTTGATTCGCGGCCCGAGCGCGAAGCCCAGGTCGCTGCACTGCGGGCTGCGCTTGAGGCGGCTCGCATCGATCAGCGCGGCCATCCCGGTGTTCGCGCGGCGCGCCATGACCTTGAGACCTTGTGCGACGAACGCGCGGTTCAGCCCGCGCACCTGCGCTACGTCGGCCACCGTGCCGAGCGCGACGAGATCGAGCAGGCCCATCAAGTCGGGCTCCTTGCGACCATCGGCGAAATAGCCTCGCGTCCGCAGCGTGCGTACGAGCGCTACGCCGAGGAGGAATGCCACTCCAACCGCGGCGAGGTGGCCGTGCTCCGCGCCCTCGTCGCTCTCGTCGAGGCGATTCGGATTGACCAGCGCGACGGCGACGGGATTTTCCTCCGCGCACTTGTGGTGATCGACCACGACCACGTCGATCCCCGCCGCGTGGGCCTGGGCCAAAGCCTCGTGCGCCATCGCGCCGCAATCGACGGTGACCACCAGGCTGGATCCCTCCTCGCCGAGACGGACGAGTGCCTCACCGCTGGGGCCGTATCCTTCGAGCAAACGGTCGGGAATGTAATAGCGCGCTTCGTGCCCGAGTTGACGGAGCAGGCGAATGAGCAGTGCCGCACTGGTCGCGCCGTCGACGTCGTAATCGCCGTAAATCGTCACCGTCTCGCCGGTCATCACCGCCTGCGCGAGCCGTTCGGCGGCGATGTCCATGTCGCGGAAATGCGACGGATCGGGCAGGAAGGCGCGCAATGTCGGCGTGCGGTGGCGCTCGAGGTCGTCGCGCGGTACCCCGCGCGAGAGCAGGAGCTGGGTCACCACATCGTCGAGCGCACCGGGCGCATCGCTCTCGTTGTCGAGTTCGCCGACGTCCATATTGCCGCCGCGCCAGCGCCACGCCTTGCCGGACAGCGATCGGTCGACGCCGAATACGGAACTGAGCGAACGGGAAGCCATCCTGCTCGATCTAACGCACCGTAGTCCCCGCGCATACCCAGCGGCGATTGACAATCGACAGCGGGAACCGATGCTTTACGGCCATGGACACCCCGCTGCTCATCGCCTGGCACAGCCGGACCGGCGCGTCCGAAGCGATGGCGCACGCGGCGTTCGAAGGCGCGCAGGGTCGTGCGCGGATGCTACGCTGCGACGCAGTTGAGCCGGGCGATCTCCTGTCGGCCAAGGGCTATCTGTTCGTCTGTCCCGAGAACCTCGCCACGATGAGCGGGCTGATGAAGGAGATGTTCGACCGGTGCTACTACCCGGTACTCGGCCGGATCGAGGGGCGGGCCTATGCAACGCTGATCGCCGCGGGCTCGGACGGGGAGGGCGCCCAGCGGCAAATCGACCGCATCGCCACCGGATGGCGCCTGCGCCGCGTGGCGGAGCCGCTGATCGTCAACCTCCGCGCCCAGACACCCGAGGCCATCCTCGCGCCGAAGACGGTACCCGCAGACGCACTCGACCGATGTCGCGAAATCGGCGAAGCCTTGGCCGAAGGGCTCACTGCCGGGATGTTCTGACAGCAGCGGATCGAAAGAGCTTGGGGATTACAGGCAGGCTGGACGATCCGCACCCGCCACTTACAGCGCCTTGGCGGCCAGTTCCTCCTTTGCCGCCTGGTACTGCGCGGCGAGCGCGTCGACCCGCTCGGCGACCGTTTCCACCGCCTCGACCATGCCGACGCCCTGGCCAGAACCCCAGATATCCTTCCACGCCTTCGCCTCGGTATTGCCGCCGCTGCCGAAGTTCATCGTCGACGGGTCGCTTTCGGGCAGGTTGTCCGGATCCATTCCGGACGCCTCGATCGACGAGCGCAGGTAGTTGCCGTGGACCCCGGTGAAGAGGTTCGAATAAACGATCCCGTCGGCGCGAGCGGCGACGATCGCGTCCTTGTAGCGCTGGTCGGCGTTGGCCTCCTTCGTCGCGATCCAGGGCGCTGCCGATATAGGCGAAGTCCGCTCCCATCGCCTGCGCCGCGAGAATCGATCGCCCGTGCGCGATCGCGCCCGAAAGCGCCACGGGCCCGTCGAACCACGTCCGGATTTCCTGCATCATCGCAAAGGGCGACAGCGTACCTGCGTGCCCTCCGGCCCCGGCGGCGACGGGGATTAGCCCGGTCGCGCCCTTTTCGATGGCCTTGTGGGCGAAGCGGTCATTGATCACGTCGTGCATCGTGATGCCGCCCCAGCCCTTGACCGCCGCGAATACATCCTCGCGCGCGCCCAGCGAGGTGATCACCATCGGCACCGCCCACTTCGCGCAGACAGCCATGTCCTCGTCGAGCCGGTTGTTCGACTTGTGGACGATCTGGTTTACCGCAAAGGGCGCGGCCGGCCGGTCGGGATTGTCCCGATTGTGCGCCGACAGCTCCTCGGTGATCTGATGCAGCCACTCGTCGAGCTTGCCTGACGGGCGCGCATTGAGCGCCGGAAATGCGCCGACGATGCCCGCCTTGCACTGGGCGATGACCAGTTCCGGGCCCGAGATGATGAACAGCGGCGAGCCGATGACGGGCAGCCGCAGGCGATCGAACGGGGCGGGCAGTGTGGTCGGCATCAACTACTCCGGTTTTGCTTTGCAACCGGGTTAACCGGGAGATCGCCGACTGTCGAGCGTCACGCGGGGAGCAGGTGCTCGAGGCCGTAAACCCGCGCGGCGGTTCCTGCGAACAGCGCGCGCTTCTCTTCCGCCGAGGCACCGCTCGTCAGCCGCTTGAAGGCGTTCCACAGTTCCGCGTAGCTCGCGCCCCAGCGGTCGACCGGGTAATTGCTCTCGAACATGGCGCGCTGCGGCCCGAACGCCTCGATGCAGGTCTCGATGTAGGGGCGCCACATCGCCGCGAGATCCTCCGATCCGATGCCGGGCGACGGTCCGCGGTCGGGAAGCTGGCAGAACGCCATCGCCAGGCCCCCGAGTTTGACGGACACGTTCTCGCACTCGGCAAGCGTGCGGATGTTTCTCCGCCACGTGTCGAAGCGCTCGTGGAGCTTGCCTCGGTAGCTTGCGATGCCAAGCGGCGTCCCGCAGTGGTCGAGCACGATCGGCTGATCGGGGAAGGCGCGCGCGAGATCGATCACGTCGCCCAGTTGCGGCTCGACCACCCAGGCGTCGAACGTGAGCCCGCGCTTGCCGAGCTCGGCAAAGCCTTCACGGAAGGCCGCGTCGCGATAGAGCCCTTCGGGATGGTGGAACGGCGGGCCGAGGACGTCGGCATCCGCATCCCATGCGCCCGCGTGGCGGATACCGACGAACCGTGCGCTGCGCGTTGGCAAGCGCATCGAGCACTACTCCGGCGCCGGCGCCAAGGGTGAGGTCGGCATGCCCGACGATCGCCGCGCAGGGGCGGTAGTCGCCGTAGAGCCCGCTCGCGCCTTGCGCGGCGACGCCATTGACGAATTCGACTTCACCGACCGTCTTGAGTTCGTCGCCCCGGGAGGCATCATAGAACGCGCCGCATTCCATGAAGACAGTGGCGATCACATTGTGACCCGACTGCGTGTCGGCCTGCAGTTCGTCAAAGGTGTAATACGGCGCGCCCACCAGCGCTTCGAGGAAATCGTGCCGCGGTTCCGGAAAGGCCCCCATCAGCGGGCGCAGGTCCCACAAATGATGATGCGGGTCGATAATCGGCAGATCGGGGTCGATAATCGATTCGGTCACGTGACATTCTCCCGCTGGGTCTCGCTTGCCGAGGGCATGTCCCACTTGTCACACAGTCCGAAGGGAGGAAAGCGGGGAGAAGTGTCAGGCGCAATTCGCGGGGGCTGGCAGATCTAAGTTGCGGTCGTCGTCGGAGTTTGGTCGGGCAGGTTGCGGTAGTAAGAGCGGAATGTCCGCAGACGACCCCATTGCGGACATTCGATTGCTGTACATGCCGCTCGATGACTAATCGCTGGCCTACAGTGGCAATTCGTCGGCATTCCGTCGTCCATGGAAGGCGCTCGGTATAGCGCTATTACGGTTGAGCACTTGCGCAGATCTCGCTGCCGCAAAACTCGACAAGGCGACTGCATCTCCAGCCTTGCTATTCAAGCGGGCGCTATGCGCTTATGCAGCGCATCGTGACCGAGCGTTCTGCCAATTGCCTCGCGCTGAAGCCTTTGGCCATGAGCGTTCTACATCGCGACCGGCGATCGAGATCCGCTGAGGCGCTCGATGCGTCGCGGGCTGCAATGGCGTGAATATTCTGCGAACAGCAAGCGACGCAGCGTTCGAAGACAGTTCGTACGCCAGGTCGACCGCTGCGCCAATGGCCACAAGTACACATGCCGCTCTGGTTAGCGACCGAAGAGCCGCACTTGGCTCCGATGCATCCTTGAGGCGGCGACGGTCGCTCAGGAAGCATCTGTTCCGACAGCGGGTAAGCGTCCGCTTCCCACCCCATCCCGGTCAATCCGCAACCGCAGAGTTGGCCGCACTGAGGATCGCCCGGACGCTCGCCGTGGCGATGTCTTCGTCGATGCCGCAGCCCCAGACTTTCTCACCTCCCGGAAGCGCGCACTGGACATAGGCAGCCGCTCGGGCGTCGGAGCCGGTGGAGAGGGCGTGCTCCGAGTAGTCGCAAACCTCGAGCTCGAGCCCAAAGGCATCCTCGAGGGTCGCCACCACGGACGAGATCAACCCGTTGCCGCGACCGCTGACCGATTGAGCCTGGCCGGCAACCTCGATCGTCCCCGCGAATATCCGCGTGCCGTCGGCGGCGCGGTTTTCCTCGTATCCAACGAGTTGGAAGTGCTCGCCTTCGATCTGCACGTGATAGGTCTCGCGGAATGCCTGCCAGATGTCGGCGGCGTTGAGTTCGCGGCCGAGTTCGTCAGCCATTCGCTGCACTGCCTTCGAAAAGTCGGCCTGCATCGCCTTGGGCAGCTTGAGACCCTGGTCCTGCTCGAGCACCCAGGCGAAGCCGCCCTTGCCGGATTGCGAGTTGACGCGGATCACCGCTTCGTAACTGCGGCCGAGGTCTGCCGGGTCGATCGGCAGGTAGGGTACGCGCCAGCGCTCGTCGTTTTGCCGCTCGTGCGCTTCGAAGCCCTTCTTGATTGCATCCTGGTGGCTGCCCGAGAATGCGGTGAAGACCAGTTCACCGCCATAGGGATGACGCTGGTGAACGGGGATCTGGTTGCAGTACTCGACGGTTTCGATGATCCGGTCGATGTCGGAAAAATCCAGTCCGGGATCAATGCCTTGGGTGTACATGTTCAGAGCGACTGTCACGAGGCAGCAATTGCCTGTGCGCTCGCCGTTGCCGAACAGGCAGCCTTCGACCCGGTCGGCTCCCGCCATCAGGCCGAGTTCCGCCGCCGCGACGCCGGTTCCGCGGTCGTTGTGGGTATGCAGGCTGATCACCGCCGCGTCGCGGTTGGCGAGGTTGCGGCAGAAATACTCGATCTGATCGGCGTAGATATTGGGCGTTGCTGCCTCGACGGTGGCGGGCAGGTTGAGGATGATCGGGCGGTCGGGGGTGGGCCGCAGCACCTCCATCACCGCCTCGCAAACTTCGATGCTGAAATCGAGTTCGGCGGTCGAGAAGGTTTCCGGCGAGTATTCGAACTGCCAATCGGTGCCTGGGCGTCTGGCCGCTTCGTCGCGCAGCACTTTCGCGCCCGCGACCGCAATCCCCCGCACCTCGTCCTTGCTCATGCGGAACACGATGTCTCGCCATGCGGGGCTGACCGCGTTGTATAGGTGGACGATCGCCGACCGCGCGCCCTCCAGGCTGGCGAAGCTGGTGCGGATCAGGTCCTCGCGACTTTGGGTAAGGACCTGCACGGTGACGTCGTCGGGAATTCGGCCCGATCGCACGAGACCCTGGATAAAGTCGAACTCGGTCGCCCCGGCGCTGGGGAAGCCGACCTCGATCTCCTTCACCCCGATCTCGACCAGCAAGTCGAAGAAGCGGTTCTTCTTTACCGCGTCCATCGGGTCGACGATCGCCTGGTTGCCGTCGCGCAGGTCGGTCGACAGCCACCGGGGCGGGGCAGTGATCGTACGGGTCGGCCACTGCCGGTCGGGCAGAGGCACCTGCGGGAATGGGCTGTACTTGACGCCGGGATTGCTGAGCATGGACATTGTGAGAACTCGACTGACGCTGGTTGCTGCTTTCGGTGGCCTTTCCCTTGGGGGCGCGGCGCGCGCCCGTCAGGCCACGCAGCCGGTCACGCCCAAGGGCGGATAAGTCGAAGCAGCAGGTTCGCGTCGTGCGTCATGCACTTGCCATGCGCGAAGTCGGCGCAGGGGGCAAATGTTTCAATTGCAACCGGTCAGCCGCATTTGGCCGACCGGATGACGTCTGTGCCCTTGTCCATCGTCACGTTCAGCCGGTCGGAGCGATAATCCATCGTCACCACGCTGTCGGGATAGATCCAGCGGATCGTCTCGGCACCGGTCGCCTTGGCTATATCCGCGCGGGTATCGGGCGTAGCGACGTGGCCGATCCACGGGTTCACGCGCTCGGCATGACACGTCCCGCCCTCTTCAGCGGGAACAGTGGCGCAGGCCGACAAGGTCATTGCAGCGGCGGTGACAAGCGCGAAAGCGGGGCGGGTAGCGGGCATGATGTCCTCCTGTTCGTGGTATCAACCCGCCACCTGCGCCGCGGTTTCCCGGCTCAGTTGACCGCCTTGTCGACCAGCTTGTTCTTGCCGATCCACGGCATCATCGCGCGCAGCTTGGCCCCGACCTGCTCGATCGGGTGAGCGGCGGCAGCCTTGCGGCTCGCCTTGAGTTCAGGCTGGCCGGCGCGGTTGTCGAGTACAAAGTCCTTCACGAACCTCCCCGATTGGATGTCGGCAAGCACGCGCTTCATTTCGGCCTTGGTCTCATCCGTGATGATGCGCGGGCCGGTCTTGATGTCGCCGTACTCGGCGGTGTTGCTGATCGAATAGCGCATGTTGGCGATCCCGCCTTCATAGAGCAGGTCGACGATCAGCTTGGTCTCATGCAGGCACTCGAAGTAAGCCATCTCGGGCGCGTAGCCGGCCTCGACCAGCGTCTCGAACCCGGCCTGGATCAAGATGGGTGATGCCGCCGCACAGGACTACCTGCTCGCCGAACAGATCGGTTTCGCATTCCTCGCGGAAGTTCGTCTCGATGATGCCAGAGCGGCCACCACCCACGCCGCTCGCATAGGCAAGGGCAATGTCGTGCGCGTTGCCGGTCGCGTCCTGGTCGATCGCGATCAGGCACGGCACGCCACCACCCTTCTGGTATTCGCTACGCACCGTATGGCCCGGGCCCTTGGGTGCAATCATGATCACGTCGATGTCTTCGGGCGCCTCGATCAGACCGAAGTGCACATTGAGCCCGTGCGCAAAGGCGAGGGCGCTGCCGGGCTTCATATTGCCGGCAAGGTCGTCGTTCCAGATCGCCGCCTGGTGCTCGTCGGGGGCGAGGATCATGACGATGTCGGCCCACTTGGCCGCCTCGGCATTGGACAAGACCTTGAAGCCAGCGCCTTCCGCCTTGCGTGCCGTGGCCGAGCCTTCGCGCAGCGCGATGGCGACCTCCTTTACACCGCTATCGCGCAGGTTCTGGGCATGGGCGTGGCCCTGGCTGCCGTATCCCACGATCGCGATCTTCTTGTCGGTGATCAGGTTCAGGTCGGCGTCGACGTCGTAATAGACTTTCACGTGTATTCCCCATCCTTGGCGAGTTGGGTGGCGTTAGCGCCCCTGCCGATGACGGAAAGGGCAAATCGTTTGGGCCGGGTGAAGCTGGTCTTAGGCTCCCTCGGCGCCGCGCATCATCCCGACAATCCCGGTGCGGCCCACGTCCACGAGGCCAAGTTCGCGCATCAGTCCGACGAAGCTGTCGATCTTTTCAGGTGCGCCTGTGATCTCGAAGATGAAGCTCTCGGTCGTCGTGTCGACCGGCTTGGCACGAAAGATATCGGCGAGGCGCAGCGCCTCGACCCGTTTCTCCCCGGTTCCGGCGACCTTGACGAGTGCCAACTCGCGCTCGACGTGCGGGCCTTCCTCGGTCAGATCGACAACCTTGTGCACGGGCACGAGCCGCTCGAGCTGGGCGTGAATCTGGTCGATCACCGCTGGCGGGCCGTTGGTGACGATGGTGATCCGGCTCACCTCGTGGTCGGTGCTGATGTCGGCCACGGTCAGGCTGTCGATGTTGTAGCCGCGCGCAGTGAACAGCCCGGCAATCTTGGCGAGGATACCCGCCTCGTTGTCGACGGTGATCGCCAGCACGTGCCGCTCGGAGCTTTGTTCCTTGATGTGCATCAGACCAGCGCCTTCGCTTCGTCGTCGAGCGTGCCCGCGACGAGGTCGCCGTAGAGCAGCATCTCGGTGTGGGCCGCGCCGCTCGGGATCATCGGGAAGCAGTTGGCTTCCTTCGACACGCGGCAGTCGACGATCACCGGGCCGTCATGCGCCAGCATCGCCGCGATACCGTCGTCGAGCCCGCCTGCGTCCTCGATACGGATGCCTTTCCAGCCATAGGCTTCGGCCAGCTTCACGAAGTCAGGCAGGCTGTCGCTGTACGAGTTCGAATAGCGGCTCTCGTATGTCAGTTCCTGCCACTGGCGAACCATGCCCATGTACTCGTTGTTGAGGATGAACACCTTGACCGGCAGGCGGTACTGGCTCGCGGTGCCGAGTTCCTGGATGTTCATCTGGATCGAAGCTTCGCCCGCGATGTCGATGACGAGGCTGTCGGGATTGCCGAGCTGCGCGCCGATCGCGGCGGGCAGGCCGTAGCCCATCGTGCCGAGGCCTCCGCTGGTCAGCCATTTGTTCGGACCGAAGAAGCCGAAGTACTGCGCTGCCCACATCTGGTGCTGGCCGACCTCTGTGGTGATGATCGGATCGTGCGCGCGAGTAAGGGCGAACAGGCGCTCGACCGCGTTTTGCGGCATGATCTCGTTCTTCGACGGCGGGTAGGCGAGGCTTTCGCGCGCGCGCCAACCGGCGATCCGCGCCTTCCATTCGCCGAGGTCCTTCCCCTTCCGGTCACCCCACGCGGTTACCAACTGTTCGAGCACAGCGGCGCAATCGCCGACGATCCCTATCTCGACCGGCACGATCTTGTTGATGCTCGCCCGGTCGATATCGATGTGGATTTTCTTCGACCCCGGACTGAACGAGTCGAGTTTTCCAGTCACCCGGTCGTCGAACCGCGCGCCGATACAGACCATGACGTCGCACTTGTTCATCGCCATGTTGGCTTCGTAAGTGCCGTGCATTCCCAGCATCCCGAGCCAGTCGGGATGGTCGGCGGGAAACGCGCCGAGACCCATCAGCGTGCTGGTGACGGGTGCACCGGTGAGGTCCTGAAACTCGCGCAGCAATGCCGACGCACGGGGGCCAGCGTTGATTACCCCGCCGCCGGTGTAGAGCACCGGACACTCGGCAGAAGCGATCATCGCGACCGCGTCGATCACGTCTTCCAGCGCCCCGGTCGAGGGCGGGGAGTATCGAGCCGAAGGCAGCGGCGCGTCGTCCTGTGCGTCCATGCCGGCGAGGGCGACCTGCACATCCTTGGGAATGTCGATCAGCACCGGACCGGGACGGCCTGTGGTGGCGATGCGGAACGCTTCCTCGATCGTTGCCTGCAGCCGGGCAGGGTCCTTCACGAGGTAGTTGTGCTTGGTGCAATGGCGGGTGATGCCGATCGTGTCGGCCTCCTGGAAGGCGTCGGTCCCGATCAGGCCGGTGGCAACCTGTCCCGTGATCACCACCATCGGGATCGAGTCCATGTAGGCGTCGGCGATTCCGGTTACTGCGTTCGTAGCGCCGGGGCCGCTGGTGACGAGCACGACCCCCGGCTTGCCTGTCGAGCGAGCGTACCCTTCGGCCGCGTGCGCCGCCCCGGCTTCGTGCCGGACGAGGATGTGGCGTACGCGATCGTCGGCGAACAGCTCGTCGTAGATCGGCAAGACCGCGCCACCGGGATAGCCGAAGACGAATTCGAACTCCCTGCCGCACGAGGCATTCGATCAGGATCTGGGCGCCGCTGAACTCGGCCACGATGCAATTCCTTATGTCGCAGGCCGCCATAGGCGCGGCCCCAGATAAAAGCGACCCGGCGTGGGGACTGCACGCCGGGTCGATTTCTCACGAGAGCCGGGGCCTATGAGACCGAAAATATCATGTCAAGGCCAAATCAGGGAATAAAGTTTCAATCAGACCCGTCGAGAGGATGTCTTCCGGACTGACACGCTTCCATGCTTTCGGTGACTGATGGCGGAACCATGTCACCTGTCGCTTGGCATATTGACGGGTTGCCAGTTGCCCGGCAGCGATCGCTCCCTCACGTTCCAGTTCACCTTCGAGCCACGCGGCTATCTCGCGGACCCCGATCGCGCGCATCACGGGAAGCGCAGGGTCCAGATGCCGGGCGAGGAGCGCCGCCACTTCCTCGCGCGCACCGCAGTCGGCCATCGTTACGAACCTGCGGTCGCATCGCTGGGCGAGCCATGCTCGGTCCGCTTCGAGGATCAACGGCGAAAGATCGACGCTGTCGCCGATACCACCCGCGCTCCTCGCCTGCCAATGCGCCAGCGGCTGCCCTGTCGATCGCACCACCTCGAGCGCGCGGGCTACCCGTGTCACGTCGGCGGGGGCGAGGGCGGCCGCACGATCGGGATCCTCGCGCGACAAGGCTGCGTGGGCCTCGGCGACCGGCATGGAGCGCACCGCTTCGCGGATCGCCGGATCGATCGGCGGCACGGGTGCGATTCCGTCGAGCAGAGTGCGGATGTAGAGACCCGTCCCCCCGACGAGGATCGGGAGGGCGTCTCTCGCGTGCGCCGCAGCGATTTCGGCACGCGCGGCGGTCGCCCAATCCGCCGCTGAGCACGCCGTCGCCCCGTCCCAGGCACCGAACAGTCGGTGCGGAACGCCGCGCATCTCTTCTTCGGTGGGTCGCGCACTGAGAACCCGCAGGTCGGCGTAGACCTGCGCGCTGTCGGCGTTGATCACGACCGCATTGCCATGCGCGAGCGCCAGGCGCACCGCCAGATCACTCTTGCCGCTCGCGGTCGGCCCTGCGATGAGCGCCAGCTTCGGCTTATCGCCACCGTTGTCCGGAGAATTTCCTGTGCTCATCGCGCGGCTGATAGCAGACCCGCTTGGCCTTGAAACGCGGCTCGACGCCGCCACCGCCGCACTCGAGAGCGAAGGGATGCGCGTCGCGGCCGCGGTGATGCTCGATTTCTGCGGTGACGTGCTCCAGATCATGCTGCCCGAAGGCGAACCGGTCACGCTGCGCCGCGTCCTCGACGAATACTTCGCGCCATCGGACCTGCTCGTGTCGGGGAGGGAGATCCAGGTGCCCAAGCTGTTCGTCTCCGACATGGATTCGACGATGATCGGGCAGGAATGCATCGACGAGCTGGCCGATTTCGCCGGCCTCAAGGACGAGGTCTCCGCGATCACCGAGCGCGCAATGCAGGGCGAGCTCGACTTCGAGAGTGCCCTCAATGAACGTGTGGGACTGCTCGCGGGGATGCCAGAGGAAACGATTGCGACCTGCCTTTCGGATCGCATCCGCCCAATGCCGGGCGCGAGGACGCTCGTGGCGACGCTCAAGGCAAGGGGCTGCCATACAGTGCTCGTTACCGGAGGATTCCATCATTTTGCCGATCCGGTGGCCGAGCAGCTCGGGTTCGATCAGGTCGTCGGCAACCGGCTGGCTGTCGCTGACGGAAAGCTCACCGGCAGTCTTGCGGGCGGGATCGTCGACAGCTCGGTCAAGAAGCGTGTCCTCCTCGAAGAAGGAGCGGCGCTGGGCGACGATGTGCCGACGCTCGCCACTGGCGACGGGGCGAACGACATCCCGATGATCGAATCGGCGACCTGGGGCATGGCTTACCGTGGAAAGCCCAAGGCACGCGCAGCGGCGGACGGATGGATCGACCGCGGCGACCTCACCTCGATTCTGTCGCTTTTCGGCATCCCGCGCGATGAATGGGTCTCGGCGTAATCCACCCTTTCCAGTTGCGGATCGAAACGCTATATTGACATCTCTGTCAGTAGAAGGCGCCCCATGACCGCCCCGCAACCCGTTCCGACCGCCGATCCCAATCTCGCCTGTGCCGCCGACGGCACGGTGTTTCGCGACCCCGCGCGCCCGCAGCCGAGGCGCGATGTCGGCAAGGCGATTTCCAAGTTTCGCGAGCTGATCAAGGACAAGGAAAACACCGCGCTGGTGTTCGAAATCTACGAGGCACTGCCTTCGAAGGATTTCCTGCCGCGCGCCCGAGCGCTGACGTTGAGCGAGCAGGGTCAAGCGCTTCGCGCTGCGGAGCCGTTTCTGCCGCCGATCCTCGACGACCATGCCAGTTTGCGGAAGTTGCCGGCGGGCAGCGTCGGCCAGGCATACTGCGACTTCATGGAGAGCGAAGGCCTGTCGGCAGCCGGGCTCGTCGCCGAATCGGAAAAGACTGGAAGGCCGAAGTACGACGACCTCATCCAGTGGTACGGTTTTCGCCAGCGCGACACGCACGATCTAATGCACGTGCTCACCGGCTATGGCCGGGACGCGCTGGGCGAACAGTGCGTGCTTCTGTTCACGCACGGCCAGCAACCGGCGCCGGGTCACCTTCTGCTGGGATATGCCGGGGCATTCAACATCACCAAGCAGGTCAAGTCCAAGGCACCCGTTTTCAGGGCCGTCCGCGAGGCGCACCGCCTCGGCAAGGCGTGCCCCGCGCTGGTGCATATATCGATTCGCGAGCTCCTGGCGATGGATCTCGCCGAGGCGCGCCGGCAATTCGGCATCGCCCCTGCCAAGTGGTACAAGAAATGCCACGAAGTGTGGCGAGATGAAGGAATCGACCCCTACGATCTCCTCGGCAAGCAGGTGCAGGAAGAGGCGTTGGCCGCCTAGCCGCCGAGCACCCGCCTCTCGTTACTGATCGGCGATTTCGGTCAGCGCGGAAAAGGGCGCTCCGATCAGCTTTCCATCCAGTCGCGAAAGAAGCTGTCGCTCGCCTCGCGCAAATCCGCGAGCGATACTTCGGCTGTTGTACTGTCGACATCGGACCCTATGCGGATCGTGTCGCCGCCAGTCCAGCCGATGAAGCAGCAACCGACACCCGCCTCCTTGGCCATGCGTTCGATAACACTCGAATCGAGCGGTTCGGTGACGAGGTAGCGGCCCTGGTTCTCGGCGAAGAGCGACCAGGCGTGACGCACTTTCTCGCTGTCGACGTAGTCCTCGAAGGCGCCGGTTTGCAACTGCGCACCAATTCCGCCGGCCAGCGCCATCTCCGCAATCGCGACGAGAATACCGCCGTCCGACACGTCGTGCACCGAGGTGACCAGGCCTTCGCCGATCAATTGGCGAACGAATTCACCGTTCCGACGCTCTGCCGCCAGATCGACCCTGGGCGGCTTGCCCGCGGACTTTCCGGCGCAAACCTCGAGCCACTTCGACTGGCCGATCTCGGGAGCGGCGCGCGGGTCGGCGCCGATCAGGAGGATCTTCTGCGCGACGTCCTTGAACGCGATGGTCGCCATCTGCGCGTAGTCGTCGATCAGGCCAACGCCGCCGATCGCCGGGGTCGGCAGGATCGCGCTGCCACCGCCTGTCGCCTTGCTTTCGTTGTAGAGAGAGACGTTGCCGCTCACGATCGGGAAATCGAGTGCGCGGCACGCATCGCCCATACCCTCGAGGCAACCGGTAAGCTGCGCCATGATCTCGGGCCGCTGGGGATTGGCGAAGTTGAGGCAGTTGGTGACCGCAAGCGGCTTCGCACCGACGGCGGACAGGTTGCGATAAGCCTCTGCAATCGCCTGCTTGCCGCCTTCGTAAGGGTCGGCGTAACAATAGCGCGGCGTGCAGTCGGTGGTCATCGCCAGTGCCTTGCGGGTGCCGTGAACGCGCACGACGGCGGCGTCGCCGCCCGAAAGCTGGAGCGTGTCGGCACCGACCTGGCTGTCGTATTGCTCCCAGATCCACCGTCGCGACGCGAGGTCGGGTGAGCCCATCAGCTTGACGAGATCGGCGCCTATATCCGCGCTTTCGGGCACGTCGCCGAGAGGGGCAACCGCGGCCCAGGCCTTGTACTGCTCGCGGCTCATGGCGGGCCGGTCGTAGAGCGGTGCGTCTGCGGCGAGCGGACCGAGCGGGATGTCGGCGACCACCTCGTCCTGCCATTCGAGCACCATGTGGCCGGTATCGGTCACTTCGCCGATCACCGCGAAATCGAGCTCCCACTTGCGGAATATCGCCTCGGCCTCGGCCTCGCGTCCGGGCTTGAGGACCATGAGCATCCGTTCCTGCGATTCGGACAGCATCATTTCATAGGGCGTCATGCCCTCTTCGCGGCAGGGGACGTTGTCCATCACGAGGCGGATGCCCGCCTTGCCGTTGGTCGCCATCTCGACGGAGGACGAGGTGAGGCCCGCCGCACCCATGTCCTGGATCGCGACGATCGCGTCGGTCGCCATCAGCTCGAGGCAGGCCTCGATCAGCAGCTTTTCGGTGAAGGGGTCGCCAACCTGCACGGTCGGGCGCTTTGCCTCGGCGTCCTCGGCGAAGTCGGCGCTCGCCATCGTCGCCCCGTGAATGCCGTCGCGCCCGGTCTTCGAGCCGACGTAGACGATCGGATTGCCGACGCCCGTCGCCGCCGAATAGAAAATGCGCTCGGCATCGGCGACGCCGACAGTCATCGCGTTGACGAGGATGTTGCCGTCGTAAGCCGGGTGGAAGTTGGTCTCGCCGCCCACCGTCGGCACGCCGACGCAATTGCCGTAGCCCCCGATGCCGGCGACCACGCCCTGCACGAGATGCTTCATCTTCGGATGATCGGGCCTGCCGAAGCGCAGCGCGTTCAAGTTCGCGACGGGCCGCGCGCCCATCGTGAACACGTCGCGCAGGATACCGCCGACGCCGGTCGCCGCGCCCTGGTACGGCTCGATGTAGCTGGGGTGGTTGTGGCTCTCCATCTTGAAGATCGCCGCCTGACCATCGCCGATGTCGATCACGCCCGCATTCTCGCCGGGCCCGCAGATGACCCAGGGCGCCTCGGTCGGCAGCTTCTTGAGATGGAGGCGACTCGACTTGTAGCTGCAGTGCTCGGACCACATGACCGAGAATATCCCGAGCTCGACGAGATTGGGCTCGCGGCCCATCGCGTGGACGACGCGCTCGTATTCTTCGGGGCTGAGGCCGTGAGCCTCGACGACGTCGCGGGTGATCGGGTCTGCGGTCTGTGCCATCGCCCGCGCCCTTAGCGGCGGGCGGCGCGGCGGGCTAGCCCTGCCTTCGCCTGCGCGTGCGTGTCGCCCCCAGCCACCAGGCGCTCAGCGTGGCGAGGCCGTAAGCGAAGAAGGCCAGCAGGCTGGTCCCTATCGTCACTTCCGAAGGCGGGGGTGAGAACCAGTTGATCGCTTGAAGGCCAAGCAGAATCACGCCCAGGAAAATGGCCGGAAGGGCCGGCCCGCGAGTGCGCGACAGGTAGAAGGCGAACGCACCGAAAGTCAGCGCCAGTTCCAGCGGCATCTCGACGAGGGGCACATTCCACAGGCCGAAGCCCAACTTGGGAGGCTGTCCCGCCAGCGTAAGGTCCGGCCGGTGCACCAGCAGATCGAGCGCCCAGTGGCTCACTACCACTCCGGCGGCGAGCAATGCGTAGGAGCGATCCTTCTGCCACAGCCACACGACGAGTCCGAAACCGAAGGCCCAGACAGCGCTGCCGACCAAGCTGTGCGTGTATGGCATGTCGTAAAGGTCCATCGGGTTCATCGCGGTGATGCCCGGCGCGACGCGCATGTGCTCTATCCCGAACAAAAGGAACGCGAAGAACGCCCAGTCGACCAGTTGCGCGGCGACGAACAAGACGCCCAGTCGCGGCTTTCGCCTTGTTACCGCGGCGGCGGCGAGGGCGGGGGCCCAGTGACCGATGAACATCTAGGCGAACCGTGTCGCGGCCCACCACCCGACCAGGGCGGCGAGTGCGCTGGCGAAAGTACCCCACGCGATGTCGACCAGGGTGATGTGGACCGGCCAGACTTTCATGGTCGCCTGATTGGTCAAGTCGTAGGTGGCATACGCGATCGCGCCGAGGATCGCGCCATTCAGCAGCGCCGCTCCCGGACCGTCCGCCAGTCCCGGGCGAACCGCAAACCACGTCAGCGCGCCGATGTAGGCGAGGTAGAACACGATCGCCGGCGCCACGCGAAAGCTCTCGGCGAGCAGATCGCCGAGCGCGGGACGATAGAGGTTCGGGCCGGCCCAGCGCAGCCACAGTGCGTCGAGCACCGCGAAACTCGCGCCCGCGCCAATATAGGCGACGATCCATTTCATCCGGGCAACTTCCCCCTGCCGACCGATGCCTGCAGCTTGACCCTGCACGCCAGCGCGGTCAATGCATCATGCGATGGATGAGGGTACCCAGCAGATCGCATCGATGACCTTCGAAGACGCGCTGCGCGCTCTCGAGGACGTCGTTCGCAAACTCGAGAGCGGTGACGTGCCGCTCGACAAGTCGATCGAGCTCTACGAGCGCGGCGAGGCCTTGCGACAACATTGCCAGGCGCGCCTCGACGCCGCGCAGGCGCGGATCGAGAAGATCGTCGCCGGACCCGACGGCGCGCCGAGCCATTCGGTCCCGTTCGATGCCGATGGCTGACGCCGCCGACGCCGACGACACCCTGCTCGAGGGCGCTCTGCAGAGGGTCCAGGGCGAGGTCGACGCGATGTTCGATGCGCTGCTGCCGATCCCCGACGATTTGCGTGCCCCGCTGGTCGAGGCGATGCGCTATGCCGCGATCGGCGGCGGCAAACGGGTTCGGCCGCTGCTCGTGGTCGCAACCGCGAGCATGTATGGCGTGGCCCGCGAGGCGGCGATCCGCACCGGTTGCGCGGTCGAATTGATCCATGCCTATTCGCTCGTCCACGATGACCTCCCGTGCATGGACGACGACGACCTGCGCCACGGCAAGCCGACGCTGCACAAGGCGTTCGACGAGGCCACTGCGGTGCTTGCCGGCGATTCGCTGCACGCCCTCGCGTTCGAAATCCTCTCGATGCCCGAGACCAGCGCAGATCCTTTCGTGCGCGCCGGGCTGGTGGCCGCGCTCGCGGGGGCGAGTGGATGGGGCGGCATGGCCGGCGGCCAGATGATGGACATCGCCGCCGAAAGCGGGGCGGCGCACGACCTTCACACGATCACCCGGCTCCAGCAGCTCAAGACCGGTGCACTGCTCGGCGCGGCGGTCGAGATGGGTGCGATCCTTGGCCGCGTGCCGGAAGAGGCGCGCACCCCGTTGCACGCATACGCGCGCGATATCGGTCTCGCATTCCAGATCGCCGACGACCTGCTCGATGCCGAAGGTGACGAGGCGCTGGCAGGGAAGGCGCTGCGCAAGGACGAGGTTGCGGGCAAGGCGACTTTCGTCAGCCTGATGGGTGTCGAGGGCGCCCGGGCACAAGCCGGCGCCCTGGTCGACCAGGCGATCGGTCACCTTTCCGGTTTCGGCGAGGAGGCCGACCTGCTGCGCGCCCTTGCGCGCTATATCGTCGAAAGGGATCACTGATGGCCGGGACACGCATCGGTATCTATCCGGGCACCTTCGATCCGATCACGCTCGGCCACATGGATATCATCGAGCGCGGCGCGAAGCTCGTGGACCGGCTCATCATCGGCGTCACCACCAACATGGCAAAGACACCGATGTTCTCCGACGAGGAGCGGATCGCGATCGTGAAACGTGAAGTTTCCGGGATCGCCGATCACGTGGAGGTCATCGGCTTCAACTCGCTGCTGGTCGATTTTGCCGCGGAGATGGGCGCGGCGACGATCATTCGCGGCATTCGCGGGGTCACCGACTTCGAGTACGAATACCAGCTCACGGGAATGAACCGCATCCTCAACGAAGGGGTCGACACGATCTTCCTGATGGCCGACGTCAGCCTTCAGCCGATTGCGAGCCGGCTGGTGAAGGAGATCGCGCTCTACGGCGGCGACATTTCGAAGTTCGTCACGCCTGCTGTCCGCGACGACGTCCTCGCGCGGCTCGCCAACCGCAGCCGCTAACCATTCATTGTATCGACAGTCCGCCACCGCTAGAGGCGCGGACCAGATGACCAGGACCGACGGGACCCCAATACCGATGTTCACCCGACTGCTTGCCGCCGGCGCTCTTGCCGCTCTCGCGCTGACGCCCGCCGCGGCCCAGGACGAGCCGACCGCTGCGCCCACCGAGGCGCCGCGTACGTATGCGCCGGTCGATTTCGATATGGCGCACGATCCGGAGAATATCCTGCTGCTCGACCTTTCGAACGGTCGGCGCGTCGCGATCCGTCTCATGCCCGACTGGGCGCCCAATCACGTCGAGCGGATCAAGACGCTCACCCGTGCCGGCTTTTACGACGGGGTGATCTTTCACCGCGTGATCGACGGTTTCATGGCGCAGACCGGCGACCCCACCGGCACCGGCCGCGGGGGTTCGGAATTGGCCGACCTCAAGGCGGAGTTCAATCCGATGCCGCACCTTCGCGGCACGCTCTCCATGGCTCACGCCGCGAGCGACGATTCGGCGAACAGCCAGTTCTTCATCATGTTCTATCCGCGCTTCAGCCTGGACAAGAAGTACACCAACTTTGGCCGGGTGATCGACGGAATGGATGCGGTCGATGCGATCCAGCGCGGCGAGCCGCCTGCGAATCCCACGGTGGTCGTGCAGGCTTCCATCGCGGCGGACGGCAAGCCGCAGAAGTTCGCTACCCCGTCGGTAGTGCCCTCCGAGGTTACGGCCGACATGCTGAGTGCGCCGCAGACCAAGTAAGGCTCCCGCCTTCGGGGATCCTCTGCTAGCGCGCCGCCGATGCGCGTCGACCTATTCGATTTCGAGTTACCGCCAGAGCTCATCGCACTGCGTCCCGCGAGCCCGCGGGATGCAGCGCGCATGCTCGTGCTGCGTGGCAGCGACGAAACCCTCGACCGCCATGTGCGCGACTTGCCCGACCTCCTGTCGCCGGGCGATGTCCTCGTCTTCAACGATACCCGCGTTATCCCCGCGCAGCTCGAGGGACGGCGCGGAGACGCGCGCATTGGCGCGACGCTGCACAAGCGGATCGACCTGCGCCGCTGGCAGGCCTTCGTGCGCAATGCCAAGCGGCTGCGCGAGGGCGACTCGATCGACTTCGGTGCCGGGGTGACCGCAACAGCCGAAGTGCGCCTGCCGGACGGGTCGTGGACGCTCGCCTTCACCGGCGATGAGCCGGTCGAGGTCCTGCTCGAGCGGGCGGGCGGATGCCGCTGCCGCCCTATATCGCCGGCAAGCGACCGACCGACGAGCGCGACCGTTCGGATTACCAGACGATGTTCGCGCGGGAAGACGGCGCAGTCGCAGCGCCGACTGCTGCGCTGCACTTCACGCCGGGCCTGATGGACGCGCTCGCCGAGCGCGGCATCGCAAGCGAGACGCTGACGCTCCACGTCGGTGCGGGTACGTTCCTGCCGGTGAAGGCGGACGACACCGACGACCATGCGATGCATGCCGAATGGGGCCGGATCGATACCGCCACAGCCGACCGGCTCAACGCCGCCCGATCCGCCGGAAACCGCGTGATCGCGGTCGGCACCACGTCGCTGCGCCTCCTCGAAAGCGCGGCGGGACGAGGACGGCACGATCCTGCCGTTCGAAGGCGACACCTCGATCTTCATCACCCCCGGCTATCGCTTCCGCGCAATCGACGGACTGATGACCAATTTCCATTTGCCCAAGTCGACGCTGTTCATGCTGGTGAGCGCGCTCATGGGGCGCGAGCGCATGCAGGCCGCATACGCGCACGCGATCGGCGAAGGCTATCGCTTCTACAGCTACGGCGACTCCTCGCTTCTCCTGCCCTGAACCGGGAACAGCGAACCGGTGTCGAGCAGCCGGTCGATCAACTCGTCGTCTGCAGGAATACGCTGGTCGAGCATGAGCATCGCGAGACCGTGAGCGATCGCCCAGGCCTGTAGGGCGAGCCGCTCGGCATCGGGTCCGTTACCAGCCATTTCGGCGGTGCACTTCTCGAGAAGCTCTCGCGCCGGGTCGCCTTCGTCCGAGTGGAAACGCCCCGCGTCGCCATGCGCGAAGACGAGCCGGAACAAGGCCGGATGGGCCAGCGCGAAGCGGACGTAGGCGCGGCCCGTTTCGGCGAAACCGGCAGCGCCCCCGCCGGCCTTCTCGTAAGCAGCTAGCTGCGCCGCGCCCAACAGTCGCAGCCCCTCCGCTCCAATCGCGGCGAGCAGCGCCTCCTTGTTGGGGAAATGACGATAGACCGCGGTCGGCGAGACCCCGGCCGCGCGCGACAGCTCACGCAGCGAGGGAAGGGCGCCCGCGGGTCCATCCAGGGCACCGAGCGCCAATGTCAGGAGTGCTTCGCGTAGCGAACCGTGGTGGTATGCGGATTCCGATGTTGACACTGTTTACTTCTAGCGTATGTTGACACTGTTAACGTGGACTAGGGGTGAGAGGCGAACATGGCAAGCGTACTGGAAAAAACTATCCGCGGGGCCGTAACCGCGGGCATCGGCGCGGTTGCCGGGCTCAACCGCAAGCGCCTCGATCCCGAGAACGCCTTCATGCGCGGCATTCACACGCCGATGAGCGAAGAGAAGACTATCGATGACCTTGCCGTCACCGGCACGATCCCCGCCGCGCTCGAAGGCCGGTACGTGCGGATCGGCCCGAACCCCCAGTACGGAGATGGCAAGGGACATCACTGGTTCGTGGGCGACGGAATGGTTCACGGCGTGAAGCTGTCGAACGGCAAAGCCGAGTGGTATCGCAATCGCTACATCCGATCGAACCGGATTGCCGAGCATACCGGTCTGGTCGCCGCCCCCGGACCGCGCCGGGGAATGAGCGACACGGTCAACACCAACGTCGTCCAGTTCGCCGGGCAGACTCTCGCCATGGTCGAGGCTGGTTCATATCCCGCGATCCTGTCCGAGGAACTCGAGACAATTGCCTACAGCGACTTTGGCGGCGGGCTCACCGGATCGTTCACCGCTCACCCGCACCAGGATCCCGCCAGCGGAGAGTGGCACGCGATCTGCTACGACGCAGCCGCCCCGCACCGTATCACCCATGTCGCCCTCGACGCAGCAGGCGCGGTTTTGCGCGAACTTCCGATCGAGGTCGAGCACGGACCCTCGATCCACGACTGCGCTCTGACCGAGCACTACGTCGTCATCTTCGACCTGCCGGTGACGTTTTCGATGAAGGCGCTGATCGCCGGTCAGCAGTTTCCCTACCGCTGGGATCCGGGTCACAAGGCTCGCGTCGGCCTCTTGCCGCGAGACGGAACGACCGCCCAGTGGTTCGACGTCGATCCCTGCTACGTTTTCCACGTCGCGAACAGCTTCGAGGACGAAGAAGGCCGCGTGGTGATCGATGTATGCGCCTACGAGACGATGTTCGATGGCGAGATGTCGGGGCCGTTCGGAAGGCCGCTCGGCCTCGAGCGCTGGACCGTCGATCCCTCGAAAGGGAAAGTCCGGCGGGAAACGCTGGACGCCACGCCTCAGGAATTCCCGCGCCCGGACGAACGCTTTTTCGGCCGGCGTCACCGCTTCGTATGGTCGACCGGTTTGCCGCAAATGGAGAGTGCCGAGTTTTTCGACGCCGCTCCCGTAATCCGTCACGATCTCGACACCGGCGAGAAAACCGAACGATCGCTCGGCGAAGATGCCGTGCCCGGCGAACTCGTTTTCGTCCCCGCAGGCAAGGACGCGCCGGAAGGCACGGGGTGGTTGATGGGCTACGTGATCGATCGCCGGACTCAGACGACCGATCTCGCCATCCTGGACGCGACCACTCTCGCCGATGTCGCCCGCGTCCATATCCCGCACGTGATACCGCCGGGCTTTCACGGCAACTGGATGCCGTCCATCTGATCGCTTGCCCTTCGCCGCCGCTACTCCCAAGTTCGGTGGCGGATGGAAATGATTCTCGACATCGCCGGGCTGACCAAGGTGTACCCCGGCGGGCTCAGGGCGCTCGACGGCGTCGATCTCCAGATCAGGCGCGGCGAGATCTTCGCGCTGCTCGGACCGAACGGGGCGGGCAAGACGACTCTGATCGGGGCGGTGTGCGGCATCGTGCGGGTGACCGGCGGCACGATACGCGCCTTCGGTCTCGACATGGCGCACGACTGGCGCGCCGCGCGGCGTCGGATCGGTCTGGTGCCGCAGGAGCTTGGCTTCGACATGTTCGAAACGGTCGAGCGCGGCGTGCGCTATTCGCGCGGCCTCTACGGGCTCGCCCCCGATCCCGACCGCATCGAGGAAGTCCTGCGCAGCCTCAGCCTGTGGGACAAGCGGAATGAGCAGATTCGCGCGCTGTCCGGCGGGATGAAGCGCCGCGTGCTGATTGCCAAGGCGCTGGCGCACGATCCCGAGCTCCTGTTCCTCGACGAGCCCACCGCCGGCGTCGACGTCGAGCTTCGCCGCGACATGTGGCGCCAGATCGACCGCCTGCGCGATCAGGGTGTGACCGTCATCCTGACCACGCACTACATCGAGGAGGCCGAGGAGATGGCCGACCGGGTCGGTGTGATCGACAAGGGCAAGCTGCTGCTCGTGGACGACAAGGACGCGATCATGGCCCGCATGGGCCGCACCGAAGCGCATTTCCGCCTTGCAGTGCCATTGCCGGAAGTGCCCGACGCGTTGTGCGCATATCCGCTCCATCTCGAAGACGATGGTCGCACGCTGTCCTATCGCGGAGGGGACGGATCGGGGAAGGGCAAGGCCGAGGTCGCCGCCATTGCGCAGGCGCTCGCCAAGGCCGACATCGCCTTCACGGCGCTCGACCAGAAGGAAAGCTCGCTCGAGGAAATTTTCGTCGGGCTTGTCGAGCAATCGGAACAGGAGACGGCGGCGTGATCGGCTGGCGCTCCACCTATGCGATCTACCGCAACGAGCTCGCGCGGTTCATGCGTACGGTCTTCGGCTCGCTCGTGGCTCCGGTGCTGACGACCAGCCTCTACTTCATCGTTTTCGGCGCCGCGATCGGCGGGCGCATGAACGCGGTCGGCGGCGTCGATTACGGCGCATTCATCGTGCCCGGCCTGCTGATGCTGACCCTGCTCAGCGAGAGCACCAGCAACGCCAGTTTCGGCATCTACATGCCGCGTTTCACCGGGGCGATCTACGAGCTGCTGTCGGCCCCGGTCGGAGTGGCCGAGACTCTGCTCGGCTTTGTCGGCGCGGCGGCGACGAAGAGCCTGATCCTCGCCGGGGTCATCCTGCTAACAGCTACTCTGTTCGTCGACTACACGATCGCGCACCCGTTCTACGCGTTGCTCTTCGTCATCCTGGTTTCGGCAAGCTTTTCGCTTCTCGGCTTCATCCTCGGCATCTGGGCCGAAGGGTTCGAGAAGCTCCAGATGGTGCCGATGCTGATCCTCACCCCGCTCACATTCCTGGGGGGAACGTTTTATTCGATCGACATGCTGTCGGAGCCGTGGCGCACGGTCGTGCAGTTCAACCCGATTTTCTATCTCGTGAGCGGCCTGCGATGGACCTTCGTGGGCAAGGCGGACGTCTCGATCGGTCTCGCGCTGACGCTGACGGTGGCATTCCTCGTCGTATGCATAGCTATTATCGCGTGGATTTTCAGGAGCGGCTGGCGGCTGCGAAGCTGACTCGCTAACGAGGCGCCGATGCGCATCGTCATTCCTTTGTCGCTCGTGCTGCTCGGGGCCGCCACTCCGGTCGAAGCCGCCTTGCCGGACCCCGTCCGCGCGATGATCGACGCCGCGATCGCGACCGGCGACGTGAAGAAAGTGGACACGGTCATCGAACTCGCCAAGGCGACGAACCCCGACGAGGTCGAGGCGATCGACGCGCTGCAGGCGGATTTCAGGGCGCAACAGGCGGCTCTCGCCGCCAAGCGGCAAGGAAGAAGAGGAGCGCAAGATCCGCAGCGCCGGGCTGTTCGACCGCTGGAAGGGCAAGGGCGAGCTGGGCGGATTTCGCACCACGGGCAACACGGACACGCTGGGCCTGACCGGTGCGATTGCGCTCGACCGCAAGGGTCTGGCCTGGCGGCACAAGGTGAACGCGCGCGTCGATTACCAGCGCAGCGGCGGGCGCACGACGCGCGAGAAGTACTTTGCGGCGTATGAGCCGCGGTACGATATCCGTGAAACGATGTTCGCCTATGGTCTGGCGCAATTCGAAAGCGACCGTTTCCAGGGCTACGACGCTCGCTACGCGTTGTCGGGTGGGCTCGGTGCAAAGATCGTCGATTCACCTTCGCTCGACCTTTCGGTCAAAGCTGGCCCGGCACTTCGCATCACGGAAGCGACCGACGGCACGAATGATGTGCGCCTGGCAGGTCTCCTCGGACTCGACTTCGACTGGCGCATCACCGACCGGCTGAAGCTGACGCAGACGACCAACGCCGTCACCGAAACCGGCGGGGCGGCGGTTGCAATCATCGATTTGCGCAGCACCACACTCAGTCTGGTTACCGGGCTGGAGGCGAAGGTCAGCGACCGGTTGAGCACGCGGCTGTCCTACGCAGTCGATTACGACAGCAATCCGCCCGCGGGAAAGATGACGACCGACACGATCTCGCGCTTCAGTTTCGTATACGGTTTCTAATCACGACGACCGGCTTCGCGCTGGCGATGGGCATCTCGTCACGCTAGGCGCAGGGCCATGAAACCCCGCTTCCAGTTCAAGGTTGCCGCGACCGATGGCAAGGCTCGCACGGGCACGATCGCCATGCGTCGCGGGGAGATCCGCACACCCGCGTTCATGCCGGTCGGCACCGCCGCGACAGTCAAGGCGATGAAGCCGGAGACCGTCCGCGCTACCGGTGCCGACATCCTCCTCGGCAACACCTATCACCTCATGCTGCGTCCCGGTGCCGAGCGGGTGGCGCGGCTGGGTGGACTCCACCGCTTCATGAACTGGGACCGACCGATCCTGACGGACAGCGGCGGCTACCAGGTGATGAGCCTCGCCGCGCTGCGCAAGCTGACCGAGGAAGGCGTATCGTTCGCCAGCCACATCGATGGCTCGAAGCACATGTTGTCGCCCGAACGATCGATGGAGATCCAGCGCCTTCTGGGTAGCGACATCGTCATGGCGTTCGACGAATGCCCGCGCGCCGACCGTCCGCTCGAGGAGATCGAGGCCAGCATGGAACTGTCGATGCGCTGGGCGCAGCGGAGCCGCGACGCGTTCGACGCCGGCGGTGAGCACGCCGCAGCGTCAGCGCTGTTCGGCATCCAGCAGGGCGCCCTCGATAAGGGACTGCGCGCACGCTCGGCCGAGGCACTGCGCGCCATCGGGTTCGACGGCTACGCGATCGGCGGGCTGGCCGTCGGGGAGGGCCAAGAGGCGATGTTCGCCACCCTCGATTTCGCGCCCGGACAATTGCCCGAGGACGCGCCGCGCTACCTGATGGGCGTCGGCAAGCCCGACGACCTGGTCGGCGCCGTGCTACGCGGCGTCGATATGTTCGATTGCGTGCTGCCGACCCGTTCGGGCCGCAATGGGCAGGCGTTCACCTGGAGTGGCCCGGTCAACTTGCGCAACGCGCGTCATGCGGAGGACGAGGCGCCGCTCGATCCGCGCTGTTCGTGCGAGGTGTGCGCCACCTACTCGCGCGCTTACCTGCACCATCTGACCAAGGCCGGCGAAATGCTCGGTGCGATGCTGCTGACCGAGCACAACCTGTCGTTCTACCAGCAGCTCATGGCCGCAATGCGCGACGCGATCGGCAAGCGCGAACTCTCCACTTTCGCCGAAGGCTTCCTCTCGGAATACAATTCCCGGCGCGCCTAACGAAAAAGGGCGGCCCAATGGACCGCCCTTTTCGTGTTCGATGATAGACCGATCAGCGCGAGTAGAACTCGACCACCAGGTTCGGTTCCATCGTGACGGGGTAGGGCACTTCGTCGAGCGTCGGGACGCGGGAGAAGGTCACCTTTTCCGTGCCGTCGGGGCTGACGTAGTCCGGAATATCGCGCTCGGGCAGGCTCTGCGCCTCGATGATCAGCGCCATTTCCTTGGCCTTGTCACCCAGGCTGATCACGTCGCCCGCGTTCACACGGCGGCTGGCGATGTTGCACTTGACGCCGTTTACCCGGATGTGGCCGTGGCTGACGATCTGGCGCGCGGCGAAGATCGTCGGGGCGAACTTGGCGCGGTAGACGATCATGTCGAGCCGGCGCTCGAGCAGGCCGATCAGGTTCTGGCCGGTGTCGCCCTTCATGCGCGACGCTTCGGCGTAAGTCGCCTTGAACTGCTTCTCGGTAACGTCGCCGTAATAGCCCTTGAGCTTCTGCTTGGCGCGCAGCTGCAGGCCGAAGTCGCTCGTCTTGCCCTTGCGACGCTGGCCGTGCTGGCCGGGGCCGTAGGAACGGCGGTTGACGGGGCTACCGGGACGACCCCAGATGTTTTCACCCATCCGGCGGTCGAGTTTGTGCTTGGCGCTCTTGCGCTTCGACATGATGTCGTTTCCTTCAATTTGCTGGACGGACCCGCTGTCCGCCATTCAACCCGGCATCGCCCGGCTGGCCGTCCCTCGATATACTCGGGAGCCAACCGCGATCGCCGCTTCACCGGGATGCGGGATCAAATGCGAGGGGCGCCGATAGCAGGATCGACGGGGGAATCAAGCCTGCGGCACTCGACAAAACGAGGCCGCCGGGCCAACGGGCCTGCATGACCGAGACAATCACCATGCCGGACGACTGCGAGACGATGGCCGAAGTGCGAGCCGGAGTCGATGCGACCGATCGTGCGCTGATGGACCTGCTCGACCGCCGCTTCGGCTACATGCGCGCAGCTGCCCGGATCAAGCAGGACCGCGCGAGCGTGCGCGACGAGGCGCGCAAGGCAAAGGTGATCGCTGCCGCGGTTGGCGATGCCGAGTCACGCGGTTTGCCGAGTGACGCAATCGGCGAGATCTGGAACGACCTTGTCGAAGCGTCCATAGCCTATGAAATGATCGAGTGGGACCGTATCCGCGAGGGCTAGTCGGGAACCCGAACTAGAGACCCGCGCCAGTCCTCTGCGTCTGCTGCTGGCGATCGCGATCTTCCCGCAACTGGTCGAGACCGTCGAGCCCCTTCGCATCGCCATCCGCCAACTCACGGCAAACACGCCGGGGCATATTGCTGCCCGTGCGGGCCTCCACACGGCACACTTTCTTCGTTTCGGGCTTCGCGTTTTCGGCGTTCACTTTCGCGCCGTCGGTGTCCTGCTGGCCCTGCGCGGCTGCAGGATGAACCACCAGGAAGCTCGCCGACAGGATCGTGCCGAGCACACGCGCAGACGAGATGAAAGAAGAAGAACGCATGGAATCTCCTGGGAAAAAAACGAGTGCGACTCTCGCTATCCCTTTATTAGGCCTTATCTTCTGGCTGCCTGTCAAGGTAACTTAGCACGCCGCGCAGCGTGCGAACCTCGAGGTGGTTCCAGCCGGGCTTGGTCAACAAGCTGCGTAAGTTGCGCCGCGTGGAGGCGGCACGACTGGGCGGCTGATAATAACCTTTCGGCTCCAGCATCGTCTCGAGCTGGCCGATCAGGCCGTCGAGGTCTTCCTGCGGCGCGGGCGGCAGGAGATCTTCGAGAGTGGGGCTCGCCAGCGCTTCTCCCTTCGACCACTCGTAAGCGACGAGGATCACCGCCTGCGCGAGATTGAGCGAGCTGAAAGCGGGATTGATCGGCACCGTGAGAATCGCGCGGGCGAGCGCAACGTCTTCGGTCTCCAGCCCCGAGCGTTCGGGGCCGAACAGGATGGCGCTGCGACCGGCGCGCGAGTGGATCTCCTGCGCGGCGACTTCGGGCGTGACGACAGGCTTGGATACACCGCGCTTGCGGACAGTGGTCGCATAGACGTGGGCACAATCGGATACCGCATCGGCGACCGTGTCGAACACCCGCGCTTTTTCGAGCACGACGTCGGCGCCCGCCGCGGCGGGACCGGCAGCGGGGTTGGGCCATCCGTCGCGGGGAGCGACAAGACGCATCTCCTCCAGCCCGAAGTTGAGCATCGCGCGAGCCCCCTTGCCGATGTTCTCACCCAGTTGCGGGCGCACCAGCACGAAAACAGGCGGTTCAACTGCGTCCGGCATCACGGATGCTGCTGGCGAATTCCTCGAAGTCTTTCGCCTCGCCGAAGTCGCGATAAACGCTGGCGAAGCGGATGTAGGCGACGCTGTCGAGCTGTTGCAGGCCCTCCATCACCAGCGAGCCGATGCGGGCCGCGGGGACCTCGCTCTCGCCGGACGTTTCGAGCTGGCGCTGGATTCCGCTGACGAGCTGGTCGATCCGCTCCTGGTCGACGCCGCGTTTGCGGCAGGCGAGAGTGATCGACTGTTCGAGCTTGTTGCGAGCGAAGGGTTCGCGCCGGTCGCCGGACTTGACCACCGAGACTTCGCGAAGCTGGACGCGTTCGAAAGTCGTGAACCGCGCGGCGCAACCGTCGCACTGGCGGCGACGCCGGATCGCGGCGCCGTCTTCGGCGGGGCGACTGTCCTTGACCTGCGAATTCTCGTGGGCGCAGAAAGGACAGCGCATCAGGCTGGCGAACCTACTTCTTGACGCGGTTGTAGAGCGCGATGCCCGCGCCGGCGGCAAGACCCAGCGGCCATGTCACCACGGGCAGCAGCGCGGCTGCAACCGCGCCGATTGCGGCGCCGGCGAGGACCGGCTTGGTCGAGGGATGGTGCATCCCTTCCTTGGCCATGCCCGTTACTTCGGTCTTCACGTCCTCGACCCAACCCTGGCCGCCGCGATTGTTCGGATCATTCTGGTCCATCTCAGTTCCTTCCAGGATAAACGGGAAAGGCTTCGCACATCTCGCCGACGCGGCGACGCACGCTTTGTTCCACTTGCGCATCACCTTCCGCGCCGTTGCGGGAAAGGCCGTCGACGACCTCGGCGATCAGACCGCCGATCGTGCGGAACTCGTCGGGCCCGAACCCGCGGGTGGTTCCCGCCGGGGTGCCGAGGCGGATGCCGCTGGTCACGAACGGGCTGCGGGTGTCGTAGGGGATGCCGTTCTTGTTGCAGGTGAGGTATGCCCGGTCGAGGCCGTGCTCGGCCGCCTTCCCGGTCACGTCCTTGGGCGTGAGATCGACGAGCATCGAGTGGTTGTCGGTACCGCCAGAAACGACCCGCAAGCCGCCGGCCTCGACTCCCTCGGCCAGCGCGCGCGCATTCTCCACGATCCGGCGCGCATAGTCCGCAAAATCGGGGCGCAGCGCTTCGCCGAAGGCCACCGCCTTGGCGGCGACGACGTGCATCAGCGGACCGCCCTGGAGCCCGGGGAACACCGCCATGTTGAGCGGCTTGGAGAGCGCTTCGTCGTTCCACAGGATAACGCCCGATCGCGGCCCCCGCAGCGACTTGTGCGTGGTGGTGGTGACCACGTGCGCGTGCGGCATGGGCGAGGGGTGGGCGCCGCCCGCAACCAGACCCGCGATATGGCTCATGTCGACCATCAGGTACGCCCCGACCTCGTCGGCGATCGTGCGAAACGCTTCCCAGTCCCAGACCCGCGAATAGGCGGTTCCGCCAGCGATGATCAGCTTGGGCTTGTGCTCGAGCGCGGTTGCCCGGACCGCGTCCATGTCGATCAGCTCGTCGTCCTTGCGCACGCCGTAGCTCACCGGATTGAACCACTTCCCGCTCATGTTGACCGGCGAGCCGTGCGTCAGATGACCGCCCGAGTTGAGGTCGAGCCCCATGAACGTGTCGCCCGGCTGCAGCAGCGCAAGGAACACAGCCTGGTTCATCTGGCTGCCGCTGTTGGGCTGGACGTTGGCGAACTGGCACCCGAACAGCTCTTTCGCGCGCTCGATTGCCAGGTTCTCGACGACGTCGGCGTATTCGCACCCGCCATAATACCGCTTGCCGGGATAGCCCTCGGCGTACTTGTTGGTGAAGACCGATCCGGTCGCCTCGAGCACCGCCTTCGAGGTGATGTTTTCGGAAGCGATCAGCTCGATGCGGTTGCGCTGGCGATCGAGCTCGTCGCGGATCGCCTCGGCTACCGCCGGATCGGCAGTCGCAAGGTCGTCGCACCAGAAACGCGTCAGCGGATCGGACGAAGTGTCGGTGCGGGCGAGGGTGGCGGCCTGGTTCATGCCGTTTCCTGCTTGTTCGAGGACGGGGAGGGCGGGTTGGATAGCTTGTCGACACGGCGCTGATGACGCCCGCCGGCGAATTCGGTGTCGAGAAACGCCGTGACACAGGCCTTGGCCATGTCGATGCCGGTGAGCCGCGCCCCGATGGCGACGACATTTGCGTTGTTGTGCTCGCGCGCGAGGGAAGCCGACAACGGCTCCGATACGAGCGCGCAGCGAACCTCGGGATTCCGGTTGACCGAGATCGAGATACCGATCCCCGAACCGCAAAGCGCGATCCCGCGCTCGGCGGTACCTTCGGCAACGACTTCGGCCAGCTTGTAGCCGAAATCCGGGTAGTCGACGCTGTCGTGGCTGTCCGGCCCCAGGTCGGCGACCTCGTGCCCGCCGTCGATCAACCACTCGCGCAATGCGGTTTTCAGGTCGATAGCGGCGTGGTCGGAGGCGATGGCGATGCGCATGGCGGGCACATAATAGCAGGCGGCCCGTCGCGCCACCACTATCGCTGCGCCATCCCCCGGAGCTTACGCCGGCCTACAGTCCGAGCGACAAAGCCTCTGCGATGGCTGCCATTTCATAAGGTTTGCCGACAGTGGGGACGTCGACGAATTCCGGTGGGTGAGTGGAGCCGCCGTATCCGGAGGCGAAAACGAACGGCACGCCGCTTTCCAGCAGCCGCGCAGCCAGTCCGTAGCTCTGTCTTCCGTGGATATTCACGTCGAGAACCGCAGCATCGAACGCAGACTCGGCGATCAGCGCTTCGGCCCGCTCCAGCGTACCCGCAATCACCGGGGTAACCCCCGCGTCGAGCATCGCGTCCTCGATCGCCATGGCGATGATCGGCTCGTCCTCAACGACGAGAATGCGAAGGCCTGTCATGCGTTCTATGCCGCTTTCCTCACCGTGGCCTCGATCCGGCAATGCAGCCCATCGGGCGCGAATTCCAGGCTGACATCGCTACTGCCGTCGCTTGAAAGGCCGGTGGCGATCAGCCGCGAACCGAACCCGCGGCGATCGGGCGATGAAACCGGCGGTCCATCGGATTCCCGCCAATCGAAAGTCAATTGCACCTCGTCCGTGTCGTCTTCCTTGGCCTCCCACGCCACGCGGACGCGTCCCTGCGGATCGGAGAGCGCGCCGTACTTGAGCGCGTTCGTGCTGAGTTCGTGAACGATCATCGAGAGGGAGACAGCCGTTTGCGGCAACAGCCGGATGGCCGGCCCGTCGAACGTGACCCGGCTCGCCCCTGCTCCCGAGGTGGCCTCGACCGCGCCGCGCACGATGTCGGACAGATCGGCGGAATCCCAGTTGCGCTCGGTCAACAGGCTATGCGCGCCGGCGAGTGCGTTGATACGCGCCTCGAACCTCTTGCGGGCTTCCCCGGCGCCCTCAACCGAGCGGAAGGACTGCGTGGCCAGCCCCTGCACAATCGCGAGCGTGTTCTTCACGCGGTGATTCAATTCGTTGACGAGCAGGCTTTGTGCTTCGAAGGCCTGGACTTCCTCGGTCACGTCGTGACCCTGGACGAAGATACCGACGACCTCGTCCCCGTTGAAGATCGGCTGATAGAGGAAGTCGAGAAAGCGCTTTTCTACCTCGTCCGACCCCTCTTTTTTCAGAAAGACTTGGTCTCGGTTGCCGAAATAGGGCTTGCCGGTGCGCCTCACCGTATCGAGCAGGTCGACGAATCCTTGCTCGACCACCTCGGGCAGCGCCTCGGCAACGCTCTTGCCCTCCACCCCGCGCTGGGCGACGAGACGTTCGTAGGAGACGTTCGCCATGGCGAACACGTGGTCCGGACCCTCGAGCACGGCGACGAAGCCAGGGGCCTGCTCGAACATCCTTCGGAGCCGGTCGGTCTGGACCGTCAGGTCGTGATTTCGCGCCTGGATCTCTCCGGCGCGCCGGACGAGGCCCATCTCGTCGCGCAGACGGCGCAAGCTTCTCGAGTTCGGTGACGTCGACCGTATGCTGGAGAATGTGTTCGACCTGCCCCTCCTCGCTCAGGAAGGGAGTGTGAGTGGCGCTCCAGAACCGCACGTCCATCGACCCGTCAGGGTTGCGGATGTCGTAGCGTATCAGCGCGATCTCGTCGGGCTCGCCGGTTTTCAGGACCTTGCGCAACGATCCGTCGAGAAGCGCAAAACTCTCGCTCTCGGGGTCGCTCGGAAATGCATCGAACATCTTCTCGCCGAGAATATCGCCACGCTCGCGCATCGTAGCCGTGAGGTAGGCATCATTCATCCACACGATCCGCAGTTCGCGGTCGAGCACGACGTAAGGATTGGGCGAGCGACTGAGGAGAGCCTCGAAATCGCCCGGTGGACCTGTCATTAAAAACGCCCCTCACGAACCCGTTTCGAATCACAACGAATACGGGTGAAAATCGATCCAAAGCCCGAGAGGGAAGGGTCGCGCTTGTTACTGATCGAGGAACGACCGCATCTTGCGGCTGCGGCTCGGGTGCTTGAGCTTGCGCAGCGCCTTGGCCTCGATCTGGCGGATGCGTTCGCGGGTAACCGAGAACTGCTGGCCGACTTCCTCGAGGGTGTGATCGGTGTTCATGCCGATACCGAAGCGCATGCGCAGCACGCGCTCTTCACGCGGGGTGAGGCTGGCAAGAACCCGGGTGACCGTTTCCTTGAGGTTCGACTGGATCGCCGCATCGACCGGAATGATCGCGTTCTTGTCCTCGATGAAGTCGCCGAGGTGCGAATCCTCTTCGTCGCCGATCGGCGTCTCGAGGCTGATCGGCTCCTTGGCGATCTTCATCACCTTGCGAACCTTCTCGAGCGGCATCGACAGGCGCTCTGCCATCTCTTCCGGCGTCGGTTCGCGGCCCTGTTCGTGGAGGAACTGGCGGCTCGTGCGGACGAGCTTGTTGATCGTCTCGATCATGTGGACCGGGATGCGGATCGTGCGCGCCTGGTCGGCAATCGAACGGGTGATCGCCTGGCGAATCCACCACGTCGCATACGTGCTGAACTTGTAGCCGCGGCGGTACTCGAACTTGTCGACCGCCTTCATCAGGCCGATGTTGCCTTCCTGAATGAGATCAAGGAATTGCAGGCCGCGGTTCGTATACTTTTTAGCTATCGAGATCACGAGCCGCAGGTTCGCCTCGACCATCTCCTTCTTGGCGATGCGCGCCTCGCGCTCGCCCTTCTGGACCATGTTGACGATGCGGCGGAACTCGGGAAGCGACATGCCGGTGGCGCTGGCGATGTCGGCGATCTCGGCGCGAATGCGCTCGACCGCGTCGGCTTCCTTCTCGGCGAAGGCGGCCCACTTCTTGTCCTTCTTCGCGTTGTCGGTCAGCCAGCCATCGTCGAGCTCGTTGCCGATGTAGACGTTCAGGAAGTCGGCGCGCTTGACCTTGTGGCGCTCTGCCAGGCGCAGCATCTGGCCGCCCAGCGCGGTCAGGCGGCGGTTGAAGGCGTAGAGGTTGTCGACCAGGAATTCGATCTTGGTCGCGTGGAACTGCACGCTCTCGACTTCGGCCGTGAGCTGCTCGCGCAGCTCCTCGTACTTCTTTTCCTTGGCCTTGGGGAAATCCTCGCCGCGTCCGAGAACGTCGACGCGCTCCGCCTGCAGCTTCTCGAACTTCTTGAACAGGTCGGTGATGCGCGCGAACGTCTCGAGCGCCTCGGGCTTCAGCGCAGCTTCCATCTGGGCGAGGGAGAGGGTGTTGTCCTCCTCTTCTTCTTCTTCTTCGCGCTTCTTGGAAGACGAGCCTTCGCCGTCCTCGTCGTCATCGTCGCCGTCGGCGGATTCTTCCTCGTCGTCGTCCTCGTCTTCCTTGTAGGAAGGACCCGCGGTCGCCTCGGAAATCTCACCGTCGTCGTCATCGTCTTCGGCATCCTCGGTCATCTTGTCGACCGGGGGCTCCTTGGAGAGCATGGCGTCGAGATCGAGGATCTCGCGCAGCTGCATTTCCTCGTTGTTGAGCGCCTCGGACCACAGGATGATGGCGTGGAAAGTGATCGGGCTTTCGCACAGGCCCATGATCATCATGTCCCGGCCCGCCTCGATCCGCTTGGCGATGGCGATCTCGCCCTCGCGGCTGAGCAGCTCGACCGCGCCCATCTCGCGCAGGTACATGCGCACCGGATCGTCGGTGCGCTCGACGGTTTCTTTCTTCTTGGCGGCGGCGGCGGGCTTGGCCGGCTTGTTCGCCGCGCCTTCGTCGTCGCCGTCCTCGTCAGAGCCGATCTCGTCGACGTCTTCTTCCGAGTTGTCGTCGCCCTCGGCATCCTCGTCGTTCTCGACGATATTGACGCCCATCTCGCTGATCGCGGACATCACGTCCTCGATCTGCTCGGACGAGAGCTGGTCCTGCGGCAGCGCCTCGTTGAGCTCGTCGACGGTGACGTAGCCCTTGCGCTTGGCCTTGGTGATCAGCTTCTTGATCGTGGCTTCGTTGAGGTCGATGAGCGGTGCATCGTCCTTGGACTCGGTATCTTCCTGGGTCGCCATCTCGTCTCGTGTCATTCGTTGTCCTCGTCCGTGGCGCCGGACGGTGCCGACGGAGAGTCTGAATCCTGTTGGGCTGCGCTTGCCGCCCTGCGGGTCGCCATTAGCCCGAGTCGTTTCTCGAATGCCAGCTTTCGTTTAAGCAGCCGTTGCTGCTCGGCGAAAGCGGCCTCCGGATCGGTCTCGAAGCGCGCGGTGGCGGCCGCAAGGGCGGCTTCCAGCGCGGGCCGTTCGACCAGCAACGAAACGGCTTCGGCCAGGTCTTCACGCGCGTCTCGCGGATCGGCGCCTTCATCGAGGAAGGCAAAACGGTTATTGTCCGGCGGCGGGGCGAAACCCTGTGGGGCGGATATGGCCCCCTTTTCATCGGGTTCAAGCATCTCGGCCGCTTCGATGAGCGATTCGATCGCCGGCCCGGCACGCCCGTCGTGCGCCGCGAACCGGCCGAGAGGCTCGGCATGGACGAGAATCTGGTCCGGAAAGCGCAGGAGCCCGGCGACTACCGCGCTGGCGAGCGCATCGCGATTTGCGCCGCTCGCCGCCTTGCGTAGCCGGCCCGCCGAATCGGGCGAAAGGGGCGGGGACGCGGGCTTTGCGAACCCGCTCTTCCACTCGCGTCGCTCGCGAGGGGGGCGGGGCGGGTAGGCGAAGGCGGAGAACTTCTCGAGCAGGTCGCGGCGATAGAGCGAGCGAATGTCGCTGTCCTGGATCGCCTCGCAATGCGCGATCAGGCGCGCCTTGAGCCCGGCCTTGTCCTCAGGCGTGCGCAGCGGCGAGGCGGCCTTCTCGAACTCCCACAGCGTTTCCAGCAGGCTGGCGGGCTCGGCGAGCAGCGCGTCCATCGCCGCCACTCCCTGTCGCTTGAGCAGGTCGTCGGGGTCGAGGCCTTGCGGAAGCCGCACGATCGACAACGTCTTTCCCGGAGCGAGCATCGGCAGCGCGCGCCCGATCGCACGCATCGCGGCCCGCTGCCCGGCATTGTCGCCGTCGAAACAGAGGATCGGCGCGTCGACCAGCCGCCACAGCATCTGGAGCTGGTTTTCGGTGAGCGCGGTGCCCATCGGGGCGACCGCGTCCTCGAACCCGGCAGCCGCCATCGCCACGACGTCCATCTGCCCTTCGACCACGATCATCCGGTTCGTCTTGCGCGAGGCGGGACCCGCACGGTGCAGATTGAAGAGGGTGCGGCCCTTGTCGAACAGCGGCGTGTCGGGCGAGTTGATGTACTTGGGCGCGTCCTTCTTGTCGGCATCGAGGATGCGCGCCGCGAACCCGATCACCCGCCCGCGCGCGTCGTGGATCGGCATGGTCAGCCGGTCGCGAAAGCGGTCGTAGGGCTGCTTGTCATCGACCGCGATCCGCAGACCCGCCTCGATCAGCATCGGCTCGTCGAACTGTTCGAGCGCCGTCTTGAGCGCCTGCCGCTCGGCCGGCGCGTAGCCGAACCCGAAGCGCTCGTTGGTATGCGCGTCGAACCCGCGCGAGCTGAGATAGGCGCGAGCCTTCGCCGCCGCAGGAGTATCGAGGCTCGCCCGGTAGAAATCCTGCGCGGCCTGGGTCACGTCGTGCAGTCCGGCGCGCTGTTCGGCCGCTTGCGCGGCGCGCGGATCGGGGGCGGGGACCTCGAGACCGGCTTCCGCCGCCAGTTCCTTCACCGCGTCCATGAAGCCGAGGCCCCGCTGGTCGGTCATCCAGCGGATGACATCGCCGTGCGCGCCGCAGCCGAAGCAGTGGTAGAACCCCTTCTCGTCGCTGACCGTGAAGCTGGGCGTCTTCTCGTTATGGAACGGGCAGCACGCTTTCCACTCGCGGCCTGCGCGGGTGCAGCTTGGTGGTGCGCATCACCACGCTCGACAGCGTCACCCGCGCACGCAGTTCGTCGAGCCATTGCGGGGAGAGCGCCATGCCCCCTCAATGCGGGCAAATCGCCCTTCGATGCAAGGTCATGCGCAGGCGTTCTTCGCTCCTTGCTGTGCCGCCGGATAGGGACCGCTGCCGATCGCCTCGGTTCCGTCGGCATCGAGCGCATAGGCCTTGACCGGGCCGGCGGGAGGCAGGGTGCTCTGCCAGTAGAACGTGATCGGCTCCTTCTGCCCCCACTGGTCGCCGCCGTCGCCCGCGCTGACTGTCCAGACAAGCTTGCCCGCATCGCACGTGATCACGACGTCGGCCTTTGGCCCGATCGCGGCGAGCGCTTCGGGCTTGGCATAGCCTGCGTGTCCGGTGAATCCGTGCGCGGGCTGCGTCATCCTGAACGATTCGCCGCGTTCGATATCGCTCGCGGTGTTGTTCGCGCCGATGCCGGTATCGTCGTCGTTGTCGCCGCCGGGATAAACCACGAGCACGTAAGTATAGACGGTGCCCTCGGGCGCGGTTCCCGGATCGCAGGTCGTCATGCCCTTCGGACAAGCGACATACCCCCGCAAGTCGGCGAAGCTGCCGGCCGCATTGGTCATCGCGCCGACCACCTCGGGGCCCCGGGGACCGGCGATCCTGGGACCCAGCGTGAATTCGGTGAAGTCGCCCGCCGGCAGCGCCTTGGCCGTGGCATAAGCCTCGCCATCGCTGTCGACGTCGGTCAGGTCGGTCGCTTCGTTGTCGGCGGTTTCGGCCGGGGTCGGTTCGTCAGAACAGGCGGAAAGCGCGAGCGCCAGGGCGGACGCGGCGATGAAAATCCTCATGGCATTTCCTCACGACAGTGCTTCCTTGACCAGCCGGGAGGCGGTCTGCATGTCGAGGACAGTGCCGTGGCGTGCCTTTAGTTCCGCCATCACGCGGCCCATATCCTTAATGGAATCAGCACCTAAGGTTGATTTTATATCCGCGATCGCGGCCTTCGTTTCGTCTTCGGACAGCTGCGCGGGAAGGAACTCCTCGATAACCTTGAGCTCTTTGCGTTCCTGCTCGGCAAGTTCCTCGCGACCACCGTCAACGTACATGGTTATCAATTCGCGGCGCTGCTTCGCCATTTTCTGCAAGGTTTCCACCACCAGCGCGTCGTCCTCGGGCTTTTGAGAGGCGGTGCGCAGCTCGATATCGCGGTCTTTCAGCTTGGCGAGGATCAGGCGGACCGCGGCGAGGCGTTCCTTGTCGCCGCCCTTCATCGCGTCGATCTGGGCCTGCTTGATGGTATCGCGGATCATAATTCGGGTGCCTTCGTCAGGATGTGCATAAAGCGCCCCTAGCGCGGCTTGACGGCGCGGGGAACCGGGCCTAGCCGCTGGGACTTAGCGACATCGCCGGAAAACCTTTACTCGGAGAGCCCCATGGCCGTCCCCGCCACCACGCCTGCGCAACCCAAGGGAGCGACCGGCGTTCTGGTTCTGGCCGACGGCACGGTGATCTGGGGCAGGGGCTTCGGCGCCATTGGCGAAGCGGTGGGCGAAGTGTGCTTCAACACCGCGATGACCGGGTACCAGGAGGTGATGACCGATCCCTCCTACGCCGCTCAGATCGTCACTTTCACTTTCCCGCACATCGGCAACGTCGGCGCCAATGCCGAAGATATCGAAAGCCTGGTCGAAGGCGCGATCGGCTGCGTGGTTCGCGAGGACGTGACGCCGAGCAGCAACTTCCGCAGCGAGGAGCAGTTTGGCGAGTGGATGGCGGCCAAGGGGAAGATCGGCCTGTCGGGCGTCGACACCCGCGCGCTCACCCGCCGCGTCCGCCTGAAGGGCGCGCCCAACGCGGTCATCGCGCATCATCCGAAGGGCAAGTTCGACCTCAAGAAGCTGATCAAGCGCGCGCAGGAGTGGCCGGGGCTGGAGGGCATGGACCTCGCCACCCGGGTCAGCCGCGAGGCGCAGGAGGACTGGGGCGGCGGCTACTGGGAACTCGGCAAGGGCTACGCCGCAGCCGACGGCGCTGGCAAGCCGCACGTCGTTGCGATCGATTACGGATCGAAGGACAACATCTTCCGCAACCTCGTGAAGGCGGGCGCGCGGGTGACGGTGGTGCCGGCGCAGACTTCGCTCGAGGCGATCGAGGCGCTGAAGCCCGACGGCGTGTTCCTCTCGAACGGCCCGGGCGATCCGGCGGCGACCGGCGAATACGCGGTGCCGACGATCCGCGCGCTTCTCGACAAGGACGTGCCGGTGTTCGGCATCTGCCTGGGCCACCAGATGCTCGGCCTCGCCGCGGGCGCGACCACCAGCAAGATGCACCAGGGTCACCGCGGCGCGAACCATCCGGTCAAGCGGCTGGCAGACGGGGTGGTCGAGATCACCTCGATGAACCACGGCTTCGCGGTCGACAACACCGCGCTGCCCGAAGGCGTCGAGGAAACCCACGTGTGCCTGTTCGACGGCTCCAACTGCGGGATCTCGATCAGGGGCAAGAAGGCGTTCGGGGTGCAGTACCACCCCGAGGCGAGCCCCGGCCCGCAGGACAGCTTCTACTTGTTCGAGAAGTTCGTGGGGATGTTGGGGTGAGCTGCGATTACCGATAGTTGATCGGATGATCTCGAGATTGCGGTCGTCAAAGCGTGTCGAGCGATCGGTTGCTAAACTCGAGCTGATCCAACTCTCGAGTTGTGTCCGACATCTCCGCGCAGTATGGCTGAATGCTCGAGAGCGAGACTGCATCGTCAGGCCTTGGACTTGATTGGCAGTCGCGAATGCAGACAATCTGTGATTCGTCTCCAACTTGGAGCGATCTTTCGACGACGACTTCGTCGACGCAAATTCGCCGACCAGTCGATCGCGATGAGACGGTCGCAGTAACACGCGATTGATTGCTGCTCAAATGAGGTTCGATCGTGAGGCAGTAATCGCACTCCTATGAACAATTCTCCTTGTGGCGGATCTCTAATGCCCAAACGCACTGACATCTCCTCGATCCTCGTCATTGGTGCCGGGCCGATCATCATCGGGCAGGCGTGCGAGTTCGATTATTCGGGCACGCAGGCGATCAAGGCGTTGAAGGAGGAGGGGTACCGGGTGATCCTGGTCAACTCCAACCCCGCCACGATCATGACCGATCCCGAGTTCGCCGACGCGACTTACGTCGAGCCGATCACGCCCGCGATCGTCGCCAAGATCATCGAGAAGGAGCGGCCCGACGCGCTGCTGCCGACGATGGGCGGGCAGACCGCGCTCAACACCGCGCTGGCGCTGTTCAACGACGGCACGCTCGACCGGCTTGGCGTGCAGATGATCGGCGCCGATGCCGACGCGATCGACAAGGCCGAGAACCGCCAGCGCTTCCGCGAGGCGATGGACAAGATCGGCCTCGAAAGCGCGCGCAGCGGCGTTGCCAACACGGTCGATCAAGCCTTTGAAGTGCTTGAGAGAACCGGCCTGCCGTCGATCATCCGGCCGAGCTTCACGCTGGGCGGCACCGGCGGCGGCATCGCCTACAACAAGGCC
The DNA here is from genome assembly GCA_963728375.1 of uncultured Alphaproteobacteria bacterium. Classification (GTDB taxonomy): domain Bacteria; phylum Pseudomonadota; class Alphaproteobacteria; order Sphingomonadales; family Sphingomonadaceae; genus Tsuneonella. The sequence goes on from CAVSJL010000001.1 coordinate 112,866, forward strand.
GAGTTCGAGAAGATCGTCCGCGACGGTCTCGACGCCAGCCCGACCAACGAGGTCCTCATCGAGGAATCGCTGCTCGGCTGGAAGGAATACGAGATGGAAGTCGTCCGCGACCGGAACGACAACGCCATCATCATCTGCGCGATCGAGAACGTCGACCCGATGGGCGTCCACACCGGCGACTCGATCACCGTCGCCCCGGCGCTGACGCTGACCGACAAGGAATACCAGATCATGCGCTCGGCGAGCATCGCCGTGCTGCGTGAAATCGGCGTGGAAACAGGCGGTTCGAACGTACAGTTCGCAGTCGATCCCAAGACCGGCCGGCTGATCGTGATCGAGATGAACCCGCGCGTTTCGCGCTCCTCGGCGCTCGCCTCGAAGGCCACCGGCTTCCCCATCGCGCGCGTCGCGGCGAAGCTGGCGGTCGGCTACACGCTCGACGAGATCACCAACGAGATCACCGGCGCCACCCCTGCCGCGTTCGAGCCGACGATCGACTACGTCGTCACCAAGATCCCGCGCTTCGCATTCGAGAAGTTCAAGGGCGCCAAGGTCGAACTCGCCACCGCGATGAAGTCGGTCGGCGAGGTCATGGCGATCGGCCGCAACTTCCAGGAAAGCGTGCAGAAGGCGCTGCGCGGGCTCGAGACCGGGCTCGACGGGTTCAACCGCGTGATCGAGCTCGAAGGCAAGCCGCGCGAGGAAATCACCGCCTCGCTCAGCAAGCGCACCCCCGACCGCCTGCTCAAGGTCGCGCAAGCATTTCGCGAGGGCATCGAGCTCGAGGAAATCAACCGCATCACCGGCTACGACCCGTGGTTCCTGCGCCAGATCGAGTGCATCGTCTGGGAAGAGCAGATGATCGGCCACCACGGCCTGCCGCGCGACGCACAGGAAATGCGCCGGCTGAAGGCGATGGGCTTTTCCGACAAGCGCCTCGCCACCCTCGCAGTGCGCTCGGTCGGCGTCGCCGGCGGCCTCGCCGAAACCCAGGCGCGCCGCTCGGGACTGCTCCACGACACCCTGCGCGCAATGGCAGGGGCCACCAGCGAAAAGGAAGTCCGCGACCTGCGCAGCAAGCTGGGCGTGTTCCCGGTCTTCAAGCGCATCGATAGCTGCGCCGCCGAGTTCGAGGCGGTGACGCCCTACATGTATTCGACATACGAAACGCCGACTTTCGGCGAGCCAGAGGATGAATCCGACCCGACATCGGCGAAGAAAATCGTCATTCTGGGCGGCGGGCCGAACCGGATCGGGCAGGGGATCGAGTTCGACTACTGCTGCGTCCACGCCTGCTTCGCATTGAGCGAGGCCGGCTACGAGACGATCATGATCAACTGCAATCCGGAGACGGTCTCCACCGACTACGACACCAGCGACCGCCTCTATTTCGAGCCGCTGACCGCCGAGGATGTGCTCGAGATCCTGCGCGTCGAGCAGTCGAACGGCGAACTCGTCGGCGTAATCGTCCAGTTCGGTGGCCAGACGCCGCTCAAACTGGCGCAGGCGCTCGAGGACGAGGGCATTCCGATCCTCGGCACCTCGCCCGACGCAATCGACCTCGCCGAAGACCGCGAACGCTTCGCCAAGCTGGTCAACCAGCTCAAGCTCAAGCAACCGCAGAACGGCATCGCCCGCAGCCGCGACGAGGCCGCCGCCTGGGCCAATCGTATAGGCTATCCGGTCCTGCTGCGCCCCAGCTACGTGCTTGGGGGCAGGGCGATGGAGATCGTCGACAGCGAAGCCCAGCTCGACGACTACATCGCCACCGCGGTGCAAGTCAGCGGCGACAGCCCGGTGCTCGTCGACCAGTACCTGCGCGACGCGATCGAGTGCGACGTCGACGCGCTGTGCGACGGCAAGGAAGTCCGTATCGCCGGCGTGATGCAACACATCGAGGAAGCCGGCGTCCACTCGGGCGACAGCGCCTGCACCCTGCCGCCGTACTCGCTGCCTGCCGAGATCATCGCCGAGATGGAGCGCCAGGCAGAGGCACTGGCGATGGCGCTCGGCGTGATCGGGCTGATGAACGTCCAGTTCGCGGTCAAGGATGGCGAGGTCTATCTGATCGAGGTGAACCCGCGCGCGAGCCGCACGGTACCATTCGTCGCCAAGGCGATCGGACAGCCGGTCGCAAAGATAGCTGCGCGCGTGATGGCGGGCGAACCTCTCTCCAATTTCGAGCCGTTCAAGCGCACGTTCGACTACATGGCGGTCAAGGAAGCGGTGTTCCCGTGGGGACGCTTCCCGGGTGCCGACCCGGTGCTCACGCCCGAGATGAAATCGACCGGCGAAGTCATGGGGATGGACCGCGACTTCTCCACCGCGTTCTTGAAGTCGCAGATCGCCGCCTCGAGTGCGCTGCCCGAGAAGGGACTGCTGTTCGTCTCCGTGAAGGACAGCGACAAGCCGGTGATCCTCCCGGCGGTGAAGGCGCTGATCGAGCATGGCTTCACGGCCATCGCGACCGGCGGCACGCAGCGGTATCTCGAAGACGCCGGCCTGCGGGTCGAGCGAGTCAACAAGGTCGCCGAAGGACAGCCGCACATCGTCGACCGGATCATCGACCGCGAAGTGGCGCTGATATTCAACACGACCGAGGGCTGGCAGTCGCTTCTCGACAGCCAGTCGATCCGCGCCAGCGCGCTTGAGGCGCACGTTCCATACTACACCACCGCCGCGGCCAGCGTCGCCGCGGCGCGGGCTATTACCGAGGTCTCCGCCGATCAGCTTGAAGTCCGCCCTCTGCAGGACTATTACAGCTGAAACAACGACACGCGTTTTTCCCGACATCGCGACCGTAACGAGCCGTTTCGACAAGCGGCAAGGTCTCGAATTGTCCCGACAGGCGCGAAGGCAGCGAGAAAGAACAACGGGATGGCTACGATGGAAAAGGTGCCGATGCTGGCCGAAGGTTACGAGCGGATCGCCGCCGACCTGAAGGCCCTGCGCGCCGAAAGGCCGAAGATCGTCGACGCGATCGAGGAAGCGCGCGCGCACGGCGATCTGTCCGAAAACGCCGAGTATCACGCCGCCAAGGAACGCCAGGGCCAGGTCGAAGCGCAGATCTCCGATCTCGAGGACCGTGTCAGCCGCGCCCAGATTATCGACCCCGCAGCGCTCTCGGGCGACCGTATCGTGTTCGGCGCGACGGTTACCTTGCTCGACGAGAACGACAAGCCGGTGAAATACCAGATCGTCGGCCAGACCGAAGCTGACGCGAAGGTCGGCCGGATCAGCTACAACTCGCCGCTGGGCAGGGCACTGATCACCAAGAAGGTTGGCGACGAGATCGAGGTCACTGTCCCCTCGGGCGACAAGTTCTACCTCGTCGAGAAGATCGAGTTCATCTAAGAACTTCTCGATTGCGCGACTTCGCGCAAGGGAGTCTACGATGGTCATTCCCGCTGCCGCCGTCGCGGAGCGCCGTGTCGCGGACCACTTCCGCAAGGCGGGCGCGACTTCGCCTGCCGCCGCGATTGCGTTCGAACCGACCCGAATGGTTCGGGCGCGCGCCCTCGGTCGCCTCAAGCACGCCAGTGTCGTACTACCCGCCGCAGGTGGGTGGTACCTTGACGAACAGGTCTGGTCGGAACGCCGCAACGCCCGGCGCAAACGGGCCGCGATCGTCGCGGGCATCGCCGCGATCGTGGCAGGCGTTATCGCGGTCTTCTAGATCCGCTCAGGCGCCTGCCGCCTCCGGGTCGAACAGCTTGTGCAAGTGGACGATCACGTACTTCATCTCGGCATCGTCGACCGTGCGCTGCGCGGCGCCGCGCCAGGCTTCGAGCGCGGCGGCATAGCTGGGAAAGATTCCGACGACATCGATTTCGTCGAGGTTCTCGAACTGGAGCGTCATCGGATCGGTCACGCGGCCACCCATGACGAGGTGCAGCAAATGCTTCTTGGTATCGGTCATTGTCTGGTGTCCTTGGGGAGGAATCGCTGCGCCCCATAAGCAAGGCGGCGCGACAGGGAAACCCCGTCGCGCCGCCCGGTGTGTATTAGCTGCTCGTGATCAGTGGATGCGTGAGCGCGCGCTTCCGATCGCCCGGTTGGCTGTCTTGCTCGCGCTGTCGATCGCCCGGCTGGCCGATTTACTGGCGCTGCGGGTAAGGCCACGTGCGGTGTCGCCAATTGTTTCGCCAAGATCGCCAATGCGCTCCTGCCCAGCCTTCGCTGCATCCTCCGCGCCGTCGAGAGCCTTCGCCCCGTAAGCGAGCGCGAGATCAGCCAGCGTACCCGCGAGTACCGCGCTGCGAGCGGTCGCTTTCTTGCGCAGACGACGGCCCGGTCCCGGAACGATCGCAGCGATCAGGACCCCGAGCGCGAGGCCACCGGCCAGGGTTGTGAGCGGATGCTCCTTGACGAACGACGTGGCGCCATCGGCGGCGTCCTTCGCATAGTCGGTGAAAGAGCGATCGGCATTGCGCTGTTCGGCGGCTTCGATCTTGCTCTTGAGTTCTTCGCGTTTCGCGTCGGAATTGGTGGGCATGGGCAACTCCATCGGGTGAGGGTTTAACTGGCTAACGGGCGTGATCCACGTTCCGTTCCGCCTGCTCGCCCCGGTCTGGTTCGTCGCCAGGCTCGTCGACGAAAATACCCAGGATCGGATTGCGGGCGAACCACAGGACGATCGCAGCGACGAGGGTAGCGATCACCCCCTTGTTGTTGTCGGCAACTTCCATTGCCTCCTCGAGAACGTCGGTCGCTCCTTCGCCGATGCGGTCGACGATCCTGCTCGATATGCTTCTGCCGGCAAGGTCCGCACGCAGATGGGCAACATCGGCCTGGAACAGCGCACGGGCCGCGTCGCGCAGGGCGCGATCCTCGCGGAGTTGCCGGTCGAGCGCCTCGTTCATTCGCGGGTCTCCGAATAAGCGGTCGCGAGCCTGCGAAAGCGGCGCTTGGCCGCCAGCGCAAGAAAAACACCGGCAATGCCCAGAACGGCGACGACAATCGCCGTCGCGCCCCACGGACCGATCAGCGGCGTCAATGCGATGACCAGCCCGACGACCAGCGCCACCAGCGCGAGGTGAATCAGGCCGAGCGCTGCGACGCCGTACAGCGCACCCGACCGTCCACGATCGAGCGCAAAGGCGGCGCGGGTCTTCTGGAACTGGATTTCCGCATCGACCATCGTCCGCCCGTCGTCGAGAAGGGCGAGGATGTCCTCGGTCAGCGAACCCTGTTCCGGAACCGGCACGCCTTCGGAAGGCGCCTCGTCGGCGTAATCGAAATCGGGATCATGTGTGTTCACGTCGGTCCTCCCGAGCAGGAGGATCAGTCGTTAGAACCGCGGAACATCCGTGCCAACAGGAACCCGCTGACAGCCGCGATGCCGATCGCAAGGCCCGGGCTCTTGCGAACCATTTCGCGTGCGTCCTCGCCCAGTTCGTCGACACTCTTGGAGTCGAGCTTCGCCGATGCGTCCTGCAACGAGCGCGAGGCCGACCGGGCGTAGTCGCCGTACTTGGCACCCAGCTTTTCATCCACCGTAGGGGCAGTGTCGAACACGGCGCGGCCGAGCGCGAGTAGCGCCTCCGACACCTTGCCCTTGCCGTCGGTGGCGAGTTCGCCAGCCTTGCCCTTGGCTTGCGTGCCGTAGTTCTTCGCCTCGGCAACCCAATCTTCGCTCTGGGTCTTCGCCTGGCTGCGATAAGCCGCGGCGCGTTCTCCAGCTTCCGTCTTGAGCGCTGCAGCGCCTGCCTTCGCCTCTTCAAGCGCAGCGTTGAAGCGGCTCTTGGCGACGTCAGTGTTCTTTACGGCCGGCTCGCGCGGCGTGGTGGTCGCGCCGGAACCGGCTACTTTCGTCGCCGGCTTGCGGGTCGCCTTGGGCTTGGGAGTCGTGGTTTTGGGGGTGATGCCTTCGGCCATGATTTTCTTCCTTCTTGCCCTCGCAAAAGAATTCAACGTGCGCCCGGGGGTTTCGGACGTCTTGGTGCTGCAACGCAACTTGCGTGGCATTGTTCCGCCGCATAGAGCGCTGCGGCTGCCTCCCGATATGGGAGTGTATTATCGTAATACAACACCACTTCCGACGGAGTCCACCATGACCGCGATCATCGACATCCACGGCCGCGAAATTCTCGACAGCCGGGGCAACCCGACGGTCGAAGTCGATGTCCTGCTGGAAGACGGCAGCTTCGGCCGCGCGGCGGTCCCCTCCGGCGCCTCGACCGGCGCGCACGAAGCGGTGGAACTGCGCGATGGCGACAAGGGGCGCTACCTGGGCAAGGGCGTGACCAGGGCGGTCGATGCGGTGAACGGCGAACTCCGCGACCTGCTCGTCGGCTTCGATGCGGAGGACCAGCGCGACGTCGACCTCGCAATGATCGAACTCGACGGCACCGAGAACAAGGGTCGCATTGGCGCCAACGCAATTCTCGGCGCGAGTCTGGCCGCGGCGAAGGCGGCCGCCGACGCGCGGGGACTGCCGCTCTACAGCTACGTCGGCGGTGTTTCGGCACACGTCCTGCCGGTGCCCATGATGAACATCGTCAATGGCGGCGAGCACGCCGACAATCCGATCGACGTGCAGGAATTCATGATCATGCCCATCGGCGCCGACACCCTGGCCGAAGCGGTCCGCTGGGGTTCGGAAGTGTTCCACACGCTCAAGAAGGCGCTCCACGCCAAGGGTCTCGCCACCGCGGTCGGCGACGAAGGGGGGTTCGCGCCCGATCTCGCGAGCACGCGCGCGGCACTCGACTTCATCATGGGCTCGATCGAAGAGGCCGGATTTACGGCCGGCGAAGACATCGTCCTCGCGCTCGACTGCGCGGCGACCGAATACTTCAAAGGCGGCAAATACGAGATGACGGGCGAGGGCATCTCGCTGTCCCCGCAGGAAAACGCCGAATGGCTGGCGAAGCTGTGCGCCGACTACCCGATCCGCTCGATCGAGGACGGCATGAGCGAGGACGACTTCGAAGGCTGGAAGGCGATTACCGATCTCATCGGCGACAAGGTCCAGCTCGTCGGTGACGATCTGTTCGTGACCAACCCGCGCCGGCTCGAAATGGGTCTCGAGAAGGGCCTCGCCAATTCGCTATTGGTCAAGGTCAACCAGATCGGCACGCTGACCGAAACACTCGAGGCAGTGAACATGGCGCAGCGCGCCGGATATACCGCGGTGATGAGCCACCGTTCGGGCGAAACCGAAGACGCGACGATCGCCGACCTCGCGGTCGCGACGAACTGCGGCCAGATCAAGACTGGATCGCTCGCCCGATCGGACCGCCTGGCGAAGTACAACCAGCTGATCCGGATCGAGGAAGAGCTCGGCGCCAGCGCGCAGTATGCCGGCGGGGCCTGCTTCGGACGTTTGGGAAGCTGAGATTTCGACAAACCGTCTTGCTGCCTTGACGAAGGCGGTTTCGCATCAAACCTGGCTCTCCTAGACGGTTGCGATTGTAACCGAGTCGCTGGGAGTCGCCGTTTTCATGAAGACCCGCTTTGTCGCCGCCCTCTTGCTGGGGGTGGCAACAGCCACGCTCGGCCCCGTTGCCTGCTCGATGACGGCTACCGACACCGAAGTCGCCGCCACCCCCGGAACCGATCTCGGGATCCGCAAGGACTGGATGGACACCTCGGTCAAGCCGGGCAACGACTTCTTCGGATATGCCAACGGCAGCTGGGTGAAGAACACCGAGATTCCCGCCGACCGCTCCAACATCGGCGGGTTCTTCATCGCCGACCAGGCGACCGAGAAGAACCTCGAGGCGCTGATCAAGGACATCCTGGCCTCCGATCCCGAGCCTGGCACGGACGCCGCGAAGGTGAAGGCTTTCTATCAGTCCTACATGGACACGAAGGCGATCGACGCTGGCGGTATGGCTCCGGTGAAGGACGATCTCGCGAAGTTCGACCGGATCGCCGACAAGACCGCTCTTGCCGAAGTTCTCGGCAGCCAGACCCGCGCCGACGTCGATCCGCTCAACTCGACCGACTTCCGGACCGAGAACCTGTTCGGCGTGTTCGTGACACAGGCGCTCAAGGGCGGCGAGGTGGTCCCTTACATTCTCCAGGGCGGGCTCGGCATGCCCGAGCGTGAGTATTACCTGTCATTGGACCCCAAGATGGCCGATCTCAGGACCGCCTATCGCGCCTACATCGCTGACCTGCTCAAGGCCGCAAACGTCGCGGACGCCGATGCCAAGGCGCAGAAGATCTACGATCTCGAGATGAAGATCGCCAAGGCCCACGTCAGCCGCGAAGAAAGCGATGACTGGACGACTGCAAGCAGTCTGTGGAAGCAGGCAGACTTTGCCCAAAAGGCGCCGGGCATCGACTGGGACGCCTATTTCAAGGGCGCTAAGCTCGACGGGTATAAGACCTTCGACGCTTACCACCCCGCTGCTATCACCGGCCTGTCGAAGCTGGTTGCCAGCGAGCCGCTCGACGTGTGGAAAGACTGGCTGGCATTTCACCAGATCAATAGCCACACCGAGGTGCTGCCCGGCAAGCTCGATGACCTCCACTTCGCGTTCTACGGCAAGAAACTGAACGGGCAGGAAGAGCAGCGCCCCCGCGACAAGCGTGCACTTGCAGCGATCAATCAACACATGGGCGATGCGCTCGGCAAGCTCTATGCCGACAAGTACTTCCCGGCCTCGGCGAAGACCGAGATCCAGGGCATGGTCGACAACATCAAGGACGCCTTCGCCAAGCGCATCGAGGCGCTCGACTGGATGGCGCCGGAGACCAAAGCAGAAGCGAAGAAAAAGGTCGAGACGATGGCGGTCGGCGTCGGTTATCCCGACACCTGGACCGATTATTCCGCACTCGAGATTCCCGATGGCAAACCCTACGCGGCAGTCATCGCGGCCGAAAAAGCGCGCTACGAGCAGCAACTTGCGAAGATCGGCAAGCCGATGGACAAGGGCGAGTGGTGGATGAACGCCCAACTCGTCAACGCCGTGAACCTGCCCGTGCAGAACGCACTCAACTTCCCTGCCGCAATCCTGCAGCCGCCGTTCTTCGACCCGAAGTGGGACCCCGCGGCGAACTATGGCGCGATCGGTGCCGTGATCGGTCACGAGATCAGCCACAGCTTCGACAACAACGGCGCCGCCTTCGATTCGTCGGGCGCGATGCGCAATTGGTGGACCGACGCCGACAAGCAGAAGTTCGATCAAGCGGGCAAGGCGCTCGCGAGCCAGTACGACAACTACAAGCCGTTCCCGGATCTGAACGTGAAGGGCGAACTGACGCTGGGCGAGAACATCGCCGACCTGGCAGGTCTGCAGGCAGCTTACGATGCGTACCGCGCATCGCTCGGCGGCGAGGAGCCTCCCGTGATAGGCGGCCTGACCGGCGATCAGCGGTTCTTCATCGCCTATGCGCAGACCTGGGCAAGCAAGATGCGCGAAGCGGCGCTACGCCAGCGTATCGCGACCGATGGCCATGCCCCGGGCCAATACCGTGCGCTGACGGTCCGCAACATGGACCCGTGGTACAAGGCGTTCGATGTCAAGGAGGGCGACGAGCTCTACCTCCCCCCCGAAAAGCGCGTGAAAGTATGGTGAGGGCCTAACTCTCTTCCGCCTCGACCTCGTGCTCGATCTTTTCGGCCACGGGTTCGAGGCGGTCCATGATCTTCTTGTTCTTCGGGCTGAGAAGGTACTGCCAAACGCCCCATGCGTTGATCAGCAGCAGGATCGCATTCATCGCGGCGATCGGCATTGCGCCGCTCGTGAGACCGGATGCAACCCAGGTGATCGCGACGAGGCAGAACAGCACGAAGCCCCACCCGGTCACCTTGCGCCCGAGATCGAGCGCGATAAGTCCAGCCGCAATCATCGTGCCGATTGCAGCTATCCATTCGAGCGGTCCGTTCATTCCTGTCCTTCCGATCCGGTCACGTTTGCGACAAGCAGCGGGAAGGGCAGGAGTTCCGCCGCGATTCAGAACGCCGCGGCGGTCAGCTTCGCGACCTGGTCTTCGGACAACTCGACACGGGTGAATTCGAGCAGGTCGTCGAGCTGTTCTGCCGTCCGTGCACTTGCGATCGGAGCGGGGATGCCCGGCTGACGCACGAGCCAAGCCAGCGCGATCGCTGCGTGGCTCGCCCCGTTTTCGGCGGCGACCTCGTCCATCGCCGCCAGAACCTGCGGCCCATTTGCGCCGGCCAACTGCCTGGCGCGGCCGCCCCGGATCGACTTCTCGAAATCCTCATCTGTTCGGTATTTGCCGGTCAGGTAGCCTGAAGCGAGACCGAAAAAGGGCAGCATGACGAGGTCATGATCGACGACACTCGCCTGCAAGTCCGCGCCATACGCATCCCGGGCTATGAGGTTGTACTCGTTCTGCAAGGCCTGGAACGCAGCCGCCCCCGTCTCCTGGGCGCAAGCGAGTGCATCCTCAAGCCGTTGCACCTCGAAGTTGGATGCACCGACAGCCTTTGCCTTGCCGCTTTTCACAGCCCCACCGAAAGCCTCGACGATCTGCGCGATCTCGAGTTCGGGATAATCCTTGTGCGCGTAGTAGAGATCGACCCGGTCGGTCCCAAGGCGTTCAAGCGAGGCGTCGAGCGATTTGAGCACGCGCTCCGGCTCGTAGAGCTCCTTGCCACCCAGCATCCCGGTCTTGGTATGAATGCGCATCTCGTCGCGCACCCCTCGGCTGGAGAGCCAGCGACCGATCTCGGCTTCGGATTCGCCGCCTTTATGGCCCTCGACCCACGCCGAATAAACGTCCGCCGTGTCGATCATTCGGCCGCCAGCCTCGTAGAACTTGTCGAGCACCGCGAAAGTTTCGTCACCCTTCGTCGACCAGCCAAAGACGTTGCCGCCAAGTACGAGCGGGATTCCCGCGATGAAGTCGTGAATGGCCATGTCAGTGCTCCTATGCGGTTGCGGGCTCCGGTCCGTCACGACGCGTGTCAGATCATGTGTATTGCTGGTTGATCGAAAGGAGCGCGAGCGCCGCCTTGGCCGCCTCACCTCCCTTGTTTTTGCGGGCGGGATCGGCGCGTTCGAGCGCCTGCTCCTCGTTCTCGACCGTCAGGATGCCGTTGCCGATTGCCACGCCGTCCATCGTCAATGCCATCACACCGCGGGCGCTCTCGCCGGCGACGATCTCGAAGTGATAGGTCTCGCCCCGGATCACCACGCCGATCGCGACGAACCCATCATACCGGCCGCTCTCCGCCACCGTCGCGATCGCCCCGGGAATTTCGAGCGCGCCCGGGACGGTCATCACGTCGTAATCGTGCCCGTTGCGGGTCAGCTCGTCGCCAGCGCCCTTCACGAGCATGTCGTTGAGGTGGTCGTAGAATCGGGCTTCGACGATCAGGAATTTGGCCAAGGAGGATCCTCTCTTTTGCGTGGCGGACAGGGTGGGATTCGAACCCACGGAGAGCTTGCACCCTCGCTGGTTTTCAAGACCAGTGCCTTAAACCACTCGGCCACCTGTCCGTCGAACCGAGCGGCTAGCGAGCCGAATCGCGCTTGTCACGAACCCTTTGCGGTTTGCACCGTTGTCGTGGCTATGCGACAGAAAACCATGCATCTGAAACTGCTCGGCTTCATCGCCGCGATCCTCGCTTCGACCATCGCGACTCCCGCTCTCGCTCAGGACATGTCGTTCGACGCCTATCTGCAGCTCTTGATTGCGCGGGCGCGCGCAGAAGGGGTGAGCGAAACCACGATCCAGCGAATGACCTATGATCTGACCCCGAACCAACGGGTCATCGATCTCGATCGCGGGCAGCCGGGCACACCGTCGAGCAGCGGAAGCTTCCCGCGGCTGCAGCCCTATATCGACGACCATGTCGATGCCGCCCGAATCAATGGGGGCCGGCGCAATTACCAGGCGCTCGGCCCGATCGCCTCGCAGATCGAGGCAAAGTATGGAGTGCCCGCGTCGATCGTCGTGGCAATCTGGGGGCACGAGACCAATTACGGCAGCTACACTGGCGATTTCGACCTTGCCCGGAGCCTTGCGACACTGGCGTGGGAGGGGCGCCGGCGCGACCTGTTCGCGACCGAGTTCGTCGACCTCCTCAAGATCGCCGACATGGGCGTCAATCGCTCGACCCTGAAGGGCAGCTGGGCGGGCGCATTCGGCAACCCGCAGTTTCTGCCGAGCATTTACCTCCGGCTCGCGCAGGACGGCGACGGCGACGGCCATCGGGATATCTGGAACAGCCGCTCGGACACGCTCGCTTCGATCGCCAACTATTTCCGCGACGCGGGCTGGCGGCGAGGGCAGCCATGGGGTGTGCTTGCGAGTGTGCCGGCAGGCCTCGATTGGGCCGCACTCGATTCGCCCATGAATGCGCCGGTCTGCAGCCGGGTGCACGAGCGACACAGCCGCTGGATGAGCGTCGCGGAATGGAAGCGGCTTGGCGTCACGCCCCTGGCCAACCTCGCCGATGACGTGACCGCCTCGTTGTTCCAGCCCGACGGGCCTGGGACGCGCGCGTGGCTGCTGACCCAGAACTATCGGGTGATCCTCGAATACAACTGCTCGAACTACTATGCGATGAGCGTGGGGTTGCTTGCAGACGAGATCGGCCGTTGATCCGGAGTTCCGGCCGTACGACCATGGTCTGACGGTTCGTTGGGGAATCGGGAGGCAGTCCGAAGCCGCGCTCGCCAACATAGGGGCTGCCGGTTATAGCGACACGCGAGTCTTCTCAGCAGAGTGGCGCTGGTTTCCGCCAGCGCGGGAGCATCCTTGATTACCCTTCTCAAATCATCGTTGGTCGCGGGTGCGATCTCGCTGAGCACGGCCGCCGCTAGCGCGGATCGACGCGAGATCGAACCGCTGGTTCCCCCGGCGGAAGTGCCGATCGCCCTGATGGTCGACCTGTCATCGGGCCAAACGCTCTATTCGCGCGAGCCCGATCGACGCTTCATGCCGGCTTCGATCACCAAGGTGATGACCGCGTTCACCGCATTCGAGATGATCGATTCGGGCAAGGTCACTCCGGACCAGGTCCTGGTGAACAACCCGGCGCTCTGGAAGGAATGGCATGGCGTCGGCTCGACGATGTTCCTCGAGCTCAACCAGCGTGTGACGATCGATGCGCTGCTCCACGGGGTGACCACCGTCTCAGCAAATGATGGCGCTGCAGCGCTCGGTGCCGGGCTCGTCGGTTCACTACCGAAGTGGATCGACAGGATGAACGCCACCGCGCGCTCGATCGGGATGCACGACAGCCACTTCGGCACCCCAAACGGCTACATGGACGAAGGCCGCACGTTTGTAACCGCGCGCGATCTCGCGACGCTGGCAAACGCGATGATTACACGTCATCCGGACCTCTACCGTCGGTATTTTGGCCACAAGCGCTTGAGGTTCAACGGTTTCGAGCAGCGTAACCACGATCCTGTAACCGGCATCGTGGAGGGGGCCGACGGCATCAAGACCGGCTTTACGAACCAGGCCGGCTACGGCTTCCTCGGAAGCGCCGAGCGCGACGGAAGACGGCTGGTCATGGTGATCGGCGGCGCGCCGACTTCGCGTATTCAGCACCAGGCCTCGCAATCTTTCCTCGAATGGGGCTTTCAAGCGTTCAAAGGCCATCCGCTTTTCGAGCCTGGGGCCGTGGTCGGCGAAGCGAGAGTGCAGGGCGGATCGGACCGATCTGTCGCGTTGGCTGCAGAGCGGTCGATCGGGTACAACCTGCCCGTTGGCCAGACCGGCAAGGTCGGTCTCACCGTTCGCTATCAAGGACCGCTGCGCGCACCCATCGCGAAGGGCGAGCAGGTCGCGGAACTGGAGATCGCGGTCGAAGGGCTGCGCACCTCGCGCGTGCCGCTCGTCGCAGCGAGCGACGTGGAGGAAGCGAACCTGGCCGAGCGACTGGTGAATGGCGTCGTGGCGCTTTTCTGATGGGCGCGGGGAGGTTCATAGCGTTCGAGGGAGGGGAAGGCTGCGGCAAGTCCACCCAGGCGCGGCTGCTCGCAGATGCGCTCGCTGCACGCGGGATCGACGCAGTGCTCACGCGTGAGCCCGGCGGTACTCCCGGAGCCGAGACGATCCGCACGCTTCTGCTCGATCCGCCGGGCGAGGGGTGGGGGCCTGAGGCCGAGGCTCTCCTTTTCGCCGCCGCACGCGCCGACCATGTCGCGCGCCTGATTCGCCCCGCGATGGCGAAAGGGCGCTGGGTCGTGTCCGATCGCTTCGTGGATTCGAGCCGTGCCTACCAAGGCGGGGCAGGAGGCATCGGCGATACGGCCGTCCAGTCGCTTCACGAGATCGGAAGCGCCGGGCTGCGCCCGGACCTCACGATCCTGCTGACCGTCGATCCAGCGACCGCAATGGAGCGGACGAAGGTGCGCGATGGTGACGCGGCGGATGCGATCGGCGGGCGCGATGCCGCATATCACCACGCGGTTGCCGATACGTTTGCGCGACTGGCAGAAGCGGATCCTGCTCGATTTGCGAACATCGATGGCAACGCCCCTCCCGAAGCGGTGCACGAGGCCGTATGGCGCGCCGTCATTCCTCTGCTTGGGACGGGGGCATGAGTCTCGTGGGCCACGACGCCGCATGGCGGCAATGGCGCGACGGGCTGGGCGGTGAGCGAATGCACCACGCCTGGCTGCTTGCCGGAAAGAAAGGACTCGGCAAGATGCACTTCGCGCTTGCCGCTGCACGGGAACTCGTGGCGGAACCCGGGGTGTCGCAACCCGAAAACCAGCATCCCGACATTCTTGTCCTGACCAACCTTCCCAAGGACGAGAAGGAGGAAAAGAAGCGCGAGGAGGGCAAGGACTTCGAACTCGCTCGCAATATCAAGATCGCGCAGATCCGCGAAATGCAGCGACGCCTGACCACACGTCCGACACTCGGCAGCCGCCGCGCGGTGATCATCGATCCGGCCGACGACATGGAGACCGGCTCCTCGAATGCGCTACTCAAGAGCCTGGAGGAGCCGCCGGCCGGAACGTTCTTCCTGCTGGTCGCGCACCGCCCGGCCCGCCTCCTGCCCACCATACGGTCGCGGTGCCGGTTGCTGCGCTTCCCCACTCTCGATGACGCGGACGTTGCACGCATCGTCGCCGATCAGGCGCACGAGGCCGACGCCGCCACTCGCGCTGCGGCCGTCGCTGCTGCTGCCGGGTCGCCCGGCGCAGCACTGGAGTTCGTCGCGCAGGAGTTGGGGCCGGTCGATGCACTGATGCGGCGCATCCTCGAAACCGGTGACACCGATTTCGACCTGCGTGGCCGACTGGCGGCAGAGATCGGCGCGCGGCCCGATCGTACGCGCATCGGCGCGATGCTCGACCTCGCGAGGGCCCACTTGTCGCGCATGGCGACCGAGGCGCCGCGTCCCGCGTTGCCGGCGATCGTCGATGCCCATGCCGATCTCGTGCGGCTGTCGGCGCAAGCGCCCACGCACAACTTCGATCCCGGGCTGCTGGTGATGCAGATCGGTGGCTTGCTCGCCTCGGCAGCGGCGGCTAGCAGCCTCGCCGATGCCTGAGCCCTATTACCTCACCACCGCGATCAGCTACCCCAACGGTCGCCCCCACATCGGCCACGCCTACGAGGCGATTGCGGCCGACGTAATCGCGCGCGTGAAGAAGGCGCAAGGCTTCGACGTGCGCCTCGTCACCGGCACCGACGAGCATGGCATGAAAATGGCCAAGACAGCGCGCGAGGTCGGACGTGAAACACTCGCGTTCGCCGACGAAATGTCCGGATATTTCCGTGACATGTGTGACGCTCTTCATATAGATTACAGCGCATTCAGGCGGACCACGGAAGAACAGCATTTTGCCGCCAGCCAGGCGATCTGGCAGGCGATGGAGGCCGCTGGCGACCTCTACCTCGATCGCTACGAAGGATGGTACTCAGTCCGCGATGAGGCATTCTACGGGGAAGACGAACTGATCGAAGGGGAGGGAGGCAACAAGCTTTCCCCCCAGGGCACCCCGGTCGAATGGCAGGTCGAGGAAAGCTGGTTCTTCCGGCTTTCGAAATATCGCGACTACCTGATCGAACTCAACGAGACGCCGGGCTTTCTCGAGCCGGAGAGCCGCCGAAACGAGGTCCTGGCGTTCCTCAAGGGCAACGACCTGCGCGATCTGTCCGTCAGCCGGACGAGCTTCGACTGGGGCGTACCTGTGCCGGGCAGTCCCGGCCACGTGATGTATGTGTGGGTCGACGCGCTGACGACTTACCTGACCGGCATCGGCTTTCCGGACCGCGAAGGCGAATTCGACCGCTTCTGGCCTGCCGACCTGCACTTGATCGGGAAGGACATCGTCCGCTTCCATGCCGTTTACTGGCCGGCCTTCCTCAAGAGCGCCGGGCTGCCCGCGCCGAAGGCAATCTTCGGTCACGGCTTCCTGCTCCACCGCGGCGAAAAGATGTCGAAATCGACCGGCAATGTCATCGATCCGCTCGAGCTTGCCGAGCGGTACGGTGTCGACCAGTTGCGGTATTTCCTCCTCGCCGAAGTGCCGTTCGGCAAGGATGGCAGCTTTTCGGCCGAGGCGATCGTGACCCGTTGCAACGCCGAGCTCGCCAACAGCTTCGGCAATCTCGCACAGCGCGTATTGTCGATGATTTTCAAAAACCTGGATGGCGAACTTCGCAGCGACTGGCCGGTCGTTGAAGCCGACGAGGTCCTCTGCGCGGTCGTCGAGACCGAAATCGCGACAATGCGCCAGCGCTTCGAGGAACTGGCATTCAGCGAGGGGATCGAGGCGTGGATGCGCGCGGTCTTTGCATGCAACGCCTATGTCGACGAGCAGGCGCCGTGGACGCTCCGCAAGACCGATCCTGATAGGATGGCGGGCGTGCTGATGACGCTCGTGAAGCAGGTACGCGATCTCGCGATCGCGATCCGGCCGGTGGTGCCGTCGAGCATCGACCGACTGCTCGACCAGATGGGTATCGCCGCCGACGAGCGTGACTTCGCGGCGCTCGAACAGAAGACCTGGATCGCGGAACTCGGTGACTTCCGCCTGTCGCAACCCGTCGGCGTTTTTCCGCGGCTCGAATTGACGTCCGAGGAGCCAGCGTGAGGCTGATCGACAGCCATTGTCATCTTGAATACGAAGGCGTCGCCGAGGACCGGGAGGGCGTGCTCGCCCGTGCGCGCGAAGCCGGGGTCACCGGCATGCTCAACATCTCGACCCGGCGCAGCGAGTGGGAAACGGTCGTCGGTACCGCAGAACGCGAGCCCGACGTCTGGGCGAGCGTCGGCATCCACCCGCACGAGGCCGACCAGCACGCCGATCTTGGGCGCGACGTGCTGCTGGCAGCGACCGAACATCCCCGTGTCATCGGCATCGGGGAAACCGGGCTCGACTACTACTACGACAAGTCGGACCGCGGTGTGCAGCGCGACCTCTTCCGGATGCACATCGGCGTGGCGCGCGAGACCGGGCTGTCGGTTATCATCCACACCCGCGACGCTGAATCCGACACTTTGGCGATTCTGGGCGATGAAATGGAGAAGGGCGCCTTTCCGGCACTGATCCATTGTTTCACCGCTTCGCGGGACTTCGCGAAGTCGGTTCTCGAGCTGGGCCTGACGATCTCGTTGTCCGGTATCGTGACCTTCAAGAACGCCAGAGAACTACAGGAGATCGCCGCCGACCTGCCGTCCGATCGTTTGCTCGTGGAAACCGACAGCCCTTTTCTCGCGCCCGTGCCGCACCGCGGGCGGCCGTGCGAACCGGCCTTCGTGCGCGATACCGCGGCGTTCGTTGCGGATCTGCGCCGCGTGCCGCTGGAGGATCTCGCCGAAATCGACGAGTGCCAACTTCTTCAACCTGTTCACGAAAGCGCGGGCGTGAAGCTGATCATGCTCGGCTCGGGCACTTCGACCGGGGTGCCACGGATCGGTGAAGACTGGGGCGAATGCGATCCGGCTGAACCGCGCAACCGCCGCACGCGTGTGTCGATCGTGGTCGAGAATGCCGAGGGCAAACGGTTGCTGGTCGACACCTCGACCGACCTTCGCCAGCAACTCCTCGTCAATCGGATCGAGCGGGTCGACGGTGTGTTCTGGACGCACGATCACGCCGATCACTGCCACGGCATCGATGATCTGCGGGTCATGCGGTACGACCGCTCGGGTCCGTTGCCCGGGTTTGCCGCAGACGAGACTGCCCGGCGCTTGCGTGCGCGGTTCAGCTACGTGTTCGCCGGAGAGCACGGCTATCCGACGATCTGCGAGCTCAGCACGCTCGAAAGACTGCGGATCTTCGCAGGATTTCGGCATCGGCCATTGCCAGATGCCTCACGGACCAGCGCAATCCACCGCATTTCGGTTCGATTCAGACGGTAAATCAATCGGATACGCGACGGACTTCAGTGAGATTACCGGTGCAATGGTCGCGCTGATGGACAAGGTCGATCTGCTTGTCGTCGATTGCCTGCGCCGACGCCCGCATCCCACGCACGCGCATCTGACGATGTCGCTCGAGCTCGCCAAGCGGTGCGGTGCGCGGCGCGCCGTCCTGACGCATCTCGACAAGTCGATGGACTACCGAACCTTGGCTGCCGAAGTGCCGGATACCATCGAAGTGGGGTACGACGGTCTGGAGATCACGCTGTGAACGAATACGGCACCGTCCAGATCGTCGCATTGCTCGGGTGGCTGTTGCTCGCCGGTAGCGCATTCGCGGGTTATCGGCTCGGTTGGAAGGAGAGCATCCGAATGGCGCTGGTATGGGCGGGTATCTTCGTCGCGGTCGCGCTGGCGTTTTCCCTGGCGATGGGGTGAGAGAGCCTCCTCTATCTCATGTTCCATTTAACATAATATATATTATCATCGTGCATATGTCCGAACAGCTAGACCGCCTGCTCACCATCATGGCCACCCTTCGCGATCCGGTGAACGGATGCGAATGGGATCGCGCGCAGCGGTTCGAAACGATCGTGCCGCACACGATCGAGGAAGCCTACGAGGTCGCCGATGCCGTCGCGCGCGGCGACATAGACGGACATTCGCGACGAACTCGGCGACCTGCTGTTCCAGGTGGTGTTCCAGGCGCGTATCGCCGAGGAAGCCGGACAGTTCGATTTCGATACCGTGGCGCGATCGATATCCGACAAGCTCGTCGCGCGGCATCCGCACATCTTCGATGATGCCGACGCGCCTGGATCCGATCGTGACGCTCGTTGGGAACAAATCAAGGCCGCGGAGCGCGCCGAGAAAGGTGCCACCAGCGCTCTCGACGGCGTCGCGGTCGCGCTCCCGGCACTTATGCGCGCCGACAAACTGCAGAAGCGCGCCGCGCGCGTCGGTTTCGACTGGCCCGATCGCGACGGTCCCGCCGAAAAGGTCGGCGAAGAGATGCGCGAACTTGCCGAGGCAAGCGAAGACGAGCGGTTCGAGGAAGCCGGCGACTTGCTGTTCGCTGCCGTCAACCTCGTACGAGCATACGGCATCGCCCCCGAAGACGCGCTGCGCGCCGCGAACGCCAAGTTCGAGCGCCGATTTCGGGCGATGGAAGACCTTGCGGGCGGAGACTTCGAACAGCGGTCGCTCGCCGAACAGGAAGCACTGTGGCAGGCGGTCAAGACCGCCGAGAAGTCATAGCGTTTCGAACTGACCGAGTTCCTTGGGGTTGAGACGTACCGCAAGGCGTCTCAGCGGGCCGTCCGCGCCCGTCCCCGCATCGCTTTCTTCGAGCACTTCACCATGTGCATGGAGCCACGCGATCCGCCGCCCCGCGCTCGCCGGCAACACGAACTCGTGAACGCGCGCGCTTTGCGTCAGCTGCTCGCCGAGCCGGATGACGAGGTCGTCGACCCCTTCGCCGGTTTCCGCGGACAACGCGATCGTCATGTCGTCGGCCTCGGCTGCCGCACGCACGTCGGCGGCCTCGCTCGGTGACAGCAGGTCGACCTTGTTCCACACCTCGAGGATCGGGATGCCCCCGCCCTCCTCCTCGCCGCTCACGCCGAGATCGCCGAGCACTTCGAGCACCTGGGTCTTTTGCGCCTGGGTCGAGAGATTGGCGATATCGCGCACGTGCAGGATCAGGTCAGCGCCGGTCACCTCCTCGAGCGTTGCGCGAAATGCGGCGACGAGCTGCGTCGGCAGGTCCGAAATGAAGCCCACCGTATCGGACAGGATCGCCTTTTCGACACCGGGCAGCGAAATCGCCCGCATCGTGGGATCGAGCGTCGCGAACAGCAGATCCTCAGCCATGACCGCAGCGCCCGTCAGGCGATTGAAAAGAGTGGATTTGCCCGCGTTGGTATAGCCGACCAGCGCGACCACCGGCCACGGCGCGCGGCCCCGCCGGTCGCGGTGCAGGGCGCGGGTCTTGCGCACGCTTTCGAGTTCCTTGCGCAGGCGCGCCATGCGCTGGCGGATCATCCGGCGGTCGGCCTCGATCTGCGTCTCGCCCGGTCCGCCAAGGAAGCCGAACCCGCCCCGCTGACGCTCGAGGTGAGTCCACGAACGGACAAGCCGGCTCTGCTGGTAATCGAGGTGCGCGAGTTCCACCTGGAGCCGGCCTTCCGCCGTCGCTGCGCGCTCTCCGAAGATCTCGAGGATAAGACCGGTGCGGTCGATCACCTTGCGCTTGAGCTTATCCTCGAGGTTGCGCTGTTGAATCGGGCTGAGCGCGCCGTCGACGACGACGAGTTCGGCCTCGTTCTGTTCGCAGGCTATGCCGATGTTCTCGACCTGACCTGCGCCGAACAGCGTGCCTGGACGAACTTCGCGCACCGGAATCACCTGCGCATCGGCAACGACGATGCCGATCGCGAGCGCGAGCCCGCACGCTTCCTCGAGCCGCGCCTCGGGCGCAAGATCGTGGTGGCGGCCGCGGATGTCGGGGCACACGACGACGGCCCGCGCCCCGCGCGACACCTCGCCCATCAGGTTGTCATCGAAACTCAGTCGCTATCGCCTTCGAATTCGTCGGACAGATCGACCGCGCTCGCGGGCTGGATGGTCGATACCGCATGCTTGTACGCCAACTGCACGTAGCCCTCGCGCTCGAGCAGCATGCAAAACAGATCGTATGCGGCGATCTTGCCCTGCAGCATCACCCCGTTGACGAGGAACATCGTTACCTGAACGCCCGCATCGCGCACTCGGCTGAGGAAAACGTCCTGCAGCAACCGCTGTTTGGCGTTCGATCCCTGGCTCGCGAATTGTGCCGCGTCGATCGGGTTCGACGGCATGATCGTCGACACCGCGTGCTTGTAGACGAGCTGCGACTGCCCGTCGCGCCGGAGCAGGATCGAGAAATTGTCGAACCAGGTGACGATACCCTGCAGCTTCACCCCCTTCACCAGAAACATGGTGACGGGGATCTTGTTCTTGCGCAGCAGGTTGAGGAACGCGTCCTGCAGGCTCTGCTGCTTGCCGTTCGGGGGCGGCCCGGCGGGCTCTGCATCCTCGCTCGGCGGCTTCGGTCGCGGGGATAGCGTGCGGGAAGTGGACACTTGAAACGTCTCCTGTTGTTGGCGGCCGCTTGTGCGGTCCGCAATCTGGCGCTTCCCCGAAGGGGAAACACCGGAACCGCTGCCGAATATGGCGTGCCCGCCTCAATGCGCAAATGCTTTTGCTGCAACTGCGTTCCGCGAAGCGCGGATCAATCCTCGTCGCGGCGCTCGCCCATCCCGAGCAGCTTGAGCTTTCGGTGCAGCGCGGAGCGTTCCATCCCGATGAAGTTCGCGGTCTTGGAAATATTGCCCGAGAACCGGCGAATCTGGACGGTCAGGTACTCGCGCTCGAAGCTTTCGCGCGCCTCGCGCAGCGGCACGCCCATCAGCGAGGAGACCGCCCCGCCCCCGCCAAGCCGGCTTCCGGTGACCTCGCCAGGCAGCATTTCGGCCTCGATCACCTCCAGCTTCTCTCGCGGGGTGAGGATGATCGTGCGCTCTACCACGTTGCGCAACTGGCGCACGTTACCCGGCCAGTCGTAGGACTGCAGCGCAGCGATCGCTTCCTGGCTCACCTGGGGCGGCGGAATCCCCTGCTCTGCTGCGTAGCGCGTGAAGAAATGTTCGGCGAGCGCGGGAATATCGTCGCGCCGCTCGGCCAGCGAGGGGACGCTCACCGGCACCACGTTCAGCCGATAGAACAGGTCTTCGCGGAAGCGCTTTTCCTCCATCTCCTTCGGCAGGTCGCGGGAAGTCGAGGAAACTACCCGCACGTCGACGCCGACCTGCCGGTTGCCGCCGACGCGCACGAAGCTTTGTTCGGTCAACACCCTCAGGATGCGGGCCTGGGTCGACAGCGGCATATCGGCCACTTCGTCGAGATAGAGCGTGCCGCCATCGGCGAGTTCGAGCAGTCCCTGGCGAACCAGTTGACCGTCGGCTTCCTCACCGAACAGCTCCTGCTCGAAACGCTCGGCCGTTATGCGCGCCGAATTCACGGTGACAAAGGCATTCTCGGCGCGGGTACTCCAGGCGTGAAGCAGCCGCGCGGCGACTTCCTTGCCTGCCCCTGCCGGCCCGCTGATGAGTACCCGGCTGCCCGTGCTCGCGACCCGTTTCAGCGTGGCGCGCACGGCGTTGATCGCGACCGAGTTGCCGGTGAACTCCTCGCCCCTGGCAAACCCTTCGCGCAGCCGCGTGTTCTCGCGCCGCAAGCGCTCGGTCTCGGTCGCCCGCTGGACGAGGAGGAGCAGCTTCTCGGCCTCGAACGGCTTCTCGATAAAGTCCATCGCCCCGCGGCCGACCGCGCTGACGGCGGTATCGATGTTGCCGTGGCCGGAGAAGATGATCACCGGGAGTTCGGGCTCGCGCTTCTTGATCTCGTCGAGCACTTCGAGCCCGTCCATCGGGCTGCCGTGAAGCCAGACGTCGAGCAGGACGAGGCTCGGTCGCCGCTCGTCGACCGCCGACAGCGCCGAGGTGCTGTCACCGGCCGTGCGACAGTCGTAGCCTTCGTCGGAGAGAACCCCGGCGACGAGCTCGCGGATGTCGCGTTCGTCGTCGACGATGAGGATATCGAGGGCCATCAGATCTCCGTGGATGTCGTTCGAGGGGGTATCATTCGGCTGCCACCGTGCCGCCGTCGGCGAGCGGATCGCGCGCGAACCGCAGCGTCACGCGCGTGCCACCATCCGCGTTCGGCGCACCGGAGAAGGTCATGTCGCCCCCGTGTTCCTCGACGATCTTGTTGACGATCGCCAGCCCCAGCCCCGTCCCCTTCTCGCGGGTCGTGACGTAGGGTTCGACAATGCGTTCGCGGTCTTGCGGCAGGCCGACGCCGTTGTCGTCGACGCTTACCGTTACGGCTTCGTCGGTCGCGCTCATGGTCACCGCGATACGCCCGCGATAATCCGGCTCAGCGTTGCGCCCACGCGCCTCGATCGCTTCTGCGGCGTTCTTGAGTATGTTCGTCATGGCCTGCCCGACCTGGTGCCGATCGGCCCCGATCGTCACCGCGCCGGCCGCGTCGGCCGTAAAGACATAGTCGATCTCGGGATGAGCGACTTCCTGCAGGAACAGCGCCTGCTTGACGAGATCCTGCGCGTCCTCCGGGCGGAAAACCGGCTTGGGCAGCCGCGCAAAGCTGGAGAATTCGTCGACCATCTTGCGCAGGTCGCCGACCTGGCGAACGATCGTGTCGGTCAGCTCGTCGAACAGCTCGCCGTCGCTCTCGATCTGCTTGCGGTAGCGCCGCTTGAGCCGCTCGGTGGCGAGCTGGATCGGAGTGAGCGGATTCTTGATCTCGTGCGCGATCCGCCGGGCGACATCGGACCACGCCGCCTGCCGCTGGTCGAGAATCTGGCGAGTAATGTCCTCGAAGGTAATCACCCGCCCGTCGGGCGCGTCGGCGACTTTCACCGCGAGGGTCAGCAGCTCGCCGCCCTTGGACCAGTTGACGAACCCGCTGGTGAGCCCGGTGTTCGCCAGATTGGCAAGCTGGGGCGCTACGTCGGACAGCTGGACCGCCGCCGGCACCGGGCCCTTCTCCCCCAGGAGAAGCTCCTGCGCCGAACTGTTCATCAGGAGGACCCGGTCCTCCCGGTCGAGCGTCACGATACCGGCCGAGATCGAACTCGACCACCGCCTCGATGAACGCCCGGCGTTCCTCGAGCTGGCGATTGGCCCCCAGCAAGGCGGCGGTTTGCTGTTCGATCTGTCCGGTCATCCGGTTGAACGCGCGGTTGAGCATTCCGATCTCGTCGGACCCCGTGCGCCCCTCCACCCGCACGAAATCACCCGCGCCGATCCGGCGCGCCGCGCCGACCAGTTCGGTCAGCGGTTTGACCTGGCGGTCGGCAAAGCGCAGCGCGAACCATACGGCGACGATGACAAGCCCGATACTGACGAAGAAAAGCGCGAGATTGAAGCGAAGCTGCAATGCTCGCGCGCGCTTCGTGAGCACGTCGTAGGCGTTCACCACCGACTGCGCGGTCGCCCACTGGCTGAAGCCGAGCAATTCGGTGTTGCGCGCGTTGTAGAGATAGATGCCGGTCTTGGGATCGATGGGAGCCAGAACTCTCGATCCGCATGGTATTGACGTTGACCACCACCGGCTCCCCGGCGGCAAGCTGCTTCACCGCGGCCTGCGCAAACTGGGTGGGCTGGTTGCCCTTATTGAGGTCGAACACCGCCGCGATCCGCATCGAACCGTCCGGCACCCGCTGCAGGATCGCGGACTCGTTGATCTCGCGCTGCTTGACCTGCAGGTAGTAGATATCGGCAAGGTCGGGATCGGTCAGCTTGAAGGTCTGCAGGTAGTACTGAATGTCGCTCGCCATCGCGACGGTCTGGTTCGCGACCTGCACCTGGTTCTGCTCGTAATACCCGCGACCTAGCTTGTTCGCGTTCTCCATCAGACCGCGCGAATTGTCCGAAAACCAGAAGTCGACGCCCGACTGGAACAGGAATGCCGCAAATGCGGCTACGAGCAGTGTCGGAACGGCGGCAACCAGCGAAAAGAAGAATACGAGCCGCACGTGCATCCGCGCGGTCGTCCCCGCGGCCCGCCGGAGTGCGAGACGCCTGCCAAACAGCACGACCAGCGCCATCGCCGGCAGCAGCGTTGCGATCAGCAGCCCCGCAACCTTGCGCGACGGCAGCAATTGTCCGTCGGGCGGTGCGCTGGTGAACGTGTACCACGTCGTCCACACCATAATCCCGAAGGCAAGCGCGGCGATAATCTCGAGGATGAGGAACAAGTTCGCCTTGCGGCTGAACACGACGAACCGGCGCCACCACCGCGGACTGCGACGGTGGGTTACGTCGGCCTGTCGGTGATCCAAAGCTACCATCGTTGCGGAGTTACAACTTCACTGTTGCAACTTTGCAAGCCCTTTTAGCCGAGCCGCCTCAATCATGCTGTGCACAGGCGTCCGGATCGATCGCGAGATCGGTCAACCGCTTGCGCAGCGTGTTGCGGTTTATCCCGAGCAGTCGCGCGGCACGCAACTGGTTGCCGCCGGTCCTTGCCAGCGCGTGGACGAGGAGCGGCCGTTCGAACTCGGCGAGCGCATCGTGATAGAGCTGGCCCTCCCGCGGCGGGCTTACGCGCATCCACTCCTCGAGAGCGCCGGCAAAGCCGCGCCCTTCCGTCTCGCCGAGCGACGTCTCGGGCGTGCCCAGCACCGCCTCGACCGTCTCCGCATCGATCGTTTCCTCGCGCGCGATCAGTGCCAGGCGGTAGATGGCGTTGCGCAGCTCGCGCACGTTTCCGCGCCAGGGGAAGCGTTCGAGCGCGCCTATCGCCGCCGTATCGATCCGCCGGCGCGGCAGCCCCTCCCCGACCGCCTGGCCGAGGAAATGACGCGCCAGCGCGGCGATGTCGTCGCGCCGCTCGCGCAAGGGGGGCAGCTCGATCGGCACCACGTTGAGCCGGTAGAACAGGTCCTCGCGGAACGTGCCTGCGGCAATCATCGGGGCGAGATCGCGGTTGGTCGCGGCGATGATGCGCACGTCGACCGCGATTTCCTGCCGCCCGCCGACGCGGCGAATGCGGCCCGATTGCAATGCGCGGAGAAGGCGGGTCTGCGCTTCCAGCGGCATGTCGCCTATCTCGTCGAGGAATAGCGTGCCGCCATTCGCCTGCTCGAACTTGCCGATGGCCTGCGCGATCGCCCCGGTGAAGGCGCCCTTTTCGTGACCGAACAGCTCGCTCTCTATGAGATCGTGCGGGATCGCGGCCGCGTTGACCGCTACGAACGGTCCCGACTTGCGATGACCGAGCTGGTGGATCGCGTCGGCTACCAGCTCCTTGCCGGTGCCCGATTCGCCCAGGACCAGCACCGTCAGGTCGTTGCGCAGGACGCGCGTGATCATTCGATAGACGCCCTGCATGGCGCGGCTTCGACCGACGAGCGGCAAGCCCTCACCGCTCTCGTCGAGCGATGAACTCGCCGAACTCGACGCGCGGCCCGGCGGCCTGGCGCACCGCGCGGACAAGCTCGTCGAGATCGAAGGGCTTGGGGAAATACTCGAATGCGGCGAGATCGGTCGCCCGCACGGCCGTATCGAGCGTGTTCTGGGCCGAAAGCACAATGACCGGCATGTCTGGGTGTGCCTCGCGCACGCCTGGCATGCTTGCCAGTCCGTCGCCATCGGCCAGCATAACGTCGGTCAGCATGACCGCGTAAGGGTCCCCCGCCAGCCGCGCATCGCGCCCGGCAATCCCTTCGACGCGATCCACCGCGAAACCCTCGTCCTCGAGCGCGGTGACGATCACGGTCGCGATGCCGGGGTCGTCCTCGACCAGCAGGATGCGGTTGGTCATGCTTATCCCCGTTTCGCGGCTGGCAGGTGGATGCGGAAATGCGTGCAGCCGGCCTTTTCGTCGCGCTCGTGCGCGATGCGCCCGTCCATGTCGTGGACGAGCCGGCGGACCAGCGCGAGGCCAAGGCCCTGGCCGCTCTTCTTGCTGCTCACGAACGGCTCGAACACGTGGTCGCGAAGTTCGGGATCGATTCCCGGCCCGTTGTCACTGACGGTCAGCTCGATCGGCAGGCGCACCGAGCGTCCGGGCCGGATGGCGTTGAAGATCAGCCCGCTGACATAGCGTGTCTTGACGGTGATCTCCGCCCTGCCCCGCCCGGCGCAGGCATCCCGCGCATTGGCGAGCAGGTTGATCACTACCTGCTCGAGCGCTTCTTCATTGCCCATGACCGGCGGCAGGGAGGGATCGAATTCCTCGACGATCTCCACGCCGCGCAGCCCCGCGCCGCGCACCGTTCCGATAGCCCGGCGGACCGATTCGTGCAGGTTGAGAGGGGTGTTGGGCTCTGCTTTTCGGGCCCCCAGGCGCTGCATCCGGTCGATCAACGAAGCGATCCTCGCGACCTCGGTCCCGATGAGGTCGGCAAGCGGACGGTCCTTCTCATCGAGCTTGCGCGCGATCAGCTGCCCGGCCCCGCGGATCGCGGCCAGCGGATTCCTGATCTCGTGCGCGAGGACCGCAGGTGCGCTCAGGAGGCTCGAGCGGGCCTCCTCGCCCATTTCTTCCTGGCCGGCGTCGGACAGCGTGACGACGCGCCATCCCGGGTGCGACGGCAATGGCGAAACGGACAAGTTGACGCGCCGCTCGCGCGCGCCGGTCCGGATGGTGACACCGCGCGCGACCAGCGGTACCGCTTCTTCGCGCGAGTGTTCGGCGACGCGGGCGTCGTCTATCCCGACGATTTCGAACAGTGGCTGGCCAACCATCCGGTGGGCGCTGCGACCGAGCATTTCCTCGCATGCCGGGTTCGCCTCGACGATGGTCATCTCGGGATCGAGCAGCATTGCCGCGAAAACGAGGCCCGCCAGTTGCTCGCGCGCGCCGGGCGGTCCGCCCGCTTCGCTCACGCGGCTTTCCGCAGCCGCAGCGGTTCGTAGAACCGGTCGATTTCGCCGAGCACCTGGTGCGCGTCGTCGATGAAGTTGACCTTGTTGCGGAACTCGGCCGAACCGTGGAGGCCCTTGGTGTACCAACCGATGTGCTTGCGGGCCATCTTGACGCCGGTGTCCTCGCCGTAGTGGTCGAGCATCGCGCGGTAATGTTCGACCATCGTCTGGTGCTGTTCGTCGAGCGAGGGGTCGGCAAGCGCCTCGCCGGTCTTCCACCAGTGCATGACCTGACCGAGCAGCCACGGACGACCATAGGCGCCGCGACCGATCATCAGGCCGTCCGCGCCCGATTGCCCGAGCGCCTTTGCAGCGTCCCCGATCGCGCAGATGTCGCCATTGACGATGACCGGTATGCCGACCGCGTCCTTGACCTTGCGGACGAAGGCCCAGTCGGCCTCCCCCTTGTACATCTGGTTGCGGGTGCGGCCGTGGACGGTGATCATCTGCACGCCGATATCCTCGGCGATGCGCGACAGTTCGGGCGCATTGAGGCTGTCGTGGTCCCAGCCCATGCGCATCTTGACGGTGACCGGCACGTTCACCGCCTTCACCGTGGCCTCCATCAGCTTGATCGCGAGCGGCACCTCGCGCATCAGCGCGCTGCCGGCGTACTGGCCGACGACCTTGCGGACCGGACAACCGAAGTTGATGTCGATGATCGCGGCGCCGTTCGCTTCCTGCATCCGCGCCGCTTCCCCCATCGAGACCGGATCGCAGCCGACGAGCTGCATCGAGACGGGATCCTCGATCGGCGCCCATGCGGCCTTCTGGATCGACTGTCGCGTCTCGCGGATCGCGGCCTGGCTGGCGATCATCTCGGTCACGTTGAGGCCCGAACCATAGCGCCGCACCAGACGCCGGAACGGCAGGTCGGTGACGCCGGTCATCGGCGCGAGCACGACGGGCGTCTCGATCGACACGGGCCCGACCGAGATCGGCCGCAGCGGCGGAGGAGAAGGAAGCGATGTCACTGTCGGATGCCTAAAATTTGGGCAGCGCATAGTGGATTGAAGGGGTGCACGCAAGGCGGTAGCGCGCCGGAGCATGACCGCCGAGCCCTCACCACCGCTGGCCTCCTTCGCCGCAATCGTCGTCGCAGCCGGTCAGGGACTGCGCGCAGGGCAACCGGTGCCGAAGCAATTCGCGACCTGGCGGGGGAAGCCGGTGGTGCGCCATTCGGTCGAGGCGTTGCTGGCGGCAGGGGCCAGCCCGGTCATCGTCGCCATCCCGCAGGGCGCAGATGGGGTGGCCGCCGAGGCGCTCGCGGGGCTCGAAGTGCGGTTGGTCACCGGTGGTGCCACCCGCCAGCAATCGGTCGCGAGCGCACTGGAGACTCTCGAGAGCGCCGACCGAGTGCTGATTCACGACGCCGCGCGACCCGACTTGCCGCAGTCCGTCATCGAGCGGCTGCTGGAGGCGCTCGACGCCCATCCCGGGGCGATCCCCGTCTTGCCGGTCGTCGACAGCATCGCGATCGAGCACGAGGGGATCATGGCCGACACCGCCGACCGTGCCGTGCTGCGCCGGGTGCAGACTCCGCAAGCATTTCGCTTCCCGGATATTCTCGCCGCACATAAGAGGGTGGGCCGGGGAGCCGAACGCGGGCGACGATGCCCAGGTTCTTCGCGCCGCGGGCGGCACTGTCGCGCTTGTCGAGGGGGACGAGGCCCTTCGCAAACTCACATTCGCAGGAGATTTCGTGACCGAAGCTCTACCAGTGCGCGTCGGCACCGGGTTCGACGTGCACCGTCTCGCCAGGGGCGAGGAGCTGTGGCTCTGCGGTGTGCAGATCGAGCACGAGTTGGGCCTCGCCGGGCACTCGGACGCCGACGTGGGCATCCACGCGCTGGTTGACGCACTCCTCGGCGCGGTCGGTGCGGGCGACATCGGCCAGCATTTCCCGCCGAGCGATCCGCAGTGGAAGGGAGCGCCTTCGTCGCGTTTCCTCGAGCATGCCGTGGATCTCGTTCACAAGGAGGGCTACCGGGTCGGCAACCTCGACGTGACGCTGATCTGCGAGGCGCCGAAGATCGGCCCGCACCGCGACGCCATGCGCTCGGTGATCGCAGCGCTTGCGGGGATCGATGCAGGCGCGGTAAATGTGAAGGCCACTACCACCGAGGCGCTCGGCTTTGCGGGACGGGGCGAAGGGATCGCCGCGCAAGCCGTCGCCACCGTGATCCGCAATTCGTGAGGTTTTCGTGAAACGCACCCCTGCCGCTTTCGCCATTGCTGCGCTGGCCAGCTTCGTCCCCGCACAAGTCCAGGCTCAATCCGCAGCCGCCTGCCTGACCGAGCGCGAGGTAGCCCAGATGGCGATATATGCAGTTCCGTCGTTGGTAGATGGCGTGCGCGGCAAGTGCACTGCCAGGCTCTCCCCGAGTGGTTTCCTCGCCACTCGCGGCGACGCGTTCGCCGCGAAATACGCGGCACTTCGGGGTGAAACCTGGCCAGTCGCCAAATCGGCGATCCTCAAGTTCGTATCCGGCTCGGTGAAGACCAGGGACGCCGACACGCTGGCGATGGTCGCAGCCCTGCCCGACGAGTCGGTTCGCCCTTTGATCGACGGGATGATCGCGCAGAAGATCGGCGAATCCGTGAAGCCCGACGATTGCCGCAATGTGGAGCGCGGCATGCAACTTGTGTCGGTGATGAACCCCCGTGACAGCGGCGCAGTGGTGGCGTTCGTGATGGCGATGGCGAAGCCCAGGTCGCCGGCGATCTGCCCGGCCAAGTCATGAGCGACCTGCTGCCCGCCGATATCGTCGCCCTCGCCCGCCGCGTGGTCGAAGAAAACACGAAGATCGGCCGGAAGGTGACCTTGGCGGAGAGCTGCACCGGCGGTCTCGTCGCTGCAGCGCTGACCGAAATTCCCGGCTCCTCGGCCGTGCTAGACCGTGGTTTCGTGACCTATTCGAACGGCGCCAAGCAGGACGAGCTCGAGGTTTCGAGCGAACTGATCGAGACCTTCGGCGCGGTCTCGATCGCGTGCGTCTGGGCGATGGCACAAGGCGCGCTCAAGCATTCGGAAGGCGATATCGCGATCGCGATCAGTGGAATCGCCGGACCGGATGGCGGCACGCCTTTGAAGCCGGTCGGCACGGTCGTCTTTGCGCGGGCCTGCCACGATGGAGACGGGGAGCCCGAAGGCGAAATGATACAGTTCGAAGGCGACCGCTCCGAAATCCGGCATCAGGCGACGCTGGCGGCGCTCGAACTGCTGTTGCCGTAGAGCTGGTGCGCCCGTTCCTCGAACGCGGCGACCATCTTGCGGAAGGCGCGATCGAAATACTGGCCCGCCAGTGCTTCGAACACCGCGTTGCGGAAGGTGAAATCGACGCAGAAATCGATTTCGCACCCCCCGTCCGGCAGGGGCCGGAACAGCCAGCGATTATCGAGATCCTTCATCGGGCCGTCGAGGTAGTGAACGTCGATCCGCTCGGGCCGGTTCTTCATGACCCGCGAGGTGAACTTCTCTCGCAGGTGCTTGAAGCCGACGAGCATGTCGGCGACCATTTCGGTATCGCTGTTCGACCTTACCCGGGTAGCGACGACCCAGGGCAGGAATTCCTGGTAGCGGCTGACGTCGGCCACCAGATCGAACATCTGCTCCTGCGTGTACGGTAGCGAGACGACCTCGTGAATGCCCGGCATCAGCGCGCCTGCCGCGCCAGCTTTTCCTCGCGCGCGGCTTTCATCTCGGCGAAATCGTCGCCTGCGTGATAACTCGATCGGGTCAGCGGGCTTGAGGCGACTTGCAGGAAACCCTTCGCCCGCGCGATAGCTCCGTACGCCGCGAACGCCTTGGGCGTCACGAAATCCTCGACCTTCGCATGGCGCGGAGTTGGCTGGAGATACTGGCCCATGGTCATGAAATCGACGTCGGCGCTGCGCATGTCGTCCATGACCTGGTGCACCTCGAGCCGCTGCTCGCCAAGACCCAGCATGATCCCGCTCTTGGTGAAGATCAGCGGATCGTGCGCCTTCACTTCCTCGAGCAGCCGCAGCGAAGCGTAGTAGCGCGCACCGGGACGGATCGTCGGATAAAGCCGCGGCACGGTCTCGAGATTGTGGTTGTAGACGTCGGGCCCCGCCGCACAGATCGCCTCGACCGCGGGACGCATCTTGTTGCGGAAATCGGGCGTCAGGATTTCGATCGTGGTGCCCGGCGTTTCGCGGCGAAGCGCCTCGATCACCTTGACGAACTGCGACGCACCACCGTCGGGAAGGTCGTCGCGATCGACGCTGGTCACGACGATGTGCTCGAGACCCAGCTTGGCGGCGGCGGTCGCGACGTGCTCGGGCTCAAGCGGGTCGACGATGCGCGGCATCCCCGTCTTGACGTTGCAGAACGCGCAGGCGCGCGTGCACACATCGCCCAGGATCATCACCGTTGCGTGCTTCTTCGTCCAGCACTCGCCGATATTGGGGCACGCCGCCTCTTCACACACGGTGTTGAGCGACAGGTCGCGCATCAACTGGCGTGTCTCGTGGTAACCTTTGCTGACGGGCGCCTTGACGCGGATCCAGTCGGGCTTGCGCTGGCGGCCCGGCTCGTTGGCCGGCTTCGGTGCGGACGCGAGGTCGTTCATGTGGGGCCACTTAGTGTCGAGACTTGCCAGAGGCAATGCCGTGCGGCATCGGCGGCTCCATGAATACGACCCCGTCGCTCGAGCTTGCCGGCCTCATCGAAGGCTATCGCCGTTTCCGGGAAAATGCCTGGACGCCCCGCCGTGAACGCTGGGCCGCCCTGCGCGAAGGCCAGGAACCGCGCATCATGGTGATCGCCTGTTCGGACAGCCGGGTCGATCCTGCGCAGATATTCGACGTCGATCCGGGCGAAATCTTCGTGGTCCGCAACGTCGCCGCGATGGTGCCCCCATTCGAAACGACGCCGGGACATCACGGGGTCTCGGCCGCGCTCGAATTTGCGGTCCAGTTCCTCAAGATACGCGAAGTGGTCGTGATGGGTCACGGCCTGTGTGGGGGCTGCAATGCTGCACTAACCCAGTCGATGCGCGGAACAGAGCCCGGACAGGGCGGCTTCATCGCCGACTGGATCGACCTGCTCGACGGCGCGCGCGAGGAAGTGGTCGCGAAGCACGGCTCCGAAGGTCGCGAGGCCGAACGGGCGATGGAACTTGCCGCGGTCAAGGTCAGCCTTGCGAACCTGCGAAGCTTTCCTTGCGTCTCCGAGCTGGAATCGCGCGGCAAACTGAGACTGCGCGGTGCATTCTTCGCCATTTCGGACGGCGTGCTGCACCTGCTCGACGAAGACAGCGGGGAATTTGAACCTGTTGCCTAAAGCCAGCGCGCGGCCCATTGAGCCGCGATGGAAAACGACAACAGCAATCTAAAGAACATCGCGCTCCTGATCGATGCGGACAATACCCAGCCCAAGGCGATCGATCCGGTCCTGACCGTCATGGCCGAGCTTGGCCAGGTCAACATTCGCCGCGCCTATGGCAACTTCGCCAAGGGCAACCTTTCAAAGTGGGACACGATCACCAACCGCTACGGAATCCGCCCGCAGCAGCAATTCGACGTATCGAAGGGCAAGAACGCCACCGACATGGCAATGACGATCGACGCGATCGACCTGCTGAACCAGGGCAAGGTCGACGGCTTCGGCATCATGAGTTCGGACAGCGACTTTACCCCGCTCGTCACCCGCCTCCGCCAGGACGGAATTGTCGTCTATGGTTTCGGCAGCGCCAAGACACCGCAGGCGTTCAAGTCCGCGTGCACTCGCTTCATCGACATCGATCAACTCATCCGTACCGCGGCACAGCCTGAAAACGCCGCCGCGGATTCCGCCGAGAGCGCCGAGGCCGACGTTGAGCTGATGGAACTGATCGGCGCGGCCTACAAAGAGGCCAAGCGTGATGACGAAGGTTTCGCGAAGGTCCAGCAGGTCGGCCAGATCGCCGGAAACCGTTCGAGCTTCGATGTGCGGAACTACGGTTTCAACAGCCTGTCGGCGATGTTCCGAAGCCTTGGCAATTTCAAGGTTGAGCGCCGCGACGACGGACAGCTTTGGGTCAAGCGACTGCGCTGAGCACCCGTAACGAAAAAGGCGCGCGGACCGTGAAGTCCGCGCGCCTTTTTTGTGGTTGATCCGGCGATCGTTACTGCGCCGTCGTGTTGCCCGCAGCCTGCTTGGCATAAATCCCCCAGAGCTGGGCGATCGCCTGCCGAGCGCCCTGCACCTTGAGGAAGTTGGCATCGGCTTCCGCAAACTTGCGCTGATCGAGCTGCGCGATGCCGAGGCGCGTCAGCACGCGCGGAGTTTCGACACCGGGCTTCGCGAGCGCGAGCTTGTAGAACTCCTCGGCCTTGGCCGGCTGCTGATAGCTCAGGAACGCGTCGCCCGCGGCCATCAGGGTCGCCACCGTGGCGCTCGGCTTGCGTGCATCGCTTTCGAGCCCGCCCAGGTCGGCCTGGTCGGTCTTGATCCGCCCTGCCGCAATCGAGCGAGCCTCGCTCACGAACGGGTCGTTCGCCTTGAGCAGTCCCGCCGCAATGCCGGCGTCGATGATCCGCTGGGTTTCGCCCGGCAGGCGCCGCGGGTCAGCCGCGGTGATGTAGTCGGCATAGTCGCGTTCGTAACGCATCGCGTCGGTGCGCTGGGCGAGCCGCATCAGATCCAGCAGGTCGTGCCCCTCGTAGTTTGCAATGTTGCGCTGCACCGCGATCGCATCGCCCCAGCTCGTCTTGGAGGGATAGTACTGAGCCAGCATCCCGGCATACTTGACCGTCGCGGGATCGAGCTTGGCCTGGTAAGCCTGGGCAAGGCCCCGCTTCAGCCAGTTTTCAGGCACTTCCTGGCCCGCCGAAACCTTCCTGGCGATTGCCTGATCGAGCGCCTGCATGCCGGCGGGTGCCTGATTCTCGGCGAAGTAGCTTTCCGCGATCAGCAATTCAGCGTCGCCGGAATAGCCGGCCGCAACCGCCTGCTCGGCGCGCGCCCGGGCGGCCGCGTAGTCCTTGGCGTTGTATGCCAGCTGCGCGGCGATGAAGGTGTTCTTGGGAAGATCGGCAGCGGACACCTTGCCGCTATCAAGCATCAGGTCGAGGCCCTGACGCTGCAGCGGGGAGCTATCCGTCTTGACGCCGACATTGACAAGAAGCTGACCTGCGGCAAACTTGTCGTCCGGGGTCGAGGCGGCGGCCACGAGCGCGGGCATCTGTGCCGCAAGGCCGGCGACGTCGCCGTTATCCTGCACGACCTTCGCCATCGGCTGGTACGCGGCGATGAATTCCTTGGAATAGTTCGCCTTGGCAGGCTCTTCCTTCTTGTCCTTCTTGGCGGCGAGCGCGGGCGTAGCGGTCGCGGTCAGGCCGACGACGGCCGACGTGGCAAGCGCAACGGCGAAGGCAAGCCGCGAAGGCGCGGCACGAAACTTGGGCATCGAGTGGTCTCCCATGAATGGACTTGGCCCCCGGAGAGGGGCCGTCTGCCGGAACTGCGGCCGCTAGTGGCCAATCGTGCCGGACATTGCAACTTGTGTAGGGATCATGCTCTGAACCCCTTTTGAACGGAGGTTTCAGGGGCCACTCAGCGGTTGTTTCGACGCTTCGCCATTCTTATGTGGAAAACGCCCGGTGCACGGGCCGTTCGGGCCGGTGGAAACTGGCGGTTCGAGCCCCCTTCCCCTAGGCCATTTGCAGCCCGCCGCGCCGCAGTGCGCGCCACAGAAACGGCAGACCCTTGAGCGACGACATCGAAACCCTGACTCCGCCCGCCTCGCCGGAAGAATATGCCCGCGTCGACATCGTCGACGAGATGAAGACGAGCTACCTCGATTACGCGATGAGCGTGATCGTTGCCCGCGCCCTGCCCGACGTGCGGGACGGGCTGAAGCCGGTGCATCGCCGCATCCTGTTCGCCAGCAACGAAGGCGGGTTCGTCGCCGGGCGTCCGTATCGCAAGAGCGCCAAGATCGTCGGCGACGTGATGGGCAACTATCACCCGCACGGCGACAGCGCGATCTACGACGCACTCGCCCGCATGGTGCAGCCGTGGTCGCTGCGCGTCCCGCTGATCGACGGTCAGGGCAACTTCGGCTCGATGGACCCCGATCCGCCGGCGTCGATGCGCTACACCGAGGCGCGCCTTGCCCGCGTGGCGAACAGCCTGCTCGACGATCTCGACAAGGACACCGTCGATTTCGCCGATAACTACGACGGCAGCCGCAAGGAGCCGACGGTTCTGCCGGCGCGGTTCCCGAACCTACTGGTCAACGGCGCTGGCGGCATCGCGGTCGGCATGGCGACCAACATCCCGCCGCACAACCTGGGCGAGGTGATCGACGGATGCCTTGCGCTGATCGACGACCCGCTGATGTCGTCCGAAGCCCTGATGGAGATCATTCCCGGACCGGACTTCCCCACCGCTCCGCTGATCCTCGGCCAATCCGGCGCCAAATCCGCATACCTGACCGGGCGCGGATCGATCCTCATGCGGGCGCGGCACACGATCGAACGCGGCCGCGGCGACCGGGAATCGATCGTGTTCACATCGATACCCTACCAGGTCGGCAAGGCAGGCCTGGTCGAGAAGATTGCCGACGCCGCCAAGGAAAAGCGGATCGAGGGCATCTCCGACATTCGCGACGAATCGAACCGCCAGGGCGTGCGCGTGGTCATCGACCTCAAGCGCGACGCGACGGCCGAGGTGGTGCTCAACCAGATCTGGCGGCACACCCCCGCTCAAGCGAGTTTCCCGGCGAACATGCTGGCAATTCGCGGTGGCCGGCCCGAGACGCTGGGACTCAAGGAAATCCTGCAGGCGTTCATCACATTCCGCGAGGAGGTGATCACCCGCCGCACCAAGTTCGAACTCGCCAAGGCGCGCGACCGCGCGCACATCTTGCTGGGCCTGGTGATCGCCGTCTCGAACATGGACGAGGTGGTGGCGATGATCCGCGGATCGTCGAACCCGGCCGACGCCCGAGCGAGGCTGCTCGCCAAGGAATGGCCGATCGGCGACATCGCCCAGTACATCGCGCTGGTCGAAGCGATCGAGCCGACCGACGAGCAGCACGGCGGCACTTATCGCATGTCGGAGCGGCAGGTCCGCGCCATCCTGGAATTGCGCCTCCACCGCCTCACCGCGCTGGGCCGCGACGAGATCGGCGACGAACTCAAGGGGCTGGCGACCGCGATCGAGGAATATCTCTCGATCCTCGGCGACCGGGCCAAGCTTTACGAAGTCATGCGCGGAGAGCTTCGCGAAATCCGCGACCTCTATGCCACCCCGCGCGTCAGCGAGATCGCGCCGGCATGGGACGGCCTCGACGACGAGGACCTGATCGAGCGCGACGAAATGGTCGTGACGGTCACCCTCGACGGATACATCAAGCGTACCCCGCTTTCGACCTTCCGCGCGCAGCATCGTGGCGGCAAGGGCCGGGCCGGCATGGCGACCAAGCAAGAAGACGCGGTGTCGAACATGTTCGTCACCAGCACTCACAACCCGGTGCTGTTCTTCTCCACCGCGGGCAAGGTCTATCGTCTGAAGGTGTGGAAGCTGCCGGAGGGCGGCCCGACCACACGCGGGCGGCCGATCGTCAACCTGCTGCCCGCGCTCGACGACGGCGAGACGATCCGGACGGTTCTTCCGCTGCCCGGAGGACGAGAGCAGCTGGGGCGCGCTCAACGTGGTGTTCGCGACCGCCAAGGGCAACGTGCGGCGCAACTCCATGGATGCGTTCACGAACATCCCCTCGAACGGCAAGTTCGCGATGAAGTTC
Source organism: uncultured Alphaproteobacteria bacterium (assembly GCA_963728375.1). GTDB lineage: Bacteria > Pseudomonadota > Alphaproteobacteria > Sphingomonadales > Sphingomonadaceae > Tsuneonella. The sequence goes on from CAVSJL010000001.1 coordinate 150,380, forward strand.
GATGAGGACAGCGAGGACCGGCTGATCGGCGTCGCGCTGCTCGAAGCGGGCGACGACGTACTGCTTGCCACCCGCGAGGGAAGGGCCATCCGCTTCGATGGGGAGGACGTGCGCGAATTCGTCAGCCGCACCTCAACCGGCGTGCGCGGGATGCGGCTTCGCGCAGACGACGAAGTCGTCTCGCTGTCGATCCTGCACCGCGTCGGCACCCAGCAGGAGGAGCGCGAGCAGTATCTTCGCTTCGCCCCCTGGAAAGCCGAGAAGGACGGTGTTCCCGAGCTTTCGGACGAGCGGTTCGACGAACTGGCGGCGAAGGAACAGTTCATCCTCACCGTCTGCGCCAACGGCTTCGGCAAGGTTTCCTCATCCTACGAATATCGCCGGATCGGCCGCGGCGGCCAGGGCGTGACCAACATCGACAACATCGAGCGCAACGGCCCGGTCGTGGCGAGCTTCCCGGTGCAGGACGGCCAGCAGCTGATGCTGGTGACCGACCAGGCCAAGCTGATCCGCATGCCGATGGACCTGCGTCACCTGCAGCCCGATCCCGAGAACGCGCCGCGCGCCTTCCGGATCATCGGACGGGGGTCGGCGGGCCTCAAGCTGTTCGACGTCGCGAAGGGCGAAACGATCGTCAGCGCGGTCCTGATCGACGAGCAGGCAGAGCCCGAGAACGAGGCGGAGGAGATGATCGCCGAGGAACTCGCCGGCCGCGATGCCGAGGCGACCGAGCCTTACACCACCCCGCAATCCGACGACGACATTCGCCGGCGAGCCAGACGCGGGATGAGGATCGAGCCGTCCGGAGAGGTATGCGGCGCCGAGGTGTTCGGCGTCGACCTCTCCGGGCCGCTTGACGAAGACACGGTCGCGCAAATTCGCTCTGCTTGGCTCGCGCACCGCGTCCTGGCTTTTCCCGACCAATACATCGACGACGACGCGCTCGAGCGGTTCACGCTCGCGATGGGCGGCTTCGGCGAGGATCCCTTCTTTGCGCCGATCGAGGGCCGGCGCGCACATCGCCGCAATCCTGCGCGAAGCGGACGAAACCACGCCGCTGTTCGCCGAGAACTGGCATAGCGACTGGTCGTTTCCTCCCCGAACCTCCTGCGGGCACCTGCCTCGCCGCGATCGACATTCCACCAGTGGGCGGTGACACGCTGTTCGCGGACCAGGTCGCCGCATTTGCCGCCCTGCCCGACGAGCGGAAGGAGCACTTGCGCTCGCTCACCGCGATCCATTCGGCGCGGCTCGCCTACGCACCGGAGGGTTCCTACGGTGCGCGCGACACCGGGCGCAGCATGGCGATCCGCCCGGACGAGAGCGCGCGGGCAACGCAGCGGCATCCGCTCGTTCGCCGCCATCCGGAAACCGGTGAAGAGGCGCTGTTCAGCACGCTCGGCTATATCGTCGGGATCGAGGGGATGGACGAGGCCGCAGCGTTCGCTTTCCTGCGCGAGCTGTCGGAATGGCAGGTGCGCGACGAATTCGTCCATCGACGGAGATGGCAATCCGGCATGGTCGTCCTGTGGGACAATCGCAGCGTGCTCCATCGCGCGACCGGCGGCTACGAAGGCTACCGGCGCGAACTGCACCGAACGACGATAGCGGCGCCCGCGTCAGGCGGCGTGATCGCGGCGCACCGTGCGGATTACCCCGGTGCAGATCAGGAACTGCCCCGCGTAGTAGAGCGGCCAGACGAACCACTCGGTCACCGATTGGTCGAGCACGCCGCCCAGGCGCGCGAAGATCAGCAGGTCGCTCGCGACGAATAACACCGCACCGATGCCGACGTGATAGCGACTGAACCGGCTGAGCCACGCGCTGCCGGCCATCGCGCCCAGCGTCAGAGCATAGACGCTGCCAGCGAGATCGCCGGTCAGTAGCCATCCAATGAGCGGCACGCCGAGCGCCAGCGCCGCCGCCGCTCCGAGTTGGCTCCCCGTTGGATCGGGCCGCGCGTTGCGGCGATAGAGCCAGATCGCGACGAGATGCCCGACGAGGAAGAACAGCCGCCACCGACGGTTACGTACAGCTCCATGCCGATGTCGCCCGCCGCGCCGATTGCCATGACCACGGCGATAATTCGGCCCGACGGTCCTCGGCTGCGCGCCAGGGCATAGACCGCCAATGCCGCGACCGAGCGCTCCCTTCAGCGCGATGATGAAGATGCCCGCCGATCTTCGCGTCGCCGAGCACCCAGAAGGCGACAGCCATCGCGATCCCGCGAGGAGCCACGGTCGATGTTCGACAAGCGCCCGCTTCGGCATCGACGTCCCCTCCCCTGCATTCGCGTCCGGCGCGCTGACTGCCCTTGAACTTGCCCCCTGGCAAGCACTAGGCGCAGCGGCAATGGCACACGACATTCACATCATCGGCGGCGGGCTCGCCGGAAGCGAAGCGGCGTGGCAGCTCGGTCGGCGCGGCTACCGCGTCCGCCTGTCCGAAATGCGCGGGAGCGGCGACACGACCCCCGCTCACCAGGGCGACGGCCTTGCCGAACTCGTCTGCTCAAACAGCTTTCCGCTCGGATGACGACGCGAAGAACGCGGTCGGTTTGCTGCACCACGAGATGCGTCGGCTCGACAGCCTCGTCATGCGCGCGGGAGAGGAAGCGCGCGTTCCCGCCGGTTCGGCGATGGCGGTCGACCGCGACGTATTCTCCGCCGCCGTAGAGCGCGAACTGTCGGCGCTGCCGAACGTCGAGATCGTCCGCGAGCGGGTCGACGCCCTGCCCTCGTCCGGACCGACGATCGTCGCGACAGGGCCGCTCACCGCCGCCTCGCTCGCCGAGAGCATCGCCGGCGCAACCGGGCAGGACAGTCTCGCGTTCTTCGACGCGATCGCTCCGATCGTCCATCGCGACAGCATCGACATGGACGTGGCATGGATGGCAGCCCGGTGGGACAAGGGCGGCAAGGACTACATCAACTGCCCGATGACGCGTGAGCAATACGAGGCTTTCGTCCAGGGGCTGCTGGACGGCGAGAAAACGTCGTTTCGCGACTGGGAAGCCGACACGCCCTATTTCGAAGGCTGCATGCCGATCGAGGTGATGGCCGAGCGCGGACCGGAGACGCTACGCTTCGGTCCGATGAAGCCGGTCGGGCTCGACAACCCGCACGCGGCTACGCCCGAACATCCCAACGGCCGCTGGGCCCACGCCGTCGTCCAGCTGCGGCAGGACAACAAGCTCGGCACCCTGTGGAACATGGTCGGCTTCCAGACCAAGCTGAAACACGCCGAACAGGTGCGCCTGTTCCGCACCATCCCGGGCCTCGAGAACGCCGAGTTCGCCCGGCTTGGCGGACTGCATCGCAATACCTTCCTCAACTCACCGATCGTGCTCGACCGCCAGCTGCGACTGCGCGGGGCCGAGCATATCCGCTTCGCCGGACAGATCACCGGCTGCGAGGGTTACGTGGAAAGCTCGGCGGTCGGGCTCATGGCCGGCCTGATGGCGGCTGGCGAGCTGGCGGGAGAGCGCTGGGAGTCTCCGCCGCGGACGACTGCGCTTGGCGCGCTGCTGGCGCACATCACCGGCGATGCGGATGCCGAGACCTACCAGCCAATGAACGTCAACTTCGGGCTGTTCCCGCCGCTTCCCGAAGTTTCGAAGAAGGCTCGCAAGGAAGCCTATACCGACCGCGCCAAGGCCGACCTCGGCGAATGGATCGCCGCGCGCGAGGCCCTGCCCGCCTAGCAGCGGCAGGCGGGCTTCTTCTTCGCCCGCTTGGGCGCCGTGGTGCGAAATTCGGCCATGTCGAGCTTGTTGTCGCGGTTGGCGTCCGCGCCCTCGAACCGGTCCACCGTCGTCACCGCCCATTCTTCGAAGTCGAGAAGGTTGTTGCCGTCCTTGTCGAGCTTGCGGAACGCGTCGCTGCGGGTCGAGAGCATCTCGTTGCGGCTGATGATCCGGTCGCGATTGCGATCGTAGCGGAAGAAGCGCTGCTCCTCGCGCGTCAGCTCGGTCGCTTCGGGAGGCGCGGGCCCTTTCAGGTCGCCCGGATCGGCGGTCGGCAGGCTGTCGGGATCGGGCTTTTCGGGCTGCGCCATCGGCGGCGGAGCGCCTTGCTCCACCTCGGCGCGGCCCTGCCACCAGAACAGCCCGAGCGCGACGAGCACGAGCGCCAACACGCCCCCCAAGACCAGCCTGTTCATTTGCGACCCTTACGCAACTTCGCGTGGGCCGCATCATAGACTAGCGGCCCGTCATGCCAACCCGCAGTGCGACGAGCGGGGCCACACGGCCGGACATGATCGGCTCTCGCCGCGCGACTGCCCGGCGTGCGAGCGCATCGAGAACCGCGATCCCGCGCAGGGGCCGCGCAAGGCGACCGGTCGGGGCGACCGACCCGGCGAGATCGAGCATATGCTCACGAGTTTCCGCATTCTCGCTCCGGAAGGCGAGGTCGGCGAGCGCCCAGCGGCGCCCCGCGCGTTCGACCGCGACGTCCCTCGATAACCCGGCAATTGCAGCAAACCGGGCGAGGCATTCGGCCCGCGCACTCGCAAGGCCATCGAGCGCCGTCAAATTCAGGCAATCTTCGCCAAGAACTTCCTCCCACCGGTCGACTAGCGTGGACAAAGCCGCTTCTTCCCCGCGCCAAGCCACACGAAGCGAACGCAGCAACGGATCCTTTGCGGGGGCGTCCGGCTCGGCTTCGCGCAGTCGATCGCGCCACCACGCGAGCCGGACCTGGGCCAACAGCGGCTCCCGCGCCTGCTCGACAACCCGGCCCAGCATCGCGTCGAATGTGAGCAGCGCGGTGAGCGCTTCGCGATGGGCAAGCGGAGTGTGCGCAACGGCAAGGCGCAGCTCCGCGGGAAGCGCTAAGTCAATCAGGGGCGATGTTAGGAGATCGTTCACCATACCATTTGACGTGCCGCTTACCTCAAAGCCGTATCGGGGGCCAATGAGCTCGTTACGCAAGGTGTCTGGGGACAATCGAATGGCAAGCTTCGCAAGGAAACTCGCACGCTGCCGGTCGGGTAACGCTGTCATGCTCGCGGCCGTTGCGCTGCCTGCACTGATCGGTAGCGTCGGCTACGGCGTCGATACCGCGCAGTGGTACATGATCCAGCGCGAATTGCAGCACGCCGCAGACCAGGGTGCGATCGCCGGCGCATGGACCCTCGCTTACAAGGATACCGGGTCGACATACGACAATCGCGCCCGCAAGGAATTTTCCAACAACCTGGGCATGGCACAGAAGTACGCAGGCACGATTACACCTACGGTCACCCGCGGAAACTTCCAGGGCGGCACCGGAAATTCGGTCGTCGTAAACGCACAAGCATCGGTTGAGTTGCCGTTCTCGACCCTACTGATTGGTTCGCCGACGGTAATCAGCGCCTCGTCCGAAGCGGCCTTCGCGGCCGGTACCGTACACAAAGCGTGCCTGCGCACGCTGAAGAAGGGTGCCTCCGGAACGTTCCAGGTCGGCAATGGCGCTACGGTCATCGCCAACTGCGGCGTTATCGCGATCTCGTGCGAGCCAGGGGCGATCAGCATCGATGAAAACGCGACGATCGAGATTGCCAAGATCACCGCGTGCAACAAGGACGCCGCCGATCTGCCATCGTCGTTCGACGGTGAGCTCGTTATCGATAGCTCGATCGGAAATTACACCAACGAATTGTTCGGCCCCGAGCCTCCAGACGACGAGCCCAAGCCGGCGTACGACTGCAAGAACGCGCCCAAGAAGGGCACCTACACGATCTCGCCAGGCGTGTACGAGGATGGGATCGTCATACAATGCAACACGATATTCAACCCGGGCGTTTATTACGTGAAGACAGAACTGGACCTCACGCATAATGCGGTCGTTCAGGGATACGGCGTGATGTTCGTCCTTCTGGATGGCGCGACCCTCAAGATGGGGGGCAGCGGAGCCAACGGCACGGGCGGCGGTGGCACGATCAAGAGCAGCCTGAACCTGACCCCGCCGACTTACGCAAAGCTGATCGGACTCGGCTACTCGGATACGTTCGCGAAGAAATACGAGAACGTATTGATCATCTCCGACGACAGTCCGGCCGAGACCGATCACATCCTGAACGGCAACGCCAACATGCACATCCAGGGCAAGATTCATCTTCCCAAGGGCAACATGAAGGTGAACGGCGGTGCCAAAGCGGCAGACGGCGTGTGCTTCCAGATCACCAGCTATACGCTGGACGTGTCGGGCGGCGCTTACCTCTACACGCTGTGCTCGCAGGAAGAGACCCAGGCGCTCGAGAGCCAGCCGGGCGTAAGGTTGATCTCGTGATCCGCGCGCTCCGCAATCTCGTATCCTGCGACCGCGGCACTGCGGTGATCGAGACCGCGTTCCTCACGCCGGTCCTTGCGATGATGGCGGTCGGCACGTTCGAGGCAGGGACGATGGTGCAAAAGCAGCAGGAATTGCAAAGCGCCGCATCCGAAGCCGAAGCCATCATTCTTGCCGCTGCTGCGGGTTCCGGGGTGGATTCCACCTCGCTGAAGGACATGCTGGCGACCTCGACCGGGCTTCCCAAGCAGGACATCGTGCTGGCAGCGAAATATCGCTGCAACAACTCGGAAACCCTCGTCGATAGCCCGGCATCGTGCGGGAGCGGTCAGCGCGCCTACGAATTCGTTGAGGCCACTTTTACAGCGCAGTATACGCCGACTTGGGTCGGTTTCGGTATTGGATCCGCGTTTACCTACTCCGTCAAACGCACCATCCAGGTGGGTTGAGATGACAACGACGATCCTGGGCAAGATTCGATCAGATCGGCGCGGGGCGGCGCTGGTTGAATTCGCGATTATCTCGCCCCTTCTTATCGCGATGCTTCTCGGCGTCGTGCAGGTGGGACTCTGGATTCAGGCGTACAATGCGGTGCGCAACTTGGTGAACGACACCACTCGCTTTGCGACGGTCGAATACCAGCGCGGCAACAAGATTTCCGACGAGGCGATCGAGAACCGCGCCGCCCAGATCGCGGTCAGCGGCAAATACAACCTCGACGCAGGGTTGGTGATTCCCAAGGTCACCGTCAAAACCGCTCAAGTAAACGGGATCAAGCAGCGCCGCCTCGTCATATCCTACCAAGCGCCAGAGTTCATGCCGCTGGCATCCGTCGTCTCGCCCAACATCTCGTATGGACGAGACATATATCTCTATGACAAGGCGGCCGTCGTCGGATCAACCTGACCCCTCGACGGGCGATCAATCGCGATAGCAGACTTTCTTTGCAGCAGTGACGATACGCGGCGCGTCGATCAGCGCGAGCTTTTCGAGGTTGGCGGCGTACGGCAGCGGCACATCCTCGTCGCACACTCGCAGAACCGGGGCATCGAGATGATCGAAGCCCTCGACCATACAGATCGTCGTCACTTCCGACGCGATCGAGCAGGTCGGCCAGCCCTCTTCCGCGATGATCAGCCGGTTGGTCTTCGCAAGCGAGGCGAGGATCGTTTCCTTGTCGAGCGGACGCAGGGTCCGCAGATCGATCACTTCGGCGTCGATCCCCTCGCCCGCCAGCGTCTCCGCCGCCTCTAGCGCGAGGCCCACGCCGATCGAGTAGCTGACGATGGTGACATCGCTGCCTTCGCGCACGATCCGCGCCTTGCCGATCGGCAGGACCCAGTCGTCGATGTCGGGGACGTCGAAGCTGCGGCCGTAGACGAGTTCGTTCTCAAGGAAGACCACCGGGTCCTCGCTGCGGATCGCCGCCTTGAGCAGGCCCTTGGCGTCGGCCGCGTCGTAGGGAGCGATGACGATCAAACCGGGCACGCTGGCGTACCACGGGCCGTAGTTCTGGCTGTGCTGCGCGCCGACGCGGCTCGCCGCGCCGTTGGGACCGCGGAACACGACCGGACAGCGCATCTGGCCGCCCGACATGTAGTTCGTCTTCGCGGCCGAGTTGATGATGTGGTCGATCGCCTGCATCGCGAAGTTGAACGTCATGAACTCGACGATCGGCTTCAAACCGCCCATCGCCGCGCCCGTGCCGATGCCGGCAAAGCCGTATTCGGTGATCGGAGTGTCGATCACGCGCTTCGGGCCGAACTCGTCGAGCAGCCCTTGGGTTACCTTGTAGGCGCCCTGATACTGCGCGACTTCCTCGCCCATCACGAACACGCGGTCGTCGGAACGCATTTCCTCGGCCATCGCGTCGCGCAGGGCCTCGCGGACGGTCACCGTGGTCATCGCCGTGCCCTCGGGGACTTCGGGATCGCGCGCGGGCTCAGCCTTGGGTTCCTTTGCAATCGCAGGTTCGGCCGGCTCATCTCGGCCGACGTCCTTGCCCTCGCCCGGTACGTCCTTGACCGCTTCGGTCGACCCGGCGTCGGCTGGCGCTTCCTCGCCGCCCTCACCCTGCATCGTGGCGATCACCTCGCCGACCTTCACGTTCTCGGTGCCCTCGGGAACGACAATCTTGCCGATCGTTCCTTCGTCGACCGCTTCGAATTCCATCGTCGCCTTGTCGGTCTCGATCTCCGCGAGAATGTCGCCGGCGCTGACCTCGTCGCCTTCCTTGACCAGCCACTTGGCGAGCGTGCCCTCTTCCATCGTCGGCGAGAGCGCGGGCATCTTGAGTTCGAGGGCCATCAGTAGCTCTCCACCAGCACGTCGGTGTACAGTTCGGCAGGCTCCGGTTCGGGCGAGTTCTCGGCGAAGTCGGCCGCCTCGGACACTTGCGCACGGATGCGCTTGTCGATGTCCTTCAGTTCGTCTTCGCTCTTGCCCATCTCGAGCAGTTCCTTCTTCGCCCGCTCGATCGGGTCGTTGTGTTCGCGCTGGTCCTGCACTTCCTCGCGGGTGCGATACTTCGCCGGATCGGACATCGAGTGCCCGCGATAGCGATAGGTATTGAGCTCCATCAGCACCGGTCCGTTGCCCTCGCGCACGTGATTGAAGGCCACCTCGGCAGCTTGCCGCACTTCGAGCACGTCCATGCCGTTCACATCCATGCCGGGAATGCGGAAGGCAGTGCCGCGGCGATAGAATTCGGTCTCGGCGGAGCTGCGCGCGGTGCTGGTGCCCATCGCGTACTGGTTGTTCTCGATCGCAAAGACGATCGGCAGCTTCCAGAGCGAAGCCATGTTCATCGTCTCGTAAACCTGGCCCTGGTTCGCCGCGCCGTCACCGAAATAGGCGAGGCACAAGCCGCCATCGTCGCGGTACTGGTGGCCGAGCGCGAGCCCGCCGCCCAGCGAGACCTGCGCACCGACGATGCCATGCCCGCCGTAGAACTTATGCTCGGTCGAGAACATGTGCATCGACCCGCCCTTGCCCTTGCTGATCCCGGCCTCGCGCCCGGTCAGCTCGGCCATGATCACCTTCGGATCGATTCCGTAAGCGAGCATGTGGCCGTGGTCGCGGTAGCCGGTGATTACGCTGTCGAGCCCTTCGGTCAGCGCCGACTGCAGGCCGACGGCGACCGCTTCCTGCCCGATGTAGAGATGGCAAAACCCGCCGATCAGGCCGAGGCCGTAGAGCTGCCCGGCGCGTTCCTCGAACCGGCGAATGAGCAGCATCTGCTCATAGAGATTGAGAAGTTCCCCGTCTTTCGCCTTGTATCGCGGCGATTTCGCATGCTCATCCTGCAGCGAGTGGAGGGCGAAATCGCGATCCTCGGCGGACGATTGCGGGGTCGCCTGCTCCGCTGGAGCGTTCTTCGCGGACGCGGGCTTGCGGGCTGTGCTCTTGCTGGCTGGCTTGGCCAATGGGAGGTCCTCAGATCTGCGCTGCCGGGGAGGTAGCGGGGTATGGGGAGCCTATGGCGCAAGCCCCGCGCGCGTGCAATCCACGTGCATACGAAAACCCGCGTGCCGTAACGGCGGAAGCCGCCAGCTACTTCTTGTCGGCGGGGTCCAGCATGATCACGACCTCGTCGGGATGCATGACGTTCAGCTTCTCGCGGATCAGTTCGCCCGCGAAATCGGGGTCCGCGTGCTTGGGATTGAGCGCGTCGACCTGCAGCTTGAGCTCGTCGCGCTCATGCTTCAGGGCCGCGATCTGCGCATGGCGCTGGTCGAGCAGGCGCAGGTTGTCGCCCCAGGCGAGCAATCCGCTGGGCCCGACAATCGCCAATCCGCCAAGAATCAGAAGCAGGGCAAGCGCGATCCCTTGCATCAGCCGATCCTTCGGCAACTCTATGCGATGCCCTTCCCGTGTCATGAATGCGACAGAATCACAGTTAACGCAGCGATTCAAGCGCTTTCGCTATCGTTTTGCGACATAACGTGAAAAGCCCGGGCCGGCCGCCTTGGCCAGCCCGGGCTTCCGGGAGCGAACCCCGCCGCGGGGGGAGGGTCGGGATGAGGCGGGGTAAGGGCCCGTTACTCTGCCGTCGGCGTGTCCTTGGCCTGGCGGCGGGCAGTCTTCTCGAGCTTGCCTTCGCCCATCGCCGAGACGAGCAGCGAACCGCTCCCGCTGAAGTTGTCCGCCGGCACCGTCGCTGGACCGTCCTCGGTCATCACGACCAGCTGCTGCACGCGGCCGCGGCTGTCGGCGATCACCTGGCGAACAGTCCCAATCCGGTCACCGTCATTGTCGCTGACCGGCATTCCGGGCGCGATCGAGAACGCCCCGGCGCCTTCGCCCATTGCGCTTCCCGCCATGGCGAGCTGCCCGGCGGCACCGGAAAACATTCCACTCGCGTTGCCCGCGGCCGAGCCGCTGGCGCTGGCAGCGCCTGTGGCAAGGCCCTGCGCACTCCTCGCGGTGCTACCGGCCTTGTCGCGAGCGGTACCGGCGGCACCGCGCGCCGTGCCGACCGCGCTTCCCGCAGCGCTGCGCACCGCGTCGGTACCGACAAGCTGCGCATCGCCACCGACCGAACCGCTTCCTTGCGCACTGCCGGAGCCCGATCCGGCGAAGCCGCCCAACGGGGCGGCGACGGCCTGGTCGAGCGAACCGGAACCCGCGGCCGAGGCCTTGCGATTGGCCGAGACCCGGCCCGATTTGCGGTCGACACGGGTGGCCCCTTCAGTCGAACCGCTGGCCGAGCCCGTCGCCGAGGTCGCCGAACGGGTGACGCTCTCGACCTGGCGCGTCGGCATGTCGATCGAACCCGTGCCGTTCAGCGTGCCGCCGAGGCTCCCGCCAAGACTGCCGCCCAGGCCACCACCGCCCAGCAACTGGGCCTGCGCGGGAGCGGCGGCAAGCAGCAGAGCGGCGGAGGTGAAGAAAATGGTTTTCATCGGTCTGATCCTTTTTCGTGACGCTTCGGGATGGCCCTCGCCGTCCCTCGCCAAGAAAACGGATCGCCTGCTGGCATCCATCCATCGAAATGCGGAAAAAATTTACAAGTCGCTGAACTTCAGCGGCATTTTTCGCAAACAAGGCCGCGCCCATAGGTCGGGTCGGGGCCTTTCTTGCCAAGGTCGACAGCCTCCCGGTCGAGCGCCGCGCGCCAGTTCGCTCCCGCTGCTGCGATACGCGCGGCGACGAGCGGAGCGGCGAACGAAGTTCCGCGCAGTTTGACCATCCGGCCCTTCGCATCGGCGCCCGTTATGTCGGCACCAGGCGCGGCGTAGTCGAGGTCGAGCGCCCGTCCAGCCTCAATCAGCGCGCGGTTGCGCCCATCGACTCCCGTTACCGAAACCACCCCGGGATAACTGGCCGGATAGGCGGGCGGAGCGGCAGGACCATCGTTGCCGACCGCAGCGACGATCGTCACCCCCTTGCGCTGCGCAGCGGCAATCGAACGGGAGAGCAGCGCGTTATTGGGCCCGACCAGGCTGATCGTCACCACTCGCGCCCCGCCTGCGACGAGCCAGCCGAGGCCGCGCGCGACCGCGCTGGCGCTACCCCCGGCGGGGTCCTTGCCGTAGACGTCCGCGACGGCGACGTTGCGTGCCCCTGCGCGGTGCAAGAGTGAAACGATCGCGCTGCCGTGGTTGCTGGGCAGCGGCGCGCCGATTGCGAAGCCGCGGGTGGCGGAAACAGACAGGCCTGCTCCGGCCGCGCCGTCTATGACGCCGACGCGCTCGGAGGCCTGCCCGGCTTTCGAGCGGGACATGATCGCGCCGCTCGACCGTCCCGCTTGCTCAAACACGTGATCAGGGCTCCACTCGACGCCCGGCGCGGCACGCTCGATTACCTTTTCGACATCGCGTAAGCGCATGCCCGGAGGGGTCGATAGGCGCGTTACCGCGATCCCCAGCCCCTCGATATTCTCCTTGCCGAGCTTGCCAAAGCCTAGCGACACGAGGCCACGCAGTGCGAATTCACTGGGTCCGAACAGAAGTATCTCCCCGCGCCTTGCGGGATTTCCGTCGCCATCGAGCTCGAGAACGCGGGGGTTCGCCCTCACCAAACGTTCGAGACGGGTCTGACGCAAGTCGGCCAGCCGGCGCCCTGCATCGGCCAGCACCGGTTCGACCGAGCGGGTCACCTCCCCAAGTGCGCCGCGTATGGGAGCCGAGGGCAGCGACACGCCCGGCAGGGCGAGCTGGGCCGCCGCAGGAGCAGCGAGCAGAAGAGCTGGCAGCATTATTCGCAAGATCGGCAATCGCATCGTTCACCCGGTCGCTTTTTTCGGCTTAACAGGGATGGAACGAGCGGTGCCATCCGTTTCATCCATGAACACCGCCGAACAGGAAGGCCAGGACCCATCGCCAGCGGCTTCGAAGATGAGATGGTCGCGCTACTCCCGCGCTTGCGACGGTTCGCGAGCGGGCTGACGCGCGACCGTGCCGATGGCGACGACCTTGTCCAGCTCACGGTGGAACGGGCGCTTTTATCGCGCGCGCAATGGCAGCCGGGAACCCGGCTCGACAGTTGGATGATGAGGATCATGCGGAACATCTGGATCGATGAAGGACGCAAGGTGACCCGCCGGTCGCAGACGTTCGTGGGCGAAGAGGCCGGCCTTTCGGTCGGCACCGAGGGCGGCCAGGAAGCCGCAGCCGAGCTCGGCGACGTCGGCCGCGCGATGAACGGGCTGCCCGATGACCAGCGCGAGGCCGTAATGCTCGTCCTCGTCGAGGGCTACAAGTATGCCGAGGCGGCCGAGATCGTCGGCTGTCCGGTGGGTACGCTCACCTCGCGCCTGGGTCGAGGTCGCGAAGCGCTGATGGCGATCCTGGGGGAAGCGGCATGACTCACAATGCCGACACGATCCGCGCCTATGTCGATGGCGAACTCGACGACGTGACTGCGGCCCGCATGGTGCGCGAGGCGGAAGGCGACCCGGAGCTTGCCGAGGCGATTGCCGCTGAGCGGCGCTTGCGCGATACACTCGGCGCGCATTTCGGCCGCATACTGGCCGAGCCGGTACCCGAACGGCTGACGGCGCCCATCGATGCCGCGCGCAAGATCGTCGCGCTCGACGATGCGCGCACGCGGCGATTTGGCTTGAACGCGCGGACGCTCCGCTGGGCTGGGCCCGCGATCGCGGCGGCACTGGTACTGGTGGTCGCGGTTCCAGCCATGCGCGGCGGCGGGCAGACCGAGACCCGCGACGGGCTCACCTTCGCCGCGAACGATCTCGCCCACGCGCTCGATACGCAGCTCGTCGCCGACCAGCGGCGAGGCGGCGAGACGCGCGTCCTGCTGAGCTTCGCCGACGAGCGGGGCACGCTGTGTCGCGGGTTTGCTCGGGCCGACCTGTCGGGCATTGCCTGCCGCGAGGACGGCGGCTGGCATCTGCGGGTGCAGCGCGACGGTGTCGACATTTCGGCAAACGACTACCGCCAGGCCGGCTCGGTCGATACCGCGATCATGGAGACGGCGCAGAACATGACCGCCGGTCCCGCGCTCGATGCCGACCAGGAGCGCGAGGCCATGGCGCGTGGATGGAAGCCTGACCGATAGGCCGAGCAAACCCGCCCGTCGCGCATCTGCTTTTTTCGGCGTTCTTCTCCCGCTTCAGGAAACGGATAATGCTGGCCCGGCAACCTGCAGAGGCGTCCTAAGACCGATTGTCACCGCGCCGGCAGGCCGATATGGCGCTTCACGGAGGCGCCCGTAGCTCAGCAGGATAGAGCACCAGATTCCTAATCTGGGGGCCACAGGTTCGAATCCTGTCGGGCGCACCATTCCTATTCGGCCGACGGCGGATAGACGAGCGTATCGCCCACAATGCGCGCGCCGGGTGTCGTCTTGGCCGGCTCGACCCGGTCGCTCCCCATCAGATGATATACCTCGCGCCCCTGGCTCAGCAGGCAGTCGGCGATGAAGCGCCGGTGGCAGCGCCACCAGACGGCCTCCGAACACATGACCGCGCAGCGGTGCGTCCGGCTTAGCTCTATCAGTTGTTCGAGCCCGCGGCGGAACTCCTCCGATTGCATGTAGTCGGCGTAATTGTGGAAGCTCTGGTTGGTCCAGTAGGCGTTGACATCCGGCGGCACTGCAGCCGATTTCTTTCGCCGCCCGCCGAGCTCGCCGATCCGCACATGCCCGATCTGGTAACCGGCAAGCGCCTCAGGCAGTGTCTCGATATTGTATTGCGGATTGGTGCGCGAGCGCGGGAAGCTTCGAACGTCGACCAGCAGATTCACCGGGCCGCACCGCAGCAATTCGACGAATTCGGGGATCGTGCGCGTCGAATGCCCTATGGTGAAGACAGGGGGCAATTCGCTCATGCGAGCGCCGCCCGGACTTCGCGCCGCAAGGCGGGCAGCACATCGGCTTCGAACCACGGGTTGCGGCCGGCCCACACGCGCGACCGCCACGAAGGGTGCGGGAGGGGAAAGTATCCGGGCGCGCGATCGCGAAAGCCGCGCACCCTCTCGCCCACCGCCCCCCGTCCGAGCACCTCGGTCTGCGCGTAGCCCCCGACCAGCAACGTCAGTCGGAGATTGCCCAGATGACCGAGCAGCCGATCGCGCCATAAAGGCGCGCACTCGGGACGCGGCGGTGCGTCGCCGCCTTTTTCGTGTCGGCCCGGATAGCACAGCCCCATCGGCACGATCGCCACCCGCTCCGGATCATAGAATTCCTCACGCGTTACGCCCATCCACTCGCGCAATCGCGCGCCTAAATCGTCGTCGAAAGGGACCCCGCTCGCGTGAACCTTCGTGCCCGGCGCCTGGCTCGCGACCAGGATACGCGCGCTTGGCGAGATCTGGAGAACGGGACGGGGACCGAGCGGCAGGAGGTCGCCGCAGGCGCGACAGGCGCGTACCTCCGCGAGAAG
This sequence comes from uncultured Alphaproteobacteria bacterium, assembly GCA_963728375.1. Lineage (GTDB taxonomy): Bacteria > Pseudomonadota > Alphaproteobacteria > Sphingomonadales > Sphingomonadaceae > Tsuneonella. The sequence continues at coordinate 165,497 of CAVSJL010000001.1, forward strand.
TTTTTCGAGCTGCGGGTAATCCTTCAGTTGAGCTCCTCCGGCGGTGATACCGGAAACGGCAGCGGCGCGACCGACACGCCCTCCTCGATCAGCGCCTTTGCCTCGTCGGGTGTTGCCTGGCCGTGGATCGTCGCCTGGTCGCGCTCGCCGTAGTGCATCGCACGGCTCTGTTCGGCGAAATCTGTCCCGACCCAGGTGCTTTTTTCGAGCGCCTTGGCCTGCGCCTGCGCGAGCGCTTCCATCGCCTTGGCGACCTGGGGCGGAATGCTGTTCGTCACCTGCCGCGATGGTGCTGCGTCGCTGCGCGAGTTGCCCTTCGCGGGCACCGCCGGCGCCATCGGGGCCTTGATCACCTCTATCGAGCCACACTGCGGGCATTCGACGAGTCCGCGCGACTGTTGCTCGGCAAACAGGTCGGACGAGGCGAACCAGCCTTCGAAGCGGTGGCCGCCGGCACAGGCGAGGTCGAACACGATCATGGCGCTTTTTACTTGGGTATATCGCGCCGGTTGGCAAGGCTGGGTAGCTGCGCACGAACTTCGGCTGTGCGGACGGGGTCGATCTCGGCGAACCCCACCCCGGGGCCTTCACCGCCCATGTCGAGCACGATCTCGCCCCATGGATCGACCACGAGGCTGTGGCCGTAGGTTCGCCGTCCGTCGGCATGCTCCCCGACTTGCGCGGCGGAGATGACCCATGCACTCGCTTCCACCGCCCGCGCGCGCTGGAGCAAGTGCCAGTGCGCCCCTCCCGTCGGAACGGTGAAGGCGGCCGGGATCGCGATTGCGTCGCACCGACGGCGACCGAGCGCCTCGAACAGCGCGGGAAAGCGGATATCGTAGCAAACCGTCAGTCCCAAGCGGCCGACCGGGGTGTCGTCGGCGGTGACCACATCGCCGCCGGGTGTATAAGCGTTCGATTCCCGCCAGCTTTCGCCGCCAGCGAGATCGACGTCGAACATATGGATCTTGTCGTAACGCGCCGCGATCTCACCCGTCGGTGCGACCAGCAGCGAGCGATTGGCCCACTTGCCGCCCCTCCCGAGCACCGCGAGCGACCCGAGCGCCACCCAGATCGCGTGTTTCGCCGCCGACAACCGCGCGGCCGCGAGAACCGGATTATCCTCTTCGGCGACGATATGCTGCGCAGCCCGCGTTCGGTCGCGATCGAGCAATCCGCTCATTTCGGGGGTGAACAGCATCGCCGCCCCGCCCCGCGCCGCTTCCGCCACGCCGTCTTCGATAATGGCCGCGTTCGCCGCCGGATCGATGCCGGTCGTCATCTGGAGCAGCGCGATGCGGGTCATCAGCCCTCCAGCAAGGCGTCGAGCTTGCCCGATCGCTCGAGCGCGTGGAGCTCGTCCGACCCGCCGACATGAGTGTCGCCGATGAAAATCTGCGGCACCGTTCGCGCGCCGGGGGCCCTCTCCATCATCTCGGCGCGCTTAGGCCCGCCCATCGTCACATCGTGCTCGGTGTAGTCTACACCCTTGGCATCGAGCAGGCGCTTCGCCCGGAAACAGAAGCCACATCCGAACTTTGTGTAGATCACGACGTCGGGGGTGGTCATAACAAATCCTTCTGTTTCAACGGCTTAATGGCACTTGAAACCGCTCGCGCGGCACCTATCTCAGATGCGTTCTCGTGCCGCATGGCGGGCGGGAATGCAATCGCGGCGGCCGCCGGGTTCCGGGGCCGCCCACACGTTCAAATTGCTCACAGGAGGATTTGTTTCATGTCACGTCTCGATTTCACCCCCTATCGCCGGACCACCGTCGGTTTCGACCGCTTGTTCGACCTGCTCGAATCCCAGGTCCGCAACAACGCCGGTGACAATTATCCGCCTTTCAACATCGAGCGGAACGGCGAAGACGAATTTCGCATCACCATCGCGGTCGCGGGATTCAAGCCGGGCGACCTCGACATTACGGCGCAGCAGAACCTGCTCGTGGTCCAGGGCAAGAAGCGGCCTGAAGGATCGCAAGGCGAGATGCTGCACGTCGGCATCGCCAACCGCGGGTTCGAGCGCCGCTTCGAGCTGGCCGATTTCGTTCGGGTCGCCAATGCCGACCTCGCCGACGGACTGCTGACGATCGATCTGGTGCGAGAAGTGCCCGAGGCGATGAAACCCAAGAAAATCCACGTCGGTGGCCAGCCCAGCCTCGAAGTCGTCAAGGGCGACGAGGGCGAGGACGGCGGCGATGAAGCTAACGCTGCCTGACTTTCACATGATCTGAAACAATTCGGGGGCGGATCTTGCGATCCGCCCCCACGACGACTGAACGCCGTCTCGTGCGAAATTGACCGTCCGGGTCGCAGAAGACGATCAAGTCCGCGCCAAGCTTGTCTAGTCCGGACGCCCCCGGGAGAACCACCACTAACTTAGCAATTGCTAAGTTCCGCGCTCGCAAGGCCCCTAGGCCCACTGCGCGGCGTGAGCAACATATAAACGAGTCCTAATCTAATGACTTGTAAGAAATGACCGTATCGCGCCCTTAAGCGACGATAAAATACCCGGAATCAGACCAGTCGCGCCTGTTGCAGCGCTGCGCTGATGAACCCGGCGAAAAGCGGGTGGGGGTCGAACGGCTTGCTCTTGAGTTCCGGATGGAATTGCACCCCGATAAACCACGGGTGGTCCGGTCGCTCCACGATCTCCGGCAGAAGCCCATCCGGAGACATTCCCGAGAAAACGAGTCCGTCCTTTTCAAGCGCTTCGCGGTAGGCGGAATTGACCTCGTATCGGTGCCGGTGACGCTCGCTGATCGTGGTCGCGCCCCCATAAAGTGACGAAACGTGGCTGTTGCCGGACAGGCTTGCCTCGTAGGCCCCGAGCCGCATCGTGCCGCCGAGGTCGCCCTCCGCGCTGCGCTGCTGCAGGCCTTCCTTGCTCATCCACTCGGTGATGATGCCGACGACCGGCTCGTCGGTTCCACCGAACTCCGTCGAGCTTGCATTTTTGTGCCCCGCCGCGCGGGCACCTTCGATGCAGGCCATCTGCATGCCGAGACAAATGCCGAGGAACGGCACCTTGCGATCCTTGGCGAATCGCACACTGGCGATCTTCCCCTCGCTCCCGCGCTCGCCGAAGCCGCCGGGGACGAGAATGCCGTGCATCGGCTCGAGCCGGGCGGCGATCTCGTCATCGTCCTGCTCGAACAGCTCGGCGTCGATCCAGCGGATGTTGACCTTCACCCGGTTCGCCATACCGCCGTGGACGAGCGCCTCGTTCAGCGACTTGTAGGCATCGGGCAGCCCGACATACTTGCCGACGACGCCGATCGTCACTTCACCCTCAGGGTGCTCGTATCGGTCGAGGATGTCGTCCCATCGGGCGAGATCGGGCGCCGGCGCGCTTATGCCGAAGTGCCGCAGGACCTCGTCGTCCAGCCCTTCCCGGTGATACTGCAGCGGCACCGCGTAGATGCTCGATGCGTCGAGCGCGGGAATGACCGCTTCCTTGCGAACGTTGCAGAACAGCGCGATCTTCGCGCGCTCGGTGTCTGGCAACGGTTTTTCACAGCGGCACAGCAGAATGTCGGGCTGGACACCCAGACCCGTCATTTCGCGCACCGAGTGCTGCGTCGGCTTCGTCTTCAGCTCGCCCGCGGCGGCGATATACGGCACCAAAGTCACGTGCACGAAGCAAGTGTTGTCGCGACCCAGCTCGTTGCGCAGCTGGCGCAGCGCCTCGATGAACGGAAGGCTCTCGATATCGCCAACCGTGCCGCCGATTTCGCACAGGACGAAGTCGAGGTCGTCGGTATCGCTTTGGGCGAAGTCCTTGATCGCGTCGGTCACGTGCGGGATCACCTGCACCGTCGCGCCGAGGTAGTCGCCGCGCCGCTCCTTGGCGATGATGTCGCGATAGACCCGGCCCGAGGTGATGTTGTCGCCCTGGTGCGCCGAAACGCCGGTGAATCGCTCGTAGTGCCCAAGGTCGAGGTCGGTTTCCGCCCCGTCGTCGGTCACGTAGACCTCGCCGTGCTGATAGGGGCTCATCGTCCCCGGATCGACGTTCAGGTAGGGATCGAACTTGCGGATGCGCACGCGGAACCCGCGCGCCTGCAGGAGAGCCGCGAGGCTCGCTGCCATGAGACCTTTGCCGAGCGAGGAGACCACGCCGCCGGTGATAAATATATACCGCGCCATGGGAGTCGGGCCTTAAGCGTACGAGGGGTGTGCGCGCAAGCGGCTTGGTGCGGCGAAGAGCCGCAATCCACAGCCGGTTCGTCGCAAAAATTACCGAGTGACGTCGGCGAGCGGGTCGTCGGACGGGGTCGGCTGCGCGGGTTGCGCGGGCCCGGCCGGCGCGGCCGGTGCGCGGTCAAGCGTCGATTCGACCGAGACGCCGCCGCCGGCGCTCTTCGCCGCGATCGCCGCCAGGACGATCGAGAGCACCACGAAGATGATCGCCAGCCAGCGCGTCGAGCGGGTAAGGAAATCCGCCGCTCCGCGCGCGCTCATCATGCCGCTGGGCGAACCGCCGATGCCGAGGCCGCCGCCCTCCGATCGCTGGACCAGAATGATCCCGACGAGCGCGGCGGCGACGACCGCCTGGACGACGAGCAGAAACAGGAAAAGCGACATGGGCTATAAATCTCGTATTCGTGTGTGAGCGCGCACTTAGGGACGCGCGGAGCGATGAGCAAGACGCGGCCGCCCTTGTCGATCCTTGACTGTCTTAGGCGTCCTGAAGGTCGGCCGCACCCATGACGATGCCGAGAAAGCTCTCGGCGGTCAGGCTTGCCCCGCCGACGAGCGCGCCGCCGACCTCATCCGCGCCGAGCAGTTCGCGCGCGTTTCCAGGCTTGACCGAACCGCCATAGAGGATGCGCACCATGCCGCCTTCTTCTTCGCCGTAGCGTTCGACCAGCAGCACCCGGATCGCGCGGTGCATCGCCGAAATATCGGCTACGGTCGGTGTGCGTCCGGTGCCTATCGCCCAGATCGGCTCGTAAGCGACCGACAGCCGCTCGCCTGCCCCGTCGAGCGATTCGGGCAGCGATCCCTCGAGCTGACGGACGACGAAAGCTTCCGCCCCGCCCGCGTCTCGGGTCGCCTCGGTTTCACCGCAGCAGACGATCAGCTTGAGCCCCGCCTCGATCGCCGCGGCCGCCTTTGCCCGCACGAGCGCGTCGCTTTCACCGTGGCCCTGGCGTCGCTCGCTGTGGCCCAGAATCACGAACTTGGCGCCCGCGTCGGCGACCATCGCCGCCGACACGTCGCCGGTGAACGCGCCATCGGCTTCCGGGCTGCAATCCTGCGCGCCGATGCCGATCTGCTCGGCTTCCCTGTGTACCGCATGGATCAGGGTGTACGGCGGAGCGAGCGCGACTTCGACCTTCATAAGGCGTTGCGCCGACCGGTCGATCGCGCGCGCTTCGGCAAGCATCGCGCGCGTGCCGTTCATTTTCCAGTTTCCGACGATGAAGGGCCGCAGGGCCATGACGTGTTCCCAAGGGTGTCGTGTGAAGTGGCCGCGGGCCATAGACATCAACGGGCCGTGGCGCAAAGACCCATGTTGGCTCGCGCCTCAAAACGGCGCGGGACCTGTTGCGGCAAGGTCGCAGGGTCTCTAAAGCGCCCGGCGAAAGGCGCGCGTCATTCCTTCCCGCACCTCGTCCCTCTGGTATCCGGATCGCCATGCTCCAGTTCTTTCGCAACATCTTCAAATCCAAGGTCGGCCTTGCCGTCACGATCGGCTTTATCGGCCTGATCGGTATCGCCTTCGCGGTCGGCGACGTCGCCTCGAGCGGCACGTTCGGCGGAGTCGCGGGCGGCGACAACGTGGCGGTCGTGGGGGACGAAAAAATCGGGGCGGGCGAGTTCAGCGATGCCGCAACGGTCGCGGTTGACCAGATGCGCCAGCAGAACCCCACCGTGTCGATGCAGGCGTTCGTCGAACAGGGAGGGTTGAACGATGTGCTCGACCAATTGCTCGACCGCCGTGCTATCGCTTGGTGGGCCAAAGAGCACGGGATCGTGGCGGGCAGCAACCTCGTCAACAGCGAAATCCGCCGAATTCCTGCGTTCGCGGGTCCCGACGGCAAGTTCAGCGAGGCCGCCTACCAGCAAATTCTCGCCCAGCGGAAGCTGAGCGACGCGACCGTCCGCCGCGACATCGCCGAAGGTCTCCTCGCACAACAGGTCCTCGTACCGGGATCCTTCGGCGCGATGATGCCTGCGAAGATCGTCGCGCGCTACGCTGCGCTGACAAAGGAGCGCCGCGAAGGCGCTATCGGCGTAATCCCGAGCACGGCCTTCGCGCCAAAAGGCGATCCGACCGCCGCCCAGCTCGAGGCATATTACAAAGCCAACCGCGCCGATTTCATCCGACCCGAGCGGCGGACGTTGCGCTATGCGATATTCGGTGCCGATTCGCTCGGTAACATTGAACCGACCCCTGCCGAGATCGCGGCGCGTTACAACCGCGACAAGGCGGAAAAGTACGCCGGGCGCGAATTGCGCTCGTTCACCCAGCTCATCGTTCCGACCAAGGCGGCGGCGGATGCAATCGCGGCGAAGGGTGCCGGCGCGCTTGAAGCTGCGGCGCGCGAGGCGGGGCTCGAAACGAGCAAGGTCGAGAAGGTCGACCAGACTGCCTACGCAGGCACGGCCTCGCAGGCAGTCGCCGCTGCCGCTTTCGCTGCCGGCCAGGGAACGCTCGCAAAACCCGCGCGCGGCGGCCTTGGTTATTACGTCGTTCGCGTCGACTCGGTCACCGAGACGAACGCCCGCTCGCTCGAGCAGGCGAAGGGTGAAATCGTGACCGCGCTGCGTGAGGAGAAGCGCGTCCGCGGGCTCGCCGATCTTGCCTCGGAAGTCGAAAACCAGATCGACGAGGGAGCTGCCTTGAGCGACGTTGCCCAGTCGCTCAATGTCGGTCTGGAAACCACGAAACCGATCGTCGCTGACGGACGAGTGTACGGTTCGCCCAATGAAACGGCGCCAGAGGTGCTGGCTCCGGCACTGTCCGCGGCGTTCGAGATGGACGAAGGCCAGCCGCAGATCACCGTAGTGCCGGGTAGCGACAAGTATCTGGTGTTCGAAACCACGCGGATCACGCCCTCGGCCGCGGCGCCGCTTGCAGAGATCAAGGATGACGCGACCGCGGGCTGGCGTCGAGACGTCGGGCAGAAGGCTGCAAAGGCCGCTGCCGACCGCGTCGTCGCGCGCGTCGCGAAGGGTCAGACCCTCGCCGCCGCGCTCGCTGCCGAAAAGGTCGCCCTGCCGCGTCCGGATCCGATCAACATGACCCGCGGCGAACTGGTCCAGCAGGGCCAGCGTGTTCCGCCGCCGCTCGCGCTGCTGTTTTCGATGGCCAAGGACAGCGTCAAGCGGCTCGAGGCACCGCGCGACGGAGGCTGGTTCGTCGTGACCGTCGACAGCATCATTCCGGGCAAGATCGAAAAGGACGATCCGTTGCTCGCACAAGCTGCCGCCAGCATGGGCAATCTGCTTGGCCGCGAATACGGCGATGCACTGCGGACCGCCATTCGCAAGGACGCAGGAATCGAGCGCAACGCCAACGCAATCGCCGCGGTGCGCAAACAGCTCACCGGCACGAGCGAAAACTGAGGATCGCGCGCTGAGCGGCGCCGCGCCCCAGAATGCCGAGGCGGCACGCGCCGCGCTGGCCGATGGGCGGCCGGCGCTCGTTTGGCGGCGCATGGTCGCCGACACCGAGACGCCGGTTGGCGCAGCGCTCAAGCTGATCGAGCCTGGTCGCGGCGACTTCCTGCTGGAATCGGTAGAAGGCGGCGAGGTTCGCGGACGCTATTCGATGCTCGGCCTCGATCCCGATCTGGTGTTCCGGGCCGAGGGAGAGAAAGCGGCGATCAACGCGCAATGGCAGGCCGATCGCGAGCGGTTCGAAGGACAACCGGGCAACGCTCTCGCCGAACTGCGCTCGCTCGTCGAGCGCTGCCGGATCGACGTACCGGACGGCCTTCCCCCCGCGCTTTCGTTTCTTGTCGGCTATTTCGGTTACGAAACCATCGGTCTGGTCGAGAAGCTGCCTCGCGCCGCCGGTCCGGGTCTCGGCCTGCCCGACATGTTCTTTGCTCGCCCGACGGTGCTGCTGGTATTCGACAGATTGACTGACGAACTCGTCTGCATCGCGCCCCTCTGGCCCGGCGAAACCGATCCGGTCGCGATGGTCGAACGCGCGGGCGAGCGGATCGACGAGGTCCTTCGCAGACTGTCCGCGCCCGCCCTTGCGGCCTCGCGCACCGCCGACCTGCCCGAAATGGCGCTCGAACCGACAATGCCGGCCGAGACTTTCGCCGCAATGGTTGCCCGCGCGAAAGAGTACATCGAGGCGGGCGACGTCTTTCAGGTCGTGCTTTCGCAGCGGTTCACATGCCCGTTCCCTCTTCCCCCGCTCGCGCTCTACCGCGCGCTGCGGCGGGTCAATCCAAGCCCGTTCCTGTACTTCCTCGACATGCCCGGCTTTGCTGTTGTCGGGTCCAGTCCCGAAATACTCGTTCGCGTTCGTGATGGTGAGGTCACGATCCGCCCGATCGCGGGGACGCGCCCGCGCGGCGCCACGACCGAGGCCGACCGGGCTGCGGAGGAGAGCTTGCTCGCCGACCCGAAGGAACGCGCGGAGCACCTCATGCTGCTCGACCTCGGCCGCAACGACGTGGGCCGTGTGGCGGCGAAAGGCACCGTCCGCGTCACCGACAGCTTTACCGTCGAACGTTACAGCCACGTCATGCACATCGTCAGCAACGTCGTCGGCGCGCTCGATCCGTCGAAAGGCGCGCTCGACGCGTTGTTCGCTGGGTTTCCCGCCGGGACGGTCAGCGGCGCGCCCAAGATCCGCGCCTGCGAGATCATCGCCGAACTCGAACCGGCCGCCCGCGGGCCCTATGCGGGCGGGGTCGGCTATTTCGCGCCCGACGGGACGCTCGATTCGTGCATCGTCCTGCGTACCGCGGTGGTGAAGGACGGAGTGATGCACGTGCAGGCCGGCGCCGGGATCGTCGCCGACAGCGACCCGGCCTACGAGCAGCGCGAATGCGAGGCGAAGGCGGGCGCGCTGATCGCTGCGGCGCGCGAGGCGGCCCGGCAGGCGCTTTTACCTGGATTCGGCCAATGACTCTCAGCAAAAAGCTGGCAGCCCTTCCCCTCCTCATCCTGCTCGCGGCTTGCAACCAGCAGCCCGGCGGCAAGGCGGTCACCCGCATCGACCTCGATAACCCCGGCGAGGTACTGGCGACGGCAACGCCGTCACCCACGCCGACACGCCCATCCGCCTGCGAAACGGCGACATTCGAAGATGCGCGCCTGACCCACTGCATCGCCGATCCGGCGAAGCACCGCATCACGACGATGCTCGGCAACCCGCCTTATCGGGGGTTCAAGGCCTTCGCAGAGCAGTCGCCCGACGAGGCGCGGAGCGTCGTCTTCGGCGTGAACGCCGGAATGTTCGATGGCGAAGGCAAGCCGATCGGCTACTACGTCAAGGACGGCGAGCGGCTTAAGGAACTCAATCGCAACGATGGTGCGGGCAATTTCCACCTGAAGCCCAATGGCGTGTTCTTCGGCGGCGGCGGCAAGTGGAGCGTGATGACCTCGGACGATTTCTACGCGCAAGTCGGCGACCGACCCGATTTCGGCACGCAGAGCGGCCCGATGCTGGTGGTGGGGGGCAAGCTCCATCCCGAGATCACCGACGACGGACCGAGCCGCACGATCCGCAACGGCGTCGGCGTCGATGCGGCGGGACGCGCGCACTTCGTCATCAGCGAAGGGCCGGTCAGCTTCGGCAAGATCGCGCGCTATTTCCGTGACGTGCTCAAGACGCCCAACGCGCTCTACCTCGACGGAGGGGTGTCCGGGTTATGGGACCCGGCGAGCGGACGGATGGACTCGCGCGCGCAGATCGGTCCGATGCTGCTCGTGGAGGACAAGCAGACCCCTTCTCCAGTCTCGTCTGCTCAGTCGCCTGAAGGGAAATAATCGGGCAGCTTGAGCTGGTCGCGCAGGCTCGCGCTGCACATCCGTTTGGCGAGCATCCGCACCTCGGGCAACCATGCCAGATACGATCGTCAGTCGCGGCCGCCTTGCGTCAGCCACCATGCGAACGTGGGGCCGGGGATCCCGCAACCGCTGATGAGGACATGCATGGAAACTGCCGATGCTTCGCCACGAGTCGAGGCAAACGGGGACCTTCCGCCCGGGGCAGCAAGCCGCTAGGGACCCACGCATGACCGACGAACGCCGTACGCTCTATCCCGAAATCGAACCTTACGAGAGCGGGCATCTCGATGTCGGCGAAGGTCATTCGATCTACTACGAGCGCGTCGGAACGCCCGGCGCCAAGCCGGCGGTGTTCCTCCACGGCGGCCCCGGCGGCGGGATGAGTCCGTCGCACCGTCGCCAGTGGAATCCGGAACGTTACGACGTATTGCTGTTCGACCAGCGCGGTTGCGGCAAGTCGCTGCCCTTCGCCGAGATCGAGTTCAACGACACCTGGCGTATCGTCGAGGATATCGAGCGGCTGCGCCTGATGTGCGGTCACGATGCCTGGCAGGTCTTCGGCGGCAGCTGGGGCGCGACGCTCGCCCTCGCCTATGCCGAGACGTATCCCGACCGCGCGACCGAGATCATTTTGCGCGGTGTGTTCCTCGCCCGCGAGAAGGAAATCGACTGGCTCTACCGCTACGGCGCGAGCGAAGTGATGCCCGAAAACTGGGATCGGTTTGCGGGCCACATCCCCGAGGAAGAACGCGGCGATATCATGCGCGCCTATGCCGAGCGCCTGTTTTCCGACGACGAGCAAACGCGGCTGGCGGCGGCGAGCGAGCTGTCTCGTTGGGAGGGCGTTGTCGCGACGCTGCTGCCCAACCCCGAGCTGGTCGAGGAATACGCCGACCCGCACAAGGCGCTGCCCTTCGCCCGCATCGCTGCGCGCTTCTTCCTCGAGCGGATGTGGCTCGACGAAGGGCAACTGCTGGCGAACGTCGACAAAATCCGGCACATCCCGGCGATCATCGTCCAGGGCCGCCACGACATCTGCACACCGCCGACCTCGGCGTGGGAATTGCACAAGGCCTGGCCTGAGACCGAGCTGTGGATCGTGCCCGATGCCGGACATTCGGCGAGCGAGCCGGGCATCATCGACGGCCTCGTCCGCGCGACGGACAAGTTTGCGAGCAGGACTCCATGATCCTCGTCGTCGACAACTACGACAGCTTCACCTTCAACCTGGTCCATTACCTGATGGAACTGGGCACCGAGGTGCGCGTGGAGCGCAACGACGCGCTGACCGCGACCGAGGCACTTCGCACGGGCGCGGCCGGGTTTCTCATCAGCCCGGGCCCGTGCACTCCGAACGAGGCCGGGATCAGTCTCGATCTCGTCGCTGCCTGCGCCGATGCGCGGCTGCCGCTGCTCGGGGTGTGTCTGGGTCACCAGTCGATCGGCCAGTACTTCGGCGGGCGCGTGGTGCGCGGCGGGTTGATGCACGGAAAGACCTCGCCGGTCGCGCACGACGGCAGCGGCGTTTTCGCGGGCCTGCCTTCGCCTTTCGCCGCCACCCGCTATCACTCGCTCGTGGTCGAGGACATTCCCGATACGCTGGCAGTCAATGCGACGAGCGACGACACGCATGTCATGGGCTTCCGTCACCGCGAATTGCCCATCCACGGCGTGCAGTTCCACCCGGAGAGCATCGCGACCGAGCACGGTCATGCCCTGCTCGCCAACTTCCTCTCGCTGTGCGGGATCGAAGCTGGAGCCCCGGCATGAGGACGCTCCCGCAGGCCGAACCCCACCTCGACGAGGCGCAAGCCGAGGAGGTGTTCGGCTCGCTGCTCGATGGCGAAGCGAGCGAGGAAGAAATCGCACGCTTTCTCTGCGATTTGTCCGACCGGGGCGAGACTTCCGACGAGATCGCCGGCGCGGCGCGCGCGTTACGCGCGCGATTGATCCCGATTCAAGCGCCCGACGATGCGATCGATGTCTGCGGGACCGGCGGTGACGGGCATCACACGCTCAACGTCTCGACCGCGGTCAGTCTGGTCGTGGCAGCAGCGGGCGTGCCGGTGGCCAAGCACGGCAACCGCGCGGCAAGCAGCAAGGCGGGCGCCGCGGACACGCTAGAGGCGCTCGGCCTCGACATGGAAGCGGCGGGAAGGACTGCCGAGAAGACGCTGGAAAAGCTCGGCATCTGCTTCCTCTTTGCCAAGAACCACCACCCGGCGATGGGACGGATCCAGCCACTCCGCCAGCGCCTCGGTCGGCGCACGATCTTCAATCTCATGGGCCCGCTGTCGAACCCCGCCGGAGTCCGGCGCCAGCTTATCGGCATCGCGAGGCCGGCATATGTTCCCATCTATGCCGCGGCCAAGGCACGGCTCGGCACCGATCGTACCTTGATCGTGTCCGGCGACGAGGGGCTCGACGAACTCAGCCTCGCGGGCGGCAATGAGATCGCCGAGGTCCGGGGAAACGAATGGGAGATGCGCCGTGTGCGCGCCTCGGATGCCGGCCTGCCGTCGGCACCGATCGAGGCGATCCGCGGCGGCGATGCGGCCCACAACGCCAAGGCGCTCAGGGCGCTCCTGATGGGGGCACCGGGCCCCTACCGCGATGCGGTGCTCTTCAACGCAGGAGCCGCCCTTATGATCGCGGGCAAGGCGGACGACTATGCAGGCGGCGCCGCGCTGGCGGCCGAAGCCCTTGACTCGGGCCGCGCCGAGCGCCTCCTCGCCGACTGGATCGAACTCGCGAAATGAACAAGCTGGATGAAATCTGCGCGACAAAGCGCGACGAGGTGGCCGTGCGCAAGACGCTGGCGACGATCGGCGACCTCGACCGGCTGGCGAGCGAGCAGAGCGCACCGCGCGGCTTCCGCGATGCGCTCGCCGCGAAGGCCAGGGACGGCTTCGCGCTAATCGCGGAGATCAAGAAGGCTTCGCCCTCCAAGGGTTTGATACGTGAGGATTTTCGCCCCGCCGAACACGCGGTCGCCTACCAGCAAGGGGGTGCGGCGTGCCTGTCGGTGCTTACCGACGCGCCCTATTTCCAGGGTCATGAAGACTATTTAGCCGATGCTCGGCGGGCCTGTACGCTGCCGGTCCTTCGCAAGGATTTCATGGTCGACCCCTGGCAGGTCGCCGAGGCCCGCGCGATCGGCGCCGACGCGATCCTGATCATCGTAGCCGCGCTCGATGACGGGGCGATGTCCGAGATCGAGACCGCTGCGATCGAACGCGGGATGGACGTGCTTGTCGAGGTCCACGACGAGGCGGAGATGGAACGCGCGGCGCGCCTGCGCTCGCGGCTCATCGGAGTGAACAACCGCGATCTCAGGACTTTCCGGACCGATCTCGCCATCACCGAACGCCTCGCGCCGCTCGCGCCCAAGGGCGCGCTGCTGGTCGGCGAAAGCGGGATCAACACCCATGCCGATTGCGAGCGGCTGGCGCGCGGCGGTGTGCGGACGTTTCTCGTAGGCGAAAGCCTGATGCGGCAAGAGGATGTCGCCGCGGCCACGCGGGAACTGCTTGGTTGGATCAGCGCATGAGCCTCACCCACCTCGACGATGGAGGCGCCGCGCATATGGTCGATGTTGGCGGGAAGGCCGAAACGGCGCGGTCGGCGACCGCAACCGGACGCATACGGATGAGCGCCGCGGCGCTTACCGCGGTGCGCGACGGCAGCGGCCCGAAAGGCGACGTCCTCGCCGTCGCTCGAGTCGCGGGGATCATGGCGGCCAAGAAGACCGCCGAACTGATCCCGCTCTGCCATCCGCTGGCCCTGAATGCAGTGACGGTGGATTTCGCGTTCGAGGACGAAGCGATCGCCGTCACCGCCCTTGCTTCTCTCACCGGACGAACCGGCGTGGAAATGGAAGCGCTGACAGCGGCTTGCGTGGCGCTTCTCACGGTTTACGACATGGCCAAGGCACTTGATAAGGGAATGGTGATCGAGGCGGTTCGGCTCTACGAAAAAACCGGCGGCAAGTCCGGCGACTGGCGTGCAGCGGACGAAACATCCCGGCGGGTTGACGACCTGCAATAAGTTGCCTAATTGTTCCGCGTTCGTTCCCGAATTGGAACGGTTGTCGGGGAATAGGTCCCATGCTCACGGCCAAGCAGCGCGAACTCCTGCAGTTCATCACCGTTCGTCTCGAGGAGAACGGGATTTCGCCCTCGTTCGAGGAAATGAAGAAAGCGCTCGACTTGAAGAGCAAGTCGGGCGTCCACCGACTGATCTCGGCTCTCGAGGAACGCGGTTTCATCCGCCGGTTGCCCAACCGGGCTCGCGCACTCGAGGTGATCCGCCAACCGGAAGATTCGGTCGCCGCGCCGCGCTCGAAAACCAACGACAACGTAGTGCCTTTGCGGACGCCGACGGCGAAGCCGCAGCCGGCGAACGACATCGTCGAGCTTCCGCTCCACGGCCGCATCGCTGCAGGTATGCCGATCGAGGCACTGGAGGGGCAGAGCACTTTGCCCGTCCCCGCTGCGCTGCTCGGCCCGGGCGAGCACTACGCGCTTGAGGTCTCAGGAGATTCGATGATCGAAGCCGGCATCTTCGATGGCGACTTCGCACTCGTGAAGCGCACCGACGTTGCTCGCGACGGGGAGATCGTAGTCGCTCTCGTGCGCGACGAGGAAGCCACTCTCAAGTACTTGCGCCGCGAAGACGGCATGGTTCGAACTCGACCCGGCGAACGGTGCTTACGAGCCGCAGGTCTACCGCGCGAGCGAGGTGAAAGTTCAGGGCAAGCTGGCTGGGCTGCTTCGGCGCTATCATTAAGAACATTGCGCGGGCCTAACGCCCGCGAGCCGTCCACCAGGGATGGTCGCCCTGCCCGCTCGCCACGGTCGTTATCGTTTGTGACGCGAGATTGATCGCGAGCCCGCCGGTCTGCTGCAGGTAACGTCGATCCGCCTTGAGCCAGCGCGGCCGACAACTGCGCGGGAGGAAACGATCGGCGACGACGATGTCCGAGCTGTCGCACGCTGCTGCCAGCGCTCGCTCCCCGATCCGCGACCGGCTGCGCGCCAGGAGTAGCGTCCAATTGCGCCCACCCCGCTCGATCGCGATGCTGCAGAAGTCCACGCTGCACCGGGCGGCCGGCCAGTCTTCGAGCGCGATTGGCTCTCCCTCCAGCCCCGCGAGCTCGAGCAGGTTGTCGCGAGCGAAGCTGCTCTTCCCCTCTCGGAGCACCAAAAGACGGTTGCCCTCTCCCGCGATACCGACGTTGCGTCCGTCGCTCCCGATCAGCATGTCCGGCGCGGGCGTTGCCATCAGGAATCCCGTTGCGAGCAACGCGGGAACCAGCCCCAACAATCTGGCTCTTCCGCGCCAAAGCGCGAGCCATGCGGCTCCTGTGAGGAACAGCGCATAGGTGCCCCAGCTCATCTGCGGCATAAGCCGCACCGCTCCGGGCTGCTCAGCTGTGAAGCGGGCGATTGCGAGCAACAGCTCGAGCGACTTGCCGACGAGCCACCATGCCGGGGCACCCGCCCCGACCAGGTCCAGCGAAAGGGCCAGTGCAATGAGCGGCATCGAAACGAACGAAACCAGCGGGATCGCCAGGACATTGGCGAATGCCCCGTAGAATCCCGCCCGGTGAAAGTGGAACAGGACGATCGGCATCAGCGCGATCTCGATCACCAACCCGGTTACCAGGAGCATGCCAACCCGGCGACCGGTCCGCCCAAGCCAGCTTTCGTCACGCGCGGCGAGGAAATTGCGCACTGGCGCCGTCTCGTGAAGGACCACGATCGCGACAACCGCGGCGAAGCTCATCTGAAAACTCGGCCCAACGAGAGCCTCTGGCCACGCGAGCAGCACCGCGAAGGCGGCCGTAGCGACCATCCGCAGCGACAGCGGTTCGCGACCGAGTGCGAGCGCCGCAAGCACCAGCATCGCTCCAATGCAACTGCGTACGGTCGGCACTTCCGCGCCGGTGAGCAAAGTGTAGCCGATCCCTGCGAGTGCTGCGATCGAGGCGGCGACCACCGGCAATCGCACGCGCAGCACCAACCATGGCCAGAGTGCCAGCAGACGGATCGCGAGGAAATAAGCGGCAGCGATAACCGCGCTGACGTGCACCCCGCTGATCGACAGCAGGTGGGTCAGTCCCGAATCCCGCATCGCCTCCTCATCCGCGACAGCGATGCCGCCCCGGTCTCCGCTGGCAAAGGCGGCCGCGATCGCTCCTTCGGATCCACCGAGCTGCGCATGGATGTGAGCAGAGAGTGCCCGCTGGGCGCGCGCGATCGTGCCCCCCGAAGGTGCGGGCTCGAGCGTCTCGACCGGAGTCATCGCGCTGCCCGTGGCCGCGAAGCCCGCGAACCAGGCCGTGCGTGCGAAATCGTATGCGCCGGGCACCAATGGCGGACCCGGAGGCATAAGACGGGCACGAAGCCTTACCCGTGCACCCTCCTCGATCCCCTCACCGAGCAGATCGGGAGCGACGTTGATGCGAACTTTGCGCGCGGTACCCGCCTCGGCGTCGCGAAAGGCCAGCGTCAGCCGTACGCGCTCTTCCGCTGGCTGATCCTCTCGCACCAGGACGCGTCCGTCGATCCATTGGGCTTGCGGATAGGCAAGCGGCTGCGCACCCACCACTTCCGACCGTGCCCAGATCAGCGCCGAGCCAAAGGCGATGAGCACGCCCACGGCGATCAAGGCACGCCGCAGATGACTGCGCTCCCCATTCTCGCGCCAGATCGCAGCTGCAGCGATCGCCAGAAGCAGCCCGGCACAAATCCAGGCAATCCAGGCGAGCGGACCGGGAAGGACGAACCATGCCGCGATCCCACCGGCGAGTGCGACGGTCAGCCAAGGCGCGCGATCGAACGCGGCGCGTTCGAGAAAACCTTCCGCCAATTCCCATACACTGGACAAGGCGCGCGCCTTGCGCCAAGGCCGCTGCAGTGCAGCATCGGCGGGCTCTACGCCCTCCCAGTCGTCATCCGACAGGGGAACCAGAGCCGCTGTACGCGTTGCCATGAAGACATTGAATAAGGACGAGAATTCGGATGGCAAGCGATAGCGCGAAGGTGGTCACACGCTTTGCCCCTTCGCCGACTGGATTCCTTCATATCGGCGGCGCGCGTACCGCGCTGTTCAACTGGCTCTATGCCCGTCATCACGGTGGCAAATACCTTCTGCGCATCGAGGACACCGACCGCGCGCGATCGACCGAACCGGCAATCGCGGCGATCTTCGACGGCCTCGGTTGGCTCGGTCTCGAGGGCGACGAGGAGCCAACGTTCCAGTTCGCCCGATCCGATCGCCACGCGGCAGTCGCGCACGAATTGCTCGAAAAAGGCGCGGCCTATCGCTGCTATCTGACGCCTGAGGAACTCGCCGAGCGCCGCGCGAGCGCGCAGGCCGAGCGGCGCACGTTCCGCATCGACAGCGAGTGGCGGGATGCCGATCCCGCGAGTTCGCCCACGGACGCGCCGTTCGTCGTGCGCATCAAGGCTCCGCGGGAAGGCGAAGCCACGATCAGAGACGAGGTCCAGGGCACGGTAACGGTTGCCAATTCGGAACTCGACGATTTCGTCCTGCTCCGCTCCGACGGGACGCCGACTTACATGCTCGCGGTGGTAGTCGACGACCATGACATGGGCGTGACTCACGTCATCCGCGGCGACGACCACCTCAACAATGCGTTCCGCCAGATCGTCATCCTGAACGCGATGGGGTGGCCGGTCCCGGTCTATGCCCACGTGCCGATGATCCTTGGCACGGACGGGGCGAAGCTGTCGAAGCGCCACGGCGCGGTCGGCGTCGACGCCTATCGCGACGAGATGGGTCTGCTGCCAGAGGCGGTTTTCAACTACCTGCTTCGGCTCGGCTGGGGGCACGGCGACCGCGAGGAGATCTCTCGCGAGGAGGCAATCGCCCTGTTCGACCTCTCCGGCGTGGGGAAGAGCCCGAGCCGCTTCGACACCAAGAAGCTGCTCAACCTCAACGGCCACTACATCCGCGAGGCGGGCGATGCCCGGCTGGCGAGTCTGGTCGCTCCGCTGATTGGCCCGGAGGCCGACGAGGCGCTACTGACCGAGGCCATGCCGCAGCTCAAACTTCGCGCGAAGACCCTGCACGAACTTGCTGCCGGAGCTGCGTTTTTGTTCAAGCAGCGCCCGCTCGAGCTCGACGAGAAGGCGGCGGCCCTGGTCACCGACGATGCACGCAGCTTGCTCGCAAGGATTTCTGAAAGACTGCACAGGATAAGCGACTGGACGGTCGAGGCTCTGGAGGCCAATCTCAAGGAATACGCCGAGGACCAGGGACTGGGGCTCGGCAAGCTCGCGCAGCCAATGCGAGCGGCACTGACGGGGACGACAATGTCCCCCGGCATTTTCGACGTACTGGTCCTACTTGGCCGGGACGAAGCGCTGGCGCGGCTTGACGCGCAAGCCAGTTCCGCCGACGCGGATCACACAGCTTAAGGAGACCCGACATGGCGGACAAAGCGGCGACGCTCAATTACGACAACAAGAGCACCGATCTTCCTGTGCTCCAGGGAAGCGTGGGTCCCGAAGTCATTGATATTCGCAAGCTTTATGGCCAAACTGGCGCCTTCACCTACGATCCCGGCTACAAGTCGACCGCCAGCTGCGAAAGCGCGCTGACCTACATCGACGGCGACGAGGGCGTGCTGCTCCACCGCGGATATCCGATCGGCCAGCTGGCCGAGAAATCGAGCTTCATGGAGGTCAGCTACCTGCTCCTCAACGGCGAACTGCCGTCAAAGGCCGAGCTGGACACATTCACCTACACGATCAGCCGCCACACGATGCTGCACGAGCAGCTGATGACGTTCTATCGCGGGTTCCGGCGTGACGCCCACCCGATGGCGATCATGTGCGGCGTGGTCGGCGCATTGAGCGCGTTCTACCACGACAGCACCGATATTTCGGACCCCGAACAGCGCACGATCGCCAGCCACCGGCTGATCGCCAAGATGCCAACCATCGCGGCAATGGCATTCAAGTACGCGGTCGGGCAGCCGTTCCTCTACCCAGACAACTCGCTGAGCTACACCGGCAATTTCCTGCGCATGACTTTCGGCGTCCCCGCCGAGCCCTACGAGGTGAACCCGGTCGTCGAACAGGCGATGGACCGCATCTTCATCCTCCACGCCGACCACGAGCAGAACGCGTCGACTTCGACTGTGCGGCTTGCCGGTTCGTCGGGTGCAAACCCCTTTGCGTGCATCGCGGCGGGCATTGCCTGCCTGTGGGGGCCGGCACACGGCGGCGCGAACGAGGCGGCGCTCAACATGCTGCGCGAGATCGGCACCCCCGATCGCATTCCGCACTATATCGAGCGCGCAAAAGACAAGAACGACCCGTTCCGTCTGATGGGCTTCGGCCACCGCGTGTACAAGAACTACGATCCGCGGGCGGCCGTGATGCAGAAGACGGTGCGCGAGGTATTCGAATCGCTCAAGGTCAGCGACCCGCTCTTCGACACCGCGCTGCAGCTCGAGGAAATTGCGCTCAACGATCCCTATTTCATCGAGAAAAAGCTGTTCCCGAACGTGGACTTCTATTCGGGCATCATCCTCTCGGCGATCGGCTTCCCGACGACCATGTTCACCGCGCTGTTCGCGCTCGCCCGCACGGTCGGCTGGGTCGCGCAGTGGAACGAGATGATCTCCGATCCCGCGCAAGTGATCGGCCGTCCGCGCCAGCTCTACACCGGGCCGACCCAGCGCGATTACGTGCCGGTCGGACAGCGTTAGGCCGCGCGCGTGCGTACCCTCCGGCTTCTCGCTCAGGTCCTCGGCGTCGCGCTCGTCCTTTCGGGCGGGCTGTGGGCGTTACAAGGCCTGGGCATCGTGATGTGGCCGGCCGAGAGCTTCATGCTCGCCGAGCGGCAATGGGCTCTCTACGGCGCGATTACCGTCGTGATCGGTGTCCTGCTGTTCTGGTGGGGTAGACGGCGTCACTGACCTTAGAACGCTGCCGATCAGTCGGTCGCGGGTAACTCCAGCGTAAATCGCGCGCCCTCGCCGGGCGTGCTCTCCAACGTCAGCTCGCCGCCCATCGCGCGGGCAAGTCGCCGCGAGATGTACAGGCCAAGGCCCGAGCCGCCGTCACCGCCCCGCCCCAGGCGCTCGAACTTCTCGAAGACGCTGTCGATCTTGCCTTCCGGTACGCCCGGACCGTCGTCGATCACCATGGCGCGCACGCGGTCGCCCTCGCCCGCGACCTCGATCCGCACCGTCGAACCGTCGGGAGCATAAGAGATCGCGTTTCCGACGAGGTTGAGCAGGATCTGCAAGACCCGGCGGAATTCACCCGTGGCCGGAACCGAGACCCCGTCTTCCGGCGCGCTCAGCCGCATATTTCGCTCGCGTGCGCGCACGCCGAGGATGCCGGCCGCCCGGCGCGCGACGTCGGCAAGGTCGATCCGATCGGGCGCGGTGCGAAAATCCTCGGCCTCCACTACCTCGAGGTCGGAAAGGTCTTCGACCAATGACAGCAGGTGCTGACCCGCCGCGGCGATGTCGGCGGCATAGTTGCTGTATTCCTCCGCCAGCGGCCCGGCCAGGCGCGAGCGGATGGTCTCGGCATTGGCGATGATCCGTGCAATCGGTTGGCGCAAAACCGGGGTCAGCTCGCGCCCGAAGGAGGGCGTTGCCGTTTTCGGCTCCTCCCCGACCGTGACCACTTCGGGCAGCGGTGCATCGGCGACGAGGAGCAGTTCGAAGCCCGCGCTTCCCGGATCGGGCCGGCCGAGCGGAACCAGCGTTGCCGTCCAGCCCCGCTTCGATCCCGGTACGACGCAGCGTGCGCCATCGACCAGGCGCCAGTGCATCGGTTGATGGTGGGCAAGGTCGGGCAGATCGACGAATTCGGTCCAGGTTGTGCCGGGTCTGTTCCGCATCTTGCGGACGAGGGTGGCGAGATCGGGTGCCGTGCTGTCGACGGTCAGCACCCCTTGATCCGGATCGAGCCGCGCCGACAACTCGGCCACGGCGCGGTCGATCGCGGTGCGCAATGCAGCGGTTTCGTCTTCCGAGGGGACGGGGCGCGGCGAGGTGGACCAGGCTCCGACCGAAATCGCGCAACCACCGTTTTCACCCTCTGCCTCCGGGTCGATCTCGACCCAGGCCCGCACGGTTTCATCGCCATCGAGCGCCTCGATCGTCCGCGCGACCTTGAGCCCGAGCCGCCGCGCCTTGCGCACGATCTCGAGCAGGGCGGGCACTGCCACGGTGCCCGGCAATTCGCCGCCGCAACGGCGCTGAAGACCCGCGAGCGGTTCTTCCGCCTCGATCAGGCGATCGTCCGCGTCGGTACGCGCGCGGGCAAGAATGGCGCCGTGTCCGGCCATCTCAGGCGACCGAATTCCGCGCCGAACCGCCGAGCAGTGCGGCTGCGCGATCCGCGCGCAATTGGTCGAATCCGTCCGGCAACGGGGTGTCGGGGTGGAGGTGAAGGAATTGCTCTTCGACTTCGCGCGGCTTGAGACCGGCTGCGCGCAGGGACAGCGCCAGGCGCGCAAGCTGACGGTCGTTCGTCGCGATTACCGCCAGGTCGCGATCGTGACGCGCCGACGCTGCCAGCGCAGTCAGGAACAGCGCGACGCCCGCGTGCCCTATATCGAGCCCGGCGCGCGCGCCTGCCCCCATTCCCGTCACGAGCCGCGACAGCAAGCCGAGCCGGCCGGCGCTTTCATCGTAATCCTCGCGCAGCGCATTAGCCGCCGCGGCGACCGATCCTGCAGTGTGATCGAGTCCGTCCATCCACGTCGCAACGACCTGGTGAAACAGGTCTGCCGGCAGCTCGCCCAGCGGCAGTTCCATCCGCCGCTGCGCCTGGGCGAAGCGCGCCTGCGCCGCGAGCGCGGCCATTGCGGTCGCCGCGACCGATCCGTCGTCCGATGCGATCAGCGCCTGGAGGAGCGGCGAGAGCACCGGGTCGATTGCCGAGCGCGTCTCGAGCCGCGTCGTCAGCTGCCATTCCAGCGCCAATGCGTGGCAATGCGCGACAAGTTGCTCGTCGGCGAGGAGGCGTTCGGCGAGCACGGCGCGCTCTCGTTCCGCGTGTCGGCGCGGGTCGGCTGCGTCGGCGGCCTGCGCCTCGGCCAGCAGCACCTGCCGTGCGAGGTCGGAGACCATGCCGCGGACCCGGCTGACAATCTCATCGCTGAACAGCGAATGGTCGTGATTGGCGAGCAGATGGCCGAGCACCGGGCCGATCGTACCGATCACGGCGTCGCCATGCGCGAGTTCGTCGCGCAGGACAGCCTCAACGGGCGCATCGCTCGACTGCATCATCACCGCTTCGCTCATGGACCGGCCATAGCGGCCCTTGGTTAAACCCGCGTTAGCTTCGACGACGCGCGGCGAACAGTCTACCTGCCAGCGCGACAAGCCCGGTCGCAGCCATCGCGGGCACGAAACCGCCGAATGTCGCAGCGACGCCGAGTCCGAGGAAGACGAGAATCCGGTCGCCCAGCACCCGCAGCGCGCGCGGCGTTCCCTTCTCGCGCAGCAAGCGCACGGCAGCAACGAGGACGAGTGCAACGAACGGCGCGTGCCATCCGGCGAATTCCTGAGGACTGGCCGCGGTCGCGACGAGCGCGACATCGAGGACCGCGTCGCGAACCTCGGCAAGGCGCCGCGGACTCGTAGTGCCCGAACCAGCACGGGCAAACCGGCCGAGCCGCTCGCCGGTCTCGGAAGCCAGTGCGCCTACGACCAATGCGACAAGCCCCGCGAGGATATAGCCGAAATAGCCCGCTGCACCGCCCGCTGCGGCGAGCACCATGCCGCCGATGGCAAGCCCGGGCGCGAGCACCGGGCGCCCGGTCACCCGCGGTGCCAGGACGCGTGCGATCGCGTGCGCCGCAGCCTCCCCCGGGCGATCGAGCCCCGGCGCGGGTACATGGCGTGCCTGCCAGCTACGCTCGAGCCGCTGCGCTGCCGCATTGTCGCCAAGCACGACCCAGCGCCCCTCGTCGATCCAGTGTTCGGGGACTTCCACGCAGCGACCGCCGCGCTGGAGTGCGACACGCAGCAGACCCGCGATCGGGTCGGCATCGGGTGGTAAAAGTGCCAGCGCCTCGACCGAATCTCCGCGCGTGGCGAGTACCCCTCCCCACGCCCGGTCGCGATCGATCCTCTCGAACCCGCGCTCGACCGCCTCGTCCGCGGAAAGCACCGCGATCCCGGCCCTTGCCCCGAGTGCCTGCGTGAGCCACTCTCGGTCGGGCATCACGCCGGGCGCGAAGACGAACAGTGTGTCCGCCGCGCTAATGAATCCCGACAGCGCGCGGGAATGGGCAATTGCGCTGAACTTGGCATCGCGCGCCTCAGCCTCACGCTGAAGAGCAGCCAGCTCGGGTCCCGGCGATTCAGCGAGGCAGACCACTCGCTCGCAGCCTAGCGCGAGTGCAGCCTGGAGCTGGTGCCAGGCGACAGGCCTGCCACCGAGCCTCACCGGCTCGGCACCCTCCTGCGTCATTGCCATCAGCGCGACCCGCACGCGCAGACCTCCCTGCCGTTCGAAGGGCCCTGACTAGGGTGCGGGGATAAGGTTGGCTAGTGGCGACTGCGAGACGGCATCAGGCGCCGACGAAACGATCGTGGAACTGCTCTATCCGGCGGACGACGCTGGGGTCGCCCGGCGCCCCGTCGATAGCCTCCCCGGCCAGCGCAACGAGTTCCGATGCGTGGAAGCTGGCGGCCAGCCCACGCAACCTCTGCGCAGCGACCGTCCAGTTACCATCGCAGCGCGCTCGCTTGAGAAGGTCGAGGTGCCTTTCGAGGCTGTCGCGGAACGCATCGCGCAACTCGGCGATCAGCGCGGAATCCTCGCCCGCGGCTGCCGCAATCGTCGCGTCGAATGCCCCGTTTTCATAAGCCATCGACGCATTCCCTAGCACTGCGATGATTAAGAGACTGTTGAACATGGCCGGAAATGTGTAGATTCCGCGTCATGAGCGGGGGATCACACATTCGGGCCGTTGGGCCCGGGAGCGGCGCGAATGCGTCTGGCGAATCCGGCAGCGCGGCGGACGAACCGCTGACACTCGATGACAGCTGGGTCGAGGATGCCCCCCTAGAGCACTGGGAGGACGAGGACGAGGTGCAGCCTCGCCGAACCGGCTGGATCGTGCCGACGCTGGCCATCCTCGCCGCAATCGGCTGGAGCGGGTTCTTCCTTTTCGCGCACTGGACCGAACTTGCAGGAAGCGTGACTCCGGCAACGGGTTCGGCCCTCATCGTGGCCTGGACCGTGCCGGTGCTGCTGATTGTTGCGCTCATGCTGCTGGCGCTCAGACTGAGCACGCGCGAGGCGGCGCGCTTTACCGATGCAGCGTCCGCCCTGCGCGGCGAATCCGTCGCACTCGAGGCGCGCCTGTCGGTAGTCAACCGCGAGCTCAGCCTGGCGCGCGAATTCCTCGCCGCTCAAAGCCGCGAACTCGAAACGCTCGGGCGGGTGGCCACGCAGCGGATTTCAGAGCATGCCGACAGGCTGCAGGCGCTGATCCACGACAACGGTGCGCAAGTCGACAAAGTCGCCGGGGTCAGCCGTGCCGCGCTCGACAACATGGACAAGCTGCGCGACGATCTTCCAGTCATCGCCAACGCTGCCCGCGACGTATCGAACCAGATCGGCTCGGCCGGCAACACGGCGCACGACCAGCTCGAAGGCCTCGTGGCGGGGTTCAACCGGCTCAACGAGTTCGGCCAGGCAAGCGAGCGCCAGGTCGCCTCGCTACGTGGCAAGATCGACGATGCGCTCGACGGATTCGAGGCGCAGGTGCGCCAACTCGACGAGCTTGTCGGCACGCGCTTTGCCGCGCTGCGCGAGCGGAGCGACGCCTTCCGAACTGAGCTTGACGGACGGGAGGTCGAAGCCCTTGCCGCGATGCGGCACCGCGCCGATCGACTGCGCGATGAGATTGCGGGCGCCTCGCAAGCGCTCGAGGCGAGCGAGGAAGAGCTGCTGCTTTCCCTGCAGGCCCGCGTAACCGCGGTCCGCGAAGGAGCGGACACGGTGTCGGACAGCCTGACGGGCACCGAACGCAACGCGCTGGCCGCCTGGAACAGCCGCGTCGATTCGCTCAAGACCGACCTCGAGGCGGCAATCCGTCATGTTGAATCGATCGACAACACCGCTAAAGCCGGCGCGCAGAAGCGCCTCGCCCTCATCAGCGAGGAAGCGACCCTGGTCGATGCGAAGCTGACCGAATCGCATAGCTTGTTTGTGACAGAGGTCGAAAGGCGCCGCACGGAAGCCGCCGAACTGGCGAAGGAACACGCCGGGATCGTCGCGCGCCTGCTCGCAGAACTCGACACCGGCCTCGCTGAACGGCGCGACGCTCATACGGTCCAGGCGAGGGAATTCGTCGAACAGGGCGAAGCGATCACCGCCCGGATCGAGGCGCTTTCGCGTGAAATGGCGGCGGCCGCCGATCACGGTCGGCAGGCCGAGACCGCGCTTTCTGCCGCGATCGACGTCCTCGGCCAAAAGCTCGAGGCAAGCCGCGAAGCACTCGGCGACACCGACCGCGCGGTTGCGGACCTGACCGACGCGAGCGTGCGCCTGCTCGAACTCATTCGGGCCAGTGTCGAGCACAGCCGGACCGAACTGCCTTCCGCGCTTACCGAAACCGAAACCAAACTCGCGGCGCTTGGCGAACGCGGCGAAGCGCTGGGACTGATGCTGACCGGAGCGGGCGAGAAGAGCCGCGAGGTTTCCGATTACGTCCTCGCCGCGCAGCGCGACAGTGCCGCCGCGATGGAAACTCTGAAAGACCTGCAGGGCGAAGTCGCCACCGGTCACGAGGCCAATGCTGGTCGGATCGTCGAACTCCGCGGACAGCTGGCCGAGTTGGCCCGCGACAGCCAAGCGGCCTCGACCCAGGCGCAAGGCGCGCTTCGTGACGCGATTGCCGAGCTGGAGTCGCGCAGCCCGCTCGGCGCTCGCGCTGATTGAGGAAGAGGCCGGCGGCAAGGTCACTGCACTCGCCGACCGAATAGCGGACGATACGAACGCGGCGCTCGACAAGGCGCTGCAAGAGCGCGTCGGCTCGGCTCTCGTCGAGCTGGAGGACAGCGCTGCGCACGCGGCTGGCACCGGACGCGAGGTGACGATCCAGTTGCGCGACCAACTAGCCAAGGTCAACGAACTCGCCGCCAACCTGGAAAGCCGGGTGGCGCTGGCCCGCCAGCGTGCCGAGGAACAGGTCGATGGCGACTTCTCGCGTCGCGTCGCATTGATCACAGAAAGTCTCAATTCGAACGCGATCGACATCGCCCGAGCGCTTTCGGCCGACGTCTCCGACACTGCGTGGACGAGCTATCTGCGCGGCGATCGGGGCATATTCACCCGCCGCGCGGTGCGCCTGCTTGAGCCGGCCGAAGCGCGCGACGTTGCCGAGCTGTACGACAACAACGGCGATTTCCGCGAACACGTCAACCGCTACATTCACGACTTCGAGGGGATGCTGCGCACGATGCTGTCGACGCGCGACGGCCACGCCATCGGCGTCACCCTGCTGAGCAGCGACATGGGCAAGCTCTACGTCGCGCTTGCTCAGGCGATCGAGCGACTGCGCGACTGAGAGTCCGGCGACTCCGGACGTCGGCTCAGTTCGAAGTCGATGGGGAAGCCGAGCTTGGCCGGAGTGATCCACCCGTAGTTGTAGTTTGCAACCCATACCGCGGTCAGCACCACTGCAAGCAGGGTAGCGCGCAGCAGCAACTTGCGCGGCTGGAAGTTTGCCGGCGCGCTGTCGGCCTGGCCGGGAACCTTGTCTATGCCCAGTTCCTCGTGCGTTCGGACCCCGAACGGAAGCAGGAAGAACGCGCTCGCGACCCAGAACAGGAAGTAGATCGCAACGATCGAGGTCCAGCTCACGCAGCCTCTCCCGGAATGATCACGCGGACTTGCGGCCGCTTTCCGCTCCACCGCCCCGCTGCGCGGCGTGCCGCAAGGCGGGCGGCCTCGATCAGCAAATCGCGATCGCGGGCAGCCTGGCCCCGCAGCTTGCCAAGCGCCTGCGCCACATCGCGCTCCGCCTCCGCGATGAAAGCTGCGTAGTCCTCGTCGAGCGGCAGACCGACCCCTTCGACATAGACACCGCCCTTCGGGCCCACGACGACGATCAGCACGCCCTCTCGCGCCAGGCGCCGACGCATCACGATCGCGTCGCCGTCCGCCGGCGAGATGATGTCACCGTCGAGCACGAGCCGACCGCTTCGCACTTCGGCGAGCTTGCCAGGCTTGCCCGGGGCGAGGCGCACGAGGTCCCCGTTGCCCTGGACCACCGTCTGAGGAATGCCGTTCGCCTTCCCGAGCCGCGCCTGCTCGGCCATGTGGCGCATCTCCCCGTGCACCGGCACGAGGATCTGCGGCCGTAGCCACGCGTACAGCGCCTCCAGCTCGGGCCGCCCCGGATGGCCGGAAACGTGGATCATGCTCTGCCGGTCGGTGACCATCACGATGCCGCGCTTGGCGAGCAGGTTCTGGATGCGCCCGATGGCGAGCTCGTTGCCGGGAATCTGGCGACTGGAGAACAGCACCACGTCGCCTGCCGACAGCTCGATCGGATGGTTCTCTTCGGCGATACGGGCAAGCGCGGCGCGCGGCTCACCCTGTCCGCCCGTGGCGAGGACCAGCACTTCGCCGCGCGGCAGGCCCATCGCGGTGTCGAAGTCTATCACCTCGGGGAAATCCTGAAGGTAGCCGTTGTCCTGCGCGACCTCGATGATGCGATCGAGCGAGCGACCCGCGACGCAAAGCTGGCGTCCGGTCGCCTGGGCCACCGCGCCAAGCGTATGCAGCCGGGCGACGTTGCTGGCGAACGTCGTCACCAGCACCCGGCGGCCGGTCCACTTCGCGACTTCCTCGTGCAGGGCGCGATAGACTGCCCCTTCGGACCCGCTCTCGGCCGGGTTGAATACATTCGTGGAATCGCAGACGAGCGCGAGGATGCCCTCGTCGCCGAGTTCGCAGAGTTCCTCTTCGGTCGTCGGCTCCCCGACGATGGGCTCTTCATCGAGCTTCCAGTCGCCGGTGTGGAACACGCGCCCGAACGGCGTCTCGATCAACAATGCGTGTCCTTCTGCGATCGAATGCGCGAGCGGTACGTAGGAAATACCGAACGGCCCAAGATCGAACCGCTCGAGATCCTCGACCACGTTGAGCTCCACCGCGTCGACGAGACCCGCTTCTTCAAGCTTGCGGCGCACCAGGTCGGCGGTGAACGGAGTTGCGTAGAGCGGCACACCGAGTTCGGCGGCGAAGTAGGGGACGGCGCCGATGTGATCCTCGTGCGCGTGAGTGAGAACGATACCCTCGAGCGTGTCGGCTCGCTCCTCGATGAAGTCGAGATCGGCGAAAACGAGATCGACGCCGGGATACTCGTTACCGCTGAAGGTCATCCCAAGGTCGACCATCAACCACCGGCCGCGGCAACCGTAGAGGTTGACGTTCATCCCGATCTCGCCCGAACCGCCGAGCGCCAGAAAGAGCAGTTCGTCTTCGGGGGTGAAATCTTTCTTCAAGTCAGTTTGCCTTTCCGGCAGCACGCTCGGCGAGGATCGCGAGACCCGCGAGGGTCAGGTCGGTATCGACCGCGTCGAAAATTTCGGTGTGCTCGTCGAACAGGATCGCGAGGCCGCCGGTGGCGACGACCTTGGCCGGGCGGCCGATCTCGGCCCGCATGCGGGCGATCAGGCCCTCCATCATCGCGACATAGCCCCAGAACACCCCGATCAACATCTGATCCTCGGTATTGGTGCCGATGACGCTATTGGTCCTGGGCGCCTCGATCGCGATGCGCGGCAACTTGGCGGTGTTCCCGACCAGCGCGTCGAGCGAGAGGTTGAGGCCCGGGCAGATGATACCGCCCTTGTAGGCTCCAGTGAAATCGACCGCGTCGAACGTCGTCGCGGTGCCGAAATCGACTACGATCAGGTCACCATCGTACTTCGCGTGCGCGGCGATCGTGTTGAGGGCGCGGTCGGCGCCGAGCGAACTGGGCTGATCGACGTCGACCGAAATGCCATAGGCTGCCCTGCCCTCGCCCGCGATCAGCGGGGTGAGGTTGAAGTACTTTTCCGCCAGCACCGTCAGGTTGTGGATGGAGCGCGGAACGACCGAACCGATGATGATCTGGTCGATAGCATCCCGCTCGACACCCTCGATCGCGAGCAGCTGGAGCAGCCACACGGCGTATTCGTCGCCCGTCCGGCGGGCGTCGGTCGCGATGCGCCACCGCGCCTTGATCTCGCGCCCTTCGAAAAGCGCGAAAACCACGTTCGTATTGCCGACATCGGCGGCGAGCAGCATGGCGGTATCCTTTAGCCGAGCAGTACGTCGCCCGCGTGAATAGAGCGCAACCGCCCGTCTTCCAAGCGCAGCAGGAGCGAACCGCTTTCATCGAGTCCGGCGAACGCGCCGTTCGCCACCGTGCCGCCGGGCTCGTGCACGGTCAGCGCGCTGCCGAGCGGAAGGGCTGCCGACTGCCAGCGCCGCAGGAGCGGCTCGATGCCCACCGACCGCCAGCGCCCGAGCTCAATGTCGAACGCGCGCGGCGAGAGCCTTCGCGAAGTGATCGCGATCGGGCGCGGGCCCGAACGCGGTGAGCGCGACCGTCTCGCGACCCTCGACCGTCGGCGCCGCGGCGAGGTTGACTCCGATGCCGACGACGACCGCCTCGCCCTCGCGCTCGAGCAGAATTCCGGCGAGTTTCGCGCGGCCGACGAGCAAGTCGTTGGGCCATTTGAGCGACAGGCGCGAAGGGTCCGCTAGCACGGTAATCACTGTCTCGTGCAAGGCAACTCCGGCCAGCAACGCAAGCGTCGGCGGGGGCGGATCGTGCGGTCCGGGCCGCACCACGGTGGAGCCCATGAAGTTACCCGCCCCGTCGGACCATGCGCGCCCTTGCCGCCCGCGCCCCGCAGTCTGGCGATCGGCGACGAGCCAGTCGCCTTCCGCCACCCGCTCGCCAGCTCGGATC
This sequence comes from uncultured Alphaproteobacteria bacterium, assembly GCA_963728375.1. Taxonomy (GTDB): domain Bacteria; phylum Pseudomonadota; class Alphaproteobacteria; order Sphingomonadales; family Sphingomonadaceae; genus Tsuneonella. The sequence continues at coordinate 195,475 of CAVSJL010000001.1, forward strand.
GCAGCGATCAGGTCGGCATTGGTCGAGCCGGTTTCGGCGACGAAGCGGATAGTTGCCAAGAAGCTAGGCGGTCAGGAACAGCGCGGCCGCGGCCTTGTCGGCAAGGTTACCCAGCCAACCCGTCATCAGGTAGCCGAGCGGCGAAACTATGACCGTCGCGCCATCAGCAGCGCCCAGTGCGCCCAGTCGCCGTGCCCCTTCACCCGGTCGGTCGGCTCGTCGAAGAACATCACCTTGATGACCTTCAGGTAGTAGAACGCGCCGATCACGCTGCCCGCGATTGCAAGCAGGGCGAGCGGCAGCAAGCCGGCAGCAACCGCAGCGTTGAACACGACCAGCTTGGCATAAAAGCCGAGCAGCGGCGGGATTCCCGCGACGCTGAACATAAGCAGCGCGAGGCACCAGGCGATCGCCGGCCGCGTTCCGCTGAGGCCCGCGATGTCGCCGAACGTCTCGTACTGGTCGCCCTCCGCGTTGCGTAGCATCAGGACAGCGACGAAACTGCCGATCGTCATCACCACGTAGATCACGAGATAGATCAGCATCGCACTCGCCCCTGCAGGCGTCGCCGCGGCGAGACCGACTAGGATGAAGCCGACGTTGTTGATCGACGAATACGCGAGCAGCCGCTTGAGGTTGTCCTGCCCGATCGCGCCCAGCGCGCCAACCACGATCGAAGCGAGTGCGGCAAAGGTGACGATCTGGCGCCATGCGTCCACATGACCACCGAAAGCATCGAGCGAGACGCGCATGAGCAAAGACACCGCGGCGACTTTCGGCGCGGTGGCAAAGAACGTCGTCACCGGCGTCGGCGCGCCTTCGTAGACGTCCGGCGTCCACATATGGAACGGTACTGCGGAAATCTTGAAGGCAAGGCCCGCGAGCACGAAGATCAGGCCGAACAGCGCGCCGGTCGAAAGCTCGCCCGACAGTGCAGCGCGGATGCCTTCGAAATTCGTCGTCCCGGCGAAACCGTAAGTCAGGCTCATGCCGTAGAGCAGGATGCCGCTCGCCAGTGCGCCGAGCACGAAGTACTTGAGGCCCGCCTCTTCCGAACGGCCATCGGTGCGCAGGAATGCGGCGAGCACATACGCCGCGAGGCTGTTCATCTCGAGACCGATATAGAGCGCCATCAGGTCGCTCGCCGAAACCATGATGCTCATGCCCAGCACCGCGAACACCACGAGCACCGGGTATTCGGCGCGCATCGCATTCCAGCGGGCGAAAAAGCGAGGCGCGATCATCAGACACGCGGCGGCGGCGAGGTATATCAGCAGCTTCGAGAATGCGGCGAAGGCATCGACCCGCAGCTGACCGAAGAATGCCTGCGTATCGGCACCCATGTTTCCGCCGGTCAGGACGGGAATGGTGAATGCGGCGGCGGCGGCGAGAAGTACGACCGCGCCGATCGATATCACGCGGCTTGCCTTATCGCCCATCCACGCCGCGGCGAGCAAGAGAACGAGGCCACCCACCGAGAGGATTTCCTCGGGAACGATGAGCGAGAGCGAATGCTGGAGGTCCATCAGTGGTGGCCCTCCGCTTCACCGGCGCTTTCCGCGTGGGGCATCGCGTTCGCGGCCTCCTTGCGGACCTGCTCGGGCCGGGGAGCCGCGAGCTTGCTGTCGAACATGGGCTTGGCCCGGGCGACCCGCGCGTCGAGCGCGGCGATGTCCTTGCGCATGGGGGCGAGGAAGCTTTCCGGATAGACGCCCATCCACAGCACCGCTGCGGCGATCGGCGCGAGCATCAGCCATTCGCGGGCGTTGAGATCGGGCATGGCGGCCGCGTCGGCGTTCTTCTGCACGCCGAACGCCACGCGCCAGTAGAGATAGAGCATGTAGGCCGCGCCCAGAATGATGCCAGTGGTGCAGATCAGCGTCACGAACGTCGAGACCTGATAGGTTCCGGCGAGGCTCAGGAATTCACCCACGAAGCCGCTCGTGCCCGGAAGCCCGATGCTCGCCATCGTGAACAGCATGAAGAACAGGGCGTACTTGGGCATGTTGATCGCGAGCCCGCCGTAGCGCTCGATCTCGCGCGTGTGCAGCCGGTCGTAGATAACGCCGACGCAGAGGAACAACGCGCCCGAGACGAGCCCGTGGCTGAGCATGACGATCATTGCGCCTTCGAGCCCCTGCACGTTGAAAGCGAACAGGCCGATTGTCACGATCGCCATGTGGGCGACCGACGAGTAAGCAATAAGCTTCTTCATGTCGTGCTGGACCAGCGCGATAAGCGAAGTGACCACGACCGCGATCATGCTCAACGCGAAGATCAGCCAGGCAAGCTGCGCGCTCGCTTCGGGGAACATCGGCAAGCTGAAGCGAATGAAGCCATAACCGCCCATCTTCAGCAGCACGCCCGCCAGGATCACCGAGCCAGCGGTCGGCGCCTGCACGTGCGCGTCCGGCAGCCAGGTGTGGACCGGCCACATCGGCATCTTCACCGCGAAGCTGGCGAAGAATGCAAGGAAGAGCCAGGTCTGCGCCTGCACCGGGAAATCGTATTGCATCAGCGTCGGGATGTCGGTCGTGCCCGCGTCGTTGATCATCCACAACATCGCGACCAGCATCACCACGGAGCCAAGCAGCGTGTAGAGGAAGAACTTGTAGCTCGCGTAGATGCGATCCTGGCCGCCCCAGATGCCGATGATCAGGTACATCGGGATCAGGCCGGCTTCGAAGAAGATGTAGAACAGCAAAAGGTCCTGCGCGCAGAACACGCCGATCATCAGCAGTTCCATGAAGAGGAACGCGGCCATGTACTCGCCGACGCGCTTCTGGATAGCATCCCAACTGGCGAGAATGCAGATCGGCATCAGGAACACGCTGAGCACGATCAGCAGCAGGGCGATGCCGTCGATGCCGAGCGCGTACTGGAAGCCGGCGAACAGTGAAGCGCGCTCGGTGAACTGCCACTGCGCGCCGCCGATATCGTAGTTCGCCCACAACAGGATGCCGAGGCCAAGATCGATCAGCGTCGCAATGAGCGCGACCATGCGCGCCGCCTTCGCCTCGAGAAAGAAGCACGCCAAACCGCCGACGAGCGGCACGAGGAGCATCAGCGAAAGGATCGGAAAGCCCCCCATCAGAGCAGAACCCAGGTAATCGCGGCCACGAGGCCGACTAGCATCCACAGCGCGTAGGTGTTGAGGAAGCCCGACTGTATGCGCTTGGCGCCCACGGTCCCCTGCGCCACCACCCACGCCGCACCGTCAGGCCCGAACCGGTCGATCACGCCCTTGTCGATCCAAATCCAGAACTTGCGGCCGAGCCAGACGGCAGGGCGCACGAACAGGAAGCGGTTGAGCTCGTCGAAATACCACTTGTTGAAGAAGAACCGATACACCGGCCCCAGCTGCTCGGCAGCGCGTCGCGGCATGTCGGTATCGCGGATGTAGCCGAGCCAGGCGATCGCTAGGCCGACCAGCATGACGATCGTCGCCGCCAGCTTCACCCATAGCGGAACCTCGTGCATCGCGTGTAGCAGGTTCTCGTTATAGAAGATCGAGCCCTGCCAGAATCCGGCCTGGTTCAGGAAAGCGTCCTGGAACACGAAGCCTGCGGCAACGGCGCCGAGCGCTAGTACGCCGAGCGGGATCAGCATCGACAGCGGGCTTTCGTGCGGGTGATAGCCCGCGGTCCCGTCGCCGTGGTCCGGATCGGGTACATGATGCGCGGCGTCATGGCCGGCGTGCTCCTGACGCGGCGGATTCGCCTCGTCGGGCTCGTCGTGCCCCTGATGAACCGCGTGCTGGATGTGCTCGCTCTCGGCCCAGCGCGGCTTTCCGAAGAAGGTCAGGAAGATCAGCCGCCACGAGTAGAAGCTCGTCAGCAGGGCCGCGAAGGCGCCGAGCCAGAAGGCGAAGTGTGCCATCTCGGTCCCGCGTGCCCAGGCGACCTCGAGAATCGCGTCCTTGGAGTGGAAGCCCGCGAAGCCCGCATGCAACCAGTAAATGCCTACGCCGGTGATCGCCAGCGTTCCGGCCATCATCGCCCAGAACGTGAGCGGGATTTCCTTACGAAGGCCGCCGTAATAGCGCATGTCCTGTTCGTGGTGCATCGCGTGGATCACCGAGCCCGCACCGAGGAACAGGAGCGCCTTGAAGAAGGCGTGCGTGAACAGGTGGAACATCGCCGCGCCGTAGGCACCGACGCCCGCAGCAAAGAACATGTAGCCGAGCTGCGACATCGTGGAATAGGCGATCACCCGCTTGATATCCCACTGGGTGGTCCCGATGGTCGCGGCGACGAAGCAGGTCACCGCGCCGATGAAGGTTACGAACATCAGCGCGATCGGCGCCGTTTCGAACATCGGCGACAGGCGGCACACCATGAACACACCCGCGGTGACCATCGTCGCAGCGTGGATGAGGGCAGAGACCGGGGTCGGGCCTTCCATCGCGTCGGGAAGCCATGTGTGCAGGCCCAGCTGCGCCGACTTGCCCATCGCGCCGATGAACAGGAGGATGCACAGGACGTCCATCGTGTCGACGCGGTAGCCGAGGAAGCCGATAGTGCTACCTGCCATGCCGGGCGCAGCGGCCAAGATCTCGGGGATCGAGACGGTCCCGAACACCAGGAATGTGCCGAAGATGCCGAGCATGAAGCCAAGGTCGCCGACGCGGTTCACCACGAAGGCCTTCATGGCCGCAGCATTCGCGCTCGGTTTTTTGAACCAGAACCCGATCAGCAAGTAGCTGGCAAGGCCGACGCCTTCCCACCCGAAGAACATCTGGACGAGGTTATCGGCCGTAACCAGCATAAGCATCGCGAAGGTGAACAGGCTGAGGTAGGCGAAGAACCGCGGCTGGTCCGGGTCCTCGTCCATGTAGCCCCAGCTATAGAGGTGGACGAGCGCCGAGACGGTGGTGATCACAACCAGCATCACCGCGGTCAGCGCGTCGACCCGCAGCGCCCAGTCGAAGTTCATCGTGCCCGACTGGACCCACTGCAACACCGGCACCACGGCCGGCTCGTAGGTTCCATTCAGGAAGGCGATGAAGATCGGCCACGAGAGCGCGCACGACAAGAAAAGGGATCCGGTCGTGATCGATTTAACGACCGTGTTGCCGAGCGCGCGGTTGCCCAGCCCGCCGATGATGGCCGCGAGCAAGGGCCCGAAAACGATGATGAGGATCGGATGCACGGGTCCGCCTATCCCTTGAGCCGGTCGACGCTGTCGACCGCGATGGTCCCGCGGCCGCGGAAGTAGATGACGAGGATCGCCAGTCCGATCGCCGCCTCGCCGGCGGCGACGGTCAGCACGAACATCGCGAAGATCTGCCCGGTCAGATCACCCAGCGCTGCGCTGAACGCGACGAGGTTGATGTTCACCGCGAGCAGGATCAATTCGATCGACATCAGGATGACGATCACGTTCTTCCGATTAAGGAAGATGCCGAGCACGCCGAGCACGAACAGAACCGTACCGACGACGATGTAGTGTTCGAGCCCGATCACGACTGCACCCACGTCATAGTTGGATCCCTTGGCCGACTTCGGGCGTCACGTTGCGCGTCGCCTCGTCCGGGCGGCGGCGGATCTGCTTAGAGATGTCCTGCGGACGCGTGTCCTTGCGCTCGCGGTGAGTGAGCACGATCGCGCCGATCATCGCGACGAGCAGGATGATGCCTGCGCTTTCGAACAGGAACAGGTACTGGCCGTAGAGCACCGCGCCGATCGCGGCGATGTTGCTGGCGGCCATTGTCGGCACCTGGTCGGCCGTACTCGTCGCGAGTTCTATTTTACCAGCCTGATAGGCACCGATGCCGAACACCAGTTCGGCGAGCAGGACCAGCGCGATCAGCAATCCGAGCGGAAAGTTCTTCACGAATCCGGCGCGCAGCTCGGAGAAATCGATGTCGAGCATCATCACCACGAACAGGAACAGGACCGCGACCGCGCCGACGTAGACGATAACCAGCAGCATCGCGATGAACTCGGCACCGGCGAGCACCATCAGTCCTGCGGCATTGAAGAATGCCACGATCAGCCACAGCACGGAATGGACCGGGTTGCGCGCGCTGATCACCAGCACCGCGGAAGCGATCGTGAGGGCTGCGAAAAGATAGAAGGCGATGACCTGGATCATGGTTGCGCGCGGCCCCTATCGATAGGGCGCATCGGCTTCAAGGTTCGCGGCCAGCGCCCGCTCCCACTTGTCCCCGTTGGCCAGCAGTTTCGCCTTGTCGTAGAGCAGTTCCTCGCGCGTTTCGGTCGCGTATTCGAAGTTTGGCCCCTCGACGATCGCATCCACCGGGCAGGCTTCCTGGCAGAAGCCGCAATAGATGCATTTGGTCATGTCGATGTCGTAGCGGGTGGTCCGGCGGCTGCCGTCCTCGCGCGGCTCGCTCTCGATCGTAATCGCCTGCGCCGGGCACACCGCCTCGCACAGCTTGCAAGCAATGCAGCGCTCCTCGCCGTTGGGATAGCGGCGCAGCGCATGCTCGCCGCGGAAGCGCGGAGAGAGCGGGTTCTTCTCGAACGGATAGTTGATCGTCGCCTTGGGCTTGAAGAAATACTTCAGCGTGAGGGCGTGCGCCTTCACGAACTCCCAAAGCGTGAACGACTTGATGAGATGGGCAAGGCTCATGCCACGCCTCCGTATCGGGTAATCATCAGCCAGCCCGAGACGAGGACCACGAACGCCAGCGACAGTGGCAGGAATACCTTCCAACCAAGCCGCATGAGCTGGTCGTAACGGTACCGCGGCACGGTCGCCTTGACCCAGCTGAAGATGAAAAAGAAGAACAGGATCTTGAGCAGCAGCCACACGGCGCCGGGGATCCAGTAGAGGAAACCGATCTCCAGCGGGGGCAGCCAGCCGCCGAAGAAAAGCACGGCGTTGAGCGCGCACATCAGCAGCACGTTGGCGTATTCGCCGAGCCAGTAGAGCGCAAAGCTCATCGAGCTGTATTCGGTCTGATAACCGGCGACGAGCTCGCTCTCCGCTTCGGTCAGGTCGAACGGCGCACGCGCGGTTTCTGCCATGCCGCTGATGAGGAACATCACCCACATGGGGAACATCAGCAGGTTGAACACGAAGCCGTTGACGATCCCGAAGCCGAACCCGCGCTGCGCCTCGACGATCGCGTTCATATTGAACGATCCCGCGTAGAGCACCACGCAGATCAGGATGAACCCGATCGAGACCTCGTACGAAATCATCTGCGCCGCGGCGCGCATTGCGGAGAAGAACGGGTACTTCGAGTTGCTCGCCCACCCGGCGATCACGACGCCATATACGCCCAGACTGCTGATCGCGAGCACGTAGAGCAGGCCCACGTTGATATCCGCCAGCACCGCGCCCGAATTGAAGGGGATCACCGCCCATGCCATCAGCGCGACGGTGAAGGTAATGATCGGGGCGATCAGGAACAGGCCCTTGTTCGCGGCCGATGGAATGATGGTTTCCTGCAGAAACACCTTCAGCCCGTCGGCGAAGCTCTGCAGCAGGCCGAACGGTCCGACCACATTCGGCCCGCGACGCAACGCCATCGCCGCCCAGATCTTGCGATCGGCATAAATGATCATCGCCACGCCGAGCATCAGCGGCAGCGCAATGAGGAGGATCCCCGCTACGGTCGCGAGGAACCACGCCCAGTCGTAGGACATGCCCCAGTCGACGAAAGTTTCGGTCATTCCGCAGCCTCCGCCATTTCTTCCCCGTGGAGGAGTTCGGCCGAGCACTGCTGCATGACCAGGCTCGCGCGGGCGATGGAATTGGTCAAGGTAGAAGTCCTTGATCGGATAAGCGATCTTTCCGCTCGCCCGGGCATTGCCCGCCTTCGGAAGCTTTCCGTAATCGGCCAGCCCCTCGACGCCCAGCGCGGGCACTTCGGCGATCATCGCGGCCTGGAGCTCTGCGAAGCTGTCGAACCCGACGGTGACGCCCAGTGCATCGGCAAGCGCACGCAGGATCGTCCAGTCCTCGCGCGCGTCACCGGGGGCGAACACGGCCTTTTCGGCGAATTGCACACGGCCTTCCGTGTTGACGTAGGTTCCGTCTTTTTCGCTGAAGGCTGCTGCGGGGAGGATGATGTCGGCCGCATGCGCGCCCTTGTCGCCATGGTGGCCGATGTAGACCTTCAGGCTGCCCTCGAACGCGGACCAGTCGACTTCGTCCGCACCAAGCGCCAGCACCACTTTGGGTCCTGCCTTGGCGATATCGGCGATGCCACCCGCCTGCGCGTAGCCGAGCATGAGTCCGCCCATACGCGCGGCGGAGAAATGGAGAACGTTGAACCCGTTCCACCCGTCCCTTTGTACGGGCAGCGCCAGGGCGGCGTCGAGGGCGCCTGCCGCCAGTCCTGCCCCGCCGACGATCACCGCCGGTCGCGAAGCCTTTTCGAGAGCCTCTGTCACGTGACCCGGTAGGTCGTGCAGCACCCCGACGTCCTCGCCGAGGAATTCGGCAGGGAACGTCGTCTCCCAGTGCGGGCCGATCACGAAGACCTTTGCCCCGCGCTTGACTGCCTTGCGCAGTCGCACGTTGACCAGCGGCGCTTCCCAGCGGACCATGCTGCCCACGATCAGGATCGCGTCGGCGGTCTCGATCCCGGCGAAGGTCGAGTTGAAGTTTACCGCGGCGAGACTATCCGTTGGATAGCTCATCCCGGTCTGGCGCCCTTCGAGCATGGTCGCTCCGAGTGCGTTGACCAGCTTCTTGGCCGCGAACATCGTCTCGCAGTCGACCATGTCGCCCGCAATCGCCGCGATGCTGCCCTTCGGCTTGGCCTTGGCGATCGCCTTGAACGCCTCGTCCCAGGTCGCCGCCTGCAGCTTGCCGCCCCGCCGGATCCAGACCTTGTCCAGGCGGCGGCGAGTCAGCCCGTCGACCATGTAACGGCCCTTGTCGGACAGCCACTCCTCGTTGACGTCGTCGTTGATGCGCGGCAGTGCGCGAAGCACCTCGCGCCCGCGGCTATCGAGACGGATATTCGCGCCGACCGCGTCGCTGACGTCGATCGAAAGCGTCTTCTTGAGCTCCCAAGGCCGCGCCTCGAAGGCGTAAGGGCGCGAAGTCAGCGCGCCGACCGGGCAGAGGTCGATCACATTGGCAGAAAGCTCGTGCTTGCACGCTTCCTCGAGGTAGGTCGTGATCTGCATGCTCTCGCCGCGATAGAGCGCGCCGATCTCGTCGACGCCCGCGATTTCCTCGGAGAAACGGATGCAGCGGGTGCAATGGATGCACCGTGTCATGATCGTCTTGATCAGCGGGCCCATGTATTTCTCGGTCACCGCGCGCTTGTTCTCGTGGTAGCGCGAGGCCCCGCGGCCATACATCAGGCTCTGGTCCTGCAGGTCGCACTCGCCGCCCTGGTCGCAGATCGGGCAATCGAGCGGGTGGTTGATGAGCAGGAACTCCATCACCCCTTCGCGCGCGGTCTTGACCATCTGGCTGTCGGTGCGAATTTCCTGCCCCTCGGTCGCCGGGAGCGCGCACGACGCCTGCGGCTTGGGCGGTCCCGGCTTCACCTCGACGAGGCACATCCGGCAGTTGCCCGCGATGCTCAGCCGCTCGTGGTAGCAGAAGCGCGGGATCTCCTTGCCGGCAAGCTCGCACGCCTGCAGCACGGTGGCGCCATCGGGCACCTCGATTTCCTGGCCGTCGACGGTAACTTTGGGCATCAGGCGTCCTTAGCGGCTTCGACCGAGCGGAACGCGGCAGTCGCCAGCATCGCCCGTAGCCCGGCCGGGTTGATCGAGAGTGGCTTCGACGCCTCTGCCGCCTTTGCGCAAAGACCCATCGCTGAAGATGCCTTTTGCAAGGCAGCTGCTTCTTCTGCACTATCGCGTTCAGTGGCGAATAGCGCGGCGACGTCGTCGGGGGCCGAGCGCACGGTGCAGATAGCGACCTTGTCCGTAAACGAAAAAGGGTGAGCTGGTGATCCGCTGGCTGCTCGGGCGAGTATCGCGTTCAGCGGAGGGGGCGACTTCTTCAGCAGCGCTTCTGCCATCTCACCGGCAAACAACAACCCGCCAGCACGAAGAGTGCCGCGGAACTGGATGCAGGACCTGCTCTCCTGCGAAAGCATCTTCATCGCTCGAGCGTATGCGGGAGACTTGAAGTCCATGGTCAGCACGCGGGTGGCCTCGCCGGAATTGGCGCGAGCAATGCAACCGGCCCATTCCGCGAGTGCCGGACGTGCGTCCTGGCGGTCGGCACGAGCATCCATCCGGTCGCGTTCGGCTCGCTCGAGCATCTTTTCGATCGACGCATCGTTGCGAGCGGGGTTGTCTTCCAGATCGTTCTCCTGAGCCGTCTGCGCGCTCAGGGGTCCTGACACCGCGGCAACAGCGAACACGAGGAAGTGGGAACACTTCATTCCGCGGCCTCCGCCATGTTGCCGGCCTCGGCGATCCGCCGTTCGATCTCGGGACGGAAATGCTTGATCAGTCCCTGGATCGGCCAGGCCGCCGCGTCGCCGAGCGCGCAAATGGTGTGCCCTTCGACCTGCTTGGTGACCTCGTGGAGCATGTCGATTTCCTCGACATTGGCATCGCCGGTGCGCAGGCGTTCCATAACGCGCCACATCCAGCCCGTGCCCTCGCGGCAGGGGGTGCACTGGCCGCAGGACTCGTGCTTGTAGAAGTAGCTGATGCGGCTGATCGCGCGGACGATGTCGGTAGACTTGTCCATCACGATCGCCGCCGCCGTGCCGAGGCCGCTGCCGACTTCCTTGAGCCCGTCGAAGTCCATCGGACAGTCCCAGATCTGATCGGCCGGGACCAGAGGAACCGACGATCCGCCGGGAATCACCGCAAGCAGATTGTCGCGTCCGCCGATGATGCCGCCGCAGTGCTTTTCGATCAACTCACCGAAGGGGATGCTCATCGCTTCCTCGACGACGCACGGCTTGTTCACGTGGCCGCTGATCTGGAACAGCTTGGTGCCCTTGTTGTTCTCGCGCCCGAAGCTCGCGAACCATGAGGCGCCGCGTCGCAGGATCGTAGGGACGACCGCGATGCTCTCGACATTGTTGACTGTGGTCGGACAGCCATAAAGACCCGCGCCGGCCGGAAATGGCGGCTTGAGGCGCGGTTGGCCCTTCTTGCCTTCCAGGCTCTCGATCATCGCGGTCTCTTCGCCGCAGATGTAGGCGCCCGCGCCGCGGTGCACGAACACGTCGAAATCGTACCCCGAACCGGCTGCGTTCTTGCCTAGCAGGCCCGCATCATAAGCCTCCGCGACTGCCTTGAAGAGCGTCTCGGCTTCGCGGATGAACTCGCCGCGGATGTAAATGTAGGCTGCCCGGGCGCGCATCGCATAGCCGGCGACGAGCGCGCCTTCGACCAGCTTGTGCGGGTCGTGGCGGATAATCTCGCGGTCCTTGCACGAACCGGGTTCGGACTCGTCAGCGTTGATGACGAGGAAGCTCGGCCGGCCGTCCTTGCTTTCCTTCGGCATGAAGGACCATTTCATGCCGGTGGGAAAGCCGGCCCCGCCCCGCCCGCGCAGGCCCGAGGCCTTGATCTCGTCGATGATCGCGTCCTGGCCGCGCGCCATCAGCGACTTGGTATCGTTCCAGTCGCCGCGCGCCTCAGCCGCCTTCAAGCCCCAGTCCTGGTAGCCGTAAAGATTGGTGAAGATGCGGTCCTTGTCGTGCAGGCTCACGCGAAACCTCCCTGCGACAGGAAATAGGCGGCGGCGATGACGATCAGGATGATCGCGCCGAATTTGACGATGCCCATCAGGACCTTCCAGGCGAGGAAGATCAGGACCAGCGCGACGATGATGGTGACGATGTCCATTACCATTCGCTCCGGTAATCGTGGTTTTCGGTGACCATGTCTTTGAGAGTGGTCGGCCCACCCACGGGTTCGACGGTATGCCGCTCGGGGTCCTGCGTGCCTTCCCGGGGGCTCTCACCCGCCGCCAGCGCGTCGAGCACTGCGTCGAGGCGTTCGGGGGTCAGGTCCTCGTAGTTAGCGTCATTGATCTGGACCATCGGGGCACTGGCACAATTGCCCATGCACTCGACCTCGGTCAGCGTCCACAGCCCGTCCTCGGTCGTGTGGCCCTTCTTCATCCCGCGCTTGTAGCAGGCGTCGAGGATGTCGTCCGAGCCGCGCAGCATGCACGGCGTGGTGCCGCAGACCTGCACATGGAAGCGGCCGACCGGCGCGATGTTGTACATCGTGTAGAACGTCGCGACCTCAAGCACGCGGATCACTGGCATGTCGAGCTCGCGCGCGACGAATTCCATCACCGGCAGCGGCAACCATCCTTGCGTATTCGTCTCTGCGCCGACCTGATACTGAGCGAGGAACAGCAGCGGCATAACCGCCGAACGCTGACGCCCCTCGGGATAGCGCTTGACGATCTCGGCCGCCTTGTCCGCGTTCTCGGCGGTCCAGGCGAACGAACCCCACCGCTCGCGCAGGGCGGGCGTGTCGGGTGCGGGGGCGCGGTCTGCCATCAGATCGCCTCCAGCTCGACGCGAGTCATTTCCGAAGGATTGGCACCCGTGTTTGGCTCGCCTTCGCGGTCGAGCATCAGCACTTGGCACATTTTATCCGCGAAGGGCTTGTGCTCGGTGCCCGCGGGCACGACCACGAACTCGCCCGGGCCGAAGCGCTGTTCTCCATCACGGAACGCGATGCCGAGCTCTCCCTCGATCACGAGGAAGAATTCATCGGTGTTTTCATGCGCATGCCAGATGAATTCGCCTACGAGCTTGGCGATCCGCACCTCACTATCGTTGAATCGGCCGATAATGCGCGGATTCCAGCAGTCGTCGAAGGACGACAGCTTGTCCGCAATATTGACGACAGCAGGCACGCTCACCGGTCGCACTCCCCGAAAACCACGTCGATCGCGCCGAGGATGGCGGTTGCGTCGGGCAGCATGTGGCCCTTGGACATGAAATCCATCGCCTGCAGGTGGCTGAATGCGGTCGGGCGGATCTTGCAGCGGTAGGGTTTGTTCGACCCGTCCGACACGAGGTAGACGCCGAACTCGCCCTTGGGGCTTTCGGTGGCGACGTAGACTTCGCCCGCGGGCACGTGGAAACCCTCGGTATAGAGCTTGAAGTGGTGGATCAGCGCTTCCATCGATTGCTTCATCTCGGCGCGCTTGGGCGGGGCGATCTTGCGGTCGTCGCTCTGCACCGGGCCTTCGGGCATTTCGGCGAGGCACTGCTTCATGATGCGCGCCGACTGGCGCACTTCCTCGACCCGAACCATGAATCGATCGTAGCAGTCCCCGTTTGTGCCCACCGGGATTTCGAAATCCATCCGATCGTAGACGTCGTATGGCTGGCTCTTGCGCAAGTCCCAGGGGAGCCCGCTGGCGCGGATCATCGGCCCGGAAAAGCCCCAGGCGATGGCGTCGTCCCGGCTCACTACCGCGATATCGACATTGCGCTGCTTGAAGATGCGATTGTCGACCACGAGGCTCATCGCATCTTCGAACAGGCGCGGCAGGCGGTTGTCGAGCCAGTCGCCGATGTCAGCCAGCAGCGCGAGCGGCGCGTCTTCGTGCACCCCGCCTGGGCGGAACCAGGCCGCGTGCATGCGAGCGCCAGAAACCCGCTCGTAGAAGTTCATCAGGTCTTCGCGCAGCTCGAACAACCACAGGTTCGGCGTCATCGCGCCGACGTCCATCACATGACTGCCAAGATTGAGCATGTGGTTCTTGATGCGCGTCAGCTCGGCGAACAGCACGCGCAGGTACTGCGCGCGGATCGGCACCTCGAGGTTGAGCAACTTCTCGATCGCGAGCACCCACGAGTGCTCCATGCACATCGGACTGCAGTAATCGAGGCGGTCGAAGTACGGCAGCGCCTGCAAGTAGGTCTTGTGCTCGATCAGCTTTTCGGTGCCGCGGTGAAGCAGGCCGACGTGCGGATCGATCCGCTCGATGATCTCGCCGTCGAGCTCCATCACCATGCGCAGCACGCCGTGCGCCGCCGGGTGCTGGGGCCCGAAGTTGATCGTGTAGTTGGTGATGACATCGTCGCCGGTGGTCGGCGAGTGTTCGAGTTGCATGCTCATGCGGTGCAGCTCCAGGTTCCCGGCGAAAACGTCGTCTCGCCCTGCGGGCCGGCGACCTTGAGGCCAGCGGTCCATTCGTTACGTCCGCCCTTTTCCTGCGGAGCCCCGTCGGCGCGCAGGACGGAGACTGTGTAGCCGGCACCGGTCAGCGTCGGCCCGCTTTCGACGACCTGCATGCCGCCCACCGTGTTGCCCGGGAGCACGACCTGCTGTCCGTCGATCACGAGGACGCCCTGCCCCTTGGGATCGGTGCCCTCGCCCGCGCCCACGACCAGCAGCGAGCGGCCCTGGTAAATGAACGAACACCCGCCCGCGATCGCACCGAGCGCCTTGGGCGCATTGGCACTGAGCGGGGTGAGCTGCGCCGCGCCGGTGGGTGCGACTACTGGCTGCGCGTTCACCTCAGCGACGGAGGGAACCTGGTCGGCGTTATTTTGGAGACCGGTGCGCTTCGCGAAGTCGTCGGCGCTCTCGCCTGCGGGGCTGTCGGGCGACTTCGAGCACGCGGCGAGCGCGAACATCAGGGTCGTGGCGAGGACGCGGCTCATTCGCCGTCATCCTTCTTCTTGCGAGGCTTGCGCGCCTTGGGTTGCGTCGCCGGCTTGTCGTCGCGCGCGGTCGCCTTGCGCGGCTTGCGCGCGGGACGGTTCTCCGTCGGATCGGGAGCGTCCGGCTCGTTCTCGCCGGTCGCCTTTTCGGCCGGCGGCGCAGCGGACGACTTCTCGGCTGCCTCGGCATTGGCCTCTTCGCCTGCGCCGGTATCCGAAGGCTCGTCGGTGGTCTTCGGCACGTCGACGTCGGGCCCGCCGCGAGTCTCGGGCTTCTTGCTGTCCACGTCGCCGTCCGCATTGAGGACTGGCTTGGGGGCAGGCGCCGGAGGAACGGGAGTGCTCTTCTCGTCACCCGGCAGCACGTAATCGGCGCCTTCCCACGGGCTCATGAAATCGAACTGGCGCAGGTCCTGCGGCAGATCGACCGGTTCGTACACGACGCGCTTCTCGTCTTCGGAATAGCGCAGCTCGGTATAGCCCGTAAGCGGGAAGTCCTTGCGGAAAGGGTGCCCCTCGAAGCCGTAGTCGGTGAGGATGCGGCGCAAGTCGGTGTTGCCGTCGAACAGCACGCCGAACATGTCGAACACCTCGCGCTCGAGCCAGCCGGCGTTCGGCCACAGCGTGGTGACGGTCGGCACCGGAGTATCTTCGGCCGCGGTCACCTTGACCATGATCCGATGGTTCTTCGTCAGGCTGAGCAGCATGTAGACGACCTCGAACCGCTCGACGCGGCTCGGGTAGTCGGCGCCCGCGATCTCCATCAGCTGCTGATAGGCGTGGTCGTCGCGCAGCGTGCGCAGAGCGTCCTCGATGCTGTCGCGCGCTACGGTGAGCATGATTTCGCCATGCTCTTCCCTGGCGGAAACGAGCATCTCGCCCAGCGCATTCGAAAGCGCCTCGCGCACGCCTTCGTTCGAAGAAATCCTAGGTGCCGGATGGAAGACGGTCGCCATGTTACCGCGAGCCCTTCATCGCTCGATCGTCCCTGCGCGGCGGATTTTCCGCTGGAGCTGCATCACGCCGTAGAGCAGCGCCTCCGCGGTCGGGGGGCAGCCGGGCACGTAAATGTCGACCGGCACGATCCGGTCGCATCCGCGCACTACGCTGTACGAGTAATGGTAATAGCCACCGCCGTTGGCGCAGCTACCCATGCTGATAACGTACTTGGGATCCGACATCTGGTCGTAAACCTTGCGCAGCGCCGGGGCCATCTTGTTGCAAAGCGTGCCGGCGACGATCATCACGTCCGACTGGCGCGGGGACGCGCGCGGAGCGACGCCGAAGCGCTCCATGTCGTATCGCGGCATGTTGACGTGGATCATCTCGACCGCGCAGCATGCGAGCCCGAATGTCATCCACCATAGCGAACCGGTGCGCGCCCACTGGAACAGGTCCTCGGTCGAGGTGACGAGGAAGCCCTTGTTGTCGAGTTCGGTCGACAGCGCGTTGAAATAGCCTTGCTCCGGACCGCCGTGCCCCGGATGCAGCATCCAGTTTTCAGCACCGTCCTGAGTGGTCGTCGCACCCGGATTCGCGAGCCGGTGATCGAGCGAAGGCTGGCGATCTACTCCCATTCCAGCGCTCCCTTCTTCCACGCATAAGCCAGGCCGATGGCCAGTTCGCCCAGGAATATCATCATCGTTATCCAGCCGGGCCAGCCGGTCACGTCGAGGCTGACCGCCCAGGGAAACAGGAACGCCGCTTCAAGGTCGAAGATGATGAACAGGATCGCGACCAGATAGAAGCGCACGTCGAACTGGCTGCGCGGATCCTCGAACGCGGGAAAACCGCACTCGTATTCGCTCAGCTTCTCGGCGTTCGGGTTGTGCGCCCCGGTCAGGCGCGCGACGCCCATCGGAAGGAACACGAAGAGCGCAGAGAGCCCGAGGGCGATGCCGAGGAATATCAGGATCGGCAGGTATTGCGAAAGGTCGACCAAGCGTCCGTACTCGTTTGCTTGCGGTTTCAGGGCGCGCCCTAGTCCCCGCTGCATTGCAGCGCAAGGCCGCGGGGCGGCAAAAACCGCCCCTTTTCCGCCTATCCTATTTCATCATCCCCTTGATCGCCTTGTCAGTCGCACTGCCATAGGGCGGCTTGAACCCGCCGAGCTTCGCGACGTCGATCTTGGGCTGCGTATAGACACTGCGCGCGTGGCTGAATTCGCGGAAGCCCTCGACCCCGTGATAGCTGCCCATGCCCGACGGTCCGACACCGCCGAACGGCAGGTCCTCCATCGAGACGTGGAACACGACGTCGTTGACCGTCACCCCGCCGCTGATCGTGCGGGTAAGCACTTTCTCGCGCTCGCCCGAATCGTCGCCGAAGTAATAGAGGCCGAGCGGCCGGTCGTGCGCGTTGACGTATTCGATCGCCTCGTCGATCTGGCGATAGGTCTTCACCGGCAGAACGGGACCGAAGATTTCCTCCTGCATCGCGGCCATATCGTCGGTCACATTTCGCAGGATGGTCAGCGGCATCTTGCGGGTGTTCGAGTTCGCGAAATCCTCGTCGGCCGGATTGACCTCGATCACTTCGGCGCCCTTGGCGCGCGCGTCGGCGACGAGACCCTGAAGACGGTCGAAATGCCGATCGGATACGACGCTGGCGTAGTCGTCGTTGGCCAGCATCGTCGGGTACATGTCGTGCACGCCGAGCTGGACTGCGGCGACGGCGCCTTCCTCGATTTCCTCGGGCACCATCATGTAGTCGGGCGCGAGACAGATCTGTCCCGCGTTCATCATCTTCCCCATCGCAATGCGCTCGCCGGCTTTCCAAAGGTCGGCGTCCCTTCCAAGAATCACGGGACTCTTCCCGCCAAGCTCCAGCGTGACCGGCACAAGATTCTTTGCCGCCGCTTCCATCACCTTGCGCCCCGTAGCGGTCGAGCCGGTGAAGACGAGATGATCGAACGGCAGCTCGCTGAACGCGTGAGCAACTTCGGGTCCGCCGGTGACGACGACGCATTCTTCGTCATCGAAGCGCTTGGCGACGAGTTCGGCCATCAGGTCGCTGGTGCGCTCGGTGAACTCGCTCGGCTTGATCATCGCGCGGTTGCCCGCTGCGAAGACCTGCATCAGCGGACCGAAGCTCAAGTTGACGGGAAAATTCCACGGGCTGAGGATGCCGATCACGCCCTTGGGCTCGAACCGCAGTTCGGCCTTCGCGCCCATCAGACCGAGCGGAAACTGGACCTTGCGCTTTTCGGGCTTGGCCCAACCGGCAAGGTTCTTGAGGCAATATTTCCCGAAGCCAACCGTCCCCGCGATATCGGTGATCATCGACTGCTGGATCGAACGGCTGCCGAAATCGGCGCTCATGGCACGGCAAAGTTCGTCGGCATTGTCCTTGAGCAGCGCCATGGCCCGCTCAATTCGGTCGCGGCGAGCAGCCAGGTCTTCCGGTCGCGCATCGGTGAAAGCCTTACGTTGGCCAGCGAGCAGGTTTTCGAGTTCGGTCTTGCGGTCCTCGGCCATCGGTGTCCTCTCCATCGCGTTTCGCTTTGCCACCGGTTGTCGAACATTGCGCCCGGCATGGCAAGTTCGCGCTTTGCCCCTGCGAAGCCACACTCGTTTGCCATTGCCGCAGTGCAACACTAGATCGCCTGCAACTCGAAACCAGAAAGGCCCGCCATGCCCACGTTTTCCGAAGCCGATCCCGTCGTCATCCTGTCTTACGCCCGCACCCCGATGGGCGGCATGCAGGGCGCGCTGTCGGACGTTTCGGCGACCGATCTCGGCGCGACGGCGGTCAAGGCCGCGGTCGAGCGCGCGGGCGTCGAGAGCGAGGATATCGAGCGGATCTACATGGGCTGCGTGCTGCCCGCCGGCCTCGGCCAGGCGCCGGCCCGCCAGGCGGCGATCAAGGCCGGCCTGCCCAAGTCGGTCCAGGCGACCACCGTCAACAAGGTATGCGGCAGCGGAATGCAGACGATCATCATGGCGTCCGAGGCGCTCGCAAGTGGCAGCATGGATCTGGCTGTCGCGGGCGGCATGGAGAGCATGACGAACGCGCCCTACCTGCTCAAGAAACACCGCTCAGGCGCCCGCATCGGTCACGACACCGCCTACGATCACATGTTCCTCGACGGACTGGAGGATGCCTATGACGCGGGCCGCGCGATGGGCACTTTCGCGCAGGACACAGCGAACGAATACCAGCTCACTCGCGAGAACATGGACGACTACTCGGTCGAGTCGCTGCGCCGCGCGAACAAGGCAATCGAGACAGGCGCTTTCGCCGACGAGATCGTCCCGGTGACATTCTCCACCCGCAAGGGCGAAACGACCGTCGACACCGACGAGCAGCCGCCCAAGGGCAACCCGGAAAAGCTGCGTCAGTTGCGCGCCGCTTTCGCCAAGGAAGGCACGATCACCGCCGCCTCCTCGAGCTCGATCAGCGATGGCGCCGCCGCGGTCGTCCTGACGCGCGAGAGCGTTGCGAAGGACAAGGGCGCGAAGCCGGTGGCAAGGATCATTGCGATGGCTGCCCACGCGCAGGAACCGAAGGACTTCACCGTCGCACCCGTCGGCGCAATCAACAAGGTGCTCGACAAGGCCGGCTGGTCGATCGGCGACGTCGACCTGTTCGAGGTCAACGAAGCATTCGCCTGCGTCGCGATGTTCGCGATGAAGGACCTCGGCATCCCGCATGACAAGATCAACGTCCACGGCGGCGCGACCGCCCTCGGCCATCCGATCGGGGCCAGCGGCACGCGGATCGTGGTGACATTGCTCAATGCGCTCAAGCAGAAGGGCCTCAAGCGCGGAGTCGCGTCGCTCTGCATCGGCGGCGGCGAAGCCACTGCGGTTGCGGTGGAGCTAGTCTAAAGCCACCGCATTTGCCGATTGCGGCAGGAATGCGACAGGAGTATTCGAGCGGTCCCACCAACGGGAGTCCCTTGAACATGAAGAAGCTCTTTCTGATCGCGGCAGTCGCCGCGCTGTCCGCCTGTTCGCAAAATGCAGAGGAAGCACCGGCACCGGTCGAGACCACGGCGGCCACTCCGGAAGCCGCTGCAACGATGACCGCTGCCGACGCCGCGGGCACCTACGATGTGAAGGCTGCTGACGGGACTATGAGCAAGGTCGTCATCAACGCGGACGGCTCGTATGTCGACACCCAGGCCGACGGCACCGAGGAAAAGGGCATGTGGGCGATGAAGGACGGCAAGTCCTGCTTCGATCCCGAGGGCGATGCGCCCGAGGCCTGCTGGACCGATAGCGCGCCCGACGCGAACGGCGTGTTCACCGCGACCGCACCCGACGGTACGGTCGTAACCGTAACGCCGCAGGCTGCCGCGGCGACCGACGCGACGGCGACCGCGAGCGCGACGCCGACTACCTGATCCACGAAGCTAGCGAGGGGCGGTTCGCGTGCGTCCCGCCCCTTGCCTCACGACCATCGCAGACAATCCCCCGATCGCCCCGCATTTCCGACTCTCCGCGCGATATGCTACGCCGCGCGCCGGGTCGCGTTGAAGGAGAGGGGAACAACCATGAGAGCACTCATCATCGCCGCTGCCGCCGTCGCGCTTGCGGGTTGTAGCCAGGCCGAACCGGCAGCCGAAGCGACGTCCGAAGCGGCTCCGGCCGAGATGCCCGCTACCACCTCGACGGTCGCGAACGGCTCGCCAACCGGTGCCTACGAAGTGACGTATGCCGATGGCCAGGTGATGACGGCAAACATCAACGCAGATGGTACGTACTCCGACGTCGATGCCGAAGGGAAGGTCGCCGAGGAGGGCACCTGGGCGGTGACGGACGGCAAGACCTGCTTCACGCCGACGACCGAAGGCGCGGAGGGCATGTGTTTCACCGAAACTCCGCCGGCCGCCGATGGCTCGTTCACTGCTACCCCCGACGAGGGCGATCCAGTGACCGTCAAGCCCAAACCGGCGGAAACGACTGCGATGTGATGATCGGATGTGGGGGATCGGGGCGACCCGGCCCCCGCCTTCACGACTCGCCCGTTCCCCACAGGCGATCGACCTTCACGTAACCAGCGCGGCCACCGACGTCGAATTCGCACCAGCCCGCCGCGCAATCGCCCAATTTGCCGACTACGCCGGGCTCGGCGTTCCATCTGAGTTTCGCCGCATCCGAAGGCTCGGCACGAATCGCCGCCACGGCTTTGCCTACGACAAGTGCTCCCCGCTCGCGGCTCAGCAGGTTCGCGGTCACCCAGCCCTCGTCGCCCGCCGGGTCTTTGACCAGTCGCCACCCCTCGTGCACGCGGACGACCTTCAACGGCAGCCCGACGCGGGTATAGACCCAGCGGATGGGAAAATCGCGCCCGGGCCCCGCACGCATGTTCAGCTTTTCCGCCTTTATCGTTGCCCAATAGGGCACTTCACGGTCCTGCGCGGCAGCCGGCACGGCAAGCAGCGTCGCGGCGAGAAGAATGGAAAATCGCATGGCATCACCGCGTTAGCGCGTATCCCCCGGTTCGTTCAAGCGAGCAGCGCTTGACCGCCCCGCCTCGTTCCCGATAGCTCCGCGCCGATGACCGATCGACCCCAACCCCGCCGCACGGCGAAACCCAGCGTAGTGGTGACGCGTCACCTGCTCCCTTCGGTCGAAGCGCGGATGAGCGAGCTCTTCGAAACGACGCTGAATACCGACGACGTGCCGATGAGCCGCGACGCACTCGCCGCTGCCATGCGGGAGGCCGACGTTCTGGTCCCGACCGTCACCGACAGGATCGACGCTGCGATGATCGAGCAGGCGGGCCCGAACTTCGGATTGATCGCGAGCTTCGGCGCGGGCGTCGACCACATCGACCTCGCGGCCGCGCGGGCGAACAAGATCGCCGTGACCAACACGCCGGGCGTGTTCACCGACGACACCGCCGACTTGACGATGGCGCTGATCATCGGCGTGCCGCGCCGACTGCGCGAAGGCACCTCGCTGATCCGTCGGGGCGAGTGGACGGGGTGGGCGCCGAGCGCGCTGCTCGGACGCAAGCTGTCAGGCAAGGTGCTGGGCATCGTCGGGATGGGGCGGATCGGGCAGGCGGTCGCCTTCCGCGCACGCGCCTTCGGGCTCGATATCCGCTACCATAACCGCCGGCGACTGCCACAGGCGGTCGAGGCGATGTTCGGTGCGACCTGGGTCGACAGCCTCGACGAACTGCTTGCCCGGTCCGACATCGTCACCCTTCACTGCCCTTCGTCGGCAGAAAACAGAGGCATGATCGGAGCCGAGCGGATCGCCGCGATGAAGCCCGGCGCGATCATCGTCAACACGGCGCGGGCGGACCTGCTCGACTACGACGCCATGATCGAAGCGCTCGAAAGCGGCCATCTCGGCGGCGCCGGTCTCGACGTCTTTCCCGAAGAACCACGCGTCGATGAACGCATCGTCGCGCTGCCCAACGTGATAGCCCAGCCCCACATCGGCAGCGCCACGATCGAGGGGCGCGAACAGGCCGGCGAAAAGGTCATCGCCAACATCCGCTTCTGGGCCGACGGCCATCGTCCGCCCGACCAGGTGCTCGAAGGACTCGTCTAACGGCTCTTGTCCCGCGCCTTCAGTCCGCTATCGCTTTTTGAATGAACGACTTCGCATCCCGGATCGAAGCGCTGGAGCATCGCTGGATGCGCGCGTGGATCGCGCGCGACCGCAAGGACATGAAGGCACTCGCCGCCCGCGACCTCGTTGTCCTCTTCGGAGGGTCTCACCCGGTCATCCTCGATCGCGTTAGCTGGCTTGACGCCACCGAGGCTCGCCTTCGCTGTAGCGGTTACCGGTTCGGCACCATTTACGTCCGCAGGCACGGCAAGTCAGCGATCTTTGCCGCGCCCGTGCACCTTGACGCGACTGTGGACGGCAATCCCGTCCTCGAAGGACGCGTTCCTCGTATCGATCTGGCGGCGGACGATGGTGCGGCGACAGTGGCAAATGATGGAACGCGTGTTGGCAGGGCAGAACGCTGACGCCGAATTGCCTCGCGAAGTGCGTTCCATGCAATTGTGGCGGTGACGCCTCCGGGTCCACTGCGGTCCTAGTCGCCCGTTAGAATTCTTTCGACCAACTGCTTCACGGTTGGCGTGAAATTGTTCGAATAGAACGGATCCTGCTTGAAGCGATATGCCGCGTGTCCCGCAAAGGCGAGATTCTCGTCGGGGTCGCCGCCGTGGGCAATATCCTGCAGGGTCTTCTGGATACAGAAGCTGCGTGGATCGGCCAGGCGCCCGGTCGTGTGGTTGTCATGGTCCTTCCAGCTCGAAAACTGGCAATGTGACAGACAGCCCATGCAACCCTGCTGGTCGGCGCGGATCTGCTCGGCGCTTTCGGGCGTCACGAAAACGACCGTGTCGTCGGGCGTCTTGAGCGCCTCGGTGAAGCCCTCGTGCATCCAGGCGAGCGCCTTGCGCTGGTCGCCGGGGTGAACCCAGAAGTACTTGGCCTTGCCGTGATCGAGCAGCGGCATCGTCCCTTCGACCTCGTCCCGCTTGAAGATCGGAATTTGCCGATCTGACCGGTGCATGAGGTCGTAGAGGAACGGCGTCTTCACCGCGCTCGAGTAGAAGCCGGTGGGCGAGAACTTGTGCAGCAACACATCGCCCGGCTCGACCGTGCGGAGCATGTCCTTCCATACCTGCGGGATCGGGCTCTCGTGCGTCAGGAGAGGACGCGTGCCGAACTGGAACACGATCTTCCCGAGCTCGGGATTGTCGATCCAGTCGTTCCATTCGCGCAGGAACCACACGCCGCCGGCCATGACGATCGCGGTATCCTCGGAAACTCCTTCGGCGCGCATCGTTTCGCGCAGGGCCTTGACCCGGGGATAGGGATCTTCGGGCCGCGTCGGGTCTTCGGCATTCGAGAGGCCGTTGTGTCCGCCGGCGAGCCAGGGGTCCTCGTAGACCACGGCGGCCATCAGCTCGGGCACCTTGGAATAGCTGCGCTTCCACAGCGCACGGAACGCGCGGGCAGAGCTGACGATCGGCAGGTAGTGCACGTTGAAGCGCGCCGCGATCTCGGCAAGCTTGTAGGGCATACCCGCACCGCAGGTCACGCCCGTGACCATGCCCTTGCAGTTCTCCAGCACCCCTTCGAGCACGCGCTGCGCGCCGCCCATTTCCCACAGGACGTTGATGTTGATCGCGCCCTGCCCGTTCGCGATTTCATGAGCGCGCTTCACCTGCTCGGTGGCGCCGTCGATCGCGTAGCGGACGAGCTGCTCGAACCGCTCTACCCGGGTGGCCTGCGGATAGACCTGCGGAATGGGATTTCCGTCGACATCATAGCTGTCGGCGTTGACCGCGCTGACGGTGCCAATGCCACCCGCCGCCGCCCAAGCACCCGAACTGGCGTGATTTGTCGCGGATACGCCCTTGCCGCCTTCGACCAACGGCCAGACTTCGCGACCGCCATAAAGTATGGGCTGCAACCCCTTGAACGCCATTGGTTTGTGCTACCTCTCCGGAGCTTTACTTGGTCGCGGCACCGTCGTGGGCCGCGTCGTGCCGGCAGGGCTTGATCGCCGCCGGTTCGGGCCTCGTAGCGGCTCGCTTGAACTGTGCATAGTACCCTGCAAGTTCGGGCGCGTCCTTGAACTGGTCAAGTTTGAAACCCACGCGTTCGAACTCACAGCTCAACAGAAGTGGGTCGATGCCGTGTTGACCGGAAGGACGGTCGACGTCGACGACAACGACGATCCCGTCTTCCCGCAGCGACGGCCAGAGCCGCCATAGGAAGGCATAGGGTTCCTGCACCTCATGATACATGTGCACCATGAAAACCCGGTCGAAGCTGTTTTCGGGCAGCTTGGGATCGTCGGGCGTGCCAAGGCGGATCGAGACGTTCTCGAGCCGCTCGCGCTCGACCCGTTGACCGAGCCGCTCGAGCGCGGAGCGGTCGATGTCTTCGGCCAGCACCCGGCCCTTCTTGCCGACCCGCTCGGCGAGGCGCACGGTATAGTACCCCTCGCCCGCGCCGATGTCGGCAACGGTCATGCCGCGCTTGATCTCGGCGAGGTCCATGACTTTCTTTGCTTCGCCCACGCTGTCGCGCTGGGTCTCGCTTGAGAACTGCGTCCCCGCAGCGGCGGCTACGTCGCGATGGGCGCGGGGGAAGTCCTGCGCCGTATCGGGGCGCGTCGAATCGCTGTCGACCCAGCGGCAAGCGCCGAGAGCCAGCACTGCCAGCGCGAGCGCAGCCCCGCGGCGCATCAGTCGGCGTCCTCGACCTCGACCGTCTCGCCGGTCACTCGCTGGGCGAGCGCCGCGGAGATGAACGGATCGAGTGCGCCGTCAAGCACGTCGTCGGGCGTCGGCGAGGTGTGCCCCGTCCGCAGATCCTTGACCATCTGGTATGGCTGGAGAACGTAGCTGCGAATCTGGTGGCCCCAGCCGATTTCGCTCTTTTCCTGGTATTCGCCACTGGCAGCCGCCTCGCGCTCCGCCATCTCGCGCTCGAACAGACGCGCCTTGAGCATATTCATCGCGATATCGCGGTTCTTGTGCTGGCTGCGATCCTGTTGGCTGGCAACAATGATCCCGCTCGGCACGTGGGTGATGCGGACGGCAGAATCGGTCGTATTGACGTGCTGTCCACCCGCGCCCGACGCCCGGTAAGTATCGATCTTCAGGTCCGACGGATTGATGTCTATTTCGAAGCTGTCGTCGATCACCGGGTAGACCCAGACCGAGCTGAAACTCGTGTGCCGCCGCGCGCTCGAATCGTATGGGCTGATGCGGACGAGGCGGTGCACGCCGCTCTCGGTCTTGGCATAGCCGTAGGCGTTCTCGCCCTTGATCAGCAGGGTCGCGCTCTTGATCCCGGCCTGGTCGCCCCCGTGGTAGTCTACGAGATCGACCTTGTAGCCTTTGCCCTCCGCCCAGCGGGTATACATCCGCTGCAGCATCTCGGCCCAGTCCTGACTTTCGGTACCGCCCGCGCCGGCGTGGATCTCGAGATAGGTGTCGTTCGAATCCGCCTCGCCCGAGAGCAGAGCCTGAACCTTGTCGGCATCGGCCCGCTCGGCGAGGCGGGCCAGCGTCGTCAGCCCTTCGCCCTCGATCTCGGCGTCCCCTTCGGCCTCGCCCATCTCGACGAATTCGATCGCATCGGCCATCTCCGAGGAGATTTCCTTCACGGTGCCGATCGCGCTTTCGAGGCGACGACGCTCCCGCATGACCGCTTCGGCGTCCTTGGGGTCGTCCCACAGCTTGGGGTCCTCGACACGAGCATTGAGTTCGTCGAGACGCCGCAGCGCGCGTTCCCAGTCGAGCGACTGGCGCACGAGCGCCAGCGCAGCTTCGATACGGTCGATATGGGCCTGCCCCTCGGCACGCATGAATTCAGATCTCCAGCAGGAATGGCCCGCCGCTTAGCCGACGGTGCGGGCGGGCGAAAGGGTGTGCGGTTAGCTCTTGCTCTTGGGCCTGAGCTTCTTGACTGCTTCAAGAGTCAAACGGACATGGTCCTTGTAGTCGAGATCGGAGTGCACGAAAACGATCCGGCCCGACTGGTCGATGACGTAACTCGTGCGCTCGGTCAGTCCGGTGCTCTTGCCGTCGCGCACGAGATCGGCGTCATAAGCGGCGACGATCTTCGGAGTCGCAGATCCGACTGCGAACTTGTCGCGGCACGCCTCGGTCGAGAACCGCTTGAGGGTACCGATGTCGTCGTTGGACATTCCGACGACCGTGGCGCCGTATTTCGCGAATTCATCGGTAGCTTCGGCAAAGGCGTGAGCCTCGAGGGTGCAGCCCTGCGTGAAAGCCTTGGGATAGAAATACAGGACGACCGGTCCCCTCTTCAGGGCGCTTGCCAGGTTGAATCCGAATGCCTTGCCCCCCTTCGCCGCTTGTGTTGCGAACACCGGCGCTTTCGCCCCGGCCGGAAGGCTGGCGGCAGCAGGTGCGGCCAGCAGGGCAAGCGCGGCGGCGAGACCAATCAGCTTCTTCATATCGGCATCCTTTTGGGGTCGAGGATCAGTATATCCCGCCCTGTTCCTCAACAAAATCGCGCGGGCGCTCTTCGGCCTTGCGTGTCGAAGTGCTGCTTTGGGCGGCCTGGTGGCCGCGGCGGATCATCTCGAGAATCTCGTTGCGCTTGGCCGCGACCTCGTCCTGCCGGGTCGCCCGGGGCGGTTCGGTATCGGGTTTGAAGGCTTCCCAGATGACCGCCGGCTTGGGATCGTTTGTCGGCCAGGCGTCGAACACCCGCTTTCCGCTCTGCCGATTGATGCGGACCATTCGCACGCCCGCAGGCGCGACGAACGGATCGTCGGACCACCTATCACGGGTCGCCTTGACGAAATCGATCATCATCGGGGCTGCGGTATTACCGCCCTGCACCCACCCGCCCAGGTTCCGGGGCTTGTCGAAGCCGATGTACATCCCGGCGATAAGGTCAGGGCTGCCGCCGACGAACCACGCGTTGGTCGGCCCGCTCGTCGTACCGGTCTTCCCGAATAGCGGCAAATCGAGCGCGCGAAGGCGCACTGCGGTACCGCGCTGCACGACGCCTTCGAGCATATGGATCACCTGGTAGGCGGTCCGCGCGTCCATCACCTGCCGGCCGGTCGCCGCCAGGCGGGGCATGCCTTTGCCGTTCCATTCGGGCATGTTGCACTTGGCGCATTCGCGCTTGTCGGCGCGCCAGATCACCTTGCCGTTACGGTCCTGCACGTAGTCGATGACCGAGGGATCGTGCATCCGCCCGAAATTCGCCAGAGTCGAATAGGCGTTGACCATGCGCTCGACGGTCGTGTCCCCGGCGCCGAGCGCGAAGGCGGGATAGTTCTCGTACTTGCCAATGCCCAACTTTTCGAACGTGCGGGTGACGTTGGGCATGCCCGCGTCCATTGCAATGTGGACGGTCATGAGGTTGCGGCTCTGCTCCAGCCCCCAGCGCATCGTGTGCACCCCGCCTCCGCCGCCGCCGAAGTTACGGAAACACTTTTCGCCCAGCGCCGCACCCTGGTAGAAGCAATAGGGTTGGTCCGGCACCTCGGTCGCAGGAGTCATTCCCTGGTCGAGTCCGGTCGCATAGACGAACGGCTTGATGGTCGATCCGGGCTGCCGCAGCGCCTGGGTCGCGCGATTGAAGTCCGACAGGCGGCTGTCGAACCCGCCTTGCATCGCGAGCACGCGGCCTGTCGCAGGCTCTTCGGCCAGGAAGCCGCCGGACACTTCGGGCACCGTTCGCACCGCGTAGCCGTTTCCACTCGGCGCTGCGGCGATCACGTGGCCTGCCTTCAGGCCGTCGGGAAGCCCCGTAAGCGACGCGGTATCTCCATCGGAAAAACCGATCGTCGCGCTCGAACCGTCTCGCCTGGTGACGACGCCGATGCGCCAGTCCTTGTAGTTGATCCCGAGCGGCGACGCGGCGAGCTGCGATTGCCATGTATCGTCCGAGACGTCGATCGTCGCCAGCGGCCCGGGCCAGCTTTTGCCTGCGCTGTAACGCAGGATGCCGCCGCGCAGTGCGTCGCGCGCCGCGTCCTGCAGCTTGGTGTCGAGCGAGGTGCGCACCCAGAGCCCGCCGGCGTAAACGCTGTTCTTGCCGTCGTCGGCGGTTTCGCCGAACTTGTCGATCAACTGGCGTCGGACCTCCTCGAGGTAGTAGCCCGCGTCGGCCGAAGGCACCATCGACCGCGACGCTTTCAGCCCGAGCGGCTGCGCCTGGGCCGCAGCGCCCTGCGCCGGGGTGATGAAGTCGTTCCTGACCATCTGGTCGAGCACGAAATTGCGCCGCTCGATCGCCAGCGCCTCGTGCTTCTTGCGTCCATAGCGCTCTGGCGCCTTGGGCAGAATGGCAAGGAATGCCATCTCGTGCAGATCGAGGTCGCCGACATCCTTGTCGAAGTAAGCTCGGCTCGCGGCCTGAACGCCGAAGCTGCGCCGGCCGAGCGGAATCTCGTTGAGATACAGCTCGAGGATTTGCTGCTTGGTCAGCACGCCCTCGATCCGGCGCGCAAGGATCATTTCCTTGAGCTTGCGGGTCACCGAATATTCGTCGCCGAGCAGGATGTTTTTGGCCACCTGCTGGGTGATCGTCGACCCGCCGACCGCGCGCTCGCCCGAACCGAACTTCGTCGCATAGTCGACCGCCGCGCCGATCGTGCCGGTGATGTCGACCCCGCCGTGCGTGAAGAAGGTCTTGTCCTCGGCGGCGAGGAACGCCTCGATCAGCTCCTTGGGGAAATCGGCATATTGCAATTGGACGCGCCGCTCGCGGGCGTAGGAATGGACGATCTCGCCGTCACGGCCGCGCACCATGGTCGGCAAAGGCGGCTGATAGTCGACCAGCGTTTCGGCGTCGGGCAGCCCGCTCGACAGCACGGCCCATCCACCCACGGAGAACAGCAATCCCGCGGCAACAATCGTCGAGAGCCAGCGAAACCAGCGCTTGTCCCGCCAATTCTCGCGAAACCAGGCGGCTATGCCATGGGCATCCCGGCGGATGCGATAGCGGAAGTGTTCGAGAGTACTGGTGTCGGCCATGATCGTGGCGGGCCTTAGCACGGCGATTCCGCGCCGCGCCAGTGGCTTGGTCAGCCGATATTCGCGGCGCGCGCAAAGTAGATGCGGATCGCCCTGGCGAGTACCTCGGCGAACTGCTCTCGGCCTTCTGGCGACGCCATTCGCGCCGCTTCGTCCGGATCGGTGATGAAACCCGCTTCGTAGAGCACGCTCGGTACGTCGGGTGCGCGCAGGACCGCGAGCTCCGCCGAGCGGCGTGGCTGCGGGTGGAAGCGCAGCACGCTCCTGCCCTCTCGTTCGATGAGCCGGGCGAATTCGGCGCTGTCGTCTTGCGTACGGCGCTGCGAAAGCTCCACGAGGATCGTGCTCACGGTATCGGTCTTGTCTTCCAAGGATACGCCATTGACCGTGTCGGCACTGTTCTCTCGCGCCGCGAACCGCGCGGCCGCCTCGCTCGATGCCTTGTTCGAGAGGGTGTAGATGCTGGCGCCGGTCACCCCATCCACATCGCCCGAAGAGTCGGCATGGATCGAAAGGAACAGGTCGGCGCCAAGCGCGCGGGCGATCGCGAACCGTTCACTCAGAACAAGGAACCGGTCGTCGTCGCGGGTGAGCGCAACGCGGATCCCGCCCCCCTTCACCAGGTCGTCGCGCAGGGCGGTGGCGAGACCAAGAACGATGTCTTTTTCGCGCAAGGCTCCCGCGCTCGCGCCAGGATCGTATCCGCCATGACCCGCATCGATCACCACCAGGGGGCGGCTCTTGTCCTGGGGACCGTAGACACGCGGCAGTTCCGCTGGTTCGCCCGATATCGGCAGTTCGAAGCGCAACACGTAATTGCGGCCGAGCACGGGCACCGGCAAGGTCAGGCCGGCCGCATACGATCCCCCCACGAGGATGATCGGGGCCAGGATTACCAGCCAGACTAGCGTGCGCATCGACATTGGCACGAATGGTTACGGACATGTCGCGCCAGCGCAATATGGTTGCTAGGCGAAACCCACGGTGCTAGCACTCGGGGGACCGGAATTCTTGGACCGTTACCTCCCGGTGGTGCGATTTGCACCCCTTTCGGTCGGTCCGACCGGCTTCATTTCTCCGGGATCTTCTGTCCCGGCCGACTACCAGGTTGATGCAAGCGATGAGCCTTCCCTCCCCGCAGATCCAGTCACCGCCGAAAGGCGGCCGACGGATCGTGACGGGCCGGGCCGCGCACAAACTGCGCACGCACATTCTTGCAGACACATCACCCCGGCCGGCCGCTCTCGAGCGTGCCTGCCGTTTCGCATTTGCCGACGGAGCTCACTCCTCCGGCGGCGCATCACCAACAGTTCGCGCGCGCCTTTACCCGACCGGTCCAGACCGGTCCGCACCGGCGCGCGCACGGAGAATTATAAATGGCCACGCGCATGCTCATCGACGCGCGCCACCCGGAAGAGACCCGGGTCGCGGTACTTCAAGGTAACCGGATCGAGGAATTCGATTTCGAATCTGCCGAACACAAGCAGATCAAGGGCAATATCTACCTGGCGAAAGTAACCCGGGTCGAACCGTC
Source organism: uncultured Alphaproteobacteria bacterium (assembly GCA_963728375.1). Taxonomy (GTDB): domain Bacteria; phylum Pseudomonadota; class Alphaproteobacteria; order Sphingomonadales; family Sphingomonadaceae; genus Tsuneonella. The sequence goes on from CAVSJL010000001.1 coordinate 226,021, forward strand.
GCTTCAGGCAGCGTTTGTCGACTTCGGTGGCAACCGCCACGGCTTCCTCGCCTTTAGCGAGATCCACCCCGACTATTACCAGATCCCCAAGGAAGATCGCGAACGTCTGCTCGCCGAGGAGGCTGAGGCCGCCGAGGAAGAAGCCAAACTCCGCGCCGAAGAGGAAGACGAAGGTCATTCACCCGGCGACGAGTACGACGCCGACGACGAAACCGGCGAATCGCTGGTCGAGGAAATCGCCGAGGACGGGGTCGAGGAAATCGACACGTCGGAAAAGGACGACGTCGCCACGATCGAGGATGGCCATGTCGACAGGGACGACGGCGAGGATTCGGAATCCGACGAAGACGACCAGCCACGCGGCCGGGGCCGCGGCCGTGGACGTCGCCAGGGTAAGGGTGGCAATCGCAGCCGCGCCAAGGAAGTCGACGAAGTGCGCGCCAAGCGCATGGCGCTGCGTCGCCGCTACAAGATCCAGGACGTCATCCAGCGCCGCCAGGTCCTGCTCGTCCAGGTCGTAAAGGAAGAGCGCGGCAACAAGGGCGCGGCACTCACCACGTACCTCAGCCTGGCCGGCCGCTACTGCGTCCTCATGCCGAATTCGAGCCACGGCGGGGGCATCAGCCGCAAGATCAGCTCGGCCGCCGACCGCAAGCGTTTGAAGACCATCGTCAGCGACCTTTCGCTGCCCAAGTCGATGGGCCTCATCGTGCGCACCGCCGGCCTTTCGCGCACCAAGCCGGAAATCAAGCGCGACTTCGACTATCTCGCCCGCTTGTGGGACGAAATCCGCGAGAAAACGCTCAAGAGCACCGCACCCGCGCTGATCCATTCGGACAGTGACCTCATCAAGCGGGCAATCCGCGACATCTACAACAAGGAAATCGAGGAAGTCGTCGTCGAGGGCGAGGCGGGCTACAAGTCGGCCAAGGAGTTCATGAAGCTCCTGATGCCGAGCCACGCACGCCGGGTGAAGGCCTATTCGGACCCCGTACCGCTGTTCCAGCGCTATGGCGCCGAGGACCAGCTGCGCGCGATGTACGACCCGGTCGTCCAGCTCAAGAGCGGTGGTTACCTCGTGATCAACCCGACCGAGGCACTGGTCTCGATCGACATCAACTCGGGCCGCTCGACCAAGGAGCACGGGATCGAGCAGACCGCGCTGGCCACCAATCTCGAGGCGGCGCGCGAGATCGCCCGTCAGCTTCGCCTGCGCGACATGGCCGGGCTCGTCGTGATCGACTTCATCGACATGGAGTACAACAACAACATCCGTAAGGTCGAGAAGTGCATGAAGGATGCCCTCAAGAACGACCGGGCACGGATTCAGGTGGGTCGCATCTCGGGCTTCGGCCTGATGGAGATGAGCCGCCAGCGTCTGCGCACCGGCGTTCTCGAGGCGACCACCCGCGAATGCCCGCACTGCGATGGAACGGGCCTTGTCCGCACCGCCTCGTCGGCCGGCCTGTCTGCGCTGCGCCAGATCGAGGACGAAGCGGCCAAGGGCAAGGGCAACACGATCACGCTCTACGCTTCGACCGAGGCGGCGGTATACCTGCTCAATTCGAAGCGCTCGGACCTCGCCGAAATCGAGGATCGCTACGGCGTCACGGTCGAGGTTCTGCCGGAAGGTGAAGACGAAGGCGCCAAGATGCGCGTCGCCAGCAGTGGCCCGCGTCCGACCAGCGCGCCCAAGTTCGAGCCGATCGTCGATGACGACGAACCGGTTGATGACGACATTGACGAAGGCGATGACAGCCACGAGGACGAGAACGAGGACGACCGGGGCACACGCGGTCGCCGCGACGGCGACGACGATGGCAGTGGGCGCAAGCGGCGCCGGCGGCGCGGCGGGCGCAACCGGCGAGATCGAGACGACGAGGAGAGCTCCTCCGACTCGGAAGCGAACGACGACGATGAGGACGAGCGCACCGAACACAGTGGGTCTGAAGACGAAGGCAATGACGAGGACCGGCCGAAGAAGCGCCGTCGTCGCGGCGGACGCCGTCGGCGCGGCCGCGGCAAGGGTGACGGCGACAACGCCGTGACGCAGGACGAAGCCGAGAAGCTCGAGCACGCGGTAGGCGATACCGTGGAGGAGAGCATGTCGGTCGTAGCCGGGCCTGAAGACACTCCGCAGACTGCCGAGGCGGCCGCCGACGAGAAGCCGGCGAAGCCAAGGCGCTCGCGCCGGAAAAAGGCGGACACCGAAGCGCCGGCCGAGGTTGTGTCGGAACCGGCAGCCGAAGAAGCTCCGGCAGCGGAGGCAGCTCCGGCGAGGCCCAAGCGCACCCGCAAGAAGAAGACCGACGCCGAGGCCGTTACCGAAGCGGTCCCCGCCGACGACACTCCGGCTGAGGAAAAGCCCGCCAAGCCCAAACGCACCCGCGCGAAGAAGCCGAAGGCGGACGAAGCTGTCAGCGCCGATCCCGTGACCGCTCCTGCCGAAGAGCAGGCACCGGCCAACGATACCAACGGCGCCAGCGAGGATGAAGCCAGGCCCGCCAAGCGCGGCGGATGGTGGCAGCGCACCTTCGGCGAGTGACGCCGCAGGCGAGATGAAGACCAGCGAAGCCGCCGCCGGCCTCCCGGACCACCACCGGTCGGGCGGCGGCTTTCGCAATCCCCCCGGCAGCCCGCGCCAGAGCGCGACCCTGCGTGACTTCCTCAGGTTTCTGCTGGTCGATATGCGGCGCGCAAAACTCCCGCCGATCCCCGCCGGCCACGTGGCTGAAGTCCCGCCCGACCTCGAAGCACTCAGGGAGAACGAACTGGCCTGGCTAGGTCATGCCTGTTTCGCTCTGCGGATGGCGGGTCAACTTATCCTTACCGACCCCTATCTCGGTGAAACCGCCGGGCCGCTCGGCTTCGGACCCAAGCGGTTCATCCCGGCAGCCCTACGCGCAGAGGACTTGCCTCGTATCGACCTCATCGCGATCAGCCACAATCATTACGACCATATCGATGTGGCCGCGCTCAAGGCGTATCGCTGGCGAGCCGAGACCCCGGTCGTCTGTCCACTCGGCGTCGCGCCGCTCATGCGCCGGTGCGGATATCGCGAAGTGATCGAGCTGGACTGGTGGGACGAATGGTCAAACGGCGAGCTCTCCGTCGCTTGCCTGCCTGCGGTTCATTTCTCGGGTCGTGGATTGTTCGATCGGAATAAGACCCTCTGGGCCAGCTTCGGGTTCCGGTCTCCGGATCGCAACGTCTGGTTCGGCGGAGACACGGCACCGGGCGGGGTCTTTCGCGAAATCGGGGACCGTGCAGGCCCCTTCGACTTGGCGATCGTCGGCATTGGCGCTTACGAACCGCGATCGATCATGCAGGCGAGCCACGCAACTCCTGAAGAAGCGATCGGCATCGCCCGCGACCTGCGCGCTTCTGCCGCAGTGGGCATGCACTGGGGCACGGTGATGCTGACGCCCGAAGATCCGTTCGAGGCCCCCGAGCGATTCCGTCGCGCGGCCCTGGAGCAGCAGTTCGGTGAGGCCAACGCCTGGACTTTGCCGATCGGCGGCGTGCGCGCGTTCTAGTGACTATACTCCCGACTTGCGGGCGACGCCCCACTCCATCCACCCCATGATCTTCGGCGCCTTTTCGAGGTAGCCCTGCCCCAGCGGCTCGACCGCCATGCCGCCCCCGCGTAGCGCAGCTCCCACCTGCCGGGTCAGGTGACATCCGCCCGCAAGCGGCTTCCATACCGGCTCGACCCGGTGTTGCCATTTCTCGACGTTCGCGTCGGGCGCCCGGCCATGCTCAAGGAAGAGCAGCTTTCCTCCCGGTTTGAGGACACGCCGCATCTCGGCGATCGCCTGCGAATGATCGGCGACCGAGCACAGCGTGTAAGTGCACACGACCGTATCGAAGCTCGACGCCGGAAACGGGATGTCCTCTGCTACACCGAGCCGGATATCGGCGGACCAGCCCTTGCTCCGTGCCGCGCGGCGGGCGCCGTCGAGCAGCGGTTCGCTCGGATCGAAACCCGAGAATGCGGTGATCTTGCCCGCGTCGTAAAATGGCTGGTTCAGGCCGCCGCCACAGCCGACCTCGAGAACACTGCCGTCGGCCAGCGGGACGACCTCGGCCCGTAGCCGCGCAATGGGTTTCTGTCCGCAGGCCAAGGTGATCAGCCGCGGCATTACGTGGCCATCGTACCAGCTACGCAGTCCCATCAGGCCTCCGTCATCGCGCGCGACCGCAGGACCATTCTAGCGCTGGCACAACCGCAGGCAATCAGGCAAGTGCGCGGGCGTGACAAAGCCCATATCCGCCCTCGTCCTGGCAGGCTCGCGCCCCGGGTCCGACCCGCTGCTGGCGGGCACGGGATTGCCTAGCAAGGCATTGTTACCGGTTGCGGGCAAGCCTATGCTCGCGCACGTCCTGGAGGCGCTTGCGAACTCGCCTGCGGTCGGTTCCGTGACCGTTGTTGCCCAGGATACCGTCCCGCTGGCAACCAACCCTGAAATCGCCCAACGTCGCCGAAGCGGTTGAGTGGCGCAGCGCGGACGGCTCCATCGCAGATGCGGTTGCGCATTCGCTGAAGGGCGCCGGTGGTCCTCTCCTCGTCACTACCGCCGACAATGTTCTTCTGACCTGTGCGATGGTCGAGCAGTTCCTTGCGGATGGAACGGGAGCGGACATCGCTGTCGGTCTCGTCGAGCGCAATAAGCTGGCACAGGCCGGGTTCTCGACGCAGCGGACCTGGCTGCGCTTCCGAGGCGGCGCGTGGTCGGGGGCAAACCTGTTTCGCATCGATGGGCCGCAGGCGCTGCCGCTGGTCGAATTCTGGCGCACGCTCGAGCAGGACCGCAAGAAGGGGCGCAAGCTGATCGGTGCGTTCGGACCCGTGCTCCTTCTCGGTGCTGCGCTGCGGATGATCGACATTCACACATTCGCCGATCGGGTAGCCGCGCGCTTCGGGCTAGAGGGAAAGGTAGTTCCCATGGACGCCGCAGAAGCCTGCATCGACGCCGACAAGCCGGCCGACATTCCGGTTATCGAGGCGATCCTCTCGGACCGTCAGGCCGCCGCCAGCACCTGATCGATCAACCGGCGCGCCAGTGCGCGCTCGGCAGCATAGTTCATCGTCGCATCGATCTCTTCGATGCGGGCACCGCCGAAGGTCAGCCGCGGGGTAATCGCGATCTTCCTTTCGACCAGTTCCCGCCCGTGTTCGGGCTTGCGCGCGAGCGCGGTGTCGGCATCCACGTTGAGCCGCAGAACCAGCGTGGGTACGTGCCGGGCCATCCGGGCGTAGAGCCGTGCCTCGCGTGCAGCGAGCGAGCGAACCAGGGCGCTATCGGCCCGTGCCGCCGACAGCCCGGGGCCGTCGTAAAAGCCCGCCACCTCGATTTGCGGATAACGGTCGGTGATGACCACGATGCCCCGCCGCCGCAGATCCATCATCGCCTCGAAACGCGCCATGCGCTTGCGCGAAAACCAGTAAACGACGAGTGCAGTGAGCAGCCCGGGAATTTTGTCCTTGGGGTCGCGGGTGCGCCCGGCGCGCCGCTCGATCAGCGCTGCGGCCAACGGGCCGATCACCGGCAGCTCCGCAATCTTGTGGCCGATCGGGCCCGAACCCAGGCCCAGATAGACGTACTCGGTCGGACGCGCGCGACCGATCTCGGCGGCCAGATCTCTTGCCAGGGTCGTCTTGCCCGAACCGTCGGCGCCGATGATTGCAATCAGCGGCGCTAGCCGCTGGTCGTCGCTCACCGCATGTCCTTGTAGTAGCCGGTCCACGAGCCAACTTCGGTGAGCAGGAACAGCCCGGCGACGACCAGCCATCCTTGCAGGACCCACATCCGATCGGCCGGCACGGCGTCAAGTTCGAAACCGTGATACGCGAACAAGGTGCCGGCAATCGAGGTTGCCAGGAGAAACACCTTCTGTCGTTCGCGCCAGATCATGCGCTTCCACCAGAACTTGTACTTTGGCCTCACCCATCCATGAACGCGAGGGAGCAGAGCGGGCACGTCCTTCGCCCAGTCGGCGTGCGCCTGTCCAAACTTTCCGCGAAGGAATTCCTCCTCGTAGATCGAAACGCGCTCGTAGATCAGGATGGAGAGGAGCAGCACGATGGCAGCGAAGGCCCAACTTCCGCTGAGCATCGCCATTCCGGTATAATTGACGATCCGCCCGACATAGAGCGGGTTGCGTACCAGCGAATAGGGTCCGGTGGTGTTGAGTTCGGCCGCTTCGGCCGCGGTCTTGACGCGGCCCGATGTGCCTAGTGCCGCCCAGCCGCTCGTGAAAATGCGGATTATCGCCCCCAGGGCGGCGATCGCGATACCCGCAGCGAACCACGCGCGGTCCGCCGCTTCCCCGGCGAAGGGGCCAAGGTCGCGATAAACCCACATGATCGCGATCGCTCCGGCGATCGTTGCGTAGATATAGGCTCCGCGGATAACGAAGAGGAATTTGCCGCTTCGCGCCAGTTCGTGCTGATACATCGTAGTGTCCGTCTGCCTGGCGAGCCGCGCCGCCCCTCTTGTCGACGCCCTCTAGCCGTTTTCGCTGGCTAGGAAAGGGTGCAGGGCGCGAAACTACACAAGGCGGAGCACGCGACCGAGCTTGCCGAGCGCCAGCAGGTCCTCACGTGGCAGCGCGAAGCGGCAGGCGACCCATGTCGAAGCGAGCATGAGCACGATCGTCAGCGGAACGGAGACAAGGTCTGGCAGCAGGTTTGCGAGCCAGCCCAGCGTCGCGCCCCCGATCGCCACCGCGACCGACACCCCGATCGTCCTCGCGGAATGGTCGGTGAACGGCTTCAATCCCTCGTCGAACCACATCTGGATGACCGGCAGGACGGCCCCGGTGACCAGTCCGGCGGTCACCGCGATCGCCATCCCGGTCAGTCCCCATTCGGGAAGCAGGAGCCACCCCACAAGCACCGCGACGATCATCCCCGTATTCGCCGCGACGAGCTGCGCGCGGTAGCTCGAGATAACCTGCTGGATCGGTTGCGCGGCGCCAGCCATCGCCTCGACGATACGCGACCCGACGAGGATCATCACCGCCGGAACCGCCGGGTCCGCCTGCTTGCCGAACAACGACAGCACCGCGGGCGCGGCCGCGGCGAGCACCATTCCCGCAGGCAGCGCGATCGCGATCAATACACCGGTGGCAAAGCCGTAGATCGTCTGCACTTCGTCGCGCGCCCCGCGCGAAAGTGCCGATGCCAAGGGCGCCAGCACGTAGGCGAAAGCGAGCCGGATCGCCTGGATCAGGCTCGAGATCTTGCGAGCAATCGTGAACAGCCCCGCTGCGACCGCGCCCGAAGCTCCGGGCAGGATCCAGTTGAGCGCGATCACTCCCCCGTCGCTATAGAAGCGCTGCGAAAGATTAGCCGGCATGATCGCCAGACCGGCGCGCGCGGTTTCCCAGAAGATCGGCCCATCGGCCCTCCCCCAGATCAGGTCCCTCGTGCTGAAATACCGCAGCGCCAGCCGCGCGGCGAGAATGGCGGTGATGCCAAGCGAAATCAGATGCGCAACGAGCAGACCAAGGAAACCCCAGCCAAGCAGCCAAAAGCCGGCCGCACAAATCACCCTGATGATCTGTTCCCAGAACACCCGCAGGCGGATTTCCGGCCCGAACACCCGCTGCGCGCGCAACGACGAGGTAGCGATCTCGACGAAAGCCCACAAAGGCAGGGCCCACGCGAAGATACGAATGGCGGCTTCGAGCCGATCCTCGTCCGCGGGCGACGCGTTGAACATGTGTGCAACTTCAGGCGCGAACAGCACGGCGCCGATCGCGATCGCCAGGCATGGCAGGACGCCCAGGATCAGCGCCGCGCGAAACGCATGCGCTTCTTCGCGTCGGCTAGCGGCCTGCGGCACGGTGCGCTGCATCGCGCTCGTCATGCCAAGGTCGGCGAAGTTCTCGACCAGGTTCACGATGCTCCAGAGCACGGCGTAGAGCCCGAACGAGGCGAGGCCGTACATGAGTACGTAAAGCGGCTGGGCGATGACCTCGATCACGCCCGCCAGCCGGGCGAGCGACGATACCCCCAGGTCGCGGGCGACCCGGGTATTGTCGATCTTTTCGGGAATGTCGTCGGACGTGGTCATCGGCAGCGCGCCCCTAGTGGCAAACGCCTCCAATGGAAAGCGTGCCGCACGTGCGCGCGTGACCGGCACAGCCCAGCCTCTGCCCTTGCTCTCGCCCGATGAAGCGCTAGATGGGAGGCACGTATCCCACCCGAGGACCTCGCGCACCCATGGCCACTTTCACCCTTCCCAAGAATTCCAGGATCACCGGCAAGGGCCGCAGTCATACCGCCGACGGTGCCGGGCGCGTCCGCAAGTTCAGGATCTATCGCTTCGATCCCGACAGCGGTGAAAATCCTCGATACGACACGTTCGAAATCGACCTCGACGATTGCGGACCGATGGTCCTCGACGCGCTGATCAAGATCAAGAACGAGATCGACCCGACACTCACTTTCCGCCGTTCGTGCCGCGAAGGCATCTGTGGCAGCTGCGCGATGAACATGGACGGCAAAAACGGCCTCGCCTGCACCACCGCGATCGAGGACCTGAAGGGCGAAGTGCGCATCACGCCGCTACCGGCAATGCAGGTGATCAAGGATCTCGTTCCCGACTTCACCGATTTCTACGCGCAGTACGCCAGCATCCGGCCCTGGCTGCAGACCGTCAGCCCGACCCCTAGCGGCAAGGAGCGGTTGCAGACCCCCGCCCAGCGCGAAAAGCTCGACGGTCTTTACGAGTGCATCCTGTGCGCCTGCTGCTCGACCGCGTGCCCGAGCTACTGGTGGAATTCCGATCGCTTCCTCGGCCCGGCCATCCTGCTGCAGGCCTATCGCTGGCTCGCCGACAGCCGCGACGAAATGACTGGAGAGCGGCTTGACGATCTCGAGGACCCTTTCCGTCTCTATCGCTGCCATACGATCATGAACTGCGCGAATGTCTGCCCCAAGGGATTGAGCCCGGCGAAGGCGATCGCCGAAATCAAGAAGATGGAAACCGAGCGGCGACTCTGACGACTGGCTCGGAATTGATGGCACGCCGGGACGACGTTTTCGAGCATGGCCCGGACCCGGAAAACCCGGGTTGGCGGCACTGGAACCTCAAGGACCAGACGCTGTTCAACGGCGCGGTGATGGGCAAGCTCGTCACTCGCGTCGATGAAGACGGGCGCAGCCGGCTGCGGATGTTCCCCGAGCGGCGGCACGAAAACTTGCAGGGAATGATCCACGGCGCGGTCACGCTGTCGCTGATCGACATCTCGCTGTTCACCACGATGCACACGATCGGGACCGGCAATGCGGGCCCTTCGGTGACGATCGAACTTTCGACCCAGTTCGTCGGCGCAGGCGATCCGAAACGGCCGCTCGACGCGGTGTGCCAGATCGTCCGAGAAACCGGCAGTCTGGTGTTCGTTCGCGGAGAGGTCGTGCAGGAGGACGACGCGGTCGCTTCGTTCTCCGGGATCGTGCGGAAGATGAAGCCGCGCCCGACCCCCGCGACCAAGGCATGAGCGGCCTGCTCGCTCGCTACGAGCGACTGATCGCGGCGGGAGAACTCAAGCCTGACCCCGACCAGCGCCGTGCCGCCGAACGCCTCGCCAGTCTCGAACGCGAACTCGAAGCGGACAAGCCCGGCGGCCTGTTCTCTCAGTGGTTCGCCCGGAAGAACGCCTCTCCGCGCGGTGTCTACATGTGGGGCGGCGTCGGGCGCGGCAAGTCGATGCTGATGGACCTTTTCGTCGACACGCTCTCGATCGCGGAGAAACGCCGGGTCCACTTCCACGCCTTCATGCTCGAGGTGGATGGAATGATCCGCGAGGAGCGCGCACGCGAGGCCGGCGATCCGATGGCTCCCGTCGCAGCGCGGATTGCGAAGGACGTGCGCTGTCTCGCGTTCGACGAGATGGTGGTCAACAACACCGCCGATGCCGCGATCATGGCGCGGCTGTTCACCGCTCTGATCGTCGAGGAGGGGGTGACCGTCGTCACCACCAGCAATCGCCCCCCGCATGACCTTTACAAGGACGGGCTCAACCGCTCGCTGTTCCTGCCCTTCATTGCGCTGGTAGAGGAACGGCTCGACGTCGTCCCGCTTGACGGACCGACGGACTACCGGCTCGACCGATTGGCGGGAATCGAGACCTGGCACAGCCCGCTCGGCGACGAAGCGACTGCGCAGGTGCGCGAGGCGTTCTTCCGTCTCACGGACTACAAGCCGGAAGATGCAGCCAACGTGCCGAGCGCCGAACTCGATCTGGGCGGCGGCCGAAAGCTGCACGTGCCCAAGAGCCTCAAGGGCGTCGCCGTTTTCAGCTTCAAGCGTTTGTGCGGAGAGAACCGCGGCGCGGCGGATTACCTCGCCATTGCGCAGGTCTATCACACGGTCATCCTCGTCGGCGTGCCCAGAATGGGCGCCGACAACCGCAACGAGGCGATCCGTTTCACAAAGCTGATCGACGCGCTCTACGAAAACAACGTGAAGCTGTTCGTCACCGCCGCAGCCGAACCCGACGAGCTCTACACTGAAGGCGATGGCGCTTTCGAGTTCGCCCGCACGGTCAGCCGGCTCGAGGAAATGCAGAGCGCCGACTACATGGCGCACGGCCACGGTGTGGAGGGTTGAACCGGCCGCGCAGCGGCACCACATTGACGGCATTCCGGCGGCAACTCCCCGCCGAGGTAGGCTAATGAAATGATCGACGTTCGTTCGCGCGACAGCCTCGCGCATCGCAATCATGGGTGGCTCGACACCCGCTTCCACTTCAGCTTCGCCGACTACCATGACCCCGACCGCATGGGCTGGGGCCACCTGCGGGTGTGGAACGACGACCGGATCGACGCGAAGAGCGGTTTTCCGCCTCACCCGCACCGGGACATGGAAATCGTCACCTTCGTTCACTCGGGCGCGATCAGCCACCAGGATTCGCTCGGCAACAAGGGCCGCACCGTCGCGGGCGATGTGCAGGTGATGAGCGCCGGCACGGGGATCACCCACGCCGAATTCAATCTCGAGGACGAGAAGACCGACCTTTTCCAGCTCTGGATCATTCCCGATCGTGCCGGCGAGCAGCCGAGCTGGGGCACGCGCGAGTTCCCGCAAGACAATCGGTCGGGTGCCTGGACCGTCCTCGCCAGCGGCACGCCGGAGGCCGACGACGCCCTGCCAATCCGTGCCGATGCCAAGGTCCTGGCGACTTCGCTCAAGGCTGGGGAGACGGTGCGGTTCGACGCCGATCCCTCGCGCCACCAGTACCTTGTGGCGGTCGACGGCCGCTACCGCGTCAACGGCCAGGAAGCCGCAGCGCGCGACGGCGTGGCGATCACCGGCGAGCAGGCGATCGAGGTGGAAGCGATCGAGGACGCCGAACTCGTCCTCGTCGACTCTCGATGATTTCTGACGCTAGCCGATCTTGAGGGCCGCCAGCGAGCGGTCGAGCATCAACAACTGCCACAACAGCCGCGAATGGTCGGAGCGCCCGGAGATGTGCGCTTCGGCCATCGCGGCGATGCGCTCGCCATCGAACCATCCGGTACGTGCAAGCGTCGCACCTCGGCCGATGCTTCGCGCCTCACTCGCGAGCGGCCCGCGCAGCCACTGCGCGATCGGCGTCACGAACCCCTGCTTGGGCCGGTAAAGCACCTCGTTCGGAAGGTACCGCTCCATCGCGTGCTTGAGCAGCCACTTGCCCTGCCCGCCGCGGATTCGCAGTCGCTCGGGCAGTGCAGCGGCGAATTCGATCAGCCGGTGGTCGAGCAGTGGCTCGCGCGCCTCGAGGCTGACGGCCATGCTGGTGCGATCCACCTTGGTCAGGATGTCGCCGGGCAGCCAGAACGTGAGGTCCGCGTATTGTGCGCGATCGAGGCCCGAGCGAGCGGGAGCACCGCGCATGAGATCGATCAGCGGCTGTTCGGCCCGATAATCGCCCAGATCGCGGCGCATTTGTGCCGAATAGAGCCGGGCGCGAAGTTCATGCGGCGTGACGGCGAGCGCTCGCGCATATCCCTCTTCTCCGCTCGCCGCGAGCGACTGGAAGGTTGCCTTCGCGCGCAGGGGACGCGGCGCCCAGTCGGCCTTGGGCCAGAGCGCGCCGAGGGCACCAAACGTCGCGCTCCGCAGGCGCGGTGGCAGCACCGCCCTCGCCCGCTCCTCGGCCGCGTGAAAGCGGTGGCGTCGGTATCCGGCGAAAGCCTCGTCCGCGCCGTCGCCCGACAGCGCCACGGTTACCGTCTCGCGGGCGAGCTGGCAGACGCGCCAGGTCGGTAGCGCGGAGGCGTCTGCGAATGGTTCGTCGAACATCGCGGCCAGCCGTCCGATCTCGGCGAAGTCGTCGCTGGCGACGATCCGCTCGCGGTGGTCGGTGATGAATTTCATCGCCACTTCGCGTGCATAATTCGTCTCATCCAGCGCGGATTCGTCGAAACCGATGGAACAGGTGCGCACCGGCTCGCGCGAGCTTTCCGCCATCAGCGCGACGACGCTCGAACTGTCGACCCCGCCCGAAAGGAATGCGCCAAGCGGCACGTCGGCGACCATCCGGCTCGACACCGCCTCGCGCAGGCGGAACAGGAGTTCCGCTTCGAGGTCGGCGGCACTCTCGCGGCGACGATCGGCAAAACTGACGTCCCACCAGCGCACCGGCGCGGCAGGCGGAGCGTCGTGCCTGAGCAGCCGGTAATGCGCCGCGGGCAGCTTGCCGACGCCTTTGAGCATCGAGCGGTGATCGGGCACGTAGCCCCAGGTCAGGTAATCCTCGACCGCGAGGGGATCGACCTCGCGCCGCAGCAACGGGTGGGCGAGCAGGCCCTTGAGCTCGGACGCGAAGGCGAGGCTGCCGTCGCTCAGCATCGCGGTGTAGAGCGGCTTCACGCCCAGCCGGTCGCGGGCGAGGAACAGCGTGCGCTTTTCGAGGTCGTAGAGCGCGAAGGCGAACATTCCGTGGAGCCGCGACAGACAGTCCGGCCCCCATTTTTGCCACGCGGCGAGGATCGTCTCGGTATCGCCATCGGTGCGAAAGAGTGCACCCGAGCTCTCAAGTTCGCGCCGCAACTCCCTGAAATTGTATATTTCGCCGTTGAACACGATCATCGCGCGACCGTCTGCGCTGGCCATCGGCTGAGGCGACCCGGCAAGATCGATGATCGACAGCCGCCTGTGCCCGAGCGCGACCCCGGGCGCGGTCCACACGCCCTCCCCGTCCGGCCCGCGATGCGCCAGCGCATCGGTCATCGCCTTCACCCTTGCCGGATCGACCGGCTTGGGCGTGCCGCAATGGAATATCCCCGCAATCCCGCACATCGGCGGCGTGCCTAGACGAGGAGCGCGAGCACGGCAAAGCCGATCGCAAACGCAGCGATGACGGCGAGCGCGCCATGCGGCGCAATGGCCAGTCGCTCGAATCGCGCAAGCGGATGAGCAGCCGCCTCTTCCGCGGACAGCCCCGCTTCCGCCGGATCGCGGTCGAAATGCCGCCAGGCGATACCGAGCACCAACGCGATGACGAGCGCGAAGAATACCCAGCCGTAGACGATGTGGTCGAAACCCCCCGCCCGCTCTGCGCCGACCCACTGCGCGACGAAGATCGTCCCCCAGGCGCGCACCGCATTGGCGACGATCGAGACCAGGGCCGCGCCTGCCACCAGCAGGACCCGCGGTCGCCAGTCGCCGAAAACCGGTCCATGCCGCGAGCGTCGTCAGCGCGACCATCGCGATCAGGAATTTCACCCCCGAACATTCCTCCGCGACGAGAAACTTGCCGCCCGGCGTGTCGATCGTGAGCCCCTCGATCACCGCGGGCACGCCCGACAGGTGGGTAAGCGCGACCGCGAGCTTCGCCGTCACGTGCTGGAGCGGCGCGATGATCTCGTCGCCGAAGGGAACGAGGAAGCCCGCGAAGATCAATGGAAAGGCAAGGACCAGCGCCGCCCGCAGGCCGAGCAGCGCGATCGCCGCGCCCTGGAATGCCATGATGACCCCGGCTTGCGCGAACAGGTTCACGTCGGCCGCGCGCCCTGCGAGACAGAGGCAAAGACCGGCTGCCAGCCACGCCAGGCCCGGGGTCCAGACTTGCGGCACGATCTTTGCCAGTTCCTCGCGCCGGAGCCAGACCAGCCAGCCGAGAACCGGCAGTATGAGCAGGATGTGGGTGTAAGTATCGATGTCCCACCACTGGTGGGCCATCTCGCGCCATTCGCGGAAAGTCAGCCCGAACAGCCCGCCCCAGACTGCGGCGAGCCGGGTCAGCGCGGTGCCCCAGGCCGAGGGCGCCACCCGCGGCGCGGAGGCAAGTTCAGGCAGCATCGCGCGTTGCCCGTGCATTGCCGAGCAATCCGGCGAGCGGCGCGAGCGTGGCCTGCCAGCTCTTTTCGGAGACGACGAAGCGGCGCGCGGCGCTGCCCATCATTGCCGCGCGAGGCCGATCGGCAAGGAGCGCGAGAAGTTCATCGGCGAGCGACTTGTCGGTCGCGCCGATCGCAAAATGCACGCCATCGCTTGCGCCGATGCCGGTCGCCGCCTCGGGCGACAGAACCACCGGGCGCGCCATGGCCATCGCCTCGAGCACCTTGTTCTGCACCCCGCGCGCGATCGCGAGTGGCGCAAGCACCGCGTCGGCGGCGGCAAGGAACGGCCGCACATCCGGTACTTCGCCCCACACTTGCGTGCCGTTCGCTCCATCGAGCGCCCGCACTTCGCCCGAGGGCGCGCGGCCGACCACGTGGAAGCGGGCCTGCGGATGCCGATCGCGCACCAGCGGCATGATCGAGCGCGCTGCCCGGACAACCGCGGCGACGTTGGGCGGATAGTCCATCTGCCCGGTGAACACGAAATGCGGGCCTGCCTGCGAGAGAAGCGCGGGGTGAGGCTGCGTGACGCCCGGGTCGAAGAACGCGCTGTCGATACCGTTGCCGACTGCGCGAATGTCGGCGCCCGGCACCCGCACGCGGTTTCGCAGCAAGTCCGCCTCCGCCTCGCTGACGAGCAAGGTCGTATCGGCGCGGGCCACGAGTCGCGCCTCTTCGGCAGCCAGCAGCTGCGCTTCACGGGCGTCGATCCATCCGCGCGCACCGCCCCGGTCGCGGCCATAAGCCTCGAACTTGGCCGAATCGACGTCGCACAAGTCGACGATCACCCGCCCCGTGAAGCCCGCAGGCACATATTGTCCCATCTGGCCGGAGAAGACGAAGATCGTGTCGATCGGACGTTCGGCCAGCGTGCGGGCGATCCAGCGACGTAGGACCCCGCTGTCGAAGGCGGTCAGGCTCACCGGCTTGCGCGCCAGCATCGCCCGAACGCCCGCCAGCGGCA
This sequence comes from uncultured Alphaproteobacteria bacterium, assembly GCA_963728375.1. Taxonomy (GTDB): domain Bacteria; phylum Pseudomonadota; class Alphaproteobacteria; order Sphingomonadales; family Sphingomonadaceae; genus Tsuneonella. The sequence continues at coordinate 241,323 of CAVSJL010000001.1, forward strand.
GGTTCATCGGGCGCCGGGCGAGGCAATGTGTCGCCGCGACTTCGGCCAGCAGCGGCTCGGCGGCAAAATCGGCGGCGGTCTCGCCCAAAGTCGCGACGTGGACGGGACCGAGGGACGCTAGCGCCTTCAGCAAATGATGCGAACGGATCTTGTCCCCGCGGTCGGGCGGAAACGGGATCCGGTGCGCGATGAACAGCGTTTCTCCCATCACGCAAGGCCCCGTGCGATCGGCGGCCCGAGGCGGTTGGCGACCGGGAGCGGCAGGCGCTTCCACAGCGCGATCTTTGCGGAGTAAGCCTCGCTCGTCGGATCGACGTCGCGCGCTTCCGTGTCCGTGGCGGTCCACGTCGCATAAGCGAGCGGTTGCGGCTCGAAGCCCCAGTTCTTCTTGTAGGCGAAGGCGCCGCTGCCGACTTTCGAACGCCCGAAATCGAACGTCTCGCAGCCGCGCTCGCGGGCATGGCGCATCAGTTCGAAATACATCCGCTCGTTGGCACGGGTGGCGCGCGCGGCGTAGGTGCCGCCGCCCCAGTACGGCATCACCGCGCCGGCGTGGTACAGGCTCAGCACGCTGGCGATCGGAACGCCTTCGAGCCGCAGCGTCAGGATGTCGGCATCGATCGCATCGAGCACGGCGTCGAACAGGCTGCGCGGAAATACCGGCGTGCCGAGATTGCGGACGCTCTCGGCATAGACCCCGTAGTGCGCCGACCGGTCGCGCTCGGACGTGCCGATCTCGACCGTGAAGTCGTTGGCCAGCCCCTTGCGGACTTCGGCGCGCTGCTTGCGCGGTATGGCGAGGAGTTGCGCCTCGTCATCCGCGGCCAGGGGCCCCACGAACCCGGCGTGGCTATCGGTGCGAACGAGCCACTCGCCTGGCGCTTCGCCTCCTCGCAGTTCGACCGAGGCGCACGCGCGCCGCGTCGCCAGTTCGCACGCCGCGGCGCACAGGCGGAGGCCGGTCGCCATACGCGATGCCAGCGGCCCACCGCCAACCCCAAACCCGCTCGAGACGAGTGCGCGGGGGAACAGCGGCGAGTGCACTTCGGTCAGCGGCAACCAGCCGGTGATCATGCCGTCCCTGTCCGCAAGCAGGCCGAGCGCGCGCTGACCCGTCCCTTTCTCCACCGCGTGGAGCCACGCCGGGCGGTGAAACGGCGTGCCGCCGGCATCTGCGACGAACCGTTCGATCCGCGTCACCTCGCCCGGATCGGACAAGTCGGCGATCGCGACCGTCTCGCCCGCATGAGCGAAGGGCGCGTTCATGCCGCAAGGCTCGTTGCGCGGCCGGCCTCCCGGTGGGCGAGCATGTCCATGCGGCCCCACTGGAACTCGTGGACCAGTTCGCGCAGCTTGCCGGCCATCTTCTCGAGGTTGGTGTAGTGGCGCAGCTTCGACCGCATGGATGCGTCCGGCACCCGCGGCTGGTCGGGATCGACTTCCCAAGGGTGGAAGTAGAATACCGCCGGACGGCCCTCCGTGCGGTTGACCTGCCGGATCGCCCAGCGGCTGAAGGCATAGGGCAGCACGCGGAAGAACCCGCCCCCGCCCGCCGCAACGCGCTTGCCGCCGAGCATCGCGGTGGTGACCGGGATCTCGACCAGCTCGCTCCAGGGCAGCGGGTTGAATGCAAAGCGCGGTGCCTCGCGCCAGCCGTAGTGATCGTGCGCGATCGGCGCGACGGACGAGCTGTAGGCATAGCCCTGCTCGGCCAGTTCCATGTAAGCCCACGGCGTTCGCTGGTCGATCGAGAAGCTGGGCGCGCGGTAACCGGTCACCTGCACCCCGGTCACGTCCTCGAGCATCATTCGCGCGCGGGCAATGTCCTGGCCGAAGCTCTTCCGGTCGAGCGTGTGGACACGGGCATGGTCCCAGCCGTGGCTCGCGATCTCGTGCCCGGCATCGGAGATCCGGCGCATGAGCTCGGGATTGCGCTTGGCGACCCAGCCAAGGGTGAAGAAGGTTGCCTTGGCTTCGACTTCGGCGAACAGGTCGAGCACGCGCAGCACGTTGTCGGACACGCGCAGCGGCAGCCGCTCCCACGTCTCGCGCGCGATCACGCTTTCGAACGCGCCGACCTGGAACCAGTCTTCGACGTCTACCGAGAGACCGTTGACGATACTGGGCGTGGGGACGGTCGGGGCCGCCATGTCGGCAGTCCTTTCGTCAGGCCGCGGCGCGCGGCGTTTCTTCCTCGAACCATTCGATCAGGAGGTTCAACACGTGGCGGACGGCGCGCCTCCTGTTCGGACACCCGCTCTTCCAGCATTGCAAGGCGTTCGCTCGCCTCTGACTCGCGATCGGAGTTTGCCGCTTCGTGCTTTCGGGCAAGGTCGGCGATCGCTTTCTGCAACTCGTCGATGCGGGCGTCGCGCTGCGCCAGCAACTCGCGCAAATTGCTCTCGGACGGCGCCGCACGCGGCGTTTCCGGGGCGATTGCTGCGAAGGCGTGCTTGACGGGGCCCGGAGCCGGCGGCGCGTCGGTGCGGGTGTCGTCATTCCTCGCACGCACCGGCAGCGTGTTCTCGTTCGCCATTTCGTTCAGCACGGAATCGAGCATCCGCTGGTCGATCCGCTCCCGCTGTTCGACCGCGCCGAGCAGCATCAGGCGGCTCATGATCTGGTTGATCCGGCGCGGAATGCCGCCCGCCGCCGCGTGTATCCCGGCGAAGATGTCGATGTCGAAGTCGGGATTGCCCTTCCAGCCGACGCATTGCAGCCGGTGCGCGACGTATGGCTCGATCTCGTCGATCTCCATCGCTTCGAGATGGTGCGCCGCGATCACGCGTTGACGCAATTGTTCGAGCTGGTCGTGATCGGCGAGCACCTGCTTGAATTCGGGCTGGCCGAGCAGCAGCGTCTGCAGCAGCGGATGCGCGCCGAGCTGGAAGTTCGACAGCATCCGCAGTTCCTCGAGCGCCTCGACGCTGAGGTTCTGCGATTCGTCGACCACCAGCAGGCAGCGCCGACCGGCGCGCGCCTCGTCCTGCAGGAACCCCTCGATCGCACCGAGCGCGGCGGTCTTGTCGGCGCCCTCGAGCTCGATCCCGAAGGCTTGCGCGGCGGCGAGCACCATCTCCCCGCCGTCGAGGTTGCTGGTGACGATCTGGCCCACGGTTAGCTGGTCCGGATCGATCTTGCGCATCAGGTGCGCGACGAGCGTCGACTTGCCCGCCCCCACCTCGCCGGTGATGACGATGAAGCCCTCGCCCTGCGCAAGGCCGTAGCCGAGATAGCTCAGCGCCTTGCGGTGCGTCCCGCTCTCGAAATAGAAATTCGGATCGGGCGTCAGCTGGAAGGGCCGAGCGGTGAGACCGTAGAAATCGTCGAACATCGTTCTTCTCTCGTTATCCGTTCCGGTCGCCGTCAGAAGTCGTAGCGCAGGCCGAGGAGCGCAGCGGCGGTGGCGAGGTCCTGTCCGGCGACATCGCTGTCGAGCCGATCCACGCTGACCGCGGCGTTCGCCGACAGCCCTTCGATCAAGGTACCGCCGATAGGCTGCGGCGGCGCCGAGAATGGTGGCGTCTCCCGCCCCGACGAACCCGCTCCTGATCCACTGGATGCGCGAGTTGACGGTGAAGCTGTCGCGCGGGCCGAGCTGCCCCGAGAGGTAGCTGGCGATCCAGTAATTCTCGTCGACGACGCCGTTCGCCGCGGCGAGCACGGTGCCGGGCGCGCCGATGAACTTGCGCCGGTCGTAACCCGCGCCGAAGCCGCCGGTCATCCGTCCGATCTGCTTGGAAACGCTCAGCTGGACGCCGCGTCCGCGGAACACCGCCGAGCGGACCGAGCCGAGCACGCCGGTAAGGCAGTTGCCTCCCTCGACGCTGCTGACGCAGCCCTGCAGGTCGCCGGTCACCGGATTGCGGATCGCGGCGAAATCGGTCGGCAGCGCGCCGAGCGCGTTCGTGAGCTGGCCGCCGAAGCCGGTGATCCCGTCGTAGACCGAGAGGTTGACCGAAGTCCGGGCGTCGGGCGCCCAGGCGAAGCTGCCGTAGTATGTCGTCGAATCGTATCGCTTGCCGACGTGCGCCTCTGCCGCGGTGCGGCGCGATGGGGCGCCACATCACGCCGACGTCCCAGATCAGGCCCGAGACATCGTAGGCGAGTTGGCGCGGGCTGGACTTGTCGGTCACGAAGCGGCCATCGTCGCCGATCACCGGATTGCCGGCGGTATCGCGCACCGCGTCGCGGTTCGAGATCTCGACGTCTTCGTACCCGACGCCGCCGACCAGCGCGAGGCTGGGCCCGACCGGTACGGTTACGTCGCCGCGCCAGTGCAGATCGCGCACGCGGCTGTCGAGATTGGAGGCGTCTTCCTGGTAGATGCCGCCGCCGACCCCTATCCCGACCGGGAGCGGGGCGCCCGGGCGCAGGCCGACATGGACGTTGGCGCTCTGCACCACGCTTTCGTCGAACACGTCGACCGGCGCCGCGCCCGGCGCCGAGACGATCGCATCGGGGGCTTCGGCGCGGGTATACCCGATGCGGTAGTTGGCGTTGATCTCCGCCTCGCCGGCAGAGGTGTGCACGGTGGGGCCGGCGTATGCCGAATAGATGCGGCTCTCCGACGGACCGCGGTACGGCGAGACCGCACTGCCGCCACCGTTGCCGTCTACTTGCGTGCGGGTGGCGAGCGCGCCCGCCTCGACCGTCAGCGCCTGCGGGATGACCGTGGCATAGCCGCGCGCGAGGCCGCTCAGCGTCGAACTGTCGGACACCTTGCTGTCGTAGCCGAAGGTCCGCTCGTATCGCACCGATGCCGATCCGCCGTTGTGGCGCCCCTGGATGCTCGCGTCGACGCCGGCGGCGACTTGCGTGTAGGTCACCGTGTCGTCGCCGGGCGAGAGCTCAGCGGCGAAAACCTGGTTCACCTCGATATAGGGAGCGACGCGCGCCGCCTTGCGGCTTTCGCCCCGGTCGCGGTCCTGCGCATGGGCGGGCACGGCAGCGAGTGCCGCCAACACGCCAAGAAGGATTGCACTGCGTTTTCATGGCCTTATTCGCCATACCCGTAGTAAGTTCCGAACTTCCGTCCGCTCGGGCTGAAGTGCGCGGCATTGAGCAGCAGCTTGATGTCGGGACAGGCGCCGAGCAACTGCACGGCATCCTCGAGCGCACTGCGCCCGGTGCGATCGGCGCGGCAGACGAGCAGCGCCTGGCCGACGTGTCTGGCGAGCTCGGCGGCGGGAGAGGCAGCCAGCGCCGGAGGACTGTCGAACACGACCATCCGGTTGGGCGCGCCGCGGGTCAGGCGGTCGAGCACCTCGGCGGTGCGCGCGCTGGCAAGAAATTCGCTGTCGGCGGTGTCTGATCTCCGGCAGGGAGCACGAACAGCCCGGGAATGTCGGTCGACAGGACCAGGTCCTCGACCTTCACCGCCGGATCGGCCAGCGCGTCCATCAAGCCGGGTCCTTTCGGAAGGCCCAAAGTCGAGAGGATCGACGGCTTGGCGAAATCGGCATCGACGAGCAGCACTTCGCCGTCACGCTCACCGGCCATCGCGATGGCGAGATTGATCGCGCAGAAAGTCTTGCCCTCGCCCGGGTGCGGCGAGCAGATGAGCACACGGCGCGCGTCCGCTTCGCCGGCGGCTTGAGCGGACGCGAGGATCTGCCGCTTCACGATGCGAAATTCCTCGAGAAGCGCAGTCGCGCCGACCTCGGGCACGATCATGCCGCGCTCCGCAAGCCTGTCGCGATCGACTTCGTGACGCGGACCCCGGAAGCGGACCGGCTGCTCGATCACGCGCGAAGGCGCTGCTTCGCGGGTTGGTGCCGGGACGGGAAGCAATGCCTCCGGTTCGGCCCGCGGTTCTTCGAACGCCGGGGCCGCGCCCCTCGCCACTTTCGCCCGCTTCATCCGCGGCTCGTCGAGCTGCGCGGGCATCTTCGCCGGGCGGAAGGGGTTGAGCCCAAACGCGCCGCTCGCACGCTCGAGCAGCGAGCTCGGGCCGGCGGTTTCGTCGACGGGCTCGCCGGGAAGCGGGATCTTGCTGTGTTCGGTCATCTCGCCCGCCCCCTCACGCGACCATGCCGCGCTGGACGAATTCGATCCCCAGCAGCAGTACGAACAGACCGGCGAGCGTTCCGCTGCCGGCGTAGAACATCTTCATTCGCTTCGCCCGCAGCGCCCTCGCGGCGTCCGACAGTGTCTCGGAAATCGTTCCGACCACCGGGAGGTCGAGTGCTCGCTCAAGCCCCGAAGCGGTGGCGAAAGTCGATTTGCACCTGGGTGAGCGCGAACGCGGATCCGACACCGGCGGCAAGCCCGGCGAACAGCACGCCGAACAGCAGCAAGGGACGGTTGGGCGAGGCGGGCTGGCGCGGAGTAGTCGGCGGATCGACCACGTCGAACTTGAAGCTCGAGCGTTCGCTTTCGACCTGTCCGCGCAGGCGCATCTCCTCGCGGTCCTGCAGAAGCTCGTCGTATTTCTTCTTGAGCACGTCGTAATCGCGGCTGATCCGGTTCGCTTCGGCCGATACCGCAGGCTCGCTCGCCTGGTCGGCCATCGCGCCGCTGATCTCGGACTGCAGCGCGGCCTTGCGCGCCATCAGCGCCTGCACGTTCGCCTCGCGCTCGGCCTTGATCGAGACGAGCGAACTGTAGGCGGGGTTCGGCGTTCCGGCGGCGACATTGGCGCCTCCGTTCTTCTGGAGCAGGGCGATCTGCCGCTTGAGCGCAATCACGTCGGGGTGGCTGGCAGTGAGCCCCCGCGCCTGCATCGCCGCGAGCTGGCCCTGCGCCTGGCTGAGCGCGCTACCGTCACCCGAACCGGCGAATCGTGCGCGGCGTGCCGGCGAGCTGGCCGCTGATCGCCGCAAGCGCGCTCTGCGCGGCGGCAAGGTCGGCCTCGACTCCGCGGATTTCCTGGCGGGTGCCCGAAAGGCGCCCGGCGATCGCGGTCGATCCGCCGACAAGCTCGGGATGTTCGGCTTCGAACTGCGACAGCTTGGTTTCGGCCGCCTCGAGCTCGGCCTTGCGCTGGTCGAGCTGCTGGTCGAGGAATACCACCGTATCGGCGACTTCGCCGCGATTGCCGGCGATGTTCTCCTCGCGGAAAATGTCGATCAGCTTCTGGACGACGTTCTGGGCAAGTCGGGCATTTTCGGCGTCGGAGAACGTTCGTTCGCCCACGGTGGCGGTGATCGTGAATAGGTTGTCTTCGACGCTCTCGACCTTCACGTCCTCGGTAAGCGAGGCCACCGCCTTGTCCATCTGGCGCTGGCTGGCGATATCCCTGCCGAGGTCGGTGCTGCGGATGACTTTCTCGAGGTTGACCGCACCGGCCAGCGTCTTCTTGACCCGCTGGATCTCGTCGGCACCGCCGTTGGCGATCTTGAGCTGCTCCGACAGGACATCGTCGAGCTGAACGTAGATCCGCGCCTTCGATTCGTAAGCGTTGGGGATCATCGCCACCGCGATCCAGCCCAGCAGGCACACGCCCCAGGCGACGCCCAGCACCAGCCAGCGCCGGGTCCAGACCGAGTGCGCGGCAGCGCGCAGTTCCTCGAAGACCTCGTTCATCGCCGCGTGGTCCTCAGAACATGCTTTCGGGGATGATGATCACGTCGCCGGGCTGGAGCATGACGTTCGCCTTGCTCTCGCCGCGCTTGAGCAGGTCGCCGAGGCGCAAGTCGAATTCCTTCTGGCGGCCGGCCTGCTTGTCGAAGCGGATCAGCTTGGCCTTGTTGCCGGCGGCGAACTCGCTGAGGCCGCCGACCGCGATCATCGCGTCGAGCACGGTCATGTTGGCGCGGTACGGAAGGCTCGCCGGCTTCTCGGTCGCGCCGATGATCCGGACCTGCTGGCTGAAAGTGCCCGCGAATTCGGTCACGATCACGCTGACGATCGGATCTTCGATGTACTGCGACAGCTTCTGGCGAATGTCCTCCGACAGCTTGGCGGGTGTCTTGCCGACGGCGGACATGTCGCTGACGAGCGGCGTCGTGATGCGCCCGTCGGGCCTGACCTGGATCTTCTCGGCGCTCAATTCGGGATTGCGCCAGACGCTGACGGTCAGTTCGTCGAGCGGGCCGATGACATAGTCTTCGCCCGGCCCTTCCTGCGCTGCGACGAACGACGCGGGCGGAAGCTGGTTGCCACCGGTCGTCGCGCATCCGCTCAGCGCGAGGGCGGCGAGCGCGGTGCTCGCAAGGAGGCGGGAGGGTCGGGAATTGAGCATCGATGCAAACCTCGAAATCGCTGAGCGCCGATAGGGTGCATCGTCCGGGAGCGACCCGGCGCACCGCACAGGCGCGGGTACCGGCGGCCTGTCTCGCCGAAATTGGTGAACATACCGTTAGGTTTGAACGGCTTTGCAAGGGCCGGTCCCGCAGCGGGACAGTGCTGGCGAAAAGGTTAAACCAGCAGTTCGCGCGCCGGGCCCTGCCCCAGGAAATTGGCGGGCGAGGCGCTGGCGCCGTAGGCCCCTGCGCAGAACACCGCGACGAGGTCGCCGACATCGGCACGAGGCAGCATCGCCTTGTCCGCGAGCCGATCGAGCGGGGTACACAGGCAGCCGACCACGTTAGCCGCTTCGTCAGCTTCGGCATCGAATCGCGTGGCGATGGCTACGGGATAATTGCGACGCACGACGGTGCCGAAATTGCCCGACGCGGCGAGCTGGTGATGCAGACCGCCGTCGGTGACGAGGTAAGTCTCGCCGTGGCTTTCCTTGCGATCGACGATTTCGCACAAGTACACCCCCGCCTCGCCGACGAGGAAGCGCCCCAGCTCGATGCACAACAGCGTGTCGGCGAGCGTCTCCGGCAGCTTCGCGAACCGCTCGGCGAGCCGCGCGCCGACCAGCGCGAGATCGACGGGCGCATCGCCCGCAAAATAGGGAATCCCGATCCCGCCGCCCATGTTGAGCTTGGGGAGCGGGCCGTGGCCGATCTCGCGCGCCAGCCGGTCGGCGAGATCGAGCACGTTGCCTTGCGTTTCGGCTATCGCCTCGGCGTCCAGCGCCTGGCTGCCGGTAAAGATGTGGAGGCCGCGCCACTCGGCGCCCGCTTCGATTACCTCGCGCGCCAGCGCCGGCACGCGCTCGGCATCGATGCCGAAGGGCTTGGCGCCCCCGCCCATTTTCATCCCCGAACCGCGCAGTTCGAATTCGGGATTGACCCGGATTGCGATTCGCGGCGGCTTGCCGAGCCGCTCGCCGATCGCAAGCGCCCTGCGGGCCTCGTTCTCGCTCTCGCAGTTGAGGGTGACCCCCGCCGCGATCGCCGCCTCGAGCTCCCGGTCGCGCTTGCCGGGCCCCGCGAAGCTGACCAGCGCGGGATCGATGCCCGCTTCGGTCACCAGCGCCAGTTCGCCTCCGGAGGCGATATCGAAGCCGTCGGCGAGGACGGCCATGTGCTCGAGGACCGGGCGCCACGAGTTGGCCTTTACCGCGTAGTGGATTGCCAGCCGCTCGGGCATCGCGGCGCGCAATTCCGCCATGCGATTGGTCATGTGCTTGCGCGAATAGACGAACAGCGGGGTGCCGCCGGCCTCCTCGACAAGCTCACGCGCGGTCCGCCCGCCGATGGCGAGCTGGCCGCCCCTCGCCTCGTATCCCGCGGGGATCGGTCCGAGCGGCTTCATGCTGCCATCTCCGCCGCCAGCGTATTCCGATCGAGCTTGCCGTTCGGGTTGCGCGGCAAGTCGGCGTAGGGCCGGATCACCCTCGGCAGCATGAAGTTCGGCAATGCGGCGGCGAGTGCCTTGCGCAGCGCATCCTCGTCGAACGTGCCGACGGGGCGCACGGCGAGGCAGACCGCCTGCCCCAGCCGCTCGTCGGGCACACCGACCGCGACCGCTTCGGCGGCAAGGCCGGTGGCGACGGCAGCGTCCTCGACCTCCTGCGGGCTGATGCGGTTGCCCGCGCTCTTGATCATGGCGTCGCGCCGCCCGACGAAATAGAGCAGCCCGTCCGCATCGCGCCGCACACGGTCGCCCGACCACACGGCCATGCCGCCGTACTCGCGATGCCGCGGGCGCGGGCTTGAACCGCTCGGCCGTGCGCGACGGGTCCTGCCAGTAGCCGAGCGCGACGAGCGGGCCTGCATGCACCAGTTCGCCCTCCTCTCCGTCGCCTGCGATCTTGCCATCGTCGGCGATGACGAGAATTTCGGCGAAGGGGATCGCCTTGCCCATCGAGGTCGGGTGGCTGTCGACCAGCGAGGGGTCGAGGTAGGTCGACCGGAACGCCTCGGTCAGGCCGTACATGGGGAACACCCGTGCCTGCGGGAATATCCGCCGCAGGGCGCGCACCAGCGGCTCGGTCAGCGCACCGCCGCTGTTGGTCAGTCGGCGCATCGACGCGGTGGCATCCTCGGGCCACTCGATCTCGGTCAGCTGGACCCAGAGCGGCGGCACCGCGGCGAGCGTCGTGACGCCGTGCTTCGCGCACGCCTTCACCACGTCGCGCGGCATCAGGTAATCGAGCGGCACGACGCTGCCGCCAGCGTACCACGTGCTCAGAAGCTGGTTCTGCCCATAGTCGAAACTGAGCGGCAGTACCGAAAGAGTGACGTCATCCGCCGCCATCCCGAGATAGTCGGCGACGCTCACGGCGCCCAGCCACATGTTCGCATGGCTCAGCACGACGCCCTTGGGCTTGCCGGTCGAGCCGCTGGTGTAGAGGATCGCGGCCACATCATCGGGATTGTGATCGGAAGGACCGAGCGGGTCGCACTTTCGCGATGCTTCCAGCATATCTTCTTCCGCCAACACCTCGCAGCCAGCGGGGGCGTCACCCTCCTCCAGGCTCGCCAGCCGCGCCTTCGTGCCGACGAGCATCACCGCCCCGCTGTCGGACAGGATATGCGCGACCTGGAGCCGTTTGAGCAGCGGGTTGATCGGCACGTGGACCATCCCCGCGCGGGCGCAGGCGAGCGGCAGCAGGCACGTGGCCTCGCCCTTCGCGGCCCAGCTCGCGATTCGCTCGCCCTTGCCCGCGTGACCCGTGAGCCAGGCGGCGATCTGCCCGACACGGGTTCTTAAGTCCTGATGGTTAAGCGTGCCCCCGCGCAAGACCAGCGCCGGCGCTTCGCCCTCGCCCCGTTCGGCGAGATGATCGAGCGGCCGGGGGCATGGGTCGAGCGCGGGTGGCATGGTTACTCCGAAGGGACGAAATGACGTCGAGCGCGGTCAGCTATCACGGCACGGTTAACGTCTTGCAAGCCGTCGATGCGACCAGCGCGTCGGCTTGTGGTCCGTTTGGCCGCGCCGAATGGTTCGCGCTGCTTTCCGGCGCCGGGCAGGAGCCGATCGTTGTCCAGGCGGGCGACGTCGCGCTCACCCTTACCCGGGCGAACGGCCGGATCGAGCCGCTGCGCAACTGGTACACGTTCACCTGGCGGCCGCAGGGCGACAACCCGGTGCTGCTCGCCGCGATCGCGCAGGCTTTGCGCAGTCGCACGCATCGCGTCACGCTGTGGCCGGTGCCGGACGAGGACGGCAGCGCCACGCGGCTTGTCCAAGCGTTTCGCACGGCGGGTTGGCGCGTCGGGATCGAGCAATGCGACCACAATCACGTGCTCCCGGTCGCAGGACGCAGCTTCGCCGAGTACTGGGCCGGTCGCCCGGGCCAGATGCGCACCACGCTGAAACGCAAGGCGAAGAAGGTATCGGTGACGATTCACGACCGGTTCGATGCCTCCGCCTGGGCCGACTATGAGGCAATTTACGCCGAGAGCTGGAAGCCCGAAGAAGGCGATCCAGCCCTCCTGCGCCGCTTCGCCGAGGCCGAGGGAGCGGCGGGTCGCATCCGCCTCGGCGTCGCCTATACGCCCGGCGGCGAGGCGGTCGCCGCGCAGTTCTGGACGGTCGAGAACGGCATAGCCTACATCCACAAGCTCGCTCACCGCGAGAGCGCGAAGGCGCTGTCCGCCGGTACCACGCTGAGCGCCGCGCTGTTCGAGCGGGCGATCGACGACGACCGGGTCGACCTCGTCGACTTCGGGACGGGCGACGACGCCTACAAGCGCGACTGGATGGAGATCGACCGGCCGCGCTACCGGATCGACTGCCTCGACCCCCGCCAGCCGCGCGCCTGGCCCGCGCTTCTCAAGCGTTTGCTTGCGCGCGCGATGCGCCCTCGCTAGGGCGCAGCCCGCGTTTTCGTTAGGGGAATTGACCCGGATGACCGACGGCCACCATCTCGCGCCCAGCCGTAGCGCGATCGACGCGAAGTTGCGCGCGATCCTGGGCGACGTGCTCGGCCTCGATGCGGAGCGGGTCGCCGGCTTCGACGCCGACACCGGCCTGTTCGGGCACTTGCCCGAGCTCGATTCGATGGCGGTTGCCGGTCTCCTGACCGAAATGGAAGACCGCCTCGACATCGTCATCGACGACGACGATGTCGATGGCGAGATGCTCGAAACCTACGGCGGCCTGCTGGCCTTCGCCGAGGGAAAAGCCATCAAGGCGTGACACCGTTCGAACTCGTGGACTGGCCGTGCCCCGCCCCCGGCGGCGGCACGCGCGACGAACTCGCGCTCGTCTTCGACAAGCGGCGCGAGCACCGTTTGCTCGTCCTGCCCGCGTGGTTCGACGAGGCGAACAAGCTGCGCCGCCTGACGGTCGAGGTCATGCGCCGACTCGACCTGTCGGGCATCGACTGCATGTTGCCCGATCTGCCGGGCTGTAACGAGAGCACCGCGAAACTGGCCGACCAGACGCTGGCTGGCTGGCGCGCCGCGGTCGACGCTGCCACCGCCCATTTCGCCGCGACGCACGTGCTGACCGTCCGCGCCGGGGCCTTGCTGGCGCCCGAAGGACTACCGGGCTGGCGCTATGCCCCCACGGGGGGCCGACAGGTCCTGCGCGGGATGCTTCGCGCACGCATGATCGCGGCACGCGAAGCGGGTCGGAACGAGCGGACCGAGGACTTGCAAGCGCTCGCTCGCGAAGAGGGAATCGAACTCGCCGGATGGTCCATCGGCGCGGAGATGTTCCGCGATCTCGAGACTGCCGAGCCGGGAAGCCATCTCACCGAGATCGAACAGGCGGCGCTCGGCGGCGGCGCCCTCTGGCTGCGCGCCGAACCGGGCGAGGATCCGGAACAGGCCGATGCGCTCGCCGCCATGCTCGCGATCGGGATGACGCGGCGCATGAGCCGGCTCCAGCTCACCTTCAACTGCGAGGGCACGACGCTCGCTGGCACGCTCGATACCGCGCCCAGCACGAGCGGGCTGCTGATCGTAAGCGGCGGCAACGAAGTGCGCAGCGGCGCCTTTTCGGGGCAAGCCGCGCTCGCGGCGCGGATCGCGCGCAAGGGTTTCCCGGTGTTCCGCTTCGACCGGCGCGGGGTCGGCGACAGCGGCGGCGAAAACCGCGGGTTTCGAAAGAGCCGCAGGGACATCGAGGCCGCGCTCGCGGCGTTTCGCGCGATCGCGCCCAACATCGACCGCGTGGTCGGTTTCGGCAATTGCGACGCCGCCAGCGCGCTGATGCTGGCGGAAGGATCGGGCTTCGACGCGCTGGTGCTGTCGAACCCGTGGACCATCGAAGGTTCGGATGCGGCGCCCCCTCCTGCAGCAGTACGCGCGCGCTATGCCGAGAAGCTCAAGGATCCCAAGGAGGTCCTTCGTCTGCTGCGCGGAGGCGTGAACCTCGGCAAGCTTGCGCGAGGGATGATGCAGGCCGCCCGGCCCGGCGCGGCGCCATCCAGCCTCGCGGGGGAGATCGCCGCGGGTCTCGCCGCGTTCGAAGGGCCCGCGAAAATCGTGCTCGCCAGCGCCGACCGCACCGCGCAGGCGTTCGAGGCGAACTGGCCGCAGGCCGATGCGCGCGTCGCCAGTTGTGCCGGCGCAACCCACGCCTGGGTCGAACCGCATGCGCGCGAGTTCCTCGAGGGGGAACTGCTCGCGATGCTGCGAGCATAGGCTACCGCACGAACAGGCTCGCGAGCTCCACATGGGTCGACCAGCGGAACTGGCCCACGGGGCGCAGTTCGGCGAGGCGGAAACCGGCATCGACGAGCGCGCGGGCATCCTTCGCCCAGCTTGCCGGATTGCAGCTGATATAGACCACGCGCTTCACCGCGCTCGCGGCGATCCGGCGCGACCTGCTCGCGCGCACCGGCGCGGGGCGGGTCGAGTAATATCGCGTCGAAAGCGTCGATCTCGTCGGGCTGGAGCGGATTGCGGAAGAGGTCGCGGTGGTGAGCGCTAACGCGCCCGCCGGTCCGCCCCGCGGCAGCCCGGCAAGCCATGTGTGCATCGCGCGCCGCCTCGAACGCCGCGACGGGACCATCGAGCGCGAAGGCGAAGGTGCCGAGGCCGGAGAACAGGTCGGCGATCGTACCACTCCCCGCCAGCCATTCGCGCGCCGCGGAGACGAGCGCCTCCTCGCCGTCTTCGGTCGCCTGCAGGAACGCGCCCGGTGGAAGCCCCACCGCCGTGCCGCCGAGCGTCACCGTCACCGGCTCCGGCTCCCACACCGGCTCCGGCCCATATCCGAGGTCGACGGTCAGGCGAGCAAGGCGGTTATCCTGCGCGAAGCCGAGCGCCGCCTCGGTCGCCTCGAGCCCCTCCATCGCGAAGCCCTTGAGGCCGCAGTCGACGCCCTGATCGGCGAGCGTCAGCTCGACATCGACCGCCCAGCGGCCCTTCTGCGTCGCCAGCATCCGCCGCAGCGGAGCGACGAGCGCGAACAGCTCGGGGCGCAGGACGTGGCACTCCGCCATATCGACGATCCGGTGCGAACCTGCTTCGCGGAAGCCGAGCAAGACCTTGCCGCCGGCGGGCTGCGCGTGGAGCGTCGCGCGGCGGCGGCTTCTGGGCGGCGACAAGTGCGTTTCGCCGAGCGTTTCGGGCTCGATCTCCTGCGATCGTGCGGCGTGGAGCACGCGGTCGCGGACGAACGCCGCCAGCGCCGCTTCGTCGAGGTGCTGGAGCTGGCACCCGCCGCAGACGGGAAAATGACGGCACGGCGGTGTGGCGCGGTGCGGTCCGGGCTCCAACGTACCATCGGGCAGCACGACGTCACGCGGCGCGGCCAGCGCGACATGACGGCCGCTCGCCGTGACACCGTCGCCTTTCGCCGCGACGCGGATGATCTCTTCGCCTTCCGTCACAGGAATCGATCGTAAGCCGCTGGCAAGCAACGGACAAGATCGTCCGCGATCAGGTTCTGGCCAGCTTCGCGAGCGGCCTCGGAATGGAGCCAGACCGCCTCCCCGCCCGCATCGAAAGGACCGCTGCCGGTGGCGAGGCGACTCGCCGCCAACCCTGCGAGGACATCTCCGGTCCCCGCACTGGCGAGCCAACTGGGTGCGGGCGGAAAGAATGCGAGCCGTCCATCGGCCGCCGCCAGCACCGTATCGGGACCCTTCGCCAGCACCGTCAAACCGGTAACCGCAGCAAGCGAACGGGCGCGCTCGACCTTGCCGTCCGCCGTGACGCCAAACACTTTGCACAGGCGCGCCATCTCTCCTTCGTGCGGTGTCAGCAACAGGCGCGACGCATCGACACCCTCGAGCAGATCGTCATCGAGCAGGTGCAGCGCATCGGCGTCGAGCACGGTGGGAACTCCGGCTTCCAGTACCGCGCCAAGCCGCTCGCGCGCCGTCTCGTCACGCCCGAGGCCGGGACCGACGAGAAGCGCCGACCAGCGCGGATCATCGAGCGCACCTGCCAGATCGCTGTCGTCCACCACCAGCGCCGCGGGGGCCGCCGGATGCGAGTGCGACGAGAGCAGCTTCACGTATCCCGCACCGCCGCGCATCGCCGCCATTGCGGAAAGCATGGCCGCGCCCGGCATCGCGCCCGCCACCACCCCTGCGAGCCCACGACTGTACTTGTGTGCATTTCTCGCAGGCGGGATGAAATGCGGACGGGGGAATACTTCCGCCGCCCCGTTCACGGGCTCCACACCGATATCGATCAGCCGGGTTTCCCCGAGCCGTTCCAGCGCGGGCATGAGGAAGTGCGCGGGCTTCCACGCACCAAGCGCGAGTGTCAGGTCGCAGCGCTGCACCGCGCCGAGCAAGGCGCCGTCGTCGGTCGCCACCCCGCTTGGGAGGTCGATCGCCACCGTGAAGGCGTGGTGCGCCGCCAGCGCCCTCAGCAATGCTTCGTGCTCGGGCGCCAGCGGGCGCGTCAGGCCCGATCCGAACAGGCAGTCCACGAACACGCCACCGTGCGCGCCCTTGGCCGAAGTCGCGACGTCGCCGCGCCACTCCGCCCGCGCATTGCGCGCGGCGTCGGTCCTGGGCTCGATCGGCGCAATCACCTCGACATCGAGCCCGCGCGCGCGAAGCGTCTCGGCGATCACGTATCCATCGCCGCCGTTGTTACCGGGGCCGCAGAGCACCGTAACGGAGCGTCCCGCCGCCACGCGCCAGACCCATTCCGCCGCGCCTCGGCCCGCGCGCTGCATCAGCTCGTCGACCGACGTGCCCTGCGCGATCAGCGCGTCTTCGGCTGCGCGCATCTGCGCGGCAGTGAGGACCTGCTCAGCGTGCCGCATCGATGTCCGAGGGGAAGCGATAACGGTCGGCGCCGACAGTCACCTGCAGAACCGGCGGATCTCCGGCGAGCTCGTTCACCGCGTCGTCCGCGCCGTCGATCGCCACCATGCCGTGGCGGTCGGCTGCGATGCGCAAGCGGCGGAACTTGCCGTCGGGATGACGGACGACAAACTCGCTGCCTTCCTCGCCAGGCACTTTCTCAACGAGGCAGTCGGGGCCGAAGTCGCTGCCCTCACCCAGCGCGCAATCGATGCGGATCGCGCCCTCCGCCGCCTGCGGCTGGGTCTCGCCGCCGCACGCCGCAAGCGTCAGCAGGGCTGCAACGAACCCGAGGCGCATCAGCGGCGCAGTCGGCTCACGTCGCGCACCGCGCCGCGCGCGGCGCTGGTGGTCATCGCGGCATAGGCCTGCAGCGCCGGGGACACCGCGCGCGGGCGCGGTTTGGCCGGGTACCAGCCCTTCTCGTCCTGCGCGGCGCGGCGGCGGGCAAGCTCGTCGTCGGGCACCACGAGCTGGATCGTGCGGTTCGGGATGTCGATCTCGATCCAGTCGCCGTCCTGCACGAGGCCGATCGTGCCGCCCTCGGCCGCCTCGGGGCTGGCGTGGCCGATCGACAGGCCGCTGGTGCCGCCGGAGAAGCGCCCGTCGGTGACGAGCGCGCAAGCCGCGCCAAGGCCCTTCGATTTGAGGTAGCTCGTCGGATAGAGCATTTCCTGCATCCCGGGTCCGCCTCGCGGTCCTTCGTAGCGGATTACGACGACGTCGCCGGAGACCACGTGATCGGTCAGGATCGCCGCGACCGCCGCGTCCTGGCTTTCATAAACCTTCGCCGGACCGCCGAAGCTGAGAATGCTCTCGTCGACGCCCGCGGTTTTCACGATGCAGCCGTCCTTGGCGAGGTTGCCGAACAGGACCGCGAGCCCGCCGTCCTGGCTGAACGCGTGCTCCTTGCTGCGGATCGCGCCGCCGGTGCGGTCGGTGTCGAGATCGTCCCAGCGCTCGCTCTGACTGAACGCGGTCTGCGTCGGCACTCCGCCTGGCGCGGCGCGGTAGAAGTCCTGCACCGCGGGGCTGTTGGTCAGCCGCACGTCCCAGTCGGCGAGCGCATCGCCCATCGTCGGCGAGTGCACGGTGGGCAGCGCGGTGTGCAGCAGCCCGGCGCGGTCGAGTTCGCCCAGGATCGCCATGATCCCGCCCGCCCGGTGGACGTCCTCCATGTGCACGTCGCTCTTGGCCGGCGCCACCTTGCACAGGCACGGCACCTCGCGGCTGAGGCGGTCGATGTCCTGCATGGTGAAGTCGACCCCCGCCTCGTGCGCGGCGGCGAGCAGGTGGAGCACGGTGTTGGTCGATCCGCCCATCGCGATGTCGAGGCTGATCGCGTTCTCGAACGCCTCGAACGATGCGATCGAGCGCGGCAGGACACTGTCGTCGTCCTCGCCGTAGTAGCGGCGGCAAAGTTCGACGACGAGGCGCCCGGCGCGCTCGAACAGGCCCTGCCGGTCGGAGTGAGTCGCGAGGACCGAGCCGTTGCCGGGCAGCGACAGCCCCAGCGCTTCGGTCAGGCAGTTCATCGAGTTGGCGGTGAACATGCCCGAGCAAGACCCGCAGGTCGGGCAGGCGGCGCGCTCGATATCGGCGACCTCCTCGTCGCTGAAGCTTTCGTCGGCAGCGGCGACCATCGCGTCGACGAGGTCGAGGGCGACTTCCTTGCCCTTCACCACGACCTTCCCGGCTTCCATCGGCCCGCCGCTGACGAAGACCGCAGGAATGTTGATCCGCATCGCCGCCATCAGCATGCCCGGCGTGATCTTGTCGCAGTTGGAAATGCACACCATCGCGTCGGCGCAGTGGGCGTTGACCATGTATTCGACGCTGTCCGCGATGAGCTCGCGACTGGGGAGCGAATAGAGCATCCCGTCGTGCCCCATCGCGATGCCATCATCGACTGCTATCGTGTTGAATTCCTTGGCGACCCCGCCCGCCGCCTCGATCTGGCGCGCGACGAGCTGGCCCAGATCCTTCAGGTGGACATGTCCGGGGACAAACTGTGTAAAGCTGTTCACGACCGCGACGATCGGCTTCCCGAAATCGCCGTCCTTCATCCCCGTCGCGCGCCACAAGCCGCGGGCGCCGGCCATGTTGCGGCCGTGAGTCGAGGTGCGGGAGCGTAAGTGCGGCATGGGCAAGGGTCCTTGGCAGTCGGGGCCCCGCTTAGGCCAGACGCCGCGCCAACCCCAACGGGTTTTCCTTACGCCGCCTCAAGCATGAGTGCCACCCGGCCCGCGATATCGGCGATCATCGAGGCCCAGCGCGCCTGTCCCGCCTCGGTCACGATCTGGTCCTGCCGCACCTCGATCGCGATGTAGTGCCGCCCGTGCGCCTCGGCATGGCGGTTCATCGTCGCGTTGAGGTCCTTGCCCGAATAGGGCTGGTTGTCGCCGACGTTGAGACCCTGCTCGCGGAACAGGCGGATTGCGTGCCGCGCGGGCAATTCGTCGTTGTTGTAGAGCAGCGCGACTTCCCACGGACGGTCCTCGACTTTGCTCGAAAGCGCTGGCGTAAAACTATGCAATGAAATGATTAGTCCCGGATCGGCGTCGTCGAGCCACTCGGCCATCGCGCGGTGATAAGGCCGGTGAAACCGGTCGAGCCGTGCCTCGAGGTCGGCGCCGATGTTGCCGGGGATCAGGTGACCGTCGCTTGTCGTGGGGACGACCGCCGGGTTGTCCTCCTCGCGGTGAAGATCGCAGACGAGGCGGCTGACGCAGGCGAGGTGCGCAGGCACGCCGTGGCGGCGGGCCATGCGCTCGGCCACGCCTTCGACGCCGATATCAAGCGCGACGTGCTCGTTCAGCAATTTCTTGTCGATGCCGAGCTCGATATCATCGGGCACGAAATTCGATGCGTGGTCGGCGACCACCACGAGGCCCTTCTTGCGCGGTTCGGGCCCGACGTGCCGGTATGGCTGCCATTCGGTGCTCAAGGACGCAGGCTCCCGCTCATCTGCCACCAGTCTGGGCGATCGCTCGCCAGGCGCGCGGCAGCTTCGCGCAAGGCGTCCACGGACGTGTAGAGCGCGAAGCACGTCGCCCCCGAACCGGACATACGGGCGAGCGAGGCGCCGGTTCCGCGCAAGGCCTCGAGAACCGCGGAAATCTGCGGCACGAGCGCGATTGCGGAGGTTTCGAGATCGTTGCGGCCCTCGGCGGCGATCTTCGAGGCGGGGCCTTCGGGCAGCGGCCCGCGATCCTCTCCGTCCCAGCCCGCGAATACCGGCCCGGTAGCAAGCGGCACGCGCGGGTTGACGAGAAGGACCGGAGCTCCCTCGAGGTCGTTGCTCACGCTCGACAATTCGGTTCCATTGCCGTGGCCGAGACACATCCGGCTCTCGACGCATGCGGGCACGTCGGCGCCCAACTTCGCCGCGCGCTCGCGCCAGTCGTCGGGCAGGCCATGGAGCGCCTCGACGATCCGGAACACCGCCCCCGCATCCGCCGACCCGCCCCCGAGCCCCGCGGCGACCGGAAGATTCTTTTCGAGCGCGATCGCCAACCCGCCCGATCGGGGCAGCTTTGCCAGCGACTTGGCGACAATATTGCCAAACGGATCAGCCAGTTGTGGCGCGAACTCGCCAGAGATCGTGAACTCGTCTCGCTCCGCCGAACGCGCGGTCAGCCTGTCCCCGGCATCGACGAATGCGAACAAAGTCTCGATCGCGTGATACCCGTCCTCCCGCCGCCGCCGCACATGCAGCGCGAGGTTGATCTTGGCGTAGGCGGTTTCGTGCACGTTAAACGCCGCCTCCCGAATACATCACGTAAACGGCGAACAGCACGAGCGCGCACCCCAACCATACCATGGCGACTTGGATCATCTTTGCTGATCGCCTTCCGACGTAGAGAGTTGCGGCTGGGATGACTGCGCCAAATACAAAGAAGGCAATTGAGCGATAACGATACCAGGCCTCCTGCTCGGGACCGGAAAATGGCCCTTGCCCGAAGGACAGCGCAACCAGCCCCATGACCAATATGTTCAACGCCGCGAAAGCGGCCGCACACCCTAGTCGCCCTCGACCCAATTCAAACGCTCCGCGCTAAAGTCACATATTCGGATAGTTCGGTCCGCCGCCGCCTTCGGGCGTGGTCCAGTTCGATGTTCTGGTTGGGGTCCTTGATGTCGCAGGTCTTGCAGTGGACGCAGTTCTGCGCGTTGATCTGGTACTTCGGCGCGCCGGTGTCCTCGTCGATGAGCCACTCGTATACGCCCGCGGGGCAGTAGAACTGCGACGGGCCGCCGTAGACGCCAAGCTCGCTGCGCTTCTGCAGCTCCATGTCCTCGACCTTGAGGTGCACCGGCTGGTCTTCGGCATGATTGGTGTAGCTGAAGGCGACGCTGGTCAAGCGGTCGAAGCTGATCACCCCGTCGGGCTTGGGGTATTCGATCTTCGGGAACAGGTCGGCGCGGCCGGTCAGCTCGTAGTCCGGCTCGTGCTTGAACGCCGGGATGATCGGCATCTTCAGGTAGCGCAGCCACATGTCGAGGCCGGCGACGATCGTGCCGAAGTCGCCGCCGAACTTGGCGACAGCGGGCTGCGCGTTCTGCACCAGCTTCAGCTCGTGCGCGATCCAGCTGTCGCGAAGGGCCGCATCGTAATCCACCAGCGCAGTCTTTTCCTCGCCCCGACCGATCGCGGCGGCGACCGCCTCGGCGGCGAGCATCCCGCTCTTCATTGCCGTGTGGCTGCCCTTGATCCGCGGGACGTTCACGAAGCCGGCCGCACAGCCGATCAGCGCGCCGCCGGGGAACGCGAGCTTTGGCACGCTCTGCCAGCCGCCTTCGTTGATCGCCCGCGCGCCATAGGCCACGCGTTTGCCGCCTTCGAGGTATTCGCGGATCGCCGGGTGCTGCTTCCAGCGCTGGAATTCCTGGAACGGGCTGACCCAAGGGTTACGGTAGTCGAGCGCGGTAACGAACCCCAGCGCGACCTGTCCGTTCGCCTGATGATAAAGGAACCCGCCGCCCCAGCTTTCGCTTTCCGACAGCGGCCAGCCCTGCGTGTGGATCACACGGCCGGGCACGTGCTTATCGGGATCGATGTCCCAAAGCTCCTTGACGCCGAGGCCGTAGACCTGCGGCTGGCAGTCCGCTTCGAGGTCGAACTTCGCCTTCATCTTCTTGGTGAGGTTGCCGCGCGCCCCTTCGGCGAAGAGCGTGTACTTGGCGTGGATCTCCATGCCCGGCTGGTAATCGCCCTTGTGCGAGCCATCGGCCGCAACGCCCATGTCCTGCGTGATCACGCCTGCGACATTGCCGGCATCGTCGAACAGCACCTCGGCCGCAGGGAAGCCCGGGAAGACCATCACGCCCAGCGCCTCGGCCTGCTCGCCCAGCCAGCGGGTCATGTTGCCGAGCGAGCCTGTGTAACAGCCGTCGTTCGACATGAACGGCGGCATGATCGCGTGCGGGAGCGAAGTCTTGCCCTTCTTCGAGAGAACCCAGTGCCAGTTGTCGGTCACGGGGGTTTCCGCCATCGGACAACCGCCCCCTGAACTATTTGGGTCGCGCCATTCGGGCATCAGTTCGTCGAGCGCCTTTGGGTCGACCACCGCGCCCGACAGGATGTGCGCGCCGATCTCGCTGCCCTTTTCGAGCACGACCACCTCGAGGGCGTCGTTGAGCTGCTTGAGACGGATCGCCGCGGACAGGCCCGCAGGCCCTCCACCAACGATTACCACGTCGCACGGCATCGATTCGCGTTCGCTCATTGCCTTGTCGGTTCCCCGTTGAATTGCCGGACCGGCTTGATTGCAGGCGCCGGTGAGGTCAAGACCCGAAGCCGACAGTTATGCCGCCAGCCCCGCAATCTCCCCTATCCGCCGACCTCAAGGCAATGCTCGACTGGTGGCGCGAGGCGGGCGTCGATGCGGAGTTCTCGGACGAGCCGCACGGATGGCTGGCCGACCCGGCAAAGGCGGGCGAGCCCGAACGACCCGCGCGCCCGGTGGAAAAGCCGAAGCCTGCCCCGCCGCCCGAGCCCAAGATCGGCGGCCCCCGCGACGGCTGGCCGCAGGACCTGGGCGCCTTTCACCAGTGGTGGCTTGCCGAACCCTCGCTCGACGAAGGCGGCCTCGCCCCGCGCGTGGCCCCTGTCGGGGAGGCGGGTGCGGATCTGATGATCCTCGTCGCAATGCCCGAAGAAGCCGACCGCGATGCGTTGCTGTCCGGTCCGCATGGCAAGTTGATCGACGGATTCCTGAACGCTGCCGGGATTTCGGCCGACAAGGTCTATCGCGCCTCCGCCCTGCCCCGCCACACGCCACTCGCCGATTGGGAGCAAATCGAGCGGCAGGGAATGGGCGCGGTGCTCGCGCATCACGTCGCGCTCGTGCAGCCGAAGCGGGTGATTGCGTTCGGACGCAACATCCTGCCGCTTTGCGGGCACGATCCGGCGCAAGGCACTCAAAAGTTACGTTCCATCAACCATGAAGGCGTCAGGGTACCCGCGCTGTTCGAAGCGGGGCTCGAACGGCTGCTCGGGAATTGGCAGCTTCGAGCCCGGTTCTGGCAGCGCTGGTTGGAATGGACGGACACCGAAGAATGGCGCGACGCGCACGGATAGCTGTTTTCATCGCGAGCGCGCTCGCCTGCGCCTGTGCGACCCCCGCCCTCGCCAATTCCAGCGCGGCCGAATACTTCCGCAACCGCGCGAATACGACCAACGTGCCAGACCTGCTCAGCCAGTCCGAGCGCGAATGGTACAAGTCGCTGTTTTCGGCCATCGATGCCAAGGACTGGACGCGGGTCGACGCGATGTTCGCAGAAAAGCCCGAGGGCCCTCTGCATCAAGTCGCGCGCGCGCAGTATTACCTTGATGCGGAGAGCCCGAAGGTCGAGCTGCCGGCAATCCAGTCCTGGCTGATGAACGGCACCGATCTGCCGATGGCGCAACAGATGGCCAGCCTCGGCCTCAAGCGCGGCCTCACCGAGATGCCGTCGCTGCCGCAGGAACAGCGCCTTGTCCCGCAGGGCTATGCTCCGCGCCGGGTGCTGCCCTCCTCGGTCGACGACGGGACGATGCCGGGCGAGGTCAAGGCGGCGATCCTCGACCGGATCAAGAACGACGATCCGGGCGGTGCGCGCGTGCTGCTCGACGGCGTGGACGCCTCGCTGTCCTCCGCCGCGCGCGCCGAGTGGCGCCAGCGGGTGGCGTGGAGCTACTACATCGAGAACCAGGATGCCGCCGCGCTGGCGATGGCCAACACCGTGCGCGACGGCGGCAGCGGTGCGTGGGTGGGCGAAGGCGACTGGGCGGCGGGCCTCGCGGCATGGCGCCTCGGCGATTGCGCGCAAGCTGCCGACGGTTTCCAGCGCGCGGCGACCTCCGCGCAAAACACCGAATTGTCGGCCGCCGGGTATTACTGGGCGAGCCGCGCCCTCGTTCGCTGCAGACAGCCGGAACGTGCCGCTGAACAGCTACGCGGCGCGGCGCGGATGGACGAGACGCTCTACGGTATGCTCGCTCGCGAGCAGCTTGGAGAAGACCTCCCGGGCGGAAAGCGTACCGCCGACTTCGACCTTGCGGACTGGCAACGGCTGCGCGATCAGCCCAACGTCCGCACCGCGGTCGCGCTTGCGGAAATCGGCCGCGACTCGCTTGCCGACGAAGTGCTCCGGCACGAGGCGAAGATCGGACCGGCGAAGGAATACGACGCCCTCTCGCGCCTCGCCCGCGAACTCGGCCTCCCGTCGACCCAGCTGTGGATGGCGGCCAACGCTCCGCGCGGCGCCAGGGCGGAAACCGCGCTGCGCTATCCCGCGCCGCGCTGGCAGCCGGCGAACGGGTGGCAAGTCGATCCCGCGCTCGCCTTTGCCCACACGCTGCAGGAATCGCGGTTCCAGGTGAACGCGGTCAGCCCCGCGCAGGCCAGGGGGCTGATGCAGATCACCCCGATCACCGTCCGCCAGCACGCCCCGCGCCTCAACATGAGTGCGAGCTATGTGAACCTCGCGGACCCCGCCACGAACCTCGCGTTCGGGCAGGAAAACCTCGAGATGCTGCGCGACAGCGCGGCGACCGGTGGTTTGCTGCCCAAGATCATGGCCGCCTACAACGCCGGCCTGTCGCCGATCACGCGCTGGAACACCGAGATCAACGATCAGGGCGATCCGCTGCTCTACATGGAGAGCATCCCGTACTGGGAGACGCGCGGCTACGTGGCGATCGTGATGCGCAATTACTGGATGTACGAGCGGCAGGCGGGCGCTGGCTCGGACAGCCGCCATGCGCTGGCGCAGGGCATGTGGCCGACCTTCCCCGAGCTTTCGGGCAGCAAGGGCGTACGGATCACGCGGCGCTAGATGGCGATCGATCCCGACCGCCCGTTCACGCCGATCAACATCGCGCTGCTCACGGTATCGGACACCCGCACTCCCGCAGACGATACGAGCGGCGACATCCTTGCCGCACGGATCGAGAATGCCGGGCACACGCTGGTCGCGCGCGCCATCGAGAAGGATGATGCCGGTGTTCTCGCCGGTCGGCTCAACACCTGGATCGACGATCCGCAGATCGATGCGATCGTCACGACCGGCGGCACCGGCCTGACCGGGCGCGACGTGACGCCAGAGGCGCTCGACCGGGTGAAGGACAAGGACATCCCCGGCTTCGGCGAGCTGTTTCGCTGGCTCAGCTACAAGTCGATCGGCACCAGCACCGTGCAAAGCCGCGCGATGGCGGTGGTTGCGCGCGGGACTTACGTGTTCGCGCTCCCCGGCTCGAACGGCGCGGTAAAGGACGGCTGGGACGGCATCCTCGCCGAGCAGCTCGACAGCCGCAACCGGCCCTGCAACTTCGTCGAACTGATGCCGCGGCTGCGCGAGAAGTAGTCGCTTAACGCGGCACGATGTTCCGTGTATGTTCTCGTGCATGGAACGCCAACTCGAACCCGAGATCGCCGGTCGCGGCGCGCAAGGATCGCGGGTGCCGACGCGGTTCGGACTGGCGGAGCGTGAGGTCGACGGCGACTGGCGCGACTACATGGAGCAGCTCGCCAGGGATGATGGCGGCCCGCCTGTCAAACTGCGCACTTCCGTCACCGAGGAACGCCCCAGGACGATCCTCAGCTTCAATACCTCGCCCGACATCGGGTTCGACCGGTCGGTCAACGCCTATCGTGGGTGCGAGCACGGCTGCGTCTATTGCTTCGCGCGGCCAACTCACGCCTATCACGACCTCTCGCCCGGCCTCGATTTCGAGACCCGGCTGTTCGCCAAGCCCGACGCCGCGCGTTTGCTGCGCGAGACGCTCGCCAAGCCGCGCTACCGCCCCAGGCCGATCGCGATGGGGACCAACACCGATCCCTACCAGCCGATCGAGCGGCGCTACCGGATCACCCGGCAAGTGCTCGAGGTGTGCCTCGACGCGCGACACCCGGTGACGATCACCACCAAGTCCGACCGCGTTCTCGACGATCTCGACCTGCTGGCCGAAATGGCCGAGCAGCGGCTGGTGGCGGTTTGCGTTTCGGTGACAAGCCTCGACCCGAAGCTGTCGGGCAAGCTCGAGCCGAGGGCAGCTGCACCCGCCAAGCGTTTGGCAGCGCTCGGTAAACTGGTCGAAGCCGGGGTGCCGGCGCACTGCTCGGTCGCACCGATCATCCCCGCGATCACCGACGAATTCATGGAAGAAATCGTCGGCCGCGCCGCCGCTCTCGGCGTCCGCTCGGCAGGGTGGATCCCGATGCGACTGCCGCACGAGGTCGCCCCGCTGTTCCGCGAATGGCTCGCGGTCCATTTCCCCGAACGCGGCGACAAGGTGATGAGCATCGTCCGCTCGATCAGGGGCGGGCGGGACAACGACCCCGATTTCTTCACCCGCATGAAGCCATCAGGCGTCTGGGCAGACCTCTTCCGCTCCCGCTTCGCACTCGCCTGCAAGCGCGCCGGGATCGGCAAGACACGCTTCGAACTCGACTGCACGAAATTCCGCCCGCCCGAGATCGGCGGGCAGATGCGGCTGCTCTAGGACCCGCGCACCATCCCCATCGCTCGGTAGAACGCGATCGCCGGATGATTGTCCGCGCGAACCTTGAGGCGCAGCGTCTCGAAACCGTCGCGCCGGAACGCCTCGAACACATGGTCGAGCATGGCCGTGCCGAGCCCCCGCCGCCGCCAAGCGGCCGCGATGGCGAAATCCTTGAGGAAGGCGCTGGTCCAGCATTGCGCGACGGCGATCACCTCGCCGGCATCGTCCACCGCGACGAACACGCGCCCGGCAGCGTATTCGCTGTCGCTGCGCAATCCCTGCCACCAGGCATCGTAGGAGGGTACTTCGCCCTGCCCCTGGGCGTACGCCCCTTCGAGTAGCGCGTGGCAGGAAGGCGGATGACGGTCTTCGTCGAAAGCGACAATTCGCGCACCGGCGGGCCATTCCGGCACGTAAGGCTCGTCGCCGAGCGATTTCACGAGGAGAATTGCCGAGTCGCCAGACATCGCCGCGCTATGCGACGGATCACGGCGTTCCACCAGCCACACCGGTGGCGAAAGGGGCGGCGCGCGATTTGAAACCCGCGAGCCGCCCCGATCGTCCTACATCCCGTCGACGGCCTTGCTGACGAGGATGTTGACCGCAACGCGGCGGTTCTGTGCCTTGCCGTAGGCGGTCGTATTGTCCGCCAGCGGGTCGGCCTCGGCCATGCCGGTCGGCGTGAGCATACGGAACGGCTTCCAGCCGCACTGCTGCTGGAGGTAGTTCACCACGCGGCTCGCGCGCTTTTCGCTGAGTTCCTGGTTGATCTCGTAGCCGCCGGTCGAATCGGTGTAGCCGACGACGAGCAGCAGCGCGTTGTCCAAGGCCTGCGCCTGAGTCGCCGCCTGGCAGAGATCGGCCTGCGCCTCGGGCGACAGGTTGTACTTGCCGGTGTCGAAGAACACGTTGGTCGTGCCCTTGATGTTGTAGTTGTCGATGTCGGCGACGCGGCTGCGCAGCGCCTCGGTCGCGGCGGTCTGCTCGGCGAAGCCCTGCTCGGTCCCGCGATCGATCATGGCGGCGGTCTTGTAATCGCCCTTCTTGAACTCCACCGCACTGGCGACGAGCCCGCCATTCCAGCGCACGGTCTTCACCTCGACCGGAAGGCCGTTGAGGAGAGCGTCGGAACTCAGCTTGGTACTGCCGAGGCCCAGGAAACCTCCGTTGCGCTTCACTTCGGTGGCGGTGCTGATGCCGATAACGGTCTTGTCGCCGGTTTCGCCGGTGACCTGGAAACGGTCTCCCTTGCGCGCCGAGATGAAGCCCTCGACGTCCGGTCCTGCGGGCAGCCCTTCGAGGTCGGCCGGCGGGGGCCCGAACACGGTCAGCCCGTCCTGGTCATAGGCGGTCGGCTGCTGCTGGTCTTGAGCGGCGGCGCCAGCGGTCATCGGCAGCGCAAGGCTGGCGAGCAGCAGCGGCAGTGCCTTCTTGCCGGAAAATGCGTTCATCGGTTTACTCCTTGATCCAATTCCGGCCGGTCACGGTCTGGCGGTCTTCCCTCCCGCACATAGCGAAGACGCGGTCGGCGTCGCGAACCCCCAACATGTTCGAACGCCGGATACGGGTCGGTCAACCCGTCCGGCGCGGGCGATCGGTTGTTGCCTGCCGTCTTTCTGCCACATTAACGGAACGGAGCGATGGGGTGATTCCCCGGTTGGTACGAGTATGCCGCGCGGTGAACCGTGCATGAGCGCAAGGGTGACTCAGCCTTCCGAGAGGTCGCGCTGCATGTAGAGCGTGTCGAGCACCTTGCCGAACTTGCGGCCGACCTTCCGCATTCTGCCCGCCTCGACGAAGCCGAACCTGGCATGGAGCGCCACGCTTGCGGGCTCCGCTCCGCCGATCACCGCGATCATCTGCTCGAACCCGCGCGCCCGAGCGGCGCCGATCAGCTCCAACATCAATGCCGAGCCCACCCCGCGCCGGATCATTCCATCGGCGACGTAGATGCTGTCCTCGCACGTCCGCGCATAAGCAGGGCGGTCGCGAAACTGGCTGGCATAGGCATAGCCGACGACCCGGCCCCGTTCCTCGGCGACGAGGAACGGCCAGCCGCGCGAAACGATCGCACCGATCTTTTCTGTCCAGAAAAGCACCGGCGGCGGCTCGGTATCGAAACTCGCCGTGCCGGTGCGGACGTGATGCGCGTAGATCGCCGCGACGGCCTCCGCATCTGCCGGAGTGGCTTCGCGGACGATCGGCGGCGTCACCCGACGTCAGGCGGCGGTTAGGAACATGTCTTCGTCGAGCGCCATCATCGCTTCGCCGCCCGCCTCGATCTTGCGGCGCAGCGCCCCGGCATCGGGGCCGAACCGTTCGAAGAAATAGCGAGCCGTAGTCAACTTGGCTTCGTAGAACGCCTTGTCCCCGGTACCCTCGGCGATCCGGGCCTGGGCCACTCGAGCCATCTTCAGCCACATCCACCCGAGCGAGACGATGCCCATGATGGTCATGTAGTGGTGCGCGCCCGCGCCCAGGTTGTTCGGGTTGGCCATCGCGTTCTGCATGAACCACATGGTCGCGGCCTTCTGCTCACCGACCGACTTGGCCAGCGCCTCGCCGAGTGGCTTGAGGTCGCCCTCTGCCGCGGCCGCCTCGTCGTCGACGAGCTTGAAGAACGCCTGGATCGCCGCCCCGCCCTTGCTGGCAAGCTTGCGCCCGCACAGGTCCATCGCCTGAATGCCGTTGGTGCCCTCGTAGATCTGGGCGATCCGCGCATCGCGCACGAACTGTTCCATGCCCCACTCGGCGATGTAGCCATGGCCGCCGAAGACCTGCTGCATCTGCACCGCGGTGTCGAAGCCCTTGTCGGTGCCATAGCCCTTGATCACCGGGGTCAGCAGGCCGAGCAGATCGTCGGCCGTCGTGCGCTCTTCCTCGGTCTGCGCCTTGTGCGTCAGGTCCACCTGCAGCGCGGCGTAGAGGTAGAGCGCGCGCATCCCCTCGGTGAACGCCTTGGCGTCCATCAGCATCCGGCGCACGTCGGCATGGACGATGATCGGATCGGCCTTCGCCTCGGGATCGGCCGGACCGGTCAGCGCGCGGCCCTGCCGGCGGTCGCGCGCATAGGCGACCGCGTTCTGGTAGGCGACCTCCGCCTGCGACAAACCCTGGATGCCGACGCCGAGCCGCGCGGCATTCATCATCACGAACATCGCGGCGAGACCCCTCATCTCCTCGCCGACAAGCCAGCCCTTCGCCCCGTCGTAGTTCATCACGCAGGTGGCGTTGCCGTGGATGCCCATCTTGTGTTCGATAGACCCGCACTGGACCGCGTTGCGCTCACCCAGCGAGCCATCGTCGTTCACGAGCACCTTGGGCACGACGAACAGGCTGATGCCCTTGCTGCTGTCGGGCGCGCCCGGCGTCTTGGCGAGGACCAGGTGGATGATGTTCTCGGTCAGGTCGTGCTCGCCTGCCGAGATGAAGATCTTGGTGCCGGTGATCGCATAGCTGCCGTCGGCTTGCGGCTCGGCCTTGGTGCGGATCAGGCCAAGGTCGGTACCGCATTGCGGCTCGGTCAGGTTCATCGTCCCGAGCCACTTGTTGGCGATCATGTTGGGGACGTACCGGTCCTTGAGCTCGTCGCTGCCGAACGCGATCAGCGCGCTGACCGCGCCGTTGGTAAGGCCCGGGTACATTCCGAACGACTGGTTCGCGCTCGAGACGAATTCCTCGAGCACGAAGCCCAGCACGTGCGGCATGTCCTGCCCGCCGTAGGCGGCGGGCGCCGCTAGCGTGGACCAGCCGGCCTCGACGTATTGGTCGAACCCCTGCTTGAACCCTTTGGGCGTGGTCACCGATCCGTCGGGATGGCGCGTGCAGCCCTCGGCGTCGCCGATCTGGTTGAGCGGCGCCAGGACCTCGGCGCAGAACTTGCCGCTTTCGTCGATCACGGTGTCGATCAGGTCGGGCGTGGCGCTCTCGAAACCGGGCAGGTTGCCGTATCCTGCAAGGTCGAGGACCTCGTTGACGACGAACTTCGTGTCGCGGGTCGGGGCGGTGTAAGTGGGCATCGTCAGTCCTCGTTGGTCTCGTCGACCACGCGTTCGACGTGGCCGATGAATTCGGTGAGCTCGGCGATCGCCGAGTCCAGGTCGTCGCGCTGTTGCTTCATCTTCGCGACGTGCTCGCGACATTTCTCGATCGTCACCCGGCGCTGTTCCGCCCGGTTGTCGCCGAGGTCGTAAAGATCGATCATCTCGCGGATTTCGCCAAGGCTGAAACCCACGTTCTTGGCGCGCATGATCCACGCCAGCCGCGCGCGGTCGCGCTTCGAGTAGATGCGCGCAAGACCCACGCGGCGAGGTGCGATCAGCCCCTCGTCCTCGTAGAACCGCAGCGCCCGGGCGGTGCAGCCGAATTCCCCGGTCAGATCGGAAATAGAGAACTGTTCGCGGGCGAGCAGGTCGGGGCGTTCGATGTGGGCACCGCGGTGCTCCGACGCCGGGGCGGAAGCGTTCTTTCGGTCGGGTTCGGCCATGGCAGCCGGATAGCCCCCTCTTTACGTTTGCGTCAAGTATTGACGGGCCGGAGAACGTCGCCCGCGAGCTCGCGGTAGAAGCAACTCGCCTCGCCGGTATGGCACGCAGGACCTGCCGCGCGGCATTCGAGGATCAGCGCGTCCTGGTCGCAATCGACCAGGATCCGCTCCACGGTGAGGGTATTGCCCGAGGACTCGCCCTTCATCCACAGCCTGCCCCGCGAACGCGAGTGGAAGTGGGCAAGGCCGGTCTCGCGCGTTTTGGCGAGCGCCTCGGCATCCATGTGCGCCAGCATCAGGACCGCGCCGCTGGTCGCGTCGGTGACGATGGCGGTCAGGAGACCGGCAGCATCGAACTTCGGCATGAACGGCGCGCGGGGCGCTTCGGATGGTTTGTCAGGGGTTTGTTGCACGATGACAACAGACCTCGCCCAAAATCCGGCGTCGCGCAACATGTCCCTTTGATGAATCCCGCAACAATGAGACACATCGCTCCGTGGCCCGCATGGGCCGCAAACCGGAACGCCGGTGCCGATAGAGCGCCAGGTTCAGGGACCGCCGCCGGATGCACCGCGCCTGTTTGAGGGGACGGATCGCGACTTTCGGATGGCCGACGATTGAGGGATCGGACCAGGGTTGCCCAAAGGGGGTGGCAGCCGGACGTCCAAAGAATTTCGTCACGCTGCGCCCGGGGCTTCGGTCCCGGGCGTTTCGTTTGTGGGGCCCTGTTTTCCCAACCCGCTTCCTTAGGATTCGTCGATGACGCGCGCGAAGCAGGCTACGACGACTTTGCTCGCACCGGCCTTTTTCAATGCTCTGACGCAGGCATCGCTCGTCGCTCCGCTGGTCAGTACGTCGTCGACAAGGATAACCTGCGCGCCCTTCACCGCGTGCGCGCGGTTTCCGGCGACGGCGATTGCGCCGGACAGCGTCCGCGCCCGCGCCTTGCGGCCCAGTCCGCCGAGCGGCGGTGTGCGTTTCGTGCGGACGAGCGCGTCGACGCTCAGCCCCGCACCTGTCCGCCGGGCGATTTCCCGCGCGAGCAAGGCCGCCTGGTTGTAGCCACGCGCCCACAGCCGCCAGCGATGCAGCGGAACCGGCACCACGATCCACTCGCCTTCCAGCGCCGGCAGACGCGCCACGATGAGCCGCGCCAGCATCGGTGCGAGCGCGATGCGGCGGCCATGCTTGAACGCCAGCACCAGCTTTCGCGAGCCTTCGCCGTAGAGCGTTCCGGCAGCGATCCCGTCGTGACGGGGCGGCTGCGCGAGACATGGCGCGCAGATCGCACCCTCTCCGACCTCGGCCTCGCCAAACGGGCGCTGGCATCTGGCACAGGACGGCTCGCCCGGAATGACGAGCTCGCTCCAGCAATCCGGGCAGAGGCCCGTCTGCGCGCCGATTGCGGCCCCGCATAGCGGGCAGCGCGGCGGGAACACGAGGTCGACCAGCGGAGCGACGCCTTCGCGGAACGTGGCGGCAACGCTCACCCTTGCCTCGGCACCGACAGAGTTGCAGGGACGCGGGCATGGCCAGCGACCTGCCACCCGAGATATTCAGCGCCGCGCGCAAGGCGGCCCGCGCGCGGCGGGCGCGAATGCTCCAGCGGCAGCGGCGAGGCGGCCGATTGGCTTGCGGTGGCGCTGGTCGAGGACGCGCTGGAGCGGATCGAATTCATGCGCCTTGCCCCCGAGCGCGCCCTCGTCATCGGAAACGGCGGCGAGGAACTGGGCCGCGTACTCGAACGCAAGGGCGCGCGGGTGACCGTCGCCGAAACCGGCGCGATCGATCTCGAGGCGCCCTATCCCAGCGGCGGATACGGGCTGATCGTCAACCTCGGCGCGCTCGACACGGTCAACGACCTGCCCGGGGCGCTGATCCACCAGCGCGCGGCGCTGGGCGAAGGCGGAGTAATGATCGCGAGCATGGTCGGTGCCGGCAGCCTCCCGCGGCTGCGATCCGCACTTCTGGCAGCCGACGGCGAGCGCCCCGCGGCGAGGCTCCACCCGGCGGTCGACGCGCGAGTCGGGAGCAGGCTTGCTGCAACGCGCCGGGTTCCAGCGCCAGGTCGCCGATAGCTGGACGCTGCGCCTGCGCTACGGCTCGCTCGACACGCTGATCGCCGATTTGCGCGTCGCAGGGACTGACGAGCGCGCTGTCCGACAGCGCCCCGCCGCTGACCCGGCGCGGCCTTGAACGGGCCCGCGCCGTGTTTCTCGAGGATGCGGACCGCCACGGCCGGGTCGTCGAAACGCTCGAGATCCTGACCATGACCGGCTGGCACGATTAGGCCCTGAGCGCGGCCTGCGCTGCGGCGAGGCGGGCGATCGGCACACGGTAGGGGCTGGCCGAGACGTAATCGAGGCCGACTTCCTCGCAGAACGCGATGCTCGCCGGGTCGCCGCCGTGTTCGCCGCAGATGCCGAGCTTGATGTCGGGCCGGGTCTCCCGACCCCGCTCGGCGGCGATGCGCACCAACTGGCCGACCCCGTCGATGTCGAGGCTGACGAACGGATCGCGGGCGAAGATGCCCTTGTCGACATAGGCGTTGAGGAACCGCCCCGCATCGTCGCGGCTGACGCCCAGCGTAGTCTGGGTGAGGTCGTTGGTGCCGAACGAGAAGAACCGCGCTTCCTCGGCGATCTCGCCCGCCATCAGCGCGGCGCGCGGGAGCTCGATCATCGTGCCGACGAGGTAGTCGAGCGTGCGCCCCTTCTCGGCGAAAACCGCGTCGGCGGTGCGGTTGACGAGCGCGCGCAGCAGCTCGAGTTCGCGCCTGGTAGCGACCAGCGGGATCATCACTTCGGGGATCGGCGCTTCCCCGCCCTCGGCGGCGACATCGCACGCCGCCTCGAAGATCGCGCGCGCCTGCATCTCGTAAATCTCGGGATAGGTAATTCCCAAGCGGCAACCGCGGTGGCCGAGCATCGGGTTGAATTCGTGCAGCTCGCCCGCGCGGCGCTTGAGATGGTCGACGCCGTAGCCGGTCGCGTCGGCGAGCTCGGCGAATTCCTCGTCGGAATGCGGCAGGAACTCGTGGAGCGGCGGATCGAGCAGCCGGATGGTGCACGGCAGGCCCGTCATCACGCGGAAGATCTCGGCAAAGTCGGCGCGCTGTTCGGGCAACAGCTTGTCGAGCGCCTTGCGCCGCCCGGTTTCGTCCTCGGCGAGGATCATCTGGCGCACCGCGCTGATCCGGCGGGCATCGAAGAACATGTGCTCGGTGCGGCACAGGCCGATGCCCTCGGCGCCGAACTGGATCGCCATGCGGCAATCGTCGGGCGTTTCGGCGTTGGTGCGCACCTTCATCCGGCGGTGGCGGTCGGCCCACTCCATGATGGTGCCGAAGTCGCCGACGAGCTCCGGTTCGATCGTCGCGACTTCGCCCGCCATGACCTGCCCGGTCGAGCCGTCGAGCGTGATCGTGTCGCCTTCGGCAAGCTCTCGGCTGCCGATGCGCAGCGTGCGCGCCTTGACGTCGATCGAGACCGCGCTCGCGCCCGAGACGCAGCAGCGCCCCATTCCGCGCGCAACGACCGCCGCGTGGCTCGTCATCCCGCCGCGCGCGGTGAGGATTCCCTGCGCCGCGTGCATTCCGTGAATGTCCTCCGGCGAAGTCTCGACCCGCACGAGGATCACCTTCTCGCCGCGCGCGACCCATTGCTCTGCGGTATCCGCATCGAGCACGATCTTGCCGCTAGCCGCGCCGGGCGAAGCGGGCAGTCCGGTGGTCAGCACGTCGCGCCTGGCGTCCGGATCGAGCGTCGGGTGGAGCAACTGGTCGAGCGCCATCGGATCGATCCGCAGCACCGCGGTCCGCTCGTCGATCAGCCCCTCGCCCGCCATGTCGACCGCCATCTTGAGCGCAGCCTTCGCGGTGCGCTTGCCAGTGCGGGTCTGCAGCATCCACAGCTTCCCGCGCTCGACGGTAAACTCGATGTCCTGCATGTCCTTGTAGTGCGCCTCGAGCAGGTCGAATACCTTGGCCAATTCGCCGTAGGCCTCGGGCATCAACTCTTCCATCGACAGCGGCTTTGCGTTGGCCCGCTCGCGCGCGGCCTTCGTGAGGTACTGCGGCGTGCGGATGCCGGCGACGACATCCTCGCCCTGCGCGTTGACGAGCCATTCGCCGTAGTACGCGCGCTCGCCGGTGGCCGGATCGCGGGTGAAGGCGACGCCCGTGGCGCTGGTGTCGCCCATGTTGCCGAATACCATCGCCTGCACGTTGACCGCCGTGCCCCACCCCGCCGGAATGTCATTCAGGCGGCGATATACCTTGGCCCGGTCGCTGTCCCAGCTATCGAACACCGCCGCGATCGCGCCCCAGAGCTGTTCGGTCACCCCTTGCGGAAAGGGCTTGCCCATCTCCTCCTCGACGATGGACTTGTACTGCGCGACGAGCGCCTGCCAGTCTTCGGCCTCCAGCTCGGTATCGTTGTAGAAGCCCTTGTCCTCCTTCGCGATCTCGAGCGCTTCCTCGAACAACCCGTGGTCGAGGCCCAGCACGACGTCGGAGTACATCTGGATGAAGCGGCGGTAGCTGTCCCACGCAAAGCGCGCGTCTTCCGACACTTTCGCCAGCCCCTCGACCGTCGCGTCGTTGAGGCCGAGATTGAGGACGGTGTCCATCATGCCGGGCATCGACACCCGCGCGCCGGAACGGACCGAGACGAGCAGCGGATCAGCGGCATCGCCGAACCGCTTGCCGACGGTGCGCTCGATGTGGCCCATCGCCTCGCCCACCGCGCGGCGCAGCTCGACCGGGAATTCGCCGCCTTCCTGAAGGTAGCGGACGCATTCTTCGGTGGTGATCGTGAAGCCCGGGGGCACCGGCAGGCCGATCGAGGCCATCTCGGCGAGGTTCGCGCCCTTGCCGCCAGTCACGGTCTTGTCCTTCACCCGGGGGTCGCTCGTGTCCGCGCCGCCGCCGAAAGTATAGACCGTCTGGATCATGTGAGCCCCTGTCTGGCTGGATTTGTGCGGCCCCCATGTCACACCTGTCACACGGGCCGGACGAAGAAAAACTACCCCTCGATGCGGCCGAAATCGGCCACGCGGTGCACCGCGTCGCGGAACCGGGCGAGGAGGTCGAGCCGGGCCGCGCGCTTGGCGGGGTCGGCGTCGTTCACGGTCACGCTGTCGAAGAACGCATCGATCGGCGCGCGCAGCGTGGCGAGCGCGCCCATCGCCTTGCCGAAGTCCTCGGCCTCGACCGCCGCAGCGGCGGCCGGTTCGGCCGAGTTTAGCGCCTCGATCAACGCCTGTTCGGCGGGCTCGGGCGTGTAGGAAAGTTCCTGTCCATGGCGCTGGGCCATCTTGGCGTCGATCACCGCCTTGAGGTCTGGATCGTCGACCAGCGCGAGGGGGTCTTCCTCGCCGGTCCGGGCGATTTCGCCCTCGATGCCGACCCAGTCTTCCTTCTTGAGGATGTTGGCCGCACGCTTGTACCCCGCGAGCAGGTTCGCGCCGTCTTCGGTGGCCATGAATTCCTGCAATGCCTTCACACGGGCAAGAAGGCGCACGAGGTCGTCTTCGTTCCCGAGAGCGAAGACTGCGTCGATCAGGTCGTGCCGGACGCCGGCCTCGCGCTGCTGGACCTTGAGGCGATCGGCGAGGAAGTCGAGCAAGTCTCCGTCGGCGATCGGAAGCCTCAACCCGTTATCCTGGACGATGCGGATAACACCGAGCGCCGCACGGCGGAGTGCAAATGGATCCTTCGATCCCGTCGGCTTCTCGTCGATGGCGAAGAAGCTGCGTAGCGTATCCAGCTTGTCCGCCAGGCTCACCGCCACCGTAACCGGCGCGGTCGGCACTTCGTCGCCCTGCCCGACCGGCTTGTAGTGGTCGCGGATTGCGTCGGCGACGGCATCGGGCAGACCTTCGGCGCGGGCGTAGTAGCCGCCCATCAGCCCCTGCAGCTCGGGGAACTCGCCGACCATCTCGGTGACGAGGTCGGCCTTGGCGAGCCGCGCAGCCTGTTCGGCCTGATCTGGATCGGCGTTCTTGACGATGCCTTCCTCGGCAAGCCAGCGCGCCAGCTTCGCCACCCGCTCGACCTTGTCGGCGACGGTGCCCAGCTTTTCGTGGAAGGTGATCCGCTCGAGCTTTTTCGCGTGGTCCGCGAGGCTGGTCTTGCGGTCCTGCTCCCAGAAGAAGCGCGCGTCGGACAGGCGCGCGGCGAGGACCTTGCGGTTGCCGTCGACGATCGCGCGTCGCCGCCGTCAGCCGCCTCGATATTCGCGGTGCAGACGAAGGCGTTGGCCAAGTTGCCGTCCGCCGTGTTGCACACGAAATACTTCTGGTTGGTCCGCGCGGTGAGCTGGATCACCTCGGGCGGGACGTCGAGATATGCCTCGTCGAACCGGCCCAGCAGCGGCACCGGCCATTCGGTGAGGCCGGCGTTCTCGATCACCAGCCCCTCGTCCTCGATCAGAGTCAGGCCGGCGTCGGAAGCGGCCTTCGCGGCGCCGTCGCGGATCATGTCCTGCCGCTCTTCGTGATCGACGATCACGTGGCACGCGCGCAGCTTCTCGGCATAGTCGTCCGCCCCGCCGATGGTGATCGGACCGTCATGGTGGAAGCGATGCCCCAGCGTGGCGTAGCCGCTGGCGACGCCGCCGACTTCGCATTCGACCAGATCCTCGCCAAGAATGGCGACGATGCCCGACAGCGGGCGGACCCAGCGCAAGCTCTCGGTCGAAAGCGATGCCTCGCCCCAGCGCATCGACTTGGGCCAGGGGAACGCGCGCACGATCGCCGGGATCGCCTCGGCCAGCACGTCGCGGGTGGCGCGGCCGGGCTTGTCGATTACCGCAAAGTACGTGTTGCGGCCTTTGACCTCGCGAACCTCGAGCTGGTCGCGGGTGACGCCGGCCTTGCGGCAGAACCCGTCGATCGCCGCGTCGGGTGCGCCTTCGGGCGGGCCCTTGGCTTCCTCGCTGACCGCCTCGGTCGAGTCCGGAAGACCCCTCGCGATCAGCGCGAGACGGCGCGGCGTCGACCAGACGGTGACCTCGCCCACGGCAACGCCTGCTGCGTCCATCTCGGCGCGAAACAGCCGTTCCAGATCGGCGCGAGCGCCCGCCTGCATCCGTGCGGGAATCTCTTCGGAGCGCAGTTCGAGAAGGAAGTCGCTCATGCCGACCACCCCGGATATTCCTTCGCCCAGCGGTCCGCTTCCTTCGCCATGTAGGCCTCGCAGCTTCCCCGTGCGAGGTCGCGGACGCGGCCCATGTAGCTCGCGCGTTCCTGCACGCTGATCACGCCGCGCGCCTGGAGCAAGTTGAAGACATGGCTCGCCTCGATCGCCTGCTCGTAGGCGGCGATGGGCACATCGGCGCCGAGCGCGTTGCGGCACTCGGCCTCGGCCTTGTTGAACAGGTCGAACAGCGCGTCGGTATCGGCGACCTCGAAGTTCCACTTCGACATCTGCCTCTCGTTCTCGAGGAAGACCTGCCCGTAGCTTGTCCCGCGCCCGTCGAAGTTGAGATCGTAGACGTTGTCGACGCCCTGGATGTACATCGCGAGCCGCTCGAGGCCGTAGGTCAGCTCGCCCGCGACCGGCTTGCAGTCGAACCCGCCCATCTGCTGGAAATAGGTGAACTGGGTCACCTCCATCCCGTCGCACCAGACCTCCCAGCCCAGCCCCCATGCGCCGAGCGTGGGGCTTTCCCAGTCGTC
Source organism: uncultured Alphaproteobacteria bacterium (assembly GCA_963728375.1). GTDB lineage: Bacteria > Pseudomonadota > Alphaproteobacteria > Sphingomonadales > Sphingomonadaceae > Tsuneonella. The sequence goes on from CAVSJL010000001.1 coordinate 279,981, forward strand.
TTCGACGAAACGGATGTCGTGTTTCAGCGGGTTGATGCCGATTTCGACTAGCGATTGGAGGTAGAATTCCTGCAAGTTCGCCGGACTCGGCTTCAGGATCACCTGGTACTGGTAATAGTGCTGGAGCCGGTTCGGGTTCTCGCCATAGCGCCCGTCAGTCGGACGGCGGCAGGGCTGGACGAAGGCGGCATTCCACGGCTCCGGCCCCAGCGCGCGCAGCGTGGTCGCGGTGTGAAACGTCCCCGCCCCCATCCGCATATCGTAAGGCTGGAGGATCAGGCAGCCGTTCGCGCTCCAGAAATCGTGGAGCGTCAGGATCATGTCCTGGAAGCTGTTCGCCGGGTCGCGCGTCATGGTGCGGCGCGCAATGGCGCAGGCGCGCAGGGGCGTCAACTGCGCCCGCGATTGGCACCTGGAAGGCAGGTTGTCAGGACATTTTGTCAGGTGTTGTTGACATAGTCAGCGAATCGCGACATATGGTCAGGGAAACCTGACAAGAGAGAACTCATGAACAACCGCCTTTCCAGCTCCGACGCCCGTGCGGGCCTGTTCTTCACGATGGTCCACATCGGCGCACTTGCGACCGTCTTGCTGATCGCAACGCTGGTGTTCGACCTGCCCGATTTCGTCGATGGATTGCCGCAGGGCCTCCTGCTGGTCAGCGTCGGCGTAATCATGGTCCGGCGCCTGCGTGACGAATATGTAGACGAACTGTGGCGGGCCGGTACGACTGCGGCCTTCGTCTTCGTCGTGGCGGCGTTCCTCGTCTTCCCGCTCATCGCAGGCATATCCGGGCGCATCGCGAGCGGGTCCGGCGACCCGCGCGACTTCGCGGTCGTGGTCCAGTGGCCGCTCGCGGTTGCGCTGGTCGGATTCTACAGCGCCTTTTATCGCCGGATGCTCGCGGATCGGATCCGATGAAAAACCAGCTCAAGGTCCTTCGCGCCATGCGGAACTGGAGCCAGGCGGAACTCGCGCTCCATCTCGATGTCTCGCGGCAAGCCGTGAACGCCATCGAGACCGGCAAGCACGACCCGTCGCTCCCCCTCGCCTTTCGTATCGCCCGGCTATTCGACATGCCGATCGAGGAGATTTTCGATGACTCCCAATGAAACCACCCACTCCGCCGCCGTCGACGCCGACGAGCCGAATGCCGCGGCGTGGACAACCGCGCGCCATCTGGCGATGCTGCTGGGCGGCGGCTTGCTCGCGGTCTTTGCGGTCGGAGTGGCGGTCGGCTTTGCCACCGTCGCCGCGCAGAACGGCTGGTCGAAGCCGGTCAAGTCCGCCGCCGTACTGGGTCTGGCGGCGGCGCTGGTGGCACTGGGAGCTTGGCTGGCGTGGCGCGGGCTGAAGGCGATGACCGGCCGGCAGCTGATCCTGGCCCCGAGTACCCGGCGGGCGCGCTCTATCCTTTTCCTGTCGATGCTCGTCGGCGCGGCCATCGGCATCCTCCTCACCATCGGCGGAATCGACAAGGGCCCGATCGAACTCACCACCGGTCCTATCCCGCCGGTCGTTGCCGCGATCGTGATTGCGATATGGCTGATCGCCATGCCCTGGCTCAGCTGGATCTGGTGGCGCAACGTCGACGAGGTCGAGGCCGAGGCATACAAGATCGGCGCCCTTTGGGGCATTTACGCCTACGCCTTCATTGCACCAGCATGGTGGATCGGTTGGCGCGGCGGTTTCCTGCCCGAACCGCAGGAAATGATCACGTTCGGCATCGTCATGCTCGTCTGGGGCATCGGTTGGCTGCGCGGCAAGTACTGAGCCCCGGCCTCCCCCCTCTACTTTCGCTTCCCTTTTCTCTCGAATTACCAAAGGAGCCTTCACACATGTCCGCTACCCTACGCACCCTCGCTCGCTCGCTCATTCCCGCCGTAGCGCTGCTCGCGTCTCCGGCATTCGCCGAAACCCCCGCGGCGGTCGACACGGTCCAGGCGGCCCCCGTCGCGGCCCCGGCCGGTCCGGCGCTGTGGAAGGTCGCCGACGACGACACGACGATCTACCTGTTCGGCACGGTTCACGTCCTGCCCAAGGGCGGCGAATGGTTCGACGATCGCATATCCGGCGCGCTCGCCTCGGCCGATACGATCGTCACCGAACTCCCGCCGTCCGCGATGACCGATCCGAGCGCCCAGCAGACGATCATGACCCTTGCGATGCTGCCGCCCGAAAAGACCCTTCGGGGGATGCTTACCGACGAACAGCGCGCGACTTACGAGGCTGCGCTCGGCAAGCTCAAAATGCCGGCGCAGGCGCTCGACCGGTTCGAACCGTGGTTTGCTGCCATGACCTTGTCGATGTTGCCCCTACTCCAGAACGGATATGCACCCGACAGCGGCGTGGAAAAGGTGCTCGAGGCCAAGGCCGGCGCGAACGTGAAGCGCGACGCGGTCGAGACGCTCGAGGGCCAGCTCAAGCTGTTCGACGAACTGCCCACAGATGAGCAGGCGAACTTCCTTACCGACGTCTCTTCGCACATCGACGAGGTGGTCCCCCAACTCGCCGAGATGGTCGCCGCGTGGCAGGCGGGCGACGCCGACAAGCTCGCGGCGCTGATGAACGAATCGATGAAGGACGATCCCGTCCTCGCAGATCGGCTGCTCTACGGGCGCAACCGCACCTGGGCCGAATGGATTGCCAAGCGGCTCGATCAGCCCGGCACCGTGTTCATGGCCGTAGGTGCGGGCCACCTCGCCGGTGCCCAGAGCGTACAGGACGCGCTCGCCAAGCGTGGCATCGAGAGCGTGCGGGTGCAATGATCCGCCTCGCGCTGGGGTTGCTGGCCCTTCTCGCTCTCACCGGGTGCGAGAAGGCCCCGCCCCCCGACCTGCCCCCGCCCGATCCGGCCCTGTGGACCGTCACCCTTGCCAACGGCCAGCCTGCGGGCTGGCTGTTCGGCACGATCCACGCGCTGCCGGACGGCGCGAAGTGGCGCACCGCGGCGATAGACAAGGCGATCGTCGATGCCGACCTGCTGGTGGTCGAGGTCAAGGACCTGGACGACGAGAGCAAGCTGGCCGCAACCTTCACCCGCCTCTCGCACACGGCGGAGAACTTGCCTCCGCTCACTCAGCGGGTCCCCGCCACGCTGCGCGACCGGCTGCGCGCGCTGCTGCAGAAGGGCGGCTACCGCGAGGCTGATTTCAAGGCGATCGAGACTTGGGGCGCGGCGCTCATGCTCGCCCAGTTGGCCGACGATTCGATCGGCGAGAACGGCGTCGACCGCGCGCTCCTGCGCGATTTTCGCGCGCGCAAGATCGAGGAGCTGGAGGGAATCGAAGGCCAGTTCGCGATCTTCGACGGCCTGCCCGAGGTCGATCAGCGCGACTTGCTCGGCGCGGTGGTCGAGGACGACACGATGGACGCCGAAGACAGCGCTCGCCTCGCCAGACTCTGGCTTGCGGGAGACATGGATGCCATCGCGAAGGAGGGCGACGAGGGGATGCTCGCCGATCCAGAGCTCAAGAGCGCGCTGCTGACGACGCGCAACGAAGCCTGGGCGGCCAAGCTCGACGCGCTCTACAAGAGCGGGCAGAGGCCTTTCGTCGCGGTCGGCGCGGCGCACCTCGCTCCGCCCGGCGGGCTCGCCGAACTGCTCGCGGCGAAGGGCTACACCATCCGCCGCGTGCGCTGAGCTTGCTTTTCCACCCCGCGAAGGCTAACGGCGCGCCCTTCGGCGTCATGGTCATCCCTGGAGGCGTGGCGGACCGAAGTTCAAAACGTTTTCGAAAGGCACTACGATGAGCGAAGCTCTGACCCTGCCGGCCGAGGCGCGCGAACGGGCTGGCAAGGGAGCCTCCCGTGTACTGCGCCGCGAAGGCCGTGTTCCCGCTGTAATCTACGGCGGCAAGGAAGAACCCACCCCGATTCACGTCGAGGCCAAGGAGCTGATGCGTCAGCTCGGCACCGGCCACTTCATGAATTCGATCGTGATGATCGATGTTGGCGGCAAGAAGGTTCGCACGCTCCCCAAGGACGTCGCGTTCAACCCCGTCTCCGACCGTCCGATCCACGTCGACTTCCTGCGCCTGTCGAAAGACTCGAAGATTCAGGTGGCGGTGCCCGTGGTGTTCCTCAACGAGGAGAAGAGCCCCGGCCTCAAGAAGGGCGGCGTGCTCAACGTCGTGCGTCACGAGCTCGAACTGGTCTGCGAATCGGACAAGATTCCCGACGAAATCGAGATCGACGTGACCGGCAAGGAAGTGGGCAATTCGATCCACATCAGCGAAGTTACGCTGCCCGCCGGTTCGGAAAGTGCGATCACCGATCGTGACTTCACCATCGCGACGCTGGTCGCTCCGTCGGCGCTCAAAAAGGCCGAGGGTGCCGAAACGGCCGCTTCGGGCGAAGGCGCCGGGGACGACATGGAAGCCGGCGAGACGGCCGCGACCGAACAGGGTCCGGACGACGACGCTGCCGACGAACAGGAAGAGAAGAGCGAGTAACGCTTTCCCCTTCCGCCTCACGGCACAGCAAGCGCCGGCCCTCGCAAGGGGGCCGGCGTTTTGCTGTGTCGGGCAAATTCCAACGATGTCGGGTTTCGTCGCTTTTCCGTAGCCAGCGGACTGACAGCTTACGACCCCATTGTGGAGCTTGGTCGATCCATGCTTCTAGGTACGACAGCAATTCTATGGATCGAGAGGACCGCGATGAATTACGCCGAGTCAGCTCTGATAGTATTCGCCGATATGCTTGGCACACTCGAGCACCTCGTTGAAAAGGCCGAAGAGGCGCAACTAGGCGATGAAGTGCTCGCTGAGAAACTCACCGAAGACATGTTTCCCCTGGAGCTTCAATTTCGCATTGCGATCAATCAAGTGCTCTTGGCGCTCAATCAGGTGGGAGGCAGAAAGGTTCCGCTCCATGAAGCCCCCTACGGATCGCTTCGGGAAGTCCGCGAACGCATAAATGCGGTTCGCGCGCAGATAAGTCAGGCGGGCCCGTCAGACTGGGCAGATGCGAATGGACCGATAGATCTGACGTTGCCAAACGGGGTCCGCTTTCTGATGTCGTCCGAAGAGGATGTCCGGGACTGGCTCATGCCGAACTTCTATTTCCATGTGACGATGGCCTACGCATTGCTTCGGAATGCGGGGCTAGCCGTGGGCAAGATGGATTTCCTGCAGCATATGAACCGCTACCGTGTGCAAGGTCCCGACCAGGAGCAGGATGTTCGGGAGCGATGAGCTAGCTGCCTTGTTAGCTCGAAGTCACCCTAGCCGATGACTGGCTCACGACTGCTTTCTACCCTCAAATCAGACGCTCTTGCCGTTCGTTCGGCAGGCGTCGTGCGGACAGGCTGCTTTCCGGCTTCCTGGCCTAGAACCGGACTGACCTGTAACGACCCATTGCGGACATCGTGAAGAGGCCGCTTTGGCTCGCGGTAGGGTCTTCTTCACGGGTCTGCGGCAGAAGCAGCCTAGATGTCGTTCCAGCCCGACCTTGCGGGGTTCCAACCCCTTTCACCGAATGCCCCCTTTCCCGCGACGATGCAGGGAGAATGGGTCGATGCCGAGACCGGCCTTCCCGCGATTACGATCAGCGGGCGCACCGTCACTACCGATGGCCCGATGCCAGTCCACGAGCTGTTCAAGCGCGAAGAAGACGGCCACATGGCCATTCTGAACACGTTGGCCGACACCTCCGTTCTCGACCAAGCCTGGGCTGAGCGAACGGTCTACCTTTTTCACCTCAACGACCAGGGGTCGCTCTCGATCACCGGCTTTTGCGACTATTGGACACTCGTCCGGCGCGAGGCCATCGACCGGGCGGAGATCAGGTCACCGACTTCACCCTACCGGACATTGGCGTCAGGCGCGGACTTTCCCACCCCCTTGCAGGGCCGTTGGCGCGGCGCCTGGCATGGCCAAGAAGTGTTCATCGGCTCGCGCGAGGTGTTAATCGATGGCGAGCAGGTGGACTACCTTACCGCCAAGCTGATTCGGGTCATCCCAAGCGATGACGCCCCGGAATATTCGCTTGTGCTCGATCTCGGCAAAGAAGCGGTCGAGTTGCGGTTTGGAGCCGAGACCATGCCGATGCTCAACTTCGTCATGTTCCGGTCGGGCGAGATGCAGGGCGCGGGGGCTGGTCTTCGAGATTCGATGTTCACTCGAGCCGCGGGTTGAGCGGGTCCTCACACGGCAATCGTTCGCCGCCACGTCCGCTTTCCACCCCCATCCCGGGCATCCAGCGCACCCCGTCATCCCCCCGGTAGCAGACGCCCCCTGCACTAACTCACTCTACGATAGCCCGGAACTGCGCCCCGCCCTTCCCTGCAACCGCGCACTGGGCTAGGCGCCCGCGATGCAAGTCTGGGCAGGCCTCGGAAACCCCGGTCCGCAATACGCGATGCACCGGCACAATGTCGGGTTCATGGCGCTCGACGCCATTGCCGAGGTGCACGCATTCGGACCCGTCCAGAAGAAGTTCTCCGGCTGGGTTCAGGAAGGGCGCATCGGTGCTGAAAAGATCCTGCTGCTCAAGCCTGCGACGTTCATGAACGAGAGCGGTCGCGCGGTGGGTGAGGCGCTGCGGTTCTACAAGCTGGGCGCTGAGGACCTGACCGTGTTCTACGACGAACTCGACCTCGCGCCGTTCAAGGTTAAAGTGCGGATCGGCGGCGGTCTGGCCGGGCATAACGGACTACGCTCGATCGACAACCATCTGGGCCCTGACTTCCGCCGCGTGCGCATCGGCATCGGTCATCCGGGACACAAGGACCGAGTGACCGGCCACGTCCTCGGCAACTACGCCAGGGCCGAAATCGATGAACTGGCGACTGTACTTGGCGCAATCGCTGCCGAGGCGGAATGGCTCGCGAAGGGCGACGATGCCCGCTTCATGAGCGACGTCGCGCTGCGCCAGCAGGACTGAGCCGTGGAACGCCGCGAGTTACCCGACGGCAGCCTAGTACTGCTCATGGGCATGCAGGCGGCGTTGTTTGTCCTGATCGGCCTGATCGTCTGGGCGAGCACGGGACGCGCCGTCTGGCGGTTCGCGATGGTCACGCCCGAGGCCGTCCTTTCGGGAATCGCGCTCGGCAGCGCGCTGGTAATCGTCGGCATGGCAATCGAGAGAGCGTTTCCTCGTCTCTACGAAGAGACCGCGCGGCTCCAGCAGACATCCGCGAAGCTTCTCGGGTCGAAGCATAACTGGGCGATGTTCGTATGGATTTCGGCCTGCGCGGGAGTGGGCGAGGAAGCGCTGTTTCGCGGCGGCATTCAGACCTTCCTCGCGGACCACGTCGGAGATCCAGCGGCCGTGCTCGTCGGAGCAATCGCGTTCGCCCTCGTCCACATGGCGAAACCGCCGATAGCGATCGTGATCTTCGTGCTCGGCGCCCTGTTCGGGACGATTTACGCCGTGACCGGCAGCCTGGCGACGGTCATGGTCGGCCACGCGATCTACGACATCTGGGCCACCCGCACCCTGTATCGAACCCTCGAACGGCTCGACCTGCTGCCCCAGTCCAACGACTAGAGGTCGATCGACGCGCTCGACTTTGGCGCCCAGCCCAGCGCCTTCATGCAGCCGACAAAGAATTCGCGGCGGTCGTCGTCGTCGGAAATCGTCTCGAGCAAATCGGTACAGCTTTTCTCCGCCTGTCCGAACGGCGTTGCCGCGCCCCCGACCCAGTCGTCCGAATTCGTCGTTTCGCAAGCATTGAGCGCGAATGGCAGCAGGAGGATCGGCAGAGTGCGACGCATGGCCCCTCACTGGACCGCATTCCGGTCGCGTGCAAGCGGGGTGGCGCGTGGGCGCCGCGCCCGCTAAGGCGCGCGCCGTCACCTTCACGAGGAAGAAATCACGATGGGATTCCGCTGCGGAATCGTCGGACTGCCCAACGTTGGCAAGTCGACACTGTTCAACGCCCTTACCGAAACCCAGGCTGCGCAGGCGGCAAACTATCCGTTCTGCACCATCGAGCCAAACGTCGGCCAGGTCGCCGTCCCCGATGAGCGGCTCGACGATATCGCGCGTATCGCCAAGTCGGCGAAGATCGTCCCCACGCAACTCGCCTTCGTCGATATTGCGGGCCTGGTGAAGGGCGCGAGCAAGGGCGAAGGCCTCGGCAACCAGTTCCTCGGCAACATTCGCGAGGTCGACGCGATCGTGCACGTTCTGCGCTGTTTCGAGGACGACGACATCCAGCACGTCGCCAACAAGGTCGATCCGATCGCCGATGCCGAGGTGGTGGAGACCGAGTTGATGCTCGCCGACCTTGAAAGCCTCGAAAAACGGGTACCCGCCGCGCAGAAGAAAGCGACTGGCGGCGACAAGGAGGCCAAAGCCATGGTCAGCGTGCTGGGCCAGGCGCTTGAGCTGCTGCGCGAGGGCAAGCCCGCCCGCCTTACCGAGCCCAACGGCGAAGACGAGGAAAAGGTCTTTGCGCAGGCCCAGCTACTCACCGCCAAACCGGTGCTCTACGTCTGCAACGTCGCCGAGGAAGACGCTGCCGAGGGCAACGCGCTGTCGGCACTCGTGTTCGATAAGGCGAAGGCCGAAGGCGCCGAAGCGGTCGTCGTCTCGGCCGCGATCGAGAGCGAGCTCGTCGCCATGCCGGCCGAGGACCGGGGCGAATACCTCGAAGCGCTGGGCCTCACCGAAAGCGGGCTTAGCCGCGTGATCCGGGCGGGCTACAAGCTGCTCGGCCTCAAGACTTTCTTTACCGCGGGGCCCAAGGAAGCGCGGGCCTGGACCTTCCCGGCAGGGGCGAAGGCGCCGCAGGCCGCTGGTGAGATCCACACCGACTTCGAGCGTGGCTTCATCCGTGCCGAGACGATCGCCTTCGACGACTACGTGTCCCTTGGCGGCGAGGCGGGCGCCAAGGAAGCGGGCAAGCTGCGTCAGGAGGGCAAGGAATACGTAGTTCAGGACGGCGACGTGATGATGTTCAAGTTCAACGTCTGATTGTCCGGACCCATTCGCGCTTTCCGTCGTTCATGTCCGAACCCGGGAGAGTGCAGGTAATGGTCGATAAATCCGAAAAATTCAGCTGGCTGGTGCGCCTGGGCTATGCCGCGCGAGGGCTGGTGTACGTGCTCCTCGGGTACCTCGCGCTGTCGACCGCCGGCAAGGCCAAGGACGGCCAGGCGGCGGTGTTCGACATGGTCCAGGACGTCCCCCTCGGCAACATAATGCTATACGTTATCGCGATCGGCCTGCTCGGATACGTCGCGTTCAAGGCGATCGATGCCGTGACCGATCTCGAGAATCACGGCGACGACGCCAAAGGCAAAGCTAAGCGCATCGGTTCGGTCGCAAGTGCGGTGGGCTATGCCTCGCTTGCCTGGACCGCGTGGCAGTTCGCCACCGGCGAGAAACAACAGTCGACCGGAGCATCGGGAGGAACGCAGGAGAAAGTCGGCACCCTCCTGAACTGGGATCTCGGACCCATCGTCCTCGGAATCGTTGGCCTTGGCTTCCTCGTTGCCGCTGTCATGCAGGCGAAAGAGGCGATGGACGCTCATTTCATGAAGCACGTCAGCGGTCGTGCACCCACTTACGTCGAGCCGCTCGGCCGGGCAGGCTACGCTGCCCGTGCGGTCGTTTTTCTGCTGATCGGGTGGTCGATGGTAAAGGGCGCTTGGTTCGATTCTTCTACCCAGGTCAAGGGTCTGGGCGACGCCGTCGTCTCCCTTAGTGGCATGGGCGTGCTCTACACGCTCGTGGCTATTGGCCTGATCCTCTTCGGCGTATTTACGCTCATCGTCTCGCGCTACCGGATCATTCCCGACATCGGTCATGGCGACCTCAAGCCGAAAACCTGATTTCGAGGCGAAGGGGCCTTACGCCAACCTTCCGATAAGCTACACACGCAGACCTGAGTCGGTCAGTCCCGGGGGACAATAAGCGCGTGCAATATTTCGAGGATATCGAACTTGGGCGAACCGCCTGTTTCGGCCATTACGACGTCACTCGCGAAGAGGTGGTCGACTTCGCGTCGAAGTACGACCCGCAACCCTTCCACCTTGACGACGCGGCCGCTGCAGCAACGCACTTCGGCCGCTTGTCGGCAAGTGGCTGGCATACTTGCGCGATGACGATGTCGATGCTGGTGGAAAATCTCAAGGCGAACCGGCAAGCCGGACTCGGCTCCCCAGGTATCGACCAATTACGCTGGATAAAACCGGTGTTTCCCGGCGACACGCTGCGCTGCGAGAGCACCGTCGTCGAGAAGCGCCGCAGCAAGTCACGCCCCGATATGGGTATTTTCAAGTCGAAGCTGACCGTATTCAACCAGGACGACGAGCCCGTGATGAGCATGATCTCGAACGGGCTGATTCAGGTCCGCGACCCGGACGCGCCGATCGAGGACTAGCGCGCTAGCTGCGGCAATTCAGCTCCCGCACTGGGCGACGCCTTTGCTCTCGTAGACCACCTGGTCGCGGTCGTTGCGCAGCACGAAGTGCGCGGGGAAGTTGACCGTCTCGGTCCCGCTCTGCTCGCCCTCACCTTCGCCGATGTCGAGTACGAAGGACCACGCCCCCGCAGTGTACTTGCCCTTGGCCCCGAGCGGCAGGTCGAGGCTGCCCGTATCGGGCGCAAAGGGCACGAGTTCGCCGTCGATCTTCATGTAGCCATGCCCCGGCTGCGCCAACGCGATCGCGGCCATACTGCCCTCCGGCGCGAAGTTGCAGCCCGCGCCGAACAAGTCGTACCTCTCGATATCGGGATAAAGGATCCTGTCGGGCGTTACCGGCGCCGGTGGTGGCTCCTGCGCCGCTTTGACGGCCTCCACGTCAGCCTGGTCGCGCATGGCCTGCTCACGCGCACTTGGCCCCTCATCGCCACATCCCGCAATGGCCAGCGCCAACGGCAAAACCCAGAACGCTCGCATCAATGTCTCCCGAAGAGCTTTTCGACGTCTTCCATCTTGAGCTTAACCCACGTGGGCCGCCCATGGTTGCATTGTCCCGAGCGCGGAGTGCTTTCCATCTCGCGCAGCAGCGCGTTCATCTCGGCCACCGTCAGCGTGCGCCCGGCCCGAACCGAGCCGTGACAGGCCATCGTCGCGAGCACGAGGTCGAGCTTTTCGCCCAACAACAGCGCTTCGCCGTGGTGGGCCAGATCGTCGGCAATGTCGCGCAGCAGCTTGCCCGGATCGGCCTTCGCCAGCGCGTGCGGCAGGCTGCGTACGAGCATGGCGCCCGGACCGAACCGCTCGATCTGAAGACCCATCTCCGCAAGCTTGTCGGCGGCGTTTTCGAGCCGATCGCAGTCGGCTTCGTCCAGTTCGACCACGTCGGGAATCAGCAGCGCCTGCGGCCGCGCGGTTGCCTCGCCCGCACCAGCCGCCTTCAGACGTTCGAGCACGAGGCGTTCGTGCGCGGCGTGCTGGTCGACGATCACGAGCCCATCGGCGGCCTCGGCGACGATGTAGGTGTGGGCCACCTGCCCGCGCGCGACCCCGAGCGGATACTCCTCGGATGTTTCGGGTAACGGAGCGGCCTCTTCCGCCCTCCCCTGCGGCTGGTCCATGACCTCGCCCTGAAAAACGTGCGAGGGCTCGCGAACCGATGTCGAGGCCTGCGTCCAGTCCCGCCCGGCGAAAATCGAGGCGAGCGCGGGCGCCGGCTCCTGACGCACAGGCTCGCTTATCCACCGCCCCATCGCCGCGCCGTCGGGCGCCTGTGCGCTGCGGCGGTCGCCGCTGGCGAGCGACTGACGCAGGCCCGAAACGATGAACCCGCGCACTGCCGCCGCGTCGCGGAAACGGACCTCGGTCTTCGCAGGATGGACGTTGACGTCCACCTCTTCGGGCGAAAGCTCCAGGAACAGCGCCAGCACCGCGTGCCGGTCGCGCGCCAGCATGTCCGAATAGGCGCCACGCACTGCGCCGACGAGCAGCCTGTCCTTTACCGGGCGCCCATTCACGAACAGGTACTGATGGTCGGCGACCCCGCGATTGTAGGTCGGCAGACCGGCGATCCCGGTGAGGCGCATCGTGCCCTCCCCGCTCGGCCGCTCGAGGTCGATCGCGACGCCGTTGTCCTTGAGCTCTCGCGCGACGACTTGCGCGACCCGGTCGGCCAACGCCTGTCCCGGCTGGAGCGAAAGTATCGTCCTGCCCCCATGATCGAGCGTGAAACCGATCTCGGGCCGTGCCATCGCAAGGCGCTTCACTACGTCGGCGCACGCAGCGTACTCGCTGCGCGGCGTGCGCAGGAACTTGCGACGCGCGGGGACTTTGCCGAACAGGTTCTCGACCCGAACGCGGGTGCCGGGGGGCAGCGCGGCGGGGCCCTCGCTTACCAGCGCTCCGTGATCGACCACTCTGCGCCAGCCCTGCTCCGCGCCGCGCACCCGGCTCTCGAGTGTGAATTTGGCGACGCTCGCTATGCTCGGCAGGGCCTCTCCGCGAAATCCCAGGGTAGCTACCAGTTCGATGCTTTCGTCGGGAAGCTTCGAGGTCGCATGGCGCTCGAGCGCAAGTGCCATTTCTTCGCCACTCATCCCGCAGCCGTCGTCGGTAACTTCGATCCGCTCGAGCCCACCTTCGACCAGCGAGATCGCAATGCGGGTCGCTCCGGCATCGATCGCGTTCTCGACGATCTCCTTCAGCGCGGCGGCTGGCCGTTCGACCACCTCGCCGGCGGCGATGCGGTTGACGAGGCTCTCCGGCAAGCGGCGAATTGCACGGCGGTTCTGGGCCATTAACCGCGCCTAGCGACCAAACGTCATAATTTCGAGGCGATCTGTTCAGATAGCGGTGGATCGCGCGAGAATATTTTTGGCGTTTTCGGGCATGTTTCGATAAGGGACGCCCATTCCCCGTCACACCCGGGTCGCGACTGCCGCAAGTCCACGCGGCAATGGCCTGAAACATCTATGGAACGCGCACCGCAATGGGCTTTTTCTCCAACCTCCTGAAATTCGGCTCGCAGAACATGGCGATCGACCTCGGTACGGCGAATACGCTGGTTTATGTCGAGGGCCAGGGAATCATCCTGAACGAGCCGTCGGTCGTCGCGATCGAAACGCTGAACGGTATCAAGCGCGTGAAGGCCGTGGGCGAGGATGCGAAGATGATGATGGGCAAGACACCCGATAGCATCGAAGCGATCCGGCCGCTGCGCGACGGGGTTATCGCCGACATCGAAATCGCCGAAGAGATGATCAAGCACTTCATCCGCAAGGTGCATGGCAAGAAGAGCCTGCTGCGCTACCCGGAAATCGTGATTTGCGTTCCCTCGGGCTCGACTTCGGTCGAACGCCGCGCGATCCGTGACGCCGCGAGCAACGCCGGGGCTTCGCAGGTCTACCTGATTCTCGAGCCGATGGCCGCAGCGATCGGTGCCGATATGCCGGTAACCGAGCCGGTCGGCAGCATGGTCGTCGACATCGGCGGGGGCACCACCGAGGTCGCAGTGCTTTCGCTGCGCGGCCTTGCCTATACCACCTCGGTCCGTACCGGCGGTGACAAGATGGACGAGGCAATCGTCAGCTACGTGCGTCGCCACCACAATCTGCTGATCGGCGAAGCGACCGCGGAGCGGATCAAGAAGGATTACGGCATCGCCCGTCCGCCAGAGGACGGCGTGGGCGAGACCATCACGATCAAGGGCCGCGACCTCGTCAACGGCGTGCCCAAGGAAATCCAGATCAACCAGGGCCACATCGCCGAGGCGCTGTCCGAACCGATCGGCGCGATCGTCGAGGGCGTGCGAATCGCGCTCGAAAACACCGCTCCCGAACTTGCCGCCGACATCGTCGACCAAGGCATCGTGCTCACCGGTGGCGGCGCGCTCATCAGCGGGCTCGACGACCACTTGCGCGAGGAGACCGGGCTTCCGGTTTCCATCGCCGAAGACCCGCTGTCTTGCGTTGCGATCGGCACCGGCCGCGCGATGGAAGACCCGGTCTATCGCGGCGTTCTGATGACCGCTTGACCTGAAGGACGATTGAAATGGCGCCGCCTTCTTCACGGCGCTCCGGGCATTCGCGCAGGGCGCAATACGGACAATTCACGGGCTACGTGCTCGCCGCGATCGGTGCTGCGCTGGGCGCGGTGCTGCTTGGCATCTCGCTATGGCGTCCGACTTCGTTCAACGGTCTGCGCGGGGCGGCCGCCGATACCGTCGCCCCGGCCGGAGAAGCCGGTGCGGTCGTGCGCAGCGAAGGCCAAAGCCTGTTCGACAAGATTTCCGGATACCTCGCAGCGGGCGCGCAGAACGACGAGCTCAAGAAAGAAGTCGAACTCGCCCGCATCCGGCTCAAGGAAGCCGACGCGGTGCGCGAGGAGAATGCCAGGCTCAAGGCACTGCTGGGATTTCGCGAATCCGACGTGAAGCCGGTCGCGGTCGCGCGCCTGGTCGGCTCTACCGCGACGAGCACTCGGCGGTTCGCATACCTCGGCGCGGGTGAGGACCAGGGAGTCACCATCGGAATGCCGGTGAGATCCCCGCGCGGCGTGGTCGGTCGGGTCCTGGAAGTCGGCAGCGACAGCTCGCGCGTGCTGCTGCTCGGAGACAGCGAAAGCGTGATCCCGGTGCGTCGCGCGAAAGACGAAGTGGTCGCCTTCGCCGAAGGGCGCGGCGACGGACGATTGCGCATCCGTTTGATCAACCTCGGCATCAACCCGCTCAAGAAGGGCGACGTCTTCGTCACCAGCGGCGCGGGCGGTTACTACCGGCCGGGCATTGCGGTCGCGATCGCGCAGGAGGTGACGCCGGACGGTGCTGTAGCGGCTGTTATCAGTGATCCGGCGGCAACCGACTTCGTTTCGGTCGAGCCGATCTGGCAACCGCGAGCAGTGGAGGCAGCCAAGACTCCGCCCAGCCAGGAAGTCGGCGGGTCGGACGGCCCATGATCGGCGAACTGTCCAGCCGCGCGCGCCGCGATCACTACGGATCGAAGATCAATCGCACCCATTCGCCGATCCGCGCCTATCTCGTTCCCTGGGCGTCGATCATGCTCGGATCGATCATCCCCCTCTTCGCAATCGCCAGCGCGGTGCCCATGGTTCCGCCACTCGGGTTCCTGATGCTCCTGTCGTGGCGCCTCGTGCGGCCGGGACTGCTGCCGGTGTGGGCCGGATTTCCCCTTGGCCTGTTCGACGACATGTTCAGCGGTCAGCCATTCGGCAGCGCTATCCTGTTGTGGTCACTCACCATGATCGCACTCGAAATCATCGAAACACGGTTTCCCTGGCGGGGGTTCTTCCAGGACTGGGCGGTCTCGGGCCTCATCGCCCTGTCCTATCTCGTTGCCGCAGCGCTCGTTTCGGGCGGCCAGGTGGGGACGACGATGCTTCTCGTGCTGGTGCCCCAGGCGCTGCTCACCCTCGCGCTCATCCCGGTACTCTCGCGCTTCGTCGCCGGGCTCGATCGATTTCGCCTGGCACGCGTGCGGGGAGTCGACTGATGGCGCTGCGTCGCAAGCGCCGGGCCCGTCGCCCCAAGCCGATCACCAGCCCTGCTACGCTCTCCGCCAGTTTCGAGCGGCGCAGCTTCGTGGTCGGGGCGGTCCAGGGTGGTATCGGCCTGCTATTGGCGAGCCGAATGACTTATCTCTCGGTTTTCGAGAACGAGAAATACGAGCTCGAATCGGAGAGCAACCGGGTCAACCTGTCGCTGATACCACCCCGGCGCGGCTGGATCCTCGATCGCCACGGCGCGCCGCTGGCCTCGAACAAGGCGGACTTTCGGGTCGACGTGATCCCCGAACGCATGCGCGATGCCGACGCCGAGATCGACCAGATCGCCCCGCTGCTCGGCCTCGACGAACAGAGGGTTGCCGACATCAAGGAAAAGATCGGCGCGGCCCGGGGCTACCAGCCGGTCGAAGTGGCGAGCGGCCTCGACTACGACAAGTTCGCCGCAATCAGCGTGCGACTACCCGACCTGCCCGGGGTCGTGCCGCAACGCGGGTTTACCCGGTATTATCCGACCGGACCGGCCGTCGGCCAGTTGATCGGTTACGTGGGCTCTGCCTCTGCCGAGGAATACGAGAAGGACCGCAATCCGCTCCTCATCACGCCCGGTTACAAGGTGGGCAAGGACGGTCTCGAAAAGGACTTCGAGAAGCGGCTACGAGGCGTCCCCGGTGCTCGGCGGGTCGAAGTGACCGCCTCTGGCCGCATCGTTCGCGACCTCGAGACGCGGGAGGATATCCAGGGCGACCCGATTCGGCTGACGATTGATGGACCCCTGCAGGATTTCGCATCGCGCCGGATCGGCCTCGAATCTGGCGCCTGCGTGGTGATCGACTGCGAAACCGGCGGGATTCTCGCGCTGACCTCTATGCCCGCGTTCGATCCCAACAGCTTCGTCGGCGGGATCGGCGCGAAGCGCTGGGCGATGCTCAACTCCGACGATCACATTCCGCTGCTCAACAAGGCGGTGCGCGGTCTTTATCCGCCGGGGTCGACCGTCAAGCCGATGGGAACGCTCGCGCTCCAGCAGCTCGGCGTCGAGCCTGAGGAGCGGGTCAGTTGCCCGGGTGGGTATCGCCTGGGCAACCGCTTTTTCCGCTGCGACGCGGTCCACGGCTCGGTCGATATGTGGACCGCCATCGAGAAAAGCTGCAACACCTACTTCTGGTCGATGGCGCACCGCGTCGGCTACGGCGCGATTGCACCGTTCGCAAAGGCGCTCGGCCTCGGTCAGGAATTCGACCTCCCCGGCACTTCGCAACGTTACGGAACGGTTCCCGATCCCGAGTGGAAGATGCGCCGGTACGACCAGGAATGGCGGGAAGCGGATTCGCTGAACGCGGTGATCGGCCAGGGCTATGTACTCGCCTCGCCTCTGCAGCTCGCGGTGATGACTTCACGCATCGCGAGTGGGAAGGCCCTGCGTCCCTCGCTGCTTTACGGTCAGCCGAAGCCGCTTGGCCCGCCGCTGCCGTTCACGCCGGAACAGCTGGCGGTCACTCGCGAGGGCATGAAGCGGGTGGTCAACGGGGCTGGCACGGCGCGCGGCGCGAAAATCGACATCGACGGTGTCCAGATGGCTGGAAAGACCGGCACCGCGCAGGTGCGGCGGATGATCAGCCGCGGCCACGTCGCCGACTGGGCCAGCCGCGATCATTCGCTGTTCGTCTGCTACGCTCCCGCCGACGCGCCGCGTTATGCGATGGCAACCGTCATCGAGCACGGTGGCTTCGGCGCGAGTGCGGCGGCTCCGATCGCCAAGGACGTGATGACCTATCTGTTCGATCCGGCGACTGCACTCGACAACCTGCACGCCAGGGAAAAGCAGTGGGGCGGCGACGCCACCCAGCGAATGGCAGCCAAGTACGCTGCCTATATCGGAGAGGCCGTTGCGCCGTCCGACGAACCGGTCGAGACGCTTCGTTCCGCACGGGTCGATGCCGAGGCACGTTTGCCCGAAACGCCTGTCGCTAATCCGACCGGCGGTGCGCCGCCCCAGAAGGCACCGTTCGGACCCTCCGAGCAATGAACACCTTCATCCCCTCGCCCATCGCACGGCAGCCGTGGGCGATGCTCTTGCCGCTGATCCTCCTGACGTGCTTCGGCGCCGCGGTGCTCTTCTCGGCTGCGGGGGGCAGCCTGCATCCCTTCGCACTGTCGCACCTTGCGCGCTTCGCCGTCTTTCTCGGCGTCGCTTCGGTGATGACGCTGTTCAACAAGGAATTCGTCCGCCTGTTTGCCTACCCTGCGTACGGGGTCATTCTACTCCTCCTGCTGGCGGTGGAACTGCTCGGGTTCGTCGGCGGGGGCAGCCAGCGGTGGATCAACCTGGGGCCCATCGTCCTGCAACCGTCCGAACTGATGAAGCCCGCGATCGTGCTGGTCCTGGCGCGGTTCTACGCAGACCTGCCATCCGGCATGGTCCCGACCTGGCGATCGCTGGTCCCGGCCGGCGTGTTGATCGGCCTTCCGATGGCGCTTGTCCTTGCGCAGCCCGACCTCGGCACCGCGCTCGCCATCGGGTTCGGCGGCGCGGTCGTGATGTTCCTCGCTGGCCTGCCGCTCAAGTGGTTCGGCAGCGCGGCGCTGGCCGGTGCCGCGCTTGCACCCTTGGCGTTCTTTTTCGGGCTCAAGCCGTACCAGCAGAAGCGCGTGTTCACGTTCCTCGACCCTGAGAACGATCCGCTCGGCGACGGGTACCACATCCTGCAGTCGAAGATCGCGATCGGCTCAGGCGGGATCACCGGCAAGGGCTTTAACGAGGGGTCGCAAAGCCACCTCAACTACCTGCCCGAGCCGCACACCGACTTCGTCTTTGCCACCATGTCGGAGGAATGGGGTCTGCTCGGCGGCCTTTTCGTGCTGCTGGCCTTTTTCCTGATCCTGCGCTGGGGGTGGAAGGTTGCGCTCGCGTCGGAAGACCGCTTCGCCCGGCTGCTCGCCGGCGGCATGGTCGCGACGGTGTTCTTCTACGTCGCGATCAACCTGATGATGGTCATGGGCCTCGCCCCGGTCGTCGGCATCCCGCTGCCATTCATGAGCCATGGGGGCAGTTCCATGATGACCAACATGATCTGTCTCGGCACGCTGATGATGGTCAATCGTTGGAACGTGCGCAGCGGCCGGCGAGGACTTTCCTGAAGCCGCCGGATTGACCCTTGGCATCTCGCGAAGGGGCGCTATATGCGCCTCTCCCGACGATTCGGGGGCAGCAGAAACGCCGCCTCAAGGATGCCGGAACGGACGCATAGCTCAGTTGGTAGAGCAGCTGACTCTTAATCAGCGGGTCCTAGGTTCGAGCCCTAGTGCGTCCACCATCCTTTCGATGACCTGGCGGTAACTTGCGATTGGTCGGCAGCCGCCATTTGCCTGCATTAACTTGATCGACACCAGATTTCTGGCACTGTGGCGCGATGGGTGCGAACAGCCGCTGGATGTTGATTGGCGCGGCTCTAGTCATCGTTGAACTAGTCGCTGCTTCGCTCATCGGTGTGTTCGTCGGTTTCCCTTACCAACTTGCAATCGCGGCGCACATCGTTGCGGGTTTTGCCGCCGCCTCGATTTGTATTCTGGCCGTCTTCATCGGATTGCTTGCTCGCAACGCGTATCGAGGCGCCGATCGCGCTCTTGACGGCATCTTCAGCCCCGGCATTGTGCGCTATTCCGGACAATTGGCGGCAGGTATTCTCCTGATCGCGCTCCAGATGTGCGTCTTGCAATGGACCAAGAGCATGATTCCCCACGTGACGACCATGTGGGCAGACCCCATGCTTGCAAGGTTCGACCGCGCGCTCTTCCTGGGAACCGATCCGTGGCGGCTGACCCATGCCGTTTTCGGAAGAGCGAACTGGATTGATAGCGCCTATATGGCGTGGGGGCCGATCAAGTTCGCGACCCTGCTGCTACTGCTATTCTTGCCGATCAGCGCAGCCAAGGATCGTGCGCTGGCAGCCTATTTCCTGATCTTCGCGATTGGCTGTCTCCTCCAGTATGCCTTGCCGAGCGGTGGCCCGATATTCTTTGAGCGCCTTGGCCACGGGAGCGATTTTCACGACCTCCCCGTGCCTCACTTTGCAGCCGAGGCCGCGAACTACCTGTGGGCAAATTATCGCGGCTCAGGAATCGTGGGGACCGGCATATCGGCGATGCCTTCCATACACGTTGCCATAGCGCTGTGGCTGGCCCTTACCTGGCGCTCGTTTGGCCTCGGATATCTCGGCTTCGTCTTCTACGCCGTCATTCTGGTCGGTTCGGTGCACACGGGGTTTCACTACGCACTGGACGGCATCGTAGGGTCGATCATGGCGGCGGCAGCATGGCTTCTTGTCTGTCAGAAGAGGCCCTGGGAGAAGAGAAATTGGCAAAGCGGGCGCCTTCCGAAGAACCCGGGGGCGGTAGGCGTGACGCCATAAGTTACCGAGGCAGGGGATTCACCTGCACCGCTCGGCGTTCGCCGGATCAACGCAAGCCGTATCGCTGGTGAGCAAAGACCTCTCTTAGAACAGTTTCGAACGCATCCATTCAAGCGTGTCGTCACCGCTTGTAATCAGCGAGCGACCGAGCGTGGTCGACCACGCGGTCTCGCTGCCCCCGTCGAGCCGCAAGGCATGCAAGCAGCGGGTGTAAAGCTGCAGGTCGTACTCGGCGCTGATGCCGATCGCGCCGTGAACGGCATGTGCGGTGTTGGCGACGAGCGGTGCGTTTGTCGCGGCGACCGTCTTCGCGAGCGCGGCGCGCTCCATGGACGGCCAATCGCAATCTGCCGCAAGTTGCACCGCCATGCGGATCGCGAGAACCTGCTCAGCCATGAGCGCAAGCTGTTGCTGGACTGCCTGCTGACGGCCGATCGGCTTACCGAACTGGGTGCGCTGACCGGCATAGCTGGTCGTCATCTCCAGGACACGGTCGGCCGCGCCTGCGATCGCCGCGGCGAGCAGGATCGGGCGGGCGGTCGCCCCCGGACGACCCGACCGCTCGAGCATCTCCTCGCCGATCCCGAGCGGTGCCGCGCGGTAGCCCATAGCCCGCCACAGAGACGCGACTTCACCGAAGGTGAGCGCCATGTCGGGCGTCAGCGCGTCGAGGAAGCCCGATTCCGCAATCTCCGCGTGCTCGGCGTCCCAGCCCGCGCCGGCATCGATTGCCCGCAGTTTTTCCGCTGGGAACAGCTTGTCCAGCATTGCTTCGAAAGGGGTGAGGATTTCGCTCATCGGAGACCCATCCCGCGTGCGATGATCCCGCGCAGGATCTCGCGCGTGCCGCCCCTCAGCGAGAAACTGGGCGCGACGAGTGTGAGATAGCGCAGCGCCGCGATCAGGTCCGGATCGGGCGCCTCATCGGGATGTGCCGCCAGGTCGTCGGCGATCGCGAGTGGCAACTCCTGCTCGAACGCCGTGCCGAGGTCTTTGACCAGTGACGCCTCGACTACAGGGCTTTCGCCTGCTGCCAGCCGCGCGGTGCAGGCGATCGACATCGCCCGGAGTGTGGCGAGACGCGCTGCGAAGCCGCCTACGAGTGCCGCAGTCGCGTCGTCGGAGCGGTTCCTGCCGCGCAAGTGCGCGATCCAGGCGTCGAGCACGACATGGCTCGAATAGATGCGCTCAGGGCCGCTGCGTTCGAAGGCGAGTTCGGCGGTTACCTGCACCCATCCCTGCCCCTCCTCGCCGATCAAGGCATCGGCCGGCAGTTCAACGTCTTCGAAGAAAACTTCGTTGAAGTGCTCGTCACCGGCGAGATCGCGGATCGGGCGCACGGACACGCCCGGCGTCTTAAGCGGCACAATCAGCTGCGAAAGGCCCGCGTGGCGATCGTCCGGCCCGCCGGAGGTCCGCACCAGCGCAATCATGTAGTCGACGTGGTGCGCGCCGGTGGTCCACAGCTTCTGGCCGTTGAGCCGCCAGCCACTTGCGGTAGGCTCGGCACGAGTGCGGACAGCGGCCAAGTCTGAACCGGCTCCGGGCTCGCTCATTCCGATGCAGAACAACGCCTCGCCTCGGCAGATGCGCGGCAGGTAGTCGCGGCGCTGCGCTTCGGTGCCGTAATTCAAGATCAGCGGCGCGCTCTGCCGGTCTGCGATCCAGTGCGCGCCGACAGGTACCCCAGCCGCGAGTAGTTCCTCGACCACCACGAACCGCGCAAAGGGGCCGCGCCCCGCCCCACCGTATTCGGTCGGCAGCGTCAGGCCTAGCAGGCCAGCTTCGCCCAGCCGGCGGCTGAACGCCGCGTCGAACCCCATCCAGGAACGCGCCCGCTGCTCGAGCGACATATTCGTGATCGATTCGCTCACGATCGCGCGAACCTGCGAACGCAGCGCTTCGTCTTCCGGGGGAATCGCCGCGAGGGTGAGAGTATCGAACACGCGGATACCTGTGTGCGGCAGAGCGCCACCAACCGCAATCCCGCGCATTGCGGCGCGAGTTCGCTCGGCCTAGAGCCAATGAAATGGGAGACTTCCTCAAGACAGAACGCGACGGTCCAGTCCTCACCGTGACGATGGACCGGCCCGCAGATCGCAACGCGATCACCGATCCCGAGCAAAGCGCCGAATTCGTCGCGCTCGCCGAAGATATCGCCCGCGACCGCTCTGTCCGCGCGATGGTGCTGACTGGGGCAGGCAGATCGTTCTGCGCAGGCGGTAACGTCAAGTCGATGCACGAGAAGACCGGCCTGTTCGCCGGCTCTCCGTTTGATCAGCGCACCCATTATCGCACCACCGTGCAGACCATCGCCAAGGCGCTATGGGAGCTGGAGGTGCCGGTCGTAGCGGCTATCAACGGACACGCCATCGGGCTCGGACTCGACATCACGCTGATGTGCGACGTGCGTGTCATGGCCGAGGATGCGCTCGTCGCCGAGAGCTACGTAAAGCTCGGAATCATCCCCGGCGGCGGCGGCGCGTGGCTGCTTCCGCGCGTCGTGGGTCTGTCGAACGCAAGCCGGATGACGCTGACCGGCGAGACCATCGATGCCGCGACGTCGCTGCGGTACGGCCTTGCGACCGAGGTCGT
This sequence comes from uncultured Alphaproteobacteria bacterium, assembly GCA_963728375.1. Classification (GTDB taxonomy): domain Bacteria; phylum Pseudomonadota; class Alphaproteobacteria; order Sphingomonadales; family Sphingomonadaceae; genus Tsuneonella. Next base: position 302,376 of record CAVSJL010000001.1, read on the forward strand.
CCCGGCAGCCGAAGTCCTGCCCAGGGCGCAGGGAATTGCCCGCGCGATCGCCGCCAATCCGGGTCACGCGACGCGCATGGCCAAGCGCCTGATGCGAGAGGGAATGGACCAGAAGCTGCCGACGCACCTCGAGATGGCGGCCGCCTACCAAGCGCTGTCGCATCATACCGGGGACCATGCCGAGGCAATCGACGCGTTTCTGAGCAAGCGCAGCCCGGAGTTCCGCGACAAGTGACGGGGGCGCTCGACGGTATTCGCGTACTCGATCTTTCGCGCGTGCTCGCGGGCCCGTGGAGCGCTCAGGTGCTTGGCGATCTCGGCGCCGACGTTATCAAGGTCGAGCAACCCGGCGCAGGCGACGACACCCGTGCCTGGGGGCCGCCGTTCTTGCCGGGTTCGCAGGACTCGGCGTATTTCTCCTGCGCCAATCGCAACAAGCGCTCGATCGCGATCGACATCGCATCGACTGAAGGCGCCGAGTTGGTCCGCAAACTTGCCGCGCAGTCGGACGTCGTCATCGAAAACTTCCGGGTTGGCGGGCTCGCGAAGTATGGTCTCGACTATGACGACCTGCGCGCGGTGAAGCCCGATCTCGTTTGGTGCTCGGTCACCGGGTTCGGGCAGACCGGACCGGAAAAGGACCGCGGCGGATACGACTTCCTGATCCAGGGGATGAGCGGGCTGATGAGCGTCACCGGCGCCGCCGATGGGCCGCCGACCAAGGTGGGCGTGCCGATCAGCGACCTCACGACCGGGCTATACGCGGCGATCTCGATCCTGGCCGCATTGCGCCACCGCGACCGCACGGGAGAGGGCCAGCGCATCGATCTCGCCCTGCTCGACGCGCAAGTCGCGTTGATGAGCAATCAGGCGGCGAACTGGCTCAACGGCGGACCGGAGCCGCGGCGCCTGGGCAACCAGCATCCCAATATCGTGCCGTACCAGGTCTTCTCCTGCGCCGACGGCGACATACTGATCGCGACCGCAAACGACCGGCAGTACGGCAAGCTCTGCCGGGTGCTCGGCCTCACGGAACTGGCCGACGATCCAAGCTTCGCAGCGATGAGCGCGCGGGGAACCAACCGTGCCGAACTGCTCGCGGTCATCGAGCCGGTGATTGCAGGCTGGCAGTCGGACGAACTGGTCGGCGCGCTCAATGACGCGGGAGTACCGAGCGGGCGGGTCAACACCGTCCCCGAAGCGCTCTCCCACCCGCAAATCGAAGCGCGCGAACTCATCGGATCGCTTGAACGCCGAGACGGCAGCGAAGTGCGGTTCGTGGGTTTCCCGGCAAAGCTGTCGCGGACCCCGGCGAGCTACCGCGCCGCGCCGCCGCGAGCAGGCGAGGATGGGGCGGATGTACTGCGGGATGTTCTCTCGTTAGACGATGATGCCATCACGCAGCTTCGCGAGGCGGGCGCGATCAGCTAAGAGAGCGGTTCCTGGTCCGGAATCCGAACTGCCCGGTCGAGCATGTCGGGCCGCGTGCGTTCAGCGTCCCGGCGATCGCGCTGGGGGCTGACGAAACGATCCGAGTAGTGGTGCCAGACCACCTCGCCCATCTGAGGCCGTTCTTCCAATTCGTATTCCATCGGATGCGACTCCTCTCGGCAACAAAATGCCGGGAGGGACGCCGGGTTCCGCAAATTTGCGACGAATTGCAGGGACTTGCGACGAACCGCACGTCTCAGATGTGGAGTGCGCGTCCGTAGGCGGCGAGCACGCTCTCGTGCATGCTCTCGCTGATCGTTGGATGCGGGAAGATCGAGTTCATCAGTTCCGCCTCCGTCGTCTCGAGCGTCTTGCCGACGACGTAGCCCTGGATCATCTCGGTCACCTCCGCCCCGATCATGTGGGCGCCCAGCAGTTCGCCGGTCTTGGCGTCGAACACGGTCTTCACGAATCCTTCCGCTTCGCCCAGCGCGATGGCCTTGCCGTTGCCGATGAAGGGGAAATTGCCGGCCTTGACCTGGTAGCCCGCTTCCTTCGCCTTGGCCTCGGTCATGCCGACGCTGGCGATCTGCGGGTGACAGTAGGTGCAGCCCGGGATGTTGTTGCGGTCGAGCGGGTGCGGGTGGACGTCCTTGTTGCCGAGTTCCTTGGCGATCGCCTCTGCGGCGGTAACACCCTCGTGGCTCGCCTTGTGCGCCAGCCACGGTCCCGGCGTGCAGTCGCCGATAGCCCACAGCCCCTTCGACTTGGTGCGGCCGTAGGGATCGATCTGGATGAACCCGCGGTCGAGCTCGACGAGTTTCTCGAGCCCGACGTTCTCGGTGTTCGGCACGATCCCGATCGCGACGATGCAGTGGGTGAATTCGCTCTCGGAGACCTTGCCGTCTTTGGCCTTGATCTTCGCCTTAACGCCATTGGCGGAGACTTTGATGTCTTCCACACCGGCGCCGGTCATGATCGTCATGCCCTGCTTGGTGAGGCTCTTTTCGAGGAAGACAGAGACGTCCTTGTCCTCCACCGGCACGATGCGGTCGAGCATTTCGACGACCGTCACCTCGCAGCCCATGTCGTTGTAGAAGCTGGCAAACTCGATCCCGATCGCACCGCTGCCAATCACGAGCAGCTTCTTCGGCATCTCGGGCGGAGTCATCGCGTGGCGGTAGGTCCATACGCGCTTGCCGTCGGCCTTGGCGAACGGCAGGTCGCGCGCGCGGGCGCCGGTGGCGACGATGACGTGTTTCGCGGAGAGTTTCTCCTCGCCCTTGTCGCCCTTCACGGTGAGTGAGGTCGGCCCGGTCAGCGTGCCCTCGCCCATGTGCACCGCGATCTTGTTTTTCTTCATCAGGTGCGTGACGCCCTGGTTGAGCTGTTTCGCCACCCCCCGGCTGCGCTTGACCACCGCCTCGAGGTCCGCCTCGATCGTGCCGGCGATCTTGAGGCCGTAGTCCTTGGCATGCTGCGCGTAGTGCAGAATCTCCGCCGAGCGCAGCAGCGCCTTGGTCGGGATGCACCCCCAGTTGAGGCAGATCCCGCCGAGCAGCTCGCGCTCGACGATCGCGGTCTTGAGTCCGAGCTGGGCGCAGCGGATCGCCGCGACATAACCGCCGGGGCCGCTGCCGAGCACGATGACGTCGTATTGGGTGTCAGCCATGTTTATTCCTAGTCGTTCGCCGAAAGCGCGGCCTCGCCGACCGCGCGCGGCTTGTTGTCGTCATCGAGCAGCACGAACTTGAAGGTTCCGCCGCAAACCTTCGTGGTCGCCTCGCCGTTCCTCTCGCGGGCGATCCCCTCGGCGGCGATGGTGAGCGAGGTTCGCCCCGTCGCGGCCACTTCGCAATAGACGCTGAGCTCGTCCCCCACCGCCATCGCGCCGGGAAACGCGAAGTCGGTCGCCGAGACGACCACCGCCTTGCCCTTGCCCACGCGGCTTGCCAGCGCCCCCGCGCCGAGCGCCATCTGACTCATCAACCACCCACCGAACACCCCACCGTAGGGGTTCGTGTCCGCCGGCATCGCGGTGACGCGGATGAGTGGGTCGCGATCCATCACCCGATCAGGCGACGAGGCCCAGCGGTGCCTCGACCAGCGCCTTGAACGCCTGCATCAGCTCCGCCCCAGTCGCGCCGTCGATGGCGCGGTGGTCGAAGCTGCCGGTGGCGGTCATCACGGTGGCGATGGCGAGCGCGTCGTCGACCACGTAAGCGCGCTTCTCGCCCGCGCCGACCGCCATGATCATGCCCTGTGGCGGGTTGATCACTGCCTCGAACTGCTTGATCCCGTACATGCCAAGATTGGAGAGGCTGGCAGTGCCGCCCTGGTACTCGGCCGGCTGAAGCTTGCCCTCGCGCGCCTTGTCGACGAGCACCTTGAACTCGGACGCGATGGCGCTGATCGACTTCGCCCCGGCATCTGTCACAACCGGAGTAATCAGCCCGCTCGGCGCGGCCACCGCAACCGAAATGTCGGCCCGGCTGAACCGGCGCAGCGTATCGCCGCCGAAGCTGACGTTGCAATCGGGCACTTGCAGCAACGCTTTGGCGAGCGCCTTGATCAGCAGGTCGTTGACGCTCAGCTTGATCCCCTGCGCCTCGAGCGCCTTGTTCAGTTCGCCGCGCAGCTTGAGCAACGGATCGAGCCGCACGTCGATCGCGAGGTAATAGTGCGGCACCGTCTGCTTCGACTCGGTAAGGCGGCGCGCGATAACCTTGCGCACATTCGACAGCTTCTCATCCTCGTGCGGGATGCCGAAGTCGGGCAACGCGGTCGGTGCTGACGGCTGTGTGCCAGCAGCCGCGACGGCGGGTGCGGGCATATCCGCACTCTTCGGAGCGGCGGCACCGGGCTGCGCGCCCTCGACGTCGGCCTTCACGATCCGTCCGTTGGGGCCGGAGCCCTCACACCCGACAGGTCGATACCCTTCTGATCGGCGATGCGCTTCGCCAGCGGCGAGGCAATGATGCGGTCGCCCGACGGCTTGGGCGCGCTGGCGGCGGGGGCCGGAGCCGGTGTTGGCGCAGGTGCCGGGCAGTGCCGGAGCAGGTGCCGGTGCAGCCTGGGCCTCTTTCGTCGCTGGAGCTGGCGCCGCGGTCGGAGCGGGAGCCGCTGCGGCCTCTCCCGCATCCTCTCCCTCGCCCGCGAGCATCGCGATCACGGTGCCCACCTTCACGCCCTCTGTCCCCTCGGCCACCTCGATCCTGGCGATCGTGCCCTCGTCGACCGCCTCGAACTCCATTGTTGCCTTGTCGGTCTCGATCTCGGCCATGATGTCGCCGGCGTGGACTTCGTCCCCTTCCTTCACGAGCCACTTCGCGAGCGTGCCCTCCTCCATCGTCGGCGAAAGGGCGGGCATCTTGATCGGCGTGGCCATGGCAGTCCTTCGTATGGGCTTCACTGGGGAGTGATTGCCGCCCGCTTTGGCAAAGCCGTAGCGTCACGGCAAGCGGCTTGCCCTGAATACGTTTTCCGCCGATATCGCACCCCGAGAGGGGGCGGGCCGCCATGCGTGTCTATCTGGTCATAATGGACGAAACCGACGAGGCGCTGCGCGCGCTGCGCTTCGCCAGCCGCCGCGCGATGAAGACCGGCGGGTCGGTCCACATCCTCGCCCTCGTTCAGCGCGAGAACTTCAACGCCTTCGGTGGGATCCAGGCGACCATCGAACAGGAAGCCCGCGACCGGGCCGAGATGGTCGCCAGCAGCGCGGCCGGATCGATCTTCGCCGAAAGTGGCAAGATGCCGGTGATCTCGGTCCGCACCGGCGGCGCTCAGGAAGTCATCAAGCAGTACCTCGACGAGCATCCCGAGGTGGCCGCGCTGGTTCTGGGCGCCGCGCCCGAGGGCGGACCGGGCCCGCTGGTCGCGCACTTCAGCGCCGCCGCCGGACACTTGCCCTGCCCGCTGTTCGTCGTCCCCGGCGGTCTCAGCGACGAGGATATCGACCGGCTGAGCTAAGCTACTTCTTGCGGCCCTGGTGGCGGATGTTACCCGGCCGGCCGCGCTTTCCCTGCACATGCTTCGGCTTCGGTTTGTCCGAAGACCTCTCCTTCGATTGCGGGCGATTGCCGCGTCGTTCGATCCTGCCCTCTTGGTCCGGCAACTCGAACTTGAGCGCGCCGGTGAGCGGGTTCGCCTCCGCCAGACGCAGATCGAGCTTGTCGCCCGGAGCGTAAGCCGTCCCGCTGTCCTTGCCGACCAGGCGCTGGGCGGCTTCGTCGTAAGTGAAATACTCGCTCCCGAGGGTCGAGACAGGTATCAGCCCGTCACCGCCCAAGCCGACGATCGTGGCGAAGAAGCCGAATGACTGAACGCCGGTGATGCGGGTCGGGAATACCTCGCCAACGCGGCCCGCGAGCCAGGCGGCGACGTAGCGGTCGATGGTGTCGCGCTCGGCCTCCATCGCACGGCGCTCGGCCTTGCTGATGGCTTCCGAGACTTTTGACAGGTCTTCCCTGTCACGGTCGCTGAGCCCGCTCGTTTCGGGGACCCCGGTCGGCGGTTTGGGCTGCTCCAGCTTGTAGGCATCGACCAACGCGCGATGCACCAGCAGATCCGCATAGCGGCGGATCGGCGAGGTAAAGTGCGCGTAGGAGCCGAGCGCGAGTCCGAAGTGACCCGCGTTCGCCGGCCCGTAATAGGCCTGCGTCTGGCTGCGGAGAACCGCTTCCATGACCTGTGCTTTCTCGCTCTCGTCGCCGATGTCCTTGAGCATCCGGTTGAACAGGCCGGGGGTGACAACCTGTCCCAGCGCGAGGGTGTGGCCAAAGGTCTTCATGTAATCGCGCAGCGTCACCAGCTTCTCGCGTCCCGGCGCCTCGTGGACGCGGTAGACCACGGGCGCGGTCTTCGCTTCGAGCGCCTTGGCGGCAGCGACGTTGGCGGCGATCATGAAGTCTTCGACCACGCGGTGCGCATCCAGCCGTTCGCGCACCGCAATCTCGGCGATCTTGCCCTGGTCATCGAGTTTCACCTGTCGCTCGGGCAACTCGAGCTCCAGCGGATCGCGCTCGGCCCGCGCGGCGGCGAGCAGCTTCCACGCGCCCCACAGGTGCTGCAGGTGCTCGGCTGCGCTGCCGTCGTCGATCTGCGACTGCGCATCCTCGTAGGCGACGTTGTGCGCAATGCGGACCAGCGCGCGGGTAAAGCGCCACTTGGTAACCTTGCCTTGTGGTGAGATGCGCAAGTGGCAGGCCATCGCCGCGCGGTCCTCGCCCTCTTTGAGCGAGCAGACGTCGGCGCTCAGGACTTCGGGCAGCATCGGGACGACGCGATCGGGGAAATAGACCGAGTTGCCGCGCTTCCTCGCCTCGCGATCGAGCGCGCCGCCAGGCCGGACGTAGAAACTGACGTCGGCGATCGCGACGAGCGCGTTATAGCCGCCCTCGCCATCGGGCTCGGCCCAGATCGCATCGTCGTGATCGCGCGCGTCGGCGGGGTCGATCGCCACGATCGGCAGCGCGGTCAGGTCCTCGCGGCGGTCCTTCGAGAGCGGCAGCTTGGCCAGGCGCTCCGCCTCTGCGAGTACCTCGTCGGAAAAGACGTGCGGGATGCCATGCTTGGCGATCGCGATCAGGCTGAAAGACTTGGGGGCGAGCGGATCGCCGAGCACCTCGACCACCTTGACGCCCGAGCGCGGGCTTTTGCCGGCGGGTTCGGCGAGGACGAGCTGGCCCTCTTCCGCCCCGCCGAGATCGGCGATGGGCGCGGAGCTGCGGACCTTCTTGTCGACCGGCGCGAGCCAGCCCTTGCCGTTGCGGTCGATCTCGACGACGCCCATCAGTCCATCTTCGCGCGCGGGCAGCTTCTTCATCGGATGTGCGCGCCAGCCGCGACCGGTCTCCTCGGTCCGGGCGAGAATCCTGTCGCCGACCTTCAGCGCGGGAATCTTCGCGTTGCCCTTGCCTTTACGGCCCTCGATCACCCGCAGGCGAGGCGGCGGAGCTCCGTCGTCGGGCGACCAGGCATCGGGGATCGCATATGGCTCTCCGTCGTCGATTTCGGCGACGCGCAGGACGGTGACCTTCGGCACCCCGCCCATGCGGTGATAGGCGGTCTTCTTGCCATCGATCAGGCCTTCCTCGGCCATGTCCTTGAGCAGCGCCTTCAAGGCGATCTTCTCCTGCCCTTTGAGGCCGAATGCCTTCGCGATTTCGCGCTTGCCGGCGATCGTGTCGCTCGACTGGAGGAATTCGAGGACTTGCGCCTTGCTGGGCATGCCCTGTTTCTGATGCGGTTTTCGTCCGGGCGTCTGGCCGGATTTCCGGCCAGGCTTGTGGCCCGTGTTCTGTTTCGTGTCCATGTCGGCGCGATATGGGGTCGCGGCTACGGCTTGTCACCCTCAGGTCTGGTGATCGGCACGAAGGCGCCACCCGGCACCGCGCTGGCGACCGGGCTGCACGCGCCGTTGGCCGAGCAGGCGCTGACCCCGAAAATCCAGTCGTCGCCGCGTAGTTTCGCGACGTAAGAGAATTTGCGCTCGCTCTCGGGCGTGATCGGCGCGGTGGAGGACGCATTTTCCGAGCTTGCGAGTGCAATGGGCGGTCCCCAATCCGCCCCATCGGTGCGACGCGCAAGGATCCGGTACGTACTCGCGCCCGGGACTCCGGTCCACGAGACCTGCGTGTCGGTTCGCACCGCCGCGTCGGCCACCGGTGCCGGGGGCATTGGCGCGCGCGCCAGATGGTCGAGCGTGCGCACGTTGAGCGCCGTCACCTTGGCGAGGTAGGGAAAATCCATCGCGTCGACCGTGTCGCCGTATGTCACTCCATCCTCGGCACGCAAATCCTGGTGCTGCTTGTCATAGTTCTCGACCGCGACCGAAATGCGGATCGCGGGATACCCCTTTTCAAGGAACGGCAGGTGGTCGCCGCCCCGACCCATGCGGTCGGCGCGCCAGATCGGGCGGACCTCCAGCGCGGAATCGTCGAGCCCATCGATGAACCGTGAAAGGTTGCGGCTGGGGCTGTCGTTCTCGCCCCCGTCGCGGCGCTGCGCGGCGCGCGTCCTATCGTCGAGATCGGCCCGCGGCCCTTCGGAGAATACGCGGACGTGGGCGTCGTCGCAGTAGCCGTCGCTGCCGCATGAATTGCCGACGATGTCGTTGTTGAGCACCGCCTTGACCGTCCAGCCCTGCGCCTCGGCATAGTCGGCAAGCAATTGCCCGCCGTAAAGGCCCTGCTCCTCGCCCGACAGCAGGGCATAGACGATCGTCGTCGGGTACTTGCGCTGCGAGAGCACGCGAGCCGCCTCGAGCACCAGCGCACTGCCGCTGCCGTCGTCGTTCGCGCCCGGCGCATCCGAAGTGAAATCCATCACGTCGCTCACGCGGCTGTCGATGTGGCCCTGCACGATCACGACCTCTTTCGGCCGCTCGGTGCCGCGCTGGATCGCAACGACGTCGACGATCTTCGTCGGGGTGGACAGGCGTCCGCCCTGTTCCATGCGTTCAGGCAGAGCGATCTCGAGGCAGCCGCCGCAGGCCTTGCCCGCCTTGCGAAATTCCGCCTCGCCCCAGCGGCGCGCGGCCCCGATGCCGCGCGTCTTGCCATCGGGGTCGGACATCGTGTGCCGCGTGCCGAAGCCGACCAGTCGCTCGACATCGGACTTGAGCCGCGTTTGGGAGACGTCCGCCGAAGGATCGTCAGCTGCCGCGATCGGTGTTGCGATGAGTATGGCGGAAGCGGTCAAAAGGCGTGCAAACATGGGCCTTTGTCCACCACCCATCCGTCGTTGGCAAGCGCTCGCCAAATCAATAGGCTTTCGCGACCAGCACCCGTTCGACCGCCCTTTCGCCGGTGAAGATGCACGTCCCATCTGCGGGCGCGGCACCCACGGGCACGTTACGCAGCGTGAGCTTGAGCGCCTTGAGCTTCTCGACCACCGCATCCAGCGCCGCGCCGGTCGGCTTGGCCCATTCCACCTCGAGCCAGCCGGGGTTCTTCACGCCATCGGCGAAGAACGCTTCGACCCCGGCGAAATCGGTTACCGAGCGATCGATCCGCTCGTCGCGCGCCGCAGCCGCGTCGGCGAGCAGGCTCGTCTGCATCGCCTCGAGCGTGCCGGGAATCGACGCCGCTGCATCGTCCAGCGTCGGGAAGTCGAACGCGGGCTTTCCGTTATCCGCCCACAGCGCGTCGCGGCGCAGCACGCTGACTTTGCCCCCCTCCATGTCGCGCCCGCCGACTTCCACGATGATCGGCGCGCCCTTCCGAACCCAATCCCAGCGCTTCGCGGCCGCCTTGCCGGGCTTGGTATCGAGGAGGACCCGCACCGGTTCGCCGAGAGCGTTCGCACCCGCGAGCTTCGCGCGCAGCCCTTCGCAGTAATCGATCAGAGCCGCATCGCCATCGTCCTCGCGCAGCATAGGCACGATCACGACCTGCCACGGCGCAATCGCCGGCGGGACCTTGAGCCCGTCGTCGTCGCCATGAACCATGATCACCCCGCCGATCATGCGGGTGGAGACGCCCCAACTCGTCGTATGAGCAAGCTGCTGGCCGCCGTCGCGATTTTGGAAGCGGATGCCACTCGCCTCGGCGAAGTTGGTGCCTAGATAGTGGCTGGTACCGGCCTGCAATGCCTTGCCGTCCTGCATCATCGCCTCGATCGACCAGGTCTCGACCGCGCCGGGAAAGCGCTCGTTCTCGGGCTTCTCACCCGCGATCACCGGTAGCGCGAGGTCTTCCTCGGCGCAGGCTCGATAGACCTCCAGCATGCGCAGCGTGTGTTTTTTCGCCTCGTCAGCGGTCTCATGCGCGGTGTGCCCTTCCTGCCAGAGGAATTCGCTGGTGCGCAGGAACATGCGCGTGCGCATTTCCCAACGCATCACGTTGGCCCACTGGTTGAGCTTCAGCGGCAGGTCGCGCCACGACTGCACCCAGCGCGCCATCGCATCGCCGATGATCGTCTCCGAAGTAGGACGGATCACCAGCGGCTCTTCGAGCTTCGCTTCGGGATCGGGCATGAGCCCGCCTTTACCGTCGGCGATCAGGCGGTGGTGGGTGACGACCGCCATTTCCTTGGCGAAGCCCTCGACGTGCTCGGCCTCGCGCTCGAAATTCTTCAAGGGGATCAGCAGCGGGAAATAGGCGTTGTCGTGCCCGGTTGCCTTGATCCGGTTGTCGAGCAGGCGCTGGATGCGTTCCCATATGCCATAGCCCCACGGCTTGATCACCATGCATCCGCGCACGCCCGATTCCTCGGCCATGTCGGCGGCGGAGATCACCTCTTGGTACCATGCGGCAAAATCGTCGGCGCGCTTGACCGACAGGGCGTGGCGAATCTGGGACACGGTAATTCTTTCTGGGAAGGGAGTTTGGCGCGGGTCCGTGGGCCTACTGGCCCATTTCGTCGAGCTTCTTCTGCATCGCCGCCATCTGCGCGCGCAGTTCGGAGATTTCGTCCGATTTGTTCGACGCAGCTGGCGACGGCGTCGATTTTTCGCCGCGCTTGGGCATCAGCGCATCGGACGCTGCGCGCATCATCGCCATGTTGGTCTCGGCGATCTTGGCGAACGGGGTGCCCTGCGCACGCGCCATGAAGCTTTCATGCAGCTTGGCCTGGTTGGCGCGGAAGTTGTCCATCATCGCGTCGAGATATGCCGGCATCATCGACTGCATCGAGTTACCGTACATCGAGATCAGCTGGCGCAGGAAGCCGATCGGCAGCATCTGCTCGCCGCCACTCGATTCCTCTTCCATGATGATCTGGGTCAGGATCGTGTGGGTGATGTCCTCGCCGGTCTTGGCGTCGAGCACCTTGAAGTCGATCCCGTCGCGGGTCATCTTCGCGAGGTCGTCGAGCGTGATGTAGCTCGACGTACCGGTATTGTAGAGCCGCCGGTTGGCGTACTTCTTGATGACGATCGCGCCGTCTTCGTCGGTTGTCCGCTTGGCCATGTGCTGAGGACCCTGTGTGGTTGCCCTACTCTCTTAGCACTCGCAGCATTTGCAGTGCAACAAATGCTGCACCGGTTGTGCGCAGCATCGCTCAACCGCGCAGACGCGATCCGATCGTGGTGAGTAGCTCGTATTGCGACAGGCCCGAGCGCGCGGCCTCTGCCGGGAGGTCGAACGGGATTTCGGCCCAGTCGCCCTCGCCGATGTCGGGCGCGGCCGCGAGATCGATCACCACCATGTCCATCGAGACCTTGCCGAGTATCGGCAGATCGCGTCCCTCGTGATGTAGTGCGTTGCCCGGCCCGCGGCTCCGCAAGAACCCGTCGGCATAGCCGAGCGAAACGACGCCGACGCGCATTGCCTGGGGCGCACGGAAGGTCGCGTTGTATCCGATCCCATCGCCCGGTGCGATTTGGCGCACCTGCATGATCGCCGCCTTGGGTCGCGCGACCTGCCGGATATTGCCCGCAAACTCGCCGCGCGGGACACCTCCGTAGAGCGCAATGCCCGGCCGCGTCACGTCGAACGCATAGTCGCCCCCGAGCGCTATTCCAGCGCTGTTGGCGAGACTGTGCCGCTTCGCCGGGATCGCCGCGATGGCCTGTCGGAAACGCGAAAGCTGCTCCCCGTTCTGCGCCGCGACCTCATCTGCGCTCGCGAGATGCGACATCAGCGCTTCGACTTCCAGTCCTTCGAGTGCCGGATCACCGATCGCCGCCATGGGCAGACCGAGCCGGTTGATCCCGGTATCGACCATCAGATCGCAAGGCCCTCCTCCGCTCGCCATCCAGCGGGCGACCTGATCCAGGCTGTTGAGCACCGGGCGCACACCTGTCTGCCGGGCATAGGCGCAGTCGGCCGCGCTCAACGGGCCGTGGAGGACCGAGACCTGCTCAGGAGGCACGTTTGCGATGACCCCCGGCACTTCGCTCCAATGGGCTACGAAGAAGTCTCGCACGCCCGCTTCTGCGAGCGCGGGGACGACGTTCGCCACCCCCAGGCCATAGCCGTCGGCCTTGACCGCGGCGCCCGCGCGCGCCGCGCCGGACATCCGGTCGAGCGTGCGCCAGTTGGCGGCAAGCGAGTCCGCGTCGAGATCAAGCCGCAGGGTAGGCGGCGGAAGTGCAGTCATGGCGTCGCGGGCGACACCGGCGGCGCTTGGTGGCTATCCTCGAAATCGCGTGGTGGTCCTCCGCGGATGCCCCACCATGCGACGAGCAGGCCGAACGCCACCACGCCCCAGGTGTACCACAGCCCTGCATAAGCGTTGCCCGTCGTCGCGACGATGTAACCAGCGATCAGCGGCAGGAACCCACCGAGATAGCCCGCACCGATGTGGTAGGGGATCGACATCGAGGAATAGCGAATCTGCGGCGGGAACATCTCGGCCAGCAAGGCAGCGACCGAGCCGTAGGTCAGCGCCGAAAGCATCCCCAGCGCGCAGACCAGCGCGACAATGCCGATCAGGTTCGTAATAGGCGGGCGCTGCGGCGAAAAGTCGTATCCCTTCGCTTCGAGCGCCGCCTGGAATGCCGCCTTCCCGCTTGCCCCTTCGAGGATGTCGACTGAGAGCACATCGGAGCCGGCCGTGACCACGGTCGCGCCCGCGCCCGGCGCGACATCGTAGGCGACCCCGAGCGCAGTCAGATCGGACAGGACGCGTCCGCACTCGGTCACCTGGACGCTGGCGAACGGGTCGTATGTGCAACCGTCGCCCGAGACGACGACCGGCTCGTCGTTCGCGCTCGCGGCGAGTCCGGGATTGGCGAGCGCGCCGATACCCCAGAAGATCGGGAACAGCAGCACCAGCGCCAGCGCAGCGCCGACGACGATCGGCAGCTTGCGCCCGACCCTGTCGGACCACTTGCCGACGATCAGGTAGAATCCCATCGATATGCCGCCCGCGATCAGCATGATCCATTCGGCGGTCGCCGCATCGACCCGCATCGGGCCCTTGAGGAAGCTGAGGCCGGAGAAAAACGCGGTGTACCAGATCGTCGTCAGCACCCCGGTGATACCGAACAGCGCGACGAAGATTCGCTTCTTGTTGCCGGGATAAGTGAAGCTTTCGACGAAGGGATTGCCCGACATCTCGCCGGCCTCTTTCATCGCCTTGAACACCGGACTTTCGCTGAGCTTCAGCCGCATCCACAAGCTGATGGCGAGCAGGATCAGGCTGAGGATGAACGGCAGGCGCCAGCCCCAGGCTTCGAAGGCATCTGGCGGAATGAACGCGCGACAGGCGATCACGACGACGATCGACAGCACGAACCCCCCGACGACGCTCGCCTGGATGAACGACGTGTAGAAGCCGCGCTTCTCGGGCGGAGCATGCTCGGCGACGTAGATCGCCGCGCCGCCGTATTCGCCTCCGAGCGCGAGGCCCTGAAGGATGCGCAGCAGGATTACGATAGCGGGCGCAAGCAAGCCGATGGTGGCCGCACCCGGCACGAAGCCGACGCCCGCAGTCGCAACGCCCATGAGGGTGACCGTGACGAGGAAGGTGTACTTCCTCCCCAACTTGTCGCCCAGGAATCCGAACAGAATTGCCCCGAGTGGACGGAAACCGAAACCGACCGCAAACCCGGCCCAGACGAGCAGCAGCTGGAGCGTCTCGTTATCGGCAGGGAAGAACGCCTTGCCGATCAACGCCGCAAGCGTGCCGTAGATGAAGAAATCGTACCATTCGAAGACTGTGCCCGCGCTCGATGCAGCGATGACGAGGCGAATGTCCTTCGCGCTCGGCTCGTGGTGCGTCGGCTGGACTCCCGGCGCGGCGACAGTGGCGCTCATGGCGGTGCGGCTCCCCTTCCTTTTCGGCGGCAAGCTCTAGCGGGGCGCCTCTGCCTTGGAAAGCGCGGCCAGCGCGGCATCCCACGCCAAAAGGATCGCGCCGTGCCGCCCGGTGTGCACGCGCGCTGGCACTAAAGCGGAGAAGCCAGGCCATTCCGGCAATAGGCCGCCGTTCGAAAGCCATGCCACGATCGCCGCGCGCGCGTTCGCGATGTCTTCCGCGTCGCGCCCGGCTGCGCCTTGCGCAAACAGGGCGGCCGCCGCCTGACCGACCGCGCAGGCGCTCGCCCTCACCCCCACTCGCTCGAATTCGACCCCCTTTGTCGCAGGCGAGCGACATCGAGAGCGAACTGCCGCAGGTGCGCGAACGCGCTTCGCCGGTCAGCGGCATCTTTGGGTCGAAGGGTATCGGGCCGAGCGACACGGCGAGCGCGAGCAGATCGGGTGTATAAAGCGGTGAGCCGCCGAGGGCCGGCCCACTCATCGACGAATCGGAATCTCGGTCTGCGCCTCGCGCCGTTCCTGTTCCCTGCTGTCGATCAGCTTTACCATGGCGTCGGCGCTGGCGTTAACCAGCGGATAAGTTCGCGCCTGCTTGATCCAGTCGGGTCGACCCGCGATGCCCCAAGCCGCGTCGTAGCCCAAAACCAACAGCGCGAAACCGCAGACGACCACGATAGCGCCCTTGAACGCTCCGAACCCGAACCCCAGCACGCGGTCGATCGGTCCGAGCAAGGAGGTACGGCTGGATTCGCCCATTCGTCCGGCGATGAGTTTCATCCCTGCATAGGGAATGAGCAGCAGCATCGCGAACGCGAGCGAGGCGGCGGCCGCCGGATTGCCGATCTTGGGCAGGAGGAAATCGTAAAGCGGGGTATGGAGGTTGTGGATCGCCAGGATCGCCACGCCCCAGGCGACGAGCGACAGCACCTCCTGCACGAAACCGCGCATGAAACCACCTACCGCCGCCGCGCCGACGACGAGGAGTACAATGATGTCGAAACCCGTCATTAGCGATCTCGGCCTTGTTATGCCGCTGCCATTACCCGGTCAACGAGATTGGCAAGTCGGCTTAGGCCGCGATAGTTAAGTCCGGATGAATTGGCTTCCACGTCGGCCGGCCCGTAACCGCTCCCGAAGCCGAGTTTTGCCGCCTCTCGCAGCCGGAGCCCGGCATGAGCCACGGGGCGAATCTCCCCGGCGAGCGAGACTTCACCGAACCAAACGCCGCGCGTTTCAAGCGGCCTGTCGGCGAGCGCCGAAATAAGCGCGGCAGCGACCGCGACGTCTGCAGCGGGGTCCGACAGGCGATAGCCCCCGGCGACGTTGAGATAGACCTCTGCCGAGGAGAAATTCAGCCCGCACCGCGATTCGAGCACCGCGAGCAGCATCGCGAGACGGCCGCTGTCCCAGCCGACCACCGCCCGGCGCGGCGTTGCACCAGACTGCAACTTCACGATCAGCGCCTGAATCTCGACAAGCACCGGCCGCGTGCCTTCAAGCGCAGGGAACACCGCGCTGCCCGCCAGCGGCTCGTCGCGGCCGGACAGGAACAGCATCGAGGGGTTGCCGACTTCGGCGAGGCCGGCCCCTTCCATCGCGAAGACCCCGATCTCGTCGACCGCGCCGAAACGGTTCTTGAGTGCGCGCAATATGCGGTACTGGTGGCTGCGCTCACCCTCGAAGCTCATCACCACGTCGACCATGTGCTCGAGCACGCGCGGCCCGGCGATCGTGCCGTCCTTGGTTACGTGCCCGACGAGGACCAGCGCGACGCCGTTTTCCTTGGCGTAGCGGATCAGTTCGAACGCGCAGCCGCGCACCTGGCTGACGGTGCCAGGCGCCCCCTCGATCGTGTCCGAATGCATCGTCTGGATCGAATCGACGACGAGCAGCGAGGGCGGCTCCATCGAGCCCAGCGTGGTAAGCAGGTCGCGCACGCTGGTCGAACTGGCGAGCTTGATTGGCGCATCGGCAAGTCCGAGCCGGCCCGCGCGCATCCGAACTTGTCCAGCGGCTTCCTCCCCGCTCATGTAGACCACCGACAGTCCCCGCTTTGCCACGGCGCCAGCGCTCTGGAGCAGGAGGGTGGACTTGCCGATGCCCGGATCGCCGCCCATGAGCACTGCCGAGCCCGGCACAAGCCCCCCGCCAAGCGCACGGTCGAATTCGGCAAGCCCAGTGGGCAACCGAACCAGCGGCTCACCTGGCGCATCGAGCGCCTCGAATTCGAGCCTCCGTCCCCCGCTGGACAGGTCGTGTTTGAGCGAAAACACCGTCGCCGGCGCATCCTCGAGCAGCGTGTTCCACTCAGAGCAATCGGCGCACTGGCCTTGCCAGCGGCTGCTCACTGAGCCGCAGTTCTGGCAGATATAGCGGCGTTTCGTCTTGGCCATCCAACGCCGCCTATCCGGAACATTGGTGGAACGCAATTGCGCTTCCGCCTTTTGCGCGGCACAAGCATCCGCGATGCGGCAGAAGGAACTTCGGATCGCGCTGGTCTGCTACGGCGGTGTCAGCCTGGCAGTCTACATGCACGGGGTGACCAAGGAACTGTGGCACCTTGCCCGGGCGAGCCGCGACCATGCGGGCGAGAATCCGCCCGCCCAGGGCGTGCGCGCGGTCTATCGCGACCTGCTCGCCCGGATCGAGCGCGAGCATGGGTTGCGCTTGCGG
The DNA here is from genome assembly GCA_963728375.1 of uncultured Alphaproteobacteria bacterium. Lineage (GTDB taxonomy): Bacteria > Pseudomonadota > Alphaproteobacteria > Sphingomonadales > Sphingomonadaceae > Tsuneonella. The sequence goes on from CAVSJL010000001.1 coordinate 319,190, forward strand.
GTCTTGCCCGACATCGTCACCGGCGCCAGCGCGGGAGGGATCAATGCGATCTTCCTTGCCGAAGCTATTCATTCGGGGGCGAGTATCGAGCCGCTGACCGAGATGTGGCTGGAGGCTGCGGACGTCGACCGGCTGCTCGATCCCGAAGCGCGACCCTGGTCGCGAGTGGCCAAGTTCTGGGCAATGCCGCTCGTCTGGTGGCTGCTTCGCCGCCCGGGCAATGCCGTCAGCGAAAGCGTTGCGCCTGAGACGCGCACCGAAGTCCGCCGCAAGGTCTCGCACCTGATTCGTGGACGCTGGTTCGAGCCGCCGTTTTCGGGCCTCAACTTTTCCAAGCTTCTCTACGACGGGCTGATGGCGATGGCGGCGGACGTACCTGAAGATCCATTACTGCCGCCAGGCCACCCGCTCGACCTGCTCGTAACTGCGACCGACTTTCGTGGGCACCTGTCCATTCTGCAGCTGAACAGCCCGCCTGCGGTCGAGGAAAGCGAGCATCGCACCGCGATCGGTTTTCGCAGCAAGGTCCCGGTTCGGGGCGGCGAACCGCTCGCCGACCCGCTCGAGCTTACGCTCGCCGCACGGGCGACCGCGAGCTTTCCCGGCGCCTTTCCCCCGCTCCAGCTCGGCGAGATCGACGAACTTGCGCTCGAACGGGCGCGCGAATGGCCCACCCGGAGCCAGTTCGTCGAACGCATCCTCCCGGTCCACGCACGGCAGGGGAACGAGGAGCACGTCTCGCTGATCGACGGATCGGTGCTGATCAACGCACCCTTCGCCGCCGCACGCGCCGCCCTGCCCTCGCGCCCTGCGCAGCGCGAGGTCGACCGGCGCTTCGTATATATCGACCCGACCCCCGATCGCTTCGGCGCGCTGGGCGAGCGGATGGACAAGCCCGTGGGATTTTTCTCGGCGATCGTCGGATCGATCTCCGCGATCCCGCGCGAGCAGCCGATCCGCGACAACCTCGAGGCGCTCCAGTTGCAGACGCGCGAGGCAATCAAGCTGCAGCGCATCGTCGCGGCGCTTCGTCCGCAAGTCGAGGATTCGGTCGAGCGGCTGTTCGGTCTCACGCTGTTCCTCGATAAGCCGACGACCAAGCGCCTCGCAGCTTGGCGTAACAAGGCGCAGACGGCGGCGGCGGAAAAGGCCGGTTACGCGTTCCACCCATACGCGCAGGCCAAGGTCGCCGGGATCGTCGATACGCTGGCCCGCACGGTTCTGGAGGCGGCCCCTGCCCTGAAACTGACCGACGCCGAGCCGATCGTCCTGCGCCTGCGGGAGGAGCTCGACGCGCGCGGACTTGCATCGCTGGTCGAGCCGTCGGGGGTGGCAACTTCCGAAGCGATCGCCTTCCTGCGCGCACACGACCTGGCTTTCAGGATCCGCCGCCTGCGCCTGATCGCGCGGCGGCTGTCGCGTGAGTGGGAGGCCGACCCGGACATTCCCGACGATGCTCTCGAGGCGGCTCGGGCGGCGATTTATCGCATCCTCGCGCTGTACTTCGCACGGGAGGGGACCAACCATCTGGGCGACGACTTCGCGGCAATCGCAGCAAACGCGATGAGCGATCCGGGCGCGGTACTCGACGCGCTCGCCGAAAGGCGCCTGCTGCCGGAAATCGATGCCGAGGCCGAGCAGCTACTCGCAGATGCGCTGGAGGCGATGCCGAAGGAGCTGCGCCGCCGGGTGCTGCTCGCCTATCTCGGATTTCCCTATTACGATGTCGCGACTTTGCCGCTCTTGCAGAACGAGGGCCTGACCGAATTCGATGCGGTTAAGGTCGACCGGATCAGCCCGGACGACGCGCGCACGATCCGCGCGGGTGGTACCGCCGCGACACTGCGGGGAACCGAGTTCTACAACTTCGGAGCCTTCTTCAGCCGAGTCTATCGCGAAAACGATTACTTGTGGGGCCGACTGCACGGCGCGGAACGGATGATCGACCTTGTGTGCTCGACGCTCGAGAAGTTCGACGAAGGGGCCTGCGCAGAGTTCAAACGGCGCGCCTTCCTTGCGATCCTGGATGAAGAGGAGGAGCGGTTGACGGCCGACCCCCGCCTCGTGCCCGGCATTCGCGCGGAGGTGGAGGCGAAAGTCCCCTAACCGGCAAGGTGACGCGCAATTGCGCGAGCGGCGACGGTGACATCCTGCCACGTGAACTCGAACGTGTCCTCGCTCTCGTTAAAGGGGTCGTTGACGCTCGCGTTTTCGCGACCTTTTATCGTGTCGAGGATCAACGCGATCTCGGCAGTCGCGTCGGCAGGAGCAATGGCCTGAAGGTCTGCGAGGTTTTGGGCATCCATCGCATAAATGTGCGTGAAGTGTCGGAAATCGTCCGTCGTCACCTGACGGGCTTGCATGCCCGAAATGTCGATCCCCCATCCCCGGGCGACTTCGATCGCACGGGGATAGGGTGCCTTGCCGACGTGCGAACCGCCGGTCCCTGCCGAGTCGATCTCGAGATCGAGGCCCACGCGCTCGGCCTCGGCGCGCATCGCGGCTTCCGCAAGCGGCGAGCGGCAGATGTTACCGAGGCAGACGAACAGCACCGCCGGGCGGGGGCTCATGCTCCGAAAGCAGTTTTCAGCCGTTCGAAAAAGCCACGACTCTCCGGACATTCGTCGCCGGTCTCGGTCTCTCGGAACTGCTGGAGGATCTCGCGCTGCGCCTTGGTGAGCTTGGTGGGGGTTTCGACCATGATCTCGACGACCATATCGCCCCGCCCGCGGCCCTGCAGCACGGGCATTCCGGCACCGCGCACGCGCAGCTGCTTGCCGCTCTGGATGCCCGCCGGGATCGCAACCGAGTGGCTGTCCCCGCCGAGGTCGGGAATTTCGATGCTATCGCCGAGCGCCGCGGTCGTGAAGCTGACCGGTACGCGGGTGAGCAGCGTCGTGCCCTCGCGCTGGAACACGGTGTGCGGCTTGACGTGGACGAAAATGTACAGGTCGCCCGGAGGCGCGCCGCGCGGTCCTGCCTCACCCTTGCCCGACAGGCGGATGCGGGTGCCGGTATCGACGCCCGGTGGTATCTCGACGTCGAGCAACTGCGGGCGGTCGATCCGGCCTTCGCCGCGGCAATCGCGGCACGGGCTCTCGATCACCTCACCGCGGCCGTGGCAGTTCGGACACGCACGTTCCACGACAAAGAAACCCTGCTTGGCGCGGACCTTGCCCATGCCGGCGCACAGGTTGCAGCGCCGCGCCGAGGTGCCGGGCGTCGCTCCCGAACCGTCGCACGTGTCGCAGGTCTGGCTGACCTCGATCTCGATCTGGCGGTCCTTGCCATGGAATGCCTCGTCGAGGGTGATCTCCATGTCGTAGCGCAAGTCCGCGCCGCGACGCGGCTGCTGCCGCGCACCGCCACCGAACGCGCTGCCGAAAATGGTTTCGAAGATATCGCCGATATCGCCGAAATCCTGCTGGCCTTGAAAGCCGCCCGAGCCTCCGCCGCCCTGGAATGCAGCATGGCCATAACGGTCGTAAGCCGCGCGCTTCTGAGGATCCTTGAGGCATTCGTACGCGGCCGAGACCGCTTTGAACTTGTCCTCGTTGTCCTTGCACCCGCCGTTGCGGTCCGGGTGATACTGCATCGCTAGCTTGCGATAGGCGCTCTTGATCGTCGCTCCGTCCGCATCGCGGGCGACGCCGAGCACTTCGTAAAAATCGATTTCGCTGGTTGGCATTGTTCGCCCCGCCCTAAACCGTTCCGCCACCGATGCGGCTGGGCACCGGTGGCGGACTGGTTTCCATTTGGGCTATCAGCCCTTGGCGTCTTCGTCGACTTCGGAGAATTCGGCGTCGACCACCTCTTCGTCCGACCCACCTTCCGATCCGGCCGCAGCGCCATCAGCCGGGGCTTCGGCCGAAGCCTGCTCCTGGCTGTAAATCTGCTGGCCCATCTTCATGGCCACGTCGGTCAGCGCCTGCGCCTTCGCGTTGATCGCGTCGACGTCGTCGCTTTCAAGCGCGGTCTTCGCCTCGGCGATCGCGGTCTCGACCTGGCCCTTGAGCTCGGCATCGATCTTGTCGCCGTGTTCGGAAAGCTGCTTCTCGGTCGCGTGGACGAGGCTGTCGGCCTGGTTGCGAGCCTCGGCGGACGCCCGTCGCTTCTTGTCCTCTTCGGCAAACTTCTCGGCGTCCTGAACCATCTGGTCGATGTCGGAATCCGACAGACCGCCCGATGCCTGGATGCGGATTTGCTGTTCCTTGCCGGTGCCCTTGTCCTTGGCCGAGACGTTCACGATGCCATTCGCGTCGATGTCGAAGGTAACCTCGATTTGGGGCACGCCGCGCGGCGCGGCCGGGATGCCGACGAGGTCGAACTGGCCCAGCAGCTTGTTGTCCTGCGCCATTTCGCGCTCGCCCTGGAAAACGCGTATGGTCACCGCATTCTGGTTGTCCTCGGCGGTCGAATAGGTCTGGCTCTTCTTCGTAGGGATCGTCGTGTTGCGGTCGATCATCTTGGTCATGATGCCGCCCAGCGTTTCGATACCCAGCGACAGCGGGGTCACGTCGAGCAGCAGCACATCCTTGACGTCGCCCTGCAGCACGCCGGCCTGGATCGCCGCGCCCATGGCGACGACTTCATCCGGGTTCACGCCGGTGTGCGGTTCCTTGCCGAAGAACTCCTTCACGAACTCGCGCACGCGCGGCATGCGGGTCATGCCGCCGACGAGCACGACGTCGTCGATGTCGCTGGCCTTGAGGCCCGCATCCTCGAGCGCCTTCTTCATCGGCGCCTTGGTGCGTTCGATCAGGCCGCCGACCATCTTTTCGAGGTCCGCACGGCTGATCGTCTCGACCAGGTGCAGCGGCGTTGTGCTGCCGCCTTCCATGCGCGCGGTGATGAAGGGCAGGTTGATCTCGGTGGTCTGCGCGCTCGACAGCTCGATCTTTGCCTTCTCGGCGGCTTCCTTGAGCCGCTGAAGGGCAAGCTTGTCGGTCTTCAGGTCCATGTTTTCCTTGGACTTGAACCGGTCTGCGAGCCACTCGACGATCGCCGCGTCGAAGTCTTCGCCGCCGAGGAACGTGTCGCCGTTGGTCGACTTCACCTCGAACACGCCGTCGCCGATCTCGAGGATCGAGACGTCGAAGGTGCCGCCGCCAAGGTCATAGACGGCGATCGTCTTGCCCTCGCTCTTCTCGAGGCCATAGGCGAGCGCGGCCGCGGTCGGCTCGTTGATGATGCGCAGCACTTCGAGACCGGCGATCTGGCCGGCGTCCTTGGTCGCCTGGCGCTGCGCGTCGTTGAAGTACGCCGGAACGGTGATGACCGCCTGGGTGACGGTTTCGCCAAGATAGCTCTCGGCGGTTTCCTTCATCTTCTGGAGGATGAACGCGCTGACTTCCGACGGCGACAGGTCCTTGCCGCCGGCCTGGACCCAGGCATCGCCGTTCTTGCCCTTGACGATGGTGTAGGGAACCAGCTCGGTGTCCTTCCTGGTCACCGGGTCGTCGAAGCGGCGGCCGATCAGGCGCTTGACCGCGAAGACGGTATTGTCGGGATTGGTGACCGCCTGGCGCTTGGCCGGCTGGCCGATCAGGCGCTCGCCGTCCTTGGTGAACGCAACGATCGAGGGCGTCGTACGCGCGCCTTCCGAATTCTCGATCACCTTCGGTTTGCCGCCATCCATGACAGCGACGCACGAGTTCGTGGTGCCGAGGTCGATACCGATAACTTTGGCCATGGTTTCCCTATTCGTCTGATACGTTGTTGGACACCGCCCTTCGGACCTCCCGCGGCTGCGGCAAGGCCCTCTCGGCGGCTCGGATTGCGTGGGCGATATAGGTGCGGAAATTCTTGGCACAAGGGACGCGGGGCGCTACCTGAGCGGCCTGTTTCAAAGGGGGAAAACGATGGTTCGAAGGTCGCTCATGGCTCTGGCGCTCGGCGGCGCCACACTCTCGCTGGTCGCCTGCGGGGATACCGCGCCGGAGGCTCCGGTCGCCGAAGCCGGCATTCCCGGGATGACTATCACCAACGCGCGCATGGTCCTGCCGCCCGGTCTCGGGCAATCCGGCAGCGGTTTATTTCGACCTCGACTACGAAGGCGATCGCAACGTCGCGCTGAACCGCGCGGAGGTGAAGGGCGCCAAGAGCGCGATGTTCCACGACTACGGCGAATACGACATGAAGGTCCAGATGATGGACATGCTGCCCCTGCCGCTCAAGAAAGGTGACAAGGTCAGCTTCGAGCCGGGCGGCAAGCACATCATGGCGATGGAGCCCGACGATACGTTGAAGCCCGGCGGAACTGCCGAAGTCACGATCGTCGTCTCCGGCGGCAAGAGCCAGACGTTCGAGGCACCGATCCAGGCGGCTGGGGACGAACGCTGACGCAAGCCATCGACAGCCTCGGCATCGATACCCACGACGAGGCTGTCGCCCCTTCCTGCCCCGCCGGCGGCGAGCGCGCGCTGACGCAAGGCGAAATCGCGCTCGCCCGCTCGGTATTCGGCACCGCGATCGACTATGCGAAAGTCACTGTCCGGCGGCGCAAGTTCTTTCCGTTCCAGCCGAAGAACACCACGATGGCGCCGCGGGGACACCTGCATTTCCACCCCGGGGGCAATGCGTATTGCGACGATTTTGCGCGAACGTCGAAAATTGCACAGGGCCTTTTCATCCATGAAATGACCCACGTCTGGCAAACGCAGACACTCGGCGACTGGTACCTGCTGCTCCACCGCCACCCGTTCTGCCGCTACGACTATGCGCTCAAGCCGGGCTGGAGCCTCGAGCGATACGGCATCGAGCAGCAGGCGCAGATCGTGAAGCACGCCTTCTGGCTCCGGAACGGAGTGGCCGTGGCAGGCGTCTCCGATGCTAGCGTATACGATCTTCTGGTGCGATTTCCCGGGGCCGGTTAACAGCCGCGGTTATCCACCGATCCGCCTTGAGCGGTCCGGTTTCACTTGATACCATTCGCGCATCGATCCGGGCGGCCCAACCCGCGCCCGGCAAGCGGTGCAATCCAATGGAGCTTTCCGATTACGGCATGTCGCGCAAGCGCGGCTTCCTTTCGCATTACGAGATCGACGAGATCGCCTTGCCCTCGATGTTTGACGAGGTGGTACAGGCTTCCGCCAACCTTTCCGGCCTGCTGTCATCCGGTCGCGTGCGTCACTGGCTCGACCAGCTCGCCGACCCCGGTCTCGGTGACTGGGCGCAGGACGCGGCGGAGGAAGAGGTCCGCACCGCAATGGTGCACTACAGTTTCTTCGTTCAAGCCTACGTCTGGGGCGAGCCGCTGCCGCCCGAACACCTGCCCGCCAACCTTGCCCGCCCGATGGTCGCGATTGCCGACCGGCTCGGGCAGGCGCCGCTGCTGCCCTATTCCGCCTATGTGCTCGACAACTGGTATCGGCTCGACAAGTCGGGCCCGATCGAGCTCGAGAACATCGCGATGTACCAGAACTTCCTCGGCGGTGCCGACGAGAACTGGTTCGTTATGATTCACGTCGCGATCGAGGCCGAGGCCGGCGTCCTGCTCGACAACGCGGCACGGCTGGTGACGATCGCGAAGAACGGCGACGCGGCGGAGGCCGAGCGCCTGATGGTCGAGATGGATGCTGCGTGGGAGCGGATCTACACTCACTTCGCGCGGATGCCCGAGCGCTGCGACCCGTATATCTACTTCCACCGCGTTCGCCCTTACATCCACGGCTGGGCGAACAATCCCGCACTCAGCGGCGGCGGGCTCATCTACGACGGCGTCGATCGGTTCGTGGGTAAACCGCAGGCTTATCGCGGTCAGACCGGCAGTCAGTCGAGCATCGTCCCATCGATGGACGCGCTGTTCCAGGTCGGCCATTCCGACGATCCGCTCAAGAGCTTCCTCGATGAGCTGCATCACTACCGCCCCGTGCCTCATCGCCGCTTCATTGAAGATCTCGCCGCGCAATCGACGTTGCGCGAGTTCGTAAGCGGTTCGGGATCGCAGAGCCTCAAGGACGCGTTCAACGCGTGCCTCCAGCAATCCTCCCGCTTTCGGACGCGCCACCTCGAATACGCGGCAAGCTATATCAACAAGCAGGCGGGCAGCATCGCCGGGAATGATCCCGACGTTGGCACAGGGGGGACGCCATTCATGAAGTACCTCAAGAAACACCGGGACGAGAACCGGGCACAGCTAGTCGACTGAGGACGAGCCGCACCGTCTCGGGACCTGCCTAAGGCGCAAATTGGTTCTCTACTGTTTTGCCGGCAATCTCGCATTCGCGCCGACGAAATTCGTCGCAGGCGCGATTGCCGGCAGTCGCGCAACTTCGCCAACGCGGAGAGAACAGAATCGCGAGGTTAGCGGCGCGGGTCGTACGGGTAGCCGGACGTCCCGAAGCAATCGTCATCAAGATAGCCGTTACGGTCGTATCCGTCGCAGTTGCCGTTCTTGTCCACGAAGTAGCCGGCGAGCGCGCCTGCCGCTGCGCCCGCAAGCGCGTAAGTCTTGATATCGGCACCGGTGACTGCAGCGATACCGGCCCCGGCGGCAGCCCCCGCGAGACCGCCTTCGGCGGCGTAGTTCTGCGCGCAGGCGCCCAGCGACATGGTGCTCAGCGCCAATGCGGGTGCGAGCAAGATACGGGTTTTCATGACATTCTCCTCTACCCCTTCGACAGAGGACTTACGGAGAACGCCCGACTAGGTTCCCGTCAGGGCTTTTTCGCGACGCCGACCATTGCCGGGCGCAACAGCCGGTCCTTGATCATCCACCCGCTTTGCATTTCCTGGACCACCGTGCCGGGCTCGTGCTCATCCGATGGCACTTCGAGCATGGCCTGGTGCTGGTTGGGATCGAGCGGAAGTCCCTTGGCCGCCACGCGGGTGATACCGTGCGAGGCGAAGACCCTCTCTACCTCTCGCTGGGTCGCCTCGACCCCGGTCACCAGAGCCTTCAGCCGCGGATCGTCGTGGAGTTCGGCCGGGATCGCCTCGATCGCGCGGACGAGGTTGTCGTAGACCGACAGGATGTCGCGCGCGAAACCGGTCGCCGCATAGGCGCGCGCGTCGGCGACGTCCTTTTCCATCCGGCGGCGCACGTTCTGCGTTTCGGCCCGGGCATAGAGGACGTCCTGCGTGGCCTTGTCGAGATCGTCCTTCAGCGCTTCAGCGCGTCGGACAGCCCATCCTCGGCCTCGGCATTCTCTGCCCCAGACGTCTCGGGGTCGATCATGTCGGCGGGAACGCCGTCGAGTTCTTTCGCCACGGCCTCGTCGGCCGCCTGCTTGTCATCTTCGATCATTGTTTTTTCGTCGTTATCCGATCAATTTGCCCAGTGAGCGGGCCGTGAAATCCACCATGGGGACGACCCGCGCGTAATTCAACCGCGTCGGCCCGATCACCCCGAGCACGCCTACCACCTTCCCCTCGCGGTCGCGATAGGGGCTGGCGATCACCGACGACCCCGACAATGCGAACAGCCGGTTCTCGCTGCCAATGAAGATTCGGGTCGATTCCGCGCTCCTTGCCGAACTCGAGCAATTCGGCCACCGCCTGCTTGTCTTCGAGGTCGTCGAGCAGTCGGCGCACGCGCTCGATGTCGCCCAGTGCGCTTTCATCGAGCAAGTTCGCAGCCCCGCGCACGATCAGCACCGGGCGCTGCGCTGCATCCTGGCTCCACACCGCCAGTCCCCGCTCGACGAGATCGCGGCTCGCATCGTCGAGCTGCGAGCGACCGGTCGAGAGTTCGCGGCGCATGGCGGCAACCGCTTCGGCCAAGGTGCGGCCCGCCAGCCGCCCCGTAATATAATTCCCCGCCGCTTCCAGCGTTGACGCGCCCGTTGGTCCATCGAGTTCGAGCACGCGATTTTCGATCGCGCCGTCTTCCCCCACCAGCACCGCCAGTGCACGGGTTGGGGAAAGCGGCACCAGCGAGAGCTGCACCAGCCGGGGTTCCCGGCGCGGGACCATGACCATGCCGGCGGCGCCCGATATGTCGGACAGGAGCGCACTCGTCGCTTCGAGCGCGGCCTCGATCGGGCCGGGCGCGGCAAGGCGGTTCTGGATCACTCGGCGCTCTTCGGCGGAAGGCTCTGCCACCTGCATCATTCCATCGACGAAGAGCCGCAGACCCGTGTCGGTCGGCATCCGCCCTGCACTCGTGTGCGGAGCGGCCAGGAGGCCGAGACCCTCGAGCTCGGCAAGCACCGAGCGGATCGACGCAGGCGACAGGTTCAGCCCGCCGTCGCCTGCTAGGGTTTTCGAACCCACCGGCTGTCCGCTCGACAGGTAACCTTCCACCACCAGGCGGAAGATGTCCCGCGCGCGGGTACTCAACTCGGAGACGGGAGGGCTGACCATCGTGGCTCAATCTAGAGCGCGCACTTGCGGCGGCAAGGCCCTAGCGCCTAGGCCGCTCGCGACGACTCACAAAGGAACTCTCATGCGACCTTCCGGCCGCGCGCCCGACGAGATGCGCGCCATTTCGATCGACACAGGATTTACGAAGCACGCGGAAGGCTCATGCCTCGTGAGCTTCGGCGACACCCGTGTCCTCGTCACCGCCTCGGTCGAGGAGCGGATTCCGCCATGGCTGCGCGGCAAGGGCGAAGGCTGGGTGACCGCTGAATACTCGATGCTTCCGCGCGCCACGCACACCCGCGGCCAGCGCGAAGCGGCGAAGGGCAAGCAAAGCGGCCGCACGCAGGAGATCCAGCGACTGATCGGACGCTCGTTGCGTGCCGTGGTCGATCTCAGGAAGCTCGGCGAACGACAGGTCGTGCTCGACTGCGACGTGATCCAGGCCGACGGCGGCACGCGCACTGCGGCAATCAGCGGCGCTTGGGTGGCGCTGCGCCTCGCGGTGGACAAGCTGATGGCGGCGGGCGCGGTCACCGACGATCCCATCGTCGCCAAGGTCGCTGCGATCTCGTGCGGCATTCACAAGGGCACCCCGGTGCTCGACCTCGACTACAACGAGGATAGCTCGGCCGATGCCGACGCGAACTTCGTGCTCATCGAAGGCGGGCAGATCGCCGAGGTCCAGGCCACTGCAGAGGGCGCGACTTACGACGAAGAAGGCCTGCTGCGGCTGCTCCGCCTCGCCCAGATCGGCTGCGCGCAGGTGTTCAGGGCACAGGAAGAAGCGACCCGCAAATGACACGCCGGATCGGCTCGGGCACGCTCGTCATCGCGACGCACAACGCGGGCAAGCTCAAGGAGATCGGCGCGCTGCTCGAACCCTATGGGGTCAAATGCATCAGCGCCGGATCGCTCGGACTGCCCGAGCCGAAGGAAACCGGCACCACCTTCGTCCAGAACGCGCTGCTGAAGGCGCACGCGGCGGCCGAGGCGTCGGGCCTCGCGGCCCTCGCGGACGACAGCGGCCTGTCGGTCGCTGCGCTCGACGGGCGGCCGGGCGTCTACACCGCCGACTGGGCCGAACGGCAGTGGTTCGAGGGCGAGCCGGGCCGCGACTGGTACATGGCGATGGGCAAGGTCGAGGGGATGCTCCAGGCAAAGGGCGCTGAAACACCGCGAGATGCGTGGTTCTCCTGCGTCCTCGCGATTGCGTGGCCTGACGGTGAGAGCGCAGTCTATGAAGGGCGTGTCGACGGCGCGCTTACGTGGCCGCCGCGCGGAACGCTGGGCTTCGGCTACGACCCCGTGTTCGTGCCGTCAGGTAGAGACGTGACCTTCGCCGAGCTTGATCCCGACGAAAAGCATCGCATCAGCCACCGCGCCGACGCCTTCGCCAAGCTCGTCGCCGAGCAGTTCGGCTGACGCTCGGGGTCAGCCGACCTTCTGGCCGAACGTGTTCCCCGGTGGGTTGTAGCGGCACACGAGGAAGTCGTTGATCGCCCCTTTGGCTACCGCGCAGCCGACTTCTGTCGTCGTCGGCCAGATGATCTGGGTATAGTGCCCGACGTCCGACCAGTTGCCGGTTCGGCTGACCTGGGGGAACGTACCCGCGCGGAACTTGGTGCGCTCCGACAGGAAGCCGTCGACAATCGTCTCGGCGCTGTAATAGCCCGCAGCGCCCATCCACAGGTTCTCGCCCATGTTGCGGCGCTGAGCATTGCTGGCGTGCTCGAGCGAGCCCTTCTTGGACAGCGCGACCGCCCAGGTCTGCGCCTCCTGAGCGAGCCTGCTCGACCATGCGAGCCGCGGAAGGCCCGCGCGATCGCGCTCGGTGTTGTGCGCAGCGAGTAGGCGGTAAGCGAAGCTGTTCTCTACCCCGCGCGGTTGCGCGGCGGCGCCCGAAGTCCCGACCATTGCGAATGCCGCCAGCAGCGGCGCGAACTTACGACCCATCCCGATCCCCATCGTTGATGCGAATGGGCTATAGCGGCCTCGCTTAACCGATTCTGAAAGCTTCGAGGTAAATGGCGCGCGCACTCTACATCCACTGGCCGTTCTGCCTGAAGAAGTGCCCCTACTGCGACTTCAACTCGCACGTGCGCGACGGCGTCGATGTAGAGGCTTGGCAGCATGCGCTGATCGCAGACATGCGACATGAGGCGACCCGGGCGGGCCGCGAGCGCCTGGAATCGATCTTCTTTGGCGGCGGCACGCCAAGCCTGATGCCCCCCGCTCTTGTCGAATCGCTGCTGGACGAAGCGGAGCGTCTGTGGGGTTTTGCGGGCGAGATCGAAATCACGCTCGAGGCTAATCCTTCCTCCGTCGAGGCGGCCGCTTTCGCCGGACTGGCCGCGGCGGGCGTCAACCGCGTCTCGCTCGGCCAGCAGTCGCTCGATGACGATGCGCTGCGATTCCTCGGCCGGTTGCACGATGCGGACGAGGGTCTGCGCGCGCTCGAAACCGCGCAAGCCGTGTTCGGGCGGGTCAACGCCGACTTCATCTACGCCCGTCCGGGCCAGAGCGAGGCCGACTGGCAAAGCGAACTTTCTCGCGCGCTGGCGCTGGGTACCGATCACCTCTCGCTTTACCAGCTCACCATCGAGCCCGGCACGCGCTTCGCGACCGACGTCAGGCGCGGCACGTTCGATCCGCTGGGCGACGACCCCGCGGCCGATCTGTTCGCATTGACCCGCGAAATGACCGCAGCGGCTGGTCTGCCCGCCTATGAAGTGTCCAACCATGCGCGGCCCGGTCAGGAGAGCCGCCACAACCTCACCTATTGGCGCTACCGCGATTATGCCGGCATCGGTCCGGGCGCTCACGGCCGTCGGGGCGGCGCGGCGACGGTGCGTCACAAGAAACCGGAGAACTGGCTCACCGCGGTTTCCCAGAACGGACACGGTATCGCCGACGAACGTGAGCTCGGTAGGCGGGAGCAGGCGTCCGAGGCGCTGCTGATGGGTCTGCGCCTGGCCGAGGGGGTCGATCTAGCCGCGCTGAGCGCACGGTTCGCGATTGCTAGCGACGATCTTGTCGATCGCGACCGCCTCGCGCTGCATCGATCACTCGGACTTGTCACGCTGGACGGGCAGCGGATCGTCGTCACCGAGGCCGGTATGCCGCTGCTCGACGCGCTGCTCGGCGAACTCGTGCCCGCTTCATTGGTCGAGGCATGAGCAAGGCCGACCTCCTCTCGGCATGGGGCGACCACCTGCGCGACGGACGCCGGCGGTCGCCGCACACCGTGCGCGCCTATGTCGCCGCGGCCGACCGCCTGCTGGAGGCAAGCGGGATCGTTGACTGGTCCGCCCTCGCCGCGCTGGACGGCCCCGCCCTACGACGCCAACTCGCCCGGCGGCGCGCCGAGGGACTCGGCAATGCATCGGCAGCCCGCGAGCTTTCTGCCCTGAAGGGACTCGTCGCCTTCGCCCGCGCGCAGGTCGGCGCAGATGCAACCGCCCCCCGCCTGCGCGGCCCACGGCTCAAGAAGGGACTGCCCCGCCCCGTCACTCCCGACGAGGCGGTCAATCTTGCAGATCTCGTTGCGGGGAGCGCAAGCGAGGACTGGATCGGCGCGCGCGATCGCGCCGTGCTGCTGCTGATGTACGGCGGCGGGCTGCGCATCGCCGAGGCTCTATCGCTCGTCGGCGGGGACCTGCCGCTGGGCGAAATCCTCACCGTCACGGGAAAGGGCGGCAAGCAGCGCGTCGTGCCTTTGCTCCCAATCGTTTGTGCGGCGGTGGCCGATTATGCCGCGCGGTGCCCTTGGCCGCTCCAAAAAGATGAACCGCTGTTTCGCGGCGCCAAGGGCGGCCCGCTCGGACAGGGAATGGTGCAAAAGGCGATGGCCCGCGCGCGCCTCGCGCTCGGCCTGCCCTCGACAGCGACGCCCCACGCGCTCCGCCACAGTTTCGCGACGCACCTGCTGGGTGCAGGGGCGGACTTGCGCAGCCTGCAGGAACTGCTGGGTCACGCGAGCCTCGGCTCGACGCAGATATATACCAAGGTCGATGCGGCGACGCTGCTCGACACCTATCGCAAGGCGCACCCCCGCTCCTAGGCTCCTTCGTGGACCTGTTCCGGCGGGCGCATCTCCGTTCTCGCGCGGCTTCCAGGTCATCACCCGCCACGCATATCCGATCACCGTCAGCACGATCAGGCCCAGGATTCCCCAGCCCATGACTGCTTCGTATTCGCTCAACCAGCGCGCGAGCACGGTACCACCCAGGATCAGCAGCGCGTTCCAGATTGCCGAGCCGAGCGTCGTGAACAGGAGGAAGCGCCACAGGCTCATGTGCGCAAGGCCCGCGGGCAGCGAGATCATCGTTCGCATGAACGGACTGAAGCGGAGGAAGAATACCACCCACTGGCCGTGCTTGCGAAAGAAGCGGCTGGCGCTTTCCACGTGGTCCCAATCCACCGTAAGCCAGCGACACCAGCGATCGATGAATGGCTTGGTCCGCTCGTATCCCCAGTGGTCGCCGAGCCAGTACCAGGCATAATTGCCCGCGACCGTGCCCACCGTGCCCCAGATCAGCAGCGGCCAGAATGTCATGTCGCCGCGGGCCACCAGAACGCCGCCCACACCCATGATCACCTCGCTGGGGAGCGGCGGGAAGATGTTTTCCAGCGCCATCAGAAGGAATATGCCGAAGTATCCCCCCTTGGCGATCATTTCGATGATGAGGCCGTGCATGCGGGGTCAACGGATGGAAGCGCGAAAGGGTTCTCTCTTTGCCTCAAGAGCCGGGCACGCTATCGGCCCTCGATGGAATTGGTTGAAACAATTCTCGAAAGCCTGACGGATTATTACGAGCGCGCGGTCGAAACGCTGCGCGCCGATATCATCGCGTTTGCCCGCAGTGGCGCTTTGCCGTCCCCATCGAGGCGGCTCGACGGAAGCTACGCCTATCCCGAACTGGTGGTCCGCTACGGCGGTGAGCCACCGGCGAGCTCGCGCGGGCTCGCTTATGGCCGGCTCAACGAACCCGGAACCTATGCGACGACGGTCACTCGTCCGCACCTCTTCGCGGATTATCTCACCGAGCAGCTCGATTTGCTCGCGGAAGATTACGACATCGAGGTCGAAGTGCGTGCCTCGCGTCAGGAAATCCCCTTCCCCTACGTCCTCGACGGCGCCGCTGGCGCCGAGCTGGCGGGCATCGAGCCGCAGGTGCTCGCTCGCCACTTCCCCGCGACGGAACTCGCGCTGATCGGAGACGAACTGGCGGACGGGATCGAGCTTGGTGGTCCCGAAGAGACGATCCCGCTGTCGCTGTTCGACGGTCTCAGAACCGACTTCAGCCTCGCCCGCCTCGCGCATTACACCGGGACCAGTCCCGAGCATTTCCAGCGCTTCGTGCTGTTCACGAATTACCACCGATACGTGGACGAATTCGTCGACTGGGCGGCCGAGCAACTGGGTCAGAACGGCTGCACCGCTCTCGCTGGAGCGGGAGGACTGATGTTGACCGAAAAGCGCCAGAACGCCCGGCTGCAGCTGTCCGATACCGCGTGGCGGCGGCACCAGATGCCCGCATATCACCTGATCGGGGAAGACCGCAGCGGGATCACGCTGGTCAATATCGGCGTCGGTCCCTCGAACGCGAAGACCATTACCGACCACCTTGCAGTGCTGCGCCCCGAAGCGTGGCTGATGATCGGCCACTGCGGAGGGCTTCGACCAAGCCAGAAGATCGGCGACTACGTGCTCGCCCACGCGTACCTTCGCGACGATCACGTGCTGGACCAGGTCCTTCCGCCCGAAATCCCGCTACCCGCGATCGCCGAGGTCCAGCAGGCGCTCTATGGCGCGGCGGAAGAGGTGTCCGGCGCGCAAGGAGCGGACCTCAAGCAGCGTATGCGCACGGGCACTGTCGTCACCACCGACGACCGCAATTGGGAGCTCCAGTACACCAAGTCGGCGCACCGGATGTCGCTGTCTCGCGCAGTCGGGGTCGACATGGAGAGCGCCACCATCGCGGGCCAGGGCTATCGCTTCCGCGTGCCTTACGGCACCTTGCTGTGCGTCAGCGACAAGCCGCTGCACGGCGAGATCAAGCTGCCCGGGCAGGCCAATCGGTTCTACGAGGAAGCGATCGCGGCGCACCTCCAGATCGGAGTCGCCGCCTGCCGCCGCTTGCGCGAAGAAGGCGACCGCCTGCACAGCCGCAAGCTGCGCGCATTCAACGAGCCGCCGTTCCGGTAATCTGCGCGCCGCAATCAGCGGGTGAGGAAATCGACGATCGCTTCGCCGAGTGCCGCCTCGGTCACCGAGCTCATGTGCGTGCCGGGGATTTCGACATGCTCGGCATCGGGCAGCGCCTCGGTCAGCCGGACTGGATCGCCATTGTCGCGGTCCTTCGCGCCGCACAGCACGAGCGTCGGCATGGTGATCTTCTCCAGGTCAGCCGGATCGGTGTCGGTAACCGATTCGAGCAACAGCCGCGCGGCCACGCGGTCAACCTTCTGCGTCTTCATGAAGGCGACCGCCATGAACGCCGGGTCGCCGTGCTTCACCTCGTCGAACCGCGCGATGGCGTCGAGGAAGAAAGCCGAACGGCGATTCCAGCCGGCCAGTCCTTCGAGCCCCATGCCTGCGAGAACCAGCCGTCGCGGCTCGAGCCCGGCAATCACTCCGCGCGCCGCGGTGCGCGATCCGAGTGAGAACCCGGCAAGGTCGTAATCGGTCAGGCCCAACTCCTCGACCAGCGCGAAGGTATCGCGCACGAGAACGTCGGGCGGATAGGCGGCCGCATCGTGCGGCTTGGCGCTTTCGCCGTGCGCACGGAAATCGGGCATGATTGCCTCGAACCCGGCGTCGGCCAATCGCTGAGCATGGCCATACTTGATCCAGTTGGTCGACGCCTCGGAAAACAACCCGTGGAGGAGAAGTACGGGTCGTCCCTTTCCGGCCGCCGGGCCAAGCCGATGCACGGCCAGTGGCGCGCCATCGAAACCGGGGTGCGTTTCTGTCCGCAGATCGCTCATTCTGGCACCTCGAGACCAGCCGCCCGCCAGCGGTTGACCACGCTGGCGGTCTCGTCGCTGCGCTGGCGCGGGAGGCTACTGGTATCGATCCAGGCTTCGTGCAGGCTCTCGACACCGGCGTGAGCGACCGGGACGAATTCGGACGGATCGTCGAAGCTGCCGAAGGTCAGGTCCATCTTGTCCGAATCGTCGAACCTGAAGCCGAGCGGCGAGCCGCACTTCGAGCAGAATGGGCGCTTGGCGACCGGCGAGCTGGCGTACCAGTCCGGCTCGTGCTCCCACTCCACAGCGTCGGCCGGCAGGAACACGAACGTGGCCGCGAAACCGCCGGTCGCCTTCTGGCACATCCGGCAGTGGCAGTGGTAGGCTTCAGCCTGCGAGACATCGGCGGCGTACCGCACGCGTCCGCACTGGCAGCCGCCGGTCTTGACGGTCTTTTCGCTCATCGTTTCGTCAGTCCCTTCTGCTCCATCCGCCATTTCGCCATGGCGATGCGATCCTGCCCAAAGAACGGTTCACCGTCGAACACCAGTGTCGGCACGCCCCAGTGCCCGGCATCCTCGAGCGCTTGCTGATTGGCAGCGATCTCTTCGTCGAGCGCTTCGGCCTCGACGGTCGCCTCGTAATCGAGTTCCGCGAGGTTCAGCCCGGCCCGCTCGGCAGCGCCGGCAAGGTGGTCGCCCTCGTGCCAGTTCTCCGCCCCGCCCCAGATCAGCCGCCCGGCCTCTGCGGCGAAGGCCAGACCTTTGCCGCGCCGCGCCGACGCCTGGCCGAGCCGCGTAACCCGGCGGATGTACGGCTGGTCCGTGGCGATCGTGCGCGTCGCGACGTCCTGCACGATCGGATCGGGCCGCGGAGGGCCAAACGGAATATCCTCCATCTGACTCACACGGAACATGTCGAGCATCGTGTACCGCAGCCAGTTCGGATGATTGCGCTCGAAGAAGTCGGGCTGACGGATCGCCAGCGGGTAGACCGGGCGCAGCGCGATATCGAGCGCGTAATCCTCGGCCATCAGCCGGTATCGCCCTATTGCGAGGTAGCTGTAGGGACTGCGGAAGCTGAAATAGAGATCGGCGGTCAGCATCGGTTCGCACCCCTCAACGGAAGAAGCAATTTACCCCCGCATAGAGGCTTTCAATCGTCGCGTCGCGCCCCGTTCCGCTAGCGAACCCGCCAATTTCGTGCCCGTCGGCGGCGAGGTAATCGAACTCACCCTCAAGGGTGCTGTCTTCGCTGAAACGTGCGCTGCGGGCGACTTCCAGGTCGCGCAGCAGCTTGCCCGGCGTGATACCGTCGCTGGTGACAACCGTAGGATCTGGCCGGGCGAACCAGCCGACGAGCCTGCCGTCCTGCCAGTTTAGCGTCAGTCCACCGTACCGGGTAAATTCCATCGACCCCGCGCCGCATTCTTCGTTCCCCGATCGCTCGGCGTCCCCAAGCCACGCGTCGCCTGCCCTCTCGACCATCGCGCGGGGAGTACCGAATGCGAAGTGCTGCGCTGTGCCTGGGTTGCGCCCGATCGACAGGCCCCGCGCGTCGAGAATCGCATGACGCGCTTGCGACGGCCGGATAGTGGCGACGGCCGTGGAACTCGTCGGGGTCGGTGTGACGGTCGGTCTCGTCTGAGCGTTCGCGGTTGCGCTCGGCGAACCGTCTTCGCGCTGCTGCTGGCAGCCGACCAGCGACAGCGCGACCGCGGCGACCATCAAGGCCCGCACGCGGCTCAGCCCTTCTTGAGGCAGCGCCGTCCGAGGAGCTCGGCGATTTGCACCGCGTTGAGCGCGGCGCCCTTGCGCAAGTTGTCGCTAACGCACCAGATATTGAGGCCGTTCTCGACCGTCGGGTCCTCGCGGACGCGGCTGATGAAGGTCGCCCCGTCACCGACGCATTCGACCGGGGTGACGTATCCGCCGTCTTCGCGCTTGTCGATCAGCATCACGCCGGGCGCCTCGCGCAGGATGTCCATTGCCTTTTCGGCCGAAAGCTCGCGCTCGAACTCGAGATTGATTGCTTCCGAGTGGCCGACGAAAACCGGCACGCGAACACAGGTGGCGGTGACCTTGATCTTCGGATCGAGGATCTTTTTGGTCTCGACCACCATCTTCCACTCTTCCTTGGTCGACCCGTCGTCGAGGAAGCTGTCGATGTGCGGGATCACGTTGAAGGCGATCTGCTTGGTGAATTTCTGGCTCTCGACCTGGTCGCCGACGAAGATCGCCCGGCTTTGCTGGAACAGTTCATCCATGCCCTGCTTTCCGGCGCCGGACACGGATTGATAGGTGCTGACGACTACGCGCTTGATCCCGGCCGCATCGTGTAGCGGCTTCAGCGCCACGACCATCTGCGCGGTCGAGCAGTTCGGGTTGGCGATGATGTTTTTCTTCGAATAGCCCTCGATCGCGTCGGGGTTCACCTCCGGCACGATGAGAGGAACGTCGGGGTCCATGCGGTAGAAAGAGCTGTTGTCGATCACCACGCATCCCGCCGCTGCGGCCTTGGGCGCGTATTCCTTCGCCGGACCGCTACCGGCCGAAAACAGTGCGATGTCGTAGCCTGCGAAATCGAAGTGCTCGATGTTCTTGCACTTGAGCATCTTGCCGGTGTCGCCGAACTCGACATCGGTGCCGGTCGAGCGGCCGCTCGCAACCGCGGCGATCTCGTCGCACGGAAATTCACGCTCGGCCAGGACGGCGAGCATCTCGCGGCCTACGTTGCCGGTCGCTCCGACCACGGCTACCCGGTAACCCACTGCATTCACTCCTTCGCGGCTGCGAAAATTCAGGATGGCCCCCTTACGCTTCCCCTCGAAAAGCGCAACGTCACGCGGGCCTCTGCTGGCGAAGCGAAAGCTTGGGCGTGGTTAAATTCGGGTTGACCGGATTTGTTGCGATTTGCCTAACAGGCACCAAGCCACTGTGATGTCCCGCCTTTCGAGCGGGAGGAGGCGATAGACGGCGGTGGCGCCGCAGCAGGTCTCCAGATAATCGAAACCCATAACTGGCGGGGCGATTCCACTGGCCCCCCGGCGTCGCCCCGCCCTTGTTTCTAACCTTACCGACCAAGCGCAGCACGAGCATCACCGCGCCCACGTCCGAAAAAACAGCCTGGCGGGTTGGCACGCGGCGCTCGCCCATCGCTTGATCTTCGGCCGAGAGGGGAGCCCCCCCCGACTGCGTCGGCATTCTCGGTCAGCGGCCTCCACCCGGCACCCCGTTCCGCGCCAGGAAGGCCATGATCGTGCTCCACAGATGCGGGCCGATGTGCGGTCCGGAGACGCGGTGGGTGTAGCCCGGGTAGAGCATCATCTCGAACGGCACCTCGCCTTCCTGCATCTTGGCGATCAGTGCACTCGAGTTTTCGAACACGACGTTGTCGTCGCTCATCCCGTGGATCAGCAGCAGGGGGTCGGTGATCTTGCCGGCATCTTGCAGCGCGTTGGAGCGGCGATAGACGTCGGCTCCCTCGCCCGTCGGCAGGCCCATGTACCGCTCTGTATAGGCGGTATCGTAGAGTTCCCACTTGGTAACCGGCGCTCCGGCAATGCCGGCGGCATAGAGGCCCTGGTCCGCCTCGAGCATCTTCAGGGTCATGTATCCGCCGTACGACCAGCCGTAGATCGCGATCCGGTCTGGATCCACGAAGTCCAGGGTCTTGAGATATTGCGCCCCGGCCTTCTGGTCGGCGACCTCAACCGAGCCCATTGCGTGGAGGATCTGCTTCTCGAACTCGACGCCCCGGTTGGGGCTGCCGCGATTATCGATCTCGAAGTAGATGTAGCCCTGGTCGACGATCGCCTGCTCCAGCGCGCCGCCCCAGCCGCGAGTGACGGTCTGCGAATGCGGCCCGCCGTAATGGCTGAAGAAGACAGGGTACCGCTTCCCCGCCTCAAGCGGCGGCGTGATCATCTTCCAGTGCAGATCGCTGCCGTCGGGACCTGTGAACGTGCCGAATTTCGGCTCCCGGTGGCTGGCAGAGATACGGCGCGTAAGGATGGTTCGCGTCGACCGCGTTCTCGTTGATCCAGGCCAGTCGCTTACCCGAGGTGTCGGCCAGGAAGCTTTGCGACGGCTGGTCGGGGTTCGACCGCGTGACGATCAGCGAGCGGCCCGCTTCGTCCATTCGCGCTTCGTTGCTGTAGGTCGGGTCGCTCAGGCGCTCGACGCGCGAGGGCGAGTTCAGGTTCAGCGCATAGATCTGCGGAGCGAGCACATCGTCCCTGGTGCCGGTGAAAACAACCCGGCCGGTCTTCTGGTCGACGCCCGACAGCCCGGTGACTGCCCAGTCGCCCTTGGTCAGCTGCGTCCAGCGACCATCGGCGAAGCGGTAGAGGTGACCAAAGCCGCTGCGCTCCGACCACCAGATCAGGCTGCCGTCGTCGAGCCACTTGTAGTTGTTGGTCAGGTTGATCCAGTGTCCCGGTGCTGCCTTCTCCGTGAACAGCACCTTCGAACTGCCGGTCGCCGGATCGACGGCGAGCATGTCGAGCCTGGTCTGCAGCCGATCGAGCCGCTGGACGTAAAGCGTGCGTCCGTTCTTGGCCCAATCGACCCTGGCGAGATAGAAGTCCTTATCGTTGGCGAGATCGACCTGCACTCGGTTGCCGCCATCCGGATCCATCACGAACAGGGATACGTCGGCGTTGGGAGTGCCGGCCGCCGGGTAACGCTGGTCGTATGTCTTGGTACCCTCTGCCCCGATCGCCGCGCGGGTGACCACGCCCACCGGCGCTTCATCGAACCGCTCGACCGCGATGCGCGCGTCGTTCGGCGACCACCAGTACCCGGTGTCGCGATCGAGTTCTTCCTGCGCCACGAACTCTGCCTCGCCCCAGTGTACCAGGTCGCTTTCTTCGGCAGGGGTGATCGCTCGCGAAGCTCCTTGCGTCGGGCCGACGAACAGCCGCCCATCGCGCACGAAGGAGAGATAGCGGCCAGTCTCGCTCAGCGCCGGATTGAGCGGGTCCTTGCCCGATTCGAGCTTGGTGACCGTACCGTCGAGCCGCGCCAGGTAGAGCGCTCCGTCGAGGGGGACGAGGATGGCCTTGCCATCCCTCGACCAGTCATAGGCGACGATCCCCTTGAGCCCCGCGATGCGCTGGCGCTCGCGTTGCATCTTCTCGGCCTCGGACAGCTCCTCGCCGCTGCCCAGCTTCAGCGAGTCGACGATCATCGACCACTGTCCGCTCTCGCGGTCGAACGCCCAGAGATCGTAGCGCTCGCGGTCGTCGGCGCGGTTGCGCAGCACGGTCAGATAGCGTCCGTCGGGCGAAAGCTTCACCCCGCGCGGCGAACTACCGTCGAGCGATGGGCTGGCGAAGACCCGCTGGAAAGTCAGATCACCTGCGCTTTGCGTCTGCTCGATCATCCCGGGATCCTCCTGTGCATGAACGACTGAGGGCGACAGGGTAGCTACCGCGACAGCGGTGAGCAGGCTGGGCAAACGCATAGGGGGAGGAACTCCATCGAACTTGCAAGCGAAAGGGGCGACCCGGAATATCCGGATCGCCCCTGTCTGCTAGCGCCTATTCCACTGAGAAAACAGGGCTTAGGCGTTCTCGCGGCGCTCGGCGATGCGGGCGCGCTTGCCGGTGCGGCCGCGCAGGTAATACAGCTTGGCCCGGCGCACCACGCCGCGGCGGACCACGGTGATGCTCTCGATGTTGGGCGAGTACAGCGGGAAGACGCGCTCGACGCCCTCGCCGAAGCTGATCTTGCGAACGGTGAAGTTCGAACCCATGCCGCGGTTCGAACGCGCGATGCACACGCCTTCGAAGTTCTGGGTACGGGTGCGGGTGCCTTCGACGACGCGCACGCCGACACGCACGGTGTCGCCGGCACGGAATTCGGGGATATCCTTGCCCTGGCTGAGGGCCTCGGCCGCTTCGGCCTCGAGTTGCTGGATCAGGTTCACTGGTCCTAGTCCTTCGTTTCGCGCTGCGCACCAGAGGCAGGTCGGGCCCGAACGCCACTATAGCGCTCCCAAAGGTCCGGCCTGCGTAGCCGTGTGTCGTTCTCGCTCATGGCCTTGCGCCATGCCGCGATCTTCGCATGATCCCCCGATCGCAGCACTTCGGGGATCGTGCGCCCTTCCCATTCCTGAGGTCGGGTATACTGCGGATACTCGAGCAGCCCTTCTTCGAAGGATTCCTCGGCTCCGCTAAGCGGGGCGCCCATTACGCCGGGAAGCAGGCGAATGCAAGCGTCGAGGATGGCCAGCGCGGCGGGCTCTCCGCCCGATAGCACGACGTCGCCCAGGCTAACCTGCTCGATCTCGGGGCGGCCTTCGAAAATGCGCTCATCGAAGCCCTCGAACCGGCCGCACAGGATGGTGACACCTGGCCCCGCCGCCAGTTCGCGCACCCGGGCCTGATCGATCGGACGGCCACGCGGAGTCATCGCGAGAACGGGCGGTCCCGGTTTCACGCTATCAAGCGCCGCTGCCAGGACATCGGCCTTTAGCACCATCCCCGCCCCGCCGCCTGCGGGCGTGTCGTCGACCGTCCGGTGCCGGTCGGTCGCGAAGTCGCGCAACTGCACCGCATCGATGGTCCAGTCGCCGCGCTCAAGCGCACGCCCGGCCAGCGAAAGCCCGAGCGGTCCGGGAAACATCTCGGGGTAGAGCGTTATGACGGTAGCGGCGAAGGTCATCTCTCGCCCATGCGCAAGGCGGAAGGGCAAGGCAAGGAATGAGCGACGATGACCGACCGGAGCCCGACGACTGCATCATCGTGGGCGCCGGGCCCGCGGGGCTGACGGCCGCGATCTACCTTGCCCGCTATCATCTCTCGATCCGGCTGTTCGACAGCGGCGAGAGCCGGGCGGCATGGATCCCGTGCACGCACAACCATGCCGGCTTTCCCGACGGGATAACGGGCAAGGACCTGCTCGCCCGGATGCGCGAACAGGCGCGCAAATACGGCGCGGTGCGCGAGGAAAAGCGGGTCGAACACCTGGCGAAGACGGGCGACCGGTTCACGGTCGGCACCGACACCGGCACCTACACCGCGCGCAGCGTCTTGCTGGCGACGGGCGTGGTCAACCGGCGGCCCGATTCTCTCGAGAACGACCTCCATGACGAGGCGCTGGCCAAGGGCCTCTTGCGCTATTGCCCGGTGTGCGATGGCTACGAAGTGACCGACAAGCGGGTCGCGGTCATCGGTACCAGCGCGCACGGCACCGCCGAGGCGCTGTTCCTGCGCGGCTTCACGGCCGACCTCACCCTGATCAGTCCGCACGGGGACCACGATCTCGACGCGGAGTGTACGGCCAAGCTGGATGAGGTCGGCATCGCGCGCGCTGCGGGACCCTGCGGCGGCTGGGCGATCGAGGGTGATCGCATCGCCCTCGACACCGCCGACGAGCGAATGGCGTTCGACAGCGTCTATCCCGCGCTCGGCAGCCACGTGCGCTCGGAGCTGGCCGAACTCGCCGGCGCCGAAACAACCGACGAGGGTTGTATCAAGACCGACGATCATCTCGAAACCTCGGTCCCTGGCCTGTTCGCGGCGGGAGACGTGGTTATCGGTCTGGATCAGATCAGCCACGCGATGGGCCAGGCCGGGGTCGCCGCCACGACGATCCGCAATCACCTGGCTTGCGAAAGGCCGCTTCGGCGCAGCGCCCCTCCCGGAGACTGAACGACCGGTCGTTTCAATTTCAGGCGTACTTCGCCACGACGCCGCGGGTCGGCGTTCCAGATCGATCCTAGTCCGCGAACCCTTGCGCGATAACCGCGCGCTCGCCATCCCAGACGGGCACGGCGTCGTCGGTCATCGGAACCATGAATCTCTTGCCGTCGGGTTTTCCGATCTCGAGGATGTCCCCGGCACCGAAGTTCTGCACCGCGACAACGATGCCGAGCGCCTCCCCGGCCTCGGTCACCGCGGCGAGACCGATCAGGTCGGCGTGGTAATACTCACCCTCCCCGAGCGGCGGCATTGCCGAGCGGGACACCGTGAGCGGGGTACCCCGCAGCTTTTCGGCGGCGGTACGATCAGCGACCTCGGCAAAGCGGGCAACCGCCCCGCCCTTCCCGTCGTCGCGCAGCTTCTTGAGCGTCAGAGCGCCCTCGTTGAAGCTTTTGTACCTCTGCAGCGCTTCGACGCCTTCGCCAAAGAGCTTCAGGCGAACTTCGCCCGTCACCCCGTGCGCGCCGGCGACGGCTGCCAGGGTGACGGGCTTGTCCATGTGGGCCTCTTAGCCCTCGGCCTTCTCGTCCGCGCCTTCAGCCGGCGTGTCCGACGTCGATTCAATCGCGGCCTCATCGCCGGTCGCAGGGGCTTCGCTGCCCTCGGCAGGCTCGTCGGTGGTCGGCGCATCGGCCTCGGCCGTCACCTCTTCGGCTGCCTCGGTCTGTTCGACCTCAGACTCGGGAGCAGCCGCAGTCTCGGCAGGCTCGTCGGTCGCTGGCGTCTCGGCTTCGGCGGTAACCTCCTCGGCCGTCACTTCCTCGGCTGCCGGAGTCTCTTCGACTTCGGGCTCCGGAGCGGCGGCAGCCTCGGCGGCAGCGGCCTTGGCGGCCTCTTCCTTCTCGGCCTTCTCTTCGGCGCGGGTCTTCGCGTTCTCGCCCGGCTCGCCCTTCTTGGGGTTGTTGCGGGCCGCGCGTTCACGCACGCCGGCGGCGTCGAGGAAGCGGGCCACGCGGTCCGACGGCTGCGCGCCGACCGACAGCCAGTGCTTCGCACGGTCGGAGTCGATCTTCACGCGGTTCTCGTCGTCCTTCGCGAGCAGCGGATTGTAGGTTCCGATCTGCTCAAGGTACTTGCCGTCGCGCGACGAACGGCTGTCCGACACGACGATGCGGTAATAAGGGCGCTTCTTCGCGCCACCGCGCGAGAGACGGATTGCAACTGCCATTTCAATTCACCTTTCTGAAATACAAAACTGAAATCACTTCTTTTTCATCAAATCGTTCAGGTTGGAGGGCATCGCGCCCCCACTCAGCCCAGGGAGCGACGGCGGCGTGCCAGCGCCACCCGCTCCGCCCATGCCCATGCCGCCGAGCGCACCGCCCAGCCCGCCCTTGCCAAATGCCGCGGCGAGCCCCTTGAAACCGCCCATCTTGCGGATCTGCTTCATCGCGCGGGCCATTTCCTGGTGCATCTTGAGCAGCTTGTTGACGTCCTGAACCTCAAGGCCGGCGCCGGCTGCGACGCGCTTCTTGCGCTTGGCGTTCATCAGCTCCGGCCGGGCGCGCTCCTTCGCGGTCATAGAGCCGATGACCGCATCCATGTGGACGAGCACCTTGTCGTCCATGCCGGACTGGGCCATCGCCTGTTTGGCCTTCTTCATGCCCGGCATCATGCCCGCCAGCATTCCGAGGCCGCCCATGTTCTGCATCTGCTTGAGCTGCATGCGCAGGTCGTTGAGGTCGAACTGCCCCTTCGCCATGCGCTTGGCGAGCGCCTCGGCATCCTCCTCCTTGATCGTCGCCGCGGCCTTTTCGACCAGGCTGACGACATCGCCCATGCCGAGAATACGGTCGGCGACGCGGCCGGGGTGGAAGGCTTCGAGCGCATCGAGCTTCTCGCCCGTGCCGGCGAACTTGATCGGCTTGCCGGTGACGTGGCGCATCGAGAGCGCCGCGCCGCCGCGCGCATCGCCGTCCATGCGGGTGAGCACGACGCCGGTGAGTGGCACTTCACCGGAGAACGACTGGGCGACGTTCACCGCGTCCTGACCGGTCAGCGAATCGACGACCAGCAGCACTTCTGTCGGTGTCGAAACGCTGGCGACCGCCTTCATCTCGTTCATCAGCGCCTGGTCGACGTGAAGCCGCCCGGCGGTGTCGAGCATCAGGACATCGACGTTCTGCAACCTCGCCGACTCGAGCGCGCGGCGCGCGATGTCGACCGGCTGCTGGCCCTTGATAATAGGCAGCGTCGCGACGTCGACCTGTTCGCCGAGCACCGCCAACTGCTCCTGCGCCGCGGGCCGCGCAACGTCGAGCGACGCCATCAGCGCCTTTTTGCCGTGCTTTTCGCGGATCCACTTCGCGAGCTTGGCCGTGGTGGTCGTCTTGCCCGAGCCCTGGAGGCCGACCATCATCACGACGACCGGAGGCTTCGCAGCGAGGTTCAGCGGTTCGGCCTGCGCCCCGCCTTCGCCGCCGAGCATCTCGACGAGCTCGTCGTGGACGATCTTGACGACCTGCTGGCCCGGCGTGACCGAACGCAGCACGTCAGCCCCGATGGCCTTTTCAGTAACCGCGTCGATGAAGCGGCGCGCGACCGGCAACGCGACGTCGGCCTCGAGCAGCGCCACGCGCACCTCGCGCATCGCGTCGCGCACGTCCTGCTCGCTCAGCGCGCCACGGCCGCGCAGGCGGTCGAAGACGTTGCCAAGACGATCGGACAGGTTGTCGAACATGCGCTACCTCAACTCACCCGAACCCCGAAAAGTCCGGTAAATGCCAAAAACGCCGGCGGACGAAACCTCGTCGGCCAGCGTGCGGAGTCCGATAGAGGAACCCGACTTTTTCTGTCTCGATGGTGGAGCCTAGCGGGATCGAACCGCTGACCTCCTGCATGCCATGCAGGCGCTCTCCCAGCTGAGCTAAGGCCCCGTACCATCAATCTTTGCCGAACCGAGGTCCGGCGGGCCGCCCCTTTATGGAGGCGGCCCCGGATTGGCAAGTCCGAAAACGGACTGCCGCGTTACTCGTCGTTGTCGTCGTCGTCTCCGGCGGTCTTCACGCCGAGATCGTCGTCACCGCCAAGATCGACGTCGTTGTCCGGCGAATCATCGTCGTCATCGACGTCGAGATCCTCCAGATCGTCGTCTTCAGACAAGTCGCTGTCGGCTTCCTTGTCCTTTTTCTTCTCTTCCTCGAACGGGATCGGCTGCTTCGACTTGAGCACCGGCTCGGGGAACCACTTTTCGCCGCATTCGATGCATTCGACGGGCTCGTCCTTCGTCAGGTCGTAGAAGCGCTCACCGCACTTGGGGCACTGACGCTTGGTGCCCCACTCTGGCTTGACCATGGTATGTCCTCGATGCTGCCTGCCCACCGAGGGACAGGACGGGAAATTCACGAAACTTGATGGGTAACCGGCGCACCGGAATCAAGAGCGGGCGCGCCTTGCCACAGGGCACCCGCGCTGTCAAAGAGCCGCCGCCGTGATCGAGACCGACCAGCCCTCTCCCCGCACCTTTCGCCCTATCGGGGCGTTGCGCGGGCGCATCCGCGTTCCGGGCGACAAGTCGATCAGTCATCGCTCGGTGATGCTCGGCGCGCTGGCAGTCGGCGAGACCCGCGTCGCCGGCCTTCTCGAGGGTGAGGACGTGATGGCGACCGCCGCCGCTATGCGCGCGATGGGCGCGCAGGTCGAGAAGATCGGCGAGAAGTGGCGAATTCACGGCGTCGGGATCGGCGGGCTGCTGCAACCGGCCGCCGCGCTCGACATGGGCAATTCGGGCACCTCGACCCGTCTGCTCATGGGTCTTCTGGCGAGCCATGCCATCACCGCCGCGTTCACCGGTGATGCGAGCTTGTCCAGACGCCCTATGGGCCGGGTAATCGAACCGTTGAGCCGCATCGGCGCGCAGTTCACCCCCTCGCCCGGAGGCACGCTGCCGTTGATGATGACAGGCGCGCGGGTGCCGGTGCCGATCGAATACCGGCTGCCCGTCGCCAGCGCTCAAGTGAAGAGTGCCGTGCTGCTCGCTGGCCTGAACACCGCCGGGATCACCACGGTGATCGAGCCGGTCCCGACCCGCGATCATTCCGAGCGGATGCTGCGCGGCTTCGGCGCCGAGCTCGAGGTGGAGGAAGTGAGCGGGGACCGCGTGATCACGATCCGCGGGGAAGCCGAGCTCAAGCCGCAAACGATCGAGGTGCCGGGCGACCCATCGTCCGCCGCGTTCTTCATGGTCGCCGCAAGCATCGTGCCGGGAAGCGATCTTGTGATCGAGAACGTCGGCCTAAATCCGACGCGCGCCGGTCTTGTCGAGGTGCTGCGCCAGATGGGCGCGAACATCGAGGAGCTGGACGCGCGCGAAGTCGGCGGCGAACCGGTCGCCGATCTGCGCGTACGCCATGCCGCGCTGTCCGGCATCGAAGTCGACCCGGCCCTTGCGCCGAGCATGATCGACGAATTCCCGGTCCTGTTCGTCGCCGCCGCCGTTGCGCAAGGACGTACCGTAACCCGCGGGCTCGACGAACTGCGAGTGAAGGAAAGCGACCGACTTGCCGCGATGGCCGCCGCGCTCACCGCGGCAGGCGCGCGGGTCGAAGAGACCGAGGACGGCTTGATCATCGACGGCACCGGCGGCGAGCCGCTTCGCGGCACATCGAATGCCCGCGTGAAGACCCATCTCGATCACCGCATCGCGATGGCGATGGCGATCGCCGGCCTCCGCTCGAAGCACGGAGTTGAAATCGACGACACCCGCCCGATCGCGACCAGTTTCCCGGCGTTCGAAGCCTTGCTCGACAGCGCCTCAGACGGAGCGGGCGAATGACCGACGTTTATACGGTGGTGGGCTTCATCGGGATGGCCTGCATCATCGGAGCCTATGCCTACCTGACGTGGAGCGACGCGCCGAACCCGTTCGTGCTTCACGGCACGAACCTGGCTGGAGCTGCATTTCTGACCGTTTCGCTCCTGGTCCACACTAACCTGCCCAGCCTCGTGCTTGAGGGATTCTGGGCCGCGATCGCAATCTATGGCCTGGCCAAGGCGGCGCGGGCGCGGATGCGCCGGGACGCTCGTTAAAGGAGGGATGGCGATGCGGCTGATCACCCTGTTGGCGTTGATATTCGCGATGGCTGGGCTCGGGCAGCCAGCCGCGGCGAAAGCCGTGGCCAGCCCGCCTTCCGTCGCGAAGCCTTTCGCGCTGCCCGAACGCGAACTCATGGTGCCGGTCGAAGGCGGCCGGGTATGGGTCAGCGTCAATGGCGATCTGAAGGCAAAAGCGCTGCCGGTCGTATTCGTCCACGGCGGTCCGGGCGGCACGCATCTTTCCTTCGGCGGCATGACCGCTCTTGCGGATAGTCGAGCGGTGATCCTCTACGACCAGCTCGACAGCGGAATGTCCGACCATCCGGGCGATCCCGCGAACTGGCACATCGAACGCTTCGTCGAGGAGCTCGAAGCCGTCCGCCGGACGCTCGGCGTGGAGCGCTGGCACGTAGTCGGACACAGCTGGGGTTCCGCTATCGCGATCGAGTACTCGGTCAAATACCCCGAACACGTCGCATCGACCTTACTGGGGGGCACGTTCATATCGACCCCGCAGTGGATTTTCGGCACCAACCTCCTGATCAAGGACCTGCCGGCCGACGTGCAGCACGACATTGCCGCATGCCAAAGCAATGCACCGCCCGCGAAGACCGTGTGCGATGCGGCCGATGACGCGTTTTACGCCGTCCACGCCGGCAGACCGGATGCGCCCGCTCGCTCCGCCGCCGCGATCGCTTACCGCGAACGTACCTCAGGGAAGGGATTCAATCCGACGATCTACAACGCGATGTGGGGGCCGAGCGAATTCGTCGCGACCGGATCGCTCAAGACTTATGACGACACCCACTTGCTGGCCAAGCTCGACGGGTCACGCACGATGTTCCTGGTCGGCCAGTACGACGAGGCGAGGCTCGATACGGTTCGCGACTTCGTTCGATTGACGCCCGGAGCGGAACTTGCGGTCGTTCCGGGCGCATCGCACGCAGCCTACTCCGAGCGGCCGATCGAGATGGAAGGCATTCTTCGCGGATGGCTGGCCCGCAAGGACCCCGAATGATCATCGCCGTCGACGGACCTACCGCTTCCGGAAAGGGCACCCTCGCCCGCAAACTCGCCGAGCATTACGGCGTGCCGTATCTCGACACCGGTCTTCTCTACCGCGCTGTCGGCAGGCAGGTGTTCCTTGATGGCGGAGACCCCGACGACGGAGGCGACGCGCTCGCCGCGACCTCTTTCCCCGACGCGCTGCTCGACGATCCGCGCCTGCGCAGCGAGGAGACCGGCGGCTACGCAAGCCGGGTGTCGGTCCACCCCTCCGTCCGCCAGGCATTGTTCGAGCGGCAGCGCCGGTTCGCCGAACAGTCCGGCGGCGCGGTGCTCGACGGGCGCGACATCGGCACCGTCATTGCGCCGGACGCGGAAGTGAAGCTGTATCGTGACCGCCAGTGTCGAAGCACGGGCGACACGGCGGTGGAAGGAGATGCGCGAACGGGGAATCGACGTATCGCTGACAGACATCGCCGACGACATCCGCCGCCGCGACGAGCGCGACACCTCGCGTGCAGCCGCGCCGTTGCAAATAGCACCGGATGCAATGGTTATAGACACAACGAGCCTCAATCGAGACGAAGTGCTGGCTGCGGCAATTTCCGCGATCGACGGACGGATCAATTCGGCCGACTGAGGCGGAAGCTCCTTTTTTTACGATCCCGTCCGCCGAGATCTTTACTGCTCCAGAGTATGGAGTTTTTTCGGAACGAGGAGTTTTCGCAACCATTGGTCGTGTGGAGACTCATTCATCCAACCGAAAGGACGCACCCCATGAAAAAGCCCATGCAGAGACTTGCTCTTCTCGCACTCGCTGGAGCGCTCGCCGCCTGTGCGCAGGAGCCGACCGATGACGCGACTGCAGTCGACACCGCCGCCGCCGACACAAATGCAGACACAGGAACGTATGAAGGCGATCCGAGCGTCGACGCGAAAGTGATGTCGGCACTCGAAACCTGCAAGAACGTCGAGCCCACTTGCGCTGACGGCAATCCCGCAGGCTATTTCGTCTTCCCGGATGTCACTTCGGTCGCGCTAGGCGTTGGCGGCGCAGGCGGCGAAGGCGCCCTGGTGCAGGACGGAAAGATCACTGGCTACTACAAGATGGGTCAGGGCAGTATCGGCCTGCAGGCAGGCGTTTCAGCGGCTTCCTTCGTCCTCAAGGTCGGTGACCCGGCCACCCTCAAGGAGTACCAGTCCGACGGCGAGTGGAGCATCGGCGCCGACGCCGGTGTAACGGTCATACAGGCCGGCGCAACGGCGCAGGGACAAACCGCGGGCGAGAAGGTCGAGTTGTACGTCTTCAATTCCGAAGGCCTGATGGGAGATGTTTCGGTCAACGGGATGAAGATTTGGAAGTGGGACGATGCGGTCGCAGGTCAGCGACGAGATCGACCACCAGCTGAATACCCTCTGATCCAATCGACGCCGCGATCCCAGCACCGTGGGCGCGGCGTGTTGCGTTGCGCTGGCATTCGCTTGACCCAGGCGGTGTTTCTCTTGCAAAATTGCACCCGGTGGCATATGGGCCCGCCCGTCCCGAAAGCATCCGCTCGACCGGACCTTCGCTTGGCATGCGGCTTTGCGGAGACCACGGCCCTCTTGCCCCGTTCGCCCCGCAATCCCGCGGGAGACGGCTAAAGACCCCGGTAAAACCGGTGGCCGGTAGCAAACAGTGAACAGGATACCCTGAGATCATGGCAACAACTGCCAACCCCACTCGCGCCGATTTCGAGGCGCTTCTCAACGAACAGCTCGGTGGCGCCGGCGACGAAGGCTTCGAAGGCCGCGTCGTAAAGGGCACCGTGACCGCGATCGAGAACGGCATGGCCGTGATCGACGTTGGTCTGAAGAGCGAGGGCCGCGTCGCCCTCAAGGAATTCGAACGCGGCGGTGAGGAAGACGGCACGCACGGCCTGTCGGTCGGCAGCGAAGTCGAAGTTTACGTCGACCGTGTCGAGAATGCCGACGGCGAAGCGATGCTGTCGCGCGATCGCGCCCGCCGCGAAGCCGCATGGGACAAGCTCGAAAGCGAATTCGGCGAAGGCAAGCGCGTCGACGGCCGGATCTTCGGCCGGGTCAAGGGCGGCTTCACCGTCGACCTCGACGGCGCCGTGGCCTTCCTCCCCGGTAGCCAGGTCGATATCCGCCCGGTGCGCGACGTCGGCCCGCTGATGGACATGCCGCAGCCCTTCCAGATCCTGAAGATGGACCGCCGCCGCGGCAACATCGTCGTCAGCCGCCGTGCGGTGCTCGAGGAAACTCGCGCCGAACAGCGCAGCGAATTGATCGACAAGCTGGCCGAGGGCCAGGTGATCGATGGCGTGGTCAAGAACATCACCGACTACGGTGCGTTCGTGGACCTGGGCGGCATCGACGGCCTGCTCCACGTCACCGACATGAGCTACAAGCGGGTCAACCACCCGAGCGAGGTGATCAACATCGGCGACACAGTCACCGTGCAGATCATCCGCATCAACCCCGAGACCCAGCGCATCAGCCTCGGCATGAAGCAGCTCGAGAGCGATCCGTGGGACGGCGTCGGCGCGAAGTACCCGGTCGGCATGAAGATGACCGGCACCGTGACCAACATCACCGAATACGGTGCCTTCGTCGAGATCGAGCCGGGCATCGAGGGCCTCGTCCACGTTTCGGAAATGAGCTGGACCAAGAAGAACGTCCACCCGGGCAAGATCGTCTCGACCTCGCAGGAAGTCGAAGTGATGGTGCTCGAGGTCGACAGCGAAAAGCGTCGCATCTCGCTCGGTCTCAAGCAGGCCCAGCGCAACCCGTGGGAAGAGTTCGCGGACGCGCACCCGGTCGGCTCGAAGGTCGAGGGCGAAGTCAAGAACGCGACCGAGTTCGGCCTGTTCATCGGCCTGCCCGGCGACGTCGACGGCATGGTCCACATGTCCGACATCGCCTGGGGCATCTCGGGCGAAGACGCGCTGGCGCTGCACCGCAAGGGTGAGCAGGTCGAAGCCGTCGTTCTCGACGTCGACGTCGAGAAGGAGCGCATCAGCCTCGGCATGAAGCAGCTCGAAAAGGGTGCGCCGGCTGCCGGCGTCGCCGCCGCGGGCGGTGCGCTGAAGCGCAACGACGTGGTCACCGTGACTGTCCTCGAAGTCCGCGATGGCGGCCTCGAGGTCCAGGTCGGCGACGACGGTGCGACGGGCTTCGTCAAGCGCAGCGACCTTGGCCGCGACCGCGACGAGCAGCGTCCGGACCGTTTCCAGGTCGGCCAGAAGCTCGATGCGATGGTCATCGGCTTCGATCGTTCGAAGAAGCCGAACTTCTCGGTCAAGGCGCGCCAGATCGCCGAAGAGAAGGAAGCCGTCGCGCAGTTCGGTTCGTCCGACTCGGGTGCTTCGCTCGGCGACATCCTCGGCGAAGCGCTGAAGAAGCAGGGCGAGTAATCTCCGCCTGACAGGAATGGAAAGGCCCGCCCGCTCACCCGAGCAGGCGGGCCTTTTCTATATGGGCTGCCGGGCGTAGGATCGCCCGATGCCGCTCGAAATCCACCAGTTCCCCTGCCTGTCCGATAACTACGGATTCCTCGTCCACGACCCGGTGAGCGAAGAGACGACGTGCATCGATACGCCCGACGGCGAGGCTTATCTGCGGGAGGCGGCCTCCAGAGGGTGGCAGATCACCCAGATCTGGAACACGCATTGGCACCCCGACCACGCGGGCGGCAACGCGGCGATCAAGGCAGCGACGGGCTGCACCGTCGTCGCTCCTGCCGAGGTCGAGCGCATCTCCGAAATCGACCGCGTCGTGAAGCATGGCGACACCGTGAGGCTGGGCGACCACGAGGCAATCGTCATCGACGTCGGAGGTCATACCAACGGCCACATCGCGTATTACCTCGACGAGGACGAGATCGCCTTCGTGGGCGATAGCGTGTTCGCCCTGGGCTGCGGCCGGATGTTCGAAGGCGAGCCGGAGCAGTTCTGGGCCAGCCTGGAACGGATCAAGGCCTTGCCGCCCGAAACGATGCTCTACTGCGCACACGAATACACTCAGGCGAACGCGAAATTCGCGCTGCATGCCGATCCGGACAATCTCGATCTGCAGCTCTACGCGAAGGACATCGACGCGCGCCGGGAGCGGCACCAGCCCACCGTGCCCACGAAGCTCGAACGCGAGCTGCTGACCAATCCCTTCTTGCGGGCCGATCGCGAAGACATCCGAAACCGCTGGGGCGGCGGAACCCCCGCGGAGACTTTTGCGAAGCTGCGCGCGGCCAAGGACAGCTTCTGATCGTGGCAATCCGCGGGTTTCATGCGCACATCTACTTCGATGACGACGAATTCGACGCCGCAAACGCGTTTGCGCAGGCGGCAAAAGATGAATTTGGGTGCCCGGTCGGCCATTTTCACACCGCTCCCGTCGGCCCGCATCCGCGCGGTTCGGTCCAGTTATCGCTCCGGCCCGAGCAATTCGCCCGCTTCGCCGCCTGGGCGCCGGAGGCACGCGGCGATCTGACGGTGTTCGCCCATGGCCTGAGCGGAGACGACCTCGCCGATCATACGCGGTACGTCGTCTGGTTCGGCCAGTCAGAGCCGCTGGACATGACGGTATTCGCCTGAGGTGAAAGCGCTGCTGGTCGAGAGGCTATCCGACGACCTGTCCGGTGTCTCGCTCGCCCACCTGCCGGTCGCCGAGCGCCGGCCCGGCGAGATACTCGTCGCTGTGCGCGCAGCCTCGCTCAATTATCCCGACCTGCTGATGACCCGTGGTGCGTACCAGTTCAAACCCGCACTTCCTTTCATCAGCGGGCTCGAAATGGCGGGCGAAGTCCTCGAAGCGGATCCGGATAGCGGCTTTTCACCGGGCGACCGGGTGATGGGCGGCGCCAAGACCGGCGCATTTGCCGAGCTCGCGAGCCTTCCCGCAACGGCGCTGAAGCGGATACCCCCAGGCCTCGATTTCGCTCAGGCAGCCTCGCTGGGCGCCGCCTACACGACCGCCTATACGGCGCTCGTGGAGATCGGGGACCTGCGCGAAGGCCAATGGGTTCTCATCCATGGAGCGAGCGGCGGAGTCGGGCTGGCTGCCTGCGACCTCGCCCGCGCGAGGGGTGCAAGGGTGATCGCAGCGACCCATGATCCGACCAAGGTCGAGGCTATCCGCACGGCAGTCCGCCCGGACGCCGTCATCGTCAACCGAGGCCGCTTCCGCGAAAAGGTGATGGATGTGACCCGGCGGCGGGCTGTGCGAGCTCGTCTACGATCCCGTGGGCGGCGACGTATTCGATGAAAGTACGCGCTGCGTCGCCTTCGGCGGAAAGCTATTGGTGATCGGATTCGTCTCCGGGCGCATTCCGGAAATCGCGGTGAACATTCCCCTCATAAAGGGATTCTCGGTCGTCGGCGTGCGGGCAGGGGAATACGCCCGACGCTTCCCCGAGCGAGGCGCGGCGATCGCCGCCGAGGTGTCACGACTTGCGATGGAGGCCTCCATAAAACCGACCATCAACCGCGTCCTGCCGCTCGAAAGCTGGCGGGAGGGGTTCTCCGCCATGGCGCGTGGTGAACTGGTCGGAAAGGTCGTCTTCGAACCTTAAATGCTAGCCCGACCCCGGGTATCGATTACCCTTGAGTAGCCCAGCGAGGTGAGCTGCGTTGCTCGCCTGCATGGCCGCGGTCTGCGTGACCTTGTCGGGTGTCTTTTCGAGCTCCTTGAAGTCGGTCGAGTGCATCGCCTCTCCCACCCAATAGCACGCGGCATTCGCCGGGATCGTCCATCCGACGTCGTTGAGCGCCTGAAAAAGCTCCGCGGATACATTGTGGGCGCCGTCCTCGTTGCCGACGATGGCGGCGATCGCCACCTTTCCGAAACTCGGCATTCGCCCCTTATCGTCGGTCTCTCCCAGAAACGCGTCCATCCGTTCGAGCACGCGCTTGCCGATCGAACTTAGCTGACCCAACCAGATCGGCGTCCCGAAAATCAGGATGTCGTGCGCGAGGATCTTTTCGCGAAGCTGGGGCCAATCGTCGCCTTCACCTTCGTCCGACGAAACACCCGGAAGAATGTCGTAATCCGCCATTCGGAGGGGCGCACTCACTTCAACGCCAGCCGCGCCGAGGTGCTTTGCCACGACGGCGATCATCTGGTCGGTCGAACTCTTATCGCCGCCACTCTTCTTGAGGCTGCAATTGATAGGCAATGCTGAAAGGGCCACGCGCTTCTCCTGTCTCTACAGGAACGAAGCGCGTGGCCCTTGCCAACGTTCCGGCGATACCGGGAAATCAGATGCCCGAGATGATCCCGTCGGCCAGCTTGCGGTCGGCGTCCTCGCCCAGCTTGTCGGCAATGAGCTGACGTGCCGCGACAGTGGCGGCAGAGGCGGCCTTGTTCCGCAGTTCGATTACAGCGTTGCGTTCGGCCTGCGCGATCTTCTCGACACTCGCGGCCTTGTGGCGGGCAATCATCGCAGCAGCATCGGCCTTCGCCTTTTCGACAATCTCGACCGCATTGCGTTCGGCCGAGGCTTTCATCGCCTCGATGTCCTTCTCAGCTTCGGCGGCCTTCTTCGCGTACTCGTCGCGCAGCGCTTGCGCTTCGGCGCGCAGTTGCTTGGCCTCTTCGAGTTGAGTGCGAATCCCGGCAATCCGCGAGTCGAGCAGTCTGGCGATAATCCCGGGGACGCCGGCGATCAGCATGATCGCGAACACGACCAGCATGGCGATCGCGACGAAAGTGCCCGGCGTCAGCCAGTGAATTCCGAAAGCAGCCGCCTCGGCATGTTCTTCCGCACCGTGAGCGGCAGCGGCGAGCAGATCAAACACTCTTCAGCGCTCCTGCGACGGCCTTGCGAGCGGCCGCTTCTGTGACGTTTGAACCGGTCAACTTGGCGACGATGTCGCGCGCAGCATCGGCGGCGACACCCTCGAGCTCGGCGAGCGCGCTGGTGCGCGCGGCTTCGAGTTCGGCCTCGGCAGCCGCGGTCTTCTGGGCGAGCTCGGCGTTGGCCTTTGCGATGCGCTTGTCGGCATCGGCCGTGGCCTTCTCCTTCGCAACGGCCGCCTGGGCGGCAGCAGCGGCGTGAACCTCGTTCATTTTCGTGCGCCAGCCCTCTTCGTCCGCATCGGCCTCCGCCCGTAGGCGCTCGGCCGCCGCGAGGTCGGCGGCGATCTGCGCGTCACGCGCATCGACGGTCTCTTCGACCTTGGGCACGATACCGCGACCCGCGATGAAGTAGATCGCGGCAAGCGTCAGCAGCAGCCAGAACAGCTGCGACTGGAGAACGAGACCGAGTTGGGCGAGTTGTGGCATCTGATTACCTTACACGAAAACCTGGCCGGAAAGCCCGGCGGCACGAACCGCCGGGCGAACCGAATCAGCGCGCGTAGAGGATGATCATCGCCACGGCGAACGCCATCAGGCCGAGCAGCTCGGCAGCGGCGAAGCCGATGTACAGGGTGCCGGTCTGGCCACCGGCGGCTGCCGGGTTGCGCAGCGCGCCCTGAAGGAACGAGCCGAACACGAAGCCCACGCCGGCAGCGGCAGCGCCGACGCCGATCGCCGCGATACCGGCACCGATAACCTGAGCAGAAGCGAGTTCCATTGTCTTAACTCCGATTGGTAATTGCTTGAAAGATCAGTGAAGATTGACAGCGTCGTTGATATACAGCGCCGTCAGGAGAGCGAACACGAACGCCTGGATCGCGCCGACCAGCAGCTCGAGCGCGTTCACGAACACGACGAAGACGAAGGCGAGCAGCGAGATACCGTAGCCCATCGCGCCGCCGGCGTTCAAACCCTGCACCACGAAGTTGCCGAACACCTCGAGCAGGATGTGGCCCGCGAACATCGCGATGAACGGCCGCAGCCCCAGGCTGAACGGGCGCACCAGAAACGAGACGAACTCGATCGGAGCGACGATGAACTTGAGCGGCAGCGGCGTACCGTGGGGGACGAACAGACTGAAAAAGCGCAGCCCGTGCTTCCAGAAACCGACGCCGAGCACGATCGCAAAGCTGATGATGCTCATCGCCCCGGTGACGGTAAACTGGCTCGTAACCGTGAACGGGTGCGCGCCCGGGACGATCGCGAAGGGCATCGCGCCGATCCAGTTGGCGGCAAGGATGAAGACGAACGCGGTGAATACCCACGGCAGGTACTTGCGGCCTTCGGGCCCGATATTCTGCCGGGTCACGTTGTCGAGGAAGCCGGTCAGCATCTCGACCGCGGCCTGCCAGCGGCCGGGGATAAGCTCGCGCTTGGTACCGCCCCACATGAACACCAGAATGGCGACGAGGACGATGATCATCCACAGCGCCGAGTTGGTGAACTGGAACGGGGTCGCGGCCAGTTGATCGCTGCCGATCGGCGCGATCATGAACTGGTGCATCGGATCGATCTTGGCGGGGGCGGCCACAGTCAGGTCCTAATCTCAGCGGTTCTTGGACATACGCGCGACGTGCATCAGCGCGCCGGCGAAAGCGAGAAACATCAGTCCGATCGTGATCCACGGCAACGTGTCGAACACGTTGTCGAGAAGAAGGCCGACCAGAATGCCTCCCAGCGGATAGCCGAGCATCGTCGAGGCGATCTGGATACCCGCGTTGCGCCCGTCGCGCATCGGGGCATGCTCCTTGGCCATCCGCTCGTCCTCCGCGTGGCGCGCACGCGCGATGCGGTCCTCGAGCGAATCGAGCTTGGGGTCCTCGCCAAGAGGTGCGTTTTCGGGATCGTTCGCCACGAAGAGCGTTAGCCTCGCACGGAGTTCATAGAAAAACGCGGCCAGCATGGCCGGCCGCAGACGCGCCGCCCTTAGGTGGGGGTCACGCCCGAGTCAACCGGCGCGGGACCATTCCAGGCGTCTATCCCGGCTTGCCAGCGCCGCCCGCTTCGTCGAGGACTTGCGGCATGCAGCCACCACGTACCCCACTCGAGCGCGCTGTCGCCCCGGTGCGCGCCCTGTTCGTATC
Source organism: uncultured Alphaproteobacteria bacterium (assembly GCA_963728375.1). GTDB lineage: Bacteria > Pseudomonadota > Alphaproteobacteria > Sphingomonadales > Sphingomonadaceae > Tsuneonella. The sequence goes on from CAVSJL010000001.1 coordinate 359,156, forward strand.
GGATTCGCGCGAAGGCATCCTGCTGATCGCTGTCGCCCTGGCCGCGATGGGACTCGCCAACTCCGCTCTGTCGGACGCGTATCACGGGTTTTTCCACGGAACCCTGCCGTGGTCGCCGATCCCGAAACTGTCCAACCTCCACTTGTGGATCAATGACGCGCTGATGGCGGTGTTCTTTTTCGTCGTCGGTCTCGAGGTGAAACGTGAACTGGTCGAGGGCGACCTCGCCGACCCCGAAGCGCGCCGCCTGCCGGTCATCGCCGCGGTCGCCGGCATGGCGATCCCGGCGGTCGTGTTCGTCGCTCTCGTCGGCGATGACCCCCGCCTCGACCGCGGATGGGCGATTCCCGCGGCAACCGACATCGCTTTCGCGATGGGTGTCGTCGGACTGCTGGGCAAAAGGGTTCCCGCCTCGCTCCGGCTATTCCTGCTGACCGTGGCGATTGTCGACGATATCGGCGCGGTCGTCATCATCGCGTTGTTCTATACCGTCCAGGTCAAGGCCCTGTGGCTTATCGCCGCGGTTGCTGTCGCATCAACCATGGCGGTGATGAACCTGCGCGGCGTCGACCGGACCTGGCCCTATGTGGTGGGGGCCGTGTTGCTGTGGATCTGCGTCCTGCATTCGGGAATTCACGCGACGATCGCCGGAGTCGTCGCGGCACTGGCGATCCCGATGCGCCGGAACGACGGCAGCCCGTTCCTCGAGACTGTCGAACACGGACTGGCGCCGTGGAACGCCTATCTGGTCGTGCCGATTTTCGCGCTCGCCAACGCGGGGGTGGATCTGCGCGGCCTGGGCCTCGACGGGCTGGTTGCTCCCCTCCCGCTGGCGATCGCGGCAGGGCTGTTCGTCGGTAAGCAGGTGGGCATTCTCGGCGCGGTCGCCGGGGCCCGCTGGCTGGGCGTGGCCAAGCGCCCCGAAGATGCGAGCTGGGTTCAGTTGTGGGGCATCGCGGTGCTCTGCGGCATCGGCTTCACGATGAGCCTGTTCATCGGCACCATGGCATTCGCCGACGCGCCCGAACTATACGAGCAGGCGAAGATCGGCGTGCTGGCGGGTACCTTCGCATCCCTGGTATTCGGCTACGTCATCCTGCGCGTTTCGTCGAAGCCCGCCTGACGGGTCAGACCAGCGCGGCGTGGCGGATGAATTCCTCCTGCACGATGTAAACGCCCGCGCCGGCGAGATAGCCGATCAGGGCAAGCAGGCTGAACCGCTTCAGGTACCAGATGAAATCGATTTTCTCGATGCCCATCGCCGCGACACCGGCGGCCGACCCGATGATCAGGATCGACCCGCCCGTACCCGCGCAATAGGCGAGGAATTCCCACAGGAAGCTATCGGCCGGATGGACTTCGAGGCTGTACATTCCGATCGCGCCCGCAACCATCGGCACGTTGTCGACGACCGCGCTCACGAGGCCGATGACGAGCACGATCAAATCGAGCCGGCCAAGCGCATTGTCGAGGAATGTCGCAAGACCTGCCAGCACGCCGGCGTGCTGCAGGGTTGCGACCGCCAGCAGAATGCCAATGAAGAACGTGATCGCGCTCATGTCGATTCGCGCGAGCGCGTGCGCAATGGTGACGCGCTTGCGCTCCTCGTACGGCTTCTCCCGGTGGACGCGGTCGGCGATCACCCACAGGATTCCCAGTCCGAACAGCACACCGAGGAATGGCGGCAGGTGGGTCACCGCTTTGAACAGCGGCACCGAAACGAGCGCGGCCAGGCCGGCACCGAAGATCAGGTTACGCTCGAACGGAGTAGTGATACGCCAGTCGGCCTCCGGCTCGACGGTTTCGGGCGCGAGGATCGGTTTGCCCCGCAGGCTCCAGGCGACGATCGCCAGCGGGACGATCATGTTGACGAGCGACGGCACGATCAGCTTGGTGACGATCGCCCCGGCGGTCACCTGCCCGCCGATCCACAGCATCGTCGTGGTGACGTCGCCCATCGGCGACCACGCACCGCCCGCATTGGCGGAGATCACGATCATCCCGGCGAACAACAGGCGGTCGGCTTTCTCGGCCAGCAGCCGTCGGCAGAGCGAGATCATCACGATCGTGGTCGTCAGGTTGTCGAGGATCGCGCTGAGGAAGAAGGTCACGCCGCAGATGAACAGCATCAGGGTCGCCAGCGACTTCGCATGCAGACGGCTGGTGATGACGTCGAACCCGTCGTGCGCGTCGATCACCTCGACGATGGTCATTGCCCCGAGCAGGAAGAACGCAATCTGTGCCGTCTCGACGAGCGATTCGTTGAGTTGTTCGTCGACCATCTCCGGACTGCCGGTGACGACCGCGTAGATGATCCACAGCAAACCCGCGCCTACGAGCGCGGCAGCGGATTTGTTGGTCCGGAGCGGTTCCTCGAGCGCGATCGCGGCGTAGGCAAGGACGAAAACGATAATAAGCGCGGCTGTCATGGCCCGCCCTCAAGCAAATCCGCGCGGCTATGGCCAGTCAAACCCGACGGCGCCGCGCGCATTCGTCACCAGCTTCCGGTGTTCTCCATGCTGGCCCATGGCTCCTTCGGCGGCAGGTTTCCCTCCTGCAGCAACTCGACCGAGATGCCGTCGGGCGACTTGACGAAGGCCATGTGGCCGTCGCGCGGCGGGCGATGGATGGTGTGTCCGGCGGCCTGCAATCGTTCGCAGGTCTCATAGATGTCGTCGACCCGGTAGGCGAGGTGTCCGAAGTTGCGCCCGCCGTCATATTGCTCCGGGGTGCCGCCGTCCTCGGAGGGCCAGTTGTAGGTCAGTTCGACTTCGGCGATGCCTTCCTGCCCCGGCGCGGCGAGGAAGATGAGGGTGAAGCGCCCCTGCTCGACTTCGAAACGGCGAACTTCCTTGAGGCCGATGAGTTCGAAGAACGACACGGTCGCCTCCGGATCGGTCACGCGGATCATCGAATGCAGGTATTTTGCCATCGAGGGGCTCCACTCGGAAAATTGAGCGGTCGAAATGAGCGATTTGTTCGCAAAGTCGTGCCGCAGTCAGGCAGACCCTAGCGAGGACTGGCGCCCCCGAGCAACCCTTCATCCGACACGAGGCGGGAGTCGGAATGGCCCTTCTGGGTGTGAATGGCGGAGGCGACGCTGTGCCGCCCCCGCCTTGTCGACCGCTTGTCTCGATCAGAAGCTCGCGCCGACCGAAAACACCACGGTGTCGTCGGTGAAACCATCGATCGACGGGCCTTCGACCCCGACGTACGAAACGCCGAGCGAGAGGCTGCCGAGTACGGTCGCGCTGGCGCCGATCGACCAATCGAAGCCCGACATGTCGGCAGTGCCGGCAAGGAACGGCGGCGCAAGAACGCCGTCGGTATAGCCGAGGTGTGCCGAGAGGCTGAGCGGGGTGTTCGGGATCGACGTGCCCAGTTCGGTGTGAATGTAGAGGTTGTCGTCTCCGCCAAGCGAATCCTGCTCCCAGGCGTAGTTCACGCCGAGCTTTGCTTCGACCGGACCCAGTTGGCCGGAGATCGTTGCGTAGGGCTCCCAATACTGAGCCTTCACACCTGGCGAATTGGTCGGGTAGGCGTAGAGCAGGATGCCGACGTCGAGGCCGACCCCTTCGGCGACATCGCCACTCCAGCCACCGAATACGTCGAGCTCCATGTCGCCGTACGCGGTGACGCCGTTCGACGTCCTCGGGCGAACTGATCGAGCTGCCCCAGGTACCGACATAGAAGCCGCTGTCGTGCGAAACGGTGATGCCCCCTTGCACGGCCGGATCGCCACCCGACAGCGACACCCCGCGGAAGCGGTAGTCGGAAACCAGCGTAACACTGCCCGACACGGAAAGGCCCGACGGATCCGCTTCCTGGGCGAATGCAGGAACCGCGACGAATGCGGATGCGGAAATAAACGATGCGGCAACGATGCCGCGAATGGACATGAGCATGGCAAACTCCTTTAAGTTTGTGCCTTGTCCCACCTGCGCAGACGCCTGGGATCCGTCGTTAACGCAGATCCCTTTGACAGATGCGCAACTTTCTTGCCCCTCGATGCTGCAATGCACAAGATAAAAAACTACATCATCCGCGATGCCCCGACCGAGTGTTGATTTTGTGCACCAGCAGCAGTTCACCGCGCGCTCATGGATTGCCGCATAATTGCCGCTCGCCTATGCGCGCCCACAATCCCTGAATTATCGACGGCAGCCCGCACATCAGCATGTTCGCTCCCTTGCGCCAGATCTTCCGCCCCCGGCCCGCGCCTGTTCGCGCCACTGTGCCGGCGGGTGAGCGGTTCTACGCAATTGGCGATATCCACGGGCGCCGCGACCTGTTCGCCGCATTGGTCGAGGCGATCGAGGACGACGAGCGAGGCGGCGGCGCAACGCGCAGCACAGCGGTGCTGTTGGGCGATCTCGTCGATCGCGGCCCGGACAGTGCCGGCGTAATAGAGCTTGCGATGCAGTGGCACGCCGAACGCACCGTCGAGCTGCTCGTCGGCAATCACGAGGAGATGTTCCTCGATTCTTTCGATGACGAAGCCGTGCTGCGCCACTTCCTGCGGCACGGCGGGCGGGAGACCGTGCTCAGTTATGGCGTCGACCCGAGGGCCTACGAGGAAGCGACCCTGCCGGAGCTGCAGGCTTTGATGCGCGAAGCCGTGCCGGAGACCCACCGGACGTATCTGGACAGCGGGCAAGGATCACCTGGTCGCGGGCGACTACCTGTTCGTACACGCCGGCATCGCGCCGGGCGTGCCGCTGTCCGACCAGAAGCAACACCATCTGCGCTGGATCCGCGAACCGTTCCTCGATCACGCCGAGCCTCACGGCCACTTCGTCGTGCACGGTCATACCATTACCGAAGAGCGTCGACGTCCGTAGCAACCGGCTCGGCATCGACACCGGTGCTTATCGCACCGGACGGTTGACGGCACTCGTGCTCGAAGGCGAAGAGCGACGCCTCATCCAGGCGGTCGCGACGGACGACGGTATCGCCATCGAAACAGGGGCTTGCGAATAATGAAGATTGCCATGGTCGGCTCGGGCTACGTGGGCCTCGTCTCGGGTGCATGCTTCGCCGATTTCGGGCACGACGTTGTGTGCATCGACAAGGACCAGGCCAAGATCGACCGGCTTAAGGACGGGCTTATGCCGATCTATGAGCCCGGTCTCGAGGCGCTCGTCGAAACCAATGTTGCTGCGGGCCGGCTGTCGTTCACCACCGATCTCGCAGAAGGGATCGATGGCGCAGCCGCCATTTTCATTGCGGTCGGCACGCCGAGCCGCCGCGGCGATGGGCACGCCGACCTCTCTTATGTCTACGCCGTGGCCAGGGAAGTGGGCGAAAACCTCGCCAACGACGCCGTCGTGGTCACCAAGTCGACCGTTCCCGTCGGCACCGGCGACGAGGTCGAACGGATCATTGCCGACAGCGGGTGCACTCAAAAGGTGTCGGTGGTCTCGAATCCCGAGTTCCTGCGCGAAGGCGCCGCAATCGGCGACTTCAAGCGCCCCGACCGCATCGTCATCGGTGCCGAAGATGAATTCGGGCGCGAGGTCATGCGCGAGGTTTATCGCCCGCTATTCCTCAACGAATCGCCGATCCTGTTCACCGGTCGGCGAACCAGCGAGCTTATCAAGTATGCCGCCAACGCATTCCTCGCGACCAAGATCACCTTCATCAACGAGATGGCCGACCTGTGCGAAAAGGTCGGCGCGGACGTGCAGGACGTTGCGCGCGGGATTGGGATGGATGGCCGCATCGGCGCCAAGTTCCTCCACGCCGGCCCCGGCTATGGCGGGAGCTGCTTTCCCAAGGACACGCTGGCGCTGCTGAAGACGGCTGAAGATTACGAGAGCCCGACGCGGATCGTCGAGGCGGTGGTCAAGGTCAACGACAGCCGCAAGCGCGCGATGGGCCGCAAGGTGATCGACGCGCTCGGCGGGGCGGAAGCGGCGCGCGGCAAGAAGGTCGCGCTGCTCGGCCTCACCTTCAAACCGAACACCGACGACATGCGCGATTCGCCCGCGATCGCAATCGCACAGGCGCTCGTCGACGGAGGCGTAACCGTGACCGCCTATGATCCCGAAGGGATGGAGCTTGCCGCGCCGTTGATGCCGGGCGTGACGATGTGCGACAGCACTTACGCGGCAATCGCGGACGCGGACGCAGCCGCGATCGTGACCGAATGGGACGCGTTCCGCGCGCTCGACCTTGCGAGGATGAAGGGCCTGATGAACGCCCCGGTTCTCGTCGACCTCAGGAACATCTACAGGCCCGACGACGTGCGTTCGGCTGGATTTGCCTATTCGAGCATCGGGCGGAGCTGACGCTCCGCCCTTGCCCGATACGCTGGCAGGCTACTTGCCCGCCAGTTCCCTGGCCAGCGCCGGCGACGGGTAGATCGACTCGATCGCCTCCTGCACCGCGTCGGTCGAGACGGCGACAGTGCGGTTGATCGAGCCCTCGTAACCATAATTACCGCCGAGCGAGTGGATGTTGCCGTCGAATGCGGCGCCGATGACAGTGCCCGCGCGGTCGATCACCGGCGAACCGCTGTTGCCGCCGATGATGTCGTTCGTCGTCACGAAATCATAAGTCGTGTTGCGGGCGATCTTCGCCTTGTTGGCGTTGAACGCGGGCGCGACATCGTAGGGTGGGTTACCGGTCGCCCGGTCGAACGTACCGCCCATCGTGGTCTGGAACGGCACCTGCGCACCGCGCTCGGTCCACCCGGCAACCTTGCCGTAGCTGATCCGCAACGTGAACGTCGCATCGGGATAGAGGGTGTCGCCATAGGCTGCGAACCGGGCATCGGCGAGTTCGCTGCCCGCACGGGCGAGCGGGCCCGAATAGGCCGCGTCGATCTTCTGCTTGAGCTCGCGCTCCCGGTCGGCGAGACGCAGGGCATAGACGATCATCGGGTCGTCCGATGCGCGGATCGCCTTCATCCCGCCTTCCCACAGCGCCTGGCGCACCTTGGGATCGGCGAGTTTCGTGCCGGAGACGAGTGACTGGGCAAGGCCTTCAGGGCTCGCCTTGCCGAGCAGCAGCTTGGTGTCGGGATCGTCTGCGCCGAGGTATTCGCGCGCTTTCGACAGACTCCATTCGAGCGTCAATTCGTCAAGCCAGGGGTAGATCGGACGCTCGTCCAGCAACCGCTTCTCGGTCAGCGGCAGCGCGCTGTCGGTGTATCCGGGCAAGCGCTCGGCATTGGGCTTGGCCCGCTCCTGCGCAGCGAACACCAGCGTGTGGGCGTAAGAGTAGAGATCGCTCGAGGGGGTGATGAAACGCGCCGGCAGGTAGAGGCTCCGGTACGCCGACACGGCGCTGTCGATGGTCGTCCAGGGGTCTCCAATGTCGGCATTTCCGGAGCTCTTCGCTTTCAGCGCCGCCTCGTCCGCCGCGAGCTTACTCGTGAAGGCGGGATCGTTCAGCGCCTTCTGGCGGCCGATATAGACCTTCAGACTGTTCTCGATGCCGTTGAGGGTGTCGAGCCCTTCGCGAGCGTGCTCGGGGCTTTCGTCCATCGCACGGATCAGGCGTCCGCGCAGTTCCGAGTAGGTCGTGACGGTGATCGGTAGCCGCACTTCGCGCTCGAATGCGAGCTGGCTGCCCGTGTAGAGACGGCTCGTCGAACCCGGATTGCCGACGACGAACGTGACCTCGCCCTCTTTCGGCGGGCGTGGGTTCCACTTGAGGTGCTGCGGGGTCGAGACGGGCTTTCCGTTCTCGTAGGCACGCAGGAAGCTCGCATCGAGCGAGTAGCGCGGGAAGTTGAAGTTGTCCGGATCGCCGCCGAAGGTCGCGGCGCGGTCCTCGGGCGCCCAGACGAGGCGCACGTCGGAGTACTTGCGATAAGTGTAGAGCTTGTACTGCCCGCCGCCGAACAAGGTGACGACCTCGCAGCGCGTGGTCTCGGTATCGGGGCAGCCGGCGCTCTCGATCGCAGCGATCTTGGCGTCGCGGGCCTTGGTCAGGGCCTCCCCCGAAAGGTCGCCAAAGACGCCCTTAACGTCGCCGGTCACATCGGTGATCTTGGTCACGACCTCTGCTTGCTGGCCGGGACACTTGAGTTCCAGATCGCGGCGGTCGGCGATGAATCCGTTCTGGAGATAGTCGGATTGTCCCGTCGAGTTGTCGAACAGGCAGCTCGCAACGCAGTGGTGATTGGTAAGGATCAATCCCGAACCCGACACGAAACTGGCCGAGCAGCCACCGGTCAGTCGCACGGCGGCGTTCTGAACCTTGTCGAGCCACGCCTGGTCGGGCGCCCACCCATACTCGGCCTTCATCTTGGCGGCGGGAAAATTGTCGAGCGTCCACATGCCCTCATCGGCAGTGGCGGGCGCGGAGATCAGTGCAGAGGCAGCAGCGGATAGGGACAGTGCAAGCAGGCGATTGGTCATAGTTTTCCTCTCCCGAAGAAGAATGGCGTGACGAAGCGATCCGGGAGAATTCCCGCGACCCAGACTGCGGGAACGCATGAAGCTGCGAAAAGTGCCAGGGGGCCTGTAAGCCGGGTTCTGTCCGGCGGGCGGTATCGTTTCCGACCCACGCCGCCGGGGCAGCCATTCGTCTCGGCGACGGATTGCTCCGTGCGCTCAAGCAGCCAACCCGGACCTCTCGGGACGAAACGTCCCTGCTCTCGCACGAGGCCCCTATTTGGCCTTGCTCCGGGTGGGGTTTGCCGTGCGAGCCCTGTTACCAGGGCCCCGGTGCGCTCTTACCGCACCCTTTCAGCCTTACCTGCATTAGCAGGCGGTCTACTCTCTGTGGCACTGTCCCTGAAGTCACCTTCGGCGGGCGTTACCCGCCACCCTTGTTTCGTGGAGCCCGGACTTTCCTCGAACACCATTCGGTGCACGCGGCTGCCCGGCCCCCTGGCAGCGCGCTATCTAGTCCGCCCGCGGTCCCGATCCAAGAGCAAGTTGAAAAGGATCGCCCGGACCTGTCCGTCGATCTCGCCGTCGATCTTCTCGGGCCGCCAGCGCCGCTGGAACGCCTCGACCGTCTTGCGCCCCTCGCTCACGTCATAGCCGAACCGCTCGAGCGCGAGGTAGAACGAAGCATCGTTGTCGAACGGATCGCCGGCTTCGAGCTTTTCCGGGCGCGGCAGACAAAGCTTGTATTCGGCGAGCCGGTGCCACGGGAACAGTTCGCCCGGGTCGATCTTGCGAGCCGGCGCGACGTCCGAATGGCCGACGACGTTGGCGCGCGGAATGCCGTATTCGTCGACGATCCGCGCGAGCAGCGGGACCAGCGCCTCGAATTGCGCTTCGGAGAACTCGCGGTAGCCGAGCGCGTGGCCCGGGTGATCGAGCTCGATCCCGATGCTCGCGGAATTGACGTCGCGATGGCCACGCCAGAAACTGACCCCGGCGTGCCACGCGCGCTTGTCCTCCTCGACCAGCCGGATCACCTCGCCCGCTTCACTGATGAGGTAGTGCGCACTGACTTTCGAATCCGGGTCGATCAGCCGCTCCAGCGCGGCGTCGGCACTCGGCATTTCGGTATAGTGCAGCACGACCATCGAGATCGGCAGCTTGCGCTCGTCCCAATTCGGCGAGGGCTCCGCGCGGTGGACGAGCTCGTCCATAGCTCAGCCTTCTGGCAGCACCGCGCCGAGGACCAGCGCGTCGTCGGACAGCATGAACTGAAGACCGCCCCCGGCCTGCTTCGCCAGCAGCGCCAGCATGTGCGCGGCAGCCGTGCGGCTCGACAGCTCACTGGAGTCGAGCCGGTTTTCGAGCGCGCGGCCGATCGTCTCGTCGAAGGCGATCCGCGGACCCGCTGCGCGCACGACGATCTCGCTCGCCCCGCCCCGGCTCTCCGCCCCGATGTCGAGCGTGCCGCCGCGAACCAGTGCATCGAGACCGATCTGCGCGAAGTTGAGCAGCACCTTGACCGCGCCCTTGGGCAGGCGATCGGCGCTAAGGCTCCAGTTGAGCTCGACTCGCCGCGCATCGCCGACCAGCGCTTCGGTCACCTTGCGCGCCTCATCCACCGGCACGCTCTCGCCGAAGCCGCCCGCCGCGCCGAACGCGAGACGAAAGAACTTCAGCTTGTCGGCGCTGGTCTTCGCGCTCTGCTCGAGCAGTTCGAGGCACTTCTGGCGCATTTCCGGATCGCGCTCGTCGGAGAGCAGTTCGAGCCCGTTCGTCAATGCGCCGACCGGCGACAGCAAATCGTGGCACAGGCGCGAACAGAGCATCGCGGCGAGGTCGAGTTCATTCGTTTCGTTCATTTAAAGAAGGCAGTTCCTGAATCGCGTCACACTGTCACAGTGTCGTGGAGGATAAATCCGGTTCCCGGTAGTGCTCTGGAGCACGCAATGAAAAAAGGTCGGACCCGATGGTCACGCCCGCCGTCCTAGCGAGCCTTCGCGCGGTAGGAAAGCGGCACGAAGCCACCGCCCGTATCGCGATACCAGCCGACCCTCTCTTTACCGACAATCGCCCACACCCTGCCGTCGCCGGTGGCATGGCTGCGGTCGGTCGCCGATGGCTCGGGAGGCCCAGAGGGATGCGAATGCCAGTAACCGAGCACATGCGCGCCCCCCTCCCGCTCGGCGCGGTGCGCGTCGATGAGCGCCTGGGGGTCGATTTCGAAATGGGTGTCGGGTGCCGGATGGACGTTCGCGCAGCGCACTGCGGATTCGATGAAAGTTCGCCCCAGCAGGAGACCGCACGCCTCTTGCGGGCTAGCCGCACGCGCTTGCGCCAGCATCGTTTCGACCACGCCGCTTGAGACTTCGATCTCCATCGCCCATCTGCCTTAGCGATGGGGGACGCCGAAATCATCACCGGGACGATTCCCGCCGCAGGCCGACTCGACAAGGTGCTGGCCGACGTGAGCGGATTGTCGCGCGAACGGGTCAAGGCGCTGATTGCCGGGGGCGCGGTCGAAGTCGGCGGGGCGCCGGCGAAGAGCGGTTCGGTCAAGGTTTCCGGCGGGGAGAGCTTTCGCATAGCCCTGCCCCCGCCCGCGCCGCTCGATACGCCAGCGCAGGACATACCGCTCGACGTCGCGTTCGAGGACGATCACCTCATCGTCGTGAACAAGCCAGCCGGGCTCGTTGTCCACCCCGCCGCGGGCAACCTCGACGGAACGCTCGTCAATGCGCTTCTCCACCATTGCGCGGGGCGATTGTCAGGCATCAACGGGACGCTGCGTCCCGGCATCGTCCACCGCATCGACAAGGACACCTCCGGACTCTTGGTGGTCGCCAAGAGCGACGCCGCTCATGAGGGGTTGGCCAAGCAGTTCGCGGACCACTCGATCGAGCGAACTTATCTCGCGGTCACCGGCGGCCATCCGCGCCCTTCATCCGGCCGGATCGAGGGGCGCATCGGCCGCTCGGATGCAAATCGAAAGAAGATGGCGCTGCTGCCGGACGGCTCGGCGCGCGGCAAGCACGCTGTGACGCATTACCGCACAATCCGCGAATTCGATCATTCTGCGCTCGTCGAATGCCGCCTGGAAACCGGGCGCACGCACCAGGTGCGGGTTCACCTTGCGTCAATCGGATGTGCGCTATTGGGAGATCCTGTGTATGGCCGAACGCCCGCACCCTTGCGCCCCATCCTTGCGGACCTCGGTTTCCGCCGGCAGGCGCTCCATGCGGCCAGCCTCGGCTTCATTCATCCGGTTACCGGTCAACCACACCGTTTCGAGGCGGATATTCCCGCCGATATAGCGGAACTAATCGACCGAGTAGCTCATTGAAATCGACGAAAGGCACTCAACACGTCAGAGTGCATCCCCTATATATGGTGGAGCGTGCCTCACCTGACGGATGCCCATCAGGGGTCCCGATAACGAGGGCGACGCGAAGAAAGGTCAGGGTATAAGTGAACAAGTCCAAGACATTGTCTGTCCCGGCGCTTGGTGGTGAGCAGAGCCTCAACCGCTATCTTGCCGAGATCAAGAAATTCCCGATTCTCAAGCCCGAGCAGGAATACATGCTCGCGAAGCGCTATGCCGAGCACGAGGATCCCGAAGCGGCGGCACAGCTCGTCACCAGCCACCTGCGGCTCGTGGCCAAGATCGCCATGGGTTACCGCGGCTACGGCCTGCCGGTGAGCGACCTCATCTCCGAAGGTAACGTCGGCCTGATGCAGGGCGTGAAGAAGTTCGAACCCGATCGCGGCTTCCGCCTCGCGACGTACGCGATGTGGTGGATCAAGGCCTCGATCCAGGAGTTCATCCTCCGCTCGTGGAGCCTCGTGAAGATGGGCACCACCGCGGCGCAGAAGAAGCTGTTCTTCAATCTGCGGCGGATGAAAAAGGAACTCGAAGCCTACGAGGATTCCGACCTCCATCCCGACGACGTGACGAAAATCGCGACCGACCTCGGTGTGCCCGAGCAGGAAGTGATCAACATGAACCGCCGCATGATGATGGGCGGCGACGGATCGCTCAACGTCTCGATGCGCGGGGCTGAAGAGAGTTCGGGCGAGTGGCAGGACTGGCTGCAGGACGAACGTCCGCTACAGGACGAGACCACTGCGGAGGCCGAAGAGGCGCAGGTTCGCCACGAGATGCTGGTGGAAGCCATGGACAGCCTCAACGAGCGCGAGAAGCACATCCTCACCGAGCGCCGGCTGACCGACAATCCGCAGACGCTCGAAGAGCTTTCTCAGGTCTACGACGTCAGCCGCGAACGCATCCGTCAGATCGAGGTGCGCGCTTTCGAGAAGCTGCAGAAGGCGATGCAGCGCATCGCCGGCGATCGTCTGGCACCGGCCGGCAGCATCGCGGCGCTCGCCGCGGGCTGATCGCCTCACTAACGACACCAAAGGGGCCGTCCTCGCGGGCGGCCCTTTTTCTATTCGGCAGTCGTCGGGTCGATCACGTTGCGGACCTGAGAGATGCTGTTTGCGGGGAATCCTGCCTTGTCGGCATGCTGTCTGATCAGGCCCTCACTCGGCGCACGGTAGATGCAGTAGATCTTGTCATCGGTCACATAACTGTGGACCCACTGGATCTCCGGGCCAAGGTCGCGCAGCACGGTGCAAGACTGCTGCGACGCACCTTGCAGCTCGTCTGGCCCGAGCGACCCCGCGCCTGGCATTTCACGCTCGATCACGAATTGCGGCATTTCGATTCTCCCGCGCGACCCGGATTCCAGTCTTTGCGCCGCTTGCCCCTTCAAGTCGATAGCCCTAGCAGCCGTCGGCTATGCTGTGGTTCGCGAAGCTCCTCGCCAAGCTGTTCGTCGGGTTCGTGGTGCTCAGCATCTTGCTGGTGCTGGTGTTCCGCTTCGTTCCGGTGCCCGTGACGGCGACGATGCTGATGGACGAAAACGGCATAACCAAGGATTGGGAATCGCTTGCCAACATCGACCGCAATTTCGTCGACGCGGCGATCGCGGGCGAGGACGGCAAGTTCTGCCAGCACGACGGCTTCGACCGCGAGGCGATCGAGAACGCCATCGAGCGCAACGCCAGAGGTGGCCGTATCCGCGGCGGATCGACGATAAGCCAGCAGACCGCGAAGAACGTCTTCCTCTGGCAAGACGGGGGCTATGTCCGCAAGGGTTTCGAGGCGTGGTTCACCTTCCTGATCGAAAAGCTCTGGGGCAAACGGCGGATCATGGAAGTTTATCTCAACGTCGCCGAGACCGGGATCGGGACCTACGGCGCCGAAGCGGGCGCGCAGCGGTATTTCAACCACTCCGCCGCGCGCCTCTCACGCAGCGAGGCGGCGCGCATGGCGGCAGCGCTTCCCTTGCCCAAGAAGCGGTCCGTCGTGAACCCGACTGGCTTCACGAGGCGCCACGGCAACACGATCGCCGCGCGGATTGGGGTCGTCAGGCGTGACGGCCTCGATTCCTGCGTTTACGAGTAAGATCATGGGCGCAGGGCATTCCCACGATCAAGGGCAGGGGCATTCGCACGGCCAACCACCGCGCGATTTCGGCGCGGCATTCGCCTGGGGCGTCGTTCTTAACCTCGCCTTCGTCGGGGTCGAGGGGGTGTACGGCTTCATCTCGGGCTCGATGGCGCTCGTGGCGGACGCGGGGCACAACCTTTCCGACGTATTGAGCCTCGCGCTCGCGTGGGGCGCCAGCGTGCTCGCCAAGCGACCGCCCGGTGGACGGTTCACCTACGGCTACAAGAGCTCGACCATCCTCGCCGCGCTCGCCAATGCCGCTTTGCTACTCGTGGCGATCGGGGGAATTGCGTTCGAAACCCTCAATCGGCTCGGCGAGCCGCCCGCGGTCGAGGGGCGGACGATGATGATCGTCGCGGGCATCGGCATCCTGGTCAACGCCGGCACCGCAATGCTCTTTGCGCGGGGGCGGAAAAACGACATCAACATTCGCGGCGCGTTCCTGCACATGGCGGCCGATGCGCTGGTGAGCCTGGGCGTGGTGGTTGCGGGCGCGCTGATCCTGTGGACCGGCGCGCGCTGGATCGATCCGATCACGAGCCTCGTCATCGTCCTCGTGATCGCCTGGGGCACGTGGGGCTTGCTCAAGGACAGCGTGAAGCTGGGCCTCAATGCGGTGCCGAGGCACATCGACGAGGAGGCGGTACGCGCCCACCTCGAAGAGCTGCCCGGCGTCTCAGCGGTCCACGACCTGCACATCTGGCCGATGAGCACGACAGAGGCCGCGCTTACCGCGCACCTCGTAATGCCCGGCGGTCATCCGGGAGACGCCTTCCTCAAGAGCCTCGCGCACGATCTGGAGCACGATCACGAGATCGGACACGCGACCGTGCAGATCGAGATCACGCGCCTCGACTGCGAAACCGATTGCTAGATCTGGTGTGGAGTGAGGCGGCCTAGGCCGCCTCTTCCTTGCCCTTCTTGCCGTCGACCACCCGCACCGGGTCCTTGCGACCTTCGACCACGTCCTTGTCGACGACGATCTCGGTCACCCCGTCCATGTCGGGCAGGTCGAACATCGTGTCGAGCAGGATGCCTTCGACAATGGAGCGCAGACCGCGCGCACCGGTCTTGCGCTTGATCGCCTTCTCGGCGACCGCCTTCAGCGCATCTTCGGTGAACGTCAGTTCGACGTCCTCGAGCTCGAACAGCTTGCAGTACTGCTTGACCAGCGCATTCTTCGGCTCTGTCAGAATCATCACCAAGCGCTTCGACGTCGAGGTCGGTCAGCGTGGCAATGACCGGCAAACGGCCGACGAATTCGGGGATCAGACCGAACTTGAGCAGGTCTTCCGGCTCGCACTTCTGCAGGAGCTCGCCCACCCGGCGCTTGTCGGGATCGGCGACGTGCGCGCCGAAGCCGATCGAACGCTTCTGCAGACGGTCGGCGATGATCTTTTCGAGACCCGCGAACGCGCCGCCGCAGATGAACAGGATGTTCGTCGTATCGACCTGCAGGAACTCCTGCTGGGGATGCTTGCGACCGCCCTGCGGCGGGACCGAAGCGGTCGTACCTTCCATCAGCTTGAGCAGCGCCTGCTGCACGCCCTCGCCCGACACGTCGCGCGTGATCGAGGGATTTTCCGCCTTGCGGGTGATCTTGTCGATCTCGTCGATGTAAACGATGCCGTGCTGCGCCTTGTCGACGTTGTAATCGCTCGCCTGCAGCAGCTTGAGGATGATATTCTCGACGTCCTCGCCGACATAGCCCGCTTCGGTAAGCGTGGTTGCATCCGCCATTGTGAACGGCACGTCGAAGGTACGCGCCAGCGTCTGCGCGAGCAGCGTCTTGCCCGAGCCGGTGGGGCCGACGAGCAGGATGTTCGACTTCGCCAGCTCGACTTCACCCGACTTGCCCGAGTGCTTGAGCCGCTTGTAATGGTTGTGCACCGCGACGGAGAGCACCCGCTTGGCGCGGTCCTGGCCGATCACGTAGTCGTTCAACGTCGTGAAGATGTCGAGCGGCGTAGGAACGTCGCCCTCCTTGCGCCCGGCGATGCCAGCCTTGGTTTCTTCACGAATGATGTCGTTGCAGAGTTCTACGCATTCGTCGCAGATGAACACCGTGGGGCCCGCGATGAGCTTGCGCACCTCGTGCTGGGACTTACCGCAGAAGCTGCAGTAGAGGGTGCTTTTGCTGTCGGTTCCGCTCAACTTTGTCATATCCTGGCTTTCGAAGCCCCGATCCGTGTCATCGAGCCGGGGGATTCGCCGACCCTAAGGCCGTAATTTCGATAATCAACTCATAGCGCCTAGCAGCATCGGCCTTGCGGCAAGCTGAAGCGGGAGGGTTGCCGAATTCCTACGCTCTGCGACCCGCGATGAGTTGCGCAAGGTGCGCGTGGTTACTCAGGCGCGCCACCCGACCCGTCCGCATCGGCGCCTTCGTCGCCCTCGGGGCGAGTTGCGAAGACCTTGTCGACAATGCCGAAAGCCATCGCTTCGTCGGCCTCGAGGAAGGTATCGCGATCCATCGCCTTCTCGATGTCGGTCAGCGCCTTGCCCGTATATTTGGCATAGAGATCGTTCATCCGCGTGCGCATCCGCAGGATCTCGCGCGCCTGAATCTCGATGTCCGATGCCATCCCCCGAGCGCCGCCCGAAGGCTGGTGAACCATGATTCGTGCATTGGGAAGCGCGATGCGCATGCCGGGCTCGCCGGCGGCCAGCAGGAAGCTGCCCATCGAGGCGGCCTGACCGACGCAGACGGTCGATACCCGCGGCTTGATGTACTGCATGGTGTCGTGGATCGCCATGCCGGCGGTCACGACGCCGCCGGGCGAGTTGATGTACATGCTGATCGGCTTCGAGGGGTTCTCGCTCTCGAGGAACAGCAACTGGGCGACAATCAGCGAGGCCATGTTGTCCTCGATCTGATCGGTCACGAACACGATCCGTTCGCGCAGCAAGCGGCTGAAGATATCGAAGCTGCGCTCCCCACGGCTGGTCTGCTCGACCACCACCGGCACCAGCGCGCCGGTCACCGGATCGCGGGAGAAGCGGCCCTGGCTGCCATAAACATCGTGCGATCCGCCGAACACGTCGATCATGAAAAATCCGTCCTCAATCTAACTCGTTGGTCGCCTATGTCGCGAGTGCTCGCGCCATCTTCAAGGGCATTAACCCAGTCCATCCCACGGCTCGTCGATTACACGTGTCGTTGATCGAACGCGCAAAGCCATTAGTCGAACCCACGATGACGCACCGTATGAGATGAACAACACACCTCTTGAATAAAAAGAGGGACGCTTGTGAATTCTCGACATCGAATCTCGATTCTGGCCGCGGTGCTCTTGTGCGGAGCCGCCTTCCCTGCCCACGCGAAGGACAGCGCAGCCGAGGAATCTGTCGCCACCGCAAACGGCACCGGACAAGTGTACGCGCGCGGCTATTTCGACCGCTTCGCCCCCAAGTCCGCGCTCGACATGCTGGCGCAGGTGCCGGGCTTCTCGATCCGCGAGGATGACCAGGGACGCGGGCTGGGCGAGGCGAATACCAACGTACTCATCAATGGTCAGAGGATCGCCCTGAAGTCGGAGGGCATCGGCGACCGCCTGCAGCGCATTTCGGCCGACAAGGTCGAACGGATCGAGATCGTCGATGGCGCCTCGCTCGACATCCCAGGGCTGTCGGGACAAGTCGCAAACGTCATCACCAGTGCCGGCGGAGTAAGCGGCCAATTCACGTGGAAGAGCCGCTTCCGGCCGGGCTATGTCGAACCCGAGTGGTTCGGCGGTAACATCTCGGTGAACGGCTCGACGAAGTCGCTCGAGTACTCGCTTGCGCTCAGCAACGACAACGGGCGCGGCGGCGCAAAGGGCCCGACGACGCTGTACGACTCCACAGGTGCGGTCATCGAGACGCGCAATGGCCACATCGCCAATGTGGTCGAGATGCCCAAGCTGGCCGGCTCGCTCAAGTGGACGGGCGCTAATGGTTCTGTCGCGAACTTCAATGCATCTTACCAACGCCAATATTTCGATGGTGTATCCGACGAAGACCGCTTTCCAGTTGGCGGTGTCATGCGTCACCGCGATTACGATCAATTCGACCGCGACCGGAATTACGAGATCGGGGGCGACTTTGAATTCGACCTCGGTCCCGGGCGGCTCAAGCTGATCGGGCTCGAACGCTACGACCATGACATCTACCGTGAAGACGTGACCTTTATTCTCGCCGACGGCTCACCGCCGACCGGTGGTCGCTATCTCAATCGCAACGAAAGCGGCGAGCACATCGGCCGCGGCGAATACAGCTGGAAGATGCTGGGCGGAGATTTTCAGCTCGCGGCGGAGGCGGCGTTCAACCGGTACAACGGCGTCGCCAGCATTTACGACCTGGAGCCCGACGGTTCCTACACCGAAATCCCCTTCCCCGAAGGAACCGGCGGCGTAACCGAGGACAGATACGAGGTCGTGCTTACGCACGGGCGCCAACTCGCGAAAAACCTTTCTCTGCAAGTCGGTCTCGGCGGCGAGTATTCGAAGTTGTCACAGACAGGCATGAACGGGCTGACCCGCTCCTTCTGGCGCCCGAAGGGTTCGCTCTCGCTGGCTTGGGCACCCGCCAAGAATTTCGACGTCTCCCTCAAGGTCGCGCGGGTCGTCGGCCAATTGTCGTTCGGAGACTTCCTGGCGCGGGTCGACCTCGACCAGGGTCAGGACAATGCCGGCAACGTCGAACTCGTGCCGCCGCAGCGCTGGAATATCGATTTCGAGGTGAAGAAGGGTCTCGGCCGCTGGGGCACCACCGATCTTACGCTGTTTTACAGCGGGATCGATGATTACATCGACGTGATCCCGCTCGGCGGAGGGCTGGAATCGACCGGCAATATTCCCCATGCCTACCGCTACGGCCTCAACTGGACCTCGACGTTCAACCTCGATCCGATCGGCCTCAAGGGCGCCAAGATCGACAGCAGCCTGCAGCTTGAGAAATCGCGGGTGGACGATCCCGTCGGCGGCTTCGCACGCTACTTCAGCAATTACCAGGATCGCCACGCCGAGATCAATTTCAGGCACGATATCCCGGACAGCACTTGGGCCTATGGCCTAGGCGCGCAATACGACCATCGGCGGCCATACTGGCGGCTTTACGAGGTCGGTCTGAACTACGAAGGCCCGATTTACACGTACGCCTTCGTCGAGAACAAGGATGTGTTCGGCCTCACGGTCCGCGCACAGGTCTTCAACCTGACCAACGGGCACCGATATTTCAGCCGCACCGTCTACGATGGCCCGCGCGATACCGCGCCGGTGCTGTTCTTCGAGGACACCCGACAGCAGGTCGGACCGATTTTCGACTTCTCGATCAGCGGAAAATTCTGACCGGGGCTTGATTAAGGGGCGGCACGTGGCACTCTGCCACGCGATGAAGAACATCGTTTCCGCGAGCGCGCTGCTTGCCCTCGCCGCCCCCCTTCAGGCTAGCCGGACCCGCCGAGGACGCGGAGGTCTATGCCAAACGCATCGCCGCCATCGACGATGCCGGGCCGCAGCTCAATGCTGTCATCGTGTATGACAGAAATCCGGCGAAGGCTGCTTCCTTGCAGGCGAACGTAGGTCCGCTGAATGGACGCACGGTTCTGGTCAAGGACAACATCGAAACTCGCGAATGGCCTACCACCGCAGGCAGCCTCGCGCTCGCGGCGAACGCCACGGGCCGCGACGCCCCGCTGATCGCAAGGATGCGCGCAGCGGGGGGCGTGGTGCTCGGCAAGACGAACCTCAGCGAGTGGGCCAACATCCGCAGTTCCAACTCGACCAGCGGATGGAGTGCGGTCGGCGGACTTACGAAAAACCCGCATGCGACCGACCGCAACACATGCGGCAGTTCCTCCGGCAGCGGCGCCGCGGTCGCCGCAGGGCTCGCATGGGCCGCCATCGGAACCGAAACCGACGGGTCGATTACGTGCCCCGCCAGTATCAACGGCATCGTCGGATTCAAGCCCACGGTCGGAATGGTCAGTCGAACTCACGTCGTGCCGATCTCCTCCAGCCAGGATACCGCGGGGCCGATGACGCAGACCGTCCGCGACGCCGCGTTGCTGCTCACCGCGATCTCGGGAAGCGATCCGGCCGACGAAGCGACCCGCCAGGCCGACCGGCACAAAGCCGACTTCGTGCAAGGGCTCGATACCGCCTCGCTCAAAGGCGTGCGGATCGGCGTGCTCCGCAAGCAGGTTGGCGACCGCCAGGACGTGACGGCCCTGTTCGACCGCGCGCTCGCGGATATCAAGGCCGCCGGGGCCGAAGTGGTCGAGATCGACTACGACATGCCCGACAAGATGGGCGGGGATGAATTCATCGTCCTGCTCTACGAATTGCGCGAAACGATGGGCGACTATCTGTCGGATTCGCCCTCCGACATCCCGGTTCGGTCGCTTGCCGACGTCGTCGCTTACAACAAGGCGCACGCTGGGCAGGAATTGCGCTGGTTCGGCCAGGATATCTTCGAAAAGGCGCTCGAAACGACAGACAAGGCCGCGTACGAAAAGGCGCGGGCGGGCAGCCTTGAGCTTGCCGGAACAAAGGGTATCGACAAGCTCCTTGCCGACAACAAGGTGCAGTTCCTAGTCGCGCCCACCGTCGGTCCCGCATGGACGAGCGACCTCGTCAACGGAGATCACTACAACGGCAGCATCGGCGCCGGCAGTCTCGCTGCCATCGCGGGATATCCTCACCTTACGGTCCCGATGGGCGCCGTCGAGGGACTGCCGATCGGCCTCAGCTTTATGGGCGCCAAATGGACCGATCACGATGTGCTGAAGGCGGGCGCCGCTTATGAGCGGGCGCGCACGGCCGAGTTGCCGAAGCCCTCGTTCGAGCCATGGGCACCGCGCGCGGAGTGAACTAGAAACCCGCGCAGGCAGCGATCGGCGCGGCAATTCCTCCACCACCAGAGGTGATGGAGGTAGTCTCGCAAACCCATTGGTCGAGCATGCGGCGGTAACCGGCGCGCATTCGCGCAGGTTACCGTCGCATGGACTTACTTCTTGGCGGCTGCCTTCTTGGCCGGAGCCTTCTTGGCCGCCGGCTTCTCGGCAGCGTCCTGCTTCGCCGCGGCCTTTTTCGCAGGAGCCTTCTTCGCGGCGGGCTTGGCCTCAGCGGCCCCGGCCTTCTTGTCGTCAGACTTGGCCGCGGCCTTCCCGGAAGTCGACTTCGCCTTCGCATCGGCCTTGCCGTCGGCATCAGCCTTGTCGGCGTCTTTCTTGGCAGACGCCTTCTTGGCGGGAGCTTTCTTCTTCGCCGGTGCCGGAGCGGCTTCTTCGGCCTCGATCGCGGCCTGCAATTCCTCGCGGGTCACTTCGCGCTCGGTGACGTCGGCCTTGTCGAACAGGAAGTCGACGACCTTGTCCTCGTAGAGCGGCGCGCGCAGCTGGGCGGCGGCCATGTCGTTCGTACGGATGATCTCCATGAACCGGTCGCGGTCTTCCGGGCGGTACTGCTGGGCAGCCTGCTGGATCAGCATGGACATTTCCTGCTGGGTCACCTGCACGCCGTTGGCCTGGCCGATTTCCGAAAGGAGCAGGCCGAGCCGCACGCGACGCTCGGCGATCTGGCGATAGTCGTCCTTCTCGCTCTCGATTTCCTTGAGCGCTGCGGCCGGATCCTCATCCTGCGCGGCTTCCTGCTGGAGCTGCGCCCAGATCTGCTCGAACTCCGCATCGACCATGCTCTGCGGCACGGAGAAGTCGTGGCCCGAAGCCAACGTGTCGAGCAGCTGGCGCTTCATCGCGGTGCGCGTAAGGCCGCCAAGCTCCTGCTCGAGCTGGCCCTTGAGCAGACCGCGTAGTTGTTCCAGGCTCTCGAGTCCGAGGTTCTTGGCGAATTCCTCGTCGACCTTGGTCGCGTCCTCGATCTGCACCTTGTGGACATGGATCGCGAACTGGGCGTCCTTGCCAGCCAGTTCCTTCGCCGGATAATCGTCGGGGAAGGTAACAGTGATCGTCTTGTCGTCGCCCGCCTTCACGCCAGCCAACTGTTCCTCGAAGCCGGGGATGAAGCGGCCCGCACCGAGCTCGAGTGGAGCTTCCTCGGCCTTGCCGCCTTCGAATTCGACACCGTCGATCGAGCCGGTGAAGTCGATGATGATCTGGTCGCCGTCAGCGGCCTTCTTTGTCTTGGGGGCGTCCTTCCAGCTCTTCTGCTGACCGGCGATGTTCGCTACCGCTTCGTCGACTTCGGCCTCGGTCACAGGGACCGTGAGCTTTTCGAGCTTGAGGTCGTCGGTGGCCGGCGCCTCGATCTCGGGCAGCACCTCGAGATCGACGGTCAGCGTGGCGTCCTTACCCTGCTCGTAGCCTTCGCCCATCTCGACACGCGGCTGCATCGCGGGACGCAGCTTCTTGTCCTTCATCAGCGAATCGACGGCATTGGAGATCTGCTCGTTGACCACCTGGCCGTGGATCGCCTCGCCATGCATCTTCTTGACGAGGTTGGCGGGCACCTTGCCCGGACGGAAGCCGGGCATGCGCACCTGCGGCGCGATCTTCTTGATCTCGGCGGAGACCGCGGCGTCGATCTCCTTGGCCGGGATCGTCAGCTTGTAGGCGCGGTGCAGGCCCTCGTTGGTGGTCTCTTCGATCTTCATGGGAGGTCAAAAGCCTTTTAAAACAGAATTCTCATGATCGCTCGAGACCGGGGCGGCGGCTGGTGCGGGCGAAGGGACTCGAACCCCCACATCTTTCGATACTGGTACCTAAAACCAGCGCGTCTACCAATTCCGCCACGCCCGCAAACCCGAACGAAGCCGCGCGGGCGGACAGGCCCGCTCGCGAACAGGGGTGCGCCGTTACAGTGGGCGCGCGCAAAGGGCAAGCCAAGGAACAATCAAAGGGAACGCGATTGCCGCGCCGGCCGTTCTCGAAGGCAAACGCAAAGGAACTCTCCATGGCCACACAGCCGCCCGAAAAGCCCGACACGATCGAACCGGCCTCGCCCCCGGAGACGCCAGTTACGCCCCAACCCACGGAGGAACCCGTCCGCCAACCCGACGAGATCACCCCCCCTCAGCCCGACGTCGCCTCGCCGAGCCAGCAACCGGCGGAAATTCCCGCCCCGCTCGGCAAATGACCAGCCCCCGATCCCCACGCGACAAGGAGCCGGACGACGGTCCGCTGATCGAGACCGGCCCTAGCGAGATCGAGATCGAACGAAGGCAGGCGGGCGTGGAGGAGGACGAGGACCGGGGAACCGCCGTTCCGCCCGAAGTCGAGATGCCGCCGGATTGAGTCGCTTGCCCGCCGCTTGCGCCGCGACTAAGGGCCCCACTTCATGAGCGAAGACAAAGCCAAGAGCCCGCCCGACCGCCTCTCGGTCAATCCGCGCAGCCCGCATTTCGAGCAGGACGCGCTCGAGCGCGGCGTGGGCATCCGGTTCAAGGACCGCGTGCGCACCGATGTCGAGGAATACTGCATTTCCGAAGGCTGGATTCGCGTACAGGCGGGGAAGACGGTCGATCGCAAGGGCCAGCCGTTGACGCTGAAGCTCAATGGCCCGGTCGAAGCTTGGTACGAGGATCTCGGTGACCAGACGCCGAGCGACGAAGCCGACTGATCAGCTTCCGTAGCGTGCGACTGCCGCGTCGATCGGGTCGCGCGGCTTCGCGGGTGTGGTCATCGCGACACGGCTGCGTGCCGGAGAGGGGGCTGTCCGCCGTACGCCCTCGACCCCTGGATCGCCAAGTCCCGCGAAAGCATCGCTGAAAGCTTTTGACGGAGCGGGCGAGTAGTCGGCGCGGACCAGTACGCGGTCCCCGCCAAGCGGCGCGGCGCCATCGGCAGGCTCATTGTAGATGAAACCTGCGACCGGCCACGCGGTCGTGCCGACGTCTCCCAAAGGCGCATACCAGACGCGCACTTCGCTCCAGTCGTTGGCGGGCGAAACGTCGATCGCCTTGACGCCGCGCTCGATCTGTCCGCGGCGACCGTCGATCGGCGACCAGTTGGCGTGGTCGAGCAGCACGGTGCGGTTGTCGATCACCTTCGAGACTGCGGCGACGTGGCCCAGCGTCATTCCGCCCGATGGTCGAAACGCCATCACCGCTCCGGGCCTGGGCCGGTGACCACGGCGATATCGACCATCGGCCTGGTCCCACCAAGTCCGCGCGTCGCCGTAAATCTGGACGCCGGAACGCTCGCGCGCATAAGGAACGCACTGAAGATACGGGGCAAGTTCGCCGTCGCTGGATTGCAACCCGGTCGAATCGGCGAACGCCATGCCCGGCCAAGCCAACGCGATCGCGACAAGTGCTAGCAGTGAACCCCTCATGCTGCCTTTGTTGGCACGACAAGGTTAGCACCGGGTTACCGACGCGCTTGCCTTTCAACGGACGAGGGGCCACCTGCGCGCCTGAAATGAAAGTTACCAAGTGAAACCGACAGTCATCATCATCGGCAGGCCCAACGTGGGCAAATCGACGCTGTTCAACCGGCTCGTCGGCAAGAAACTCGCCCTGGTCGACGACCAGCCGGGCGTCACGCGAGACCGCCGCTTCGGTGACGCGACGATCGCTGGCCTCGAATTCACGATCGTCGATACCGCCGGTTGGGAAGACGACGATGCGGAGACGCTGCCCGGCCGGATGCGCAAGCAGACCGAGGTCAGCGTCGAGGGTGCCGACGCCGCGCTGTTCGTGATCGATTCGCGCGCCGGCCTGACCCCGCTCGACGAGGAAATCGCCCGCTGGCTGCGCACGCAGGAGATCCCAGTCGTCGCGGTCGCCAACAAGGCCGAGGGCTCGGCCGGAGACGCGGGGCTGTTCGAAGCGTTCTCGCTCGGATTCGGCGAACCAGTCGCGTTATCGGCCGAGCACGGCGAGGGGGTAGCCGACCTGTTCGACGCGCTGTGGCCAATCATCGGCGCATCCGAGGACGAGCGCGACGCCGCCGAACGCGCGGGCGAAGTGTCCGAAGAGGACGAGGAGCTTGGCCCGCTCAAGCTCGCGATCGTCGGGCGGCCCAATGCCGGCAAGTCCACCCTCATCAACCGTCTGCTCGGCGAGGATCGCCTGCTCACCGGCCCGGAAGCCGGGATTACCCGCGATTCGATCGCGGTCGACTGGAAATGGACCGACCCCGATGGCGAGGTCCGCGACATCCGCCTCATCGATACCGCGGGAATGCGCAAGCGATCGAACGTGGTCGAGAAGCTTGAGAAGCTCTCGGTCGCCGATGCCAAGCGCGCGGTCGATTTCGCTGAAGTGGTGGTGCTGCTGCTCGACGCGACCCGCGGGCTCGAGCACCAGGATCTCAAGATCGCCAGTCACGTGATCGAAGAAGGCCGCGCGCTGATGATCGCGATCAACAAGTGGGACATGGCGGGGTCCGAGCAGGTCGGCGATGCCAGCCGGCTGTTCAACGGCATCAAGGGCGCGCTGGACGAGGGGCTGGCGCAAGTACGCGGCGTGCCCCTGTTCGCGGTGAGCGCGAAGACGGGGAAAGGCCTCGACCAGATGCTCAAGGCTGCTTTCGAGATACGCGAGGCATGGTCCAAGCGTGTGCCGACCGCAGCGCTCAACCGCTGGTTCGACGACGCGCTCGAGGCCAATCCCCCGCCAGCGCCGAAGGGGAAACGGATAAAGCTGCGCTATATCACGCAAGCCAGCACCCGCCCGCCGCGCTTCGTGGTGTTCGGCACGCGGCTCGACATGCTGCCCAAGAGCTACGAGCGCTACCTCGTCAACGGGATCCGCAAGGAGCTCGGCTTCGACGCGGTCCCGGTGCGCGTAGTGCTGAAGGCTCCCAAGAACCCCTACGCCAAGAGCTAGCGTTTCAGCGCGAACAGCCGCCGGTAAGTCAGGCAGCGCCAGAGCCACTCCAGCGGGCCGAAGCGGTATCGCGACAGCCAGGGCTTCGACCATGCCAGCATGAGAATGCAGCCGCCGATCGCGACAAGGTAGAGTTCCTCGCGCGTGAGGATGGCGAACCACCCGAGCGCCCAGCCCTGGAACACGAACAACATTATCAGCGATGTGCCGAGGTAGTTGGTGAACGCGGCCCGTCCCGCAGCAACGACCCGGCTGGAGAACCAACCGGCAGGATTGCGACCCGACAGGCCCAGGAGGGCGGCCAGGCCGAGAACCATCGGCAGTCGCGTGAGCCCCATCGGGCCGAGCTGGGCAAACAGCGTGCCGGTGTAGGTGAAACCGCCGAAATAGACCCACAGGCCGAGCGGTAGAGTCAGCAGGATGCTCACGAATATCCCGATCCACCCCCACGTGATTTGGGCGCGCCGGTCCAGCCGTCCGTCGAACAGTCCCATGCGGTAGAGCGCCATTCCGATCAGCATCAACGGCACGGCTTCGGTGGAATAGGATATTATCTGCCCATACCACTCCCACGGGTGCGCCGCTGCGGCGTGGTTTACGTAGTCGAACCAGCTTCCGTCCGAGGCGATTGCCGCCTCGCGCAATGCATCGGCGTGCTCGCTTTTGATCATCGCCTGCGTCGCGTCGACTGCCCCCGCATATTCGGACAGCTTGCCCCGACCGGTCTCGTTGGCCGCCCAAAGGGATGCGAACTCGATCGTGTTCCAGATCATCCCTGCAACGTAAGCCGTTACCCCCGCCGCGAGTTGCTGCGGCCATTCCCAGTCGATCGCGAAAAGCGCGATGAAACCGCATGCCGCGTAGAGCGTGAGGATGTCGCCGCGCCACAGCAGATAGTAATGAAGCAAGCCGAATACGAAGAGCCAGAACAGCCGCACGATCGCGAGGCCGAGCCACCCTCCCCTCGCCCGCGCGCGGTCGGTGAACAGCACCAGCCCGGCGCCGAAAAGGAGGGTGAACAGGCCGCGCATCTTGCCGTCGATCAGCACGAACTGGGCAACCCACAGCCCGTCCGCGAGCCCATCGTGCGGGCTCAGGAAACCGCCCGGCCAGGAATAGGCCTGAAAGGGCTGGCCCATGCCAATGATGTTCGCGAACAGGATGCCCATCACCGCGATTCCGCGCGTGAAGTCGAGGCTCGTCAGCCTCTCGCTGCCCTTCACCGGTCCGTCAGGGCCGCTGCGGGGGGTCGTTACCGCGGTCGTGGGCTCGTCACCGGCGGATCGGTCCACGCCTGTCGCTCAGCGCGTGACGAGGCAGGCGTGGCCACCAGCCTTGAGCGCGGTACACGCCGACTGCGCGGCAGCGCGATCCGCCCAGCCGGCAGCCAGAAGTCTCGTCAGCCGGCCCTCGATGGCGGTTTGCTTGACCTTCCCGTCAAGCGCGGCGCTTCCCGCGACCTGGGCCCAGGCCCGGTCGACATTGGAGGGCACAGAGAAAGCACCGAGTTGGAGTTTCCACGGGCCGCTCTCGCGGCTGTTGGCCTTGTCGTCCCGCGAAGGGGTAGCCGCAGATCGAGTAGCGGCAGGTGGATTCTGCGCGATCACGGCGCCCGCGATCGCAGGGCTCTCGTCGAGATCCTCGGCCGCCATCTGGACGGTGCGCCGCGCGTCAGCCTGGCTGCGCATGTGCGCCGCCAGCGCTTGTGCCTCCTGGCGCTGCGCCAGAGGCACGAACTCGTCCATCTCCTTGATAGTGGCCGCAGCCTGCGGAAGCCGCGCACCGTTCGCGAGCGTCAGCAGCGCGTAGGAACGAACCCAATCCTTCGCAGCGAGATCACCGTTGAAGTGCGCAACCCCGAGCAGGTACTGGGCGCGCGGATCGCCGCGCTCCGCCGCCGCTGCAATATACGGCATCGCCTCTTCGCGGCGCCCCTCCTGAAACAGCAGCAATCCATAGTTGTCGGCCGCCTTGAGATGGCCGCGAGCTGCCGCCTGCGCGTACAGTGTCGCGGCCTGCTTGGTATCCACCGGCACGCCGCGGCCCAGCCGGTACGCCTGTGCAAGGTTGAACAATGCGTCGGGATCGCCCTTTGCTGCAGGGTCCCGCCATTCGGCTACTGCCTTCGCAAAGTCGCCCGCGCTCCACGCATCGACGCCGTCCTTGACGTCTGCGTGCGCCGCACTCGCGAGGGCGAGCAGCACCGCGCCGCCCGTTCCGGCCGCGGTTGTCAGTGAAGATTTCCAACGGATCATCGCGTCTTGGATCTCTCTTCCCACGCACCCCTCATCGCGAGTGCCGAGCAAACTGACATAGTGAACGGCCCGTTAGCAAAGCGTTTCTTTTCGCGGT
The DNA here is from genome assembly GCA_963728375.1 of uncultured Alphaproteobacteria bacterium. Classification (GTDB taxonomy): domain Bacteria; phylum Pseudomonadota; class Alphaproteobacteria; order Sphingomonadales; family Sphingomonadaceae; genus Tsuneonella. The sequence goes on from CAVSJL010000001.1 coordinate 387,134, forward strand.
GTTTCTGCGCTGTCTGCTGCGTGCTGCAAGCCGCCCATCTTTAACCCAATATTAGGGCAATGCTGCGATCTGGGTTCGGCGCGGAGTGCATAGGTGCACTTGACCGCAAAGGGATTTAATGGGGGATCAGCCTTGCGCGTATTGGCATTGGCTTCGCAAAAGGGCGGTTCGGGAAAGACCACCCTGTCCGGGCACCTCGCGGTGCAGGCGCAACGCGCCGGGGCGGGACCGGTCGTCCTGATCGACATCGACCCGCAAGGGTCGCTCGCCGACTGGTGGAACGAGCGTGAGGCGGAGTATCCCGCCTTCGCCCAGACGACCGTCGCCCGGCTTGCCAGCGACCTTCAGGTCCTGCGCCAGCAGGGCTTCAAGCTGGCCGTTATCGATACGCCTCCGGCGATCACGATGGCGATCCAGTCGGTCATCGGCGTGGCTGAATTGATCGTTGTGCCGACCCGCCCCTCGCCACACGACTTGCGCGCCGTTGGCGCCACGGTCGACTTGTGCGAACGCGCCGGCAAGCCGCTGATCTTCGTGGTCAACGCCGCCACGCCAAAGGCCAAGATCACCTCCGAGGCTGCGGTCGCGCTGAGCCAGCACGGCACCGTCGCGCCGATCACACTTCACCACCGCACGGACTTCGCCGCTTCGATGATCGACGGACGCACCGTGATGGAGGTCGATCCGGAAGGTCGCTCGGCCGCCGAAATGGCCGCGTTGTGGAACTACATTTCCGACAGGCTCGAGAAGAACTTCCGGCGCACCGTGTTCGCGGCCCCGGGTGCCGTGCACCAGCAGACGCCGGGCGCAGCATATCGTCCCCAGGGCGGCTTCGGTCGCCGAGTTGCGCAGTAAGCGCGGCAGAGCAGGAAAGGCCGATCGCAGATGGCCGAAGCGTCTTTCGCCTCGCTGAGCCCCACGCTCCTGGCCCGCAAAGGCGGCGCCAAGCCGGCCATGCGGCCGCAGCACGCCGCGCTCGCCACGATGCCGGCCTCGGGCCCGGTCGCCGATCCCGATAAACTCGAGGATCTCGGCTGGAACGACATGGGCGAGAACGACGACCAGCCCCAGGGCGCACAGCCCACGGCCGACGTCGTGTCACTGACACCGATGGCGCGTGTCGTCGAACCGCTCGCCGAGAGCGAGCCGATGGCGGAGCCCGAGGTCCTGCGTCAGCGCGATTCGATCGCCGGACGCATTGCCCCAGCTTCCGATTCGCCCAGGGCCGCGCTCACGTCGAAGTCCGCTCGCAGCGGCAATCGCGCCGCGTTTACCCTGCGGCTCGATACCGACCGCCATCTCAAATTGCGCCTCGCCTGCACGGTGCGCGACTGCAGCGCCCAGGCGCTGGTGACAGAGGCGCTGGACGCCTTGCTGGGCGACATGCCCGAACTCGAAGCGCTCGCCGCGCAGGTTAAACGGCGTTGAAGTACCGGATCGACAGGGGGAAATGACCATGAGCCGCTCCGCCAGGACCAATCGCATGCTGACGCTGGCCGCGGGCACCGCGCTCGCCTCGGCCATGCTGGGAGGCTGCGCCACGCAGTCCGGACCGCGCGCCGAGGTGTCCGCCAATCGCGCCGAGGCCGCTCTCGAAAAGGGCAAGGTCTCCGACGCTATCGCGCACGCAGAGGCTGCCGTCATGGCCGAACCGCGCAATGCTGCCTATCGCGCCACGCTGGGCGCCGCTTACATGGAAGCGGGCCGCTTCCTCTCCGCGCGGACCAGCTTCGACGACGCGATGACGCTTGGTGACGAAGGCCCGCGCACCGCGCTTGGGTTCGCGCTCGCCGCAATCGCTTCGGGCGACAACGGCGCCGCGATCGACGTGCTGGCAGATTGGCAGGACGACATCCCGGCGGGTGATCTCGGCCTCGCCCTCGCGCTCGCCGGCGACAGCGCCCGCGGCGTGCAAATCCTCTCCAACGCGGTGCGCAGCGGCGACAATTCGCCCAAGACGCGCCAGAACCTGGCCTACGCTCTCGCGCTGAACGGCAACTGGGCCGGCGCGCGCATCATGGCTGCACAGGACGTGTCCGCCGATCAACTCGATGCGCGCATCTCGCAATGGGCCGCCATGGCGCGTCCGGAGGAATCGCAGAACCGCGTCGCGGCACTGCTCGGAACCCGCCCGGCCGCCGACGATGGCCAGCCGGCGGTGCTCGCGCTCGCCAACACTCCATCGACCGAACAGCTCGCTGCCGAAGCCGCCGCGCTGGCTGTTCCGGTCTCGGAAGTACCCGCTGCCGCCACCTTTGCGGATGCCAGCGGCGAACTTCCCGCACTGCCGGCCGAAGACGATACGCCTGCCGTGTCGACCGCGGTGCTCGCCGCGGCGAGCGTTCGCGAAGATGAGACGACCGACTTCCAGGCCGCTTTCGTCGAGCCTGCCCCTAGCGCCGCAACGCCGGCAGGGATGATCAAAGCTGCGGTCGATTTCGTTTCGAAGCCCGTAGTCCAGTCTGCGCCTGCGCGCGTGGCCACCGCGAAGCCCGCGCCCGCTGCTCGCAAACTTGGCGGCGAATCCGATCGCACACTCGCTACCGGCGACCATCTCGTGCAGTTGGGTTCGTTCTCGAGCGAAGCCGCTGCGCAGCGCGCCTGGACGATCTACGCCAAGCGCTTCCCGCAACTATCGCAGTTCGACAAGGTGATCACCAAGGCCGTCGTTCGTGGCAAGACCTACTACCGCGTGTCGGCCGGCGGCCTCGCCCGTGGTGAAGCCGGTTCGTTCTGCTCGAACGCCAAGCGCCAGGGCCAGGGCTGCTATGCCTGGGCCCAAGGCAGCCCGATGCCGGGCGCCATCGACACCGGCACGCGGATGGCCCGCCGCTAAAACGCTTTCACGAGCCATCGAGGAAGGCCTCTCCCGTTCGCGGGAGGGGCCTTTTTCGTATCAGCCGCCGTAGAGCATTCCCGGTGCCACGGAGTGCCACCAGGGGTCATCCCACAGCAGGTTGATGACGATACCGCTGGGCACCATGAACGCTGCCCAGATCCAGTAGGCGCGATGGATCTTGCGCATACGGAAAACGTCCCAGGCGAACATCGGAGCGATCGCCAGCAGCGGCCACAAGTCTGCGGTCAAGGGCGATGCCGGCAAGGAGCTGGGCAGAAACTCCATGCGGTCGAATGCCGCGGGCATCGGCACCGTGGTCGCGAGGATCATCAGCCGCTTGTGCAGCCCGCTGTCGCGCTTGCGCGCCCGCAAACCAAGCACGACCAGCCCCAGGAAGCAAACCGCGATCCGGGTCTGGATCAACGCGATATTGGTCATCACGTGGAGATAGCCCTCGACGGCCTGCTGCACTTCGGGCGATGCACCCGCACCGAAAGCGACCCAGATGCGCAAGTTAGTCGGAACGAAAAATAGCCCGGTCAAGACTATTACCGGCGCCAGGATCGCTCCGAGGATGCCCAATTGCATATGCAGCGACCGACGTCCGGTCGCCATCAGTGTCGTCTGCGCGAGTAGCAGGAGCAGCCACGATCCCATCGAGACTGCGTGCATGTGCATCAGCCATGGTATCGGGGGGCGCTCACCGGCAGCGACGCCCGCGAGCAACCTTCTGGAGTCCGGGAGGAACCCGGTCAGCACGAATACGATTAACATGGCCGCCATGAAAACGTAGATCCAGCGGTCGATCACCCCGGCGATCGAACCCGCACCGGCAGCCGGTGACACAACGATCGGTTCGGAAACAGGCGCAGTAGTCGCCATCGCAAGGCCCTCCCCCTGCAGTCGCGACCCGCCGTACGATCCTACTCCGATTTTTCCGTTCTGGAAGTCCGGTTCAAAGCGCGGCGCCCGCAATCGAAGACAATGCTATCGCAGGGAGCACGCCAACCGCAGTCGCGACGGCGTATCTGCGCATGCCGACCGAGGCGAACGCGCAAATCGCGGTGACGGCGAGATGCGGCACCCCTGCCAGCCGCAAACCGATGAGCGGCAGAATCCCGCCGCGTTTCGCCAGTCCCTCGAGCCGGTCGAGGTACTTGCCGAATTTCGCCTCTATCGCTCCGCGCGAACCGCGTTCGAAGAGCTTGTACAGGACCACCGAGCCAATCAGTGCGCCGAAGCCCACAGCGATCATTCCCAGCGGCCCGCCGAGAAGAGCTCCGGAGGAGAACGAAATCGGCAGCAGCGTGCCCGGAATCCCCGAGGCATAAACCGACGCCGTCAGCGCCAGAAAGCCGAGCGCGACCCACACCTCGCCGAACGGCGCGGAGAGCATCGCCTGGATCGAATCCAGGGGCAACCAATCGAGGATCGCGCTTCCCATGTCGGATTTATCGCGCGAAACGTCCGGGAGTTCCCCGGAAAGCAAGCTAGAGAGGCAAACCGCCCTTATAGAGCGCCACGACGCGGCCTTGGGTCGGCTGACGATCGAAAGGCGTGTTGCCGGCACTGGCCTTCATTTTTGACGCGTCGATCACCCAGGGGCGCTCGGGATCGATGATCGCGACGTCGGCCTCCAGCCCATCGGCCAGGCGACCCGCCTCGCCCCCGAGCAACCGCGCAGGATTACGCGCCAGCAAGTCGAACGCACGCGGCAGGTCGATCAACCCGTCCCGCACCAGCGTCAGCGTCATCGCGAGGAGCGTTTCCGCCCCGGCCATGCCGGGCGCGGCATCGGCGAAGGGCAGGCGCTTGTCCTCCGGCCCGCGGGGGTCGTGGCCACTGGCGATCACGTCGATCGTACCGTCGGCGATCGCCTCTCGCACGGCCTGCCGGTCGGCCTCGCTCCGCAGCGGGGGAGACAGCCGGGCGAATGTGCGGAATTCCATCGTCGCCAGATCGGAAAGCATGAAGTGTGCAGGCGTCACTCCGGCGCTGATCGCAACGCCCCGCGCCTTTGCCGATCGAACGAGGTCGAGCGCGGCCCGCGTCGTCACCTGGCGCAAGTGGAGCCGTGCGCCGCTCATCTCGGCAAGCGCAATGTCGCGCGCGGCCGCCAGCGCCTCGGCCTCGGCGGGCGCGCTCGGCAATCCGAGCCGGGTCGCCATCTCGCCCGCGGTCGCCACCGCACTGCCGACAAGGCCACGATCCTCGGCATGGCTGACGACGACCAGGTCGAGCATCGCGGCATACTGCAGCAGACGCAGCATCACGCCCGAGTCGGCGATCCAGCTCCGCCCGGTGGCGACGCCTCGCGCGCCGGCATCCTTCATCAGTGCGATCTCGGCAAGTTGTTCGCCCGCGAGTCCCACCGTCGCGGCGGCGAACGGATGCAGCCAGAGGTCGGGCTTGCCGCTCTTGGCGATGAAATTGACACGCGCCGGATAATCGAGCGGCGGCGTCTGGTCCGGCATCAGTGCGGCGCGGGTGATGCCGCCGAAACGGAATGCCGGCTTGTCGACGGCGAATACGCCGAAATCGACCAACCCCGGCGCGACAATCCGTCCCTTGGCATCGATAATCTCGTCGCCCTCTTCCGGCCCGACAAACCCAGCAATGAGGCCGTCCGCCAGCCGGATCGGGCCTTCGCGCACACCGTCCGGAGTGACGACCTTGCCGCCGACGATGGTGACCGGACGCGGGGTCATGCGCCCTCCCCCCAGCCCTCGACACCGCGACGGCGACGGGTCAGCACGTCGAGGCAAGCCATCCGGATGGCGACCCCCATCTCGACCTGGCGGGTGATGATCGACCGGTCGATGAGGTCGGCGACGTCGCTATCGATTTCGACGCCGCGGTTCATCGGCCCAGGGTGCATCACGATAGCATCGGGCGCCGCCTTGGCGAGGCGCGCGGAGGTGAGGCCATAAAGGTAATGGTATTCCCGGGGAGACGGTACGAACTGCCCGCCCATCCGCTCGGTCTGGAGGCGCAGCATCATCGCCACGTCCGCGCCATCGAGCGCGGCGTCGAAATCGGTGTAGGCCGCGACCCCCATCGCTTCCACGTGGCTCGGCATGAGCGCGGGAGGCGAACAGACCCTTACGCTCGCGCCCAGCGCCTGCAGACACAAGATGTTCGACCGTGCGACCCGGCTGTGAAGCACGTCGCCGCAAATGGTGACGGTCAGGCCGGTAAAGTCGCCCGCCGCATGACCCCGCTCGCGCAGCGCATGGCGCAGCGCGAGTGCATCGAGCAGCGCCTGCGTGGGGTGCTCGTGCTGGCCGTCGCCGGCGTTGAGCACCGGGCAATCGACCTTGTCGGCGATCAGCGCCGTCGCCCCGCTCGATCCGTGGCGAATGACGATCGCATCGGGGCGCATGGCGTTGAGCGTGATCGCGGTGTCGATCAGCGTCTCGCCCTTTTTCACCGAGCTTTGCGCGGCGTGCATGTTGACGACATCCGCGCCCAGACGCTTTCCGGCGATCTCGAAGCTCAAGAGCGTCCGCGTCGAATTTTCGAAGAACGCATTGATGACCGTCAGCCCGGCGAGCAGGTCGACGTGCTTTGCCGCGCGCCGGTTCATCTCCACCCACTGTTCGGCCTCGTCGAGCAGGAACAGGATCTCGTGCCGCTCGAGCTGACCGATGGCGACCAGATCGCGATGCGGGAACGCGCGCGCGCCCGCTGGATAGCGGCCGGCCACTACTTGATTTTCCGCCGATGTCATTGAAGCCATGCCCTTGGTCGAACCCCATGTGTCGGTCAAGTGCAATCGGGTGGCAATGTGGCGCCGCAGTCCCTAGATCGCCAAAGACGGGAAATTCTCAGGGGTCATCTCTCAATGTCGTTCGCTCGCAAGGTCTGGCACCTTATCGTCGCCGTGAAGGACGGCCTCAGCCTGGTTTTCCTGCTGCTGTTCTTCTTCGCGCTCTATTCGCTGCTGACCGCTCGCCCCAATCCGGCGGCGGTTCGCGATGGCGCGCTCCTGCTCAAGCTCGATGGAGTCGTGGTCGAGGAAAAGAGCCGCATCGATCCGATCGCCCTGCTCTTGTCGGGCACGGCGCCGACCGGCGAATTCGACGTGCAGGAACTCGTCCGCGCGATCGACGCGGCGGCGACCGACGACCGGATCAAGGCAGTGGTCCTCGACATGAGCGGATTTCTCGGCGGCGGGCAGGTCCACCTCGAGGATGTCGGCGCCGCTCTGGACCGGGTCCGCGCGGCGAAGAAGCCGGTGCTGAGCTGGGCGGTCGCCTACACCGATGATTCGCTGTTGCTGGCGAGCCATGCAAGCGAGGTCTGGGTCGATCCGCTCGGTGGAGCAGTCGTGCTCGGCCCCGGCGGGAACCACCTCTATTATGGTGACCTGCTCAAAAAGCTCGACGTCAACGCGCGGGTCTACAAGGTCGGCACGTACAAGAGCGCCGTCGAGCCTTACATCCGCAACTCGATGTCCGATCCTGCGCGCGAGAACTACCGGCAACTCTACGGCTCGCTCTGGTCCGAATGGCAGGCGAACGTCGAAAAGGCCCGCCCCCAAGCGAAACTGGCGCAGGCGAGCCAGCAGCCGGCCGAGTGGCTGGCCGCCGCGGGCGGCGACGCGGCGACCGCCGCGAAATCGTCCGGCCTCGTCGACCGCCTCGGCGACCGGGTCGAGTTCGGCAAGCGCGTTGCCGAGGTGGCCGGCAAAGACCGCTGGGACGAAAAGCCGGGCGCATTCGCCTACACCGAGTTCGATCCCTGGCTCGCCGACAACCCGCTCCGCGACGAAGGCGATGCGATCGGCGTGGTGACCATCGCCGGCGAGATCGTCGATGGCGATGCCGGGCCCGGCACCGCGGGCGGCGACCGGATCGCCGAAATCCTCGACAATGCGCTCAACGACGACCTGAAAGGTCTCGTCGTGCGGGTCGACTCGCCCGGCGGATCGGTCATGGCGAGCGAGGAAATCCGCCGTGCCATCCTGCGGCACAAGGCGCGCAAGATCCCCGTCGCGGTGTCCATGGCGAACCTGGCGGCGAGCGGGGGCTACTGGGTCTCCACTCCAGGCGACCGCATCTTCGCCGAACCGGAGACAATCACCGGCTCGATCGGCATCTTCGCGGTCATCCCTACGTTCGAAAACGCCGCGGCCAAGTGGGGCGTCAGCACCGACGGGGTCAAGACCACGCCGCTTTCCGGCCAGCCTGACCTCATCGGCGGACTGCCGCCCGAGGCCGATGCGATCATGCAATCGTACATCGAAAACGGGTACAGCGATTTCATCGAACGCGTGGCGCAATCGCGCAAGATGAGTGCCGCCCGGGTCGACGAGATCGGCCAGGGACGGGTGTGGGACGGCGGCACGGCGCGCCAGATCGGTCTAGTCGATCAATACGGCGGTCTCGACGATGCGCTCGCGTGGGTCGCCAAGCAGGCCAAAATGGGCGACGGCGAATGGCACGCGAAGTACCTCGGCGAGGAGGACCGGACCGGCGATGCGCTCGTTCGCCAGCTCCTGCTCGGCGACGACGCAGACGCGCCGTCCGGAAGCGATCTCGCAGGCCTCTTCGCGCTACGCCAGCAGGCCACGGTCGCCCAGCTTTCGGCCGACCTCGATCGGCTGCTCGGAGTGAAGGGAATGCAGGCCTACTGCCTCGAATGCGCACCGACCGTTCCTCGCGCCGCACCGCGGAGTGCCGACGGTTGGCTGATAAGCCTGCTGCGGTTCTTTTCCTGAGTCGCGGTAACCCGCTTGCCAAGCGCCCGGCGCGATGGCAAAGGCGCGCCCCTGTCCGCCCGAAAGGGGTCTGCGACGGGCGCGTAGCTCAGCGGTAGAGCACACCCTTCACACGGGTGGGGTCACAGGTTCAATCCCTGTCGCGCCCACCATCTTTTCAAGCAGCGAGGATATCGAACCGCACTCGCGCCCCTGATTTTAATGCCTTTCTCCGGCTGCGCGTGTTGACACGGTCGCTGGAAGAGAGTCATAGGGCTTCGCGACGGGAGGGCATGGTCGAGAGGAGGCCAGCCCGATCAATGCCTTATTGCGGTGCCCCGCCAATGCCCGACAGCCTCTGGCTTCGGTGGAACCTCGATCCCGTTCTGATATTTGCGCTGCTGGCACTCGCCGGACTGCACTGGCGATACTGCGCGCGTTCGAAACGCGGCCTCGCTATGGGCGGCTGGGCGATCACCGCCCTCGCCCTCATCTCCCCGCTCTGCGCGCTTTCGGTATCGTTGTTCGCAGCCCGAGTGGCTCAGCACATGATCCTGATCCTGATCGGCGCTCCGATGATCGCTGCAGCCCTGCCGCGAGTGCGCAACTCGCGGTGGCTGTGGCCGGCGACCGCCGCCTTCGCGGTGTTCCTGTGGACCTGGCACATGCCCGCGCCATACGACGCGACGCTCCATTCGGATGCGATCTACTGGGCGATGCACACGACGCTGTTTTTCAGCGCGGTCGCACTGTGGCGCGAGCTGCTGCCGCTTGGTGAGCGGCCGATGGCGCTGGTCGCCGCGGGCACGGTCGCATCGATGCAAATGGCCTTCCTCGGCGCGGTGCTGACGCTCGCAGGGCATCCGCTGTTCGTCTGGCATTTCGCCACGACCGCCGCATGGGGATTCACTCCGCTAGCCGACCAGCAACTGGGCGGAACGCTGATGTGGGTGCCGGGTGGCGCGCTGTTCCTGTGGCTCGCCTTGCGCACCACTGCGCATCTCCTCCGCGATCGGGAGGGCCTGACCGCGTGAGGTGGCCGCCGCTCGGATATCTCGACAGCAGCGGCGCGCGGGCCGACGCGACCCTGCCGCTGACGTGGTTCCTGCTCCTGCTCTCGGCGGCGGTATGCCTCGTGATCGCGTACATGCTGTGGCGCGCGGCGCGGCGCGGTGCGCCAGCTTCGGCCGGATTGCCCGCGGTCGTACGGCGCGAAGGTGGCAGTAAACTTATCTTCCTCGGGTTGGCGATAACGACGCCATTCCTGCTCGTCGCCCTCGGCTGGACAATGATCGCCCTGACGCACGTCGCGCCCATGCCTCGCCGACCCGACGTCGAAATCGACATAACCGCGCATCAGTGGTGGTGGCAGGCCGACTACCACGGCTCGATCCCCAGCGAGCGGTTTACCACCGCCAACGAAATTCACGTGCCCGTCGGCGCGAAGGTCCTCATCAGGCTCCGCAGCAGCGATGTGATACACAGCTTCTGGGTGCCCAAACTGACCGGCAAGACCGATGTCATACCAGGGCAAGGCAACCTCACGTGGCTCGAAGCGGATGAGCCGGGGATTTATCGTGGCCACTGCGGTGAATATTGCGGTCTCGAACATGCCAGGATGGCGTTCGAGGTCGTCGCCGACAGCCCGCGCGATTTCGCCGAATGGCGCCGCGCGCAGCTGCAGACAGCGCCGCCGCCAGTCACCGCAGAGCAGGCGGAGGGCCTCGCTCTGGTCGAATACCGTTGTGCGTTGTGCCACACCGTCAGGGGCACGACCGCCGGGTCCAACGTAGGGCCCGACCTGACCCACCTGATGAGCCGCAGGCAGATCGCGGCGGGCTTCCTCAAAAACAATCGTCCCAATCTCGCCGGATGGATCGAAGATCCCCAGTCCGTGAAGCCGGGCGCTAAAATGCCACCCCAACATCTGTCCGGGCCGCAACTGCAGGCCGTGGTCGCCTACCTGGAGACGCTGAAATGAGCGCTTCGGACGCCGCTGCCGTTCGTCCCGGCCCCGTGCCCGATACCGACACGCGTCTGTCGCGCATCCCGCGCGTGGCTGTGGCCGACGAAGCCCTGCGAAATCGGCTGCAGAAAATCTGGGAGACGAAGCCCGGCCTGTTCGGCTGGTTCGGGACGGTCGATCACAAGGAAATCGGCAAGCGCTATCTCGTCACCGCGTTCGTCATGCTGGCGATCGGGGGAATAGAAGCGCTCCTGCTCCGGCTCCAGTTAGCCGGGCCGAACGAGCATGTCCTCACTCCCGAACAGTACAACCAGCTGTTCTCCACGCACGGGATGACGATGATCTTCCTTTACGCGTCACCTGTGCTGTCGGGATTTTCGAACTACTTCTTCCCGCTCTGGCTTGGCGCGCGGGACATGGCATTTCCGCGGATGAATGCGCTCAGTTACTGGATCTACCTCGCCGCGTCGCTGTTCCTCTACGCCGGCCCCCTTATCGGCGCGGGTCCCAACGACGGCTGGTTCAATTACGTCCCTTATGCAGAACGGGAATTCAACCCGGGCATCAACCAGGACATCTACGCGCTGGGAATGGTGTTCCTTGGCATCTCCACCAGCGTTGGGGCGGCCAATTTCCTGGTCACCGTGGGTCGGTGCCGGGCGCCGGGCATGTCGATCAACCGGCTGCCGATCATGGTCTGGGGCACGCTGACGGCAAGCGCTGCAAACCTCGTGGTGATCCCCTCTGTCAGCCTGGCCTTCTTCCTGCTGTGGCTGGACCGTAATTTCGGGACCAACTTCTTCACCACCACGGGCGGCGGGGAGCCGCTGCTATGGCAGCACCTGTTCTGGCTGTTCGGACATCCGTGGGTCTACGCCATCGTGCTGCCGGCAATGGGTATGGTTTCCGACGGCCTGCCCACGTTCACCCGCGCTCCGCTGGTGGGTTACACCTTGGTGGCCTTGTCGACAGTCGCCACGATGCTGCTCGGCTTCGGGGTATGGGTGCACCACATGTTCGCGACCGGACTGCCGGGCCTCGGCCTCGCGTTCTTCTCGGGTGCGTCGATCATCATCGCGATCCCGAGCGCTGATGGCGGTGTTCGCGTGGCTGGCGACGATCTGGCTCGGCAAGCCGGTCTTCACCACCGCATTCAAGTTCTTCGCCAGCATGATCCTTCTGTTCGTCATCGGCGGCGTATCGGGTTTCATGACCGCCAGTGTGCCGGCGGACTGGCAGTTGACCGATACCTACTTCGTGGTCGCGCACATCCATTACGTGCTGATCGGCATCAACGTGTTCCCAGTTTGCGGCGCGGTCTACATGTGGTTCCCCAAGATGACCGGGCGGCTGATGGACGAGCGGCTGGGCTGGTGGAACTTCTGGACCATGTTCGTCGGCTTCAACCTGGCTTTCCTGCCGATGCATCTCACCGGCCTCTACGGGATGCCGCGGCGGATTTACACTTACGATGCCGGCATGGGCTTTTCGGCCCTCAACATGATCACGACGATCGGCAGTTTCGTGTTTGCCGCCGGTGTGCTGCTGTTTTTCGTCAACGTGCTCAAATCGCGGCACTCCGGAGCTCCGGCCGGGCCCGACCCCTGGGGCGGACATAGTCTCGAATGGACGACCACATCCCCGCCCCCGCCGTACAACTTCGCGGTGATCCCGACCGTCGCAAGCCGGCACCCACTGTGGGAGGATGCACTCGACGAGACAGAGCACCGGTCGAGTTTCGACGAAGGCATGACCCTCGACGAAGGCAAGGAGGCTCTCGCGGTTTCGATCCTCGATGCCGAGCCTGATCGCATCCTCAAGATGCCGGAGGATACCACGGCGCCGTTCTGGCTGACGGTGGCGACCACGGTACTGTTCGTCGGACTCCTGCTCCGGCAGTGGTGGCTGGTTGCCATCGGCGGGGTCGGTGTCGCGGCGGCCCTCGCGTTCTGGAATCGGCCGCGCACCAACCTGCTCGAGCGCGAACCTGCGGGCCACGTCGACGGCAGCGGGAGGCGCACCCATGGCTGAACGGATCGTCTCGCGTCCCGAAGCGCTGCCGCTCGGCCCGATCGGCGGACGCGGCATCGGCTGGAACGGCATGGTCATGCTGATCGTCGCCGAGGCCGTGCTGTTCGGGTATCTGCTGTTTTCGTACTACTACCTCGCGGTTTCCAACCCCCCCGGCTGGGTGCTCGAGCCGCACCCGAGCCTCAAGCTGGCGCTGCCGAACACGATTCTCCTGCTGCTCTCGAGCGTAGCGGCATGGTGGGGCGAGCGCGGCATCCACAAGGAAGACCGGCGCCAGACGCTGCTGGGCATTGGTCTCGCCATCGCGATGGGCACCGTGTTCGCGGTGGTCCAGTACTTCGAGTGGAAGGCAAAGACCTACGGTATCGGCAGCGGCAGCTACGGCGGGCTCTATTTCGTCACCACGGGATTTCACATGGCGCACGTGATCGTGGGGCTCATCGTGCTCGGTGCACTGTGGTTCTGGGCCTGGCGCGGGTACTTCTCGCCGCTTCGCATGATTCCGGTCGCGAACGGCGTCATCTACTGGCACTTCGTCGACGCGGTCTGGCTAGCGGTCTTCTCGACCTACTATCTCTCGCCTTACCTGGGGATCGGCCGATGAGCCGGGAGAAGGACGAGGTTGCACACCCGGCCCCGCACCGGGGGCGCGTCAACACGCTCGAGGCGCTCTTCGCGGTGTGGGGGTCACCGCTCGCGTGGTTGATCCAGCTGAGTGCGATCTATGCGTTTTCGTCCGCCCCGTGCTTTGATTTCGGAGCGCGCCTGTTCACCCATGTCGGCGTCCAGCCGTGGCCGCTGATCATCGCCTGCGCGATGCTGCTGATCGGCATCGCGGCTCTCCTGCTGAGCCTCGTGCTCTTGCGTCGGACCCGCAACGAAACTGGTGGGGGCAAGCACCACCTCTTCAACACCGGTCAGGGCCGGACCCGGTTCATGGCCCTGTGGGGTGTGGCCTTTGCGACGGTTTTCGTGACCCTCATGGTGGTCAACATCGTGCTGCTGATCGGAATGCGCATATGCGAAAGCTGATCGCCCTGAGCCTGTTCTCGCTTGCCGCGTGCAGCGATGCGCCCCGCGGCCACGAACTCGCCAAGGAGGCGATCGGCGAGCATTGCGGTGCATGCCACACAGTGCCGGGGGTGCGGACCGCGCGCGGCCAGGTGGGCCCGAACCTCGCGGGCATCGGCAGCCAGCAGGTCATAGGGGGTAAGCTGCCGAACAGCCGCCAGAACATGATCCTATGGATCACTCACGCGCAAAACGTCTCCCCGGGCACGGCCATGCCGAACATTCCGATGTCTCAAAAGGAGGCCGAAGCGGTCGCCGAATATCTCTATTCGCTGGATTGAAGCCATGAAGACGAAGACCATCCTGCTTGCAACCCTGGCCGCTGCCGCCGTCGCGGCGATCCCGGTGTTCGCAGCCCAGAACGCCTTGTTTCCGGAACGCGAGGGCGCCGATCCCCCTTTGCCCAGCGCGGTTCCCGCGAGCGACGTGTTCACGCGGGAACAGATCGGCCGGGCGTTGGTACCGCCAACGCCCGGCGCGGGCCGCACCGTCGCCGACGAGAGCGCCGCGCCGAAGGACGACGGCCAGTGGGTCATGCCGGCGAAGAATTACGCCGCGACCCGCTATACCGCGCTCGCCGAGATCAATCCGACAAACGTGCGCAAGCTGCAGGAAGAGTTCAGCTTCTCGCTCGGCGTGAACAAGGGCCAGGAGGCCGCGCCGATCGTCGTGAACAACACGATGTTCGTCGTCAGCGCGTTCCCCAATCACGTCTACGCGCTCGACCTCACAAAGGAGGGCGCGCCGCTCAAGTGGAGCTACAATCCGAAACCGGTCCCTGCCGCCGCGGGGGTCGCCTGCTGCGATGTCGTCAACCGCGGCGGAGCATACGCGGACGGCAAGTTCGTCTTCAACACGCTCGATGGAGCCACGATCGCGCTCGACGCCGACACCGGCAAGGAGGTCTGGCGCACACAGCTTGGCGATATCAACAAGGGCGAGAGCATCACGATGGCTCCGCTGATCGCAGGCGGAAAGGTGCTCGTCGGCAATTCTGGCGGCGAGTTCGGCGTCCACGGGTGGCTAACGGCGCTCGATCTCGGCAGCGGCAAGATCGCCTGGCGCGCCTACCACACCGGCCCCGACGAGGCGGCGCTGATCGGCAAGGACTTCCACCCGTTCTACGCCATGGACCGGGGCAAGGACCTCGGCGTGAAGACCTGGCCGGCCGACGCCTGGAAGATCGGCGGCGGGACAATGTGGGGGTGGATCGCCTACGACCCGGACACGCAGACGATATTCTATGGCACCGCAAATCCCGGCCCGTGGAATCAGCAGCAGCGCCCGGGCGACAACAAGTGGACCGCCGGGCTCTTCGCGCGCGACGTGAATACGGGGCAGGCCAAGTGGTTCTATCAGATGAACCCGCACGACGAGCACGACTACGACGGGGTGAACGAGCAGCTTCTGCTCGACATGCCTTTCGGCGGCAGGATGCGGCAGGTCCTCGTGCACCCCGACCGCAACGGTTATGTCTATGTCGTCGACCGCAAGACGGGACAGGTACTCTCCGCAGATCCTTACGGCCCGATCAACTCCTCCAAGGGCGTTGACCTTCGCACCGGCCGCCTGATCAAGAATCCGGCCAAGTCGACTCGTCTCGGCCAAGTCGTGCATGACATCTGCCCAACGGCGAGCGGGGCCAAGGACTGGAACCCGTCGAGCTTTTCGCCCCGGACCGGCCTCATCTACATCCCGCACGAGAACTTGTGCATGGACTGGATGAACCTCGAGGTGAACTACATCTCCGGAACACCTTACGTCGGCGCCGAGGTCAAGATGAAGCCGGGACCCGGCGGTCACCGCGGCGAGCTCACGGCGTGGGACCCGGTGCTTCGCAAGCCGCGATGGGTCATTCGCGAGGACCTGCCCGTCTGGTCGGGCACGGTCGCGACGGGCGGCGATCTGGTGTTCTACGGAACGATGGACGGATGGTTCAAGGCGGTCGACGCCCGCAATGGCAAGCTCGTCTGGAAGAAGAAGCTGCCGAGCGGGATCATCGGCCAGCCGATCAGCTACCGGGGGCCGGATGGGCACCAGTATGTCGCCGTCCTATCGGGCGTGGGCGGCTGGTCGGGCGCAATCGTTTCAGGCCCGCTCGACCCGCGTGACGGCTCGTCCGCGCTCGGTTTCGTCAATACGATGACCGACCTGCCCGATCGCACCACTGCAGGAGGGACGCTCCATGTCTTCGCACTTCCGCATTGAGCTTGCCACCGCGCTGTCGCTTGTGCTCGCACTTGCTGTTGCGGGCTGCGACCGCGATGCGGATGCCGATCGCGTTTCGGCACCGGCGGGACCGGGCGCGCCGCCCCAGCGCGACGTAGCGCTGATCCCGGCCGGGGGATCGCTTGTCAGGTCGCCCGAACCGCGTGCAATGCCCTACTACGGGAGCGCGGCCGCGGTGACGGAGGGAATGCGGCTCTATAACCAGATGAATTGCGTCGGCTGCCACTTCAATGGCGGGGGCGGGATCGGCCCGCCGCTCATGGACACGAGTTGGACGTACGGCGGACGGCTCGACCAGATCTACGACACGATCTACTTCGGCCGCGCCAATGGTATGCCCGCTTGGGGCGGGAAGCTGACCGATGACCAGATCTGGAAGATCGCGACCTACGTCCGGTCGATGTCACTGCCAGAGACGATCGCAAGCAACGGCAGCGGCACACCATCGCAACATCCTGCGCCGGTTCCGAAGGCATCGGACGCGTTCGACGGCTGGCACGTGCCCAAGACCAAGGGTGATTAAACTGCGCGGGGTCTTGGCCGGGACCGTGATCGCACTGGCCCTGTCGGGTTGTTCGAACGCGCCGCGGGGTCCGGACCATGTCTTCGTCTCGGACGAAGAGGCCGATGTCGTCCACGTGCTCGACGGCGTGAGTGGCGCGGTCGAGGGCGTGCTGCAGACTGGCGAAAGGCCGCGCGGGCTCGCCTTGTCGCCCGACGGCAACACGCTCTACGTAGCCGCAAGCGATGCCAACCGGATCGAGGCGTGGAACAGCCACACGCTCGCGAAGATTCGCGACATCGGATCCGGCAGCGACCCCGAGCGTATCGCGGTGAGTGCCGACGGGCGCACGATCTACGTCGCCAACGAAGACGAAAGCGCGGTCTCGTTCATCGACGTGGCGAGCGGCAAGGTGCGCAAGGAAGTGCAAGTCGGACCCGAACCCGAGGGCATCGGTATCTCGCCGGACGGCAAGCAGCTGATCGCCACCAGCGAGGTTGCCAGCGTGGCCCACTTCATCGACGTGGCAACCGCGAAGGTGATGGACAACATGCCGGTCGGCAGCCGGCCGCGGGAAGTGCTGTTTGTCGACGGCGGAAAAGAAGCCTGGGTCAGTTCGGAACAACGCGGGACGATCCACGTCTTCGACGCCGCTACGCACCGGGAAAAGCGTACGATCGACCTCGTGCTCGAATTCCCGGACCTCGAAAAGGTGCAAGCGGTCGAACTCGAACTAACTCCGGACGGCCGGCGCGCGTTCGTCGCGATGGGCCGCGGCGACCAGGTGGCCGAGATCGATCCGAAGACCTACCGCGTGGTGCGCGCCTTCCCGACCGGACATCGCACCTGGGGTATATCTCTCTCGCCCGACGCCTCGCGCCTGTACGCCGCCTCCGGCCTGTCGGGCACGGTCACGATCATCGATCTCAAGACCAACCGCGTGAGAAAGACGATCCGATTGGGCGGCAAGCCGTGGACCACCGAGGCGGCGCTGCGGTGAGGCGTATATCCCTGTTGCTCGCTCTGCTGCTGGGGGCCTGCGCCGCACAGCCGCTCAAGGTCTGCGCCGATCCCAATAACATGCCCTTTTCCAACAAGGCCGGCGAGGGGTTCGAGAACAAGCTGGCGCAAATGATTGCGGCCGACCTCGACCGACCGATCACATATACATGGTGGGCACAGCGGCGCGGGTTTGTGCGCAATACCGCCGGAAAGGGTGCGTGCGATATCTGGCCCGGCGTCGCGTCGGGGCTTGAGCGCCTCGAAACAACTCGACCCTATTACCGCGCCAGCTACGTCTTCGTGACCCGCAAGGCCGATGCTATCGAGGGACTGACGCTCGACGACCAGCGCCTGCGCAACCTGACTGTCGGCGTGCAGCTGGTCGGCGACGATGGCGGCAACACGCCCCCCGCCCATGCGCTCGCGCGGCGCGGCATCATCGATAACGTGCGCGGGTTCATGCTCTACGGCGATTACACCCGGCCCAATCCTCCCGCCGCTATCGTCGACGCAGTTGAGGATGGTCGCATCGATGTCGGGCTCGTGTGGGGTCCGCTCGCGGGCTATTTTGCAAAGCGTAGCCAGGTCCCGCTACGTCTGGAGCCGGTGACACCATGGCTCGACGACAACCAATGGCCGATGGCCTTCGACATTTCCGTCGGCGTGCGAAAGGATGAGCCCGAACTACGGGACCACATCGATCGCATATTGCGGAAAAGACGGTCCGATGTCGCTCGACTTCTCGCCCAGTACGGCATCGATCGGGATCCGATCGGCTAGGCACGAAATCGTCGTCTATGGAAGAGCCGGCCGGTCGGTGGCGGGTACGGGAGGGGGGGATAATGCCCGCCGATCGGACCGACCGACTCCCAGTGAATCCAACCCGCGACCCGCAATTACGGTTCCGTCATCGTGTCACTGTAGCGATTTCGCCGGGGTCAATCTCGGCCCAACCGATTGCATCGCGCCTGATTTGGCGAAATATACTGATCCATAAGGGGAGCCGGGCCGTAATCGCGACATCGTTTCAGAACCGCATCGCGCGCGTAATCGCCGCGCTCCGCCTCGTGCTCGCGGCGGTATTCCTGCTCGCCCTTGCCGCCGATCCCAGCCAACCCTCGCGCTATGTGCCGTCGGGCTACGCCCTCCTCATAGGTTACGTTATAGCCTCGGCAATTCTCCTGCGGATCGCGTGGGTGAGCTGGTGGTATGATTTCCGCTTGTCCGGGATCGCATTCGCACTCGACATCGTGGTCTTTTCGCTTTCCGTCTGGTTCACGGAAAATTCCGCGCTGAACTTCAACAGCCCTTTCACCGCGTTCTTCTTCTTCCTGATGTACGCCGCCACGCTGCGTTGGAACTGGAAGGTCACCGCACTCGCCGCGGGCGTGACCGCCGTGGCCTATCTGCTGGCGGGAACGGCACTCCTGCTCGAGGGGCAGGACATCGACGTAAACGTCTTTCTGCGTCGGTTGACCTACATGGGCGTGATCGCGGTCGCTTTGATCCTTTTCGGGATGCAATCCCGCTCCGGTCGGCGCGAATCGCCGCCCGCTGATCTGGTGCGGTTCGGACCGCTCGAAGCCGCCGTCCGCTACACAGCGCGACTGCTTGGCGCGCGAACCGTGGCAATCGTCTGGGAATCGAGGGAGGAGCCGGCGACAGCGGTTATCCTGTCCGATGGAGACCTGGAAATGCACCGCATGATCTCGCTGCCGGACTCCAACGGGCCAGAAGTGCAGATGTTCTACCAATCGCGCAGCCGCTGCCTCGCCCTGGTATCGGAGGAAGGACGCATATCCACCTGCGATCCACCCACTCGCGACGGGCTGATCGCGCTCGCAGATCTCGACGAAGGCCTTTTCGCGACGCTGCGATCCGGACAGGGATCTCGCGGGCAGTTGATTGCCGGCGACATGGACGATCTCGCCATCGACGATCTGTCCCGGTTCCGGGAGATCGCGCGGGAGGTGGTCGCCCTGATCGAGGAGCGTGCGCTGGCCGAATTCGAGCGGGACCGCGCTGTCATACAGACCCGCGAGGCGCTGGCGCGCGATGTTCACGACAGCGTTGCCCAGGCCCTTGCCGGCGCTTCCTTCGGGATCGAGGCCCTTCGTCTCACGATCCCGGAGGACGCTATCGAATCGCGGCGGCTGGCTAGCGAGCTCAAGGCGACCTTGCGTAACGAGCAGACGCACGTGCGGGCGGTGATCGAGCGCCTCCGCTCGGCACCGTCCGACGAACCCTTCGCCGACCTCGAAGAAGAGTTGGCACGTGCAGTCGGGCGAGTGCCGAACTCGGTGGGGAATCGACCTGTCGCTCGCTTGCGGGGGAAAGTCGGTCATAAGCGCGCCGCTGGCTTTCGAATGCCGTCAGATCGTCCGCGAGGCGGTTTCTAACGCTGTGCGGCACGGAGGCGCGCGCAGCGTCGAAATCAGCGCAGCCGTCGCCGACGAGCGCCTGTCGCTTGCGATCGCCAACGACGGGACGCCGTTCGGGGATGGCGCCGGACGCGCCGAACCCTGGACGATCCGCGAACGCGTGGAGCGATTGCGCGGGATCATGACAGTGGAAGACGGAACGAACCCTCGTCTCCACATAGAACTCCCGATAGGAAGAGCCTGATATGAAAATCCTTATTGCGGACGATCACCCGTTGATCCGCTCCGGTGTCACCAATGTCCTCTCCCTTGGTGGATATCCCGATGTGGTGTCGGCCGCCGACGGAGAGGCGGCGCTTGCCGCGATCGACGAGCATCGGCCCGACATCGCAATCCTCGACGTGCGCATGCCCAAGGCAACCGGAATCGACGTGCTGCGTGCTCTTCATGAGGGGGGCAGCCCGGTCCGGGTCATCGTCCTGACCGCGGATATTCTGGACGACCAGCTCCTCGATGCCCTTCGTTACGGAGCTCGCGGAATTCTCTTCAAGGACGGGGCAGAGGATCGGCTCCTGGATTGCATCCGGCAGGTGTGCGCCGGCGAGCGATATATCGACAGCGAACTGACCGAACGCGCCCTGGCTGCTTCGATACGCCCGAAAAGGGACGCATTGGCGACCCTCACTCCACGCGAGCGTGAGCTTTCTCTTCTCGTGGCGAAGGGCTTGCGCAACCGTGAGATCGCCGAACGCATGGCCGTCACCGAAGGCACGGTGAAAGTATATCTGAACACGGTCTACACCAAGCTGGGGCTCGTGAACCGGACAGCCCTGGCGCTCCTGGTGACCGCACAAGCCTAGATATCTTCAGGCCAGTTCACCCGCTGGCTGGTAACCGCGCCGTTAACCGTGTTTCGAGACCGGGCCCTTACCTGCTCCCCGTATCTGGGGTGGCATGCGAAAGGGACTTTTCCTCCGCTTGCCATCCGGCCCCCGCGCCATTGCGGGAATGGCGGCGATTGCGCTCACCAGCATCGCGGTGCCGGCGCACGCGGCTATCCCGACCATGGTGCTACCAAGCCTCGTTGAAAGCATGGCGGCCTGCGGCGGGCGACCGCAACCGCTATCACCGGCGTCAGCGCCGATTGCGCTGACCAAGTCGACCGCCCTCCTTGGCGGCGCACCAAGCGCGCTCGATCTCATTCGCGCGCAGCAGACCGGTTCGCTGCAGGCGACCGCTTCGGCCCCAGCCCTGCTCGCCGAGGCGACCGTTACGCTGCCGACGTTGACACCGGGAGTCGACCGCTCGCTCGCGCGGTCTCCGATGTGTGCCGGCTTCGCAGCCAGCCGGGTATCGGCGATGCCAGGGACGATGCAACCGCAGGTCATCCCCGGTCCGGACGACTTTCTTGCGAGCAAGCGCATCCGCATCGCGCGCACCAACTTCGACCGCGACTGGAGGCGGGTTCGCTCGGAAACGATCTCGCCGGGACAATTCAGGCGCTATCTTGGTGCCGCTACGGGGTTGGGGACCGACTCGCTGGCGGCCGTCAATCGCTGGGTCAACCACCACATCGCTTACGCAGAGGACCGCGACCAGTACGGTGTCGCCGACTTCTGGGCAGGTGCGCGCAGGACCTTGAAAGCGGGTCGCGGCGACTGCGAGGACATCGCGCTGACCAAGATGCAGCTTCTCGCCGCCGTAGGAGTTCCGCGCGACGACATGATTCTGACGATCGCGCGAGACCTGGTACGAAATGCCGACCACGCGGTGCTCATCGTGCGCACAGATGCCGGCTATCGCATGCTCGACAATGCGACCGACGAGGTGCTCGATGCGACGCCGAGCCAGGATTACCGCGCGATACTGAGCTTCGGGAACCAGACAAGCTGGCTCCACGGGGTCTGAATTCGTCGGCTAATCGGTTCAGCGCTCGGTGAGCGCCATGTCGAAGGCCTTCTCGATCGGCTTCAGCAGGTAGGTCAGGATGCTCCGGTGTCCGGTGATGATCTCGACGTCGCAGATCATGCCGGGCACTATCGGCAGCCGCTGTCCGCCCTTGGTGATGTACGACTTGTCGGTCTCGATCAGCACGGTGTAATACGCCTGCCGCTCCGCCTCGTCGAAAATGCTGTCGGCGCTGACCTGCCGGACCACGCCGCGCAGCCCTCCGAATATCGAGAAATCGTAAGCCGTGACCTTCACGTTGGCGGTGTCGCCGACCTTGATGAAGGCGATGTCGCTGGGCGCGATGCGCGCCTCGACCAGCAGCATGTCGCCGACCGGGATGACCTGCATGATCTTCTCGCCCGCGTTCACGAACCCGCCGACCGTGGTGATCTGCACGTCGTTGACGATCCCGTCGCTCGGCGCGCGTAGCTCGTTGCGCTCCTGCCGCGCGGCCGCACCCCGAATGGTCTGTTCGTTGACCGCGATCTTCGTCTTGACGTCGCTGCGTTCGTTCAGCGCCTGCTGGCGAAAGTCGAGCCGTGCGCCGTTGAGATCGGCCTGCGCCTGGCTGATCCCCGCTGAAGCACGCGCCGCAGCCTGACGTGCTGCCGAGAGCCGGCCTTGCGTATCGACGAGATCGCGCTGTGCCTGCAGCAGTTCGGTCTGCGGAACGATGCCCTTGGCAGCCAGCGGGGTCAGCATATCGACCTGCTGGCGTGCGAGGCGGACGCTATCCTGGAGCGAACTCGCCGTCGCCTGCGCTTCACTGAGGTCGCGGCGGCGCTGCTCGACTGCGGCGGCGAGCGCATTCTGGCGCGACTGCTGGGTGGCAATGCGCGCCTGCTGAAGACGGCGCTCGTCGGCGCAATCGGCACCGTCGGTTCCGCTTTCGCACCCCAATCCGCCCCCGCCCGCTTCGCCGGCGAGCCGGTCCGCCCGGATAGCCAATCTCTCGGTCTCGGCCTTCAGCTGGCCGAGCTCGGACTCCGACTGCGCATCGTCGAGGCGGACGAGAAGCTGACCCTTCTTCACCGTTTGCCCTCCGCGCACCAGGATGTCCTTGACGACGGCCGGTGCAGCCGGCTGAACGAGCTGAGCCTTGCTCGACGGGATCACCTTGCCGATGCCGCGCGTAACCTGATCGACCTGGGCGAACGCGGCCCACAAGATCAGCAAAAGCAGGCCGACGGCCGAAATGAAGATCAGCCGCCGGCTGGCGTCCCAGTTTGCGTACCGTTCGCCGAATCTCACGCAGGCGGATCCTTTTCCGTCGCGGTTTCGGCAACCCCGATGGTGGCCGCGGTTGCGGCGTCGCCCTGACTCGAGATAGCCGTCTTATAAGAATTGCTGAGACGGTTAGGGTCGGGGATCGACAAGCGCCAGGTGGTGGTCGTGTCGAGGCGCCCCCCCACGTCGATCGGTGCATGGCGGTCCTTTTCGTCCGGTGTGACCGTCAGGCCGGGGACGAACGCCACGCTCGCCTCCTCTTCGACCACGTCGATCCGGGCCACGAGCGCCGCACGCAGCCGCCCGTAATCGAGCGTCCGGGATACGTTCGACGCCCGTCCAGTGGTCGCCAAACGCGCCTGCGCTGCCGACCCGGCCGGGCAGACGGTAGAAGATGTGTCGGCCGATCTGTGTCAGCTTGCCGAGGGTGAACGCCCAGCGCGGCACGACGTAGTCGGCGTGATAGTTGGTCGCTGTGCCCACCTCAGGCTCGACGCTGCCGGCAAGCGCCTCGGCGGCGACCCGGCGCGATTCGTTCCACTGGCGCGCCATCGGTCCGCGCAATAGCGACCCGTCGCACGTGAAGCTGAACTGGCAGACGCGGGCATTTGCGCCTTCGTACACGACCCCGCAAACCGAGTTGGGATAGGCCGGATGGCGCAATCGGTTGACGACCACCTGCGCCACCGCGCGCTTGCCCGATTCCGGCTCGTTCGCAGCTTCGTAATAGATCGCCTGGGTCATGCACTTGAGCGCGTTCGCGTAGCCGGCCGATCCTTTCGCGATCTCGGTGAACCCCGACAGGCGCCCGACCGGCAGGGAACTGGTCGGGATCAGCGCATTGCGCTCGACCGCGCTGTCGCCGGTAACGACGATCGCCTGGTCCGAGCCTGTCGACATGACCGCGATCTGCCGGCGAACCGTATCGCTGACCGGCACTGCGGCAATTGCCGCGCGCTCAGGCGGAACGAACGACGACGCGCCCAATGCACCCACGACAATGACGCCGGCGAGCGCGATGCGCAGCAAATGCGGGCGTACCGCCCTTCCCGTCGCGGGTCCGACCCGATCCCTTTCCGGGTTCATGTCGATGGTGAGCGCGCTCATGCCGTCTTCCCTGCAACGCCCGACCGGGCGATGACGTCCTGGATCGGACCGTCGGCAACTACGCGGCCGTTGTCGAGTACGATAAGGCGCTTACAGATGGCAAAAAGCGCCGGACGGTGGGTCGAAATGACCAGCGTCTGACCTTCCGTCATGGATTGGGACAGGCGCTCGACGAATAGTTGCTCGGTTTGGGCGTCCATCGCGCCGGTCGGCTCGTCGAGGAACAGAAGCTCGCATGGCGTCACGAGCGCGCGCGCGAGCGACAGGAACGATCGCTGGCCGCCGGAAAGGCGCCGGCCGTTCTCTCCCACGGCACGATCGAACCCGCCCGCATCGCGCGAAAGGAACTGGTCGGCTCCGGTCGATTTCAGGGCGGCAAGCAGTTGCTCGTCGGTGACATCGCGCCGGCCGAGCGACAGATTATCCTTGATCGATCCGGTAAAAAGCGCCGCGTCCTGTCCTACGAAGCGAAACGCTTCGCGCAGTTGTTGGGGCCGGTACTGGCGGCTGTCGATGCCGTTGACGAGCATCGCCCCATCGGTGGGAGCGTAGAGTCCGCAGAGCACGCGGCCGAGCGTCGACTTGCCCGACGCAACGCGGCCGACGACCGCGATCTTTTCACCCGGCTCGATCGTGAGGTCGAGGCCGTCGAGCGCGGACCGTTCGGAATCGGGATAGCGGAACGAGAGGTTCTCCAACCGGATCGTTGGCCGCGCGATCCGGCCCAGGGCCAGCGTTCCCGTGCGGCGCCGTTCGTCTTCGCCATCGAACAGCCGCGCGATACTGTCGAGCGTTTCATGGGCTTGCCGTCCGCGCGTGAGCAAGAACGCAATCTGGCCCGCCGGCGCGAGCGAACGCGATGCCAGCATGACGACCGCGATGATCGCGCCCATCGTGATCTTGCCCGCCGCGAATAGGTAGTAACCGCCGATAACCAGAGACACGGTCGAGACCTGTTGAAACGTCTGAGCAAGACCGATCGCGAGCGAGTTGATGTGCTTGAGGCGCTGCTGCGAGTGCACGCCCACTTCGGCGAGGCGTCGCCAACGGCCGATCATTCCGCCCTCGCCGCCCAGGCTCTTGAGCGTCTCCATCCCGGTCAGCGATTCGACCAGCAAGGTCTGTTGCAGCCCGGCGTCGGCCTGGGCATCCTGCGCGGCGGCTGTCACCCGCTTTTGCAGGACCCAACCGGCGATCGCCATCGCGCAGATGATCACCAGCGGCACCAGCGCCAGCCACCCCGCGATGATCGCGATTACTCCGACGAATACGAACAGGAAGAACACGTCGACCATCAGCACGATCGTCGTCGAGGCGAAGAAATCGCGCACGGTGGCGTATTCGGAAACTCGCGCAGCGAGCGCGCCGGTATGCCCCTTGCGACTGTCGAGCGGCGCGGCAAGCAGACGCGAAAAGA
Organism: uncultured Alphaproteobacteria bacterium; assembly: GCA_963728375.1. Taxonomy (GTDB): domain Bacteria; phylum Pseudomonadota; class Alphaproteobacteria; order Sphingomonadales; family Sphingomonadaceae; genus Tsuneonella. The sequence goes on from CAVSJL010000001.1 coordinate 412,557, forward strand.
TCTTCTGCGACAGCTTGAGGTCGAGCCGCCGCGACACTTCGTCGATCACCTCGGTCCGCGCACGCCGCAGCATGAACTCGAGCCCGAAAGCGATCACCACGCCGAGCGCCAGCACCCAAAGGGTCGCCTGCGCGCGGTTCGGGATCACCCGGTCGTAGACGTTCATCGAGAACAGCGGCAGCGCCACCGCGAGCAGGTTGATCACCGTCGAGGCGACGAAGACCGGTGTGAACGCTGGAAATTCCTTGCGCAATTCACCCCAGAACCAGTGACCGCGACCCTTGGCATGCCACGGCGCTTCGTCCTCGCGCTGCTTGTCCGGATCGCCGAAGACCGAGATGAAGCGGGTGATCGGCGCCGACTTCAGTTCTCGGCGAGCCTCCCACCTTTCGCCGCTGTAAGGACGCCAGACGAGCACGTCGCCTTCGCGCACATCCAGCGCAACTGCGAACTCGCCGGGCGCGAACTCGACGAGCGCCGGATACTCCGATGCGAGCGCGGGCAGGCGGCGCCGCAAGTGCGGCTCGAACCCGAGATCGGCGACCTCGAGCGCGGCTTCGGCCTGGTGGCCCGGCAACCGCCCCGCCCCATCGCGCGGCAGATAATCGAGACGCGTCACATCGAGCGCAGGCCCGAGCCTGCGCGCGAGTTCGAGCACGCACTCCACCAGCGGGTCCGCGGTGGCGCCCTCGATCGGTTCGCCTTCGATCATCATCCCAGTGTCCGTGCGACCGGCCCCTCGCCTAATTCGGATAGACGCGGCGCTGCAATTCGGCCGGTGCCGCCGGACCGTACTCGAAGCGCTCGCGCTCTTCCATTCCGGCACCCGCGCCGGGCGCGATGCTCAGCGCGTCCAGCAACTGGTTGGTCGCCGCAAGCGTCTGATATTGCGCAAACAACTGCGAGAAGCGCGAGGTCTCGAGGCGCACCTGCGTATTGTAGCGGGTGTTCTGCGCATCGAGCACGTCGAGCAGCGAGCGCCGGCCGACGTTGAACTGGCTGCGATACGACAGCAGCAGATCGTCGCTGACCTGGCTCTGGCGCTCGACCTTGTTCACGATATCCGTCTGGGAGTTCATCGTCGTCCACGCAGTACGCACGTCGGCTTCCGCATCGCGCTGCATCTCGTGCAGGCGATAGCGGTTCTGGCTCGCGCGGCGGACCATTTCCTGCACCTTCGCGCGGTTGATTCCGCCGTCGAAGATGTTCCATTTCATCACGGCCCGCGCCTGCAGGTCGTTGGTTTCCCCCTGGAATCCGTCGATGTCGTCGCCGTACCGGCCGCGCAGCTCGACGCCGACGGTCGGGTAGAGGTCACCCTCGGCCGACTTGACCATCGCGGTCGCGGCATCGACGTCGGCCATCGCCTCGCGCACTTTCGGGTGCCGGGTGCGAGCCAGACCCACCGCCTGATCGAGGCTCGGCGGCAGCGCCGACGCCAGGTTAGGCGGCAATACGACTTGCGTGATGTCGAGGCCGGTCAGCCGCTGCAGGTTGATCATCGCGTCCTGCAGGTCCTGCTGCGCCTCCGTCTGGCGGACGAGCGCGGCCTGCATTCGTTCCTCAGCCTGCTGGCGGTCGGCTATGCTGATCGATCCCTGCTCGACCCCCTTGCCGAGATCGCCGACGAGCATCTGGTGGAACGTGACATTGTCCGCCGAGGCGGCCGCAACGCGTTGCTGCAGAAGCACGTCGAAGTATTGCCGGGCAATCTGCAGCGCGACGAATTCGGACCTCTCCACGACCCGAAGCGAAGCGCCGTCGACGCGGGCCGCCTGGCGCAGCAAGTTCGCCCCGCCGCCGGCCGAAGTCGATCAGCGTCCAGTCGACCACTCCGCCGACTTCGAGCGGATAGAGCTCCTCGTTGGCGATGCCGAGATTGCGACGGGTCGCGTTCTCGAGCCGGCGGATACCCGCCGACGCCTCGAGATCGACCCGCGGCGCATAGAGCCCTTGCGCCTGCTTGCGCTCGAACTGGATCGCCTCGGTGTTCATCTGGGCCTGGATGATTTCAGGATTGGCCTTCATCGCGACGGCGACTGCCTCCTGAAGCGTCGTTGGCCCGGTTTCCTGGGCCAGCGCGGCGGGAGCCGCCGACGCCAGCAGGATCGCGGTCGCGATCGATAGTGTGACTTTGCGCATAGTAACCCCTCGAATGTTACCGAACGCCGATTTCAACGCGGCGGTTTTGCGGATTGCGGACCCCATCTTCGGTGGGGACTCGCGGCTCTTCTTCGCCGCGTGCAGCGGTGGAGATCTCGGACTGCGGGATGCCCATCGAGGCCATCATCGAAGCGACGGCCTCGGCGCGCCGCTCGGACAGGCCATTGTTATAGGCATTACTGCCCGCGCGATCGGTGTGGCCGACCACGTCGAAGGCAGTCCACCTGCATGCGGCCGCGTTCTGCGAGACGAACTCGATGGTCTTCGTCGCGTCCGCGGGCGGTGCGGCCGAATCGAATTCGAAGAAAACGATGCCGGGTATCTTCTGATTGCAGATTTCCGGTGGCGGCGCAGACGCCATGACGGGCGGAGCGACCGGCGCCATCGGCGTCGGCACGCGGTTCATCAACCGGGCGGCGAGTTCGCACTTGCCGATGCTTGTCTCGTCGCGTGTCGACGACTTGAGATAGCCGAGCGCGATAGCGCATTGCGCCTTCGCCTCGTTCGCCCAGACGAAACGGGAATCGTTTGCCGCCACGACCGCTGGATCGGTCGTCAGGGCAAGCGCGGCGTCATAGCGTTGCTGGATTTCGGATCGCAGCGTGGGAAGGTCGAGCCCGGACAGCGAACTGTCCTGAGCCTGGCCCGGTGCTGCGATTGCCGCGACAGCGATTGCCACTGTCGATACAAGCGTCTTTCTCATTGGTACCCCCGTTCCTCGAAGTTCAGGCCTGCGCCGCCGCGAGCATGCTCGCGTCGTCGTGGGCATCGGGTAGATTGATCATTGCGGCGAACTCGGCTCCCGCTCCGCCAATGCCCTGCATCAGCATGAAGGGAGTGACATCGACGTGAGGGGCGGCGGCAACCGACGCCGCGCGTCGGCTCCATGCCCGGCGTCGGCAGCGAAGTGCTCGACGATCGTGTCGACCAGCGCCTCTCCCTTGATGTCCGATACCGCGTTGTCGATCGCCGCCTGCGCCAGGTAGCCGGCGAACCAGCGGTACGATCGGCGCCTGCGGCGCAATCGACAGCAGCGCCTGCATCGTCCCTTGCGCACCGGCATCGGCAAAGAAGTCGGTGAAACTTGCGCGACCTTCGGACCCGTAGTTCGCCTGAGCCAGGCCGGCGAAAGGGCGAGTGATCGAACGCACTGTCGTTGGCGATGAAGCGCGCTTCGCTCGTCTCGCCGCTGATGTGCTGTGTGGCATCTGCAAGTTGGCAGAGCCTCGTGCGCGGTGCTGTCGAGCAAGTGTGGGTCGGCTATTTTCCGGCCCGCTGGATGCGACTGCGGGCAGGACACAGCCGCCTCGGCTCGACTGGAACGTCGGCAGTGCCGCGGCATGCTCGGCGGGCGGCACCGCCGGCTGCGCGGCAACCGGCAGCTGCGTTCAGGCGAGCCCTGCGAGGGCTGCGGCCGTGAGCATTTCCGCGGCGCGCTGCGCGGATTTCGCAGCCGTAGCGAAAGCAGCGTCGGCGAGCGAACCGGACGTGCCGTCCGCCCGGGTGAAGGTGGACGGTACCCAAAATGGTGACATCGTCGTCGGCGGCTTGAATAGCCGCACCGTCAGACTTGAGCGGAGATCGATACGATGCCCGCGTCCGTCAGCGAAACTGGAACTCGCCGGCTTCGGTCACTCCATTTCCGTTGGCATCCTGCCAGACGCCGAACTTCGCGAAGTCGGCATCGTTGGCGTCCAGAACCCGTCATCATTCGAATCAAATTGTACGGCAAGCCCTGCGAGGTCCGACAGAGCGTTCACCCCGAACGACGAATTCGCGAGGCTCGTCGACGCGTGCCGCTGCCGTTAGATCGACGGCAGAGCGATGCCATCATCCCCGTCCGGCCCAGGCAGTACGACACTTCCCCGTGGCCGTAATCGAAGTCGCCCGTCATCGATCGAGGGAAAGGCGATACCGTCGCCGTTCAGGTCGAGAACGATCGGGCGGCCGGAGCTCAGGCTAACCGAGATGCTGGTGCCGCCGGCGATATCGCCATCGGCGTCCGATATACGAGATCGGCATGCTGAAGAATTACCGGGCACTCAGTGCGTTGATCGATGCACCGACAGCCGGCAATCTTGAATACGGTCCGGTCGAGCGCAGTGCGGTGACTACAGACTGGTGTCGACGAAGCGGTGAAGAAATCTCGAATTCGGTACCAGTCCGGCAAATGCACGATGGTGAATACGCCATCGATGCCGTGACATTGACCTACCCGGCTGGCATAATTGGCCGGATCGACCAGGGTGCCCGTTGGAATCATAGTAGTTGGTCGGCGTCGTCGTGGCGTACGGTGACATCGTTGGCCCGTCGATGGGTTCGAAAAAATGACCCCGAAATAGGTGATGGTGATACCGGTGACCGTGTCGGGTGTACCGTCGCCGACCACGGTGTTTGCGTTGTTGTCGTCAAAGGCTGCGAAGTTCGCGGTCACATTGGCGCCGTTCTCCTGCGTGATGCACGCTGGAGCCGTTCGAGTTGTAGTGACCGCTGAACGTGTGATCGCGGTTTGCCAGAGTGCCGGCGCCGAAATCGGTGCCGTAACCGCCGTTGGCCGTCTTCGAACCGGGTGACCGACCCAGGTTCGTCACGAAGTCGATCCGGACGCCCTCGTTGAAGTCCACCGCCGTCGAGGCCGCCACCGACCCACACGGATACTGGTCGTGTTGGTGTCACGGTCGCCAGCTCCGACTGGGTGGTCAGCAGGAAGTCGTGGACTGGTGTCGGGAAAGTCGGCCTCAGCGTCGACGTTGCCGCCGACGAAGGAAGGTTCGTCGGATCGGCACCAGCGTTGCGGTGGATCGAGTTGACTGACATTCATGATCGATCGTGTACTGATCTGGTCGCGGGTTGAGATCGATTTCATAGACCAGTCGTACCATTGCCGGGCGTGGCGCCGGTGTACGCGCGTCCAGCACGGTCAGGCCATCGGCCGACTTAGGGTCGTAATAGAGGTTGGCGCGCTGTTGAAGGTGAGGCCTGCCGCCGATATCGAATGCCTGCGGCGCATTCGAGTGGCGAATTGAACGAGACTTCCCCGGGAACCGTCGGCGACCAAGAGGTTGTCGGCCAGTCCGTTGATCGCCGGATCAGCCGATGTTGACCCCGGTGGCAGTGGTCGAAGCGAGCGCCTCGGGCGAATAGGCTGCCGGGGTATCATCGTTGAACAGGACGTTGAGAGTGCCGGCCGACACGCTGGAATCGCCGTCCTGATCGGTGATCTGGTAGGCGAGGTCGATGCTGGCATCGTTCTCGGTGTTGTCGCCTGCAAGGCCGTTCAGCGTCGCGTGAAGCACCGGCTGCACCAGCGTCAGCGTGTAGGCACCGGTGGTCTGATCGGTGATCTGGGCGGTGAACAGCGTGCCGTTGCGTCCCGGTGGGCGAGCTGGTGATCGTCGCCGTCAGCAGCGAGCCGTCCGGCGATACCGTATAGCTCACCGTTTCCTGCCCGACCGTCGCCGCGCCCGCCGGTTGGCTGGCAAGGAACGTGAACGTGTTGGTCCCGTCGCCCGGCGTTCCGCCGAGCGTGCCGGAGAACACGCTCTCGGTCGTGTTCGGACCCGCGTCCGCCGTGCGGCCGGCCGGGTTGTTCGCGTCGATGTCGCCGGTGCCGCCGGCGATCCCGTTTGCCAGCCCGTCGTCGTCGACCGTCGCCTGCGCACTCGTCGCCACCGGCGCGAGGTTGCCGATATCGATCGTCAGCGTCGCGGTGTCGAAGTCGCCGTCGCTGTCGGTCAGCGTGTAGGTGAACACGTCCTGCTCGCCGCCGCCCGCACCAGCATCGCGGGTGTAGGTATAGGCGCCGGTGTTCACGTTCACCACCAGCTGGCCGTACTCGCCCTGGATCGTGATCTCGTTGCCGGCTAGCGTGCCGGCGGTCCCCGCGTCCGCGTTGCTCACCGCGGTGATCGACGACCCGTCCGCGCCGCGGTAGTCATTGGCGAGCACGTTGCCCATGATCGGCGCATTGCTGCCAGAGGCGACGAGGCCGCCGTCGCTGACCGCGTCCACGCCATCGTCGCGGAAGGTCACGTTCGCTCCGATCGCCGCGCTGCCACTCGCCGTATCGCCATCGAAGTCGGTCACCGTGATGCCCGCGCTTACCAGGCTCGTGCCTGTCGCGGTGCCGTCGGCGGTCAGGTACAGCGCATCGTTGTAAGCCGCCGCGGTGTTCCCGTCGACCGTGTGCTCGAGCGCCACGAACTGCGTTAGCGTCAGCCCGCCGTCGCCTGCGATGTCGAGCCGGAACGCGGTGTGTACCACCATCCCGCTATCGGTGTAGCGACCCTCGATCGTGTTCGAGTCCACCTGGACCAGCGTCACCGCGTAGTCGCCCACCGCCGTCGTGAACGGCGTGGCGCCGCCCGGACCGGTGATGTCGAGCGTGTAGCTCAGACCCCCGCCATTCGCCGGACCATCGGCCCCGAAAGCCTCGCTATAGGTGATTGCCGCGCCCAGCGAGGTCGCGACGATCCCGCTCGCGCCGAAGCTCGCCGGCGGCCCCGCCGTCGTCTCGTCGATCGAGACCCCGCTCGCCGCCGTCACGCCGCCGACCAGGCTCGGGCCGTCATCGGCAAAGTGCAGGTTCGCACCGATATCGATCGTCTCGCTGTCCGACGCCGTATCCCCGTCCCCATCGGTCAGCGACGAGCTTGCGGTCAGCGTGATCAGATCGTCCACCAGGCTCGCGAACTGGTCCGCGAACGGCGCATCGGTGGTCGCCTCGGCCGGATGGTCGACCTGGCTGTACTGCGTCAGCGTTACCGTGCCGTCGCTCGCCACGCTCACCGAGAACACCGCGCTGCCGTCGATCGCACCCGGGTCGCTCGCAGAGGTCGAGCCGACTACCGTGTGGTCGTCGAGCTGATAGAGGTAGATCGCCGCGGCATGGCTCGACAGGCCCGACAACCCACCGTCGGTCTTGAGGTCCAGAGAGTACGACAGTGTGGGCGTGGCCCCGCCGTCTGCGCCCTTGTCGAACGTCAGTCCGAACACGTTTGCAAAGTTCGCCGTCGACATCGCGCTGTCGCTAGCGGTCGGAACACCGTCGGTGAGCGCATCGTGCGTCTCCAGCACCACGCCGCTCTCGGCGCCCGCGGTCACGTCGAGCGAGGGAACGTCGTCCCGCACGCTCACGTCGAAGCTGCCCGTTGTCTTGTCGCCGTCGAGATCGGTGACCTGGATCGTCACGCCCGTCAGCGTCGCCGTATCCTCGGTGCCGCTCGTCGTGTGCGTCACCGGCTGCGACAGGGTCGTCGAGTAGGTGTAGTTCACCTCGCCCGGGTTGGCCCCCGCGCTCGCGCCGGTCAGGCTGATGCGGATCACCTCGGCGCCCGCATCGCTTCCCGCGCGGCCCACCAGGTCGCCACCCTCAAGCGCAAATACGACCGGATCGCCTGCCAGCGTCGTCAGCTGGCCGTCGAGCGCCGTGGTATCGACCAGCACCGCCGACCCGGCCAGCACCGCCGGAAGGTCGTTGCCGAAGTCGAACACCGCCACGCCGCTGGCATCGGTCAGGCTGTTCGAGCCGGTCACTTCGGTCGGATTCGCCTGCCCATTGTCCACGTTCGCAGTGATGAATCCGTCCTCATCCACCGTCAGATCCGACGCCGTGTCGAACTTCGGCGTCGTGTCGGCCTGGAGCGTGACGGAGACAGTCTGCGTGATGCTGTCGCCGTCGGCGTCAGTCACCGTGTAGGTGAAGCTGTCGCTCGTGTTGCCCCCGCTCCCCGCACCCGCCGAGGGCGTGTAGGTGAAGGTCGTGCCGTTGAGCACAACCGAGCCCTGCGAGGGCTGCGTAAAGATGATCGAGGCAAGGCCATCGGCGCCGGCATTGAATTGGCCCGCAAGCACGATGTCGAACGACGCGTTCCCGGACCCCTGGCTCGCGCTGACGGCGCTCGCCGTCGGAGTGTCGTCGTCGAAGTCGATCGTCAGCGTGCCGGTATCGCTATCGGCCGCCGGGTCGCTGTCACTGACGGTGAAAGTCAGCGCGACCGAGACGTTGTTCTCGGTATTGTCGCCCGGCTGTCCGTCCAGCGACGGGTGCATGATCGGGTTCTGGAGCGTGACGGCATAGGCGCCGGTGTTCACATCGGTGATCGCGACGGTGAACAGCACCGTTCCCGCGCGCGCCTCACCCGCAGCGACGGTGGCGGTTAGCGTGTGCGAGGTCTCGTCGTAGGTAAAGTCGACCGCTTCGGTGCCCACCGAACCGGTGCCCGCCGCCGAAGCCAGTGTGTAGGTCAGCGGCGTATCGTTAGCGCCCGGCTGGACCGCGAGCGATCCGGTCCAGATTGCCTCGCTCGCAGTGCCTGCGCCGGTCTCTCCGGCGTTCTGATTGTCGTCGGTCCCAGCCGGATTGCTCGCGGGATTGCCGGCGGGCAGGCCGTCGTCGTCGATATGAGCCGCCGCGTCGGCCGCAACGGGCGCCGAGTCCGGCTGCAGGGTGACGTTCACGGTCGCTGTCGCGGTATCGCCGTCACCGTCGACCACCGTGTAGGTGAAGCTGTCTCCAAGGCTGGCGCTCCCCGCGCCCGCAGTGGGGGTATAGGTGAAGTGGCCCGCGCCGTCGTAAGCAACGGTGCCCTGCGTAGGCTGGGTCCATGTCACCTTCGACAGGTCGACCCCGTCTGCGCCCGCGGCATAGCTGCCGGTGATATCGACCTGGAACGCGGCGTTTTCGGTCGCCTGCGTGACCGAGACCGTGGAGGCAGTCGGCGCGTCGTCGTCGAACGTGATCGCGAGGGTCGTCGGCGCGGTCGAGCCGTCGCTGTCAGTGACGGTAAACCCGATGGAGGCGGCCGCGTCGGACCCGACCGGGTTCTCCGCGTTCGGCCCACCCTCATGGAGGATGTTGTTGACCAGCGTGACGAGGTACGTGCCAGCGGTCGCATCGGTGATCTGCACGGTGAACAGCGTGGTGCCCGCGCGGTCCTGTGCGGCGCCGCCAGTATCCTGTGCCGCAACGGTTGCCGTCAGCGTGTCGCCCGAAACGGCGTATTCCACGCGCTCTGTTCCGACGATCGCGAACGAGCCGTCGACTGCGGCAGCGAAGGTGATCGTGGCAGGCGAATCGCCGCCGTCGGTAAAGGCGAAAGTGCCGGCGAAGGTCGATTCGTCGTTATCCGCCAGCGCGTCCCCCGTGTCGGTCGCGAGATCGAAAGTGGTCGACGCCGGGTTACCGCCGCCAAGCCCATCGTCGTCGACCGCCGCTTGCGCGGTACCGCCAGTGGGCGTGTTCGCGTCGGTAATCGAGAAGGTGATGTTGGCGGTGGTCGCATCCCCGTCGCCATCGGTGACGGTAAAGCTGGCAAGTGCGCCGATCGGGTTGTTCAGCGGATCGGCGGCGGTGAACGAATAAGTCCCGTCCGCCTTTACGACGATCGTTCCCACCGCGACGGCGTCGGTCGCATCGTACAGTGTAACGGCCTGGCTGTATCCGTCGGCACCGAAAACGAGCGTAGTGCCATCGATTGCGGTTACCGCCGCGCCGTCGGCGCCGGCGACGAAATCGAGCGTGCCGGAAACCGTCGCGCCCTCGGCGACCGATCCACCGGCCTCGTCGAGCGCGGTCGGGACGTCGTCGCGCACCGAAACCGCAAAGCTGCCCGTCGCGGAGTCGCCGTCGAGATCGGTGACCCGGAAGGTCACACCGGTCAGGGTCGCCAGATCCTCGATACCGGCGCTTGCGTGCTCGACGGGCTGCGATAGCTGTGTCGCGTAAGTATAGACGACTTCACCCGGGTTCGGTCCCGCGACAGCACCGGTCACGGTCACCCGAATGACCTCCGCACCGCCGCTGTCGCGGCCGACGAGTACGCCGCCTTCGACCGCGAACGTGACGGGGTTCCCGTCGAGAGTCTTCAGCTGGCCGTCGTAGGCTGGGTCGTCCAGCAGCACGATGGAGGCCGCCAGGTTGGCGGGAACATCGCCGCCGAACGTCACCGTGACGCTGCCGCTGTCGATCAGGTTCTCACCGGCGTCGAATTCCGCCGGGTCGGCCTGCAGCGGGCTGGCGTCGACGTTCGCGTTGGCGAAACCGTCTTCGTCGACCGACAGATTCGGCCCCTGGCCCACCACCGGCGTCGAATCGCCAACCAGCGCAATGGTAACCGTTGCAATGGAGGAATCGCCGTCACCGTCGGTGATCGAATAGTCGAAAGTGACCTGATTGCTCTCGTTTGGTCCCGGGGTGTAGGTGAACGTGCCGTCGCCGTTGTTGACGAGGGTGCCGGTACCGCTGAGCGTGCCATCGACAAGCTGCACGGTCGAGGGCTGGACGCTGTCGGCGCCCTGAATGTCGTTGGCCAGCACGTTGACGCTGACAGGCGCGTTTTCGACCGTCTGCGTCGCGGAGTCGTCGATAGCCTGCGGCGCATCGTCCTGAATCGCGATCACGAAGGTACCGGGGGCCGCATCGCCGTCGACGTCCGTCACGACGACATCGAACGAAGTGCTGGTGTTGTCGCCCGAGGTGTTGTCGGCCAGCGTGAACGTATAAGTCAGTTCGCCGGTCGCGGGATCGAAGGTGTCGATGACCAGCGTGCCGACGCCGGGCACCGTCACGATTGCGCCGGGAGCTACCGCGACCCCGTTGATCGTTGCCGTGACCGGACCATCGCCACCTGCGAATGTGACCGTTCCGCTGGTCGTCTCGGTCGGCGCGGGTGCGTCTGTGCCCGCCGCCTCGCCCGTGCGCGGCGGAAGTCCCGATTCGTAGACGAGCGTTCCGGCGTCGTAATCGCCCGTCGGCGGGACCGAGGTGATGACCGGCGTCGCATCGCCGATGTCGATCGTGAGCGTGGCGGTCGAGGTCGATCCGTCGCCATCGGTCAGCGTGTAGGTGAAGGCGTCGGAAACACCTCCAGGCGTGCCCGCCGCGCGGGTGTAGGTGTAACTGCCGTCAGCCTTGATCACGAGCGTGCCGTACTGACCGGCAACTTCGAGATTGCCCGACGAATCGAACGTGGCGTCGGTGTTCGCCGCGACGTTGTTGCTGGCGATGTTCGTCAGCGTCGCGCCGTCCGCTCCCGTAGTATCGGCGCCGGAAGCACCGCTGGTCGTCCCGGCGGCGGTAATGACGTTTCCGCTCTCCGGCGCATAGCTTCCCGCCTCAACCGAATCGGTGTCGTTTCGCGCGACAGGCGCATCGTCGATCGCGTTGATGGTCAGCGTGGCCATCGCAACATCGCCGTCGGGATCGGTGATCGAAACGTCGAACTGATCGGCGAGCGTCGCGTTCAGCAGGTTGTCGGTGAGGGTATAAGAGAAGCCGATCGTCCCGGTGACGGGGTCGTAGCTCGTGATCGTGAGATCGCCGCGCGGGCCGGAGATGACCTGGCCAACGCCGGTGAATGCCAGCTCCGTTGATGGTGATCGATGCCACGCCGTCGGGCGAATTGAAGACGATGGTGCCGCTCGTCGTCTCACTACTCGCGGCCGCATCGGACCCGGCGGGTTCGCCGGGACGCGAAGGAAGGCCCGCTTCGGCGACAGTCGCCGTAGCCGACTGCGCGCCGACCGGCTGGTCGACGGTAATGATCGTGATTCCCGGTTCGCGATCGATCAGTGCAGGAATGATCTCCTGCTCTTCAGGCTGCGGGAAGTTCAACTCGGTATAGGGAAGCAGGTCGCCAAGGCCATACGCCGCCTGGATCGGCCCGACGGCACTCGCGAAGTTGCCGCCCGAGCTCTGGGCGTTGCCCGCGGCAGGCTGAGGCTCGTTCCCGACCAGCAGCGCGGCGAGGTTGAGCGGCGGGATCGCAACGTCGCCGATCACGAGCTGCGGCACGATGATGGCGCCATCGGGGATGACATAGCGAACGCCGTCCGCGCCGATGACGATCAGGTCGCGGCCGTCGATCTGAATATCGCCGAGCTCGGTGCCGGCAGGCAGAACCACGGTCCCGTCAGCATCGGCAATCAGCACGCGCATGACGCCGGTGCCCTCAGCCGGGGCGGTGTCCGCTCCGTTCTGCAGAGCGGCGGAATCGTCTTCACCGAACTTTTCGGGTCCGTTGTCGTGCAGTTCCATTTCGTACCAACCTCGCGTTGCGGGCATCCGTGAGACACGCAGCAAGACTGGTCAGCCGAAGCGGCTCGGACGAAGAGCGCACGCGCCCCCGTTCCAAGTTGTCCAATCTTGCGGCCCTGTTTTTGGTCGCGTGAGGAGCGTTCATCTGCCTCTGGATCGCGACGAGTTGTTCGTTAGGTGAAACAGAACAGGAATCTAACACCCTTACAAGGAAATTAACCTTCTATCGGCCGACGGGTCCAAGTTTCTGGTATCTCGAGAAGAATAGGCTCGAAGTCCCGTTTCGGGACACGGTATCGAAGCCATCGATATGGGAACGCGCCACGCAACAAGCCCCTTGCGCAAGGGGCTGGATTGACGGACCCTTGTCTGGCGAGAGGGATACCCTTCGCGGCTGAAGGACTGTCGCTTGGGAGTGCTCAGGAAATCAGGGACGGCACTGATCGGGTTCGCGGCAGGATGCGCGGCGATCCTGGTCGTGTGGGGAGTTCAGGCGGGTGTGCTGGCCGAATGGAGGGCTGCCGGCACGGGGGCGAAATCCTTGGTGCCGGCACCGGTCCCGGCCGATCGTGCCTATCCTCTTCGGTTTGCTCTTCCGCCCGCGGCGCCGGTCGGGAAAATAGGAAACGCGCTGCAGCCAGTCGCCCTCGAGTTCGAGCACGATACCTACCCCCATCGAGAGCGCCGATGCGGCATCTAGTGCCGTTCTGGAGATCCCGAGTGAAAAACCGGCACGAGCAGCGGACCGCCTGGGACGTGCGCAGTTCCCGGAAGCATTCGACATCCGCGAGTTCGGAAGCGGCGGCACGCTAGAGGCGAACGACGTCGTTCTGGCGACGAAGCCCGTGATCCTGGGTGGAGACCGCTTGGGAGCAGTCGAACTCGCGGTCGGGAAAGGCGCTTCCGTATCGGTCGACCGCCGTGCGCTTGCCGATTTGCTTGGCGACCGGGCTCCGTCGCTGTCGGCCTCGCTCGAGCGGGAAACTGCGGCTCGCGTTCCGCTCAGCGCGTTGCGGACACGCGAAGTGGCGATCCGATACGATCCGATTTCCGACGCTGTCGTGATCGAGGCCAGGCAGTAAACTCAGGCTCTTTTCTGAAACAGGCCTAACGTCCGCGGTCTTGTGCTCGATCGGAACGTCGAACCGCTCGATGTATTCGCCAAGGCGCTCGTACACCGCATCGCCGTGGAGCCCGAACTCGCTCAGGCTGTAGCGGTGCGGCCTGCGCTTGAGCGCGCGGCTGCGTTCGATGTACCGCTCCATCCCGGGAATCGCGCTCTCCATTTCGAGGCCGAGGAAGCGATAGATGCGGGACATGGTCGTCTTCCAGTCGCGATCCATCTCCTCGTACTGGACGTCGATCATGCGGTCGGCCGGGATTGCCTTTCGCGCTTCCATCATGCGCGCCGTCATCAACTCGGTCTTGCGAAGCCACTCGCGACCTACCTCTTCGGGCCTTGCGTGGTCGGAGTAGATGATCGTCTGGTTCCACGCGAGCGAGGCGGCACTGCCGACGACCTTGCGCGGATCGCGGTGGGTGAAGATCAGCCGCGCATCGGGAAAGACCTTCAACAACGCTGGTAAATCAAGCATATGCTGCGGGGTCTTGAGAATCCATGGTCGCAGCGAACTCTCCTGCTGCGACCATCCCACCAGCCGCAGGAGGTCGGCCATATGGCGATAGGCCGGCGTTGCATCCTCGCCCTCGCACCAGCGGCCGTAGGTCGGCACCGTCCACTGCGCTTCGTGCTTCATCCCCCACATGCTCGCAACGAGCAGACCGAGCTCTTCCTCGGGTTCGAAGGGGCCGGTCGGGTGAATTGAGAGTGTGCGCGGATTGGCAAGGCGCGCGACCTTGAGGATGCGGCGCGCAAGCTTGGGACGGAAATCTTCCGCTTGGCCTGCTAGCACTTCCTCGAACTCGGGACGCGGGACCGGGCTGATCGTCTCGAAGCTGCGCAAGTGCGCGAACCGGCGGTCGGCGGCGAGCAGGCGGTGCAACCGCGTCGTCCCCGAGCGCATTGGCCCGACGATCACTACCGGATGCGGTATCGGTCGCGCGAGAATTTCCGGATGCCGGTTGAACCACATCTGGGTGTAGAGCCTGTCGCGGAGCACGTGGTGAAACTGCTTTTCCGCGGCGAGTGTGCCGGCATCGTTCAGGCGGGCCTCGCCACGAACCGCCTCAAGCAGGACATCCATCGGTCCTTCGAACCACGGATCGCCGAAATCATCGAGGCCCGTCGCCTCGCGGGCCTGGTCCAGCAGTTCGCCCTTCGTCAGCTTCGCGGGAGCGATTGCGCCGACGCTCCTCCCGAAGCGCAGGGCCCGGTCGAGGATGCCGATAAACGGCGTGCGCCGCGGCGGGAGGATGTCGATCTGTTCCAGTTTCGGCCCCTGTTTTTAGCCGTTCAGCGCTCAAAGGTTACCACCGGGCGCGGTGCAGGTTCCCGCATTGCCCTCGCCCCGGCGCTGAGGCATAGGCCGCGCCCATGCACGACATACGGCTCATCCGTGACGATCCCGCGGCTTTCGATGCGGCCCTCGCCCGGCGCGGTGCGGAGCCGATGGCGGACAAGATTCTCGCGCTCGACGACGTGCGCCGGTCGGCCGCGACCCGCGCGCAGGAGATGCTCGCCAGACGTAACGAGGCGTCCAGGGCCATCGGCGCGGCGATGGGCCGGGGCGACAAGGACGCGGCCGAGGCGCTCAAGGCCGAAGTCGCCCAGGTCAAGACCGACCTGCCCGCCGTCGAGGACGAGGAGCGCGCCGCCGAAACCGCACGCAACGATTTGCTCGCCGCCCTCCCCAACCTCCCCGCCGGTGACGTACCCGAGGGCGAGGACGAAGCCGGAAACGTCGAAGTAGCCACTTGGGGCGAGCGCCGCGATTTCGCGTTCGATCCGCAGGAACACGCCGACATCGGTCCCGCTCTGGGCCTCGACTTCGAGACCGGCGCCGCAATCGCCGGCGCGCGCTTCACCTTCCTTCGCGGCCAGATGGCCCGCCTCCAGCGCGCGATCGCGCAGATGATGCTCGACGTGCAGACCGGCGAGCACGGCTACCTCGAGTGCGCAACGCCGCTGCTCGTACGCGAAGAGGCGATGTACGGCACCGGCCAGCTTCCCAAGTTCGCCGAGGATTCCTTCGCGACGACCGACGGTCGCTGGCTCATCCCCACGAGCGAGGTCAGCCTGACCAATTCGGTGCGCGAGCAGATCGTCGATCTCGACGGCCCGATGCGGCTGACCGCGCTGACGCCGTGCTTCCGCTCCGAGGCCGGTTCGGCGGGGCGCGATACCCGCGGCTACATTCGCCAGCACCAGTTCGACAAGGTCGAGCTCGTATCGATCTGCCGTCCCGAGGATGCCGAGGCCGAGCACGCGCACATGCTGCGCAGCGCGCAAGCGATCCTCGAGCGGCTCGAGCTGCCCTATCGCACGATGTTGCTGTGCGCCGGCGACATGGGCTTCGGCGCAAAGAAGACTTTCGACCTGGAGGTGTGGCTGCCGGGCCAATCCGCCTATCGCGAGATCAGCTCGATCAGTTGGTGCGGCGATTTCCAGGCGCGGCGGATGAACGCACGCTACCGCGACGAAAACGGCAAACCGGCGTTCGTTCACACGCTCAATGGATCGGGTCTCGCAGTCGGCCGGACGCTGGTGGCAGTGCTCGAGAATTACCAGCAGGAAGACGGCTCGGTCCTGGTGCCCGAGGCGCTCAAGCCCTGGGCCGGCGGTCTCGAGAAACTGGAGCCGGCCGCCTGATGCGCATCCTGCTGACCAACGACGACGGCGTCCACGCGCCCGGGCTCGAGGTGCTCGAGGCGATCGCGCGGGAATTCACCGACGATATCTGGATCTGCGCGCCCAGCGAGGAGCAATCGGGCGCCGGGCACTCGCTCACGCTCACCCGGCCGGTGCGGCTGCGCAAGCACGGCGAGCGGCGTTTCTCGGTTACCGGGACGCCCACCGACGCCGTCACGCTGGGTCTGCGCAAGGTGATGGACGGGCCGCCCGACGTGATCCTGTCGGGCGTCAATCGCGGCGCAAACCTCGGCGACGACGTCACTTACTCCGGCACCGTCTCCGCGGCGATCGAGGGCGCGCTCGCGGGAATCCGCTCGATCGCGTTGAGCCAGGTCTATGCGGCCGAGGGCATGGGCGACGCCGTGCCCTTCGACGCCGCGCGTGCATGGGGAGCGAAAGTGCTCGGACCGCTGCTCGATGCTCCGCTTCCCAGGCGCACGCTCGTCAACGTAAACTTTCCGGCCCTTTCGGCCGATAAAGTCAATGGAATCCGCGTCGTACGACAAGGATTTCACGACTATTCGAGGGGTAGCGTGGTCGAGGGACGCGATCCGCGCGGCTATCCCTATTACTGGTTCGGGCTCGAAGCGATCGAGCACACGCTCGATCACGGCACCGACCTCGAGGCGATCAACGATGGTTACGTCGCGGTGACCCCGCTCCAGCTCGACCTCACGCACCATTCCTCGCTCGGCGCGCTTGCGGAAAGGTTCGGCTGATGCTGCGGCGGGTTGCCCTCCTGCTCTCGGCGTTCTTTCTCGCGACCGGTGCGGCCGACCCGAAAACCGAAACCGTGCACGTCGTAGCCGAGGGCGAGACACTGTCGGGTATCGCCGAGCGCGCCGGGGTGCCGGCTTCCGTGATCGCCGAGGCGAATCGACTCTCCGAGCCCTACGATGTCCGCTCAGGCCAGTCGCTCGTCGTTCCGCGCCAGCACATGCATACGGTGAAACCCGGCGAAACCGGTTATGCCATCGCCCGGCGCTACGGCGTACCGTTCGACCGGATCGCGATCGCCAACGGGCTCGGCGCCGACGGCACGATCAAGGCGGGGCAAAAACTGATCATCCCTGCCCTCGTCGAAGCGCCCAGGGCGAGCGCGCAGCCGGAGGTTCGTGCCCAGCCTTATTTCCGCCGCCCGCACGACGGGAAAGTGCTGCTCGGCTTCACCCTTCGCGGCGACGGCAAGGGCCACGACGGTGTCGACTTCGCCGCCAATCCGCTCGACATGGTCCGCGCTGCCTCGAGCGGGACGGTCAGCGGGATTTCGCACCACGATCCGCGCTTCGGCCGGCTCGTCACCATCGACCACGGCAATGGCTGGAAGAGCGCTTACGGCCACCTCGCCAGGATAACGGTCGAGATGGGCGAAGTCGTCAAGACAGGCGAGCGGATCGGTCTCGCCGGACACTCGGGCGAAGCTACCGGGACCGAGGTTCACTTCACCGTCCGCCACGACGGTAAGCCGGTCGACCCCATGGGCGTCATCGAGCGGTGAGCAAAAAGCCCGATCGTCCTCGCCGCACCTACGTCGGGCCGCGCTTCCAGCCCTTGCGCCGGGCACTCAAGATGCCCGTCTGGGCCGATCTCGGCATCCGGCTGGGGCTCGCGCTCGGGCTCGTCTTCATGGTGGTGATGATCCACTGGTGGGACCGCGAGGGCCTTGTCGACAATCTCGACGGGCACATCACTTTCCTCGACGTCGTCTATTTCACGATGATCTCGATCACGACCACCGGGTTCGGCGACATCGCCCCGATTTCGGACCGGGCGCGAATGGTGGAGGCGGTGATCGTCACCCCGATCCGATTTGCCGTGCTGTTCATATTCGTGGGCGCGGCCTACGATTTCGTCATCCGCAGAAGCTGGGAGAAGTGGCGCATGGCGCGCATTCAGGAACGCCTTCGGAACCACATCGTGGTGCTCGGCTTCGGCATTTCCGGCTCCGAGGCCGTGCACGAACTGATCGAGCGCGGAACGGACCCTTCGTGCATCGTCGTGATGGATCCCTCCTCCGATCGGCTCGCGGAAGCCGAAGCACTGGGGTGCAACGTGATCGAGGCCGATGCGAGCCGCGACGAGAACCTCGTCGCGGTGCGCATCGCCGAGGCCTCGACCGTGCTGGTATCGGCCGGGCGGGACGACAGCTCGATCCTGATCGTGCTCACCGTGCGCCACCTCGCGCCCAAGGTCCCCATCAGCGTCGTCGTGCGCGCGGCCGACAACGAGCTGCTGGCGCGGCAGGCGGGTGCCGACAACGTGATCAACCCCGTCCGCTTCACCGGCCTGCTGCTCGCAGGCAGTGCGCAGGGAAGTCATATCGCCGACTACATGGCCGACCTCGCCTCGTTCGGCGGACGGGTACAGCTCGTGGAGCGCCCGGTCTTGCCCGAAGAATTCGGCAAATCCATCGACGAGTTGGCCGGAGGCGGCCGCGGTCTCAGGGTCTACCGCGGTGAGACAGCCCGCGGCTACTGGGAGTGCGGGCCTCTGCAGGAAGGAGACGTGGTCGTCGAAATCGTGCCGACTGCGGAAACGGAGAACTAGCTCAACAGGAAGAACACCAGTCCCATCGCAAGGTAAGCGGTCAGCCAGTACCCCGCGTCGATCAGCGCCACCCGCGTCGGCACGCGAATATGGCTGAAGCTGATCCACAGCGCGGGTATCACGAAAGCAATCGCAAGCCCTCCGCTCATCATGAAAAAGAGCCAGGGCTTCGCCGCCAGCGTCGCCGCACCCACCCGCGCGAACATGTGACCGAGCATCGTCGCCGTGATCAGAAGCAATAGGGCCGTAAGCGCGAAAAGGCGCTCCGGCCGCGCTGGTACCATCACCCGGTTGCCGGCAACATTGCGCTTCTTTTCGCGCCCGAACAGCGGTCCGAACCATGCGACCGCGAGCGCGCCCGCCACGAGCGTGGCGATGAACACGCCTATCCAATTCACCGGTCCCACCGTCGCGACCCTTTCCTTGTCATATGTTATCTTCGTGCGGTGTAGCGCAATCGATCAATGAGGTGTAGGGGCGCGCCCGCCATGACCTCTGCCATCACAACGACGATCCCCGACCAGAAGAAGGTCGGAATGGTCAGCCTCGGCTGTCCCAAGGCGCTCGTCGATTCCGAGCGTATCCTCACCTCCCTGCGCGCCGACGGCTACGCGATGAGCCCCGACTATGCCGGCGCCGACGTCGTGCTGGTGAACACCTGCGGCTTTCTCGACAGCGCCAAGGAGGAAAGTCTCGAGGCGATCGGAGAGGCGATCGCGGAGAACGGCCGGGTGATCGTGACCGGGTGCATGGGCGAGGAAGCCGACGTGATTCGCGCGCGCTTCCCGCAAGTCCTGGCTGTGACCGGCGCTCACCAGTACGAGGCGGTGGTCGAGGCGGTGCGCGAGGCCGCTCCGCCGAGCCAGGGGCCGTACATCGACTTGATCCCGCAACCCGATGTGAAGCTGACGCCGCGCCACTACAGCTACCTGAAAATATCCGAAGGCTGCAATCACTCCTGCGCGTTCTGCATCATCCCGCAGCTGCGCGGAAAGCTCGCCAGCCGCCGGATCGACGCGGTGCTGCGCGAGGCGGAAAGGCTCGTCGCCGCGGGAACGAAGGAACTGTTGGTCATCAGCCAGGACACCAGCGCCTATGGCGTCGACATCCGGCACGAGCCGCGCCAGTTCCACGGTCACGAGGTCCGCGCGCACATGACCGACCTCGCCCGCGAACTCGGCCAGCTTCGCACTCCGGAAGGCGATACGCCCTGGGTGCGGCTGCACTACGTCTATCCCTATCCGCACGTCGACGCGGTAATCCCGCTGATGGCGGAAGGGCTTCTCACGCCCTACCTCGACATTCCCTTCCAGCACGCGAGCCCCAAGGTGCTCAAGGCCATGAAGCGGCCCGCCAACGAGGCCAGGGTGCTCGAGCGCGTGAAGGCCTGGCGCGCCATCGCCCCCGACCTCACCATCCGGTCGAGCTTCGTGGTCGGCTTTCCCGGCGAGACCGAGGAGGACTTCAGATACCTGCTCGATTGGCTCGAGGAAGCGCAGCTCGACCGCGTGGGCGCCTTCCGCTTCGAACCGGTGGCGGGCGCGCAGGCGAACGACCTGCCCGATCCCGTGCCCGAGGCGGTGAAGGAGGAACGCTACACGCGCCTGATGGAAGTCACCGAGCGGATCAGCGCCGCAAGGCTCGCCTCCAAGGTCGGCCGCATATTGCCCGTGATCGTCGACGAGGTCGGCGAACCGGACGAGGACGGAGACATCGGCGCCACCGCCCGCAGCCAGGCCGACGCGCCCGAGATCGACGGGCAGGTCTTCTTGCGCAACGTCCCCGCCTCGCTGAAACAGGGCGATTTCGCGCAAGTTCGCGTCGAGGACGCCGACGCGCACGACCTCTACGGTGTGATCGCCGGCTAGGCCCGCATCGTCCGCAAGGTGACGCTGCGCCGGGTCACGTCCATGGGCACGATCGAGTGCTCCCAGCCGTCGCGTACTTCGCCACAGAGAAGATAAAGCGAGCGGCGTGGCAGTTCGACCTGACGGCGCTCGAACCCTCCGCCCGGTAATCTCCGACGCAGGCGAAGCACCGCGGGTGCCGAGAGCGATAGCCCCATGACTTCGCCGTACTGCGGCCGGTCGCGGTGCCAGCCGATTCCGGCCCCGGGATCGTAGCGGATCAGCAGGCCCTGGACGAAGCGTGCCGGGTCGCGCCCGACCTGGGGCGCGAGGCGAGACCGGAGTTCCTCGAGCCATTGCGGTAGAGGTTCGGCCGGGATCGGACGACCGCGCTGGTAGTCGTAGGCCGAGCCGTAGTTCGCGGTCAGGCGTTTGCCTTCCCATTGCCCGAACTGGAACGGCGCAAGCGGCGCGGCATCGATGTGCGCCTCGACCGCGCGCTCCTCCTCTTCGACTATCGCGTTCTCGAGGAACACGAGGCCGGGCACGACCGGCGGCGTGGCAAAGAGGCTTGGTTGCGCGACCATGGGGCTCGCATATGGGGTCTGTCGCCGCCGGTGCCAGCGGCGGAGCCGTTTACGCCGGGTTGGCGTTCTCTGCCGGGCCCGGCTGCTCGATCGAGCGCCCTTCCCCGTCGCGCAGGCGGCGCGGCTCGCGCACCGCGGTCGTCTCGATCAGGTCGAGCGCCCGCTGCGCCCGCTCATACCGGCGCGCGTCGGCGAGCCATTGCTTGGCGTTGTCCGCCCCGGGCAGCTGCTCGACCTCGCCGATCGCCTTGTCCACGCGGCCCGTCTCGAGGAACATGCGCGCCCGCTCGAGCCGGCGAGCCGGTCTGGGCGAGGGTGTCGTCTCGCGGCGGATGACGAACAGGCTCGCGAGTTCATTTCTCAGCCGGGCGAAAGTCGGCTGCTTGCTTGTCGCCTTGAGCTCGGGGCCCAACCCGTCGAGCCGGGCGAGCAGGACATCGAGCGTCACCGGGTCGCGGGCAAAGTCGATCACCGTCTGCACAGAATTGGGCTGCGCATCCGCGAAGCGCAGACGCAGCTGGTCGCCGAGATAGCCGAGTTCTGCCCCGCGCTCGATCGCGCGCCGCGTGGCGAACGCGATCAGCAAGCCCTCCGCCCGTGCGGCGTTGCCGGCGGCGGCCTGCGCCCGCAGGTCGAGCCGGGCGATGCGCTGCTCGGCAGCGGCGAGGCGCTGATCGATCCCGCCCTGAGTCTGTTCCACGCGCTCGACGGCAGCCGCGGCCTTGGCAGATTCGCTCGCGCTCGGTGTCGGGTTCGGACTGGGTTCGGGCGCCGCCTCTTCCAGCGCCACCGGCCGTGTATCGAAATCGATCTCGGCTGGCTCGCTCCGCGCGAAATAGCCCTGCCACGATAAATACCCGACGACCGAAGCGCCCAGCAGAAACGACGCCAGGACCGCAAACAACACCGGTTTGGCAGAAGGGCTGCTACGCCCCGTGGACATACTATCGACCATTCGTATCCCGTATTCGAACCGGTTTCCCGGTGCGCCCCATCCGGTCAATGGCACATGTCGTCGAGCAATTCCAGAAGGGCCGGATCGCTCGTCTCGCCCGCCGTGCGGACGCTTTGCCAGCCCTCGCCGGCAGCGTCGGCAATGCGCGGAGCGAGCGCGGCGATCGAAACCCCGGCGCGCGGGATCGCGAGCCGCTCGCACTCGTCGGCAAAGTGGCGCGCGGCCTCCGCCGAGTGCAGTGCCGCCACGGCTCCCCGGCGGAGAATGCTCGCCGCCGCCTCGCTCAGTGGACGGGGAGCAGCGCGATAGACGATCCGCTCCACCATGCTCACACCGGCAGGCGGGTCGATTGCGATGTGCGCTTCGCCCGCCAGCCGCAGGAACCGGATCGGCGCAGCGGCCTCCTCGACCAAGTTCTGGAGACCCCCGCTTCCCGTTCGCGCGACCGTGAAGCCGCAATTGCGCGCGGCAGCAGCGGTGCGCTCGCCGACGGCCCATACCGGCAAGGCGCGCAGGGCTCCGAGCCCTTCTCCCCCGTGACGAAACGCGTTCGCGCTGCCGATCAGGAGCGCGTCGACCCTATCCGCATCGCGGAGTGTCCAATCCACCGGTTCGACCTCGAACAGCGGCGCGCCGATGGCGTCGAGACCGCGTTGCCGCGCGGCGGCGAGGGTTTCCGAGCAACCCGGTTCGGGCCGCAGGATGACGAGCGGGCGGCTCATTCGCTCCCGGCGAACAGCGCGGCGATGCCCGGCGTTGCGCGCGCGAGCAGGTCGGCAGCAAGCCGGGCTGGCCCGTCCGCATCGCCTGGCGTGAAAGTCACGGTTCCTTCGACTCTCTCGGCTCCGTCTGCGCTGTAGAGCGCGGCGGTCAGCGCAATTGCTGCGCCCTCGCTGCGAGTGAGCACCGCGATCGGCGAATGGCAATTTCCGCCCAGCGCGGCGAGGAGTGCGCGCTCCGCCTCCACCGCAACGCGGGTTGGTTGGTGATCCAGCACCCCGAGCAAGCTACGCGCACGCTCGTCGTCGGCGCGGCACTCGATCGCGATCGCACCTTGCGAAGGCGCGGGCAGCCATTCGTCGACCTCGAGCGGGGTGCCGACCCCGCTCTCGCCCAGCCGCTCGAGCCCGGCCGCGGCGAGCAGGGTCACGTCGGCCTCCCCCGCGGCGAGCTTCGAAATCCGGGTGGCGACGTTGCCGCGGAACGATACGATTGCAACGTCGGGGCGCCGGTTGAGCATCTGTGCCGCGCGTCGCGGTGCGCTGGTGCCGACCCGGGCGCCTTCGGGAATGCCGGCGATGCTCGACGCTCCCACCAGCACGTCGCGCACGTCGGCGCGGGGCAGCACCGCGGCGATCGTAAGGAAATCGGGGCGCAGCGTTTCGACATCCTTGAGCGAGTGGACCGCCGCATCGATCTGGCGTTCGTGCAGCCAGCCGTCGAGCTCCTTGGTCCACAGCGCCTTGCCGCCGATCTCAGCTAGTGGGCGGTCCTGGACCTTGTCTCCAGTCGTCTCCACCCGCACAAGCTCCACGTCGGATTCGGTCCAGCCGTGCGCTGCGCACAGCCGCGCCCGCGCCTCCCCCGCCTGAGCCATGGCAAGCGGCGAACGACGGGTTCCGAGGCGAAATTTGGGGGTGACGGTCATCGGGCGGCGCTTGCCGTAGCCAAGCAAAGGCTTAAGGGAAAGCGCAATGGGCGTGGTCCTGGGCATTGAATCGAGCTGCGACGAAACCGCGGCCGCGCTCGTCGCGGACGATCGGACGATTCTCGCCCAGCGCATCGCCAGCCAGGACGAGGCGCATGCCCCCTATGGCGGGGTCGTGCCCGAGATCGCCGCCCGCGCCCATGCCGAGCGCATCGCCCCGATGGTGGGCGCGGTGCTGGATGATGCCGGGCTGTCCCTCGCCGACCTCGATGCGGTGGCCGCTACGGCCGGCCCAGGCCTGATCGGCGGCGTCATGGTTGGACTGGTCAGCGCAAAGGCGCTGGCGATGGCCGGCGACGTGCCGCTGCTCGCGATCAATCACCTGGAAGGGCACGCGCTGTCGCCGCGCCTGGCCGACCCCGCGCTCGAATTCCCCTACGCGCTGCTTTTGGTATCGGGCGGGCACTGCCAGATCCTGCGGGTCCAGGCCGTGGGACAGTACCGCCGCCTCGCTACCACGATCGACGACGCGCTGGGAGAAGCGTTCGACAAGACCGCCAAGATACTCGGTCTGGGCTTCCCGGGCGGCCCGGCGGTCGAGCGACTGGCGCGTGAAGGAGACCCGAACGCCGTCCCGCTACCCCGCCCCCTTCTCGGCAGCGCGGAGCCGCATTTCAGCTTTGCGGGGCTCAAGAGCGCGGTCCTGCGCGCGCACGAGAGCGGGCAATATGCCCCAGCCCAGATCGCGGCGAGTTTCCAGCAGGCAGCAATCGAGTGCATCGTCGATCGGCTCACCCGCGCGCTCGACACAATGGAACCGGTCGGTGCGCTTGTGGTCGCTGGCGGGGTCGCGGCGAATGCATCGGTCCGCGATGCGCTCGAACGCGTCGCGGCGGATCGCGGGCTGAGGTTCTCCGCCCCGCCCCCGGCGCTTTGCACCGATAATGCCGCGATGATCGCCTGGGCCGGGCAGGAGCGGCTCGCCGCGGGCTTCCCTGCCGATCCGCTCGACATCGCCGCCCGCCCGCGCTGGCCGCTCGATCCAGGCGCCGAGCCGGTGCGCGGCGCAGGGGTCAAGGCGTGAAGATCGGCGTCCTCGGCGCGGGCGCGTGGGGCACGGCGCTCGCGCAGATGCTCGCCTCCGACGGTCGCGAGGTCCTGCTGTGGGCGCGCGAACCGGAACTGATCGACGAGATCAACGCCGCGCATACCAACAGCTTGTTTCTTCCGTCGGCGACGCTCGCCCAGACGATCCGTGCGACCGGCGACCTCGCCGATATGGCGCCGCTCGATGCGCTGCTGGTCGTCACGCCCGCGCAGCACATGGCCGCCGTGCTCGGGGCGATGCCCGCCCACCCGCGCGATCTCGTGCTTTGTTCGAAAGGGATCGAGGCAGGCACCGGCCGACTGATGAACGAGGTTGCGAGCGAGGCCGCTCCGTCGTCTCAGATTGCCGTCCTTTCGGGCCCGACCTTCGCGCACGAGGTGGCAAACGGCCTGCCGACCGCGGTGACGCTGGCCTGCGGCGGCGGCGAGGCACAATGGGATCGGTTGTCGAGCGAAATCGCCCGCCCCCTATTCCGTCCCTATTATTCCGAGGACGTGACCGGCGCCGAGATCGGCGGGGCGGTCAAGAACGTGCTCGCCATCGCCTGCGGCGTCGTCGACGGTCTCGGCCTCGGACAGAACGCCCGCGCCGCGCTGATCGCGCGCGGTTACGCCGAGATGCTCCGCTTCGGCGAGGCGCTGGGGGCCGAGCGCGGACACCCTCTCCGGCCTATGCGGGCTCGGCGACCTCGTCCTCACCTGTTCCTCGACGTCGAGCCGCAACTTCAGCCTCGGCAAGGCGCTGGGCGAAGGCGCCGACCCCACGGCGCTGATGGCCGACCGACGCACGGTGGCCGAAGGCGCGTATACCGCGCCCGTCCTGACCGAGCTTGCCGCCCGCCACGGCGTCGGGATGCCGATCGTCACCGCGGTCTACCGCCTGCTGCAAGGCGCCCCGGCGCGTAAGATCGTCGCCGAACTGCTCGCCCGCCCGCTCGCAGCGGAGACCGATGCGTGAGCGGATCGGGCGCCTCTCCCGACACGGGGCAGACTGACATCGCCGCACTCGCCAAGGGAGGCAGGACGAACTTCTTCGGCTTCGTGATCCGGCTTGCGGGAATGCTGCCGTTCCTGTTCATCGCCGGTCGGCTCTATGGCGCGGCCGCGCTCGGCCGCTACGCCTCGGCGCTCGTGGTGGTCGAGGTGACAGGCCTCGTCTGCTCGATGGGCGAGAAGCGCGGACTCGCCCAGCGCCTGACCGAAGGCGACGGCGGCAAGGCGGCCAACCTCGTGTTCGATGGCATGCTCGTCGCGGGCCTCGCCGGATTTGCGGCAGCGGCGTTCTTCTGGTTCGTCCCCGCGCCGATGTTCCCCAGCGGTGACTACACGATCTACGATCAACTGATCGTGCTCGCGATTCCCGGCTATGCACTGACCGAGATCGTGCTGGCCGCGCAGGCCTATCGCTTCGACATCGCGACGACCGTCCGCGCGCGCTCGGTGGTGCTGCCGTGGACGCTCTCGATCCTCGCGGGGGCATTGTGGTTCGTGACCCCCGAATCGGGGCTGTCGCTTGCCTATCTGGCGTCGATCTATGCGGGACTGGCGACGGGGCTTTGGTCGTTCCTGCGAACCTATGGGCTGCCCAAGAACTGGCGGCCGCGACCGCGCGAGATGGCCCAGCTTACCGCGCGCGCCCTCCCGCTCGCAACGGCCGACGCGATCGAATGGGGCACCCGGCGGCTCGATATCTTCATCCTCGGCTTTTTCGCAGCGCCGACCGCGGTTGGAGTCTACTACGTCGCGCAGCAGGTCGCCTCGCTACCGCAAAAGCTCAAGAGCAGCTTCGAGCCGATCCTGGGCCCCGTGATCACCCGCAATCTCAAGGCGAAGAACTACCCGGCGATCGCCAGGCAGGTGTGCCAGGTCGGGTTTTGGATCGTTGCTGCGCAGGCGGGCATCGCGCTCGCCCTGGGCATTCCGGGCGAGGGCGTCATGGGGCTCGTCGGCCCCAACTTCGTCGGCGGCACGGGCGCGCTCGCGCTCCTGCTCGCGGCGGAGGTGGTGGCGGCCACGGCGGTCGTGTCCGAAGCGGCGCTGATATACGTCGCGCGTGTGAGGAACCTGATCATCTCCGTTGCGACGATCGCCTTGCAAGGCGTGCTGACCGTGGCTGCGATGATCGCGATCGAGCGGCTGGACCTCGGCGGCAACTACAAGGCCGCCGCTGCGGCAGGCGCGCTCATGGTGGCGCTCGGTACCGCTTCGTTCGTCAAGTCGCGCCTGCTTTCGCGCATCCTCGGCGAAAGCATCAACAACTGGCGCTGGGCCCTGGTCTATGCCGCCGCGCCGGCGATCATCGTCGGCTGGGTCGCGGTGCGCCTTCCCGAATGGGCGGAACTCGCTTTCGGCATCCCCGCAATCCTGCTCGCTTACGGTGCGGTAATCTGGCGCTACGGTTTCGGACCCGAGGACCGCGTATTGTTCCGCCGCAACCTCGAGCATCCGCCCGAGGCCGTCCTCGCCCCTGCCATAGTCCCCGATCCCCCAACCTCACAGGGAGAGCTCCGCTCATGAACGACTTCGTCTCCACCAACTGGCCGCTGCTCGTAATCGGCGCGCTGATCGCGTTCGTCGTGCTGTGGTGGGTGATCATGGCGACGCGCCGCACGCGCGTCTCCGTCGACCGGCGCGACACGCTCGACGAGGGAGCCGAGCGCGCGGCGCGCAACCAGGCGCTGATCGATGCGGCACCCGCAGCAGGAACCTCCAGTGCGCCGGTTCCTCCGATCACGCCCGACGCGATCGGCGGCGCGGGAGTTGCCGTTTCGACCGGCGCGGAGGATGCGCAGATCGAGAGCTTGGCAAGCCGTGATTCCGCCAGCGACGATCTCACTCGGATCAAGGGGCTGGGCCCGAAGCTCGCCGCCACCCTGGCCGGTCTCGGAGTGACCCGATTTGACCAGATCGCAGCATGGACGGATGCCGACATCGATCGGATCGATCCGCAGCTCGGCCGCTTCCAGGGCCGTATCCGCCGCGATTCGTGGGTTGAGCAGGCTCGATACCTGAGCGTTGGAGATCTCGACGGATTCCAGCAGCGCTTCGGAGCGCAGTGATCGGAACCATTCCGCGTTCTGAGGGTTAATCCCGGTCGAGTCGTATCCAACCGGAGGTTAGTCCATGTCCCAGTGCGTCCTTGTTGCCGAAGACGAACTGATCATCGGATTCGACCTTTGCGATACCGTGCAGGAAGCTGGTTTCGAGGTTGAAGGACCCTACGACACCGCCGAATCGGCAAGCCAGGCGGTCGACCGCCGCAAGCCCGATCTGGCGATACTCGACATCAAGCTCGACGATGGCGAAGTCTATCCGCTCGCCGAGAAACTGATGGCGGCGAACGTGCCGGTCATCTTCCACTCGGGCAACGTCGGTCAGAAGGAAGTGTCCGAGCGGTTCCCGCAGGCGCATGCACTCGCCAAGCCCTGCCCACCCGATCAGATCATCGCAACCATGCACGAAGCGCTGCAGGAGTCGCTCGCAGAGGCCTGACGCGCTCGATCCCGGGCTTGCGCACCGCTTGCAGCCCTGCAAGAGCAGGTCGCATGACACCATTCGCCTGGCAGGATCCGTTCGCCCTCGACGCGCAGCTCAGCGAGGACGAGCGCATGATCCGCGACGCCGCTCACGCGTTCGCGCAGGGTGAACTGCAACCGCGCGTGATCGAAGCGTTCGCACAGGAAATCGACGCGCCCGAGCTGTTCCCCGCGATGGGGCGAGCCGGATTGCTCGGCGCAACGATCCCCGAGGAATACGGCGGCGCCGGCGCCAACTACGTGTCCTATGGTCTGATCGCGCGCGAGATCGAGCGAGTCGACAGCGGCTACCGCTCGATGGCGAGCGTTCAGTCCAGCCTCGTGATGTACCCGATCCACGCCTATGGATCGGAAGAGCAGCGCAGGAAATATCTCCCCGGCCTCGCAAGCGGAGAGCTGATCGGCTGCTTCGGACTGACCGAGCCCGACGCGGGATCGGATCCCGGCGCGATGCGCACATATGCCAGGAAGGACGGCGACGGCTACTCGCTCTCGGGCAGCAAGACCTGGATCAGCAACTCGCCATTTGCCGACGTCTTCGTCGTCTGGGCCAAGAGCGAGGCCCACGGCGGCGCGATCCGCGGCTTCGTGCTCGAAAAGGGCATGGAGGGGCTCTCCGCACCCAAGATCGACAACAAGCTTTCGCTGCGCGCCAGCACGACCGGCATGATCGTGATGGACGAAGTGAAGCTGCCTGCCGACGCGCTGTTGCCCGAAGTCCAAGGGCTGAAGGGGCCGTTCGGCTGCCTCAACCGGGCGCGCTACGGCATTTCGTGGGGCGCGATGGGCGCGGCCGAGTTCTGCCTCGACGCCGCGCGCCAGTATGGCCTCGACCGCGAGCAGTTCGGCGTGCCGCTCGCTTCGAAGCAACTCTACCAGTTGAAACTCGCCGACATGATGAGCGAAATCGCGCTCGGGCTGCAGGCGAGCCTGCGCGTCGGCCGCCTGATGGACGACCACGATTTCGCGCCCGAGATGATCTCGATCGTCAAGCGCAACAACGTCGGCAAGGCGCTCGATATCGCGCGAAAGGCGCGGGACATGCACGGCGGCAACGGGATTTCCGGCGAATACCAGGTGATCCGCCACATGGTGAACCTGGAGACGGTCAACACCTACGAAGGCACGCACGACGTCCACGCGCTGATCCTGGGCCGCGCGATCACCGGTATTCCCGCCTTCTGACGGAACGGCGTCGCCCGCGCGGGGTTGGTTTCACAAGCAACGGGCCATAGGGAGAGGCCATGCGGCTCCACGCCTATTTTCGCAGTTCGACCAGCTATCGCCTCCGCATCGCGCTCAACCTGAAGGGGCTCGATTACGAGATCGAGCCGGTCAACCTGGTGAAGTCCGAGCAGAAGGACGCGGGCTACCTCGGCCGCAACCCGTTCGGATCGGTCCCCCTGCTCGAGGCCGACGGGCGCGAGCGGGCGCAATCGATGGCGCAGCTCGAATGGCTGGACGAGGCCTACCCCGAGCCCCCGCTGTTGCCCGGAGAGATCGAGGACCGGTTCACCGTGCGCGAACTCGCCTACGCGATCGCGACCGAGACACATGCGGTCAACAATCTGCCGGTGCTCAAATACCTCACCGCCGAATTCGGTGCGACGCAGGATCAGGTCGGGGAGTGGTACCGCCACTGGCTCGAGCGCACCTTCGCGCCGGTCGAGGCGCGGCTCGCACAGCTCGGTGCAGGCGACTTCGTGATGCAAGCGCCTGGCCTGTTCGAAGTCGTGTTGCTGCCGCAGGTCTATAACGCGCGCCGCTTCGACCTCGACATGACGCCCTATCCCGCACATCGAACGGATCGAGGCCGCGTGCCTCGCCCTGCCCGCGTTCGAGCGTGCTCATCCCGACAACCAGCCCGACACCCCCACTGACACCCGCAAAGGGAGCTGACCCACTCATGAAACTCGCCAGCCTGAAGCACGGCCGCGACGGCAAGCTCGTCGTCGTCTCCAAGGACCTCACCCGCTACTGCGCGGCCGACAACATCGCGCCGACAATGCAGGCCGCGCTCGACGACTGGGAGCGCGTTGCGCCCTATCTCGAGGCGCTCTACCGCGATGTCGAGCACTGGTCGGTGCCTTGCGGCCGGTTCCACGAAAACGACGCGGCAAGTCCCCTGCCCCGCGCCTACCAGTGGGCCGACGGTAGCGCGTATATCAACCACGTCGAACTCGTGCGGAAGGCGCGCGGCGCCGAAGTGCCCGACAGCTTCTACCACGACCCGCTGATGTACCAGGGCGGCAGCGACGGCTTCCTCGCCCCGCGCGATCCCATTCCGCTCAAGGACACCGCCTGGGGTTGCGACATGGAAGGCGAGATCGCCTGCGTGGTCGACGACGTCCCGATGGGGGTCTCGAGCGAGGAAGCGGCCGGTCACATCAAGCTGCTGATGCTGGTCAACGACGTGTCCCTGCGGGGCCTGATCCCGGGCGAACTCGCCAAGGGGTTCGGGTTCTTTCAGTCGAAGCCGGCGAGCGCCTTCTCACCTGTCGCGGTCACTCCCGACGAGCTCGGCGAAGCATGGTCGAATAGCCTTATCCATCTGCCGCTGATGGTCGATTACAACGGCGAGCCGTTCGGCCGCGCCAACGCCGCGCAGGAGGCGACGTTCAATCTCGCCGACCTCGTCGCGCATGCCGCGAAGACGCGCAACCTCACCGCGGGCACGATCATCGGATCGGGCACGGTGAGCAACAAGGGCGCAGACGGAGGAGCGGGCAAGCCGGTAAACCAGGGCGGCGCGGGTTATTCGTGCATCGCCGAAATCCGCATGATCGAGACGATCGCCGACGGCGAGGCGAAGACCCGCTTCATGCAGCCGGGCGATACCGTTTCGGTCGAGATGCGCGACGGCGAGGGCCATTCGATCTTCGGCAAGATCGAACAGGAAGTCGTCGCCGCCTGACGCGCGCTACGCCCGCGCGCTTGCATCGGCGCGTTTTCGAACACATGGTATCCCGGCAATGGGAGAGAAAGCCATGATCGATCCGTTCGACCTGACCGGCAAGGTTGCCGTCATTACCGGTTCGTCGCGCGGTATCGGACGCGCGATCGCCGAACAGCTGGCGCGGCGCGGCGCCAAGGTGGTGATCTCCAGCCGCAAACAGGAAGCGTGCGACGAGGTCGCCAACGCAATCAACGCCGAGTGCGGCCACGGAACCGCGGTCGCGATCGCCGCAAGTATCTCGTCGAAGCAGGCGCTGCAGGCTCTCGTCGACCGCACGCACGAAACGCTCGGGCCAATCGACATCCTGATCTGCAACGCGGCGTCGAACCCGCACTACGGCTCGCTCGACACGATCGAGGACGGGATGTTCGAAAAGACGCTGTCGAACAACATCCTCTCCAACCACTGGCTGATCCAGATGGTCCTTCCCGACATGCGCGAGAAAAAGGACGGCGCGATCGTCGTGATCAGTTCGATCGGCGGTCTGCGCGGGTCTTCGGTGCTCGGCGCCTACACGATCACCAAGGCGGCCGACATCCAACTCGTGCGCAACTACGCGGTCGAAAACGGCAAGCACGGCATCCGCGTCAACGGCATCGCGCCGGGCCTAGTGAAGACCGACTTCGCCAAGGCGCTTTACGAGAATCCTGCCATTGCCGAAAAGCGGATCGCCGAGACGCCGATGGGCCGCCTGGGCGAGCCCGAGGACATCGCGGGCCTCGCGGTATTCCTGTCTTCGCCCGCGGCTAGCTGGATGACCGGGCAGACGGTTGTCGTCGACGGCGGCGTCACCGTCTGAGTCTTGCCGCCTTTCCAAAAACGGGTATGCTCGATTCGCGGTAGGCGCATCAAAGCGGCGCTGCGGGAGAGACGTGAATGGCGTGGGATTTCGAAACCGATCCCGACTTCCAGGAAAAGCTCGACTGGATGGCGGAATTCATCGACGAGAAGGTCGAGCCGCTCGGCTATCTCGGGATCCATCCCTACGATGTGAAGAACCCGCGCCGGAACGAGCTCGTCCGTCCTCTCCAGCAAGAGGTGAAGGACAAGGGCCTGTGGGCCTGTCACCTCGGTCCCGAGCTCGGCGGGCAGGGCTACGGCCAGGTCAAGCTTGGCTTGATGAACGAGCTGATCGGCGGCGCTACCTTCGCGCCGATCGTATTCGGTTGCCAGGCGCCCGATACCGGCAATGCCGAAATCATCGCGCACTACGGCACGCCCGAGCAGAAGGAGCAGTATCTCCAGCCGCTGCTCGACAACACGATCGTCAGCGCCTTCTCGATGACCGAGCCGCAGGGCGGGTCCGACCCGACGAACTTCGTCACCCGGGCCGAGCAGGACGGCAACCACTGGAAGATCAACGGCGAGAAATGGTTCTCGACCAACGGCAAGTGGGCCGACTTCCTGATCGTGATGGCAGTGACCGATCCCGACGCGCCGCGGCACGAGCGGATGAGCATGTTCATCGTCCCCGTCGACACGCCCGGGGTGGAGATCGTCCGCAACGTCGGCGTCTATGGCCAGCAGGATGGCAGCGAGAGCTACGTTCGCTACACCGACGTTCGCGTGCCGGCGGACCACCTGCTGGGCGAGCGCGGCGGCGCCTTCGCGATCTCGCAGACCCGGCTCGGCGGCGGACGCGTGCACCACGCGATGCGGACAGTCGGCAATTGCCGCAAGCTGCTCGACAAGATGAGCCGCCGCGCGGTCAGCCGCAACACGCGCACCGGCACCCTCGCCGATTTCCAGGCGGTGCAGTTCGACATCGCCGATAGCTACATCGAGCTCGAGCAGTTCAAGCTGTTCGTACTCAAGACCGCGTGGATGATCGACAAGCACAACGACTATCGCAAGGTCCGCAAGGACATCGCCGCGATCAAGGCGCTGATGCCCAAGGTTTATCACGACATCGCCAGGCGATGCATCCATGTCCACGGCTCGCTCGGCGTGTCGAACGAGATGCCCTTCGTCGGGAGCCTGATCGCATCGATGGTGATGGGCATCGCCGACGGTCCGACCGAAGTGCACAAGATCACCGTCGCGAAACAGCACCTGCGGCCTTATCGCGACGTAAAGGACCCGGTGTTTCCCGACTATTCGCTACTCAACCGCAGGGCGCTGGCGATGGAGCTTTATCCCGACCCGGTAGGTGAAATCGCCGATGCGGCGGAGGAACTGGCTTGAACGCCGAAGCGAAGATCGAGGTGGCCCCGCTCCCGCCACTGCGCCGCGGCACGAAAGTCGCGTACGGCTTCGGGTCGATCGCCGACGGCATCAAGAGCGCGGCTTTCTCGACCTACCTGCTGCTCTACTTCAACCAGGTGCTCGGTGTCCCCGCCGGGATCGTTTCCACGGCCATCGCGCTGACCCTGATCGTCGACGCGATCGCCGATCCGCTGATCGGGCGCGTGTCCGATCTTACGCGGTCCCGGCTCGGCCGCCGGCATCCCTACATCTTCGGCGCTGCCGCGCCTGCGGCGCTGTTCTTCGCGCTCGTCTGGTTCCCGCCCGCGGGCCTCAGCGACGTGATGATGGGCGTATGGATCTTTGTCACGGCCTCGTTCGCGCGCGCGGCGATGAGCGCGTATCAGGTGCCGGCAAATGCGCTGGGCAGTGAACTGACGCAGGACTACGCGGAGCGCACGCGCCTCTACGGGCTGCGCTACTGGTTCGCTTATGCAGGCACGTTCGCCTTCGCTGCCTTCGCGCTCAAGTTCTTCTTCGTGGCGACTCCCGAGTTTCCCAAGGGCCAGCTCAACCCCGCCGGGTACGTACCGTTCGCTCTTACGGGGGCCGTGCTGATCCTCGTGAGCATCTTTGTCTGCGGCTGGGGGACGCGCAACCGCATTCCCTATATCCGCCAGGTCGAGGACGCGCCGGTCACTCCGGGCGCGCTGGCGCATCTCAAGGAAATGGTCTCTGCCTTCCGCAACCGCGCGTTCCTGACGATCTTCGGGTTCGCGATCTTCAAGTGGACCGCGATCGGCGTCTATGGCGCGACCTCGCTCTATTTCGGCACCTACGTATTCAAACTGAGCTCGGGCCAGCTGGCGCTGCTGACGCTGGACGGGTTCGTCGCGGTGTGTCTCGCACTGCCGCTCGCACCGAAGTTCACCAAGTGGTGGGGTAAGCGAAACGCGGCGCTCTATCTCGCCATAATCGGCGTGCTGCTCGGAACCAGTCCGCTGACGCTGACCTATTTCGACCTGTTCTTCGAGCCTGGTCATCCGCTCCTGCTGCCCACGTTGCTGCTGGTCGGCGCGATCTACGGCGCCATGGTGGCGATCTCGCTCATGACCGCCTCGTCGATGCTTGCGGACGTGGTCGAGGACGACGCGGTCCGCTCGCAGCGGCACAACGCGGGTATCTATTTCTCGGCCGCGAGTTTTTCGGCTCAATGCGCCAGCGCGCTGGGCATACTTGCGGCCGGCATCGTGATCGAGACGTCGAACTTCCCCGCCGGGGTCGATCCGGCGAAAGTGACCGAGGCAATGACCGACAGCCTCATCCTCCACTATGTGCCGATGGTGTTGGGGCTGTGGGCTATCGGCTGCATGATCATCTGGTTCTATCCGATCACGGAGGCAAAACATCTTGCCAACGTGGAGCGGTTGCGCGCACGCGAAGCCGAAGCAAAAAGTCGAGAAGCACAGGATGCGCCTCTCGGCGCGCCGGCACGATAACGAGGAGAGAGACGATGGCGACCCTCGCCGAACCAAAGGACGTCAGCACCGAGGACGCTTTCCGCGAGGAAGTGCGCACGTTCCTCGCGGAAAACTTCCCGCCCGAACTCAAGGGCAAGGGCAATGCGCTCGCCAGCGTCGAAGGTCCGACCGCGGAAACCGAGCTCCAGAAGCAATGGCGCGAGGCGATGGGCGCGCGCGGCTGGGGCACGCCTACCTGGCCCAAGGAGTACGGCGGAGGCGGCCTCAATAAGAAGCAGGCCCGCATTCTGCAGGAAGAAATGGCCAAGGCCGGCGCCTACAACCCGATCGGCGGCATGGGCGTGATGATGTTCGGCCCCACCCTGCTCGAATACGGCAGCGAGGAGCAGAAGAAGGAACATATCCCGCCGATCGCTCGCGGCGAGATCCGCTGGTGCCAGGGCTATTCCGAGCCCAACGCGGGTTCCGACCTCGCGAACCTGCAGACTTTTGCCGAGGACAAGGGCGACCACTATCTCGTCAACGGACAGAAGACCTGGACCAGCGGCGGCCAGTGGGCCGACAAGTGCTTCGCGATCGTCCGCACCGACAAGAGCGACAAGCACAAGGGCATCAGCTTCATGCTGATCGACATGGATGCGCCCGGCGTCGAAGTGCGCCCGATCCAGATGATCAGCGGCATGAGCCCGTTCTGCGAGACTTTCTTCACCGACGTGAAGGTGCCCAAGGAAAACCTCGTCGGCGAGGAAGGTCAGGGCTGGACCATCGGCAAGCGGCTGCTCCAGCACGAGCGGACCAACCTTTCGGGCGGCGGCGGCCTCGCCTCGATGATGGGATCGAGCCTCGCCGACATGGCGAAGAAGTACCTCGAGACCGACAGCGACGGCCGCATCGCCGATCCGCTCCTGCGCGACAAGATCGCCGACTTCGAAATCCGCTGGCAATCGTTCCTGCTCACCGCGCGCCGCGCGGTCGAGGAGAGCAAGGCGGCTGGCGGCGTCAGCGAAATCAGCTCGGTGCTCAAGAAGCTCGGCACCAAGCTTGGCCAGGAGCGCGCCGAGCTGTCGATCGAGATCATGGGCCTTCAGGGCCTCGGCTGGGAAGGCGAAGGCTTCACCGACAACGAATTGGCCGGCGTGCGCGCGTGGCTCTTCGGCAAGGCGACCACGATCTACGGCGGATCGACCGAGATCCAGAACAACATCATCGCCAAGCGCGTGCTGGGCATGCTGGACCACCAGTAAGACCGGCAGGACAAGGAACGAGAAACATGGCTGTCCTCAACGAAGAACAGGAAATGCTGCGCGACATGGCGCGCGACTGGGCGACCAACGAAAGCCCGGTGACCGCATGGCGCAAGGTGCGCGCCGAGAAACCGGCGGAAGGCTATTCACCCGACGCCTTTCAGACGATGGCGCAGATGGGCTGGGCCGGGATCGTCATCCCCGAGGAATTCGGCGGCAGCGACTTCGGCTGGATGAGCGCGGGGCTGGTGGTCGAGGAACTCGGCAAGACGCTCACCGCGAGCCCGCTAGTCGCGACGACGCTGGCGGCGAGCGCGATCGTGCTCGGCGGATCGGACGAGCAGAAGAAAAAGTGGCTGCCTAAGCTGGCGAGCGGCGAAGTCGTCGGCACGCTGGCGATCGACGAAGCCGCGCGCCACGGCGGCAAGGTCGCGGCAGTGGCCGAGGGCGGCAAGCTCAGCGGCACGAAGGCCTTCGTGCACGAGGCACACGGTGCTTCGCTGTTCGTGGTCGCTGCGACCGACGGGCTCTATCTCGTCGAAAAGGGCGACGGCGTATCGCTGTCCGACCGCAAGCTGACCGACCAGCGCAGCCACGCCGAAGTGACCTTCGACGGCGCGACGGCGGACAAGCTTTCTGGTGGCGGCGACGACCTGCTCGACAAAGTGCTCGACCGGGCGCGCATCCTGACCGCGGCCGAGATGCTCGGCATGGCGCAGCAGGTGTTCGACGTGACGCTCGACTACCTGAAGCAGCGGGTTCAGTTCAATCAGGTGCTCGCGAGCTTCCAGGCGCTGCAGCACCGGATGGCCGACCTGTTCGGTGACCTTGCAATGATGCGCAGCGCTGTCGAGGGCGGCCTCGAAGCACTCGATGGCGGGTTCGGCGTGCCGCGCGCCGCCTGCGTCGCCAAGGCCGAAGCAAACCGCGTGCTCCACACGATGAGCCGTGAGGGCATCCAGCTCCACGGCGGCATGGGCATGACCGACGAATACGACGTCGGTTTCTACCTCAAGCGCGCCCGCGTGCTCGAGGCGAGCTGGGGTTCGAGCGGCTTCCTCAAGGACCGCTTCGCCGCGCTGGCTGGCTACTGAATTCGGTAGAGCCCATTCAGGACGACGCCCTCGCCGATCCCGGCGAGGGCGACTCCTTCGCGCGACACGCGCGCTTCGTGCAGGAGAACCTGCGCGGCAACTACACGGCCAACTTCGTCCACGGCGTGCTGGGGATGACCGGTTTCCGGTTGATCTACGCGCCCACGATCATTCCCGCCTACCTGCTGGCGATCACTGGCAGCGCCGCTGCCGTCGGCCTCGGTACCGCCCTCCTCCAGCTCGGCGCGACGATCTCTCCGATCCTGAGCGGCGCGCGCATCGAGCATCGCAGCCATATCCTCCCGTATTCGATCCGGGTCGGGGCGATGATGCGGGTCGCGATCCTCGGCATGGCGATCGCCGGCTGGACGCTCACCGGTAGCGCGCTGGTGTGGGTGACGCTGGGGCTGTTCCTGTTCCTCGGCTTCTTCAACGGCGCGCAGCGGGTCGCCTTCCAGATGCTGATGGCGAAAGTCATCCCGATCGAAAGGCGCGGACGGCTCCAGGGATATCGCAACCTCGCAGGCGGACTCATCGCTGCCGTGCTCGCGTGGGTTGCCGGGCACTATTTCATCGAGGGGGACTGGCTCGGCAACGGGTACGCGACGACGTTCCTGTTCGCTTTCGTGCTGACGAGCGCGGGCCTGCTCGTCCTCAAGACGATGATCCGCGAGCCGGCCGCACCGGCTTCGCGTCCGGTCATCCCTTTGCGCGAGCGGATCCGGCAATTCCCGCAATTGCTCGAGGACAAGGACTTCGCACGCTTCATCGGCACTCAGGCGCTGGCGACCGCGATCCGTATCGGCGGGCCATTCTGGACCGTCTACGCGGGCCAGCGACTGGGCCTTAGCGGAGCGCTGATCGGTGGGCTGAGCCTGGCCTTCCTCGGCGCCGACACGGTCTCCAACCTGCTGTGGGGCGGCATGGGGGACCGCTTCGGTTTCCGGATCGTCTACATCCTGTCGCTCGCACTGGTGATCGCGGGTGTCGGCCTGCTACTCTCCTCGGCGACCGCCACGCCGATCTACATCGCGTTCGTCCTGCTCGGCGCGGGCGGATCGGGCTGGATGCTCGCCGCCACCACGATGGTGCTGGAATTCGGCGCGCACGAGGACATCCCCATGCGCCTCGCATTCGTCACCACGGCAGAAGGGTTTGTCGCCGCTGCCGGACCGGTTCTCGCCGGGTTGCTGGTAGCCGCGGCAGGCTTCACCCCGTTGTTTGCGCTGGTGCTGCTCGCCCTCGTAGGAGCGCTGGGCATGATGACCTTTGCGGTGCGCGAGCCGCGGACCCGCCAGAACTTTGGATAGGGTTCCGCGGTTTGGTCGTTGCACAAAACCAACAGGGAAAGATTATTGCCCGATTCCCGAGGCAAAACACCCAGATTCGCTTGACAGACGGCCCAGGTTGTCATTGAATTTCGAGAAATGGGTATCCGCGTAAAAGCGCGGCAAACGAACGCACAGTTCGCCAAGGGAGAGGACCGATGATCAAGACAGCTTTGCGCCACACCTGCGCCTGCCTCGCGCTTACCGCCGGCATGTATGGAAGCGCAGCCTTCGCCCAGGACGCAGACCCGGGTGACGATGCCGGCACCGCTCCGCCTGCGCGTGAAATCGTGGTCACGGGCACTCTGATCAGGGGCACACCGGAAGACGCCGCGCTGCCTGTCGATGTGTTCTCGTCGGACGATCTGGCCGAGAAGGGGGTCACCTCACCCCTCGAATTCATCAAGGAACTGCCGTCTGTGGGCTCAGTGCTGGGCGACACCAACCAGTTCTCGACCGCGGCGCAAGGCTTTCAGGGCAACGGCTCGATCAACCTGCGCGGCCTCGGCTTCACGCGCACGCTGGTGCTGCTCAATGGAAAGCGGACGATCCAGGCGCCTGGCGATGGTTTCGCCGACACCAACCTGATCCCGCTCTTCGCCCTCCAACGGGTGGAAATCCTGAAGGACGGCGCCGCCGCGACGTACGGGTCCGACGCCATCGCCGGCGTTGCCAACTTCATCACTCGCGACCGGTTCGAAGGTGTCGAAGTGGGCGGCGACTGGACCTTCATCAAGGGTTCGGATGGCAACTACAACGTCAGCGGGTTGATCGGTAAGAACTTCGGGTCGGCCAACCTCATGATCGGCGCCGGTTGGCAGCACCGTTCCGAACTTGCGACCACGGCACGCGACTACACGCAGCAGTCGTATGAAGTGAACGCCTCTGGCTACTCGGCACTTGCAACGCCTGGTCTGTTTGCAGTCACGTACCTCAACCCCGGCGCCAATACGATCGTCCGCGCCCGACAAAGGCTGTACGGAACTGGGTGGGTATTTCACCAGCCCCGTCTGCCGGTTCACCTATATTCCGTTCGACAACATCACCGAGGAAGAGGATCGCTATCAGGTTTACGGTCAGGCCACCGTCGACCTGAGCGATTCGGCGCGCTGGCACGCCAGCGCGCTGTGGGCGAAAACCGACATCGAGAGTCTAAATTATTCGCCTTCGTTCCCGCCGACCCAAGGACCGAACGGATCGGGCTTCATCAGTGCATTCACGACCTCGCCGAACAATCCGGGCGTCGCAGCGTTCCTTGCGCAACAGGGTCTTCCTGCATCGGGCGGAGCGAATGGAACTCTGTTCCGGATCACCAACGTTTATTTTCGCCCGCTCGGCTTCCTCGGAAACCCGTTGGATCCCGATCGCGGCGCGGGTACCGGCTTCGCGAAGAACAACGCCTGGCGCGTAAATACCGGCTTCGAGTTCGACTTGTCGCCAAGTCTCTCGCTCGCGGTGGACGGTACCTACTGGCGATCGTCACGTAGCTTTGCCGCGCCTGACGTCGTCGGTTCCCGCTTGCAGAACGCGCTGAACGGCCTTGGCGGTCCGAACTGCGCGGGCACGACTCCCGGCGCCAACGGCTGCCTGTGGTTCAATCCATTCGTGAATGCCGGACCGGGCAATCCAACTCTCGGAATTTCCAACCCTTACTACGTGCCGGGGGCGGAAAACAGTGCCGAACTTCTCGCATGGCTGCAGCCTTCGGTCGGCACCTTCCAGCGTGAAGAACAGTTCGTCCTCGACGCCGTAGTCTCGGGAGACACGGGCTGGTCCCTTCCGGGGGGCGAAGTCGCCTTCGCGATCGGTGCCCAGTACCGAAAGAACAACTTCTCGAGCCGGCCGCTTGCGGACATCTCCAACCTGGACATCAATCCCTGCTTCAAGGAAGGGGACACGAGTTGCGTCGGCACTGTCACCGAAGGTGTCGGGCCGTTCATCTTCCTGGGTGGTTCGCGTCCGATCCAGCTGTCGCAGGACGTTCGGGCGCTCTTCGCAGAAGTCCAGTTGCCCATCCTCGACACGCTCGAGGTTTCGGGAGCCGTTCGGTACGAGGATTACGGCAGCCCAATCGGGTCGACCATCAATCCCAAGGCGTCCTTCCGCTTCGAGGCTACCCCGTGGCTAACGCTGCGTGGTTCGATCGGCACGACGTTCCGCGGACCGCTTGCCAGCAACGTCGATCCGAACTTCGTGACGGCCTTGGCGGGCCTGACGGCGACCGGCGGCAACTACAAGTCGGTCGACATCTACGGCAATCCGAACCTCGCTCCGGAAACGGCGCTTACCTACAACGTGGGTGCAGTCGTGAAAACGGGCGGGCTGACGGCGAGCGTCGACTTCTGGAGCTTCGATTTCAAGGACCAGATCGTTATCAACCCGGCCGACGCAATCGCATCTTCGGTCGCCACCGGCGCGCTTACGGGCGACGGTACCCGTCTGGTGAACTGCTCCGCCGAGTTGATCGGTCTGATTACCTTCTCGGGCAATACCTGCGTTCAGGGGACTACTACCGGCCTGTCGATTGCTCGCGTTCGCATCCGATTGGGTCAACGGACCGGACGTGAAAGTCCAGGGTCTCGACCTCGCGCTGAACTACGACTTCAATGCAGGCTTCGGAGTTATTTCTGTCGGCGGCAATGCCACCTACAATCTCAAGTACAAGACCGACGATTTCTACGTCGGGTCGATCCTCGTCACGCCGTCGTACGACGCGGTCGGTTTCGGCAACTACTTCCGCGACCCGGGCACCCTGCCCGAATGGCGCGCCAACGGATATGTGAACCTTAACACAGGGCCGCTGAACCTGCGGTACTCGGTGAACTACATCTCGAGCGTGTTCGATGAGCGTTGTGCGAACGTCTACCGGTCTCTGCCAGCCTATCGCTGGTACGCCGAGCGGCGGCAGCGACTTCGGCCGCGACAGCGGTTCGTACATGCAGCACGATCTCGTCGCCAACTACACTCTGCCGCTCACCTTCGCCGAGGTTCAGCTCACCGCCGCAGTGCGCAACATCTTCGACGAAGCGCCCGCGGATGCCTACCTGCCGCTGGGCTACAATCCCTTCATCGGCAACGCGATCGGTCGCAACTTTACCTTGGGTGCCAAGGTCAAGTTCTGACCACAGCTTCGCAATGGAAAGGGGCCGGGCGGGAAACCGCTCGGCCTCTTTCGTTTGTCCGGCGAGAAGTTCGGCGGGCCTGCCTACAGGTCGGGCGGGTCGGTGAAGACTCCGGCGCACAGCGTCCATGCATAAAGCCGAACCGCGCTGTTCGCGTCGGGCTGACGCGCCGCCCAGGCACGCGCCTCGTACGCGCCGTTAAGCGCGGGCATGATCATCTGGCTTGCGACCATCGGGTCGACCGCTCGCACGCTCCCTTCGGCGATGCCGTCGGCGATCATCCCGGCGAAGCGGTTCGCCAACCGGTTGGAGCGAACGACCACGCTGCCGCGCTCGTCGCTCGGCAAGGCCTGGAGGGCGACCGTGCGTAGCAGGGGCATCGGATCGTTGAACTGCAGGTCGATCAGTTCGGCGAGCGCGCTGGAAATCTGCGTCCATCCGCTCGCGTCCAGTTCACGGGCCGCAATCTGCGCCGCGGACAGCCGATCATAACTTTTCTGGAAGC
Organism: uncultured Alphaproteobacteria bacterium; assembly: GCA_963728375.1. Taxonomy (GTDB): domain Bacteria; phylum Pseudomonadota; class Alphaproteobacteria; order Sphingomonadales; family Sphingomonadaceae; genus Tsuneonella. The sequence continues at coordinate 454,708 of CAVSJL010000001.1, forward strand.
ATTCGAAGACGAGGTCGTCCTTGGCGTTGTGATGATGGTAAAAGCTGCCCTTGGTCACGTTGAGCGCCGCCGCAATCCGATTGACCGAGGCGCCGCGGTAGCCGCGCTGATTGATCATCACCGTTGCCGAGCGCAGGAAGGCATCCGCGATCTCGGCATCGCCAGCCCCGTCGCTGCGCCACCGCTCGTTGGCGAGCGGAAGCGGCGACCAGTCGCCTGGCCGCGCAGCCAGACCGTTGGCGAAGATGTCGAACATGCGTTCCTCGAGCCGTTCGAAATCGCTGATCGAGTAGCGCAGCGACCAGACGGGCCACCAGAACATCGTCTCGAGCAAGATATGCGCCCGCGCGGTATCAAGGGCGCGCCCTGAGCCCGAACGGGACTCGCCGAAGAAGCTTCGCACGCAATCGACGATCCTGCCGTATTGGGCGAGCAGCGGCTCCTGCGCCTCCTCGTCGAGCGTGCGAATTTCGCTGAGTGCGGTGATCAGCCCTTTTTCGCCGAGGCGAATGCGCCGCCGCAGCTCGACATGGCTCGCGATGAACGCGCGCAGCCGGGCAGCACGTTCGGTGTGTTCCGCCGCCGCTTTCGCCGCTTCCTCAAGCCAATCGAGCGTGGCGGCGAACACCGCGACGACAAGCTTGTCCTTGCGATCGAAGTAATATGTGATGCTGGTCGCGTTGAGCCCGACCGACCGGGCGAGTTCGGCAAAGGTCGTGCCCTTCACACCCATCTCGTTGATCAGCGCCGATGCCGCGTGGATCACGTCCTCGCGCCGCCGCCCGAACCGCGCGGTTTCGCCGCCTTTCGTCATATTGCCCCCGCCCATCGCGGAAATTCTATTCCGCCGTAGCGGGTTTGTCGAACAATGCCTTGAGGTCCTTTTTCAAGATTTTGCCGTTGGCATTGCGTGGAAGGGTTTCCTCGCTGAACAGGATGCGTACCGGCACCTTGAACTTGGCCAGTCGCTCGCCGACCCACGCCTGCAGCTCGGCCTCGCTCGCCTGCGCCCCCGGTGCGAGATGTACGATAGCCGCCGGTTCCTCGCCCAGGGTGTGATGCGGAATGCCCACCAACGCGGCGTCCGTGACCGCGGGGTGGTCGTAGAGTACGTTCTCGACTTCGGACGAGTAGATGTTCTCGCCGCCGCGCAGGATCATGTCCTTGGCACGGTCGACGATGTAGCAATACCCTTCCTCGTCAAGCCGGGCGAGGTCGCCGGTGCGGACCCAGCCATCGATGAACGTCTCTTGCGTAGCGTCGGGCTTGTTCCAGTACCCCTTCACCACCATCGGCCCGCGCGCCCACAGTTCGCCGACTTCGCCTTGCGGCATTTCGCGGGTGCCATCCTCGTTCATGATCTTGAGGTCGGCGACAGCGACCGGCGGGCCGCAGCTCGTCGGGCGGTTGAGGTAGTCCTCGCTCGAATGGCCGGTGACGGTCGCCATCGTCTCGGTCATGCCCCATCCGTTGCCGGGGAGAGCGCCGAACACCTCACGGATTTTCCGCACGAGCTCTGGCGCCGAGGGCGCTCCGCCATAAGCGATCGCCTCAAGGCTGGAGAGATCGTACTTGTCGCGGTCGGGATGCTCGATCAACTGCCATGCAATCGTCGGTACGCCGCCGGTCATGTTGACCTTCTCGCGCTCGATGATCTCGAACGCCCGGACTGGATCCCAACGGTGCATGAAGATCGCCGTGTTGCCCGCCGCGACCATGCCCATCAGCCCCGCCGAACACGCGGTGACATGGAACAACGGGATTACGGTCAGCGAGGTCTTGTGCGTCGGCTCGGGCGGCGCCTCTCCCCGCCGCAGCGCGGCGACGCAACCATTGTAACCGCTCGAAAATATGTTGGTCACGAGGTTGCGATGGGTTCCCAGCGCGCCCTTGGGATGGCCGGTGGTCCCGCTGGTGTAGAAGATCGTCGCGTCGTCGTCGGGCGCGATGTCTTCGGCGGGAATTTCGGCATCGGGCAGCCCGGCCCACGTCTGCGGCGCGCCGATCACGCTTTCGAGATGCTCGGCGGGCGCGGCGAGCTCGCCCGATGCGCGCGACACGAATGCGTGTCGAAGCGAGGGTATGTCATCCAGGTGCGGCGCGATGCGCTCCCAGCGCTCATCGTCGCAGATCAGCAGCTTGGTTCCTGAATCGGCGAGGCCGTAGGCGAGTTCGTGTCTGGTCCACCACGCGTTGAGGGGGACGCAGATCGCCCCGATGGTGACGGCGGCGAAGAAGGCCACCGGCCATTCGGGCAGGTTGCGCATGGCAAGGGCCACCCGGTCGCCCTTCTCCACTCCGCGCTCGCGCAGTTCGTATGCGAGCTTGGCGACCGCGCGGTGAAATGCCGCGAACGTCACCCGCTCGTCCTCGTAGATGAAAGCTTCGCGTTCGCCGTGCATCCGGGCGAGCATCATCAGCGCGCGCAAGTTCGGTGGGGCGTTCTTCCACACGCGCGTGGGCACGCCGCGGATATCGATGGTTTCCATCTCGAAGCGCTCGCCCGGCGCCGTCAGTCGTGCGCGCACCTCCTCGCGAGTCATCGCAGGCCACCCGGCCGGCGGCGTCCAGCCGATCGCCTCGGCCAGGTTCGCTTCACCCATTGCAGTACCTCGTCCCAACTTGTTTTTTCGAACCGCAGTCTAGGCAAACGCAGGCCATGCGCAAGCGCCGTTTCGGGAAACTGGTATGGCGGCGCACCCATGTTGGCGGTTGCCGTTCGCGGAAAGGCAGGTATGGCAGGGGAAGACCGCACAGGCGACCTTGGGAGAGAATCGCGCCATGCTCGACACCACGCAATCCGCCGCTCTCGGCTTCGATGCCGAACGACTCGCCCGGATCGAACCGTTCCTGCGCCAGGCCTACGTCGACGGCGGCCGCCTGCCGATGGCGCAGCTGATCGTCGCACGCGACGGCAAACCGGTATACTCGATGCGCTGCGGCACGATGGGCGAAGGGCGCGAAGACGTGCGCGAGGACGCGCTGTTCCGCATCGCCAGCATGACCAAGCCGGTCACCTCCATCGCGTTCATGCAGCTCGTCGAGCAATGCAAGGTCGCTCTCGAAGAGCCGGTGACCAAGGTCTTTCCCGAGTTCGCCAACTTTCGATCTTCGCCGGCGGTGGCAGTGGACAGGTTCCGTTCTATCCCGGCCAGTCGGCCGGACCGATGCGGTTCGTCGACCTGCTGACGCATATGTCGGGCCTCACCTACGGCCTGCAGAACCGCACTAACGTCGATGCCGCGTACCGAGAAAGCAACTTCGATTTCGCCCGCGCGCACCTCGATTCCGACGAATTCATCACCCGACTGTCGAAGCTTCCGCTGGAATTCCATCCGGGTGACCGATGGAATTACTCGGTATCGACCGACGTGCTCGGCGTCGCGGTCGAGCGGATTAGCGGGATGCGTCTGGGCGAATACTTCAAGCGGCACATCTTCGACCCGCTCGGCATGACCGACACCGCGTTCGGCGTGGCCGAGGGTCAGTCGGAGCGGCTGGTCGATGCCTATCAGTACATCCCTGGCAAGGCGGCGAAGCTGATCGACGCCGGCCCGACCAGCAAACTTGCCCTTCCCGGCAAGTTCGATAGCGGCGGCGGCGGTCTCGTCTCGACCGCGGCCGACTACCAGAAATTCGTCACGATGCTGGTCAACGGCGGCGAGCTTGACGGCGCACGGATCATCGCGCCCAAGACGCTGCACCTGATGACAGCCAACCACCTGCCTGGCGGACAGGACCTCACCCAGCTTTCGCAGAGCCTGTTTTCCGAAAGCCAGAACGCCGGCGTCGGCTTCGGCTTGGGCTTTGCCACTGTGATCGATCCAGCGAAGACGCTGATGCCCGCGAGCAAGGGCGAATTCTACTGGGGCGGCGCCTACTCGACTGCATTCTTCGTCGATCCGGTCGAGGCGATCACGATGGTGTTCATGACGCAAGTCTACCCGTCGAGCGCCTATCCGATCCGCCGCCAGCTCAAGACCCTGATCTATTCCGCGCTGACCGACAGCCGCGTCTGAGGAGCCTATCCATGACCGACCCCATCTCATCCCACCGCGACGGCGAAGTCCTGATCATCGTTTCGGACAACCCGCCAGTCAACGCGCTCGGCCAGGCGGTCCGCGCCGGTCTCAAGCGGGAGATCGAGGCGGGCCTGGCCGACGATACGGTCAAGGCGATGGTCATCCGCTGCGACGGGCGCACGTTCTTCGCAGGCGCCGACATCACCGAATTCGGCAAGCCCCCGGTTGGGCCCAGCTTGCCCGAGACGCTCGATGTAATGGAAGCGAGCGACAAGCCGGTCGTAGCGGCCATCCACGGCACCGCATTGGGCGGCGGGTGCGAGGTCGCGCTCGCCTGTCATTACCGTGTCGCCGTCCCGAGCGCGAAACTGGGTCTGCCCGAGGTCAAGCTCGGCCTCATCCCCGGCGCCGCGGGTACCCAGCGCCTGCCGCGCCTCGTCGGCGCCGAAGCCGCGCTGCCGATGGTCGTCGGCGGCGATCCCATTTCGGCGAAGAAGGCCAAGGGCATCGGCCTCGTCGACGAGATCGTCGGGGAGGACAGCCTTGAGACCGACGCGATCGCCTTCGCGCGCAGCAAGATCGGCCAGCAGGTTCCGCGCGCGTCGGAAGGAAATGCGAACCAGGACGGCGTGAAGAACCCGGCGATCTTCGACGAGTTCCGGCACAAGCAGGCCCGCAAGATCCGCGGGTTCGATGCGCCCAACGCGGGCATCGAAGCGGTGAAGGCGGCGGGCGAACTCCCCTATGCCGACGGCGTGAAGAAGGAGCGCGAGCTGTTCATGAAGCTCATGACCGGCACGCAGTCGGCCGCGATGCGCCACTACTTCTTCGCCGAACGCGCCGCGAACAAGATCGACGATGTCCCTGCCGATACCCCGCTGATCCCGATCAAGAAGGTCGGCGTGATCGGCGCGGGGACCATGGGCGGCGGCATTTCGATGAACTTCCTGTCCGCCGGCATCCCGGTGACCATCCTCGAAATGCAGCAGGATGCGCTCGACCGCGGCACGGGGACGATGCGCAAGAATTACGAGAACACCGCCAAGCGCGGCCGGATGACCGACGAGCAGGTCGAGGCGGCGATGGACATCCTGACCCCCACGCTGGACTACGCCGACCTCGCCGACTGCGATCTCGTGATCGAGGCGGTCTACGAGAGCATGGACGTCAAGAAGGAGGTCTTCGCCAAGCTCGACGAGGTGGTGAAGCAAGGGCGCGATCCTCGCCTCCAACACCAGCTACCTCAATGTCGACGAGATCGCGACCGCGACCAAGCGGCCGGACTACGTCATCGGCCTGCACTTCTTCTCGCCTGCCAACGTGATGAAGCTGCTCGAGATCGTTCGCGGCGAGAAGACTCGCGACGACGTGCTGGCGACCTCGATGAAGCTTGCCAAGAAGATCGGCAAGGTGGCGGTCGTGTCTGGCGTGTGCCCGGGCTTCATCGGCAATCGCATGCTCAGCCCCCGCCAGCAGCAGGCCAACGCGCTGCTGATGGAAGGCGCAAACTACTGGGAAATCGACGACGTCCTGCTCGAATTCGGCTTCCCGATGGGGCCGTTCCAGATGGGCGATCTCGCCGGCACCGACATCGGCTGGCACCGCGATCCGTCGAAGATCGAGACGATCCGCGATGCGCTCTGCGCCGCGGGCCGGTTCGGGCAGAAGGCGGGCAAGGGCTATTACGACTACGACGCCTCGCGCAATCGCACCCCCTCGGAAGAGACCAAGAAGATCATCGCCGACTTCGCCGCCAAGGAAGGCAAGCCGCAGCGCGAGATCTCGAAGGATGAAATCCGCGAGCGCCTGCTCTACCCGATGGTCAACGAAGGGGCGAAGATCCTCGACGAGAAGATGGCCCAGCGCGCGAGCGACATCGATGTCGTGTGGATCAACGGCTACGGCTGGCCGCTCTACACCGGCGGGCCGATGTTCTGGGCGGACACCGTCGGGCTCGACACCGTGGTTTCGGGACTCGAGAAACACGGTCTGCCGGTGAGCGATTACCTGCGCAAGAAGGCCGAGGCGGGCGAGAAGTTCAACCGCTGAGCAGGCGCTTTCCCGTGCACGAGGACATGGCGGCATGACCGGGGATAATACCCCGGTCATCGTCGGCGTCGGGCAGGTGGTCGAGCGCATTGGCGAGCCCGGTTACCAGGCTCGCAGCGCCGCAGACCTTGCCGCATGGGCCGCCGGAACCGCGCTCGCCGACGCGGGCGGAAAGGCCGATCTCAGACCCCTCGTCGAGATCGTCAGCGCGATCCGAACGTTCGAGGACTCCGGGGCGGCCCCCTCCCCCTTCGGCAAGCCGGACAAGTTTCCACTCGCGGTCGCTCGTCGCGTCGGCCTTGCACCCAAACACGCGATCCTCGAGGCGGTCGGCGGGCAGTCGCCGGTCACCGCGCTGGTCGAAATGGCCGAGCGCGTGGCGCGCGGCGAGATTGCCGCCGGAATGGTCTTCGGCGCAGAGGCGATCTCGACCACCCGCCACCTCGCCAGCCAAGGCGAGACCCGCAACTGGGCGGAACACGACGAGGGCGAGATCGAGGATCGCGGCTCTGCACGGATGTTGACCCGGCAGGGCATCGCTCACGGCATCGTCAGCGCGCCCATCGCCTACGCCCTGCAGGAGAACGCCCGCCGCGCCCGCCTCGGCATGGGCCGCGAGGAATACCGGCAAGAGATGGGTGAACTGTTCGCCCCCTTTAGCGCAGTCGCCGCGAAAAACTCATATGCGTGTGCCGCAAGTGAACCGCTCAGTGCGCACGAGATCGCGACGATCACGCCGAAGAACCGGATGATCGCCGATCCTTTTCCACTGAAGGTCGTCGCCCGCGACCAGGTGAACATGGGCGCCGCACTGCTGATCGTGTCGGAGCAGGCCGCGCGCGAAGCCGGCGTGCCCCGGCACAAGTGGGTCTACATTCACGGCGCGGCGCAGGCTGCAGAACCAGATATCCTTGAACGCGCGGATCCGGGTTCCTACCCCGCCGCCGCTGCCGCGCTCGATGCTGCGCTGCGAGGTGCAGGCAAAGGCATCGCCGACATGGCCGCGCTCGACTTCTACTCGTGCTTCCCGATCGCGGTGTACTCAACGGCGATCGACCATCTCGGTCTGTCGGCAGACGATCCGCGCGGGCTGACGGTGACCGGCGGCCTACCCTACTTCGGCGGCGCGGGTAACGGCTACTCGAGCCACGCGATCGCCAGCATGGTCGAACGATTGCGATGCGATAGGGGCACATTCGGTCTCGTCGGCGCGAATGGCGGGTTCCAGAGCAAGTACGCCGCGCTGGTGCTTTCGACCGAGGCGGCCGAGTTCCGGGGCTGGAGCGAGGCGACACGCCCAAGCGAGGAAGCGCCTGAAGTCGCCGGACTCGCCGAGGGGGCGGGTAAGATCGAAACCTACACCGTCGTGTACGGCAAGGGAGGTCCGACCTACGCCATTGCCATCGGCATGCTGTCCGACGGCCGTCGCTTCATCGCGCGCGCCGACGATCCGGAGACGCTCGCGGCAATGACCGAAATCGACCCGCTCGGTGCCGCGGTCGACCTCGCACACGATGGTGAACGCAACACGTTCACACTCGTGCGCTGAGGCGCTAGGTTCCGCCGCCAAAGGAGAGAGATATGAGCGACGCCGCCGCGCACCCCCACGACGCCGAGCGCGTGCGCCGCCCCGCCTCCGCCGCCGAGGGGACGAACTGCACCCTCGAACAGTACGAGGCGATGTATGCGCGCAGCATCGAGGACAGCGACGCATTCTGGCTCGATCAGGCGTCGCGCCTCCAATGGTCGAAAGAGCCGACGAACGCGGGCGAGTGGAGCTTCGACCCGGTCGACATCAAGTGGTTCGCGGATGGCATGCTCAACATCTGCCACAACGCGGTCGACCGCCATGTCGCCGCCGGCAACGGCGAGCGCGTTGCGCTGATCTTCGAGCCCGACGATCCTAAAGGCGAAGTCCGCCGCATCACTTACGCCGAACTCCAGGCCGAAGTGATCCGCATGGCCAACACGCTCAAGAAGATGGGCGTCGCCAAGGGCGACCGTGTGACGATTTACATGCCGATGGTGCCCGAAGGTGCCTTCGCCATGCTCGCTTGCGCGCGGATCGGCGCTGTGCATTCGGTGATCTTCGGGGGCTTCAGCCCCGAGGCGATCGCAGGCCGGATCGAGGACTGCGCAAGCGATTGGGTGATCTGCGCCGACGAAGGCTATCGCGGCGGCAAGACCATCCCGCTCAAGGCCAACGTCGATGCTGCGCTGGAAAAGGTCGGCGTGAAGTCCGTGCTCGTGATCCGCCACACCGGCGGCAGCGTCTCCATGACCGAGGGGCGCGATCACTGGTATCACGAACTCTCGGCCGAGGTGTCCACGGAATGCCCCTGCGAGCCGATGGCGGCCGAGGACCCGCTGTTCATCCTCTACACCAGCGGATCGACCGGCAAACCCAAGGGCGTGCTCCACACCACCGGTGGCTATTCGGTCTGGACCGAGACCACCTTCCGTTACGTGTTCGATTATCGCCCCGGCGAGGTATTCTGGTGCACCGCCGACATCGGCTGGGTCACTGGGCACAGCTACGTGGTCTACGGCCCGCTTCAGAACGGCGCGACCGCGCTGATGTTCGAAGGCGTCCCGAACTGGCCGGATCACGACCGGTTCTGGGCTACCGTTGCCAAGCACGATGTCGCGATCTTCTACACCGCCCCGACCGCAATTCGCGCGCTGATGCGCGAAGGCAAGGCGCCGGTAGAACGGCACGATCTGTCCTCGCTCCGCCTGCTGGGCACTGTTGGCGAGCCGATCAATCCAGAAGCGTGGCGCTGGTATTCGGACACGGTCGGCAAGGGCAAGCTGCCGGTCGTCGACACATGGTGGCAGACCGAGACCGGCGGGGTGATGATAACCACCCTGCCCGGCGCGCACGACATGAAGCCGGGCAGCGCGGGCAAGCCGTTCTTCGGAGTGTGCCCGCAGCTCGTCGATGGCGACGGGAAGGTGCTGGAGGGTGCTGCCGAGGGAAACCTGTCCATTACCCGCTCGTGGCCCGGGCAGGCGCGCACCCTCTATGGCGACCACGATCGCTTCGCGCAGACCTATTTCAGCACGTACCGCGGCAAGTATTTCACCGGCGACGGCTGCCGCCGCGATGCCGATGGATACTACTGGATCACCGGTCGCGTGGACGACGTGATCAATGTTTCCGGTCACCGGATGGGGACCGCCGAGGTCGAGAGTGCGCTGGTGCTCCACGACAAGGTCGCCGAGGCCGCGGTTGTCGGTTTCCCGCACGACATCAAGGGCCAGGGCATCTACTGCTACGTCACGCTGATGGAGGGAGAGGAGCCGTCCGACGACCTGACAACCGAGCTACGCCAGCAGGTTCGCAAGGAGATCGGCCCAATCGCCAGCCCCGACCACCTCCATTTCACCCCCGCCCTGCCCAAGACCCGCTCAGGAAAGATAATGCGCCGCATCCTGCGCAAGATCGCCGAGAACGAGACGAGCGCTCTGGGCGACACCTCGACCCTTGCCGACCCGTCGGTGGTCGACACACTGATCGAGGGGAGGCTTAACCGCTAGGGAGCCGGGTGCGCCTTTAGCCAGTCGAGCAGGTCGCCGATCACGGCGTCCTTTTCGGGCTCGTTGTAGATTTCGTGAAACAGGCCGGGATAGGTGATCACCTTCTTGTCGGGGGATCCGATGGTCTCGACTACGGGCTGCACGTCGCTCCACTTGACCAGCGCGTCCGCTTCGCCGTGCTGGACCAGCAGCGGCACCTTCATCGATGGTGCCCTGTCGCGATAGCCTGCAACCGAGGTGAACATCTCGTGCGCCGTGCGCGCGGCGACCTTGCCGGTCGTGACCAGCGGATCGTTGACGTAGGCCTGCACTACGGCAGGGTCGCGGCTGACCGCCTCGGGCGGCAAGGCGATCATCCCGGTGTTCGGCGCGACCGCCGACAGCAACGACAGGATCGCCCGCTGCACGCCCGGAACGCTCCCGCCGATAAGCGGTCCCGAGAGCACCAGTCCCGAGAGATCTTCCGGCCAGCGTAGTGCGTATCCGAACGCGACGTTGCCACCCATCGAGTGTCCAAGCAGTTTGATCCGCCGCCCGCCATGGCGCTGCCGCACTTCACCCACGAAGCCGTGGAAGTCCTCGATCACCCGGTCCATCCGGTCCACGAGCGCGCGGGTGCCATCCGACCTGCCGTGCCCGCGATGATCGAGCGCGTAGAGAGCAAAGCCGGCCGGAACGAGCCGCTCGACAAGGTTCATGTAGCGTCCGCCATGCTCGGCGTAGCCATGCGAGATGGCGATGACGTCGCGCACCTCGCCTTCTGGAAGCCAGCCCTGTGCGTGGAGCGAGAGGCCGCCGTGGCCGGTGCGGGTCCATTCGACGTGCTGCATTACCCTCTCCCTTCAGGTCACCGCGGCGCGGACCTTGAATTCCGGCCGGTCCCATGCGCCCTCTTCCATCACCGCGGCGAGCGTTTCCACCGCCGCAGCGATCTCGGCAAACGAGGTGTAGAGCGGCGTCAACCCGAAGCGCAGCACGTCCGGTGCACGGAAATCGCCCACCACGCCGCGCGCGATGAGCGCCTGCACGATCGGATATGCCTGGGGGTGCGCGTACGAAATCTGGCTGCCGCGCACTTCAGGGTCTTCCGGGCTGACGAGCTCGAAACCGTAGCGCTCGCACAAGGATGCCATGCGCTGGGCGAACAGCCGACCCATCGCGATCGACTTGGCGCGCAGATCCGCCATCTCGGCCTCGAGCATCAGGTCCACGCCCACCTCGAGCGCCGCGAGGCCGAGGATTGGCGGAGTTCCGACGAGGAAGCGCGTGATGCCGGGTGCGGGCTCGTAAGCATCGTCGAAATCGAACGGGCGCGCGTGTCCAAACCAGCCCGACAGCGCCGGCATCGCGGTGCCATGATGTCGCTTCGCGGCGAAGATATAGCCCGGCGCGCCCGGCCCGCCGTTAAGGAACTTGTACCCGCAACCGACTGCGAAATCCGCATTGGCGCCGCTCAGGTCGACGGGAATCGCACCGGCGCTGTGGCTGAGGTCCCAGATCGCCAGAGCGCCCTTGGCCTGAACGGCCGCAGTCGTCGCGGCCATGTCCCGCACCCGACCGGTGCGATAATGCACCTGGGTCAGCAGGACGGCGGCGGTGTCGTCGTCGATCGCGTCGAGTACGTCGTCACCCTCGACCAGTTTCGCGGTCACGCGGCCGCCCGAGAGCGCTTCCAATCCCTGCATCATGTAGACGTCGGTCGGAAAGTTGCCCTGTTCGGACAATATCGTTCCGCGACCCGCGTTGCATGAAAGCGCCGCGCAGAGAGCCTTGAACACATTGACCGAGGTAGAGTCGCAGGCGACCACCTCGCCCTCGCCAGCGCCAATCAGGCGCGCAATCTTGTCGCCGATCCGCTGCGGCGCGTCGACCCAGCCAGCGGAGTTCCAGGAACCGATCAGATTTTGGCCCCACTCCTGGCTCACCAGTTCGGCCAAGCGAGGGGCGGTCGCTTTCGGCAGGCATCCGAGCGAATTGCCGTCCAGGTAGATCGTATTCTCGGGCAACACGAACCCTTCGCGAAATCCGCGCAAGGCATCGGCGGCATCGAGCGCGGCAGCGTCCATCAGTAGAGCTTCACCTCGATCAGGCGCGGCCCCGCCTCGCCGTTGGCGTCGAGCAGCGCCTTGGTCAGCCCCTCGGCGGTATCGACCTGCACGCCGGGGACGCCCATCGACTTGCCCATCGCCAGCCAGTCGATCGTCGGACGATCGATGTCGATCATCGTCAGAGCCTCCGCACTCGGCCGGTCCCCCGCGCCCATGTTCGAATATTCGGCCTTGAGGATGTTGTAGGTGTTGTTCGCGAACACCACCGTCGTCACCGGCAGCTGTTCGCGCGCCTGCGTCCACAGCGCCTGGATCGTGTACATCGCGCTGCCGTCGCCGACGAGGCAGATCGTCCGCCGGTCAGGGCACGCTAGCGCGGCACCCGTTGCCACTGGCGGACTGTAGCCGATCGAACCGCCCAGGTTGTTGATCATGTCATGCGGCGCGGCGCCGAGCGTGTAGCTCATCGACTCCCGCCCGCTGGTCAGGCTTTCGTCGACGACAATGCCGTTCTCGGGGATGCCGGTGCAAAGCGCGTGCGCGATCGAGATCGGGTCGAGCTTGCCGCGCGGCATGACCTTTTCCGCCGCTTGCTGGTGCACCGCCTGCGCGTTGCCGAGACCGAGTTCCTCAATCAGCATTTCCAGCGCCAGCGTCGAATCCTCGTCCGCTTCGCTCAGCGTGTGCACTTGCGTGCCCGGCTCCTTGAGCAGGCTTGGCAGCCCCGGATAGCTGAAGAAAGCGACTGGCTCTTTCGTTTCGAGGGTGACGAGGTGTTTGATGCCCTTGAGGAACTTGAGCGCCGGTGCGACCGAATAGGGAATGCGCTCGAGCGGCACGCGCCCCGCACCGCGCTCGATCCGGTTGGTGAAGAACTGGCTCGCAAGGCGGCAGCCGGTGCCCGCCGAGACCTTTCCGGCAAGCTCGAGCGGTTCGACCCGGCATGCCTTGTTGGCGAGGATCAGCATCGTCGGCTCGCCCGAGCGGAGTACGTCCGCGACCTGCCTGATCCGCTCGATATCGGGTGCCTTGCGCGCGGGCGGAGTGGCGGGCTGTACGATCGCGTCGCCGGCATCCTGCCATGCAGTGTCACCCGGCAGGATCAGAGTGGCGATCTTGCCCGGATGCTCGCTCGCCTTGGCGATGGCGGCCGCCGTATCCCACGCAATGGTCGTCGCGCTGTCACCCCGGCGAACCCAGTGCGACAGCGGCCGCGCGAGGCCCTCTATGTCGCTCGTCAGGGGAGCGTCGTACTTGAGGTGCTTGGTCGCGTGCTCGCCCACGACGTTGACCATCCCCGACGACGCGCGGCGCGCGTTGTGGATGTTGGCGAGCCCGTTCGAGAGGCCGGGACCGAGGTGCAGCAGCGTCGCCGCGGGCTTGTCGGCCATGCGATAGTATCCGTCCGCGGCACCCGTGCACACGCCTTCGAACAGGCACAGGACCCCGCGCATTCGCGGGTCGCCGAGCGCGGCGAGGAAATGCATCTCCGACGTGCCCGGATTTGCGAAACAGACGTCGACTCCGTGGTCGACCAAGGTGGAAACCAGGCTTTGCGCGCCGTTCATGGGCAGTGTTCGCTCCTCTCCGATTTTGCCGATGCGCGTAGCGGGCCTGCCTGGCAAAGCGAAGGGCTAATCCGGCAATTCCCCGATCGCGACGCGGCGCTGGTCGCGATCGACCGTGAAGCCGGGATGGATCGAGCCATCGGGCGGACGATAGGCGAAGCCCGGCGTGCCCGGGTAGTCCCATGCGCCCTCGTCCATTGGCCCGCCGTCCAGTCGCAGCCAGGCACCGCCCTTGGGAAACGCGCGAACCGCTTTCCGCGTTTGCGGGACAGTTCTGCCACATAATCTTCCAGGTCGGTGTCGCGCGCCTCCCAGTCGACCCAGCCGATCTCGTTGTCCTGGCAATAGGCGTTGTTGTTGCCTTGCTGCGTGCGGCCGAACTCGTCGCCTGCGGTCAACATGATCGTACCGGTCGATGCGAACAGCGAGCCGAGCATCGCACGCATCGTGGCCCCTCGCGCCTCGATGATCGCGGGATCGTCGGTCGCCCCTTCCGCGCCGTGGTTGTTCGAATAGTTGGCTCCGTGGCCGTCGCGATTATCCTCGCCGTTCGCCTCGTTGTGGCGCTCGTTGTACATGACGCTGTCGGCGAGCGTGAAACCGTCATGCGCGGCGACGAAATTTACGCTGCGACAGTCGTCGCCGAACAGGTCTTCCGATCCGGCGAGTCGGTGCGCGAGCGCGCTGTGGGTGCCATCCAGGTTCCAGTACTCGCGCACGTCGTCGCGGAAACGGTCGTTCCATTCGAGCCAGTTGGCCGGGAAGTTGCCGAGCTGATAGCCGCCGGGACCGATGTCCCACGGCTCGGCGATGAACACCCGGTCGTGCAGCCACTCGTCCTCGGCCATCGCGGCGAAGATCGGCGCCTCCGGATCGAACCCGGGAGAGCGCGCCATGATCGGGGCAAGGTCGAAACGGAACCCGTCGATCCCGCACCGCGCGACGAAGTGCCGCATCGTGTCGAGCGCCAGTTCGCGGATCCAGTCCTGCCCGAAATCGACCGTGTTGCCGCAGCCGCTGTCGTTGAGCAGCGCGCCGTCCTCGGTCCGGGCGTAGGCGCTGTCGTCGAGCCCGCGCAGGCAGATCACGTTGCCGCCCGCGTCGCCCTCCCCGGTGTGATTGAACACCAGGTCGAGCAGCACGCCGATGCCCGCGCCGTGCAGCGTCTCGACGGTCCGGCGCAACTCGCGCACGCCGCCAGGGCAGATACCCGGATCGAGCGCCATCGGGGCGATCGGGTTGTAGCCCCAGGCATTGACCAGCCCGTGCGGTCCCAGGTGCGGCTCGTTCATCCACGCGATCACGGGCATCAGTTCGACAGCGGTTACGCCGATCTTCTTCAAATGCGCGACGACCGCCGGATGACCGAGCGCGGCTACCGTGCCGCGCACGTCCTCCGGGATGTCGGGGTGTAGCATCGTGAATGCGCGCACGTTCAGTTCGTAGACCAGCCCGCCCCGGCGAAAGAGCGGCGCGTTCTTCGGAAACTTCTCGTACTCGCGCATCACGACCGCGCGGGGGACGAGGTGCGCGGTGTCCGCGCCGTGCTCGGTCAGCGCCTTGTCGGCCGCGAAGCGCCGGTCGAGCTGGGTGGCATGCGGATCGACGAGCAGCTTCGTCTCGTCGAACCAGAGGGCGTCGTCGGGGCTCCATTGACCCCGTGCGCGATAGCCATAGGGGCGGCCCGCGAGATCCTCGGGCACCTCGACCGCCCAGTGCTCGTCGCCGTCGCGCTTCATCGGAATGCGCTCTTCCGCGCCGTTCGCGTCGAAAAGGCATAGGAACAGCGCGTCCGCTCGTGGAGAACGGACCTTGAACCGCGTTTTGCCGTCGTAGACGACGGCGCCCATGTCCGCGCTCAAGTGACGACGTCCGGCGCGGTGCGGCCGGTGATCGCGGCGATCCCAGCAATGTCCTCGGCAGCGGCGGCGAGGTCTGAGAGCATCTCGGTGGTGTCTCCGTCGAGCCGGCCGTCGGCGGGCTCGTAGCGTTCGAGGTAGAGCCGAATGGTCGCCCCTTCGGTGCCGGTGCCCGACAGGCGCAGCACCAGCCGCGAGCCGCCTTCGAATGCGACGCGCAGCCCCTGGTTTCGGCTGACCGAGCCGTCGACCGGGTCGGTGTACGAGAAGCTGTCGGCACTTGCGACGTTCATGGCCTGGACACTCGTACCCGGAAGGGTCTCGAGCCTGCCCTCAACGCGGTCCATCACCGACTTGGCCTTGTCGGATTCGACGCCCTCGTAGTCGTGCCGCGCGTAATAGTTGCGCCCGAAGCGCGCCCAGTGTTCCTGCGCGATCTGCTGCACGCTCTTGCCCGTCGCGGCGAGGATATTGAGCCAGAGCAGCACCGCCCACAGCCCGTCCTTTTCGCGAACGTGGTCGCTGCCGGTACCCGCGCTTTCCTCGCCGCAGATCGTGGCGAGACCGGCATCGAGCAGGGTGCCGAAGAATTTCCACCCCGTCGGCGTTTCCCACATGTGCACGCCGAGCGCCTCGGCCACCCGGTCCGCCGCGGCACTCGTCGGCATCGAGCGGGCAATGCCCTTGAGACCTGCGGCATAGCCGGGCGCAAGGTGTGCGTTCGCCGCCAGCATCGCCAGCGAGTCCGACGGGGTGATGAAGATGCCCCGCCCGATGATGAGGTTGCGATCGCCATCCCCATCGCTCGCCGCGCCGAGGTCGGGTGCGCCCCGGCCCATCATAGTGTCGTAGAGCGCCTTGGCATGAACGAGGTTCGGGTCGGGATGATGCCCGCCGAAATCCTCGAGCGGTTCGCCGTTCCGCACGCTGCCTGTTGGAAATCCCAGCCGGTTTTCGAGAATCTCGGTCGCGTAGGGTCCGGTCACCGCGTGCATCGCGTCGAATGCCATAGTCAGCCCGTCGGCAACCTTCTCGCGGATGAGCGCGAAGTCGAAAAGGCTCTCCATCAGGTCGGCGTAGTCGGCGACCGGATCGATCACCGCGACTGTCATGTCGCCAACCGGAGTTTCGCCGATCGTGTCTAGATCGACGTCCGGCGCGTCGACCGCCAGCCAGCGCTCGATCGTCTGTGTGCGGGCGTATATCGCCTCGGTCACAGCCTCCGGCGCGGGACCGCCGTTGGCGATGTTGTATTTGATGCCGAAATCCTCGTTGGGCCCGCCAGGATTGTGGCTTGCCGATAGGATCAGCGCACCGCTCGCGCCGTACTTGCGGACCACGTGGCTGGCCGCCGGAGTCGAGAGTATCCCGCCACGCCCCACCAGCACCTTGGCATATCCGTTCGCGGCGGCGATACGGATGGCCTGCTGGATCACGGTGCGATTGTGATAACGGCCGTCGCCGCCGATCACGAGCGTCGCGTTCTCTGGCCGCTCGGCGACGTCGAAGACGCTCTGCACGAAGTTCTCGGCGTAATTAGGCTGGGCAAACACGCGGACCTTCTTGCGCAAGCCGGAGGTACCCGGTTTCTGCCCTTCGAACGGCGTGGTCGGATGGGTGACGATGGTCATTCGGTGGTCTCGATCAGTTGTCGGTAGAGCGCTGCATAGGCGGCTCCGCTGGCGGCCCATGAAAAGTCGGCCCTCATCCCGTTTTTCTGCAGCCGCCGCCACTCGTCCGGCTGCGCGTAGAGATCGACCGCGCGGCTGATCGTCGCGGCGAGCGCGGGGTAGTCGACGGCGTTCATCTGCAGCCCCGTCGCGACCCCGGCGGCGAGCGCGGCGGGGTTTGCGTCGATCACCGTGTCGGCAAGTCCGCCGGTGCGGGAGACGACCGGCACGCAGCCATATGCGAGACCGTAAAGCTGGGTCAGCCCGCACGGCTCGAACCGGCTCGGCACCAGGATCGCGTCGCCCCCGCCCTGCATCAGGTGCGCGAGAGGTTCGTCGTAGCCAATGCGCACGCGCGACGCGGCCCGGATGGCGCGTCGCGGCCGCCTGCAGTCCGGCCTCGATCGCACCATCGCCCGAACCGAGCAGTGCGAGCCGCCCCCCGATGCCAACCAGATGGTCGAGCACCTCGAGCAGGACGTCCATGCCCTTTTGCCACGTCAGCCGGCTTACGACGACGAACAGCGGCCCATCGCCCCGTTCGAGCCCGAACACGTCCTCGAGCGCGCGCTTGTTGCGCTTGCGACGCGCGAGCTGGCCTGCGGTATAGGTCTGCGCAAGGTTTGCATCGGTCCCGGGCGACCATTCGCGTTCGTCGATCCCGTTGAGGATTCCGAACACCCGGTTCGAGCGTGCGAGGACGACACCCTCCAGCCCCATCCCGAACTCGCGTGAGCGGATTTCCCGCGCATAAGTAGGGCTGACGGTGGTGATCGCGTCGGCGGTCTGCATCCCGGCCTTGAGGAAGCCCACCCCACCGTAGCTCTCGACTCCTTCGATCGACCACGCCGCGTCAGGTAGGCCGAGCCGAGGAAACACGTCCTCTGGGTAAGTAGCCCTGGAATGCCATGTTGTGAATGGTGAGCACGCTGGGCACATCGCGCGTGTCCTTCAGGGGAGCGAAGCGCAGATAGGCGGCCGTCATCGCTGCCTGCCAGTCGTGCGCATGGACGAGATCGAATCGGCGGCCTTTCACCGCTCCGCCGCCGACGTCGGCCGCGGCTCGCGACAGCGCTGCGAAGCGGCGCCAGTTATCGTCCCAGTCGCGTCCCTCGGCATCGCCATAGGGCCCGCCAGGTCGGTCGAAGAACGCCGGCGCGTCGAGTACCGCAAGCGGGAAGTCGCCGATCTTGCCAGCGAGCAATCGCGCGGGCTCGCCAAGCAGCGAGGACCATCTGTGCACTGCCTTGGCACTGCCCATCCGTTCGATCACCGCCGGATAGCCCGGCGACCATCGTGGTCACTTCAACCCCGTTGGACGCCAGAGCGGCGGGGAGCGCGCCCGCAACGTCGGCGAGACCGCCGGTCTTGATCAGCGGCACGGCTTCGGACGCGACGGAGAGAACCCTCAAGGTCAAGTAAGGCGCGCCATCATGTCGCGAGTGACAAGCACCACCCCGCCTTCGCTCACGCGGAAACGACGAGCGTCGAACTCGGGATCTTCACCGATCACCATGCCTTCGGGAATGCGGACGCCGGAATCGACGATCACGCGGTTGAGCCGTGCCCCGCGGCCCACGTTGCAGTGGGGAAGGATCACTGCCTCGCGTGCGCTCGAGAAGCTGCCCATCTTCACTCCGGTGAACAGCAGGCTGCGGTTGACCTCGGCGCCCGAGACGATGCAGTCGCCCGACACGAGCGAGGCAATCGCGTGGCCGCGGCGCCCCTCCTCGTCGTGCACGAACTTTGCCGGTGCGGCGACCACCGCGTCGGTCCAGATCGGCCATTCGCGATCGTAGAGATTGAGCTTGGGCACCGTGTCGGTCAGGTCGATATTGGCGTCGAAATAGGCGTCGACCGTGCCGACGTCGCGCCAGTATTCCTCGATCTCTTCCGCGGCGCGGATGCAGCTGTCGGTAAAGCGGTGCGCGACCGCTTTTCCGTGCTTGACGATGTAAGGGATCAGGTCGCCGCCGAAGTCGTGTTTCGAGCCGGTGTCATCGGCATCGCGGCGAAGCTGCTCGAACAAAAACCCGGTTTCGAACACGTAGATGCCCATGCTGGCCAGCGCCATGTCCTCTTGCCCGGGAATACCGGGAGGATCCTTCGGTTTTTCGACAAAGGCCGTGATGGTGTCGGTCTCGTCGACGTGCATCACGCCGAAGCCGGTCGCCTCCATCCGTGGCACGACCAGGCAGCCGACCGTCACGTCCGCGCCCGAGTTGACGTGCTGCTGCAGCATCAATTCGTAGTCCATCTTGTAGATGTGATCGCCCGCCAGGATGACCATGTACTTTGGCGCGTGCGCTTCGATGATATCGATATTCTGGAACACCGCGTCGGCGGTACCTTCGTACCACTGGCTTTCCGACACGCGCTGGCTGGCGGGGAGAATGTCGAAGCTCTCGTTCCGCTCGGGCCGCATGAAGTTCCACGCGCGCTGCATGTGGCGGATCAGGCTGTGCGCCTTGTACTGGGTGGCGACGCCGATGCGGCGGATGCCCGAGTTGATCGCATTCGACAGCGCGAAATCGATGATCCGGCTCTTGCCGCCGAAATAGACCGCTGGCTTGGCGCGCCTGTCGGTCAGCTCCATCAGTCGGCTGCCGCGTCCGCCGGCGAGCACATAAGCCATCGCGTCGCGCGCAAGCGGGCGGGTCGTCTGTCGTCTCCTGCATCGCGCTCTCTCCTGTTCTCGTTATCCGTCGAACTCGCATCCAGACCGTCGCGAGCGGCGGCAGGCTAATGTGCGCCGCGCCGCTTTCGGCGATGACTCTGCCGAGGTTGCCCTTGCCGCTGCCCCCGTAAATCTCCGCGTCGCTGTTCAGCAACTCGGTCCAGCGACCATCGTGCGGCAGCGGCACGCGATAATTCGTGTGCAGGGCCGGCGTCATGTTGGCGATCATCGCCACCGGCTTCGCGCCCGGCGCCCTGCGCAGCCACGCGAACACCGAGTTGGCGCTGTCGTCGCCGATCAACCATTCGAACCCATCCTCCTCGCAATCCCTTGCGTGGAGCGCCGATTCGGAACGGTAAAGCCGGTTGAGATCGCCGACCAGTCGCCTCACCCCGGCGTGGGCCGGTGCGTCGCATAGGTCCCAGTCGAGCTCACCGTCCTCGCTCCATTCACGGCGCTGGGCGAACTCCTGCCCCATGAACAGCAGCTTCTTGCCGGGATGCGCCCACATCAGCGCATAATACGCGCGCAGCGAGGCGAATTTCTGCCAGTCGTCGCCGCTCATCTTCGTCAGCAGGCTGCCCTTGCCGTGGACGACCTCGTCATGGCTGAGCGGCAGGACGAAGTTCTCGCTGAATGCGTAATGCAGCCCGAAGGCGATCTCGTTGTGATGGTAGCGCCGGTGGATCGGATCGCGGGCCATGTACTGCAGCGTGTCGTGCATGAAGCCCATGTTCCATTTGAACCCGAAACCGAGCGCGGTGCGCGGACCCTCGTCGAATGCGGGTGCGGTCACGCCAGGCCAAGCGGTCGATTCCTCGGCGATCGTCATAACGCCGTCGTGCTGGCCGTAGAACGCACGGTTGGTCGCGCGCAGGAATTGCGCGGCCTCCCAGTTCTCGCGCCCGCCTTCGTGATTGGGAATCCATTCGCCCGGTTCGCGGCTGTAGTCGCGGTAGAGCATCGAGGCGACGGCATCGACGCGCAAGCCGTCGACATGATATTTCTCGGCCCAGAACAGCGCGTTGTTGACGAGGAAACTCTTCACCTCGCTTCGTCCAAAGTTATAGATCGCAGTGTTCCAGTCGGGGTGGAAGCCCAGCCTCGGGTCCTCGTGCTCGTAAAGCGCGGTGCCGTCGAACCGGGCGAGACCGTGCTCGTCGACCGGAAAATGCGCGGGCACCCAGTCGATCAGCACGCCCACCCCCGCCCGGTGCGCGCCGTCGACGAAGCGGGCGAATCCCTCGACGTCGCCGAAGCGGGCCGACGGGGCATAGAGGCCGGTCGTCTGGTAGCCCCAGCTCGGGTCGTAAGGGTGCTCGCTGACCGGCAGGAACTCGATATGGGTGAAGCCCATCTCGACGACATAGGGGATCAGCCGCGCGGCCATCTCGTCCCAGGTCAGGAACCAGCCGTGATCGTCTCGCTGCCACGAGCCGGGATGAACCTCGTAGATCGAGATCGCTTCCCGCCGCGGATCAACGGTGGCCCAGTGGGCGCGGTGATCGGCGTCGCCCCACTCGGCCTTGCCCGGTTGCGCGACGACCGAGGCCGTGTTGGGCCGCAATTCCGATGCGAACGCGTAAGGATCGGCTTTTAGCGGCTGGACCACGCCGTCGGCGCCCACAATGCGGTACTTGTATGCCCGGCCTTCGCCGATGTCGGGGATGAAGATTTCCCAGATGCCGACGTCGCGCCGCAGCCGCATCGGGTGGCGCGCGCCGTCCCAGTCGTTGAAATCGCCGACGAGGCTGACTTGCCGCGCATTGGGCGCCCACACGGCGAAGTGCACCCCGGCACACCCCTGGTGGTCGATCGGATGCGCGCCCATCTTGTCGAACAGGCGGAAATGCGTGCCTTCGGCGACGAGCAGGTCGTCGAGCGGCCCCAGCACCGGTCCGAAACTGTAAGGATCGGTCACCCACCATTCGTGCGCGCCAGCCCGGCAGAGATACTTCACCGGCTTGGGCTTTCCGCGCAGCTTGCCTTCGAACAGCCCGCGCGGATCAGTCCGCTCCATCGCGCCCAATCTGCCGCCCTTGAGGGAGAACGCCTCGGCGCTCTCTGCACCGGGCAGCAACGCGCGGGCGAAAGTTCCCGCGGGCCCCTCGTGCGGTCCGAGTATCGCGAAGGGATCGGCGTGCTCGCCCGCCAGGAGAGCCTCGATCGCTTCGGGGGATGGGCTCAAATCACGTTCCAGATGTCGCGCGCGTATTCGGCAATGGTCCTGTCCGATGAGAACCAGCCGAGGTTGGCGATGTTCCGGATTGCGCTTTCCCGCCAAGCGGCCCGGTCGCGCCAGCGATCGTCGACCCTGCGCTGGGCAGCGGCATAACTGTCGAAGTCGGCCGCGAGCATGAACCAGTCGGAATTGAGCAGCCCGTCCATCAGACCCGCGAACCGGCGGGGATCGTCGGGGCTGAACACGCCGCTTGCGATCGAACTGACTGCCTGACTGAGTTCACGAGATTGCTCTATCACCCCGCGCGGATTGTAGCCCGCTTCGCGCTGCGTCGCGACCTGCTCGGCGGTCAGACCGAAGATGAACATGTTTTCCGCCCCGACCCGCTCTAGGATCTCGATGTTCGCCCCGTCGAGCGTCCCGATCGTCAGCGCGCCATTGAGCGCAAACTTCATGTTGCCGGTGCCCGACGCTTCCATGCCGGCGGTGCTGATCTGCTCCGACAGGTCGGCCGCGGGAATGATCCGTTCGGCCTGGCTGACGTTGTAGTTGGGCACGAAGACGACCTTGAGCAGGTCGCTTACCGCGGGGTCGCCGTTCACGCGTCGCGCGATGTCGTTCGCGAGCTTTATGATCAACTTCGCGTTGTGATAGCTCGACGCCGCCTTGCCGCCGAAGATCTTCACCCGCGGCACCCAGTCGCGCTCGGGATGGCTACGCATCTCGTCGTAGAGCGCGACCGTCTCGATCAGGTTGAGCAGCTGGCGCTTGTATTCGTGGATGCGCTTGACCTGCACGTCGAACATCGCGTCCGGGTTCAGCGTAATCCCCGTCAGGTCCTTGAGATAGTTCGCGAGGTCGGCCTTGTTCGCGCGCTTCACCGCGTCGATCTTCTCCCCCAGCGCGGCGTCGCCTGCATGAGCGTTGAGCGCCTCGAGCTTCTCGGCATCGTCGAGGAATCCGTCGCCGATCGTTTCGCGGATCAGTGCGGTCAGGCGCGGATTGCATTGCTGCAGCCAGCGGCGCGGGGTGACGCCGTTGGTCTTGTTGTTGATCCGGTCGGGATAGAGCGCGTGGAGGTCCTTGAAGACGGTTTCCTTCATCAGCTCGGTGTGCAGCGCAGCGACGCCATTGATGGAATGCGATCCCGCGAAGGCCAGGTTCGCCATTCGTACGCGGCGCTCGCCATGCTCGTCGATCAGCGAGATCGCGGAGATGGCTTCGGGTGAAAGCCCCGCCTCGCGCGCTTCCTTCAGAACGATGCCATTGATCGCATAGACGATCTGCATGTGACGCGGCAGCAGCCGCTCGAACAGCGGTTGCGGCCAGCTCTCCAGCGCTTCGGGCAGAAGCGTATGATTGGTGTAGCTGATCGTGCGCTTGGTGATGTCCCACGCCTCGGCGAAAGGCACCCCGTGTTCGTCGGTCAGCAGTCGCATCATTTCGGCGACCGCGACCGACGGGTGGGTGTCGTTCAGCTGGATCGCCGCCTTGTCGGGCAAGGTGCGCACGTCGCCGTGGTACTGCGCGTGACGGCGGACGATGTCCTGGATCGAGGCGGAGGAGAAGAAGAACTCCTGCCGCAGGCGCAGCTCCTGCCCAGCCGGCGAGCTGTCCGCCGGGTAGAGCACGCGCACCAGGCTATCGGCGCGCGTTTGCGCCGCCAGCGCGCCCATGTGGTCACCCGCGTTGAATGCATCGAGCCTGATCGGGTCGATTGCGTTGGCGGTCCACAGCCGCAATGTGTTGACCCGCTTGCCACGCCAGCCGACGACCGGTGTATCGACCGCGTTCGCTTCGATCACCTCGCCGGGATTCCAAACGACGGCGCTTCCCTTGCTCACCACTTCTCCGCCGAAGCCGACTTCGTAGGCGCTTTCCGGCCGGTCGAACTCCCACGGATTGCCATGTGCGAGCCATGTCTCGGGTAGTTCGACCTGCCAGCCTTCGTCGATACGCTGGCGGAACATGCCATTCACATAGCGAATGCCATAGCCGTATGCCGGTATGTCGAGCGTGGCGAGGCTTTCCATAAAACAAGCTGCGAGCCGTCCGAGACCGCCGTTGCCGAGCGCGGCGTCAGGCTCGAGTTCCTCAAGCTCGGCGAGGTCGAGGCCGTGTGCATCGAGCGCCTCGGCCATCTCGTCGGTCAGGTCGAGGTTCGACATCGCGTCGCGCAGCAGACGGCCAATGAGGAATTCCAGGCTCAGGTAATAAACCCGCTTGCCCTTCGCCTCGTGCGTACGGGTGGTCGATCCGATCCAGGCATCGATCACTTCGTCGCGAAGCGTGTAGACCGCGGCGTTGAACCAGTCGTGCGGCTTGGCCGCGTGCTCGTTCTTGCCGACGCGGTGCTTGAGGACACTGACGATCCGGTCTTCCATGCTTGTCGAGGGCCCTTTCGTTCTAACAACTCGGCATCCCGCGTGGCTGGGCATCGCGTTAAAGTCGAGTCACATACGTACGCATGTTGCACCGCGTCAAAAAGAGAGTTGCCAGCGCCCTTTCGACGTAGGATTGGCTGGCTCCCCAATTTTCCGAGGCTGCCATCGATCCCCTGCACGAACGCGCCGCCGCCAACGGCATCGCCCGGCACTGGCGCGATGTCGATGGTCACGCAATGACCGTACCCGACGCGACGCTCGAGGCTATTCTAGCGGGACTCGGCGAAGATGGCGCGCGCACCGACGACCCGGCCCTCCCGCCGGTGATCGTAGCCGACGCGGGCGAGCGGCTGGCGCCACTCTCCGGATTCGGCGAGGCCGAAGCGACCGGCGAGGATGGCCGCACCGTGCGCCTCGATGCGGACGACCATGCGATCTTCGCGCCGACTGCGCCGGGTTACTACGATCTCGCTGCCGACGGGCAGGCGGTGCGGCTTGCGGTCGCGCCCGCTCGGGCTCCCGGGATCGGATCGGGCGCCCGCTTCTGGGGCGCGGCCGTCCAGATCCCGGCTCTAAGGGGACCATCGGAGTTCGGGACGTTCGGAGAACTGGCGAGGGCCTGCACGGCGCTGGCGAACCACGGTGCGGCGGCGGTCGCCATCAACCCGGTGCACGCGCTGTTCCCGGGCGAGGGTCGCGATTTCAGTCCCTACTCGCCCTCGAGCCGACTGTTCCACAATGGCGCGATGGCCGATCCGGCGCTTGCCGGACTGCCGCCCCTGCCGGCCGCCGATGGCCCGCCGCTGATCGACTGGGAAGGAGCGATGCCCGCGCGCCTCGCACACCTTCGCGCGGTGTTCGACGCGCTCGACACAGGCATGCGCGCGCATATTGCGAGCGATCCGGCGATGGTCGAGCCGAACCTCGTCCGCCACGCGACATTCGACGCACTCTACCGTCGGTTCGCCCCCACGGGCGCGCGTGGATGGCAGGAGTGGCCCTCGGCCTATCATGATCCCGCCGGCCCCGAGGTGGCGCGCTTCGCCCGCGAGAACTCCGAGGAGATCGCGTTTCATCTTTTCGTCCAGTGGCTCGCGCGCGAGGGACTCACCGCGAGCCAGCGCGCCGCGCGAGGGGCGGGCATGGATATCGGCCTCATTGCCGATCTCGCGGTGGGCGTAAGCACGATGGGGAGCGACTGCTGGAGCCTGCGCGACGCGATGCTCGGTGAATTAACGGTCGGTGCGCCGCCCGACCCACTCGGGCCGCAGGGACAAAACTGGCATCTCTCCACGTTCTCACCCGCCGGCCTGCGCCGCACCGGCTACGCGCCCTTCATCGCGATGCTGCGATCAGGCTTCGCAGCGGGCGGCGGCCTGCGTGTCGACCACGCTTTCGGGCTCGAGCGGCTGTGGGTCATTCCGGAGGGCGCGGAGGCGAGAGAGGGCGGATACCTGTCCTATCCTTTCAGCGATCTCCTGCGGCTGCTCACGCTCGAAGCGCACCGCGCGGGGGCAATCGTTATCGCCGAGAACCTCGGCACCAGCCCGATCGGCTTTGCGGAAGCGATTTCGGAGCGCGGCCTGATGGGAATGGACGTCCTGTGGTTCGCCCGGGCCGCCGACCAGGGTTTCCGCGGCGCCGACAATTACAGCGCGTCCAGCGTCGCGATGACCGGCACGCACGACACTCCAACCGTCGCAGGCTGGTGGAGCGGGCGCGATCTCGACTGGGCGGAGCGCTGCGGCCGGTTCGGCCCGGGGACAAGCCGCCGGGATGCCGAATCGGTTCGCGAATGGGACCGCGGGATGCTGTGGTCGACAATCGGCGGCGACGCGCCGCGTCCTGCACCGGAAAAGCCCGGACCGGCGGTTGACGCGGCGATCGCGCACATCGCGCGAGCCCCCTCACCGCTTGCGATCGTGCCGCTTGAAGACCTGGTGGGCGAGCGGGAGCAGCCCAACCTGCCCGGCACCACCGATACGCATCCCAATTGGCGAAGTCGCAACGATGCTCCACTCGACGTCATGCTCGCCGCACCCGATGTGGCCCGGCGTGCCGAAATTCTCGCGCAGCGAGACGACTAGAACGCCAGCGCGCTCACAACCGCTCCGGCGGCAAGCTCGCTCTGATGCGGCGGACATCGAATGAGCCAGTCCGCATGCGCAAGCGGGCCTTGCGCTCCGCTATCCTGATTGCCGAGCGGGGCGAGCCCTTCATCCTGCCACTGCGCGCGGGCGAACGTCTCACGGTCGCCGGTCGCAGGAAGGGGAGCGGCGAGCGGCAGCTTGCGCCAGGCGTGCCCCACCGGTGCTCCCTGGAGCCGCGCCAGCACCGGCTTCAAAAACAGCGTCGCGGTGACCATCGCCGAGGTGGGATTGCCCGGCAAGCCAAGCACCACCGTGTCTCCAGCCAGCCCAAGCCAGACCGGCTTACCCGGCTTGATCGCGACCTTCGAGAAGACGAGCTCGAGCCCGTGGCCCTCGAACATCGACCTGGCGAAATCGCGTTCGCCGACCGAGGCCCCTCCGGCGACGACGACTAGATCGGACCGTTCGAGCGCACTTCCTGCCTGCTCGGTGAGCGCACTGAGATCGTCCGGCCACGTATCGCGCGAGACCACGTTGCCCCCCTCGCCGACTACCATCGCGGCGAGGCCCAGCGTCACGCTTTCGGGCACGGCATCGAGTGTCAGGTGCGCGCTGCCGGGCTCGGCCAGTTCGTCACCCGTGCCGATCACGCTTACGCGCGGACGCAGAGCCACGACGAGTTCCGATCGGTCGGCGGCGGCTGCGGTTACCAGCGCGCGCGGATCGAGCCGGTTTCCCGCTGCGAGAAGAATATCCCCCGCACGAAAGTCGCTCGCCGCCGGGCGGATGTATGGCGCGGGGCCGTAGCCTACGGTGAAACGGACCGCGTTTCCATCGCGCTGGGCGTGTTCCTGGATGATGACCCGGTCGGCACCCTCGGGAAGCCGAGCGCCGGTGAAAATGCGGACTGCCTTTCCCGGCTCGAGAATCCCGTCGAAGCCTTTTCCGGCGACGGATTGCCCGACTATTTCCAGCGCCCGGCCCGGGCGGGTCGCGGCATCCACCACCGCGTAACCGTCCATTGTCGACACCGGGTGCCGGGGAGAATTGCTACGTGCGCGGAGATCTTGTGCAAGCGTGCGGGCGGAACTCTCGGCCAGTGGCACCACTTCGCACCCGAGTGGCGCGATGCGTCGCTCGATCAGTGCAATGGCCTCGTCGAACGAAATCACCCCCAGCGTTCCGCGTCGGCATGGTCCGCGTCCGTTGGGTCTATCCAGCGGCTGCCGCCGGGTCCCTCTTCGCGCTTCCAGAACACCGCCGCGGTCTTGAGCCGGTCCATCAGGTAGTCCGCAGCCTCGAACGCCGCACGGCGGTGGCGCGAAGCAGTGGCGACGAAAACGATCGCTTCGCCCGGTGCGATCGTCCCGTCGCGGTGGACCACCCGGCAATGCGCGATGTCGAACCGCTCAAGCGCTTCGGCGGCTATCTCCTGCATCGAGCGCAAGGTGACCCCTTGATAGCTTTGCAGCACCAGCGCGGCGACTGGCTCACCTTCGCGGTTCGTCCCTCGAGCCAGGCCGGTGAAGCTTACCACGGCACCCGCGCCTTCAGCGTCGCGGGTGAACGCGGCCAGCAGTTCCGCGGCTTCGAAGGACTGATGGACGAGGTCGACTGCGGCGCTCATCCGCCGGACACCGGAGGGAATAGAGCCACCCGGTCTTCCGGCGCAACGGCCGCTCCCTCGGATACCACTGCCTCGTTGACGCAGACCCTGACGCGTCCCTCCGCGATAAGGGAAGAAAGACCGGGAAAGGCCGCAGCAGCGCGCGCGAGAAGGATGCCCGCCGTGCACCCTTCGCGCGGGATGGAGAGTGCGACGGATGAGCCGTGGAGGTCCGCCAGCTTTCCGCACAGTTCGACCTCGATAGTGGCGGCGTCGGGGCCCTGGGTTGCCACGATCAACCTCCGATCGAGGCGAGGTGCGGGGTGGCCCCGCTGTCGCCCTCGTGCAGGCGGTGCGAGGGGGCCTTGGTTGCGGTCAGCGCCCGAATTCGCGCGACGAGCGCATCGTGCTGGCTGTCGTCCTGCAGCAGCGGGCGAAGATCGAAACCCCCGTCCCCGAACAGACACAGGTGCAGCCGCCCGTCCGAGCTCAACCGAAGCCGGTTGCAAGTGGTGCAGAAGTCCCTGGAATAGGGCGCGATGATACCGATCCGGCCTTTCGCTTGCGGGTGTCCGTACTCGACCGCGGGGCCCGCGCCCGGCGCGCGCGGCAGGCGGTGCCAGCCCGCCGCCGCGAGACCGCTCGGTCACCGCTTCTCCGGCAACGTGGCGATC
Source organism: uncultured Alphaproteobacteria bacterium (assembly GCA_963728375.1). Taxonomy (GTDB): domain Bacteria; phylum Pseudomonadota; class Alphaproteobacteria; order Sphingomonadales; family Sphingomonadaceae; genus Tsuneonella. The sequence continues at coordinate 483,077 of CAVSJL010000001.1, forward strand.
GGCGAAGAATGCCGGGTTGTCGTTGGTGCGCATGACCTCGATGAAGCGAAGCGAGATATCGCGCGAGCGGACGAACTCGATCATCGCTTCGAGCTCGTCGTCGTTGACCCCGCGCATCAGCACGGCGTTGACCTTGACGCTGTCGAACCCGGCCGCGCTCGCGGCTTCGATCCCCGCGATAACCGACGGCAGCCGGTCATGCCCGGTGACAGCCGCGAATTTCGCCGGATCGAGCAAATCCACGCTGACGTTGACCGCGCTGACCCCGGCTTCGCGCCACGTCCGCGCGTTCTCGGCGAGGCGCCAGCCATTGGTCGTCATTGCAACGCGGCGCACGCCGGGGACCGCGGCAACCGCACGGGCGATTTCATCGAAGTCCTTGCGCACGGTCGGCTCGCCCCCCGTAAGGCGCACTTTCCAGAGACCGAGCGCCGCGAAAGCGCGGACGGCCCGCTCGATCTCGGGCAAGGTCAGCTCACTCGGACGTCCGGCCCGTTTGATGTATCCATCGGGTAGGCAATAAGTGCAGCGGAAGTTGCACACCTCGGTCAGCGACAGCCGCAAGTAGGCGAACCTCCGGCCAAGACCGTCGGTCAGGCCCGCTGGCGCGCTGCCTTGTTGAGTATCGGACCGCATACCCCCAGCGACGCGTTCACTCGTCGCAAGTCAAGCCTTTCCCCGCCGAAAGCAGGGAAATCCGGCCCGGCTTCGGCCCGCTCAGTCCCGAAAAACGAGCTTGTGCAGAACCATCCCGACGAGCATCGCGCCGACGAACCACACGCTCTTTGCCGGCGCGATCGCAAGCGAGGCGAGGCCGGGACCGGGGCACAGCCCGGCAATACCCCAACCGATGCCAAAGATCGCTGCGCCGCCGACGAGCGGCAGGGTCACGTCCGATCGCTCGGGCAAAGCGAAGGCGGGGGCGAGCAGCGGGTGGCTGAGACGCCGCTGGATGCGCCAGGCGACTGCCATCACCAGCACCGCGCCGCCCATTACGAAAGCAAGCGTCGGGTCCCAATCGCCGAACAGATCGAGGAAACTGCGCACCCGCGCCGGATCGGTCATTCCGCCGAGCGCGAGACCCGCTCCGAACAGTGTGCCCGCTGCCAGCGGAAGTCCAATCCGCGCGATCATGGCAACAGCCCCGGGAACAGGGCATCGGACACCGCTACCGTGGCGATACCGCTCGCCATGAATGCCGCCGTCGCGATGAGCGAGCGCTGCGACCAGCGGCTGACTCCGCACACCCCGTGTCCGCTCGTGCACCCGCTTCCAAGCCGCGTGCCGATGCCGACGAGGAGCCCGGCGATCACCAGCGGGACCGGCCCCGAGTACGAGCCGGTGCCCTGCCCCGTTACAATCGTCACGATTGCGGCCCCGAGCGGCAGACCGATCACGAACGCCCACGCCGAGCCTCGATCAAGCGTCCCGCCCGACATTCCGGCAGCGCGAGCCAACACGCCGGACACACCTGCGATGCGGCCGATACCCAGAAGCATAAGTGCGGCGGCGAGCCCGATGAGCACACCTCCCGCAAGTCCAGCAACGGGTGCCGCATAGGGAAAGCCGTGCAGGATCATGGTCGAAAGATTCTGAGTATCTGGGCGAAATAACATCATGAGTTCAAGCATATGAGAGTTATCTAATATGCCGATTCTACAAGTCAATGTGTTAGCGTCTAAGTCGTCAGCGTCCGTGCCACCGCATCCCGCCACCGATCGCGCAGCTTTTCGCGGCGATCGACCGACATCGCAGGCGAAAATCGCCGGTTCGACCTCCAAGTCGCGCTCAATGCGTCCAGATCGGCCCAGAACCCCGTCGCGAGCCCGGCAAGGAAGGCGGCGCCGAGCGCAGTCGTTTCGATATTCGCGGGACGTTCGACTTCGACCCCGAGGACGTCGGCAATGAATTGGCAAAGCCAGTCGTTCGCGGCCATGCCCCCGTCGATGCGGATCGTCTCGAGCGCGTCGGCGCCGTCCGCCTCCATCGCCTCGACCAGCTCCATCGTCTGGAACGCAACCGATTCCAGGGTAGCGCGCGTAAGGTGCGCCTTCCCAGTGTCGAGCGTCAGGCCGAAGATCGCGCCACGCGCGTCGGGATCCCAGTACGGCGCGCCGAGGCCGACGAAGGCGGGCACCACAATCACGCCGTGGTCGTCGGCCACGCTCGCGGCAAGACGGGCGGTGTCGTTCGCCGCGTCGATCACGCCGATCCCGTCACGCAACCACTTGATCGCGGCTCCGGCGACGAAGATAGAGCCCTCGATCGCATAGGTCATTCGCCCGCCCAGCCGGTAGGCCGGAGTCGTCAGCAACCGGTGCTGCGGAGGCAACCGCTTCCGGGCCGGTGTTGAGCAGCATGAAGCAACCTGTGCCATAGGTCGACTTGGCCATTCCGCGCTCGAAACATGCCTGTCCGAACAGCGCCGCCTGCTGGTCTCCCGCCATCCCAGCGATCGGGATCTGGGCCTCGAGCAGGCCCTCGGCGGTCGTGCCGAACAGGTGGCTGTTGTCGCGCACCTCGGGCAGCATCGCCATCGGCACGCGGAACAGTGCGCACAGTTCCTCGTCCCAGCGCTGGGCGTGGATGTCGTAGAGCAACGTGCGGCCAGCGTTGGTGACGTCGGTCGCGTGAACGGCGCCGCCGGTCAGCCGCCAGAGCAGGAAGCTGTCGACGGTCCCGAACGCCAGTTCGCCTGCCTCCGCCCGCTGCCCGCGCGCCATCGACGTTGTCGAGGATCCAGGCGATCTTGGTGGCGGAAAAATAGGGATCGAGCAGAAGCCCCGTCCGCGCGCTGACGAGCGGCTCGTGACCCGCGGTCTTGAGGTCGGCGCAGACCTGCGCGGTGCGCCGATCCTGCCACACGATCGCGCGGTGCATCGGCTCGCCGGTCGCGCGGTCCCACACGACGACGGTTTCACGCTGGTTGGTGATGCCGATTGCGGCGAAGCTGGCAGCGGGGACGCCGCTATCGGCGATCGCCTCGCGCAAGGTTGCGAGCGTGTCGCGCCAGATGTCCTCCGGGTCGTGTTCGACCCAGCCGCTTTGCGGATAGTGCTGCGCGAATTCGCGTTGCGCAGTCGCCACCGGGCGTGCCTGCGCGTCGAACACGATCGTCCGGGTCGATGTCGTGCCTTGGTCAATTGCCAGGATATGCGTCGGCTGCGCCAATCTGTGTCCTCCCCGTCTCGGACAGCTAGTCGGTATAGCGTTTGGGCCGGCGCATCAGGAAGATCATCGGCAGGGCCGCCGCGCTCACCCACATCATCAGGTAGAAATCGTCGATGTAGGCGATCATAGCCGCTTGCCGGTTGATTTCCATATCGAGCGCCCCGAGCACGCTTGAGCCGAGTTGCTGGAAGCGGTCGATCGTCGACACGTCGACGACCGCGGTAGAACTCGCCGTAACATGGCTCGCAAGGTCGCTGTGGCTCGCCTGGATGTTGCGCGCGAGGAAGGTGGTCGTCACCGAAATACCGATCGAGGCGCCCAGCGAGCGCAAAAGGATCAACAGGCTCGAGCCCTCGGTCCGCAGGTGGGGCGCCAGCGTCGCGAATGCGGCGTTGTTGAGCGAGATGAAGACCAGGCCCATTCCCAGACCCTGCACGAACCCGGTGACGACGATCGCGTGCTGATCGATCCCTAGAGACCACCCCGACATCTGCCAGAACGACAGCGTCGTCAGAACGAACCCGCTGAAGATGAGCATTCGCGGATCGAAGCCGCGCCGGGTCAGGTAGCCTGCGATCTGCATGCTTATCAGGGTGCCGACCCCGCGCGGCATCAGGACCCAGCCGGTGTCGATTACCGAGTAACCGAACAGGCGCTGGAGCATGGGTGGCAGCAGCGCCATCGTCGCGAACACCGCGACGCCGATCGCGCCCATGAACAGCAGCGCGACCACGAAATTGCGGTCGGCAAACAGCGCGGGGTTGAACAGCGCTCCTTCGCGCTTGGTCGCCAGGTGAATGATACCGATCCAGCCGCAGCACGCGATGGCCACGGCATAGAGCCAGATCTCGGGCGACTGGAACCAGTCTTCCTGTCCGCCGCGATCGAGCATCATCTGCAGTGCGGCGATGGCGATCGCAATCATCGAGAAACCGAACAGGTCGAAGCGCCGGTTCTTGATCTCGCGCGAGGGCAGCTCCGCGAGCAGGATTGCAAGCGCGATCGCGCCAATCGGCACGTTGACGTAGAACACCCAGCGCCAGTTCCAGTTCTCGGTCAGCCAACCGCCGATCAACGGGCCGAGGATCGGGCCGATCATGATGCCCATCGCCCACACGCCCATCATCTGCGCCTGCTTCGATGGTTTGTTGACGTCGAGCATCGCCGCTTGGCTCAGCGGGCCGATGAAGGCCCCGGTCACACCCTGAAGCGCGCGGAACAGGACCATCTCGGTGATGTTCTGCGCCAATCCGCACATCATCGACGCGATCACGAACCCGGCCGTCGAAAGGATGAACAGCCTACGCGAGCCGACGCGGTCGGCGAGCCAGCCGGTGATCGGCATCGCCACCGCGCTGGCGACAATGTAGCTGGTCAGCACCCAGCTGACCTCGTCGGGCGTGGCGCCCAGCGCCGCCTGCATGTGCGGGATCGCAACATTGGCGATCGTCGTATCGAGGATTTGCAGGAGCGAGGCAGTCATGATGCCGAACACGACCAGCCACGGATTCGCGACCGGCAGCGCGGCGACGTCGGCCTCCGGAGCAATGGCAGGCGCGCCGCCCGAAGCGGCGCGGCGAGGTGCTGCGGTCGCCAAAGCGGACCCTTAGTGCTTCTTGCCGTCGGTGAAGACGGTGACGTTGGTCGACAGACCGGCGATCAATGGGCGCGGGCTCTTGCCGTCGATGACGATTTTGACGGGTACCCGCTGCGTCACCTTGACCCAGTTGCCGGTCGCATTCTGTGCCGGCAGGACCGAGAACTCGCTGCCCGTCCCGGCGCCGATTGCGTCGACATGGCCTTTTAGCTTTACATCGGGATAGGCGTCGAAGGTGATCTCTGCCGGTTGGCCGATTGCCATGTGCGCCAGCTGAGTCTCCTTGAAGTTCGCCTCGATATAGCTCGTGCCGGTCGCGACGATCGTCGCCACGGGCACGCCGCTGATGACCTGCTGGCCCTTCTGCAGCCGGTCCGCCTGGGTGACCGTGCCCGAGATCGGCGCTCGGACTACGGTGCGCGAGAGGTTGAGTTCGGCAGCCTTGCGCTGTGCCCGGGCCGAGGCGATCGCCGGCAACTCGCCGGGCACTTGCGCCCCCGTAGCCAGCTTGGCGGCGGCTTCGGCCTTGTCGGCCTGCGCGCCGCGCAGTTCCTCGCGCGCTTGGGCAACCTGGTGCTGCGCAGCCTCGTAATCGGCCTTGGTCGTGAAGCCGCGCTTCCACAGCGCCGCCTGCCGATCGTAGTTCGCCTGCGCGAAGCCGATATCCTCGCGCGCGGCGGCGATGTCGGCGCCCGACAGGGCCGAGGAATTCTGGAGCGCGGTCTCGTTAGCCTGAGCGGTGGCGATCGCGGCGTCAGCCTGGGCGATCTGGATGCGATAGGGCGCAGGATCGATACGGAACAGCAGGTCGCCCACCTTCACCTCTTCGTCGTCGTCCACCGCGACGTCGACGATCTGGCCAGCCACTTCGGCGCTGACCGAAACCTTGTCCTGGCGGACGTAGGCGTTGTCGGTCGATACCTTGCCCTGCAGGCTCAGCCAGTAGCCGCCGGCGCCGAGGATCACCAACAGCGGCACCCCGCCCATCAGCGCGAACCGCTTCCAGCGACTGGTTTTCGGCGTCTCGTCGATTTCGACCGGCGTGTCGGCGGGGACGGATTCCTGAACCTCGATTTCGGGATCGCGATCAGCCATTTGCGACCACTCCTTCACTCGCGGGTCGGGACAGGTTCCCCCGAATCCGCTCGAGCACGTCGCGCAACCTGGCGCGATCGGCGTCATCGACACCGTCGAGCGCATCTTCAATCAACTCATCCGCGAGCGGGCGCAGCTGGTCGAGCAGGCCGCGCGCGCGATCTGTCAGGAACAACCGCCAGCTGCGGCGGTCGGCTGGATCGGCTCGCCGTTCGACGAGCCCAGCTTCCTGCAGCCGGTCGACCATACGGCAGACGGTGATCGGCTCGACATCGAGCCGCTCGGCAAGGCCGCCCTGATTTATGCCTTCATGACGCGCGAGGTTGACCAGCACGAGCCACTGCTGGCGTGTCACACCGATGTCGCGCGCGCGCGCGTCGAAGCTGCGGCGCATCAAACGCGAGGTATCGGCCAGAATGGTGGCGATGTTGTCCATGAGTGTGGCATTTATAACTATGCTTATGATTGTCAATCGCCGCACTGCACCGTTCATCCCGCAAACCACATCAGTTGCATTTGCGCACCGGCTCGCTCAAACCGAGCATGAAGAATCTGGGAGAGCAATAATCATGAGCGAATTCGAGACGATCAGGGTGTCGCGCGACGGGCCCGTGATGACGATAACGCTCGACCGGCCCGAACGGCTCAACGCCTGCCCTCCCCAAATGGCCGACGAAATCTTCTCGGTCATTCGCTCGCTCGGCGATGCGCGCGCTGTGCTCATGCGCGGCGAGGGTCGTGCGTTCTGCTCGGGCGCCGACCTTGCGGCCAATTCAGGCGTCTCGATGCCCGGCGGCGACCGGGCCTTCGCGTCGCTGAGCCAGCACTACAACCCGTTGATCCAGGCATTGGCGAGTCTGCCGGTGCCGGTCGTGTGTGCTGTCCAGGGCCCAGCGGCAGGAGTCGGTTGCTCGATCGCGCTCGCGGCCGACTTCGTCATCGCCGGCAAGAGCGGCTACTTCCTGCAGGCCTTCGTCAATATCGGGCTGGTGCCCGATGGCGGATCGAGCTGGCTGCTCCCGCGCCTCGTCGGCACGGCACAGGCGACCCGGATGATGATGCTCGGCGAAAAGATCCATGCCGAGGAAGCCGAGCGGATCGGGCTTATCTACAAGTGCGTCGAGGACGACGTGCTGGCTAGCGAGGCCGAGGCCTTGGCCGCTCGGCTCGCCGCCGGTCCCACGGTCGCTCTCGGCCTGATGAAGCAGACCCTGCGCGACGGTCTCCAGTCCGACCTCGCGACGGTGCTGGCCGCCGAAGCGCGAACGCAGCGCATTGCCGGTGGGACGCGCGATGCCGGCGAAGGCGCCGCGGCATTCCTGACCAAGCGCAAGGCGGAGTTTACCGGGAGCTGACCCGCACTCAGGCGAGCGCCAATACGCCAGTGAGGATGTGGCGGACAAGGTCGACTTGTCCCCGCGCGCCGGTCTTCGCGTAGATCTTCTTCGAGTAATTGCGCGCGGTTTCCACCGTCAGTCCGCACGCCGCCGCACCTTCGGCGATCGACATCCCCTGCGACAGCGCCCAGGCCAGTCGCGCTTCCGACGGAGTGAGCCCGAACAGGCCCACGAGCTGGTCCTGGCGGTCGGCGCGCGATGATCGGTCGCCGCGCAGGTAGACCACCGCCACCGCGTTGGCGCCTCCGGCGAGCGTATCGAGCCGCAGCGGCGCGATGAGGATATCGATCCATGGGTCGCGGCTGAGATTGATCGCGCGCGGGCCGAGTTTCGGGTTGGCGGCGCAGTCGCGGACATAGGCGGTCATCGTCCGCTCGACTTCTGCCGCCAAGGGAGTCAGGCGATCGTAGGCCGCGCGCCGTAGCGCGCCCGAGCGCTGGAGGAAGCGCTCGGCCTGCGCGTCGCAGTCCACGATCCGGCAACGAGCATCGAGCGCGATCCACCCGAATTTCATCCGTGAAATGGCCTCCGCGTTCACCTCCGACCGCGCACGTTCGCGCTCGAGTGCGGCGAACGTCCGCTGGGCGACCCTGAGGTGCGGGGAAAGCGCGACGAGGAGATTGGCGACATCGGGGCCGATCCGCCCGCCCCCTGCGAGCAGAACGGTCATTTCGATGCTCCCGGGGTCGGTGAGCCGCATTGCGGCTGTCCCGTTCGCGCCGCCGACGTTCAGGCCCCGCGCAAGCTCGGCGAGCGAATAGACCCGCCCTTCGCGCATTTCGGCGAATAGCCGTCCTTCGCCGCCCGGCCAGTCCGAAAGACTGGCGGCGACATCCTTTGGAAGGGTCCCGCTCGACAGTTGCAGCCGAGTCGGAATCTTTCGCGAATTTCGATTGCAGCATGATCGCAGCGTAGTCTGTCCCGCAAACAACTCGCAGCCGGGTGAGAAAGGTCTGCCACATCGGCTGTTCGAACACGCCGTCATGCAGCGGCACGAGCAAGTCGGTTTCACCAAGGTTGGGGATGCGCATGACTTCTCATACCACTCCCATCTGGGAGGTCCAATAGCATCCTGAGCGCCTACATCGACCGCCATGAGCGAACACGCGACCCTGACTCACCTCCAACGCCTCGAGGCCGAAGCGATCCACATCATGCGCGAGGTGGTGGCCGAAGCCGAGCGGCCGGTCATGCTCTACTCGGTGGGCAAGGACAGCGCGGTGATGCTGCACGTGGCGCGCAAGGCCTTCTTACCCCTCGCCCCCGCCCTTCCCTCTGCTTGCACGTCGACACGACCTGGAAATTCCAGGCGATGTACGAACTGCGCGACCGCGCGGCGCAGGAGGCGGGAATGGAGCTGCTCGTCCACCGCAATCCGGAAGCCGAGGAGCGCGGGATCAACCCGTTCGACCACGGCCCTCTCCACACCGACATGTGGAAGACCGAGGGGCTGAAGCAAGCACTCGACCAGTACGGCTTCGACGCGGCCTTCGGTGGGGCACGTCGCGACGAGGAGAAGAGCCGAGCGAAGGAGCGCATCTTCAGCTTCCGCACCGCGAGCCACGGATGGGACCCGAAGAACCAGCGGCCCGAACTGTGGAACCTCTACAACGCCCGCAAGCGCAAGGGCGAGAGCATCCGTGTGTTCCCGCTGTCGAACTGGACCGAACTCGACATCTGGCAATACATCATGGCCGAGGGGATCGAGATCGTACCGCTGTATTTCGCGGCCCCGCGTCCGACCTTCGAGCACGACGGCCTGCTGCTGATGGCCGACGATATCGACCGGCTCGAACGCGTGCTCGGCTACCGGCCCGAGACGGCGGTGAAGTCGGTGCGCTTTCGCACGCTCGGCTGCTTCCCCCTGACCGGCGCGGTCGAGAGCGAGGCCGCTACCTTGAGCGAAGTGGTGCAGGAGACGCTGCTCACCACGACCAGCGAGCGGCAGGGCCGCGCGATCGACAAGGATGCCGGCGGCGCGGGCATGGAAGTCAAGAAGCAGCAGGGGTATTTCTGATGACCGACCAGGCCCCCAGCCCCGCGTACGAAACCGATGCCCTCATCGCCGAGGATATCGACGCTTACCTCGACGCGCACCAGCACAAGACCATGCTGCGGTTCATCACCTGCGGCAGCGTCGACGACGGCAAGTCGACGCTGATCGGGCGGCTGCTCTACGACAGCAAGATGATCTTCGAGGACCAGCTCGCCGCGCTCGAAAGCGACAGCAAGCGGGTCGGGACTCAGGGGCAAGACATTGATTTTGCACTGCTTGTCGACGGCCTTGCCGCAGAGCGCGAACAGGGCATCACGATCGACGTCGCCTATCGCTTCTTCTCGACCGAGAAGCGAAAATTCATCGTCGCCGACTGCCCGGGACACGAGCAATACACGCGCAACATGGTCACCGGTGCGAGCACCGCGGACCTCGCGGTGATCCTCGTCGATGCGCGAAAAGGCGTGCTCGTCCAGACCCGTCGGCACAGCTATTTGTGCCACCTGCTCGGCATCCGCAACGTGGTGCTGGCGGTCAACAAGATGGATCTCATCGACTATAACCGTGATGAATTCGACGCGATCGTCGCCGAATATCGCGATTTCGCCGCCAGCATCGGCATCGATGAGTTCACCGCCATCCCGATCTCGGGTTTCAAGGGCGACAACATCACCCCAAAGCTAATGTGCGCCGAGCGGCAACACGCCGTGGTACTCGGGTCCCAGCCTGATCGAGCATCTCGAAACGGTCGAAGTCTCATCCTCGGCGGACGCGGAAAAGCCGTTCCGGATGCCGGTGCAGTGGGTGAACCGCCCCAACCTCGATTTCCGGGGTTTCTCCGGCCTGATCGCATCGGGCACGATCGCGCCGGGCGATGCGGTGCGGGTGCTGCCGTCGGGCCGCACCAGCACCGTCGCCTCGATCGCGACGTTCGACGGCGAGCTCGACGGCGCGGTCGCCGGGCAGTCGGTCACATTGACGCTGGCGGACGAGATCGACTGCTCGCGCGGCGACGTCCTCGCTGCCGCCGACGACCCGCCGCAAGTCGCCGACCAGTTCGAGGCGACCGTGGTGTGGCTCGCCGACGAGGACCTGCACGTCGGACGGGGCTACTGGCTCAAGCTCGGCACCCAGACGGTATCGGCGACGGTGCAGGAGCCCAAGTACCGGATCGACGTCAACACGGTGGGCGGCTCGGGCGACCGCCTTGCCGCGAAGACGCTGTCGCTGAACGACATCGGCGTGGCCGAAGTGCTCGCCGACAAGCCGCTGGTGTTCGAACCCTTTACGACGAACCGCACGCTCGGCGGCTTCATCCTGGTCGACAAGGTGACCAATGCCACGGTCGCTGCGGGAATGCTCCACTTCAGCCTGCGCCGCAGCCAGAACGTGCACTGGCAGGCGACCGATATCACCCGCGAACACCACGCCGCGATGAAGAACCAGACCCCGCGCGTGCTGTGGTTCACCGGCCTTTCGGGATCGGGCAAATCGACCATCGCGAACGAGGTCGAAAAGCAGCTCGCGCTGATGAACCGCCACACCTTCCTGCTCGATGGCGACAACGTGCGCCACGGGCTCAACAAGGACCTGGGCTTCACCGAGGCCGACCGGATCGAGAACGTCCGCCGCATCGGCGAAGTCGCGAAGCTGATGACCGACGCCGGGCTGATCGTGCTCACCGCCTTCATCAGCCCGTTCCGCGCCGAGCGGCAGATGGTGCGCGACATGCTCGCCGAGGACGAGTTCGTCGAGATTTTCGTCGACACCCCGCTCGAAGTCGCCGAAGCACGCGACGTCAAGGGCCTCTACAGGAAGGCGCGGGAGGGCAAGCTGAAGAACTTCACCGGCATCGACAGCCCTTACGAACCGCCGGAAAACCCGGACATCGTGGTCAACACGGTCGACATGACGCCCGAGGAGGCGGCGCAGCACATCATCCGCCAGATTCTCCCGCTCAAATGAGCATGACCGACGCCGAGCTTGCCGCGCACCTCGCCTATGTCGCAGGGCGCATCCTGCTCGAGATTCGCGCCTCGGGAATGTTCGCCGGCAAGGCGCTGGGCAAGGCGGGCGACGAAACCGCGAACCAGTTCCTCGTCCACGCGCTGCGCGAGCAGCGGCCGGGCGACGGGCTGCTGTCCGAAGAGAGCAAGGACACCGCCGAACGGCTGTCGAAATCGCGCGTGTGGATCGTCGACCCGGTCGATGGCACCCGCGAATACGGAGAGGAGCGCACCGACTGGGCGGTCCACGTCGGACTTGCCATCGACGGCGCGGCGAACGTCGGCGCGGTGGCGCTGCCGGGCATGGACCTCGTCCTCCACAGCGCATCGCCGGTTCCGGTGCCCGCGCCGCCAGAGCGGCTACGGATGGTCGTCAGCCGCACGCGCCCCGCCGCCGAGGCGACCGCGATCGCCGCACGGATCGGGGCCGAGCTCGTCCCGATGGGCAGCGCCGGCGCGAAGGCGATGGCGGTCGTGCGCGGAGAGGCGGATATCTATCTCCACTCGGGCGGCCAGTACGAATGGGACAACTGCGCCCCGGTCGCGGTGGCGCAGGCGCACGGCCTGCATTGCTCGCGGATCGACGGCTCGCCGCTCGTCTACAACCGCGCCGACACCTACGTGCCCGACTTGCTGATCTGCCATCGGGAGCACGCCGACATGCTGCTCGGCGAGATCGCTGCACTGGACTAGGCGCCGTGGACAGACTCCACAGCCCTGCGTGACGGCCGCTTTACGGGTTTTGGGCCAAAACCTGCCTGTCCGGATACGACCCCTTAGCGGACTCACTTGAACGCTTCGGTCCGAGACGGCGACTATCAAAAATTCCATAACATAGGTTAAATGGAGTCTCCCAACGCGGAGAACACGATGGAACGGAGAAGCAGCGCTCGTTTTCCCACCGAGCGAGAGGTGGTAGGGCGTGTTCCCGCCACTCCTCTCAAAGCCGTCGTTCTCGACCTGTCGACTTCGGGGTGCCTCATCGAAACTGAAAGCTCTTTAATCCAACTAGGACGGACCGTGTTGCTAGAGTTGTCCGAAGTGGATGAAATCGCCGGGCAGGTAGTTTGGAAGGATGGCAGCCGAGCTGGTGTGAAGTTCCACGAGGAGCTTAGCGAGGAAGCCTTGAGACGACTGGTCGAGCCCGAGATCGAGAATTCGGACGATAATGAATCGCTGCGGGATAACTTTGGCCGACCGCTTCCGCCGTTAGGCGCGCAAATCAGATTCATCTGACAAGTCCGATCGATCTCCGCCTTCTACCGCATCATAGAATTTCCGTGATTATCGGACGTTTGCCAGAAGCGGACGGGCCGCTTGCGCCTTCGATTGCGAAAATGCTGCCTGTCAGCGAACGACCCCATTCCAGACGTTCGCCGCCCATCCGGTTCGTAACAGTTCGTGGGCTCGCCGCCGAAGCTTGTATTCTGCGCCGGCTACACCATCTACAAAGCATCGAAGCGGCTATCTTACCTGTGAGCGCCCTCGACTGAGAGACCAAGAGCTCCCGCTTGCAGCAAGGGAGCAGTTCGATGTCTCATCCCCAACCGAATCCCCTCCCGCCCAGAGCCGAGTCGTGGGAGAACGAGGGAGGGAGCATTGCGCCGGAACAGAGTGCAGAGTCCCTCGGAATAGTTCGCCACCTCACAGAGACTTACTCGGTCGGCGGCTTCCAATACACCAATCTCACCGACGCCATCGCGCAAGCTCGCCGGATGGCCAAGCTTGAGGCCGCACTTCTGTGAGTGCGCGCGAGAACTTCGGGCCGGACTACATTGGCGTGTTGCTGCCGCTCGCGGCGCTGGCGCTGTTGCTGTTCTGGCTGATCGGCTGACGGGCTTTCCCACTCTTCGAAGGGTTCTAATTGCATGGCGGAAGAAAAGACCAGCGCACCCGCGTCTCACTGGCGCAGACGCGCCAAATCCTCCCCCATCCCGCACGATCAGGCCGCGCGGCAGGGAGACATCACTCACCTTGCGTTCTTATCGCTCGGCAAGGACGCCGCGATCGCTTTCCTGAACACCGAACTGCCCGAACTGGGCGGCCGTCCACTTGCCATCGCAACTGCCAGCCAAGCTGGCGAAGCGGAGGTGAGAACGATGTTGGCAGATCTGGCTGCCGATCAGGCCACAGGAGCGCGAGATGGACCTCAATGAACTGCTTTACGCCCATCAGCTCGAAGTGATGAAAGCCAGCGCCTCTGGAGACGCGAACCACATCGGTATGATTGCCGAATACGCAGAGCGCATCCGGCAGCTGCGGACGGTCTCACGATCGACGCCGATCGCGCAGGATCCCTCCGCACCACCCACGATCATCTATGGCAGCTACGCCGGACACACTGCGGCGACGGATGGTGAGGCCCACTCCAAGCAAGCTTCCGACGCTTCGCGCCGCGCACAAAGCGAAAATCCGGATCGGGGACGAGCGGACACCTGAATTGCGCCAGCCGAGAGCGAAACATCGCTTTTGGCGAAGGACAGCTAGGGTCATTCCTCACTCCGGCGCTATTCGCCTGCCAAGGGTGACCCCGGTCGCAGGAACAGGCCATCGCGCTCAATCGTCGCGATGATTACATCCGGCTCTACGCCCCACCTGGGCCGGCCACCTCGTGTCACCTCGGTTTGCCCATCAGCTTTCCAGCCGCTCGGCGACTTGGGCAGGTTCGCCCCCGTAATGTCTCTGGTTATCACGACCAGAGGAGCCCGCAGCTTCGTGAAATCGATAGAAGATCATCGTGCGCCGCTCCTTTCAACTTAGACCCATAGGTTGCTTGGCCAGAAAGCGCCAATGCGCCGTCTGAACTTCACTCCGGGGCTACAACGGGCGCTGACACGCGGCTTTCTCCCAACCCGCGACTAGCGCTGAATTTGCTACATAATTGCAGCAGCATCGTTCATTAGCTGAAAGCGAGCAGCGGGGGGCGAGTCTCTAGAGCCTCACGGTAGTCCGCTTTCCACCCCCATCCCTGCCATTCGCGCTCGTCAAGGCTCCCACCGAGAGCCGACAGTCCGCTTGAGCCCTCGAACGAAAAAAGCGGACCGTCAGCAAACGACCCCCATTGCGGACATCTGTCGGATCGGAATTTTCATTCCGCTATGGGCGGCGCGCTTGATTTCGGGGACGAAGACCACGAAACTCGGGGGATGCGGTTTGACAAGCCCCTGCTGCGACTACCCATCACCTTCTGCGCGCAGACACTTGCGGCCGAGGTGAAGGCCCTGCCGGCATCGGCGTGGACGCCACATCCACAGGGATTTGCCGGCAACGATGCCGTTCCGCTCGTTGCTGCCGATGGGGGGCTCAACGATCGGTTGCGTGGCGTGATGGCGCCGACCGAACATCTCGCGCGCTGTCCGTACATCGCCGCCCTGATGGCCGAGCTCGGCGGTGTTTGGGGACGGAGCCGGCTGATGGGTCTTGGAGCCGGGGCCGAAGTGCCGGACCATGTCGACACCAATTACTATTGGCGCACCCATATCAGGATCCACATCCCGGTGATCACGAACCCGCAGGTCACCTTCACCTGCGGCAACGAGAGGTCCATATGGCGGCCGGAGAATGCTGGACCTTCGATTCCTTCCAGCGCCACAATGTCCAGAACAAGGGCAAGGAGAAGCGCGTCCACCTCGTGCTCGACACCGTAGGTGGTGAGCGATTGGGGGCGCTGCTGGACGCAGCCGGGCGCGACAGCGTTCAGTCTCGACCCTGGATGCGGGGTCCTGGAGAACCACCAACCCTGAACTTCGAGCGGGTCAATACGCCTTCAATTCATGATTCCCTGGGAAATGAGGTGCCATCTGGATTATCTCGCGGGGCATCTGCCCGTCGGCGCTCCGGCCCGCGACGCGATCGGCCGGATGGAACGGTTCATCTCCACCTGGCACGCGACCTGGGCGCAGTTTGGCGAACGCGAGGAGGGTCAAGCAACCTACCGCCGGCTCATCGAGACCGCACGCGCCGATCTCGGGGCTCTTGGCGCGGGTGACCTGATCCTCAACAACAAGGTGCCGTTCGCCTACGCACTCGATGCGCTGATCTTCGCCAACGCCCTGACCAGGACTCGGGCGGAACCGGTACCTGCGAAAACTGCGTCCATTTCTCTCGCTTCGTGACGATCTTGCGGACCACCACATTGCCTGCGGGCAGCTTCCGTGCGCGGATCGACCGGCCCATCTTCATCATGAGTTCGCCGCGATCGGGCTCGACCCTGTTGTTCGAGACGCTGGCCCAGTCGCCCGATCTGTTCACTATCGGCCAGGAAAGCCATAACGTGATCGAGGGCATCCGCGCCTTTTCGACGAGGGCGCGCGGCTTCAAGTCCAACCGGCTGGTCGAAGCGGACGCCGAGCCCGGCCAGATCGAACTGCTGGCCCAGGGCTTCTACGAACGATTGCACGATCGTGACGGACGCACGGCCAGCGGCCGCGCGAGGATGCTCGAGAAGACCCCGAAGAACGCACTGAGGGTTCCGTTCTTCGCCGCTGCCTGGTCCGACGCCACTTTCCTCTTTCTCTACCGCGACGCACGCCAGACGATCGCCAGCATGATCGAGGCGTGGCAATCGGGCATGTTCCGAACCTATCCGCGACTGCCCGGTTGGACTGGCGATCCGTGGTCACTCCTGCTCGTTCCCGACTGGGAAAAGCTCAAGGGGCTCCCTCTGCCTCACATCGTGGCCCGGCAATGGGCAACGGCGATGAATCTCCTGATCGACGACCTCGCCAGTTTGCCTCCGCAGCAGGTGCGATCGATCGACTACGACGGTTTCATCGCTGCGCCCCAGCGCGCCATGGAAGACCTTTCGGCATCCCTGGATCTCTCCTGGGACCGTGTGCTGGGTGCCGATCTCCCAAGATCGAAAACGACCGTGTCGGACCCGGCACGAGAGAAATGGCGCGCGAACGAGGAAGTGATTGAAATGGTGTGGCCGCTGGTGAAGGCCACAGACGAAAAGGCGCGAGCGTTCGCCGATCATCACCGGGCCTGACCTGGTCATCGGTGCGCTCGCCGCTGCGCTATACCAGCCTTGTTTTCGCCTGCCTTGGCGAACTGGCGAACCATTTCCGCTTTCCACCCCATTGCGGACATTGAGGGATGCCATCGCATCGCTTGAAATCGGACAGGCAGCTTCAAGGCTATCGGAGCTGCAACCCGACCAGCCGGTAACGACCCCAAAGCTGCCGTCGGCGGCGCCCACCGTTGGTCTTTCGCCGCCGCGGAAGAATTGTAGCCGCGTCAAAGAGAGAATGTGCCGCCGCCCGCGTAATCGGCAATTCATCGGCGAAACATCGGTCGGCGATCATGGCCAACGGATGCACTCCAATGCGAGCTTTGCCTCGGCCGCAATCCGTGGCGCAACAATGGGAGTAAGGCAATGAAAGCTCTATTTTCCGTATTAGCTCTGGGAGGAATAGTGGTGGCGACCCCGGTAGCTGCCAATCACATATTCACCCCCACGGCCTTCCCAACTCGTGGTGAGTGTGAATCGGAGAACGCCCGATTGAGCAACGATGACGCCGAGCGTCAATTTCCCCTACGTCCAGATCTCTTTTCCAGTCTCGGAGAGGCACGTAGTTTTATGACCCGTGCATTCTCTTGCGAGTATCACCCAGAAGACGACAGTTGGTATCTGGCGGACCATCGTCGGGACGTGATCGCAAGCGAATGGTTTCAGCGCCGCCAATAGATGAGGACAACGACCGACGCCGGCAGCGCGCTACAAAGACGTCCCGTTTAGAAGATCGCTGTCGGCTTCGTTCCCAAATCACTCCGTTGGCTTCGGAGAACCGTGAGTCTTGCTTGCCACCCTCATTTCAGACATTCGCGCTTGTCCGCCCCTCGTCCGAAACGCGACGGTCTGCTAAATGGGCCATCCTGACAAAAGCGGACCGTCTGCAAACGACCCCATTGCCAACTCAGGGTTTCCCTAATCTCCGTTGCAGACATCGCACAGCGCGAACTCCGCGGTGCTCACGCCGTGTCCGAAGGTGAAGGGATTGCCGCAGTGGCCGCAGGTTTCCCGAGCCCACCTCTACAAAACACTAGGGTCCCCGGGCTTTCCAGCTTGTCTGTCGGCGTGCCACTGGCGCTTCTCGGCTTCGGTAAACGGCATGTCTTCGCTCCTTCAAGTATTAGGATGCCAAGCCAACCTTAACGACCGGT
Organism: uncultured Alphaproteobacteria bacterium; assembly: GCA_963728375.1. Classification (GTDB taxonomy): domain Bacteria; phylum Pseudomonadota; class Alphaproteobacteria; order Sphingomonadales; family Sphingomonadaceae; genus Tsuneonella. The sequence goes on from CAVSJL010000001.1 coordinate 500,504, forward strand.
ATCCACCCTCATTTCAGACGTTCGCGTCCATTCGCAGTGCCACCGAAAGCCGACTGTCCGCTAAGGGCGTTGCACGGAAGAAGCAGACTGGCCGCAAACGGCCCCCATTGCATGACACTGGCGTCTCGGCTGCTCATAGCCGACGAGCGAATTATCGGGATGGTTTCGATGCGGGCTGCACTGGTGGCCATGCGGCTGTCGGAAGACGATGAGAATAGCGATGTATCACCTGCCATGCCCACCGCGGTTGACCCATGTGTCGGTGACGAAGAAGCGAGTGGCGCGGGAACTTCACCCTCTCTCCTGCTTACTGTCCATACGCCCTGAGCTGACACCACGGCCGTGTCGCCCACCCGATTGACGTCCACCGTTTCCACGGCGAAAGCAGTCGTTCTGAACTTTCGGGAGTTCTTCATCCACTCCGCACGTAGCGTGATGTCGTATTTTCCGTCCGGGCTGGAACCCACCAGGCGATACTCCGGGGCGACAATCCGTTCAAGGAACTCGAAGTCGCGCGTCACGAAAGCTTGACCCCACTGCTCCTCAAGCCTGGTGATCTCGGCGATTGCAGGTTCGGGAGCAGTCGCCGCGATTGCGGTTGCGGCGAGGATCGAAAGAAAGGACATGGTGAGCACTCCCTCGAAGTGGCACCGCAGGTTGCGCGCCGCGGTATGGCAGGACTGTCGAACCTTTCGACGGCAGGAGCAAGTGGCGGAATGTCTCCGAGCGACTCGGTGCGGACATCGGGACGCTGCATGCCTTCAAGGCGAGGCAGAATACCAACCGGTGTTCGGATAGGTGGGCACCCGCTTCTAGCCTCCGCATACGGTCCTGCCTCTACCGGATGTGCGCTTACGCGCCCTGGGCTTTCAGCCGCTCGGCGTGCCAGTCGACGTGATCGGCCATGAAGGTCGAGATGAAATAGTACGAGTGGTCGTATCCCTCCTGCATCCGGATCGTCGCCGGGATGCCGGCAGCCGCGCAGGCATCGGCCAGCAGCGCGGGTCTTGAGCTGGTCCTTCAGAAAATCGTCCGCCGTGCCCTGGTCGACCAGCAGGTCCGGCAGCCGCGCGCCGTCGTCGATCAGCGCGCAGGCGTCGTATTCCCGCCACGCCGCACGGTCGTCGCCGAGATAGCCCGACAGCGCCTTTTCGCCCCACGGGCAATTCAGCGGGCTGACGATCGGCGCGAAGGCGCTGACCGAGCGGAAGCGGTCCGGATTGCGTAGCGCGATCGTCAGTGCTCCGTGGCCGCCCATCGAGTGTCCGGCGATGCCCTGCCGCGCCATGTCGGCCATCGGGAACTCGGCCCCGATCAGCGCCGGGAGTTCGCTTTCGACATAGCTGCGCATCCGGAAGTTCGCAGCCCACGGCGCCTCGGTCGCATCGACGTAGAAGCCGGCGCCCTTGCCGAAGTCGTAAGCATCCTCGTCGGGCACGTCGTCGCCGCGCGGGCTCGTGTCGGGGGCGACGAAGATCACGCCGTGCTCGGCGCAGGCGGCGCGGTATTCGCCCTTCTCGGTGACGTTGGCATGCGTGCAGGTGAGGCCCGACAGATACCACAGCACCGGCAGCTTCGCGCCCGGCGCATGGTCGGGCACGAAGACCGAGAAGGTCATCGGCGTGCCGGTCGCGCTCGACGCATGCGAATAGACGCCCTGCGTGCCGCCGTGGCTCCTGTTGGCGGAGACCTGCTCCATCAATAGACCACCACGCTGCGGATGCTCTCGCCCGCGTGCATCAGGTCGAAGCCCTTGTTGATCTCCTCGAGCGAAAGCACGTGGGTGATCATCGGGTCGATCGCGATCTGGCCGTCCATGTACATGTCGACGATCCTGGGCACATCGGTGCGGCCCTTGGCTCCGCCGAACGCGGTGCCGCGCCAGTTGCGGCCCGTCACGAGCTGGAACGGGCGGGTGGCGATCTCCTTGCCCGCCTCGGCCACGCCGATGATGATCGAGGTGCCCCAGCCGCGGTGGCAGCATTCGAGCGCGGTGCGCATGACCTCGACGTTGCCGGTCGCATCGAAGCTGTAGTCGGCGCCGCCGTCGGTCATCTCGACGATCTTCGCGATCGTCTCTTCGCGGCTCAGCCCCTTGGTGTTGAGGAAGTCGGTCATGCCGAACTGGCGGCCCCATTCCTCGCGCTCGGGATTGATGTCGATGCCGACGATCCTGCCCGCGCCGGCCAGCTTCGCGCCCTGGATCACGTTCAGGCCGATCCCGCCGAGGCCGAACACGACGACGTTGTCGCCCGGCTCGCACCTTCGCGGTGTTGAGCACCGCGCCGACGCCAGTGGTGACGCCGCAGCCGATGTAGCAGCTCGTCTGGAACGGCGCGTCCTCGCGGATCTTCGCGACCGCGATTTCGGGCAGGACGGTGAAGTTCGAGAACGTCGAGCAGCCCATGTAGTGGTAGATCGGCTCGCCCTTGTAGCTGAAAAGCGCGTCGTGCCGTCGGGCATCAGGCCCTTGCCCTGCGTCGCGCGGATCGCGGTGCACAGGTTCGACTTGCCCGAAAGGCAGGTTTTGCACTTGCCGCATTCGGGCGTGTAGAGCGGGATCACGTGATCCCCCGGCTTGACCGAGGTCACCCCGGTGCCGACTTCGCGCACGATCCCTGCGCCCTCGTGGCCGAGCACGCTGGGGAAGATGCCCTCGCTGTCGAACCCGTCGAGCGTGTAGGCGTCGGTGTGGCAGATGCCGGTCGCCATGATCTCGACCAGCACTTCGCCCTCCCTGGGGCCTTCGAGGTCGAGCTCGACGATCTCGAGCGGCTTCTTCGCTTCGAAGGCGACGGCGGCGCGGGTCTTCATCGGGTTGCTCCTGGCGTGTCGGGTGGGTTGCCCTGCCCGTTACGGCATGGGCGGGCGCTGTCCAAAGGCTTCGCGCGCGAACCCTATTTGAGCGTGCGGATGATCCCGCTGAAGTCGACCTCGGCATTGCCCGCGCCGACGTAGTCCTCGTAGAGCGTCCGCGCGCGCTGGGCGAGCGGGACGGCGGCGTCGATGTCTTCGGCCGCATCCATCGCGAGGCGCAGGTCCTTGAGCATCAGCCCGGCCGCGAAGCCGCCCTTGTAGTCGTTGTCGGACGGCGATTGCGGGCCGACGCCGGGGACCGGGCAATAGCTCGTCATCGACCAGCACTGCCCGCTGCTCACGCTCGAGATGTCGTAGAAGGTCTGCGGGTCGAGCCCCAGCTTCTGGGCCATCGCAAAGGCCTCGCAAGTGCCGATCATGTGGATGCCGAGCAGCATGTTGTTGCAGATCTTCGCCGCCTGTCCGTTGCCGGCCTGCCCGGCGTGGATCACCGCCTTGCCCATGCCCTCGAGGACCGGCTTCGCGCGCTCGAACGCCGTGTCCGATCCGCCGACCATGAAAGTCAGCGTGCCGCCGTTGGCTGCCGCGATACCGCCGCTGACGGGCGCGTCGACCATGTCGTAACCAGCGGCTTCGGCTGCGGAGTTGACCTCGCGCGCGGTGGCAACGTCGATCGTCGAGCAGTCGAGCAATACCGCGCCCTTGGGTGCATGGCCGATCACGCTGCCGGTATAGACCGACTTCACGATCTGACCGTTCGGCAGCATCGTCACCACCGCGTCCACGCCCTCGCACGCAGCCGCCGCGTCAGTGAACGTCGTGCAGCCGTGGTCCTTTGCCGCGGAAAGCGCGTCTTCCGACAGGTCGAACGCGTTCACCGCGTGGCCTGCCTTGACGAGGTTCGCGGCCATCCCGCCGCCCATGTTGCCGAGCCCGATAAAGGCGATCTTCATATGCATTCTCTCCAGTTCGGTACGCGGCTCAGCCCATCGTGGGGATGACGAAGGCGTTCGATCCGTCGCCACCGCCGTCGGGCCAGCGCTGGGTGACGGTCTTGACCTTGGTCCAGAACTTCAGGCCCTCGGTGCCGTACTGGTTGGTGTCGCCGAACGCGCTGCGCTTCCACCCGCCGAAGCAGTGATAGGCGACCGGCACCGGGATCGGCACGTTGATCCCGACCATGCCTACGTTCACCCGGCTCGCGAACTCGCGCGCGGCGTGGCCGTTGCGCGTGAAGATCGCGACGCCGTTGCCGTACTGGTGCTCGCTCGGAAGGCGCACCGCTTCCTCGAAGTCCTTCGCGCGGACGATCTGGAGCACGGGGCCGAAGATCTCTTCCTTGTAGCTTTCCATGTCGGTGGTCACGCGGTCGAGCAGGGTCGGGCCGACGAAGAAGCCGTCCTCATGCCCCTGCAGGCTGAACCCGCGGCCGTCGATGACGACCTCTGCGCCTTCCTTTTCCGCGGTGTCGATCCACTGCTCGACCCGCGCCTTGTGCTCGGGGGTCACGACCGGGCCGTAGTGCGCGTCCTTGTCGGTCGAGACGCCGACGCGCAGCGCCTCGATCGCGGGGATCAGCTTCTCGCGCAGGCGGTCGGCGGTGTCCTCGCCTACCGGCACCACCACGGGAAGCGCCATGCAGCGTTCGCCCGCCGAGCCGAATGCGGCGCCGGCGAGGTCGTTCACCACCATGTCGAGATCGGCGTCGGGCATCACGATGCCGTGGTTCTTCGCCCCGCCCATCGCCTGCACGCGCTTTCCGTTCGCGACGCCGCGCTTGTAGACGTAGTGCGCGATATCGCTCGAGCCGACGAAGCTGATCGCCGGCGATATCGGGGTGGTCGAGGATCGCGTCGACCATCTCCTTGTCGCCGTGCACCACCTGCAGCAGCCCTTCGGGCGCGCCCGCTTCGAGGAACAGCTCGGCGAGCCGCACCGGCACGCTCGGGTCGCGCTCGCTGGGCTTGAGGATGAAGGCATTGCCCGCCGCGATCGCCATGCCGAACATCCACATCGGGATCATCGCCGGGAAGTTGAACGGGGTGATCCCGGCGCCGATGCCGAGCGGCTGGCGCATCGAATAGACGTCGATGCCCGGGCCGGCGCCGAGCGTGTATTCGCCCTTCAGCACCTGCGGGATGCCGCAGGCGTATTCGATCACTTCGAGCCCGCGCTGCACGTCGCCCTGCGCGTCGTCGATCACCTTGCCGTGCTCGCTCGACAGCATTCGGCGAGCTCGTCGCGGTTCGCCTCGACCAGTTCCTTGAACGCGAACATGATCCGCGCGCGGCGCTGCGGGTTGGTCGCCGCCCATTCGGGCTGGACCTTCTTCGCCGCCTCGACCGCCTTGTCGAGCAGCGCCGCATCGCCCAGCGGAACTTCGGCCTGCACCTCGCCGGTCGAGGGGTTCCAGATCTTGTGGCTGCGGCCCGCCGAGCCGCCGGTTCCGCCGACGATGAAGTGATCGACCTGGCGCATCAGACATTCTCCCAAATTCGTTCGAGGACCCCATGGCCCCGGAAATTTCTGCAAACAACAGACTATCCTGCAGATAGGCCGTCCATCCACGCCTGCAACGGCTGGTGCGGTGCGGAGGTTTCTCACGCCGCCGCGCCGCGCGACCAGTTTGCCCATCCCGCTGGTGCGCGAAGCCTTCGCAGCCGGGGCAAGAATCGTAATGGGAGAGTCAGCGCCGACGATCAGTCTCGCGGCGATATCCTGCGCGGAAATCAATTAGCTGTCTGCGGTCCGGACGAAGCGATCGGAGCGCAAAACCCTACTCGGCGCAATCAGCCTTGCTCGACTTGCCCCGTAGCTTGGCCATCGGCGCGTCGCTTCACGATCTGATTTCCGATACGCTCGACGGCGGCGGCATCATCGGAAATTTCGCCGAGGAATGCGACCGATCCATCGCCCATCCGGCGAAACAGCATGACGCCGAACTCGCCTCCATCGCGCGCAATCGATTCGACCGGCGTGGCCGGTAGCTTCCGGAATCTACGGGCTGCCGCTGCGCGCACGACCTGCCTTGGTTCTTTCGCGCGATTGCCGTTTCTGCGCAGGCGCTGGGCGGCGACGATCCCCTTGATGCCGCCCTCGTACGCCGCGATGAAGGCCGCGAAGTCGCCCGTATCGATGCCCTGCTCCCTGCCGAAAGCGAGGACGCTCGCATACTCGGTCAGTCTCGTGCGATCGAACCCCTTGCCGAAGACCAGCTTGGCGATCGGAGTCATCGGCGACCGTTCCGAAACCCTGATATCGGCGACGCGCAAGTGCTCGGCGTATTCGCCGGGAGCGATCTCCGACTGGATCGCCACGGCAAGCGCCTTGGCCAAAGCCCGGTACAGCGCCGTGCGCGACCGGGTGTCGTAACTGGAAACCTCGTGCGCGAGATGCCTCGCTTCGTCGAGCGCTTCGGCCAAAGGCGAAGGAACCGGCTCCTCAGCGAGACTCGTTTCCAGTTCCTTTTCCGCCAGGTCGGCCAGGACCTGGTCGAGTTGCAGATCCAGAACGTCCAGGTCGGCGCGCAGCGCGTAGTTCGTATCGAACCGCTCGGCGAGAAGGTCCTCGGTCAGGTCGAATACGTTATCGTGGTCCGCCGCTTCGATCTCGTTCTGGTCGAGGACGACGTAGATGTGGCTGACGTGCCCGTCGGTTTCCTGGAACGGGAGGAGGATGCCGTTGAAGGTTGCTCCCCCTTTCGGTCCCACCGCCGCCAGGCTGGAAAATTCCACCGGTGACATGTTCGCCAGGACCTGCGGGAACAAGCTTGGCAGGCGAGCGAGCACCGAATCGTGCGGCGCATCGGCGACCGAACGCGGTGTCGCGTCGAGCCGGGAAAGACGGGCAACCTCGAGACCGATGTAAGGAATGGCCGCGTCCGTCGAGCCATGCGGAAACTCGAACAGGATGCTGTGAATCCGAAACAGGGGAACGACCATCGATTTGAGGGCCCCCGCCGGCGGCAGTGTCCCCTGACGGGGCAAGCGCTGCCAGACGCCCCTCGCCTCTCTCTGGTACGTTGAGTGGTCGAAGCCGTAATTTACCTGGGGCAGCAGCCTTCGGCGCGTCGAGTTGTCGACCACGACATTGAACAATGCTTCATTGGGTTTGCGGGTCGCGAGTTCGGTTCCGGCTTCAGCGTTCATCTTCGGCACGCTCCCTGTTCTTCGCGATCGTGCCGGTCCTGACCGGCAGAATCCCCAAACGGCGATATTGCGCCCGATATTGAGCCTTGGGGGAGGCCCCGCCAACTCCCCTTACGCTGTAGATCGCCCTACCCCCGATGCAGGGGGTGCGGCGTGCTTCAGGCCGCAGGCGCGGCGATCATTTCCGAGACGTTGCGCGAGCTTGCCCAGATCGCGGCCTGGGTCCGGTTCCGGACATTCAACTTGCGAAGGATCGCCTTCACGTGGACTTTCACCGTGGCTTCGCAAACGTCGAGTTGGCGGGCGATCGTCTTGTTGGGATAGCCTGCCATCAGGCAGCAAAGAACATCGAGTTCGCGAGGCGACAAGTGCGCATCGGAAATGTCGTCGCCGATACGGGAGGGCTGCCTGCTCTCCATCCTTCGCCAGTCGATCGATTCGAGCAGCTGGGACGGGAAGACCCGCTCTCCCAGCGAAATCAGTCGCAGGGCGGAAACCAACGGCTTGGAACTGAACGACTTGACGATCAGCCCCCTTGCACCCGCCTTGAAACAATCGAGGGTTACGTCCTGTTCGAACGTGTCGACCAGGATCACCACGTTGCAGGAAGGAAGGCGTTCCAGCAGATCGTCGATGAGTTCATGACTGTATCCGGGGACGGTTGCATCGAGCACTACGATGCTTTTGCCGACGATATCGCTCGCCGGCAGAGAATCGATATCGCCGACCGATGTCAGGACCTCGAATCCCTCAAGGGAAAGAATGGCAGAAAGACCTTCGCGAATGAGATCATTCGCACTGACCAGGCAAATCTGTTCGCTCATTTAATCGCCCCTAAACGAGATTCATACGCATCGCTTGGGGTCTATTTTTTCTCCGCCGCTCGATCTTCGAACGTCGGCCCCGCGACTCGGAGCGATTCTTGTTAATAGAGGGCTAACGCACTTATCCACAGTGATCAAGAACCGACTAACGGTCCAAGATTATGTCCAGATATGGGACACTTCCGGCCGATAGGAGGGCCGCGATCCACCCGCTCAGAAAAAGGCTTCGCGAATGGTAATCGTGTCGCCCGGAGCGATCTTGAGCGCGGTTCCGTCAAGTCGAACCTTGACCTTTTCACTCGAATCCTGGCGCTTGAGATAGACCTGCTTGGTATTGGCGCGCGGGGTGAAGCCGCCGGCGATCGCGACCGCCTGGTCGAGAGTGAGGGCGCCCGAATAGGGATACTCGCCCGGCTTTCCGACCTCACCGAGGATATAGAACGGGCGGTGCTCCAGTATTTCCACCGATACGCGGGGCGAAAGAACGTAGCCGCCGTCTTGCAGGTGCCGGGCGATGATCCCCACCAGTTGCGACGTCGATTTGCCGTTCGCCTCGATCGCATCGATAAGCGGTAGCGCGAGGCCGCCATCGACACCCACGGCATATTCACCGGTGAGACCCGGTTCGTCGAACACGGTGACGCGAAGCTTGTCTCCGGGACCGACCGAATAGCCATCCGCGAGTTGCCGATTGAGGGATTGCGGTGAAGCGGTGGCGTATCGCTCACCCGCCGTCAGCGCGCTCGAGGCTATCGTCGCACTTAACACGAGCGCAAAAGCTGCGGTCGAGCGTCGCCAAGTTGAGCGCATCACCATTTCCATCGGCCCCTTTCCCGGGCGGTGCCGACCATGCCGATCACGGTCGGCTACACGCAATCGATGGGGACATTATCACCCGGTGGCGGCGAGAGAAATTACCACGATGGGTCAAAACGATCGCTTGGGCCGATCCTGATTAGCCCCTGCGGATAGCCGGTCCATACCGACAATGCCCGATTGAGCATCCTGCCGGAAATGCGAGAATTTCCCCCGTCAGATGAACGGGAATAACCGACCGACAACGTGAGGGCTTATCGGGGCGAGCCGGACTGCAACGGGGAATGGAACGGATGGACGGCTTGCGGGCGACCGATAACGACTTGCTGGGGGACACGGAGGAGCTCGCCGCTGCGGGCTTCATGTTCGTCGACCCACGCGCTCGCCAGCGCGATTCGTTCGAACTGTCCCTGATCGAGGAGGCCCGCAGGCTCGAAACGCTGCTGCCTCGTACCGGCTGGAACCAGACTTCCAGGGCGATCGATATCGTCGCGGCGCTTGTGCTGATCGTCGTCCTGGCCCCGGTGATGATCCTCATTGCCGCGCTGATCGCCATCGACAATCCCGGCACGCCTTTTTTCCGCCAGCGCCGCGTGGGCCGCCAGGGTCAGATATTCGGATGCCTCAAATTTCGCACGATGAAGCTGGATTCCGAGCAGATCCTGCTGGAGCTCCTGACGGCATCCCCGGCAATCGAGCGCGAATGGGCTAATACCCGGAAAATCGAACGGGATCCCCGGGTGACCCGCATCGGCCGCTTCCTGCGCATCTCTAGCGTCGACGAATTACCGCAGCTGTTCAACGTCCTGATCGGAGACATGAGCCTCGTGGGCCCGCGTCCGATCGTCGAGGACGAACTGGCCTGCTACGGTCGCTATTCCGGCCATTACCTTCTGGTCCGACCGGGCCTGACCGGACTCTGGCAGGTAACGGGCAGAAGCTCGACGACGTATCGGCGGCGCGTCGCAACCGACGTGTACTACGTCCGGAACCGGAACCCGGCGCTCGATGCGCGGATCGCCCTCGCGACCGTTCCGGCAGTGCTGTTCGCGAAGGGATCGGTCTGATGCGCCTCTCGAACGCGGACAAAGCCTACCAAACCAGCCATACCAAGAGCGCCCAGAGGGCCAGCGAGACCGGCAAGGCAAGCAGGGCTCCCTTGGCGAAACCGCCTTTTCCGCGCTCTTTGTCGCTGGACAATTTGAATGACATTTCCACGGCGATGCTACCCGATTTTTCCAAGATGACGCTTGCGGCGAGTAAAGTATCCCCCCTCGAACCTCAATTTCAGATGAACGGAGAGCGGCGAGCGGGGAATCGCCCGCCGCGGCCAGGATATCGCAGCGCCCTGGCGATTCCCCATGCAGTCGCGACGATGCTGGTCGCGGCGGTAGCCGATTCGCAGCGATCTGACGAAAAGCCGGATATCGTCATCCGCCTGCCTGGCCCGGTCCGCAGGATCGCTTCCCGCAAGCCGATCCGCTACGTCGCCCTTCTCGCGATACTTGCGGCAACCACCCGTCCGGTGATGGCGCAAACGGTTCATCGCGACGATACGCCGACCTCGCTGTTCGAACCCGAACGCGGCACCGGGGGCAGGATCGGTGGCGCCTTCGTTCTCTATCCCAGCATCGAGCTGGCGCTGTTACACGACAGCAACGTCTACAACCTCCCCGCGAACAAGACAGCGGACGAGCTGGCAAGAGCGCGGGCGGAAGTTCTGATCGCATCGGATTTCAGCCGGCACTATTTCCAGTTGCGCGCGGGCGGCGAGGCGCGTCGCTATCTCGATACTTCGGCGGAAAATTCGGAGACGTTCCACGCCGACATACTTGGACGCCTGGAACTGGGCGGGCAGATCGACGTCACGCCCGAGCTCGGCTTTGCGCGACGGGTCGAGCAGAGGGGAACCGCTGGCGACGTCTTCCTGACCGACGAGCCCGTCGAATATACGCACAGCTACGCCGGACTGGCCGTCGCCCGCGAGCGCGGCACTCTCGGCCTGGCGCTGAGGGCACGGGTCGACCGGCTGTCCTACGACAACCCGCTTTCGGGGGGGACGCCGATCGACCTTTCGTACCGCGACGCGGATACGAAGCGTGTGAACCTTCGCGCGTCCTACCGCCTGGCGCAGGCGACGCGGGTATTTGCCGAAGCCGGCTACAATGCCGTCGACTATCGCGCGACGGCATCGCAGTTGCGCAACAGCGACGGTTGGTCGCTGCTGGCGGGAGTTCAGTTCAAGCCGTCGGAGCAAGTCGATTTCGAGGCAGCCGCCGGCTACCTGAAGCAGGACTTCGATGCCCCGGGATTCCCGTCGGTCAAGGCTGTAAACTACCGCCTGTCCGCCAACTGGCTGCCGCGCCGAAATCTCGCCTTGAGAGCCGCGGTCGAACGGACCGTGGACCCCAGCCCCCTGTTCAATTCTCCCGCGGTCGTCCGCACCGAATACAGGATCGGCGTGCAGCGCTCCTTCGGCGATCGGATGCTCGTGGAAGCGGACGCCGCCCACACCGTCGAGGATTTCCGCGGGATCGCGCGATCCGACAACTATTCCCGCATCGGGCTTGGCGCGCGCTACCGCATCAACCGGAATATCGGCGCCGGTGCGAGCGTCGGATACCGCAAGCAGACCGGGGGGATCGACTACGACGGATTCACCGCCGGTGTATCGCTGAGAGTGACCCTATGACCTGCCGGGCCCACCCCCTGGCAAGACGCGAAGGAACCATGTCGTGAATGCTTCCCAGGCCATCGTCCCCACTCGCGATCGCCCGCACGATCTTCTGCCGGTCAAGCGTTCGAGTGCCGAGCATGACCGGCTCGACCTGTCCGAAACGCTCAATTTCTTCGCGCGCTACTGGAAGTTGATCGTCGGGGTGGCCCTGCTGACCGTGCTGATCGGTGCCGGAGTTTCGCTGCTCCTTCCCAAGACATACCGGGCGCAGGCGACGGTCATGCTGGACAAGGGCACCGCGGCCGCAAACGAGACCGCGCCCACCCCCTCCAGCCGCACGGCGATCAGCAACGAACTCGTCGAAACGCAGGTCGAAATCATCACTTCGCGCGAAATGACCCAGCGAGTTCTCTCCGCCCTCGGATCGCTGAATGGCAAGACCGACGAGGAGCAAGAAGGAACTCGAGGCAGTCACCCGCCAAAGGGTCAGCGCGACGCGAAGCGGGGATAGCTACGCGATACAGATCCTCTACGCCACCGAAGACCCCGACACCGCGGCGCGGCTGGCGAACGAATATGCCCGCCAATACGCCAACTGGGAGCTGAGCGAAGACCGTTCGCACAATCTTCAATCGCGAGAAATCGTCGCGGCGCGTCTGGCGGATCTGCGTGAGCAGGCTCAACACGATACCCAGGAGCTGCAGCAGTACCGGATCGCGAACAACCTTCTCAGCACTTCGGGCGCGTCGCTCACCGAGCAGGAAATCTCGAACTACGAGCAGGAAGTCGCGCGGGCGCGGGCATCGGCTGCCGAGGAGCGGGCTCGCCTTCGCACGGCGTTGGGCCAGGTGCAGCAAGGATCGAACGGCGACGACGTGGGAGAGGCGCTGGGGTCGACTGTCGTGTCATCGCTTCGGGCGCAGGAAACGGCGACCGCTGCCGAAGTCGCGGATCTCTCTTCGCGATACGGACCGAATTATCCCGAGCTCATCCGCGCGAAAAGCAAGCTCGCGGAAATCCGGTCCGGAATCCAGTCCGAGATCGGGCGCGTCATGTCCAATCTGGAGGCGCGGGAGGATGTTGCCGAACAACGCCTGAGTTCACTTTCCGGAAGCCTCGGCTCGGCGAAGAACAAGCTGTCGCAGAACAACGCGGCGATGGTCGGGCTGAGCGATCTCGAGCGCAAGGCTGCGGCCTCGCAAGGGATCTACGAGACCTATCTCAACAGCTACAAGACGTTGCTTGCTGCGGAAGGCACCGAGCAGCCGGGTGCGAAGATCCTCACCCTCGCGACGCCTCCCATCAGTCCGGTCAGCCCCAACCTCAAGCTCAACGTGCTGCTTGCCCTGGTCGCCGGCCTGGGCTTCGGCATCCTGGCGGCCTACATCGCGGATGCCCTGGCACAAGGCATAACCCGCTCGGACGAGGTCGAGGACAGAACTCGGCGAACGGTTCCTCGCCAGCGTCCCTCTTCTGGGCACCGCTGGACGCGGCAGCCCGCACGCGATCTCTGCCATACGCGACGAACCCCGCTCGGTTTTCGCCGAATCGTTCCGAGCCCTGTCAGCCTCGCTCGAGCAGTACACGAACAGCGACGACACGGTCGTCGCGGTAACGTCCGCGTTGCCCGGCGAAGGCAAGACGATCATCTCGTGCTGTCTGGCGCATACCTCGGCCGCGCAAGGGTTGCGGACTGTGCTGATCGACTGCGATCTGCGTCGTCGGGGGATCAGCAAGCTCCTTGGGGTCAAGGCGGATCAGGCCGGCCTGGTAGAAGTGCTGAGCGGAACGGCGCCGCTCGATGTCCAGGGGATGTCGGAAGAGTACACTTTCTGCATCATTCCCATCAGCCCGAGCGAGTCGGAACCCGAAGCCCTGCTGACCGGAGAGGCTTTCGACGAATTGATCGCGCAGCTGCGCGAGCGTTTCGAACGGATCGTCCTCGATCTTCCGCCCGTCCTTCCGATAGCGGCCACCCGCAAGCTCGCGCAGACTGCGGATTCCGTGATCTTCGCGGTAAACTGGCAGAAGACGCCGAAGGCCGCGATCAAAGCCGCTCTCGCCCGCCTTCCCCACGATCTGGTGAATGTCGTCGGCATCGTCCTCAACAAGGTCGACATGCGGCGCCGTGCCCAGTTCGGTCATCACGACGCCGAATACTACTACAGCCAGTACAGCGAGTATTACAGCTGATGGAATCGGTCCGGGTTTCGGCGCCGGCGATCCAGTCTGGCGCCTTGCGCTTCTCGGTACCGCGCGTCGCCATCGTGCACTACTGGCTCCTGACCATGCGCGGCGGCGAGCGGGTCGTGGAGCGAATCCTCCGGCAGTTTCCGCAGGCGGACATTTTCACCCATGTGTACGATCCGGCACGATTGTCGGGTTCCCTTCGCGCGGCGAACGTCACGACGACGTTCATCGACAGGCTGCCGATGGCGAAGAGGTTCTACCAGTACTACCTGCCCCTGATGCCGATGGCGCTCGAGGAACTCGACCTCAGCGGATACGATCTCGTCATCAGCAGCGAAGCCGGGCCGTCGAAAGGCGTGATAACGTCGCCGTCGAGCACGCACATCTGCTACTGTCACTCGCCGATGCGCTACCTCTGGGACCAGTATCCCGGTTACAAGCAGGCGGCCAATCCGGTGGCGCGTCTGGCGATGCCCTACATGTACCATCGCTTGCGCCAGTGGGACGTCAGTTCCGCCAATCGCGTCGATGGGTTCGTCGCGAACTCCCGCTTTATCCGCGACCGTATCCGCAAAGTCTGGCGGCGGGAATCCGAAGTGATCCATCCCCCGGTCGAGACGGACCTGTTCGAGCCGACGACCGACGTCGGAAATGAATTCCTGTGGGTGGGCCAGATGGTCCCCTACAAGCGACCGGACATAGCGGTCGAAGCCTTCAATGCCAGCGGCCTGCCGTTGCTGATGGTGGGCCAGGGTCAGATGCTTGGCGCCCTGAAGGCCATGGCGAAACCAAACGTCCGCTTCATCGACCGACTGGATTTTCCGACGCTTCGCCGCACTTATGCCCAAGCACGCGCTTTCGTCATGACGGCGGAGGAAGATTTCGGAATTGCGCCGGTCGAAGCGATGGCTTCGGGTCGCCCCGTCATCGCATATGGCCGGGGCGGCGCCCTCGACAGCGTGGTCGAAGGACGCACCGGGATCTTTTTCGACCGCCAGGACGCGCAGTCGCTGCAGGCAGCGGTCGAGCGATTTGCCGACTTCGAGAAGCACTTCGAAGCGATCGATTGCGTCGCGCACGCAAGGCTGTTCGCCCCGGCCGAGTTCGATCGCAAGTTCGCTCAATTCGTCGCCGAACAGATGGCGTAGCGCACAGTGCAGTTCACCTTCATCGGTTACTTCGAATGCATCCTTGGCGCGATCATCGTGCTGCGCGGATCGCTGCGGAGTGCGTTCCTGCTACTGGTGATGGCCGGGCTGTTCGGTGGCTCGGCCGCAATAGCCCTGCCTGCACTCGGCGGGTCCTCGATCCCCCCGATGGAACTGGCGCTCCTGTTCGTGTTCATCCTGATCCTGGCACCCGCCGGCGGGTTTCGCGCGGTAATTCCAAGCGCCCTCCGGGCTAACTTTTGGCTGGCGGCATTCTGCGTTTATGGAATGGCAATGGCCATCCTCGCTCCGCGGATCTTTGCGGGAGCCATGAAGGTTTCGCCCATGCGCCCGATCGAGGGTTCGGGGCTCTTCGACACCATATCGCTCGCTCCCTCTCCCCAGAACGTGACGAGCGCAGTCTATCTGCTGGGCACCCTGCTGATCGCGATGGCTACCTTCGTGCTTGTCAGACACTGCCGGGGAGGAACGAAGAGCCTTGTCCGGGCAGCGATCGCAGTAGGTTGGGCGCACGTCATTCTGGGTGTGCTGGTGGCCGTTGCAGACGGGACTGCGTTGGGCGGATTGCTCGACGTGCTGCGTAACGGCAACTACGCGCAGCTCAATCAGTCTTACGACGGTTTCGTACGCATTCGCGGACTGTTCCCCGAATCCTCCGGCTATGCGGAGTTCGGGTTCGCCTGGTTCGTGCTCAACGCGGAACTCTGGTACCGTTCGGTAAGCCCGAAGGCGACCGGCTCGGTCGCGCTCGGCCTGGCGGCGGTCCTGTTCTTCAGCACCTCCTCGACCGCGTATGTCGGTCTCGGCGGCTATGCGCTCTGGTTTCTTCTTCGGATTGTCGTGATCCGCACCCCAACCAACGGGCGCCGGCTTGTTCAGACGGCCGCGGCCTTGCTGGCGCTCGCGGTCGTACTGGCGATCGCATTCGCCTTCTCGCCCGGATTACCCTTGCGGTTCCTTGAGGTGGTGCGGGTCATGACGGTCGAGAAATCCGCTTCGGAATCCGGCATGCAAAGATTGTTCTGGGCGCAGCAAGGCTGGGAAGCTTTCCGCGTTTCGTGGGGCTTCGGCATCGGTCCGGGAAGTTACCGGTCCTCCAGCTTCCTGCTTGCGATCCTCGGTTCGACCGGCGTGATCGGCACCCTCACCTTCCTGCTCTATTTGCTGCGCGTGTTTCAGCCCGCTCGCCTGTCGAGTTACGACAAGGGTTCGCGGCTCGAATTGTCGATCGGCGGCGCCTTCGCCGCGGCGGCCCTGCTGTCGCAGATACCCGCGGCCGTTTCCTCGCCGAAACCCGACCCGGGCAACACGTTCGCCATGCTCGCCGGTGCCGCGATCGGCCTGCGACCGCGTCGCAAGACCCGGGCGGACGACCACCGGGAAAGCGAGGGCGCCCCATACGACATCGAACGGCTGGCCGAATTCCTTCTACGAGCGGAAAGGGGTCCCGTGCTGACGCCGCTTCGGAGCGAACGCGGGGCAGGTGCCGGGTCGATTGGATCGGCCACCCTCCACCTGTTCCAACGTGCCCGGGCACGCGCGGGCCGACTGATCGGCAACGGCGAGCTGGAGAAATTCCGGGGCTCCTATCGCTCGTATGACGAGGCGATCGCAGCGGTATCTCCCCAGCTTATCGGCGGATACGACAACGCGGGTCTCGTCGATGTCGCTTTCGACGAGATGTGCAAGATGCACCTGTGGGACTACCCGGTCCTGTTCTGGCTCGAACGGCTGCTCCCGGACCATTCGCTCCTGATCGATGCCGGCGGCCACATGGGAACCAAGTTCCGCGCCTTTGCCCCCTATCTCACGCTGCCGGACGACTTCGTATGGGCGGTCTACGACCTTCCTTCCATCGTCGAGGAGGGTGCGCGCAGGGCGCAGGCGGACATGCTTCCGGCGCTGCATTTTCATTCCCGAACAGAAACGCTGCCCGCAGCCGACGTCCTGCTGGCATCCGGTCTCTTTCAGTACCTCGACACAGGCCCTGCCGCATTTCTCGCGCGTCTGCCAAAGATGCCAAGACACCTCCTGTTGAACAAAGTCGCCACACGCGAGGGGTGCACAGTCGTAACCCTCGAGCGATTTCCGGATGCGGAAGTCCCCTATCATGTCCGGGAGCGCACCGAGTTCGAATCCGAACTGACCGGATTGGGCTACGTAATCCGGGACAAGTGGCAAATCCCCGCCTTCAGCCGGCGGCATCCCGCCTTCGGTCAGTCCTGCAGCTACGGATACTACGCGGTGCGGGATTCGAGCGCCGGGGAAGGCGCGGTCGGGACGCCGAGATCAGGCTCGTAGAGAAGGCCAAGTCCCCGCAACACGCTTAGCTGAACGGCGTTCAGGCCGTAGAGCCTGTCGAACAGCGCGCGGCGGGCCCGATCGTCGGCACAAGCGCTGAAGAGACGCAACTGGCGTTCGCGCTTGAGACCCATCTCCAGGGTGTCTCCCTGCTCGAGCCGGCGTTCCCACTTCTGCTGCCAGTGCGCGAAGTTGATCGCGTCGTAGTGTGCAAGGTAGAAACCCGCCGCCCGCGATACCTCGAACGAGCCAATTCTCTCGCTTCCCGCCGCCGCGTCATGGATCCCGATCCGCAAGTCCGAATAGCCGGTTCGAAGCGCCTGCTTCCCGCGAGAATGGCCCAGCAGTCCGCGCGAAAACATGTACGACATACGGCCGTAGAGGACTGCGGAGAGTATCGGCGCGAGGTACTTCGAGACAGGCAGCCGAAACTTGTCGGCGGCAAATTCCGCATCATCATAGGATCCGACTTCGTGAACGGCTTCTGCGGTTTCGAACCGTACGCTTCGCAGGGTCTCCGGCAAGCTCGTCATGAACTTGTCCAGCCGGCAGCGCCCCATGACGAACTCGTCGATATCGACGATAAGAAGCCAGGTCGCGTCCGCCGTCTCGTAGGCGTGGCGGAAGACTTCGCGCTGACGCTGTTCGACCCCGTGCGGGCGCTCGATGCCCAGCGAACTCCAGAATGAAGCACTGCAGGCACGGCACTCGATACGCGGATCGTCGAAGCGCATGTCCTCATCGCTGTCGTTGAATACCCGCACACGGGAAGCGCCTTGGTCGAGATAATAATCGGCAAACCGCTCGACCCGGTGGCGTGGCTCGAGGGCCAGGGCCACGACCTCGAATCCCGGCTCGCTCACGCTGCCGCCCCTTTGGTCGACCGGGCCATGCGGAGCGACAGGTTCAATCGCAGCTTGGCGACGCTGTCGGCGGCCAGCCCCTCGATTCCGTCGGGACGGCCGGCGAGGCGCCAGGCGAGCCAGTGAACGAAGACGTATGTCGTCGCTCCGATGCCAGCGCCTCCGACAAGAAACCCGATCAGCGACAGACCGTCCTCTCCGCGCGGCAGGAAAGGTCTGCAAGCCTCCACGACGAGAACCATCGCGACGGCGCCGGCGGCCCCGCGCCAGGCTTTCGAAATCTGCGCGAAGATCCCCAATCCGATCTCGGACCGGACGACGTGGATGCAAAGGGCGGCAAGAAAGAGGTCGGATGCGAACAGCGCCCATACCGCCCCCTTCCATCCGATCGCGAAAATCCCGATCACCGTGGCTGGAACGCGGAACGCGAGGTCGATCAGGTTGCGCCTGAAAATCTGCGATGGCCGGCCGATGGCATAGAGCAAGGACGCCGTCGAACTCGAGAAGATGCCGAAGAGAAGCGTCAGCGAGACGACCTGGTAGACAAAGACGCCCGCTTCCCATTTGGGGCCGAGGACAAGGAGGATGATCTCCGGCGCGAGTATCGCCTGCCCGACTGCAACCGGAAGACCGATCGAAAGCAACGAACCGATGGAAAGCCCATAGGCGGCCTGTTGCCTGGTCCGATCGCCCTGCGATCTCGCGAGTGCCGATACCAGCGGTCGCTGAATCGATTCAAACAGCACCTTGTAGGTCATGGCCGCAAGGTCGCGGAGCGTTGCGAACAGGCCGACGGTGGCCTGCGACGCCAGCTTTCCGAGGATGAAGCGATCCGTCTGCCAATTGAGCGCGCTGACGGTTTGGCCCGCCATGCTCCAGGCAAGGTAGGAATGGAAAATTCGCCAGTGCCGAAGGGTCAACCGGGGTCTCATCGGAACCATGACGTACGACGCAAGGACGTAGAATACCGCGCTGGCGATCGAGCCCGCGGCGATCGCCCAATAGCTCTCGGTCGCCAGGGCAAGGCTGACCGCGATCGCCAATGCGCACGACTTGCCGACCAGTTCGGACAAGGCATCGGGCCGAAATTTCAGGTGCTTGAACGCCAGAGTGGACTTCGGGCTACGCAATGCCCGAACGGCCGGCGCGATCGAAAGTGCGCAGATGAGGGCTATCAGACGCTCATCGCCGAAGAACAGGGCCAGCGGAAACGACAAGGCACACAACAGAGCAGTGAGGAGCAGGCCGCGCAGCGCAGCAAGGGTGAAGGCCGTGTCGAGATGGGACCTGCCGATCGCCTTCAGCTGCAAGAGTGCATTCCCCGTCGGCAGTTCGAGGACAGCCTCGGTGATCTGCACCACCGACATCGCGATCGCCACGAGGCCGAAGTCGGCGGGGGTGAGCTGGCGGGCAAGCACAACCAGCGTCACGAAATCGAGCGCACGCGAGGCGAAGCGGGTCGAAGTCAGCACGAAAACACTCGCGGCAACACGGTTTCGCATCTGGGAGCCGCGATCGGCGAACGCCTGGCGAGTCATGGGATCTCGGGATCCGCGTCGTCAGCCCAAATCGCCTCGGCACCGACAGGATTGCCGAAGTACCACTCTTCCGCGTCGCGTCCGCCGCCCATAATGCGCGGTTCGCCGGTCTCCGTGAAGTCGAAGCGTTGCGACCCGGCGCCAAGGCCCACTCCGGTTGCCTTCACGAATGCCTCTGCCAGCGTCCAGAAGCGGTAGAAGTGACACGCCTTCGCGATTCCGTCGGGCAAGGAATCGTAGGTCGCGAGCGTGCGAGGTCCTGCGAACTGGCAAAGGAGCGCCCGCATGTCGGGGATCGGCCGGACGGCTTCGATGTCCAGCCCGACCGGCCGGGGAGCGACAGCGATCGCGATCGTGGTTCGCGAATGGCTCACGTTGAAGTGAAGCGGCTGCCTGCGCCGGTCGGTGCGGACCAGGTAGGGCTTCCCGCCTTCCTCGGTTTGCAGCGCCAACGTGGCGGGCGGCAGGCCCAGGATACCGGCAACCGTCTTGCGGGCGATGAAGTGGGCAGCGCGATGGGCCCAGCGATCGCGCATGAAGCGCATTCGGCCCATGCGATCGACGACGGCGCTTTCGCAATCCTGCTCCGCGACCGGAAATGCGCCCAATTGCGCCGGTGCCGAGGGCCGCGCTGCCAGCAGGACGACGCAATCGCCGGTCCGTCCGGCCTCGATCGCATCGCCGAAAGAACGCGCGAAGACCACGGGAAGCTTACTGGCTCCGCGCGCCTCCACCGCCCACGACAGCGCGAAACCCGGCAGTTGGTCGAGTCCGGCGAGGAGCATCGCGCCATCCCAAGCGCTCCCGAAGTCGGGGCAATTGCGAGAAAATGGCCATTTCACCCCGGGCGACGGCGCCGCGTTGACCGGATCGGGTCCCGAATTGCAGGCGTTCTGGGCGAGCGACATCACGCGTTCGACTCTGGCAAATCGCGGCCAGCGGACAATCGCGCATCGGGCTAGGACGTAGGCTATCCCCAAGGGCTAGCCCTCGCTTTCGTCGAGGGTGGCCGCCCCTCCGGAATGGTGATTCCCCGCACGGTCTTCTCGACCTAGCTTTTGCCGGTTCGCTCCGAAGGGATCGTCGTGGCGGACTGGTGGGAACCGCGATCGGCAAGTTCTTGCAAGGGCGCAAGCCGATCGGCGCAACCGGAGGAAGCGGGAGGTGAACAGGATGATCGGCGGGGGAGGATCCATTTCCGTGGCTCCCCGGCGTTCCGCGACAGTCGGACACGACACCGTGGCGTCGATATTCGGGCGGACCGCACGGGCGCATGCCGACCGCATTGCGGCGGTCGAACCCGGGCGAAACCCCTTGCAATATCGTGAGCTCGACAGGCGTTCCAGCGAACTGGCGAGCCATATCGTATCGGCCGGCGTCGAACCGGGCGACCTCGTCGCAGTGTGCTCGGGCCGGTCCATCGACGCCCTGGTGGCGATCGTCGCGATCATTCGCGCCGGAGCCGCTTATGTTCCGCTCGATCCGGAATATCCGGATGATCAGCTGAAGTCGCTGTTGGCGCAAATCGAGCCGGCGCTGGTCATTTCCGATACGCCCAATTTCGGCCGAATGCAGGAACTGTCGGCCACTTCACGGCCGCACGACGTCATTCCCCTGCGGCCCTCCAGGCCCGCCCCGAGCGCCAGCGATTGTCCAGCGAGGGATGTCGACGTCGGCCCGGACAGTCCTGCCTACGTCATGTTCACCTCGGGCTCGACCGGTCAGCCGAAAGGCGTGGTCGTGCCCCATCGTGCGATCGTGCGGCTGGTTCAGGGGCAGGATTTCTGCAGGCTCTCTGCGACGGATACCCTTCTCCATTTCGCCCCGCTCAACTTCGATGCGAGCACCCTGGAAATCTGGGGCGCCCTGCTGAACGGCGGATGCGTCGCGATCCTTTCGGCTCCGAAGCCGTCGGCACGGGCGATAGCCCGGTTCCTGCGCGAGCAGGCGGTAACGACCGCATGGCTCACCGCCGGACTGTTCCACCTGATGGTCGACGAGGAACTCGACGCCCTGTCCGATCTGCAGCAGTTGCTTGCGGGAGGGGATGTCCTTTCACCGGATCACGTCCGCCGCTTCCTCGCCGCGGCGCCGAACTGCCGGCTCGTGAACGGGTACGGGCCGACTGAAAACACGACCTTCACCTGCTGCGCGCAACTTGGCGACGAGGAGTGGCCCTGCCAGTCGGCGCCAATCGGCCGACCGATCAACGGAACGTCGGTTTACATCGTCGACGAAAGCATGCGGCCGGTCGAACCCGGCGAGCCGGGACAACTCGTCACTGGCGGTGCCGGACTCGCGATCGGCTACCTGCGCGACCCGGGGCTGACTGCCCGCCGCTTCGTCGACGCCCCCGCCCCGATCGCGGATCGCGTGTATCTGACCGGCGACCTGGCGAGGGAAATGCCCGACGGCCAGTTCGAATTTCTCGGACGGATGGACCGGCAGGTGAAGATCGACGGCAAGCGCGTCGAGCCGGGTGAGATCGAGGAAGTGCTGCGGTCCTGTCCGGACGTAACCGATGCGGCGGTCGTGATCAGCCGGAGCGAGGCAGGCGTGGTCAGGCTGATCGCGTTCGTTTGTCCCGGTTCAGCCAATCCGAGCGCGGCTGAAAGCCACGTCCGCGAGCGCCTTCCCCGCCACATGTGGCCCAGCCTGTTTCGCGCCATCGATGCCATTCCCCTCACGCTGAACGGCAAGATCGATCGCGAGGCGCTCGCCGCGTTCGCATTCGGCTCGGCGAAGGCCGGCGACGATCAGTTCGGTGGAGCGGAGCGCATGGTTGCCGAGCTTGTGGCGAGAAGCCCTCGGCATCGAGGACATCGGCCGCGACGACCGTTTCTTCGACCTTGGCGGACGATCCCTTCAGTTCATGCGCGTGCATTCCGGGATCGAGCGCATGACGGGACGGCCGATCGCAATCGCGGACTTGTTTGCTCGGCCGACGATTCGTGAAATGGCGAAACTGCTCACCCAAGCGCAAGCCAGTAGCCCGGTCGACCTCGCCCAAGCGACCGCGGCACGATCGGGACTGCGCCGGGCAGCGATGGCCCGGCGGGCCCAGACCGTCATGGACAGGGCCGACCCGATGACCAACGCCGATCAGGCACCCTTCATGGAAGGCGCCAGCGATTCCATCGCGATCGTCGGCATGACCGGTCGTTTCCCGGGTGCCGGCAACGTCGAGGAGTTCTGGGAAGGCCAGCGCACCGGTCGGATTTCGATTTCGCAAATCGCCCCGGACGAGCTCGAGGACCGCTTCGGCGAGGAAGTCCGCCGCGATCCGGCCTTTGTCGCGGCGCGCGGGTTGCTCGAGGCGACCGACATGTTCGATGCCGACCTGTTCGGGATGTATGCGCGCGAAGCGAAGCTGACCGATCCGCAGCACCGCATCTTTCTCGAAATATGCCTCGAGGCGCTGGAGCTGGCGGGGATCGACGCGCAGCGGGCCGACGGACCGATCGGGGTGTTCGCCGGTTCGAGCATGCCGACGTACCTGATCAACAACGTCCTCGCCGATCGCAGCGATGCCGAAGATTTCACGAGCAACTACCAGCTCGGCGGAATGGATACGCTCGTGGGCTCCCTCCCCGATGCTTTGGCAACGCGGGTCGCCTACAAGCTCGACCTCAAGGGGCCGGCGATGACGGTCCAGAGCGCATGCTCCACCTCGCTGCTTGCGGTCGCTCAGGCCTGCCAGAGTCTGTTGTTCTATCAATGCGACGCAGCGCTTGCCGGCGGGGTCTCCATCACCTTCCCGCAACGGCGCGGCTACCTGTACCAGGACGGCGGGATGGGTTCACGCGACGGCACCGTGCGCCCCTTCGACAGGGACGCGTGCGGGACCGTTTTCGGTTCGGGCGCTGCCGTGGTCGTCCTCAAGCGTCTCGACGACGCGCTCCGCAATGGCGACGAGATCATCGCCGTCATTCGCGGGTGGGGAATAGCGAACGACGGTGCATCAAAAGCGGCTCTTACCGCACCGAGCGCAGAGGGTCAGGCGCGCGCGATTTCCGCGGCGATCGCCGAAAGCGGCGTCGCGCCCGAAACCATCGGCTACGTCGAACTGCATGGCACCGCGACTCCCCTGGGCGATCCGATCGAATTCGACGGCCTCGTCAGGGCATTCGGTCCGGTCGGCGCGCCGGGTTCGTGCGTGCTCGGGTCGGCGAAGGCCAATATCGGCCACCTCGATGCCGCTGCCGGCGTTACGGGCCTGATCAAGGCTGCGCTTTGCCTGCGTGAGGAGGAAATTCCCCCGCTTGCCAATTTCACGGCGCCCAATCCCCACATCGACCTGGACGGCAGTGCCTTCCGGATCGAGGGCGGGCTGACTCCCTGGCCACGGACCCTCGAACCGCGGCGTGCGGGGGTCAGCTCGTTCGGTGTCGGGGGAACCAACGTCCACGTCGTGCTGGAGGAAGCACCCGCGCGGCCTGAGCGCCGTTCGGAGAAGAACTGGCATATATTGCCCTTCTCCGCGCTGAGCGATGAAGCGCTGGAGGCGCAAGCCCGGGCGCTCTCGGCGCATCTCGCCGCCAATCCGGACCTCGATCTGGCCGACGTTGCCTTCACCCTGGCGGAAGGAAGAACCGAACGCGCGGAGCGCGGCGCGGTGGTCGCCGACACCGTTGGAGAGGCGGCACGCAAATTGTCGGAATTCGGCAAGCGCTCGATCCGCGGGCGGGCGGGCGACACGCCGCCGGTCGTGTTCATGTTCCCCGGGCAAGGATCGCAATATCCCGGCATGGGCCGCGAACTTTACGCGAGCGAACCTGTGTTTCGCGACTGGATCGACCGGGGTGCGCAGGCGCTCGAGGAATTGCTGGGACTGGATATCCGGACCTTGCTTTTCGAGGGCGACGTCGATGCACAGGACCATCCGATCCGGGCGACGGTACATGCCCAGCCAGCCCTATTCCTGACCCAGTACGCTCTTGCACAGCTCTGGATTTCGCGCGGTATCGAGCCTGCCGCGATGATCGGGCACAGCGTCGGCGAACTGGTTGCGGCCTGCGTCTCGGGCGTTCTTTCGTTCGAGGACGGCCTGGCGCTCGTCGCGCGGCGAGCCCAGTTGATGCAGTCCGCCGAGCCCGGCGCGATGTTGGTGGTGCGATCGTCCGAAGCGGAAACCGCGCAATTTCTTGGCGACGGGGTGGACCTCGCAGCCGTGAATGCTCCGTCGCTTTGCGTCGTAGCCGGACCTTTCGAGGCGATCGAGCGGCTCGAGACTCGTCTCGAAGAGAGCGGAATAGAAAGCCGCCGGCTGCACACTTCACACGCGTTTCATTCCGCCATGATGGAACCGGTCGTCGCCGAACTGGAAAAGCTCGCTTCGACCTTCACTTATGGCCCACCGCAAATTCCCTACGTGTCGTGCGTAACGGGCGATTGGGCCGATGCGGCATCGGGGGCAGACGGCGCCTACTGGGCGCGTCATTGCCGCCAGCCGGTGCGCTTTGCCGAAGCGCTGCGGACGGTAGTTGCAACCGGGGCGCCTCCCGTTCTGATCGAAGTGGGCGCCGGTCGCACGCTTTCGACCTTTGCCGGACAAACGATCGATCGCGACGCATATCGCGCAACCGTCACTTCGATGCCGGAGTTCGCGGGCGTCGGCACAGATGATCGCCACTTCACCGAGGCCGTCGCCCGCCTGTGGGTTCATGGGGAGCGGCCGCGACTTGCCGCGCCGAATGCGCAGGACGCGCGCCGGGTCCGTCTTCCCGCCTACCAGTTCCAGCGCAAGAGTTACTGGGTCGCCCCGAAAACCGCCGAAGAAGGCACGATGCGCAGCTCTTCCACTTCCGAGCCGAACGAGCGCACCGACATCCTGAGGACGACCATGCAGCCGACACAACCAGCTATCCCGGCCGATCGCGTTCCGCGGATCCGCGACGAACTCGCAAGGCTCCTTGAAGATCTTTCCGGCGAGGTGGTGGAGCCTGCCGATTACGGTACCGAGTTCCTCAATCTCGGGTTCGATTCGCTCTTCCTCGGCCAGGTGTCGGCGCGGGTGCAAAAGCAGTTCGCCGTCAAGGTCACCTTCCGGCAGTTGATGGACGATCTGGTAAGCATCGACGCGCTGGCCCGGCATCTCGACACGCAGATGCCCGCCGAGGCCGCGCCAGCAGTGGCACAGCCAGCCCCCGCTCCGGTCCTCGCCGCGACGTCGCCGGTTATCGTCGATCTTCCACCCGAGGCACCTGCGACCTTGGCGGGACACGGGCTCGCGGCCACTTTCCAGGCCCAGCTCGATGCGATGAAGAGCGTCATCGACCGTCAACTCGCGATCATCGATGGAAAAGGTCTCGGGGCGCCGCAGGCCGTGTCGGTTGCCACCGACGCGCCGACGCCCATCAAGTCCGAAGCCCCATCGGTGATAATTGCCCCAGCGCCGTCCGTTCCTGAGGGGAGTTCGCGCTTCCGCGCATTCGATCCCAAGACCGCTTCGCACACGGGTTCGATGACCGCGCAGCAGGCGGCATTCGTCGCCGACATGGCCGCCGCATACAGCCGGAAAATGCCGACCTCGAAGGCTCAGGCGCAGGAGAATCGCGCGCATTTCTCGGATCCCCGCACGGCCGCCGGGTTCCGCCCTGAATGGAAGGAAATGGTTTTCCCCGTCGTGGCGGAACGCTCCAAGGGATCGAAAATCTGGGATCCCGACGGCAACGAGTTCGTCGATCTCGTCAATGGGTACGGCCAGACGGCGTTCGGCCACTCGCCGGATTTCGTGGTCGAGGCGGTCGCTCGACAGCTCGAAAAGGGTTTTGCGATCGGGCCGCAATCTCCGCTTGCCGGAAAGGTCGCCAAGCGGATCGCCGACATGGTCCGGATGGACCGCGTGACCTTCTGCAATACCGGGTCCGAGGCTGTCATGGCGGCCATGCGTGTCGCGCGGTGCGTGACGGGACGCGACAAGGTGGTTGTCTTCAACAACGACTACCACGGCCAGTTCGACGAAGTGCTGGTCAAAGCGGGGGGCAAGGCGTTCTTTTCGCGAGCCCTCCCCATCGCGCCGGGCATTCCGCCTGAATCGGTCGAGAACATGGTCGTGCTGCCTTACGGCGCAACAGAGTCGCTCGACTGGATAAAGGCACATATGGACGAGGTGGCGGCAGTCGTCGTCGAGCCGGTGCAAAGCCGGCACCCGGACCTATTGCCATTCGAGTTCCTCAAGGACCTTCGCGAAGCAACCGCAACCGGCGGTACCGCGCTCGTGTTCGACGAGGTGGTCACGGGCTTCCGCGCGCACCCCGGCGGGATGCAGGCTATTCTCGGCATCGAGGCCGACATGGCCACTTACGGCAAAGTCATTGGCGGAGGCATGCCGGTCGGGATCCTTGCCGGCGCAGCGCAGTACCTCGACGCACTGGACGGCGGAGCCTGGAATTACGGCGACGATTCCTTTCCCGAGGTAGCGCCGACGTTCTTTGCCGGGACTTTCGTGCGCCACCCACTCGTACTGGCTGCATGCAACGCAGTGCTCGACCACCTGGAGGCGGGCACCCCTGCGATGCAGGAAGAGCTCGCCGGCCGAACGAAGTCATTGGTGCGAAGGATGGAGAACGAATTCGCGGTCCGCGGTCTGGCGATCGATATCCCGACGTATTCCAGCTGGTTCATGCTCGACCTCGCCGGCCTCGACCGACTCGCCTCGTTGTTCCAGTTCCAGATGAGGCTGCGCGGCGTCCATGTCCTGGAGGGGTATCCCTGCTTCCTGACCACGGCGCATTCGGACGCGGACCTTGATGCGATCGTCGAGGCGACGGGCGCGGCGCTCGACGCATTGCAATCGGTGGGAATCCTCCTTCCCGCCAACAGCAGCGAGCAGCCGGCCGCGCCGCCGCCGCCAGCGCCCGCACGTGAAGTCCCCCTCACCGAATCGCAGCTCGAAATTCTGCTTGCAGCCCAGATGGGGCCCGAGGCGTCGTGCGCGTACAACGAATCGATCACGCTGGAGTTCGACGCGCACGTCGACGCCGACGCCTTGAAGGGAGCACTCGGGGACTTCATCGCTCGACACGATGCCATGCGCGCCACTGTGGGAGGAGGAAGCGAACCGAATCTCCAGATTTCTTCGAATTTCGACTTCGAACTGCCGGTAGCGGTCGAAGCGGATTCCGCGACGGTCGACGAAGCAAGGGCCCGCGAGGCACGCACCCCGTTCGACCTATCCGAGGGCCCTCTCGTGCGCGGCTCGCTGTTCCAGATGAGTGACGGCCGCTCACAGCTGGTCTTCACCGGCCACCACATCGTGTTCGATGGCTGGACGGCAAATCTGTTCGCCGAGGAAGTCGCCGCCTTCTATCGCCAGCGCACGCTCGGAACGCCGGTCGATCTCCCACCCGCGCTTTCGTTCGCGGAATATGCGCGCGAGCAAGCCCGACCGTCGCGGGCGGAAACCGATCTTGCTTACTGGCGAGCGCAGTTCGCCGACCTTCCGGCGCCTCTGGAGATTCCCGGCGATCGGCCGCGCCCGGCGACGAAGACGTTTGCCGGGGCAACGGTCACCGATACGCTCGACAGCGATCTGGTGAAGGCGGCGCGCAAGGTCGGAGCGGCGAACGGATGTACGCTGTTCGCGACGCTGTTCGGCGCGCTGCAGGCGACCGTCGGCCGGATCGCGGAGGCGACGGACGTCGTTCTCGGCTGCCCGACGGCGGGACAGGCGCTCATCGACGACAGGTCGCTCGCCGGGCACTGCGTCAACTTCCTGCCTTTGCGGGCCCGGTTCACGATGGACACCCCCATCGGCGACCACCTTCGCGAAGTAAGGAAGGCCGTTCTCGAGGGTTTCGAGCACCAGTCCGCCACCTACGGGTCGATCGTCCGCGCCCTTGGAATTCACCGCGATCCCAACCGCACGCCGCTGACCGACGTGCAGTTCAACCTCGAGCGGCTGGGAGAAGCGATCGATTTCGGAGGAGTCGCGGCCCGGCTCTTGCCGAACCCCAAGGCGGCCGTGAATTTCGACCTGTTCTTCAACATGGTCGAATCCACGCATGGCTTGCGGATCGACGTCGACTACGCGACCGACCTTTTCGACGAAACGACAATCCGGCGGTGGATCGAAAACTTCCGCCAGGTGCTGCGCGCCCTGGTCGCAGACGATCGCACGCCGATCGGCGAACTGGCGATCATCGGCGAAGACGAGCGCCGCTGGCTGGCGGGTCGAAACCCGGTGGCTCCGCTCCTGCCCGAAGATAGCTCCATTCCCGCGCTCTTCTCCCGAGTAGCAGCGCGCTATCCGGATAGAATTGCGCTGGCAGCCGATGGCCGGTCGATGACCTATGCCGAGCTCGACGGTCGCTCGAACCGCCTCGCGCATACCCTTGCAGCGCGCGGTGTGGGCGGCGGCGACTGCGTCGCCCTTCTCTCGGGTCGCTCGATCGAGGCGGTCGAGTTGATCCTGGCGATCAACAAGACCGGCGCCGCATTCGTCCCCCTCGACCCTTCCTATCCCGCATCGCGGCAGGCCTATGTGCTGTCCGATTGCGGTGCCGCGTTGGTTCTCACGGGGCCGGGTGCGGATGCCGCCGAAGCGTACGAAGAGCTGAGCAAGACCGCCATCGACTACCGCGACCTCTCGAAGGAGGCTTCGAGCCTTCCCGATCGGCCGCTCGATCGCCAGGTGCCAGCGGACGACCCGATCTATGTCATGTACACCTCCGGCTCGACCGGGCAGCCGAAAGGGGTGATCGTGCCCCATCGCGGTGTGACGCGGCTGGTGGTCGATCAGGACTATATCGATTTCGGCCCGGACCGGACCTTCCTGCTGCTGACAGCGCTCGGCTTCGACATGTCCCAGCTGGAGATATGGGGGGCGCTGCTGTTCGGCGGAAAGCTCGCCATCGTCACGGGCGCGAAGCCGTCCCTCGATGAGATTTCTTCGGTCATTGTCGAGCAAGGGGTCGACTCCGCGTGGCTCGTCTCCGCGCTGTTCCACCTGATCGTCGAGGAGCGTGTGCAAGCGCTCGCTCCGCTCAAACAGCTCGTAATCGGAGGGGACGTCGTTTCGCGGTCCCACGTCCGAAGGGCACAGGCGGCGCTTCCCCATGTGCGCTTCGTGAACGGTTACGGGCCGACCGAAAACTCCTGTCTGACGACCTGTTACGTGTTTCCGAGCGAAGGCTGGGGACCCGGTTCTTCGCCGATCGGACCGCCGATCGTTCGCAGTTCGGTTTTCATCATCGACGACCGCGGGCGGATAAGTCCGCAAGGATCGGTTGGCGAGCTGTGGACGGGCGGTGAAGGCGTCGCGATCGGTTACCACGGCAAGCCCGAACTGACGGCAGAGCGCTTCGTCGCCGCATCCCGAAGATCCGAGCCAACGGTTGTACCGGACCGGCGACTACGCCCGTTGGCGGAACGACGGCTCGATCGAGTTCCTCGGCAGGATCGACGGCCAGATCAAGATCAACGGCATGCGGGTCGAGCTCGAAGAGATCGAAGCGGTGCTGAGCGAACTGGACTGGGTTGCGGAGGCGGCGGCGACAGTCGTCGAGACGGAAGCCGGCCGGAAAGAGGTCCACGCCTATGTCGTCACCGCGAGGGGCGCGCCAATGGACCGTGAATCGATCGATCGGATCGCTGCGATTCGGCTGCCCAGGCACATGCGCCCGACAAGCGTCGGGGCGATCCAGACCATGCCGCTGAACGCCAACGGCAAGGTCGATCGCAAGGCGCTGGCGACCGCCATGAGCATCCCCGGGGCATCCGAGGCATCTTCGGCCGGTCCCGACGAACTCACCCCGGTCGAAGCGAAGGTGGCATCGATTTGGGAACAGGTCCTCGGAGTGGACAAGGTGGAGCGCGACGATGCGCTTTTCGATCTTGGCGCGGACTCACTCCAGATCTTTCGCATCTCGGCGCGCATGGCCGACGTCGGACTGGGACTGGACAACCGGCGGCTGCTGGCCAACCCAACTCTGCGTGAACTGTGTTCCGGCCTCGAAGAAGCGGGTGCCGAACCCAGCCGGACAAGCGCGGGCGCAATGTCCAGCCTGTCTTCCTACCGCCGCTCTGCCAAGCGGGCCGAGGCGTTATGAGAGGGAAAGACAAGCAAGCGAGCGGCCCGGGTGGCGCTCTGGCCCAACCGCCGGTGGTCGCGCGTTTTCCTGCTGCAGCCAACCAGATTCAGATCTGGCGCATGGAGCAATCCGGCTCCTACGGCACGTCGCTGAACGTAGCGATTTGTCGGCACTTGAACGGAAAGGTGTCCGATAGTGCGATAGGCCAGGCGATCCAGCAACTGGTCGATCGACATGAAATCCTGCGGACGCGCTTCGTTGAGGATCGAGATGACGGCCTGATCCAGGAGGTCCTGGCGAGCAGTGCAGTCAAGCTCGACGTGCTCGACTTGCGGACCCTCGACCAAGACACGCGAGAAACCGAACGCATTCGGGTCGGGGAAAGTCAGGCCCGCCAGCCGTTCGACCTGGTCTCCAGCGGCCCGCTGTTCCGCGCACTGCTCGTGCGAATTTCATCCGAAAGCGCCTATCTTTACCTGACCTTCCATAGCCTCGTGATCGACGGCTGGTCGCTCGACCTTGTGGGTCGTGAAATCGGCTTGTTCGCCCAGGCGGCGGATAGCGGGAGCCCAGCCGACCTTGGTCCGGTGGACCTGCAATTCGGCGATTTTGCCAATTGGCAGCGGGATGCCATGTCCGCCGGCGAGTTCGACGGGGACCGCCAGTTCTGGCGTTCGGAACTCGCTGGGCTTCAGTCTTTCACCCTGCCTCCCACTCGCGCAGACGAAGCCTTGGGCAGAAGCTCGAAAATCCGGTCGGTAATGGTCGATCGCGCTGTTTCGGAGCGGTTCGAGAAATTCGCTCACAAGAACAACATCACGATGTTCTCCGCTTCCTGTGCAGCCGCCGCGCGCGGTTTGCAGGAAATGACCGGTCGATCGGAAATCGTGTTCGGAACCCAGGTCGCCAGCCGCGACGATCCGGCAAGCGAGGGAATCGTCGGACCCGTCGGAAATGTCGTCGTCCTGCGTTTGCCCCTCACCCCCGGTACGGCGTTTCATGTTGCCGCCTCCCGGGTGCATGACATCGTCGTGCAATCGATGACCCATTCGATGCTGCCATTCGAAGCCGTGGCCGCGGATCAAGCCCCCAACGTCCCCCTCTTCCGCGTGAATTTCACGGTGCAGCGAACCTACATCAGCAGCGCGTCGGTCCGCGACAGGCAGTACGGAACATTCCGGATGGAATCGGTCCCCGGGCCATCGGTGGGCGCACAGAACGACCTCAGCCTGTTCATGGTCGGCAGAGAGGCGGGATGGAGACTCTCGTGCGAGTATTCGCCTTCCCGCTATGACGAGGCGACGATCGACAAGCTGCTCGACGCGTGGCTGTCGGAGATATCGGGCGCCGTCGCCGAGCCCGATTGCGTGGCGCTTGCACCGATGCCGCCCGAGCCTGCGGCCCTCCGAATCAATCCGCGCATCGAAGATCTGCGGAGGCGGATCGTATGCCTTCAGCCGTCCGGTGAGGGGACGCCCGTGATGGCGCTCAACATCTCGTCGATGTACTATCCGGTCGCACGAGCCATCGGAACCGACAATCCGTTCTTCGATCTCCACCTGTGTCCTTCGGAAACGCAGATGGAACTACCGGCGAGGCATTTCACCGATCATGCCCGCGACGCGGTCGAGATGATCAGACTGGCTCGTCCGACCGGACCGTACATCCTGATGGGCTTGTGCGTCAGCGGCGCGCTCGCGGTCGAGGCCGCGCGTCTCCTGCAATCTGAAGGGGAGACGGTCGAACTGGTTGGCCTCGTCGACTCCTATCGGCCCGGTTACCGCGAGCATATGGGCGCCTTCGATTTCAACCTTAGACGCTGGCAGGTGCTGTTGATGTCGACCCGGCGGCTGGTGACCCGGTGGCGGAGCGGCGAGCTGACGTTGGCGCAAGTTCTCGGCAACTACCGGATAATGCGGACCCGCATCGCGAAGAAGATCCTGTCGCGGGTAATGGGAACGTCGGGGATACCGGCGGTCGATGCCATGGCGGAGCACAATCGCTGGTTCGCGGAGACCGTCCTGTTGCCGAGCCAGGCGAGGATGGACATGCAACCTTACCCCGGAAAGGTCGTGGTTTTCCGCAGCGCCGCTGCTCCGACCGGGCGCCTGTTCCCGCGCGACTTCGGCTGGGCCGGTTTCGGTCCCGCGCCGATCGAGGTTGTGGATGTGCCAGGAACGCACGACACCATTTTCAGGCCCGAAGGCGCCGCCGTGATCGGAAGCGTCATCAGGCAAGTGTCAGACAGGGGACCGACCGATGCACGTGGTTGAGCCAGCCCGACTTGCGTCCCCCTTGATCGAACCGGACGACGCCGACCGGTTCGATCTGGTGAACGAGCGGCCTTTCCAGTTCCGCCATGCCCTCCACCGATTTCCGCACTTCACTCTCGACCAGTTGATCGAACTGAGCCGGCGACTGCCCGATGGTAGTGCATTCAAGTCTTGGCAGAACGGGCCCGTTGGGCTCGGCGATGGTTGGGAAACGCGGCCGGGGGAGCGGCTATCGTTCGAATCGACGGTGGAAGGGATCGCCGAGAACAACAGTCTCGTGGTGCTCAAGCACGTCGAACAGGATCCGGTGTTCGGTGCCGTCTTGCAGGACCTGTTACAAGAGATCTTTGCGCATTCGCCGTCGTCGTTCCGGGACGATGTCGTCATCGGCGAGTGCCTGATCTTCCTCAACTCTCCCTATCGGACGACCCCTTATCACTTCGATCTCGAACCGAGCTTCCTGCTGCAGGTGGCAGGCGAGAAGACGGTCAACGCGTGGCCCAATGGCGACAGGACCCTGGTCACCGAATCTGAGCTTGAGGACTACTGTGGCATCGGCAACCTCAGCGCCGGCCGATACAAGCCGGAGCGGCAGGGCGAGGCATTCGTCGCTCGCCTATTGCCGGGCGACGGCATCCATTTTCCCAGCACCGGCCCGCACTGGGTCGAGAACGGTTCGCAGGTCGCGATATCGGTCAACGTCAACTTCGACATGCGCTCGCTCCATCGGAAACGGAAATACACCTATGCCGTGAACGCGCGGATGAGGAAGCTGGGACTGTCTCCGCGAGACCCCGGCGTTTCTCCGCTCGGCGATGCCATCAAGGCAAATGCCTGGAAGGCGGCGATGGACATGAGGCTGGCGCTCCGGCGCTTTCAGGGGACCCTGGATAATGGGGAAGGCTATCCGGTTTGGCGACCCAACCGCTAGGCTAATTGGGGCCTTGCTGCCCGGATCGCATCGAGCAGAATGCCTGCACTCGCTTCCCAGCGAAACTGCCGCGACCTTGCTTTTCCTAAAACAGAATAGCGTTCGGCAAGAGAAGCGTCGGTCTCTAGCGAACTCATCGCCGCCGCCCAGGCATTCGGGTCGTTCGGATCGCACAGGATCGCGGCCCCGCCACACACCTCGGGCAAAGCCCCTCCCGTCGACGCGATGACCGGACAGCCACATGCCATGGCTTCGACCACGGGCAATCCGAAGCCCTCCGTCAGCGATGGAAATAGAAATGCAGCCGCCCCGGTGTAGAGCGCCTTCAGTTCTCGGTCGCTCACCCGGCCCACCAGGTGAACCGGCCTGTTCGCCACCCGCTCGAAACTCGCGGCCAGATCCGCCCCGATCGAGCCGGCGATCACTAAGGGGAACCGCGGATCGGGGGATTGCGAGCACGCGTCCGCAAGCATCGCGATTCTCTTGTGCGGCGCGTTTGCCCCGATCGCAAAGAAATAGCGTCCCTGCTCGATGCCGAGCTTTCGGAAAATCCGGTCCTCGGATTCGAGATCGGAAAGGTGATCCGATCCGTTCGGGACGACCGTGATCTCCCTCCCGGTTCCGATCCCGTTTGCATGCAGTCGGCCCCTCGAGAATTCGGAAACGGTCGCCAATACAGCCACGCGGCGGGCGATTAATGGCTGCAACGCGGCGTAGGCGAGCCGAAACGGTCGCGAGTACGATCCGGGCGCATCGAATACCTGGCTGTCGTGAATCACCACGACCTGCCGCTTTCGGGCTATGGGGCCGAGGTTACAGAAGCTCAGGAGTAGCGAATCTCGTGCCACGAACGGGAGTATGCACTGCTCCCACAGGTAAGCGGAGAATCTCGACCGGAAGATGCGGTCTTCAACGGCAAGATCGAGCGCGGCTCGAATGGTTTCGTCCGAGAGATCGCTGCGCGGGATTGCGACGTCGATCCTGTGAGCCTTTCCCGAGCGAGCACGAAGGGCAGCCAAGGCCCGAACCATCTCGGTCGCATAGCGATCGACCCCGGTCATCGGGCGGGTCAAAAACCTCCCATTGACGATCAGGTCCGGGCGGGCGTCGTCGCCTTCATCCATTGGTTCGACCGAAAGAGATTTGCTCGTCCGACCTACAGCGCCTCGATGCGTCGGGGGTCAATCCGACCCGCTACGAGATCACGCGCGGCGAGAAGATTTCCCTGCAGCCGCCCGAGACGGTCGATCTCGGGCTCGGGCCACAGGCTCCGGCCGAGATTTGCGGCCACGTTGCGGGCCATCAACGACAGGCCGTGTCCTCGTCCGATGGTCCCCTTGCGCAGCAGGTACGCCACGTTGGCGACTTGCGAATATCCCAGTTTGAGGCCGGACTGCCGCCCTCCCCTCGTGCCGAGATGAACTCCGGTCAGCGAGGACGTGCGCCACATCCGGCCGCGTCGGCCGAGTTGGGTGGTGAAGTCGACATCCTCCTGCCATCCATAAAGCGGCAGCGCTTCGTCGAACCTCAAGTCGCGGGCGGCAACTGTCCTGATCGCCATGTTACATCCATACAGAGAAGTGCAGTCCATGGTTTCCAGCGTGTCGTGGCGCCTTCCGCCCTCGACCATATCGACTGCTTTTTCGAACGCAATTTCCCGCGTCCACGCGCCATCCGCCAGGAGAATCCCGGTCAGCCCGACGAGCTCCCGGTGGCGTTCGAAAAGGTCTGCGGCATTTTCGAGGTAGGAACCGTCGGGCAGGAAGTCGTCGTCGAAAAAGACGATGACGTCTGCGCGTTCCTGCAGCTTCTCCAGCGCGGCATTCCTTTGACGGCACAGGCCCTTCTCAGTCAGCAGGACCTCAATCGGCATCGGAAGCGAAGGCACGGCAGCCACGTCACCCGGACAACTGCCGACAACCAGTATCCCGTCCGGCAATCGCGACTGGTGCGATAGGCGGTCGAGCGTGCGCCGCAGAAGTGCTGCGCGTCCGACGGTTGCGACAACGACCCAAACCTTCACCTAACTACTCCTTCGATGTCGCGGTTGACCGAACTCGGCCGGCCGACTCCCCTCAATGGGTCTCCGTGTCCGACTCCATGAAATCTGCGATGCTCCGGAGCAGGTTCGGCAGTTCGGCATGGAGATTGAACATCTGGTAGAGATTGATCGTGCCGCCCAGCATTGCGAGCGCGACGGAATCTCGCGGCATCCCAAGCGATGCGAACTTGGCATATCCGTCCATCATCGACCGGCTGACCGCCAGGAAATCCGAATAATGCGGGCGATCCGGTTTCATGATCATTTCGTACAATCCCAACGTTCGCGACTCGGCGACGGAGGCGATGTTCGCTTCGGCGTCGATCGAGCCTTCGGAACTTTCACCTTGGGGTCTCTGTCTGACCGCACCGAAGTCGTCTTCTCCCTTGAGCATTCGGTGAACCTCCAGATCCTCTGCCATCCCAGCAGTCCGGTTTACATCGTCGGCCACGATTGGGCCGCTGCCCTTGGGTATTAGTTCCGATTGATCCTCAACAGCCTGTCGAGAGCGGATTGGTTAGTCGGCAAGCACTGAGTCGGGTCTTCACGCTGCATCCTGGAACAATCCCACAGTGCAACATCCATCCCCGAAGACGGATCGCGCACGAACAGGAAGACCGGCCGTCCATCGCCGCCTGTTGCACCGGTCGGGGTGTCCCCTCCCACGGCAGGGGATCCGTATGCGGCCACGGTGCAGCCCTTGGTCCCGGCGCATTTCGTCAGAGCCGTTACCGCCAAACGCCCCGCGGGAGACGATCCATCGACCAGAATCGAATGAAAGCGCCCGCCGGAACCAGCCTTTTGCGCCGCCCCCATCGCACCCCCGAAGGTCACTGTGTCGACCGAAGGGACGAACGTCTCGGCCAGTCCGGCGGTCGGCTCGATAAGGGGTTGCTTCAGCGGCAACTGGTTCGCGTTGTCGCCTGAAAGCCGCGCTACGAGAAGCTTGTCCCCGTCGCCTCCACCCGCAACAGCGCCGGTAAGGGCCGATCGCCGGTCGCCCCATTTGTAGAAGATGTGACGACCAACGGTCGCGAGCCTGGCGAGCTGTTTGCTCCACCAGGGTGTGACGTAGTCGGCGTGATAGTGCGTCGCATCGGCCACCTGGGCATCGACTTCACCGTCCAGGGCTGCCTGCGCCCTGACGCGCGCATCGCTCCAGGCCCGCTCACTGGGAGAACGACGGATCAGCGACCCGTCGCAGGTGAAAGTGAATTGACAGCCGGTCTTGCGTTCGGACCCCTGAAAAACGACGCCGCAGACGGTCTTGGGAAATGCCGAATTACGCAAGCGGTTGAGCACCACTTGCATTACGGCGCGCTGACCGGAGGAATCCGGACCGGCTTCGTACCAAGCCGCGGCAGCCAGGCAGCTTACCGAGTACTCGCGTGCGTCCGCATTCCCCTTGAAAAAGAACGGCTTGGCCGGATTCAGCGCCACTTGAACATCTGAATTCACGATTTCGCTTATGAGGCTTGCAGCCATCTTCGAAGGAATCGCCTGTCGGGCTTGGGCGATCGCCGACCTCGGTTCGCTCGCCGCGGTGACTGGCGACCGGGCGACGCTCGCCTGCAGCGGTGGTTCGATGGCGAAGGCAAGAAGCAGCAGGCAGGCGACCGAACCGAGCGCACTGGCCACCAGAAGGCCGACCTGGCGAGTACCGCCAGACGGCGGTCCAACCAATCGCAACGAGGGCAGATTGCTGCTCATGCCTCCTTCGTTTGTCGTGAGCCGTTACCGCGTCCATGCCACCGCCCCCAAGGTCCGATCCATTCCGCAAACGGCTAGTGCGACTGCCCATTCGGCTTACTCGCGGCGGTCATCCGGAGGAGAACGCGCAATTCGCCACCCTCCTGCCCCGAAGGACTAGTCCTTTTCCGCAATGGTCGCTCGCTCATGGCCCGATAGGCTCGGTCTCATGTTTGCAGCCGACTCCGTGGAGAACCCGGAGAGCAGCACGGGGCCTTGGTCGCGTCTCTCCAGCTCCCACCGGGAGCCGCTGCGATTCAGCATCGTAATCGCCAACTACAATTACGAACGGTACCTCGCCCGTGCGATCGAAAGCGCCCTAGACCAGGACTGGCCGGAGATCGAGGTGATCGTGGTCGACGACGGTTCCGTCGACAATTCCCGCCAGGTAATCACGGGCTACGGAGACCGCATCGAAGCGGTCTTTCAGGCGAACAGGGGGCAGCGGGCAGCGAACAACCGTGGCTTCGCGCGCTCGAGCGGAGATGTGATCGTCTTCCTCGACGCGGACGACGTGCTTCTTCCCGACTTCGCGAGTTCGGTGGCCTCGGTTTGGCGTCCAGGCATCAGCAAGGTCCAGGTGGCCATGCGCCGGGTGGATGCCGATGAGCGGCCGACCGGATCGGTCATTCCTCCGATTTCCGCGCCACCGTCTGCCGAGCAAATTCGAAGATGGGCGAGCCGGACCAGCGAGTATCCCACCCCGCCCGGCTCCGGGAATGCCTACTCGCGCGAGTTCCTGCAGAGTTTCTTCCCGATCGGTGACGAAGACGACACGTCAACCAACTCAACCTGCCTCGCCCTCGCACCTTTTCTAGGCGACGTAGTGACGGTGATCGCGCCGCTGGCGCTTTATCGGCAGCATGGACGCAACGACAGCAATCTCTTCGCCGACAAGGGCCGTTTCGGACGAGAAGTAGCGCGCGCCCTGCGCCGTCAGCGGAGCGCGGAAAGGGTCTGCGTCGAGCTTGGCGCGCCCGTGCCCGAAAAGGACTGCGTTTTTCTCGGCTGGCATTTGTTGCAATTGAGGATCGCTTCTTTGCGGACCGATCGGGAGTCCCACCCTATCGCCGGGGACAACACAATTCGGGCCCTCCGCGATCTCTTGCGCTCGATGCAGGCCGGAGGTTTCGAAAAGACCGGAAGGCGCGCCGCCGCACTATGCTGGGCGATTGCGACGCTATTAGCCCCCGCTCCGCTCGCCCGGCTCCTCGTGCGCAACCGCTTCACCCGCGGGTGAACATTCTTCCCTTGTCTGACCCGCCCCGACAGGCTCGAACAATCGGACGTAGTCGACCTCGAGGATCGATGGATCGGGAGTCTCGTCGGTCGGGTATCCGGATCCCAGCGCAAGGTTGATCAGCGGAAACAACGGCGTGTCGAGTTCGGGCGGCGTCGCCACCCGCCAGACCGATCGGCGGTCGAAGTAGAACGTCGTCCAGGTCGGCGACACATCGATACCGATCGTGTGAAATTCGTCGACGAAACGATCGGGGGAAATCGAAACCCACTTCAGTTCTCCACGTGTCTTGTCTTCGTGGGGAGACTTGTAGTGAACGTGCCAGGCTGCCTGGTAACCGACAGGATCATGGCCATAGAACTCGAAGGCGTCGAACTCGACACTGGGCGCCGGGTCGTTGCGAGGCTTTTGGCTGAACAGCCAGAAAGCCGGCCAGGTTCCGCGTCCCGAGCTCATGCGGACTCGCGTTTCGAAATATCCAGTCCTGATACCGGTTCCAGCCCCGGTTTCATCCGCTGCGGCAAGCAGGCCGGAGCGCCAGTTGCCCTTTTCGTCCTTGCTGGCCGTAATCCGGAGCAGACCGTTCTGCACCGAGAAGGGACCGGCGGGACCTGGATCGAGGAACTTGGCATCGCCGAAGTCACCCGCCCACGGCGTGTGAGCGATCCAGCGTTTTCCTTCGAGGCGCCATGCCCCGATACTGAGGTCCTCGAATTCATCGCTCCATGCGAGACGATATTCGCACAAGTCGAGCGCTTCGCCACGAGGAGTTGGCTCGGGCTTGCTTGGTGAAGCCAAGACCACTGCCACCGCAACCGCCAGTCCGGACGACAACCATCTCACTTGCATTCACCCTCTGGAATAAAAGGGTTTGCGTATGGTGCGGTGACTATTCTCGAGGTCGTTCTGCAGATCGGAAAGACCCCACGCGCCCCAATCGGTCGAAGTGATACTCCGCGAACAGCGCACCCCGATTGACGTCTTCGGGATACCTTGGTCATCGAGTTGGCTCCGACGAGTTGGGGAGCCAGATCTGGCCGGATAACCCTTCGTGAGCGAGATGATAGTTGGCGTGTATCGCAGAAACGAAGGCGCGAGCCGTCGGCGAAGCCGAGTGGAAGTTCCTGGCAAAGCTGTTGATCTGCACGACCGAGTAGGCCTTTCGCGCCAAGCGGCCGGTCAAGGCGTCGGCGGGCAGATCTCCCGTGGAAACCGCCTCTATGGCGTTGAATGGGTCTACCGCCATTGCCTTCCCCGCGCGGTAACAAAGCAATTGCGATTCGCAAAAAGCGGGACCGGGGTGAGCCTTGAGAATTGCCACTTCGTCATGGAAAGCGGCTGCGTCGGTGGCGTGTCCGCCAGCCAAACCAGCGTGCGCCGTTAGGACCAATACCGGCAGTTTTGCCAGCGGCACAAGAATGGCTGCGCCCAACGCAATGGGTGCAGCCCAACGTGGCGCGGCGGGCGATCGCAGCAATGCGATGGTCATGCCCGCGGCGATCGAGAGAGCGATCGCAAGGTCGAAGAACATGTTCTCTCCGGTTCCAGATCCGCCCATGAAATAGATTCCCAGGGCGAGCGAAAGCATCGCGTAAAGCAGGATCGCCAATGCGTCGCGCGACCGGCTAGCCAGCAATCCCGCGAAACCAATCAGTATCAAGGGTCCCAATCTGCTCAGGGTGTGAAGCGACATGGTCACTGCGCGGTCGAGCCACCATCGGCGGGCGAGGAGGAGTTGATCGAAAAACTGCGGCCCTTCGCGCCACCAAAGGACCGCCGTAGCCACGATGCCGAAGACCGCACCGGCCGCGACATAGGCGCAAAGCTGGCGATGCTGACGATGGAGTGCCATCCGCGCGAAGATGACGACCGGCACGATTACCAGGTTATGCTTGATCAGCAGGCTGAGCGAGACAAGCGCCGCTATGCCTATACCGCGGGCAATGGACTCGCGGTCGCCGAAGGCCACGACCAGTGCGGCGAGCGAGAACGCCATGCCCAGCAACTGCGGGTCGTTGACGCCGGCATAGTCGATGTAAAGCGTGCAAAAAACGATTCCACAGATCGCCGCGCCAGCGAACGACGACAGCCGGTCACCGCCACTGCGGCGCACAATCAGGCCGACCGAGGTCGCAATAGCTGCGATCGCGGCGAGCGAACACAACCGTCCTGCAAGAACCGGGTCGCCGATGATCCGCCCAAGCCATCCGACAATGTAAAAGGAGAGCGGCGGATAATTGCAAAAGGCAACCGGCGACAAGGTGCCATAGATCAATTGTCCCGCCACGGCCCGAGACTGATGGTATGCATTCCAGCCTTCGTTGAAGTTCAATTCGACCGTCACGAAGGCGCGGATCAAAGGATATACAAGCAGCACCAGCGCCAGACAGCATACGCCCATGACCAGCCGGCGAAGCGGCTTGTGATCGTGTTCCGTTAGGTGCCGGTCCTGCAATCGCTGATCCCTGATGGGCTGCATCGTCCTCAAGAGGAGAAATGGCCGCAATTCGCGCACTGTGCACCAGTGGCATCGGTAGGAGCAGACCTCGACCACGATACCCATTCGGTATGACGCCGGCCGCTTCGCGCATACATGCGGTATTCGCCAGCTTCCGGGCGGAAGGCGGCGGCCACCTAAAGATTACAGGTCATCCAAGAGCGCCGCGGACCCCAGCGGCTTCTCGTTTATGGTAGCGGAGGAGGGACTCGAACCCCCGACACGCGGATTATGATTCCGCTGCTCTAACCGGCTGAGCTACTCCGCCCCAATGGGCTGGCCCGACACCGTGGGGGGTGCGAGGCAGGCGGCGCATTTAGGGCCGGGCCTCGTGCGGGTCAACCGGGCAAATCGCTGCTTGCGCACGCCCTCTCCACCGTGATGAAAATGCGTCGTCCTACCGCCGAGGGCTATCGCGAAAAGGCCAGCGGCGCACCAGTTCCCAGGGCCCGTCGCGATAGCGGTGCAGCGCGAGGCCGGCGAAGGTGAAATCGCCGGGGCTCGATCGACGACGCAAGGGCGGCCTGAAGCGCTTTGGCGACCGATGGCGAGACCTTGTTCTGGATAGTAACGTGCAAGCGCGGCGCCTGCTGGTCCTGGACGGTAAGTAGACCGTGAAAGCGGTCGGCCAAACGCTCTCGTAAATCGAGCATCGCAGGGCTCGACAGCCGCAGCGCGGTACCGCGCCCGAGGTTCATCAGCCCGTCGAGCCGCGCGTGCACGGGCGGCGCCTTGGCCTCGGCGGCGAGCGCGTCTCGCAGTTCGTCCTCCACCATCGGGGGCAAAGCGTGGAACAGCGTGACGTGCGCCTTCAGGAAATTGCGCTCGGGCGGGAAGTGTGCGGCGCGTAACTGGTCGGCACGCGATTGCAACGCCTCGGGCAGTTCAGCGGTGACGATCAGCGGCGCCAGGTCGATCAGTCGAGTTCCCCGCGCGCCTTGCGAATGGCGAACCACTCGCGCACGTTCTCGTTGTGCTCGGCGAGGGTGCCCGCGAAGACGTGCCCGCCCTTTCCGTTGGCGACCATGTAAAGCGCGTCGGTCTTCGCAGGGTTCAACACTGCGGCAATGCTCTCGCGTCCCGGGTTGGTGATCGGCCCATTGGGCAACCCGCTCATGGTGTAAGTGTTGTAACCGTTCACCGCGGCGATTTCCGACTGCCGGATTCGCCGACCGAGCGGTTTGCCCTTCGTGATCGGATAGATGATCGTGGGGTCGGCTTGCAGCGGCATCCCTTGCTTCAGGCGGTTCGAATAGAGCCCGGCGACCATCCGCCGCTCGCTCGCGACGCCGGTTTCCTTCTCGACGATCGAGGCAAGCGCGACTGCCTCCTCCGGTGTCGATACCGCGATACCCGGCTTACGCTTCGCCCAGGCTTCGGCGAGGTAGTTCCTCATCGCCGCCTGCATCCGCGCGAGGACCTTCGTACGGGCATCGCCGCGCTCGAAGTCGTAGGTATCGGGCAGCACCGTGCCCTCTTCCGGCAACGGGGATCGGGCCAGTCAGCAAGGGCTCGGCCATTAGCCGATCGTAGACCATGATCGAGGGCAACCCTTCGGGCACCGTCACGAAGCGGCGGATCGCCTGGCCGTGCTGCAGCGTGTCGAGGATCGTCGCCGCGCTCGCGCCCGCGGGCACCGCGAATTCGCCGCGCTGGACCGGATCGCCGCTACCGAGGATCTTGGCGCGAAGCAGAAAACCATCCGCCGAACCGACCAGGCTTTCGTCCTCGAGCTTGCGCGCCACGCTGGTCAGCGTTGCGCCGTCGGGCACGGTAAACGCCGTCTCCCTGTCGACGTTACTCGGTCCGTACCAGCCGTACGCGAACCACGCGAACGCCAGCGCGCCGACAATCGCGGCGGCGACGAGAAGGCGCTTCACCTCAATCGACCTTCTTGAAGATCACGCTCGCGTTGGTGCCGCCGAAGCCGAAGCTGTTCGAGAGCA
This sequence comes from uncultured Alphaproteobacteria bacterium, assembly GCA_963728375.1. GTDB lineage: Bacteria > Pseudomonadota > Alphaproteobacteria > Sphingomonadales > Sphingomonadaceae > Tsuneonella. Next base: position 543,557 of record CAVSJL010000001.1, read on the forward strand.
CCGCCTCGACCTCGCGCTTCTTGGCATGGTGCGGCACGAGATCGACACCCTCGGTGCCCTCGTCGGGATCATCGAGGTTGAGCGTCGGCGGCACGATCTGGTCGCGGATCGCCAGCACGCAGAAGATCGCCTCGACCGCGCCCGCGCCGCCGAGCAGGTGCCCGATCGCGCTCTTGGTCGAAGACATCGAGGCACCCGACAGGTCGTCGCCCAGCACGCGCTTGGCGGCGGCGAGTTCGATCGTGTCGGCCATCGTGGAGGTGCCGTGCGCGTTGATGTAATCGATGTCGCTGGGCTCCATCCCGGCCTTGCGCAGCGCCATCTTCATGGCGAGTTCGGCGCCCCTGCCCTCGGGGTGCGGCGCCGTGACGTGATAGGCGTCGCCCGAGAGGCCGTAGCCCACCACCTCGGCGTAGATCTTGGCGCCGCGCGCCTTGGCGTGCTCGTATTCCTCGAGAACCATCACGCCGGCCCCCTCGCCCATGACGAAGCCGTCGCGGCCCTTGTCGTAAGGGCGGCTCGCCTTTTCGGGCTGGTCGTTCATGCTCATGTTGAGCGCCTTGGCCTGCGCGAAGCCGGCGATGCCGATCGGGTTGATCGTGCTCTCCGCACCGCCTGCGAGCATCACGTCGGCGTCATCGTCCTTGATCATCCGTGCCGCGTCGCCGATCGAGTGCGCGCCGGTGCTGCAGGCGGTCACCACCGAGTGGTTCGGCCCCATGAGCCCGTACTTGATCGAGACTTGCCCGCTGGTGAGGTTGATCAGCCGCCCGTGGACGAAGTGCGGGGAAACGCGGCTCGGCCCCTTCTCGGCCAGCACGAGCGATTCGCTCTCGATGCCCGGCAGACCGCCGATGCCCGACCCGATCGAAACGCCCGCGCGCTCCTTTTCCTCGTCGGTCATGTTCTCGAGGCCCGCGTCCTCGATCGCCTGGCCGGCAGCATCGATCGCATAGACGATGAACGGATCGACCTGTCGCTGGACCTTGTGATCGACGCGCTTGTTCGGGTCGAAGCCCCACGGATGGTCGGCGGGTTTCACCTCGCCGGCGATCTTGGCTTTCTGGTCGCTGACATCGAAGCGTGTGATCGGACCGATCCCGCTCTTGCCCGCGATCAGGTTCGACCACGTCGTCTCGACGTCCGCCCCAAGCGGGGTGACGAGGCCCAGTCCGGTTACGACCACTCGACGCATGCTACTCTCCGTAAACGCAACAGGCCCGAACCCTGCGAAGGGCCGAGCCTGTCGTTGCCCCGCCGACTGCCGTCAGGCGAGCACGGCGGGATGGGCGATCAGCCCTTGTGCTCTTCGATGTACTTGGTCGCGTCGCCGACGGTGGCGATCTTCTCGGCCGCATCGTCGGGGATTTCGACGCCGAATTCCTCTTCGAACGCCATGACCAGCTCGACGATATCGAGGCTGTCCGCGCCGAGATCGTCGATGAAGCTCGCGTCCTGGGTTACCTTGTCGGCCTCGACGCCGAGATGTTCGACGACGATCTTCTGCACGCGGTCGGCGGTATCGCTCATGAGTGTTCCCTCTACAAACTGGGGTTTCTGAATTGCCTGTCGCCCTAATGAACGCGGCTGGACTGCGCAAGTGCCGTGGAAATCGCAAATCGACCGTGGTCCACGGATGGATTCCTGCGCCACTTGCGGTAAACCCAACGCAGGGTCGATGGTCCGCCAATCGCAAGAGCGAGGCTCTCTGTTCGATTTCTAGGGGGTATCATGTTTGCAAGGTCTGTTTTCGGCGCCGCGGCGGCGCTGGGTTTGCTCGTCTCGGGCGCAGCGAGCGCGAAGGACAAATCGTCGGGTCGCAAGGCCCAGGCGAAAGGCACGGCCGAAATCCCGCACTGCACGCAAAGCCTGGGCACGGTCGCGATCGTCGAGCCCGACAATCAATGGTGGCGTGAACTGAGCCTGGGCAGTCCGGAAGCCATCCTGCGCGTCTTCGTCCAGCAATCGGGCTGCTTCACACTCGTCAACCGGGGACGCAGCCTGCAAAACCGCGCGATGGAGCGCGCTCTTGCGGACACCGGTGAGCTGCAGGACGGTTCAAACATCGGCAAGGGCCAGGTGAAGGCGGCCGACTATTTCCTTCAGCCTGATATCGTTACCAGCAACTCCAATAGCGGGGGCGGCGGCCTCGGCGCGGTGGCGGGTGGATTGCTCGGTCGCAGGTTTCTTGGCGGGATCGCCGGCGGCCTGAACATCAAGAAGAAGGAAGCGAACGTCACGCTCTCGGTCGTGAACGCGCGGACGACGGTCGAGGAGGCGCTGGTCGAGGGATACGCGCGCAAGTCCGACATCGGTTTCGGCGGCGCGGCGGGCGGCGGCTGGTGGGGCGGCTTCGGCGCGGCCGGCGGCAGTGGCTACCAGAATACCGAGATCGGTCAGGTCATCGTCCTCGCCTATCTCGACGCCTACACCAAGCTCGTTACCCAACTCGGCGGGCTGCCGGACAACGCGTCGGCGGCCGCTCCGCAGGCGAACTGAGTATTGCGCATGTCATCGGCGGCGGTCCCATCGGGCCGCCGCCGATCGGTCACCCGGCCTTGGGATCGACCAGGGCGTCGGGATTGGCAGGAGCTTCGCCCTTCGGCGGGTCCACCAGCCGAATGTGCACGTCGCGCAGCTGGCGCGTGGAGACCTGGCTAGGCGCGCCCATCATCAGGTCCTGCGCCCGCTGGTTGAGCGGGAAGGCGATGACCTCGCGAATGTTGGGCTCGTCGGCCAGCAGCATGACGATGCGGTCGATGCCAGGGGCCGAGCCGCCGTGCGGCGGGGCGCCGAGCTTGAACGCCTCGATCATGCCCGAGAAGTTCGCGTCGACGTCCTCGCGCGAGTAGCCGGCAATCTCGAATGCCTTGTACATGATGTCCGGGCGGTGATTCCGGATCGCGCCCGACGACAACTCATAGCCGTTGCAGACGATGTCGTACTGCCAGGCGAGGATATCGAGCGGGTCCTTGCTCTCAAGCGCCTCCATCTCGCCCTGCGGCATCGAGAACGGGTTGTGGCTGAAGTCGACCTTCTTGGCGTCCTCGTCGTACTCGAACATCGGGAAATCGACGATCCAGCAGAATTCAAAGCGGTCGTCGGGGATCAGGCCGAGTTCCTCGCCCACCCGGGTGCGCGCGGCACCGGCGAGGCGGACGGCGTCCTTCTCCTTGCCCGCAGCGAAGAACAGGCCGTCGTTCTCACCAAGGCCGAGCTCGGCATAGAGCTTTTCCATGCCCTCGGTGCCGTGGTTCTTGGCAATCGGGCCGCCGAATTCGCCCTGCTTGCGGGTGACGTAGCCGAGGCCCGCAAAACCTTCACGGCGGGCCCAGTCGTTCATCTCATCGAAGAACTTGCGGCTCTTCTCGTGCGTGCCGGGCGCGGGAATCGCACGGACGACGCCGCCGGTGCCGACGATCTTCTCGAACAGGCCGAAGCCGCTCTGCGTGAAATGTTCCGACACGTCGGAAATGATCAGCGGATTGCGCAGGTCCGGCTTGTCCGTGCCGTATTTCAGCATCGCGTCGCGGTACGGGATACGCGGGAAGCTCCCCGCCGGGGTCACGCTCTTGCCGTTCGCGAATTCCTCGAACACGCCCGCTAGCACCGGCTCGATCGCCTGGAACACATCTTCCTGCGTGACGAAGCTCATCTCGAAGTCGAGCTGGTAGAACTCGGGACTGCGGTCGGCGCGCAAGTCCTCGTCGCGGAAGCACGGAGCGATCTGGAAATAGCGGTCGAACCCCGCGACCATCAGCAACTGCTTGAACATCTGCGGCGCCTGCGGGAGCGCGTAGAAGCGGCCCGGGTGGAGGCGGCTGGGCACGAGGTAGTCGCGCGCGCCCTCGGGCGACGAAGCGCCGAGGATCGGAGTCTGGAACTCGGTGAAGCCCTTCTCGATCATCCGCCGCCGCAGACTGGCGATGACGTTCGAGCGGAGCACGATGTTCGCGTGCACGCGCTCGCGCCGCAGATCCACGAAGCGGTACTTGAGGCGCGTCTCTTCCGGATAGTCCTCGGCCGAATTGACGATCAGCGGCAGGTCTTCGGCGCGGCTCTGCACCGTGACTTCGCGCGCGAAAACCTCGATCTCGCCGGTAGGCAGGTTCGGGTTCACCGCCGCGTCGGCACGCGCCTTCACCGTACCGTCGATCGTCACCACCGATTCCAGCTTGAGCTTCTCGAGCACCGGGAGCGCCGGACTGTCGCTGTCGGCGACGACCTGGGTGATGCCGTAGTGGTCGCGCAAGTCGACGAACAGCACGCCGCCGTGGTCGCGCTTGTTGTGCACCCAGCCCGAGAGGCGAACGGTCTCTCCGACGTCGCCCTTGGTCAGGGCACCGCAGTTGTGGGTACGATAGGCGTGCATCTAAAATCTTTCCATTTTGGCGAGTATGGCGCTAGGGCGCGGCGCGCGCTGGCCCTTAGGCGAAATCAGCGCGCGCTAACAGGGGAACGCTCCGGCTTTGTCAAGCTGGCCGCGGTCCCGGGGGCGGCACTCCGCCCGCAGGAAACGAAAAGACACATGAAAATACACGACCTGATTACCACTACCGACGCTCTCACGGACTTGTGCGAGCGACTTGCGAAATCCGATTTCGTCACGGTCGACACCGAATTCATGCGCGAGAACACCTACTGGCCCGAACTGTGCCTGGTGCAGATCGCCAATACCGAGGAGGCGGCCGCGATCGACCCGCTGGCCGACGGCATCGACCTCACCCCCTTGCTCGACCTGCTGTGCGAGAACGAGGACGTGCTCAAGGTCTTCCACGCCGGCGGGCAGGACGTCGAAATCGTCTACAATCTCACCGGCAAGACACCCCATCCCATCTTCGACACCCAGATCGCGACGATGGCGATCAGCCAGTCCGAGCAGATCGGCTATGCCAACCTCGTGGAATCCTGGCTCGGCTTCACGGTCGACAAGGGTGCGCGCTTCACCGACTGGAGCCGCCGCCCGCTGACCGAACGCCAGATCGAATATGCGATCGGTGACGTCACGCACCTGTCGGAAATTTTTCCCAAGATCCTGAAAAAGCTGTTCAAGACCGGCCGCGGCGCCTGGCTGGATGCGGAGATGGACAAGCTCGCCGATCCGGCGAACTATGCCAACGACGCAGGTCAGGCCTGGCAGCGCATCCGCGCGCCCAGCCGCAATGCGACGGTGCTCGGCCGGCTGAAGGCGCTCGCCGCCTGGCGCGAGCAGGAAGCCCAGCACAAGAACATTCCGCGTGGCCGCATCATGCGGGACGAGACGCTCGCCGACCTCGCCAGCCACCCGCCCAAGCAGCAGTCGGACCTCGTCAAGGTGCGCGGGCTATCGGCCGCATGGAAGGACAATGACATCGGCAAGCGGCTGTTGAAGGTCCTTGAAAAGGCCGAACCGCTTCCCGCGAGCGAGATGCCCGACAAGCCCAAGCGCGGCGCGCCGCTGGGCAAGGAGGGCGCACTTGTCGCCGATCTGCTCAAGCTCCTGCTCAAGATCCGCAGCCGCGAAATCGACGTAGCTGCCCGACTGCTGACGCGCAGCGACGAGATGGAAGCGCTCGCCGCGGGGGTACGCGATCTGCAAGTGCTCAAGGGCTGGCGTTACGAGGTGTTCGGCAAGGACGCACTCGAGCTGGTCGAGGGCAGGCTCGGTTTCGGCGTCGAGAAGGGACGTCTGAAAATGACCCGCATCGAGGATCCGGAGGCCGAGGCGCAGGCGGCGGAGTGAGCACTTACCTGCCCACGATCAAGCAACTCCAGTACCTCGTGGCGCTCCACGAGCACGGCCATTTCGGGCGCGCTGCAGAGGCCAGCTTCGTGTCTCAATCGACGCTGTCGGCCGGCATCCGCGAACTCGAATCGCTGCTCGGCGTGACCCTGGTCGAGCGCAGCCGCCGCGTCGTTCGCTTCACTCCCCTCGGCGAGCAGGTTGTTGCGAAGGCGCACCGGCTGCTGCGCGAAGCGGAGGAACTTTCCGACCTCGTCCAGGCGAGCGGCAAGCCGCTGTCGGGCGAATTGCGCATGAGCGTGATCCCTACGATCGCGCCATTCATGCTGCCACGCATCCTTCCGCGGCTGCGAAGAGAGCGCCCGAACCTCAAGCTGTTCCTGCGCGAGGAAACCAGCGACCACGCGCTCGAAAGCCTGCACCACGGCCGTGCCGACTGCGTGCTGCTTGCCCTTCCCTTCGCCACCGGCGAGGTCGAGAGCGCGCACATTGCCGACGACCGCCTGTTCGTCGCTTTTCCGAAGAACGACCCGCGCGACCCGCCCGCCGAGGTACCGGCTTCGATGATCGACGAAGGCCGCCTGCTCCTGCTCGAGGACGGGCACTGTCTGAAGGAGCACACGCTTGCCGCGTGCAACCGGCCTGAACTGCGCGCATCGGCGACCATGATCGGCACCTCGCTCCACACGCTGGTCCAGATGGTCGACAATGGTCTCGGCCTGACCATGCTCCCCGAAATGGCGATCGATGCGGGTATCCTGCACGAGACCGACGTGGTCGCCCGGCCCCTCAAGGGGACGGCAGCCAGCCGCGAGATTGCGCTGATCTGGCGGAAGAATTCGCCGCGAGGCGAAGAGTTCAAGCTGCTGGCCGAAGAGCTGCGCGCAGGCTGACGCCCGTTACGAGCGGTCCGGCTTGGGCCCCTTGCGGTGCGGCTTTCCTTTGAACTTTCCCTGCGGCTTGCCCGCGGGCCCGCCTTCGGTCTGCGTCCGGGACTTGCCGCGCGGAGCACCATTGCGATCGTCGTGCCGCTTGAAGGGCGGCTTACCGCCAGGCCCACCAGCCTTGCGATTTCCGCGCGCCATGTCCCGCGGGCTTTCGGCCGATACTTCGATCAGGATGTCGCCGCCGTCTTCCGAACCCGCTGTCCGTGCGACCGCATCGGCGAACCGTTCCGCGATCGGACGCGGGACCTGGAAAAATGTCTCGCCCGGACCGATGCGGATTGCGCCGATCTCGTTACGCGTGATGTGGCCACGGCGGCAAAGCAGCGGCAGGATCCACCGCGGGTCTGCATTTTGCCGGCGGCCGACATTCATGCGGAACCAGACGATATCCTCAAACCCGGCGCGATGTCGGTCCTGCTTGTCCGCCTGACGCGCCTCGGGCGTGTTGGCGATCAGCTCCTCGACCTGCGGCAGGGCCGCCCGGTGCATCCGGACGAGCGCTGCGGCAATGTCCTCGGCGCTGCGTTGTTGGAGCAACTCGGCGGCGAGCTCCCGGTCGTCGTCGTCGAATTCCTGCGGTTCGAGCAAGGCATCGAGGAGCCGCTTGCGGTCGTTCTGACGAATATCCGAAGCCGTGGGGGCCGAAATCCAGTTGGCCTCGATCTTCGCCCCGCGCAGCATCGATTCGACCCGGCGCCTCCTGGGATAGGGCACGATGAGCACTGCGGTGCCCTTCTTGCCCGCTCGTCCCGTTCTACCCGAGCGGTGCTGCAGCGTCTCCGCGTCCCGGGGGATCTCTACGTGAACCACGAAACTCAAGGCGGGAAGGTCGATCCCTCGCGCCGCCACGTCGGTCGCCACGCAGACGCGGGCGCGCCGATCACGCAGCGCCTGCAGCGCCTGATTGCGCTCCGATTGCGAATGCTCGCCCGACAGCGCCACGACTGCAAAGCCGCGTTCCTGCAAGGTCGCGTGGAGCCGCCGCACGTTTTCGCGCGTAGCGCAGAACAACATCGCGGTTTCGGCCTCGTGGAAGCGCAGCAGGTTCACCACCGCGTGTTCGATCTCGGACGGGCTTACCGTGACCGCCTGGTAGGCGATGTCGCCGTGGCCGCGATCGTCGCCGACCGTCGAGATTCGCAAGGCGTTGGTCTGGTACCGTCGCGCCAGGGCAGCGATTGCGGCTGGGATCGTCGCCGAGAACAACATCGTCCGGCGACCATCGGGCGTAGCGTCGAGCAGCTCCTCGAGGTCTTCGCGGAAGCCCATGTCGAGCATCTCGTCGGCCTCGTCGAGGACGACGCAGCGGATCGCCGAAAGGTCCAGCGCGCCGCGCTCGAGGTGATCCCGAAGGCGGCCCGGCGTGCCGACGACGATCTGCGGACCGGCACGCAACGCGCGGCGCTCCTTCGAAGGGTCCATCCCGCCGACGCAGCTCACGATGCGAATCCCGGCGGGGCCGTAGAGCCAGACGAGTTCGCGGCTGACCTGCAGCGCGAGCTCGCGAGTCGGCGCGACCACGAGACTAAGCGGCGCCTCGACCGGGAGTGGAATTTTTCCCTCCTCGAGCAACTCGCTGGCCATGGCCAAACCGAAAGCGACGGTCTTGCCCGACCCCGTTTGCGCGGAGACGAGGAGATCGCGCCCGGCAGCTTCGGGTTGCAGGACGGCGGACTGGACGGGGGTGGGTTCGGCGTAGCCGCGCTCGACGAGCGCGTCTGCCAGGAAACTCGGCAATGTTGGAAAAGGCATCCGCCCCCGTAGCGGCTCCGGCGCAAAAAAGCACGGATTATTGTGCAGGTGCGAAAGAAAAGCGCGAATCAGTCCATGTGCTTGAGGCCGACGCGCAGGTAATCCCACCCCGTAATCAATGTCATCGCCGCCGCGCCCCACAGCGTGGCGAGGCCGACGAGGTGGATCCAGTTCTGCTCGATCGTGCCGCAATCTTCGTAGATCGAGTGGCACGGTGGACCGTTGACCGCCCCGCCCAGGATAAGCGCTCCCAGACTCATCAGCTGGAAGGTCGTCTTCCACTTGGCCAGCCTCGAAACCGGGACCGACACCTGCAGAGGGCCAAGGTATTCGCGCAGGCCCGACACCGCGATCTCGCGGATGAGGATGATGAGCCCGGCGATCACATGGAGGTCGCCCACGTAGGGCCCGCGCATGTATCCCTGCGCCGCGAGCACGAGGATCACCGCAGCGACCATGATCTTGTCTGCGATCGGGTCGAGGAACTGTCCGAGCTTGCTGACCGTGCCCTGCGCCCGCGCGAGGTAACCGTCGAGGTAGTCGGTGAAGCCGATTACGCAGTAGAGCGCGAAGCCGATCGCGTAGCCGAAGCGCCATTCGGGCCACCACAGCAGAAACGCCAGCAAGGGCACTGCGAAGATTCGGCTGAGTGTGAGGAGGTTTGGCAACGTCAGCATCGCCGTTCGCCCTAGCGCACCCCTTCTCGCGGCAAAAGCACCTTGGCTCTTGTTCCCACCGTCCCAGCCGCTAGACCCGCGCCGGTGAGTGACAACCGGCAAGGACCTGCATGACCGTTTCTACGCACATGCTGCGCCGCCGGCGATTCCTGCCGCTGTTCGTCACCCAGTTGCTCAACGCCTTCAACGACAACCTCTACAAGACCGCGATGGTGCTGTTCGTGGTCTACAGCGTCTACAATTCGGAGGCTGCCGAGGGGACGTTCAGCGCAGTCGCCAGCGGGGTCTTCATCCTGCCGTTCTTCCTCCTTTCGGCGCTCGCCGGGCAGCTTGCCGACATGCGCGACAAGGCGCGGATAATCCGCATCATCAAGGCGGCCGAGATCGGCATCATGAGTGTCGGCGCCGCCGGGCTCGTCCTCGCGTGGAAGGGAATCGCCGTTCACGTGTTCGCGATCCCGCTGCTCATGGTCGCCCTGTTCGCGATGGGCGTTCATTCGACCTTCTTCGGCCCGATCAAGTACGCGATCCTGCCCCAGCACCTGCGCGAGAACGAAGTCCTTGCCGGGACCGGACTCGTCGAGGCAGGGACCTATATAGCGATCCTGTTCGGCACGATCCTGGCCGGATGGATTCCCGTAGAAGTCGCCGCTGGAGGCGTCATCGTCACGGCGATTATCGGCTACCTCGTCGCGAGGCACGTGCCCGACGCACCGGCGCAGGGCGAGGTCGAGCCGCTCGATTTCCATTTCGTGCGCAGCTCGGTCACGCTGGTTCGCAACACCAGCCACGACCGCCGGGTATTTCTCGCGATCATGGCGATCAGCTTCTTCTGGACCATCGGCGCAGTGCTGTTCATCCAGTTCCCGCCGCTCGCCAAGAACGTGCTCACCGCCTCGAAGGAAGTTGCCAGCCTGTTCCTGGTGATCTTCTCGGTCGGCGTGGCGATCGGCTCGGTGTCGGTCAACGCACTGCTCAAGGGCACCGTTTCGGCCCGCTATTCCCCGGTCTCGGTCGTCTCGATGGGTGTGTTCGTGCTGGCGTTCTACTTCGTTTGCCGGGCCTGGCTGCCCGAACCCGAAGGTACGCTGCTGGACGTCGCGGAATTCATCGCGCATCCGCTGGCGATCCCGCTGCTGGTCTGCCTGCTGGGCATCGCGATCTCGGGCGGCATGTTCGTCGTGCCGCTCTACGCTTTCCTCACGACTTTCGTGCCCAAGACGCAGACGGCCCGGACGATCGCAGCGAACAACATCGTCAATTCAGGAGCGATGGTGATCGGCTCACTGCTCGCGACGGGTCTGTCGGCGGTGGGACTGGACATCGTCCACCACCTGCTGCTCAGCGCAGCGATGTGCCTCTTTTCGGCCTGGCTAGCCATGCTTCTGCTTCGTGCCGAGCGCGACGCGCTTGGCTAGACGATGAAGACGGCAACGCCGATCAGGCAGGCGAAATAGGCGCCGGCAAAGCCCATGACGTCGTCTCGCGAAATCGCCCATGATGGGCGGTCGATGACGACTCGTCCCCCCTTGCACACGTGTGGTGGGAGAGAGGCGCGGAAGGGATGCCGGGCCGTTTCGTCGGTGAGAACAAGTGAGCGTCGCATGGTGAGGTGTTAACGCGCTGGAAACCATCGCGCTCCGCAGTTTTCCGCGCTGTAGCGCAAAGAGACATTAAGGGTGTTTGGTTACGACGACCAGGGACTCCCGAGCCCGCGCAAAAAAAGAGACCGCCCGGTTGGACGGTCTCTTCAAATGTTCGTCAGGGTACGGATTCGAGGGGATCAGACCTCGTCGCCGAGTGCGCCCTTGATCTTGCCCGAGAGGTTCTGCGCTTCTCCCTTGCGTTCCTGAGCGTTTCCTTCGGCTTCCAGCGACTTGTCATCGGTCGCATCGCCAGTCATCTGCTTGGCGTTGCCGGCGATCTCGTTGCCGAGACCTTTCGTTTTATCCTTGAGTTCACCCACGGTGCGTCTCCTTGTACGGAGCGGCGGCGCATTTGCCGCCTGCTTCAAACATTCAACGATCCGCGCTGCTGCTCGTTCCGTTTAACTGCCTGCAAGCTTTAGGATTTTATTCCACTCGTCCGGGCGAATTTCCGCCACGGACAGGCGCGACTGGCGGAGCAGTTCGATCTCCTCGAGCGTTTTATCGGCCTTTATCTCCGCCAGGGTCACCGGGCGTTTCAGTCGCTCGACCGGACGCACCTTGACCGACGCCCACTTGCCGGTCTCGTCGCTCGGATCGTCCAGCCCAGCGACGCTGATCTCGACGATGCCGACGATCTCCTTGCCGATGTTGGAATGATAGAAGAAAGCCCTGTCGCCCACTTCCATCGCTCGCAAGTTGTTGCGCGCCCGGTAGTTACGCACCCCGTCCCAGGTTCCTTCTCCCTCCGCGACGAGATCGTCCCAACCATACGCGTCAGGCTCCGATTTCATCAGCCAGTACCGCACGCCGTTCTTTCCTCCCGTTTCGCGGCGAGGACACGTACCCCGCCTTAACCCGATTTTCAGGCTCATAGGCGATAGGAACTGCATCGCAACAGCGGGGGGCAACGTGCCAAGCGGCGACCTGGAACATAGCGTGAGCATCGCCGGGGATCCCGCGTTGGGTCGAGCCGAGCGCGATTTGGTCGCGTTGGGGATCGCGATTGCGGCGATCCTGCTGTTCGTCGGAACCGGCGGTATGGTCCTGCCGCAAGTCATCCGCTCGTGGATGGGCATGGGTGCCGCGCCCGATCCTACGCTCGTCAGCGTCCTCCTGCTCAACATCGCCCTCGTGATCTTCGGCTGGCGCCGCTACGCCGAACTGACCAAGGAGATCGCGGTTCGTCGACACGCCGAGGAGCTTGCGCGACAACTGGCCGAAACCGATCCGCTGACGGGCAGCCTCAACCGGCGCAGTATTGGTCCGGCGGCAGACGCACTGCTCAATCGTCTCGATGCCGAGGGAGGCGCGGTCGCTTTCGTCATGGTCGATCTGGACAATTTCAAGGCGATCAACGACCTCAATGGCCACAAGGCGGGTGATGCGCTGCTGCGCAGCATCGCCGACCGGATTCGCGGCATCCTTCCGCGCCACTCGCTGCTCGCCCGCCTGGGCGGTGACGAATTTGCCTGCATCGTGCCCTACGATGCTCGCTTCCCAGACCGCATCGACCAGTTCGCCATCACTCTCATCGAGCGCGTAAGTGAACCGATGGAGCACGATGGCATCTCGCTGGAAATCACCGTTTCGGTCGGAATTGCGAGCAACCTGGATTCTGGTGACCCGAAGATCGCAACGGCCGACGTCCTCGCGTTGATCCACCGCGCGGACATGGCGATGTATCACGCCAAGAAGCAGGGCAAGAATCGCTTCTTCTGGTTCGAGGACGCGATGGAGAGCGAACTGCGATTCCGCAGCGAGCTGGAAACGGGCATACGTCGCGGCATACCGCGCGGCGAATTCGTTCCGTTCTACGAACAGCAGATCGAACTTGAGACGGGCGAACTCGAAGGCTTCGAGATGCTCGCTCGCTGGCAGTCGCCGACGTTGGGGCTCGTAGGGCCGGAAGTGTTCATTCCGGTGGCCGAGGAAATCGGGGTTATAGCCCAACTCAGCGAAACCCTGATCGACCAGGCGCTGGCCCATGCCCGTGACTGGGATCCCCGGCTGACGCTCTCGGTCAATATCTCGCCGATCCAGTTGCGCGATCCGTGGTTTGCGCAAAAGATCCTCAAATTGCTGGTCAAGCACAATTTCCCGCCCAACCGGCTCGATATCGAGATCACCGAGAGCTGCCTGCACGAGAACATCGGTGTCGTGCGATCGATCATCACCAGCCTCAAGAACCAGGGCGTCACGATCAGCCTCGATGATTTCGGCACGGGGTTCTCCAGCCTTACGCAGCTTCGCACGCTGCCGTTCGACCGGCTGAAGATCGATCGCAGCTTCGTTGCCGAACTGGCGACAGAGGAGCACAGCGACAAGCTGGTGCGCGCGATCGTCTCGCTCGGCGACGGACTCGATATGCCGATCACCGCCGAAGGGATCGAAGACCACGCAATCCTCGAGAAACTGCGTACGATGGGCCGGCTCAAGGGGCAGGGATACCATTACGGCAAGCCCGAGAGCATCGAGGCGGTGAGATCCCGGCTCGCGAGTGCCGGTCGGCTATCGCCACTTGGTACGTCGCCTGCGCCAGTTGCAAGCGCCGACGCGAACGAACGCAAGACCGGCTGACCGCACGCGCGCCACTGGACGCGCGGCCCGCCCCCGCATAGAGCCCGCTCCGAGATGCGGGTTCCCTTCATCAAGATGCACGGCCTGGGCAACGACTTCGTCGTGCTCGACGCGCGGACCGAGGCGTTGCCGCCGATCGGCCCGGCGACCGTCGCCGCGCTCGCCGAGCGCCGCACGGGGATCGGCTGCGACCAGCTGATCCTTCTCGAACCCGCCGACACGGCCGATTTCCGCATGCGCATCTTCAACGCCGACGGCAGCGAAGTAGAGGCATGCGGCAACGCCAGCCGCGCCGTCGCCCTGCTCCACGGCAAGCCCGCTCGCGTCGAGACCGCCGGCGGCACGATTTCCGTCGAGCCGTCCGGACAGGGCGCCCGGATCGACATGGGGGCGCCGCGCTTCGAGTGGGACGAGCTTCCGCTCGCCTATGCGATGGACACCCTGACCATGCCGGTCGGCTGGGACGGGCTGGAAGCTCCCGCGGCGGTCAACGTCGGCAACCCGCACGTCGTCTTCTTCGTGCCCGATGCGCAGGGCGTACCGCTCGACCGCCTCGGCCCGGAGATCGAGCGTGATCCGCTGTTTCCCGATCGCGTCAACGTCAACGTGGCGCAGATCACCGGCCCTGCCTCGATCGATCTCAGAGTGTGGGAACGCGGCGCGGGCCTCACCCGTGCTTGCGGGACCGGGGCCTGCGCGACCACCGTGGCGGCAATCCGCCGAGGACTGATCGCAGGCCGCGCGGCAACCGTGCACCTCCCCGGCGGCCCCCTCGAGATCGAATGGGATGCAGGTGGGCAGGTCCTTATGACCGGCCCGGCCGCCGAATCGTTTCGCGGAACCTTCGACTGGGGCGATTTCGCTTGAGCGCGCACGTGGTGACGCTCGGCTGCCGGATGAACCTCGCCGAAAGCGAGCGCATCCACGCGATGCTGGCCGACGAGCGCGACGTCGTCGTGGTCAACTCGTGCGCGGTCACCTCCGAAGCGGTGCGGCAGACCCGCCAGGCGATCCGCCGCGCGCGCCGCGAGCGGCCCGACGCGCGGCTGCTCGTTACCGGGTGCGCGGCCGAGATCGAGCGGGATGCGATCGCCGCGATGCCCGAGGTCGACGGACTTGTCGCCAATTCGGCTAAGCTCGACCCGCGGGCGTGGAACGTGCCCCCTTCCCGCCTCCCCGCAGCCGCACTGCACTCGCGCGCGTTCATCGCGGTTCAGCAGGGCTGCGACCACGCATGCACGTTCTGCGTGATCCCGCAGGGCCGCGGGCCGAGCCGCTCACTCAGCGTGAGCGAGGTCCTGCGCGCGATCGAGGCCGACCTTCAGCGCGGTGCCGGCGAGGTGGTGCTGACCGGCATCGACCTGACAAGCTGGGGAGCCGACCTGCCCGACGCCCCGCCGCTGGGCACGCTGGTATCGTCGATACTCGGTGCATTTCCTGCGCTCCGGCGGTTGCGCCTGTCGTCGGTCGATGGGATCGAGATCGATCCGCTGCTCGAGGAGGCGATCGCGGGCGAGCCGCGGGTCATGCCCCACGTCCACCTCTCGCTCCAGCACGGACACGACCTGATCCTCAAGCGCATGAAGCGGCGCCACCTGCGCGGCGACGCGGCGGCGCTAGTCGAGCGTCTGCGCGCGCGACGTCCCGAGATCGCGATTGGCGCCGACCTCATCGCAGGCTTTCCGACCGAGAGCGACGAGCACCACGCCGCGAACCTGTCGATCGTTCGCGAGCTTGGCATCGTCCATGGTCACGTGTTCCCATATTCCCCGCGGCCCGGCACGCCAGCCGCGCGGATGCCGCAAGTCGACCGCGCAGTTGTCCGCGCTCGTGCCGCCGAATTGCGCGCCGCCGTCGCCGAGGTCCGCAACGCGTGGCTCGAAGCCCACATCGGCATGCCCCTCGCGGTACTTGCCGAGCGCGATGGCACCGGCCACGCGCCCGACTTCGCGCGGGTCCGCCTTCCGGAGAGCGTTCGACCCGGCGAGATCGCGACCATCACCCCCACTTCGTATAAAGGAAGGCCTGCTCGCATGAGCGACACGCAGGATCGCAGCTGGACCGAGCGCTTGTTCGGCGGCTTCCGCAAGACCTCCGAACGGCTGAGCGAGAACCTGACCGGCGTGGTCGGGACCGCGAAACTCGACGACGCCACGCTCGACGATGTCGAGGACGCACTGATCGTCTCCGATCTTGGCCCCGCCGCCGCGCGGCGCATTCGCGACAAGCTTGCCGAGAAACGCTTCGGGCTGAACGTCACTGAGCGGGAGCTCAAGGAAGCAGTCGCCGATGAGATTGCGGCGATCCTGCGCCCGGTGGCCAGGCCGCTGGAGATCACCGCCTTCCCGCGCCCGCAGGTCATCCTCGTCATCGGGGTCAACGGCAGCGGCAAGACGACCACGATCGCCAAACTCGCGCATTGGCTGACTGAGGAAGACTACGAAGTCATGCTCGCCGCTGGCGACACCTTCCGCGCCGCCGCGATCGGCCAGCTCGCCACCTGGGCGGAGCGGGTCGGCGTGCCGATCGTCAAGGGTCCGGAGGGAGGCGATCCGGCCTCGATCGTATTCGATGCGGTCAAGGAGGCGACTGCCACCGGGATCGATGCGCTGGTGGTCGACACCGCGGGAAGGCTGCAGAACAAGCGCGAACTGATGGACGAGCTTGCCAAGATCCGCCGCGTGCTCGGCCGCCTCAACCCCGAGGCGCCGCACGACGTCATCCTCGTGCTCGATGCCACGAACGGTCAGAACGCCTTGAGCCAGATCGAGATCTTCAAGGAAGTCGCCGGGGTAACCGGGCTGGTCATGACCAAGCTGGACGGCACCGCGCGCGGCGGCGTGCTGGTCGCCGCAGCCGAACAGTTCGGCCTGCCGATCCACGCCATCGGCGTCGGTGAGAAGCTCGACGACCTGCGCCCGTTCGATCCGGACCTCGTCGCGCGCGTCATTGCGGGAGTCGCATGATGACGGACGAAGTTCGTAAGAAGCCGTCGGGTTGGCTCAATGTCGCGATCGACTACGGGCCGATTCTGATTTTCTTCCTCGTCTATCGCTGGTCGAAGCCCGACGAGAGTTCGGCGGCGGCCGAAATCCTCGCGGTGGTCCAGAGCACCGGCGCCTTCATCGTCGCTGCGATCGCCGCGCTGGTCTTCTCGAAGTGGAAACTCGGCCGCGTGTCGCCGATGTTGATGCTTTCGACTGGGCTCATCGTCGGATTCGGCGCTCTGACCATCTGGCTGCGCGATGAAAGCTTCATCCAGATCAAGCCGACGGCGATCTACTCGCTGTTCGCGGTGCTGTTGATCGGCGGTTGGCTGCGCGGCAAGGCGCTGCTCCAGGTCCTGCTCGAGGCGGCGTTCGAGGGGCTCGACCGCGAGGGCTGGCTCAAGCTCAGCCGAAACTGGGGCTTCTTCTTCGTCTTTCTCGCAGTCCTCAACGAAGTGCTGCGCGCTCAACTAGACTTTGGCGACTGGCTCTGGGCCAAGCTGTGGGTCTTTATGCCGCTCTCGTTCCTGTTCACCTTCGCGCAGATCCCGATGCTGATGCGCCACGGGCTGGCCAACGAAGGGCTGCAGGAAGAGGAAAAGAACCCGCCGCCAACGGGTTAGTCCTTACAGTTCAACCTGGCTGCCAAGTTCGACCACGCGATTGGTCGGCAGGCGGAAAAATTGCATCGCGGTCGCCGAATTGCGCAGCATCCAGGCGAACAGCTTCTCGCGCCATGGCGACATGGCCGGCCGCTTGCCTGCAATCAGTGTCTGGCGGCTGAGGAAGAAGCTGGTCTGCATCATGTCGAACAAGCCGCCGCATTCGCCCATCCCCTTGAGCGCAGCAGGCACGTCGGTTTCTTCCATGAAGCCATAGTGCAGGACCACGCGGAACAGACCATCGCCGACCTCGTGGATTTCGACCCGCTCCTCGGCATCGACATAGGGGACGTCGGCGATCTGGACCGTCAGGATGACCACCCGCTCGTGCAGCACCTTGTTATGCTTGATGTTGTGCAGCAGCGCGCTCGGCACGCCGCCGCTGGTCGAGGCCATGAAGATCGCGGTGCCGGGCACACGGGTAGCCGAATTGCGCGCACTCTTGGCGAAGATCGCGATCGGAAGCGCGACCTCGCTCATCCGGTCGCGCATCAGCTTGCGCCCTCGCGCCCACGTCGTGAGCAAGGTGAAGGCGATGGCGCCGACCATCAGCGGGAACCAGCCGCCGGCGGGAATCTTGGGGATGTTCGCGCCGAAGAACGCCCCGTCGACGAGGAAGAAGACACCCGCGATAGGCAGCGCCATCCACAGCTTCCAGCGCCATACGGCGACAAACAGGACCGCCATGAGGCAGGTATCAATCAGCATCGCCCCCGTCACCGCTATGCCGTACGCGCTCGCCAGGTTCGACGAATTGCGGAACGTCAGCACAAGCAGGATCACCGCAATCATCAGCGCCCAGTTGACGAAGGGAATGTATACCTGGCCGTGCTCGGTCTCGCTGGTGTGGAGGATCGACAGGCGCGGCACGAAACCGAGCTGAATTGCCTGCTGGGTAACCGAGAACGCGCCCGAGATAACCGCTTGGCTGGCGATGAAGGTGGCACACGTGGCGAGCAGCACGAGCGGCAGGCGGAACGTCTCGCTCGCCATTACGAAGAATGGATTCTGGATCGCCTCCGCCGCGGCCGCATCGCCGAGATTGAGGATCATCGCCGCCTGACCGAAGTAGTTCAGCAACAGGCACGGCATCACGAAGCCGAACCAGCTCAGCCGCAGCGGCCCGCGACCGAAGTGGCCCATGTCGGTGTAGAGTGCCTCCGCGCCGGTGACCGCGAGAACGACGGAACCAAGGGCAAGGAACCCCAGCAGCTTGTCGGTCAGGAAGAACTGCACCGCGTACCACGGGTTCAGAGCGGCGAGCACGCCCGGGTTGTCGAAGATATGGATGATCCCCAACACCGCCAGGGTGATGAAATAGACCACCATGATCGGCGCGAAGAGCTTGCCGATGGTTCCCGTACCCCGCTTTTGCAGCAGGAAAAGTGCGATCAGCAGGGTGAGCGCGATCGGGATCACGAACGGGCCGAGGCCCTTCTCGACCGTCGTCAGACCCTCGACCGCCGACAGAACCGAGACCGCGGGCGTGATCATGCTGTCGCCGTAGAACAACGAGGTCGCGAACACCCCGAGCATCACCGCGATCCACCCGCGGTTGGTGCCGCCGATCTTCTGCTGGATCAGCGCGACGAGAGCCAGCGTACCGCCCTGCCCCTTGTTATCGGCGCGCATCAGGATGGTGACGTATTGCAGCGAGACGATGATGGTCATCGCCCAGAAGATCAGGCTGACGACGCCCATCACGTGCAGGGTGTCGAGCGTCAGCGGATGGTGCCCGACGAACGTTTCGCGAAAGGCGTAGATCGGACTCGTGCCGATGTCGCCGAACACAATCCCGATCGCGCCGACGGCAAGCTTCGCCTTGGCGCTGGCGGTCTTTTCACCGCCCGCCCCGTGCGTAGCCGACTGGCTCATCGTGGATGGGTCCATGTCATGAAGGCCGCGGCGCTTAGCACCGCTTCATGGGCCCCGCAATCGCGCGCATCATGCCCCCTTACTGGTTGCCGGTTTGCGCAATGAGAACGTCGAGCCGGTCCAGCCGTTCCTTGAGGCCGTCGCGCCAGGCGGCGTCCTCGGGTGCCTTGTCAAGCATGTCCGCCCACAGGGTGCGCGCCTGCATCAGCCGTCCGCTGCGGATAAGCGCGACGCCCAGGAAGAACCCCGGCCCCGGCTGCCCGGGATCGGCACGCTCGGCCCGATCATAGGCGAACGCGGCTGCAGGAGTGAGCTGCCCATCGGCCTGCTCGACCAGGGCGTTGGCAAGCGCCAGCCACGCCTCGGGGTCGTTCGGATTCTCGTCGAGCGATCCGCGCAATATGCCGGCGGCATCGGCGAACTGGCCGCGGCGGGCGAAACCGTCGGCAACGGTAACGAAGCGGCTCGGCGGCGCAGGTCCGTAGATCGCACGGCGGGCTTCGACCAGTTCCTCGCCTTCGCTGGCGAGATCGCTGGTCGCGACCTTGGGCGATCCAGCCTGCCCGGGAGAACCTTGCAGCGCATAACCGGTCAGACCGAACAGCAGCGCCGCGCCCAACAACGCCCAGGCAGAGCGTGGCAAACGCAGTGCGACGACCGCGAACGCGAAGGCCGCCGCGCCGAGCAGAAGGATCGGGATGAACGTCACGGCGTCCTCCGGAACCGGCGCCAGATGAGCAGGATGGCAATCGCGAGCAGCACCAGCGGCCCGGCGAACAGCGGCCAGGTCGTGCTGCTGACCACGGGCGCGTAACTGACATAATCCCCGTAACGCTCCATCATCCATTCGCGGATGTGCTCGGGGTCTTCGCCCGCCGCGATGCGCATGCGGACCTGGCTTCGCATGTCGCCCGCCATCGGCGCGTCGCTGTCGGCGATCGACTGGCTCTGGCACTTGAGGCAGCGCAGCGTTTCCATCAGGCCCTGCGCACGCGCCTCGAGCGCCGGGTCCTCCAGCTGCTTGTAGGCGTAGGGTGCGGGCGGCATCGAATCCTGCGCAGCGAGCGGCAGCGCGGCAATCGCCAGCAGCAGAGCGAACACGGCCTTCACGATCCCGCCTCCCGCAGCTTCTCCATGATCATCGGTACGTCGCTTTCGCGGATATCGCCGATGTGCTGATAGCGGATAATGCCCTTGCCATCGACCACGAACGTCTCCGGCACGCCCGAGCTGCCGATCGCGACCTGCAATTCGCTGAGGTCGTCGGCACCTATCCGGTCGAAGGGGTTGCCGTAACGGTCAAGGAAGGCGCGCACGTCCTCCGGGCGGTCGCGGATGGCCACGCCCACGATCGGGGCGCCCAGCGCCTTGAGCCTGGCGAGCTGCGGCGCCTCCGCCGCGCAGGGAATGCACCAGCTCGCCCAGACGTTGAGCAGCTTTGGCGTGCCGTCCTTCAGGTCTGCCAGCGACAGGCCCGGACGGTCGGCGCTGGCCGGCCGCATCGCGAATTGGGGCATCGGCTTGCCGATCATCGCGGAGTGGACGAAGTCGTCCTTCGGCTGCGTCAGCTGGTAGCCGGCGACGCCGATGAACAGCGCGAATACCCCGAGCGGGAGAAAAAAGCGCCAGCCCTTCATGCCGGCGCGTCCGCCCGTCGCTCCGCCGCCTTGCGCGCGACGTACCGTCGCCGCAGGTCATCGCGCACCCGTCCGAGCAGCGCCAGGACACCGCCGAGCGCGACCATCAGTCCGCCGAACCAGATGAGCGTGACAAACGGCTTCCACCAGAGCCGCACCTGCCACCGTTCGCCATCGGCCGCCTTTCCGAGAACGGCGTAGAGCTGGCCATTCCAGCGGGTCGCCAGCGCGCTCTCGGTAGTCTCCTGCGGCGGTGACCAGAAGCTGCGCGCCTGCGGATTCAGCTCTATCAGCGCACCGCCTTCGTAGCTGGCCAGCATGACCCCTTCGAGTGCGGTCCAGTTGGGGCCCGCGACCGGATCGACAGCAGCGAGAGTGACCTCCCACGGACCGACCGATGCCTGCTCACCGACCTTGATCGCCGCCAGCTGCTCTTCGCTGAACGCGCTCTCGCTCGCCATCCCGAGCAGCGCGACCGCGATGCCCAAGTGCGCGGTCACCATCCCGAACGTCGCAAGCGGCACGCGGCGGAGCCTGCGGCCCTTGAGCGGCATAACGCTCGCGACCGCGAGCCCGATGCCGAGCGCCACGCCGAGCGTCGGCAACAACCCGGCACCGAGCGCGATCGCCAATGCCAACCCCGCGAGGAGCGCGATCCCGGCCACGATGGCGCTCCGGCTCACCCGCTCAAGGCGATCCTGCCGCCAGCGCAGCAGCGGGCCAACCAGCATGACGAGCAGCATGGGCACGACGAAGATCGCGCCCACCGGATCGAAATAGGGCGGACCGACTGACACCCGCACGCCCATCGCTTCTGTGAGCAACGGATAGAGCGTGCCCAGCAGGACCACTCCCAAGATGGCCGAGAGAAGCACGTTGTTGATCACCAGCGCGCCCTCGCGGCTGACCGCCCGGAACTTCTCACCCTTCGGCAACCGAGCCGGCGCGCAGCCCGAACACCGCGAGCGCGCCGCCGATGTAGATCGCCAGCAGGGCGAGGATGAACGTGCCTCGTTCGGGATCGACCGCAAAGGCGTGGACGCTCGTCAGAATGCCCGACCGCACCAGGAACGTGCCGATCATGCTCATCGAGAACGCAACCACGCCGAGCATGATCGTCCACGCGCGCAAGGCGTCGCGCGCAGCCAGGACGCTCACCGAATGGAGCAGCGCAGTCGCCGCGAGCCAGGGCATGAGACTGGCGTTCTCGACCGGGTCCCAGAACCACCAGCCGCCCCAGCCGAGCTCATAATAGGCCCAGTACGATCCCGCGGTGATGCCGACAGTCAGGAATATCCAGGCGCCGAGTACCCACGGGCGCATCGCGCGGGCGAAGTCGGGCGTCACCTGCCGCGTGAGCAACGCTCCTACGGCGAAGCTAAAGGCGACCGACAGCCCAACGTAGCCGAGGTAGAGCGTGGGTGGGTGGAACGCGAGGCCGATGTCCTGAAGCAGCGGGTTGAGCCCGTTACCTTCGATCGCGGGCATCGGCAGCCGCTCGAACGGGTTGGAGCTGAACAGCAGAAAGGCATAGAAGCCCAGCGCCACGAAACCTTGCGCGGCGAGGGTCGCCTGCATCGTGCGCTCCGGCAGGCGCCTTTCGATCAGCGCGATCAGCGCGCCGGCCGCGCTCATCACGGTAACCCACAGCAGCATCGAGCCTTCGTGATTCCCCCACGCCCCGGCCACCTTGAAGATCAGCGGTTTGTCGGAGTGCGAGTTCAGTGCGACGAGCTTCACCGACAAGTCGGTTCGAGCGAAGAGCCAGATCAGCATGGCGAACGCAAAGGCGCAAAGCACGCCCTGCACGACCGCTGCCGGACGCACCAGCGACGCGACTTCGGCGTCGCTTTGACGTGCCGCGAGAAATCCCGTGACGAGTTGCAGCGCGGCCAGCGCTGCGGCCATCCACAGGGCCGCCAGACCGAGTTCGGCGATCATCGGCTGGTTTCGGCCACCGCGGCCTTCTTCTGTGCCGCGGTCATTTCCTCGAGCTCGCGCGGGACGTAGTTCTCGTCGTGCTTGGCGAGCAGCTTATCGGCGATGAACGTGCCGTTCGCCTGCATTCGCCCTTCGGCAACGACGCCCGATCCCTCGACGAACAGGTCGGGCACGATCCCGGCATAACGGACCGGTACCCGCGCCTTGCCGTCGCCGACGACGAAATCGATCGTCACTCCATCGCCCTGCGTAACGATCGAGCCTTCCTCGACCATGCCGCCCAGGCGCACCGCGCGGCCGGGCGCCGGGTGATCCTTCACGATCTGGCTCGGGACGTAGAAATAGCTCGCCTGGTTGCGCAGGGCCCAAGTGGCGATAACCGCCGCGGCGACCAGCGCGACAACCGCGAGGACCACGAGCGCGAGGCGCTGGTGTTTGGCCTTGGGCCGCCGGCCCGTTTCCTCGGTCACTTGCGCAACTCCTCGCGTCGCCGTTCCGCCCGCCGCATCGCCAGCCAGCTCCAGCCGAGCAGCAGCAGCGTCGTCCCGATACTCAGCGTATAGGCTGCTATCACGAACGGCCAAGGGTCCAGCGCCTCGCGCATGTCAGCCCTCCCGCGCCCGGCGGCGAAGGCGCGCCTCGACTTGCGCTTCGGCCAGCAGGGCACGCATCCGCATCAGCACGATCGCTGCGAACAGCAGCGTGAACCCGAGCGTGGAGACGAGCAGCGGCCAGAGGAACTCCGGCGCCATTGCCGAACCGCCCGTGGTGATGCTCGGCGGCTGGTGGATCGAGGACCACCACAGTACCGAATAATGGATCACCGGCACGTTGATCACTCCGACAATTCCGAAAATCGCCGGGATGCGCGAGGGCGCGCCGTCACGGGCGCTCGCCCCTGCGAGAGCCATGTAGCCGAAATAGAGGAACAGCAGCACGAGCATGCTGGTCAGCCGCCCGTCCCATTCCCACCACGTACCCCAGGCAGGCCGCCCCCAGAGCGAGCCGGTGACGAGGCACAACGCGGTGAACACGGCGCCCGGAAGTGCTGCGGCGCGTCCCGCGATCGCAGCGAGGGGATGGCGCCAGACGATCTCGGTCAGGCTCGCGGCGGCGATGGTAGTCCAACCGGCCATTCCGAGCCAGGCGCTGGGTACATGGATGAAGAGGATGCGCACGGTCTCGCCCTGCAAGCGCTCGGCAGGAGCCCAGCCCAGCCCCCACGCCAGCGCACCACCCGCGAGCAAAAGGCCAAGGCCTGACAACCATGGCGTCAGCGGGCGGGCAATGCCTAAAAAGCGTGTGGGATTGGCGAAGCCGTGCATCGGATAACCGTCCGAGCCGCTTTGGCAGTCCCCGCCCCGTGCGGCAAGGGGCCGCGGCGGCTATCTACCGGTTCTCGGCTCAGCGACCGATCAACTTCTGCGCCATGCGGTCGGCAACCTCGTCCGACGAGACGCCGGTGCTGTCGCTTTCCTCCCAGATCGCGGTCAGCCGGTCGGGGATATGCGCGATGCGCTTGCGCACCTCGTTGATGTCGCACGGCTCGCCGTTGATGCGGGCTAGATACTCGAGGGTCACCGAGATTATCCCGCCCGCGTTGATGACGTAATCGGGGGCATAAAGAATGCCGCGCTCGGCGAGGAGCTTGCCGTGCTCGCCGCGGGCAAGCTGGTTGTTCGCCCCGCCCGCAACGATCGCGCAGTCGAGCCGGGCGATGCCCTCCTCGTCCAGAATCGCGCCCAGCGCGTTCGGGCTGAACACGTCGCACGAGACGGACATGATCTGGTCGGGGCAGACCGCCTCGCCGTCGACTTCCTTGGCGAGCGCTTTCGCCCGCGCCTCGTCGACGTCGGCAAGGACCAGATTTGCGCCATCCTTCGCGAGCAGGCGCGCAACTCCGCCGCCGACGCTTCCGGTGCCCTGCACCGCGACGCGGACGCCGCCGAGGTTGTCCTTGCCGAGCTTGTGCGCGACCGCCGCCTTGATGCCGTGATAGATTCCCATCGCGGTGAACGGCCCGGGATCGCCGCCTGCCTGGCCTTCGCCGACCGGGAGTCCGGATACATACTGCGTCCGCTGCGAAACGGCGACCATGTCGGCTTCGTTGATGCCGACGTCCTCGGCGGTGACGTACTTGCCGCCCAGCGCATCAACCGCATCGCCGAACGCGGCGAGCAATTCGGGCGTCTTCGTCCAATTCTTGTCCGCCAGGATCACTGCCTTGCCCCCGCCCATGGGCAGACCGGCCATCGCGTTCTTGTAGCTCATCCCGCGGCTGAGTCTGAGCGCGTCGCGCATCGCCGCGGAAGGCTCCGAATAGTGCCAGAAGCGGGTACCGCCGGCACCGGGCCCAAGGTGGCTCGAATGCACGGCGATGATGGCAGTCAGTCCCGACTTGCGATCACGGACGAGTTGCACGAGCTCGTGATCGTCGTAATCCGCCTGGGTCCAGAAAGCCGTCATCATCGTCCCCACGTTGCGCCGGAAATTGCGCTGGAATCGCTCTTCGAAGCAGGGGGAAATGGGGCGATCGAGGGGTCTCGAACCCCCGACCTCCGGTACCACAAACCGGCGCTCTAACCAACTGAGCTACGATCGCCACATGCCCCCGGCATGCCGTGAAGGGGGGCCATGATAGCCGCGCGGGGCACCGTCAAGGCGGTTCCAGCGCGGGCGAGGGCCTGTTGCACAAGGCTCCGTCTTTTGGAAGTGAAAACTGCGCGCTGAACCCGCGTGCGCAAGATTGTTTCGCGGTGCCATTTGCCGTACCGCGGGCCGATGGTCGAACCCGGCGAATCTTCGGCTGAAATCCTTCTCCGAGCGCCCGGAGTGCAGCGCGCGCCCTTCCCCATGCTCGAGCTGTTCCAGTTGCGCGGATTCCTGCCGCCAGACCTATGTGCAGATCTGGTCGCGCTGATCGATACGAACCGCCGCCCGTCGACCATCGCCGATCCCAACGGCGACCACCACTTCCGAACCAGCGAAACCTGCGACCTCGAGGCGGAGGAACCCGCCGTCGTGGATCTCGAAGCGCGGTTGTTCGCGCTCAATCAGATCGATCCCGCCCACGGAGAGCCGGTACAGGGCCAGCGCTATGCGGTGGGACAGGAATTCAAGGCGCACACCGACTATTTCGAACCCGGCGGGGCCGATTACGAGCGCTATTGCTCGGTCGCCGGACAACGGACCTGGACCTTCATGGTCTACCTCAACGATGTCGAGGGTGGCGGCGGAACGCGCTTCGGAGTGCCGAAGAAGATCATTCAGCCCGAAGCAGGCAAACTGGTTGCCTGGAACAACCGCCGACCAGACGGACGCCCCAACCCCAACACGCTTCACCACGGAATGAAGGTGCGCAAGGGCGTGAAATACGTGATCACCAAGTGGTACCGCGAGAAGCCCTGGGGCTGAAGAGCGCCTGGCTGAACGAGCCTGACTGAAACGAGAAAGGGCGGCCCCGCGGGACCGCCCTTCTGATCCGGAAACCGGAAAACCGCTTACTTCTTGAGCGAAAGCCCGCCGAAGCGCTGGTTGAACTTGGCGACGCGGCCGCCTTCGGCGACCTGCTGCTTGCCGCCGGTCCACGCCGGGTGCGTCGTGGGGTCGATGTCGAGCGCGAGCACGTCGCCCTCGGAACCCCAGGTCGAGCGGGTCTGGAACTCGGTACCGTCGGTCATCTTGACGGTGATCGTGTGATAATCAGGGTGACCTTCGGTCTTCATTGCGTGTCTCCGTAGCCTCGGAACGGTTCCGACCGGTCCAGCTGTGGTGGGAAAGGCGCGCGCTTAGCGACGGCCGCGCGAATTGGCAAGGTTTTGCGTCAATCCTTCGGCGGGTCGGCGATCATCGCGGTGAACTCGACCTCGCAGGTCGTGTTGCCCTCGACGCTGGCGCGCCCCTTGAACTTGCAGACTCGGCTCGATTTGCGAGTAAACTCCACTTCCAGGTCGAGCAGGCAGCCCGGCTCCACGGGAGCGCGGAACTTGGCGTTCTCGATCGCCATGAAGATTACGAGCTTGCCCGACCCCGCAAGCTCGAAGCTCTCGATGCCAAGCACCCCGGCGGCCTGTGCCAGTGCCTCGATCTGCAGAACGCCCGGCATGATCGGACGGCCGGGGAAGTGGCCCTGGAAGAACTGCTCGTTGAACGAGACCGCCTTTACCGCGTGAATCCGCTCGCCGAGATCGATCGACTTGACCCGATCGACCAGTAGCAGCGGATAGCGGTGCGGCAGGGCCTTGAGCACCTTGAGGATATCGTACGCGCCCGTCTCCGAACGGCTTTCCGTGTCCTCGCTCATCGGCCCTGCCCCGTTATATGCCGATCAACGGCCGCTGGTGGTGGGCGGAACGGTCGCCTGAGTCTGTCCCTGCGCACCGGCTTGGGCAGCCTGCTGCTCGCGTACCTGGCGCGGCATCCAGCCCTGCGGCGGAACGAGCTGCGCCGACGGCAACAGGGTGTTGAGCTCGTTCAGCACGTCCTGCGTCATGTTGTAGGCCGCGTCGGCGTAGAGCACCGCACCCTGCGTGGGATCGAGGATGAGCTGGACGTTCTTCTTCTTTGCGGCAGCCTGCACCGCGGTGTCGAGCTTGTCTTCGATCTGTTCGGTGACATAGGCCTGGCTCAGCGCGACAGGCTGGACGAGCTGCTGCAGTTCCTGCTGGCCCGACTGCTGAATCTGCTGAATCGCCGCGGCCTGCTGCTGGAGCGCAGGGTTGTTCGGGTTCGCCTGGCGATCCTTGTTGAACTTATCGATCAGCGGCTGAAGCTGCGCGGCGATTGCGGCGCGGCGGGTCTCGGCCTGGTCGAGCTGCGGCTTGTAGGTAACCGGGCGCTGCTGTTCGGCCACCTTGTAGGCATTCGAGTTGGCGACGACCGCCGGCAGGCTGACGACGCCGATGCCCTTGACGATCTGCGCGGCCGCGGGCGCGGCGGCGATCGGCGAAATGGTGGCGAAGGCGACGCCCGCGGCAAGCAGGCTCTTCGTGAAGTTGGTCATCAAAATTGTGTTCCTACGTTGAACGTGAAGCGCTTGGTGTCATCACCGGGCTGCTTCAACAGGACTTGGGCAAAATCGATCCTGAACGGACCGAAGGGCGAATTCCAGTTGACCCCCACGCCCACCGATACTCGCGGACTGGGGCTGTCACCCAGGTAGACTTCCTGGAAGGGCGGGACGTTGCTGATCAGCGCCGTGTTGGCGGATCCATCCGGCGCGGTCGGAGTGGTGACGAGCGTGACCGTTTTGGTTCCGTCCGGGTTTATGACCGTTTGCGTGTAAAGCGGATCGCCATTGGCATCGCGCTGCGGGAAATCGATGCCGCCGGGGAACGGGCTCGTGGTGAGAATCGGTTTGCGACCACCCCACAGTGCGCCGACGTCCACGAACACAGACGGACGAAGACCCAGCTCCTGGACCCCGCTACCGAGAGGAATCTCGAGCTCCGCGCGGCCGAGATAATAGAACCTGCCGCCGATCGCGTCGTCCGAAACCCGGTTCCGGTCGGTTATCACCAAGGGATCGGGATTGGCGGGATCGGCACTATCGGGGTCCGCTACGATCGGTTGCCGCAGGACGCGGGGCCCGACGCCGCGGATGTCGAAGCCGCGGATTTGCGGCTCGCCGAGGAAGAACCGGTCCGTCAGTTGGACCGACCCGCCGCCAACGGCCTGAATCGCGCCGCCCTCGGCCCGCAGCGAGAAGATAAAGCCCTTGCCCAGAGGGAAGAACTGAGCTGCCTTGCCGCGCAGGCGAACGTACTTCACCGACCCGCCAAGACCGGCGAACTCGCCCGTGATCGAAGCGGATCGACCCCGTGTCGGACGGAGGCGACTGTCCAGCGAATCGTAAGCGAAGGTGAGCCCGAGGATCGAGCTAGTCCGGTCGCCGACGGCCTCGCACAGGTAGCGCCCGGCCAGCAGGGGATCGCAAGTCAGGTTCGGGGGATCGAGGCGGTTCGAGAAGAACTGGTTCTCGTCGAGCGTCACCGAATCGAAGTTGAGGGTGTAGCTGCCGATCAGCGAAGTGTACTCGGTCAGCGGCACGCCCAGGCGCAGCTGGGCGCCGGTGGTGGTCTGCTGGAAAGTCGTGTTGCGGTTGCTGTTCAGGTAATTGAAGCTGTTCAGGTCACGCCGATAGATATCGACGCCCGCCGAGATATTGCGGTCGAACAGGTAGGGTTCCGAAAAGCTCAGGTTCGCGCTCTTCGAATAGCGCGAGTAATTCACACCGGCGCCGACGGTCTGTCCGCGGCCGCGGAAATTGCGCTGCTGGATCGAAGCGGCAAGAATGAAGCTTTCGATCGACGAGAAGCCGGCCGACAGCTGGAGTTGGCCCGTCGCCTGCTCTTCCACGTTTGCCTCGAGCGCGATGCGGTCGGGCGTGGTCCCTTCCTTCTGCGTGATCTCGAAGTTTTCCTGGAAGAAGCCGAGCGACTTGATCCGGTTTTCGGTGCGCTTGACCTGCAGGGTGTTGAACGCGTCGCCTTCGACGATCCGAAACTCGCGGCGGATGACCTTGTCCTGCGTCAAGGTGTTTCCATTGACGTCGACCCGCTCGACATAGACGCGCGGCGCCTCGCGCAGGACGAACGTGACGTCCATCGTCAGGTCGTCCTTGTTCCGACGGAACTGCGGCTCGACCTCGGCGAAAGCATAGCCGAATGTGCCGGCGAGGTCCTTGAACTGTTCGGACGTGTCTTCGACAAGCTTCGCGTCGTACCAGTCACCGTCGTGCATCGGCAGGTTCTTGGTCAGCGCATCGCTCGAGAAATCGCGCAATTCGCTTTGAACCTCGACATCGCCGAACTTGTAGCGAGGCCCTTCCTCGACGACGTAGGTGATGATGAAATCGCGCTTGTCGGGGGTCAACTCGGCAACAGCCGACACGACACGGAAATCGGCGTAGCCCTGGGTGAGATAAAACTGGCGCAGCTTCTGCTGGTCGAACGCAAGGCGATCGGGATCGTAGCTGGTGCGCGAGGACAGGAAGCTGGTCAGGCGCGCCTGCTTGGTCAGCATCTCCCCGCGCAGTTCGCCGTCGGAGAACGCCTCGTTCCCGAGGATGTTGATCTGGCGAACCTTCGACTTGGGCCCCTCGTTGATCTCGAAAACGACGTCGACCCGGTTCTGCGACAGTTCGACCATCTTGGGCTCGACCGTCGCGGCGAAGCGGCCCTGCCGCTTGTAGAGTTCGACAATGCGGGCAACGTCGGCGCGAACTTTCGAACGGGTGAAGATCTGCCGCGCGGCAAGCTTGATCTCGGGCAGGATCTTGTCGTCCTTGATCCGCTTGTTGCCTTCCAGCACGATGCGGTTGATCACCGGGTTCTCCACCACGGTAATCACGACGTTGCCGTCGTTATTCGCGATGCTGGCACTGGCAAAAAGCTCGGTCGCGTAGAGATCCTTCAGCGCCTGGTCGGCAGCGGCCTGGGTGTAGGTCTGCCCCACGCGCAGACGGATGTACGAGACGATCGTCTGCGGCTCGAGACGCTCGGCCCCGGCGACCGCGATCGAACGGATCACGTCATTCTGTGGCTGTACTTCTGCCGAAGCCTCAGCCGGCGGCGCTACCGGCGCATCCTGCGCCATTGCGGCCGCCGGCATTCCGGCGAGCATCGTGCCGCACAGGAGCGACAGGCCCAGCTTCGCCAGACCTGGCCGGTTTGAATTACCGGCTGTTTCGCATGCCTTCATCGACGTGGGACTCCCGTCCAAAAACCAATCCATAGCGCTCGGGTATGCTCCGTTTCGCCTGCGGCGGCGGCGGGCGGGCGCGCGAGTGCGCCGCCCTTGCCCGATAGCCCGTCTCCAATCAAGCTGTGGAAGGCCTCTTGTGCCCTGCGAAGCTACCTTTGCGCGTTCGATCCCTCGGCCTGATCAATGGCGCCCTCGCTACCGTCCGAAGACGGGAAGCGAGACGAGGTCGTTGACTGTGACGAACAGCATCAGCGCGAGGATTACGGCCACGCCGGCACGGAACGCCAATTCCTGACCGCGGGCGCCTATCGGCTTCCGACGGACCGCTTCGGCCGCGTAGAAAGCCAGGTGCCCACCGTCGAGGGCAGGGATTGGCAACAGGTTGATGAATGCCAAGTTAAGCGAGATCATTGCAGCGAACCAGACGAACGCCTGCGGGCCGAGGCTCAGTTGCTCGCCGGAATACTTTGCGATCTTGATCGGACCACCGAGTTCGTCGAGCGAACGCTGCCCGGTTACGATCTGACCGATGCCGACCACCATCATGTCGACGACCTCGCCACTCTGGACGAAAGCCTGTCCGATCGCCTCGCCCGGCCCCATCGGCACAATCTGCGGCTCGACCGCGTAGATACCGAGCAACCCTATGCGTGATTCGTTGCCGAAGCGATCGGTCACGGTGGTCGATGCCAGCGTAACGGGAACCTCGCGCTGAGAGCCGTCCCGTTCGACCGTCAGGACGATCCGCTTGCCCGGATAGAGCGCAACTGCCTGCTTGATCGCCATGAAGTCGTCGACCGGCGACCCGTCCAGCGCGATGACCCGGTCACCTTGTTCCATGCCCGCTGCTTGCGCGACCGAATTTTCCGCGAAGTGATCGACGACCGGCGGCGCCTCGATTCGCCCATAGGCCATGTTGAACGCGGCAAAGATCGCCACCGCGACGACGAGGTTGGTCACCGGCCCGGCCGCGACGATCAGCGCCCGCTTCCAGAGTGCCGCGTGATGGAAGCTACCGTCCCGTTCTTCCGCCGGAATGGCGGCGATGGCATCGGCATCGGGAATGCTCGCGGGATTCATGTCGCCCTTGAACTGGCAGTAGCCGCCAAGAGGCAACATCGAGAGCTTCCAGCGCGTGCCGCGACGGTCGGTAAACCCGGCGATTTCCTTGCCGAACCCGACCGAAAAAGCCTCGACCCCGACGCCGAACAGCCGGCCGACAAGGTAGTGACCGAATTCGTGCACGGTCACCAGCGGGCCGAGCAGCAGCACGAACCCGACGAGGTAGAACCAGAAAGGCGGCGATTCGATCAACTCAGGCAAGCTCCAGCAGTTCTTCCGCGCGGCTCCGAGCCTCGGCATCGACGGCCAGCACCTCGTCGAGCGAGGCGGGCGGCGGTGGCAAGGCGCGTGACAGCGTTCGCTCCACTGTTAGCGCAATTCGTGTGAACGCGATCTTTCCAGCGAGAAATGCCGCAACCGCCAATTCGTTCGCGGCGTTGAGGACCGCGGGGGCTGCTCCACCCAGCCGTGCCGCCTCTCGCGCGAGGCGGGTGGCGGGAAAGCGCTTTTCGTCAGGCGCTTCGAAGGTCAGGTTTCCGAGGGCCACGAGGTCGAGCGGAGCCATCGGCGTGTCCATCCGTCCCGGCCACGCGAGGCACGAGGCGATCGGCACACGCATGTCGCTGGGGCCGAGCTGCGCCAGCGTGGAGCCGTCGCGGTATTCCACCATCGAATGGATCACGCTCTGCGGGTGGACGACGATACCGATTTTCTCGAGCCCGACCGGGAACAGGTGATACGCTTCGATGAATTCGAGACCCTTGTTCATCATGGTCGCCGAATCGACGCTGATTTTCGCGCCCATGTCCCAGTTGGGATGCGCGACCGCCTGCGCAGGCGTGGCCGCTTCGAGTTGGGCCTGCGACCAGGTGCGGAACGGACCGCCACTCGCGGTAAGGGTGATCTTGCAGACGTCCTCGACCCGGTTGCCCGCAAGACACTGGAAGATCGCGTTGTGCTCGCTGTCGACCGGGAGCAGCGTGGCGCCGTGCTTCGCCACCGCGGCCGTCATGACTTCGCCCGCTGAGACCAGCGCCTCCTTGTTGGCGAGCGCGATGCATCCGCCCTGCTCGATCGCCGCCATCGTCGGGGCGAGACCCGCGCAGCCGACAATGGCGGCTACGGTAAGGTCCACTCCGCGCGATGCTGCTTCGATCAGCGCCGCCGCGCCGCCTGCGGATTCTATGCCCGTACCGGACAGAGCCTCGCGCAGTGCGGGCAGGCAGGTTTCGTCGGCGACGACGGCGATTTCGGCTTCGAATTCGCGCGCCAAAGCGGCAAGCTCGCCGACGTTGCAGTTCGCGGTAAGCGCCACCACGCGCCATCCCTCGCGATTGCGTCGCACAAGGTCGAGCGTCGATGCTCCCACCGAGCCCGTCGCGCCGAGGATCGAGATGGTGCGCATCAGTTCGCAGTCGCCGACGCGAGCGCCCCGATGGCGATTGCCACCGGCAGCATTCCGTCGATGCGGTCGAACACGCCGCCGTGGCCGGGGATCAGCTTCGAGGAATCCTTCACGCCCGCTCGCCGCTTGAGCCAGCTTTCGAAGAAATCGCCCGCTTGGGCGAGCGCCGCCAAGGCGGCGCCCAGCAGCGCCGCCAGCCCAAGGTTTTCCGCAGAGAGCGCGAGGCCCAGCTCGAACCGCGGCCCAGCGATACCGCCGTCGATCGCGACTACCCACAATACGAGCCACAGCGCGGCACCGGCCATGCCTCCGACCAGCCCTGCCCATGTTTTCGAAGGGCTGATCGATGGCGCGATCTTCGGCCCGCCGACGGCACGCCCGGTGAAGTAGGCGAACGTATCGGTGAACACGACCGTCCCCACGATCAGCACGATGAGGAAATCGCCGGCACCCGCCAGGATCCCGGCCGCAATGCCGAAATAGAGCGCCCCGGCGACGATCGCTGCCAACCGGTACGGTATGTTCGCGGTCGCTCCCACGACAAGAAGAACGAACTCGGCGAAAGCAACAAGGCTCACGATCACGACGAAAGTGTCGAAGACCGTTCCGCCCACGACCAGCGCGGCGGTCGCGACCGCGAGCATCACCACCGCCGAAGCGGCGCGCACCGGCAGGTCGCTCTTCTTCTTTTCCTGGACGGCCTCAGCGTCCGCCATAGCGCCTCTCCCTGCGCACGAATTCATCCAGGGCGTCCTGCAGGTGCGCGGGCGTAAAGTCCGGCCACAGCACGTCGGTGAAGATCATCTCGGCATAGGCGCACTGCCATAGCAGGAAATTCGACAGCCGCACCTCACCGCTCGTGCGGATGAGCAGGTCGAGCGGCGGCAGCGAAGCAGTGTCGAGGTGCCGCTCGATCGCCCCGGGCGTGACGTCGCCCTCCTTGGCCGCCTTGGCCGCGGCGCGCGCTATCTCGGCTTGCGAACCGTAGTTGAGCGCAACCGCCAGCGTGCGCGATCCATCCGCCGTCCGCTCGAGCGCATCATCGAGCATCTCGACGATGTCCGGCGCCAGCGCGCGCCAGTCGCCGAGGATATGAAGCTTGACGTCGTTGGCGAGGAATTCGGGCAGGTCCGATTTCACGAACCTGCGCATCAGGTTCATCAGGTCCCCGACTTCTTCTTCGGGCCGGCGCCAGTTTTCGGTGCTGAAGGCGTAGAGCGTCAGGCACTCGACGCTGGTATCCTTGAGCGCGCGCACGAGCCTGCGCACAGCCTCCACACCGCGCTGGTGCCCGACCGCGCGCGGGAGGTGCCGGGCCTTCGCCCAACGCCCGTTGCCGTCCATGATGATCGCGACGTGACGTGCGACTGCGTCAACGTGCGCCATCAGGCCACCCCGGAACTCCGCGCTGTCACTGGGACAGGATTTCCTTGACCTTGGCCGCGACCACGGTGTCGGTTTCCGCGACGTGGGCGTCGGTCATTTTCTGAACGTCGTCCTCGGAGCGCTTGCGCTCGTCCTCGGAGATGTCCTTCTTCTTCTCGTCTTCCTTCAGCGCTTCCATGCCGTCTCGGCGGACGTTGCGGATCGCGATCTTCGCCTTTTCCCCGTATTCACCGGCGAGCTTGGCGAGTTCCTTACGGCGCTCTTCGGTAAGGTCGGGCAGTGGCAGGCGCAGCGTCTGCCCGTCGGTCATCGGATTGAGACCGAGGTTCGCCTTGGCGATGCCCTTCTCGACCGCGGTCAGATTCGACTTGTCCCACACCTGCACGCTCAGCATGCGCGGCTCTGGCGCGGAGACGGTCGCCACCTGGTTGAGCGGCATCATCGCGCCATAGACCTCGACCACCACGGGATCGAGCAGGCTCGTGTTCGCGCGGCCGGTGCGAAGGCCCGACAGATCGCCTTTGAGGCTTTCCACAGCCCCGTTCATCCGTCGCTCGATGTCGCTCTTGTCGTATTTAGCCATGTTCTAGCTTCCCTGCACTATCGTCTGGACGCCGCTTCCTCCCAGCACTTTGGCCAGGTTGCCCTTTTCGCGGATCGAAAAGACCACGATCGGGATGCCGTTATCGCGGCACAGCGCGACGGCGGACGCGTCCATCACCTTCAGATTGTCTGCCAGCACCTTGTCGTAGGTGACTGTATCGAAACGCTTCGCGTTCTTGTTCTTCTTGGGATCGCTGTCGTAGACCCCGTCGACGCTGGTGCCCTTGAGCAGCGCGTCGCACTTCATCTCTGCTGCGCGCAGCGCCGCACCGCTGTCGGTCGTGAAATAAGGGGCGCCAACACCGGCCGCGAAGATCACCACGCGCCCTTTTTCCAGGTGGCGTTCGGCACGGCGGCGGATCACCGGCTCGCAAACCTGGTCCATCTCGATCGCCGACTGGACCCGCGTCTGCACGCCGATCTGTTCGAGCGCGTTCTGCATCGCGAGTGCGTTCATCACCGTCGCGAGCATCCCCATGTAGTCGGCCTGCGCGCGGTCCATGCCCTGCGCCGCTCCGGCCATTCCGCGGAAGATGTTGCCGCCGCCGATGACGAGACAGATCTCAAGGCCGTTGTCCTTGGCAGCCTTCACCTCCTGCGCAAGTTCGGCGACGAACGCAGGGTCGATCCCGAATTGCTGCCCGCCCATGAGCACCTCGCCCGAGAGCTTGAGGAGAACGCGTTTCATCGGGGGCACGGCCATTGAACAGGTTTCTCGCGAGATTTTGCGGAGGAATTGCGCGCTCTTATAGGCGGCGCGCCTATCGCGGCAAGGGCAATGGGAAAGTCGCCGGCGCGGACACGAAAACGGCCGCCGGATCGCTCCGGCGGCCGTGTCTCGTCTGAAGGAAGGCTCAGCCCTTGACCGCGGCGGCGACTTCGGCGGCGAAGTCGCTCTCTTCCTTCTCGATGCCTTCGCCGAGCTGGAAGCGGACGTAATCTTTCAGGGTGATCGGCGCGCCGGCTTCCTTGCCGGCCTTGGCCACGACTTCGCTGATGGGGGTCTTGTTGTCCATCACGAAGACCTGGCTCAGCAGAGCGTTTTCCTTGGCGAACTTGGCGATCGCGCCGTCGACCATCTTGGCCTGGACTTCCGCCGGCTTGCCGCTCTCGGCAGCCTTCTCGGCGGCGACCTTGCGCTCGCGCTCGATCACTTCGGCGTCGAGTCCGTCGGCATCCAGCGCCTGCGGGAAGGCGGCAGCGATGTGCATTGCCAGCTGCTTGCCGAGCGCTTCGAGAGCGCCCTTGTCGGCGCTCGATTCGAGCGCGACGAGCACGCCGATCTTGCCGAGGTTCGGGGCTGCGGCGTTGTGCATGTAGGGGACCACGACGCCCTCGGTGACCGAAACGTGCTTGAGGCGGCGGATCTGCTGGTTCTCACCGATCGTCGCGACGTTGTCGGTCAGCTTGTCGGTCACGGTGCCGCCGTCCGGGTACGATGCACCCTTGAGCGCCTCGACGTCGTCCGAACCCTCGTTCAGCGCGACTTCGGTCACCTTGCGGACGAAGTCCTGGAACTTGTCGTTCTTGGCGACGAAATCGGTTTCCGAGTTGACCTCGACCGCGACGCCCCTGGTGCCTTCCACGGCAACGCCGACGAGGCCTTCGGCCGCGGTGCGGCTCGACTTCTTGGCGGCGGTGGCAAGGCCCTTGGCGCGCAGCGCGTCGACCGCGGCCTCGATGTCGCCGTTCGATGCCTCGAGGGCCTTCTTGGCGTCCATCATGCCCGCGCCGGTCTTTTCGCGCAGGTTCTTCACGTCGGCGGCGGTGAAAGCAGCCATGTTCAATTCCTTTGTCTTGAAAGCAGTGTGGCGCCGGGAGCGATGCGTCCCGGCGCCGGTATTCGGGACATGCGTAGCGGTGTTACGCTTCGGTAGGGGCTGCAGCGCCGCTCGTTTCAGCCTGCGCCGCTTCGACCGGAGGTTCGGCCATGGCGCCGATGTCCTCGCCCGAATCGATCGTGGCCTTGCCCTTGCCGCTCGAGGCGGCCTCGGCGACCGCGTCGCAGTAGAGGCGGACGGCGCGCGCGGCATCGTCATTGCCCGGGATCGGGAAGGCGATGCCCGACGGGTCGACGTTCGAATCGAGCACCGCGACGACCGGAATGCCGAGCACGCCGGCTTCCTTGATCGCGAGGTCTTCCTTGTTGGCGTCGATCACGAACATCACGTCGGGAATGCCGCCCATGTCGCGGATGCCGCCGAGCGAAAGCTCGAGCTTGTCGCGCTCGCGGGTGAGCTGGAGGACTTCCTTCTTGGTCAGTCCCGAGATCTCGCCGGAGAGCTGCTCGTCGAGCGTCTTGAGGCGGCGGATCGAGCCGGAGATCGTCTTCCAGTTGGTCAGCATGCCGCCGAGCCAGCGGTGGTTGACGAAATGCTGGCCGGAGCGGCGCGCGGCCTCGGCGATCGGCTCCTGCGCCTGGCGCTTGGTGCCGACGAACAGGACCTTGCCGCCCGAACGGACGGTGTCCTGGACGAAGTCGAGCGCGCGCGCCATCAGCGGCACGGTCTGCGACAGGTCGATGATGTGAACACCGTTGCGGGCGCCGAAGATGTACGGCTTCATCCGCGGGTTCCAGCGGTGGGTCTGGTGGCCGAAGTGCGCGCCGGCCTCGATCAATTGCTGCATGGAGAC
Organism: uncultured Alphaproteobacteria bacterium; assembly: GCA_963728375.1. Taxonomy (GTDB): domain Bacteria; phylum Pseudomonadota; class Alphaproteobacteria; order Sphingomonadales; family Sphingomonadaceae; genus Tsuneonella. The sequence continues at coordinate 580,777 of CAVSJL010000001.1, forward strand.
GGTCGGAGCCGCCATAGGTAATTCCTTTCCGGTTGTGCCTCTGGAGAGCTGGAACCGAGGCGGAGATCCCGCCTGGCGGCACCGGTATGTGGCGCTCTCCATGTGGATTTGCCCGAACGCTTGTCCTGCCGGAACGGCCGGATTCGGATCGAACGGGGGCGCCCTTAGCGCCGATGGGAGGGAAAATCCAGCCTCAATTCGTCGCGCGGAAAGGGTCGCCGACCGCGAATTCGCTTGACGGCGAAGAACAAAAAGAGAACACAGAACGAGTCGCGGGAACGTCTCGCGGCTTGGTGACTTCCACCAGTTGTCCACAGGCTGTCAACAGACCTGTGCTGCCTTGAGGATACGGAACGATGATCGCCATCCTGCTCGTAGCGCTGTTCGCCGCTGTCGCAGTTGCCAGTGCACTTACCCTCGCCGATGCTGCCGTGCGCGGCCGGACCGCCGTCCGGCAGGTGCGCGGCGAGCTGGCGCGGTGCGAGGCGATCCGGATGATCACCGTCACGTTCGAGGATTTTTCCGGGAGCGCGGCCGACGGTCCGCGTATGCCTGCGCTCCGTCCGGCCTGCGTTAGCGCAAGTCGCTCGTCGCAACGTCGAACGGCTCCGGCACAGGCGCCGAGGCGCGCTGCCGCCTGACCCGGGCATAGCGGGCGATCGACCAGGGCATCGTGGCGAGGTAGGCGAAACATACCGCCGACAGTGTCCACCAGGGTTCGAGCAGCAGCGCGGCAAACACCATTCCCACCACCAGGATCACCGCCAGCCGCACGTCGCGGCGTGGGCGCATCCGGCCCCAGCTCAGCGTCGCGACGTTCGAAATCATGAGAAACGCGACGAAGGCCGTCCACGGGGCCACCAGCCACGGGTTGCGGAACAACGGGTCGCCAGTCGCCAGCCACAGGTAAAGCGGCAGGAATGCCAGCCCCGCACCCACGGGCGCGGGAACGCCGGTGAGGAACCCGGCTGACTTGTGCGGCTGCTCGGTAACGTCGATCTGCGCGTTGAATCGCGCCAGCCGCAGGGTGCCGCTGATCGCGAAAGCCAGCGCGGCGAACCAACCGAGCCGGGTGAGATCGCCGAGCGACCAGAGGAACAGGATCAGCGCGGGCGCCGTGCCAAAGCTCAACGAATCGGCGAGGCTGTCGAGCTCCGCGCCGAACCGCGATTGTGCACGCAGCAGCCGGGCGATGCGCCCGTCGATCCCGTCGAGCACGCCCGCCAGAATTATCGCCAGCACCGCCTCGGCCCACATCCCGCCCATTGCGAATCGGATGCCCGTAAGCCCGGAACACATTGCCGCTGCGGTGATCGCATTCGGCAGGACGGCCCGCATCGGCAGCCCCTGCATCCGACCGCGCGGTCGCAGGGGGGTCTCGTCCTCGGCCGCCTTGGGTCCGATTCGCGGCTCATCGGGCATTACTGGCTCAACCCTTCGATTAACGGCTGGGCACCGGCTTCGGCGAGAACAGTCTCACCCGCGATGACGGTCTGGCCCAGCACGACCGCGGGCGAAGTGCCCGCCGGCAAATAGACGTCGACCCGGCTGCCGAAGCGGATCAGCCCCACACGCTGTCCGCTCGCGACGATGTCACCGGGCTTCACGAACGGCACGATCCGCCGCGCGACGAGACCCGCGATCTGGGTGAAGCCGATCAGCTGCCCGTCCGGTCGCTCGATCAACAGATGCTGGCGCTCGTTTTCCTCGCTCGCCTTGTCGAGGTCCGCGTTCATGAACTTGCCGGGGATGTAGACGAGCCGCTTGACCGTGCCCCCGATCGGCGCCCGATTGATGTGTACGTCGAAGGCCGACATGAAAATCGACACGCGCGTAACCGGGCCCGGCGGCAGGCCGCGGGTCCCGCTGCCGTCGTCCACCATCAGCTCCTGCGGCGGTTCGACCTCGGCGATCAGCGACACCAGCCCGTCGGCAGGCGAAACGATCAGATTGTCGCCCTGGGGCACCACCCGCTCTGGATCGCGAAAAAACGCGAGTATGCCGAGTGTGAGGAACGCCAGCGGCCAAGCGAGGGTCTCCCACGCCAGCAAGGCGGTGACGAGGCACGCCGCGGCGGCGATGAGAGCAAACTTGCGCCCCTCGGGATGGACCGGCGGCAACCGCCAATGCGCGTCCCCCCGGCCCCTGTTGTCGAGTATTTCTCCGGCCATGGGCGACAGGCTTAGGGTTCATGCCGTTCCGTCACAAGCGAAACGTATCCGATGAAACCGTCCTAACCGGTCTTGCGCACGAACACCGTGCCTACCGAATAGCCTGCACCGAACGAACAGATCAGCCCGGTATCGCCGGCCAGCAGGTCGTCGGAATGCTTGTGAAACGCGATGATCGAACCGGCGCTCGAGGTATTGGCATACGTGTCGAGCACGGTCGGGCTCTCGTCGGAGTCCGCTTCGTGGCCGAGGACGCGCTGCGCGATCAGCCGGTTCATCGCGGCATTGGCCTGGTGCAGCCATAGCCGCCGCAGTGTCGCCGGATCGATATCCAGCCGCTGCGCCTCCTCGACGATCATCTCCGAAACCATCGGCACGACCTCCTTGAAGACCTTGCGTCCCTCCTGGACAAACAGCTTGTCGGCGTCGTCGCGTCTCTCGGGTGCGGTGCGGTTGAGGAAGCCGAAGTTGTTGCGGATGTTGTTCGAGAACACCGTCTTCAGCTTGGTGCCGAGGATGTCCCAGTGATCGGCCGGAGCAATCTCCGCATCCTCCACGAGCACCGCCGTGGCGACGTCGCCGAAGATGAAGTGGCTGTCACGGTCGCGCCAGTTGAGGTGCCCACTGGTGATTTCCGGGCTGACGACGAGGACGCTCCTGGCGTTGCCCGCGCGAACGTAGTCTGCGGCCGTCTGGATGCCGAAGGTCGCGCTGGAGCATGCAACGTTCATGTCGAACGCGAACCCTTCGATGCCAAGCGCGTGCTGGATCTCGATCGCCATCGCCGGATAGGCGCGCTGCATGTTCGAAGCCGCGCACAGCACTGCGTCGACATCGCCGGGTGCCCGCCCCGCCCGTTCGAGCGCCTGACGCGCGGCCGCCACACCGATCTCGGCCATGATCGACAGTTCGTCGTTGCCGCGTTCGGGCAGGCGCGGACACATCGTGTCCGGATCGAGCACGTTCGCCTTGTCGACAACGTGACGCGCCTTGATTCCACTCGCTTTCTCGATGAATTCGACCGAGCTCGGCTCCAGCGCGTCGGCCTCGCCCGCGGCGATCGCATCGGCATGGCGCGCGTTGTGCAGCTGGACGTAGGCGTTGTAGCTCTCGACGAGCTCGGCGTTGGAAATGCTTTGGTCGGGCGTGAACAGGCCGGTGGCCGAAATGACGGGATGAGGCATCGCGGCGGATTAGGCTCGCCCGGCGCGTCCGACAAGAGAAGGTGGTGGACAGGGCTGGATTCGAACCAGCGTACGCTTGCGCGGGCAGATTTACAGTCTGCTGCCTTTAACCACTCGGCCACCTGTCCACACAGGGCCTGACCGCTTTCGCTTCCGAATAGCCCCCGAAAATGGGGGCCGGCCGGCCGAGGAAGGCGCGCAATGGCGAAGCGATGCTTGCCTGTCAATGGCCCTGCTGGCAGGGCGCAGGAATGGCGAAAGGCGAACGGAAGCGCGCGATGCGCGGGCGAGCGGGACGGATGCAGGGCGGACGCGGCTCCGGCCGCGCGAGCAGCGGGCAGGTGCGGCTGTGGGGCCGCCACGCGGTCGAGGCCGCGCTCAAGAACCCCGAACGCAGCCACCGCAAGCTGTGGGCGACGCGCGAAGGCGTCGCTTCTCTCGACGGCGAACTGCCGAGCGATTTCCCGGTCGAGTGGGCCGACGGAGCCGACCTCGCCCGGCTCGTCGCGCGCGATGCGCCGCACCAGGGGCTCGTGCTCGAGTGCGCACCGCTCGAGGACGTATTCCTCGAGGACGTGATCGCTGATGAGGACGCGCCGATTCTCGTGCTCGATCAGGTCACCGATCCGCACAACGTCGGCGCAATCCTGCGCTCGGCGGCTGCGTTCGGGGCGGCGGCGATCGTCACCCAGGACCGCCATGCGCCTCCGGAATCAGGCACGCTCGCCAAGTCGGCCAGCGGCGCGCTGGAAATCGTCCCGTGGGTGCGCGTGGTGAACCTCGCCCGCACCCTCGATGAACTGGCCGAAGCCGGATACTGGCGGATCGGACTTGCCGGCGAGGCCGAGGCGACGCTGGCCGAGGCGCTGCCGAAGGGCCGGGTCGCGCTTGTGCTGGGCGCGGAAGGCGAAGGAATGCGCCACAATATCGCGGGCCACTGCGATGCCCTCGCCAAGCTGCCGATATCGGACGCGATCGAGAGCCTGAACGTATCGAACGCCGCTGCGATCGCGCTTTACGCCATCGTTGCGCGATCCGGCTGAACCGGGACACTTGGGGAGAGGGAAATCGATGGAACAGGAACCGCGCTTGCGCCGCCGGGCGGGTGTCGCGCTCGTTACCGCCCTTGCCATGCTCCTGGGCGGCTGCCTGCTGTGGCCGGGCAAGTTCGAATCGACGCTCGATCTCCGCCGCGACGGGACCTTCACCTACAGGTACGATGGCGAGATCTACTTGCTGGCGCTCAGTAAGCTTGCGCAGATGGGATCGGCGACAGGTGGCGACGCCACCTTCACGCCCCAGGACTGTTACGACGATGACCTCGACACGCGCGATTGCTCCGAGGACGAACTCGCCCAGCAGCGCAGCGACTGGGAAGCGGCGGCAGCAGAGCGGGCCGAGAAGAAGGCCAGTGAAGCCGAGGCTGCGCGTGCCATTCTCGGCGGTATCGACCCCGCCGATCCCGCCGCCGCCGAAGAGCTTGCGGCAAAGCTGCGGCGACAGGCCGGATGGAAGCGCGTCGATAGCAAGGGCGACGGACTGTTCGACATATCGTTCGCGCTCACCGGCCGGATCGATCACGATTTCCTGTTCCCGACGATCGAGGGTTTCCCGATGATCAACCACTTCGTCGCACTGACCCGGCGCGCGGACGGCACGGTGCGGGTAGACGCACCGGGCTTCGCTCCGCAGGCGGGTGGAAACCCGTTTCAAGGAATGATGGCGGGAATGGGCGGGATGCTGCCGCCGGGCGACGACGATGACGCAAGGATGCCGGCGTTCCCGCGCATCGAGGGCCGCTTCACCATCACGACCGACGGCGAGATACTTGCCAACAACACCGATGAGGGGCCACGACCCGCATCCGCTGGGCAGGTCCTTGAATGGCCGGTCAACGCGCGCACCAAAGCAGCGCCGACGGCGCTGGTCCGTATCGACTAGTAGATTGGGGAAAGCTGGCGGCGGCGCCCTTCGTAGCGCCGCCCCGCGCTCAGTTGACCGAGTCCTTGAGGACCTTGCCGGCCTTGAACTTGGGCTGGTTGGATGCCTTGATCTTCATCGGCTCGCCGGTCCGCGGATTGCGGCCGGTCGAGGCCTTGCGCCGGGCGACGGTAAAAGTGCCGAAACCGACCAGCCGAACCTCGTCACCCTTCTTCAGCGCCGAGGTGATCGCATCGAACACGCCTTCGACCGCGCTGGCTGCATCGCTCTTCGAAAGCCCCGCAGTTTCGGCGACTGACCCGATGAGATCGTTCTTGTTCATTGTTTCCCCCTTGCTGTTGCGTGCGACCGCAAGCGACTCCGCAGAATCGCCCGAATGATGAAAGCGGGGAATTGAAGGCCTTTTGGGCCCTAAGTCAAAGACTAATCCGGTCGATTCGGACCCCTCGCAGCACGACTTGTCCCATAGCGGTGCGGTGAGGCGCGATTCGCGCGCACGTGCACCGCCATGGAACAGGTCAATGCGCCGTTGCGCCCTCGCCTGGAGCCGCCGGTCCCGGCTGGCTTGCGAGATCGTCCGCCTCGCTCCACTCGATCGACTCGAGCGGCGCGATGAGCGCGCGCTCGAGCACCTCGTCGACGTGGCTGACCGGAATGATTTCAAGCCCGTCCCTGATGTTCTGCGGAATCTCGACGAGGTCCTTCACATTCTCCTCGGGGATGAGGACCGTCTTGATCCCCCCGCGCAGCGCGGCGAGCAGCTTTTCCTTGAGCCCGCCGATCGCCAGCACCCGTCCGCGTAGTGTGACCTCGCCGGTCATCGCCACGTCGGGCCGCACCGCGACCCCCGACAGCGTAGAAACGATCGACGTGACCATGCCGACGCCCGCGCTCGGGCCGTCCTTGGGCACCGCGCCTTCGGGCAGGTGGATATGGATGTTGCGGCGGTGGAACAGGCTCGGGCGAATGCCATAGGCCGGTGCGCGCGCCTTCACGAAGCTGAACGCGGCCGCGACACTTTCGGTCATTACCTCGCCCAGCTTGCCGGTAGTCTTGACCTCGCCCTTGCCGGGCGTGGTGACGCTCTCGATCGTCAGCAGTTCGCCGCCGACCTCGGTCCAGGCGAGCCCGGTAACCGCGCCGACCTGCGCTTCTTCCTCGCCCATCCCGTGCTTGAACTTCCGCACGCCGGCGAAATCGCCAAGGTTGTCGGGCGTGATCGTCACGCTCTCGACTTCCTTTTCCAGGATCTTGCGCAAGGATTTGCGCGCCAGCCGCGCGATCTCGCGCTCCAGCGTGCGGACGCCCGCCTCGCGCGTGTAGTAGCGGATCAGGTCGCGCAGGCCCTCTGTGGTCAGCGTAAACTCGCCGTCCTTGAGCCCGTGCGCCTCGACCTGCTTGGCGATCAGATGGCGCTCGGCGATCTCGACCTTCTCGTCCTCGGTGTAACCCTCGAGCCGGATGATCTCCATGCGGTCGAGCAGCGGCTGCGGCAGGTTGAGGCTGTTCGCGGTGGTCACGAACATGATGTCGCTGAGGTCGAGATCGAGTTCGAGGTAGTGGTCCTGGAACTTCGAGTTCTGCTCCGGATCGAGCACCTCGAGCAGCGCCGACGCCGGATCGCCGCGGAAATCCTGGCCCAGCTTGTCGATCTCGTCGAGCAGGAACAGCGGGTTGCTGGTCCCGGCCTTCTTCAAGTTCGAAACGATCTTGCCCGGCAGCGAGCCGATATAGGTGCGCCGGTGGCCGCGGATCTCCGCCTCGTCGCGCACGCCGCCCAATGACTGGCGCACGAATTCGCGACCCGTCGCCTTGGCGATCGACTTGCCGAGCGAGGTCTTGCCGACGCCCGGGGGGCCGACGAGGCACAGGATCGGCCCCTTTAGCTTGTTGGTGCGCGCCTGCACCGCGAGGTATTCGATGATCCGGTCCTTGACCTTCTCCAGCGCGTAGTGATCCTCGTCGAGAACCTGCTGCGCCGTGGCGATGTCTTTCTTGAGCCGGCTCTTCTTGCCCCACGGCAGACCGAGCAGCACGTCGAGGTAGTTGCGGATGACGGTCGCCTCGGCGCTCATCGGCTGCATGGTCTTGAGCTTCTTGAGCTCGCTCTCGGCCTTGGCGCGCGCTTCCTTCGACAACTTGAGCTTCGCGATCTTCTCGGTGAGCTCGGCGATCTCGTCGCCCTCTTCGCCGTCTCCGCCGCCCAGTTCGCTCTGGATCGCCTTCAACTGCTCGTTGAGGTAATATTCGCGCTGGGTCTTTTCCATCTGCCGCTTCACGCGGCCTCGGATCTTGCGCTCGACCTGAAGGACCGAAAGCTCGCCTTCCATGATCGCCCTGACCATCTCGAGCCGCTTCAGGGGGCTCGCTTCGGTCAGCAGCGCCTGCTTGTCGGCTACCTTGCCCTGCAGCGCGGCGGCGATCGTGTCGGCGAGATCGCCCGCGTCGTCGATCTCCGACAGGTCTTGCGCGGCGCCTTCACCCACCTTCTTGTTGAGCTTGGCGTATTCGCCGAACTGCTCGACCACCTGGCGCATGTTCGCGACGACCTCGCTGCCAGCGGCGGTCTCGGGCTGCTTCACCTCGACCTCGGCGACCACGAATCCGTTTTCCGGACGCATCGCGACGAGGCCGGCGCGCTCGCCGCCCTCGACCAGCACGCGGACGGTGCCGTCGGGCATCTTGAGCAACTGGAGGACCTGCGCGATCACGCCGACGTCATAAAGGTCGTCGTCGGTCGGATCGTCCGTGCCGGGGTCGAGCTGAGCGAGCAGGAAAATGTCCTTGTCGCCCTCCATCGCCGCCTCGAGCGCGGCGACCGACTTGCTGCGGCCGACAAAAAGCGAAACGACCTGGCCCGGAAACACCACGATATCGCGAAGGGGAAGCAAGGGGAATAGCTGGTTCATGTGAAGGATATGGGGTGCCCGCCGCGGGGGTGCAATGCCGCCAAGAGCTCGGCTGTGGATGGCCGCGAACCGATCCGCTTGGCCTTAGAAATCGACGGTTATCGCGACTGTATCCTCATACGTGCCGCCCGCCGCCAAGGTCGCGCCGGGCTCTACTCGGCCATAAGCGGCGAGTTGGAGCTGCCCGTTCCGTGGGGTCGCCGATATCGGATGCCCGGCACCCCACTGGGACTGACGACCGGCATCGGTGTACAGGGAATAGGCGACGTAGCCGCCGTCGGCGCTCGCCAGCCGGCGCTCTCCGCCGTCCGCATGCGCGCCGCCGTCAAGCGTCACCGCAAGAGGGATGTCCCCGTTGCAGGCAACCGCGATCCATGTCTCGGCCTCGATCGCGTGTCCCGCATCGCCCGAAAAGGCGAGCGGGGTCGCACTGACCCGGCAGGCCGGCTGCACGTTGAGCGAGACCTGGATCGTGGCGGAAGCCTGGCCCGCATGCGCCGCCATCGGCACGGCCACCAGCATCGCTGTAAAGGCGGTTGCCGAGAGGATTACGCGGATCATGGCACTGTCATGCCAGACCGGCGCGCATGGTTACATCCGGTTAACCACGCATGGCCCGCTTATGGACAGGTTAAGCCTTCAGCCAAGGCCGGGAATATTGAGGCCGGGCGGCAAGCCCATGCCCGACTGGATCTTCGCCATCTCCTCGCCCGCGACCCGGTCGGCCTTGCCCCGCGCATCGTTGAAGGCGGCGGTCACGAGATCCTCCAGCATTTGCTTTTCCGCCGGCACGATCAGGCTGTCGTCGATCGAGACCGAGAGGATGCGGCCCTTCGCAGTGGCGCGAATCTTGACGAGGCCGCCTCCGGACGAGCCTTCGACCTCGAGGTTGTCCAGCTTGGCCTGGGCATCGCCCATCTGCTGCTGAATCTGCTCGGCGGCCTTCTGCGCGGCGGCGAGCATCTCTTCCATCGATTTCATGCGCGGTTTCTCCAAGGGGGTGCTGACGTCTCTTCGTCGCTAACGAATTCGGCGTCGGGGAATGCGGCGAAGGTGGCTTCGACGAGTGGATGCTTGCGCAGCTTCGCGTCGGCATCCGCCTTGGCGGACTGCTCACGCTCGACGAGCGTGGGTTCGCCGCCTTCGGCGACCTGCTCGACCTGCCAGCGCTTGTCCGTCAGATCGAGTAGAGCCTGCCGCAATTCGGGCGCAAGATCCTCGGAAAAACCGGGGGCCTGCGCGAACACGAATGTTCCGTCGGTTACATCGACCGGGCGCACCTGCATCCGCAACCGCGACGCGAGGTGGAGCGAGCCGCCTTCGCGCTCGATGCGTTCGACAAGCTTCGCCCATTCGATCTTCGCGGCGGGTGCGGGTGTGGAATCCGCGCCGCTCGTGATCGGAGGAGCGGCTGGTGCGCGAGACGCGACCTCCTCCAGCCGCTTCGCCAGCGTGCCGGGATCGGGCATATCGGCGGCGTGGAGCACGCGCAGCAATGCCATCTGTGCCGCCACGAGCGGGTCGGGCGCGCCCTTCACCTCGTCATAGCCTTTGAGCAACAACTGCCACAGCCGGTGAAGCTGCCCGGGAGCGAGCCGCGCGGCCCAGTCCTCGATCACGGCGCGTTCCTCGGCGGTGGGCGCATCTGCACCGCTGCCGCCGACCTGCGCGACAGTGATCCGGTTGGTAAGGTCCATGAGCGTGCGCATCAGCGCCAGTGGCTCGACCCCGAGCGCGTACTGCTCTCCCAGGAGCGACAGCAACGATCGAGCATCGCCTTCGAGCAGGCTCGCGAACAGTCGCCGCTGCGCGCCGCGATCGGCGAGGCCCAGCATGTCGCGCACGCGCTCGGCGGTGACCTTGCCGTCGGTGTCGAGATCGGCATGGGCGATCGCCTGGTCGAGGATCGACAGCCCGTCGCGGCTCGACCCTTCCGCCGCGCCTGCGATCAAGCGCCAGCGCCTCGGGTTCGGCCTCGACACCTTCCTGCCGGCAGATCGAGGCGAACTGCTGTTCGAGCAGCTCGCCCGGAATGCGCCGCAGGTCGAACCGCTGGGTGCGGCTGAGCACGGTGACCGGCAACTTCTCGACCTCGGTGGTCGCGAAGAGGAATTTCACGTGAGCAGGCGGTTCCTCAAGTGTCTTGAGCAAGGCATTGAAAGCATTGCGCGACAGCATGTGGACTTCGTCGATGATGTAGATCTTGTAGCGCGCGCTGACCGCCGCGTAGCGAACCGCCTCGATGATCTCGCGCACGTCGTCGACGCCGGTGTTGGAGGCGGCATCCATCTCGATCACGTCGATGTGGCGGCCTTCGGCGATCGCGCGGCAGGGTTCGCATACTCCGCAGGGATCGATCGTCGGACCGCCGTTCCCGTCGGGACCGATGCAGTTGAGTGCCTTGGCGATGAGCCGCGCGGTCGAGGTCTTGCCGACCCCGCGCACCCCGGTCATCAGGAAAGCATGCGCCAGCCGGTCGCGCTTGATCGCGTTGGCGAGCGTGCGGACCATCGGTTCCTGCCCGATGAGCTCGCTGAAGGTCTGCGGCCGGTACTTGCGCGCGAGCACGCGATAGGGTTGCTGGGCTACGGTCGGCGCGGGAGCTGGCTTTGGAACCGGCGGCACTTCGGCCGTTGCCTCAGGGGCGGCTGGCTCGGGCGATGCCGAAGGCGCGGGATCGCCGAACATCGCACTCTGCCCCGCGGCCTCCAGCTCGGCGGCGGTCGGCGCCTCGTCCTGCTCGTCGTCGGCAGGGGATTCGCCGAACATGTCCCCGGAATCGGTCATGGCCCGAAGCTAGGGATTGGAGCGCTGCTTGTCATGCACGGTTTGGGAATGATGGAGGAGCCGGCCGACCCGCCGCAATCCACCTGGGCTGCTTCCTTCCGGACCTGACCCGGTGAGCGAACGCAAACGTCCGACCGACTCCCGGCGGCGCATATGGCGGCGGTTTCGACGGAAATCAACTCAGCGAAAGTTGTCCGCGTAAGTCTGGATCTTCAGCGTCTTCGGCGGTGTATGATGGACGCGCGCCGGAATGCCATATTTCGCGGCATAGGCCTGCGCCTCCTCGCACGTCGGGAAGCGGAGCACGACTTGCGCCTGCGTGTCGCCGCTGCCGGTCCAGCCCATCAGCGGATCGGGCTTTCTCGCCTCCGACTGCTCGAATTCGAGAATCCACTGGTCGGTGAGCGCCCTGCCGGACTGCATGGCGTTTTTCGGGCGTTGATAGATGCGTGCGGCCATGAGCGTCCCTTAATTCAGGTTTCGGAGCGTTGAAAGGCGTTCTTGGTCTTGAGACTTGGCTTTTCTGTCCAGGGCTCGTCGGGCCAGCGGTGCCTGGGATAGCGACCCTTCATGTCTTTGCGCACATCGGCCCAACTGCCGCGCCAGAAACCGGGCAGGTCGCGTGTCGCCTGGATCGGGCGGCCCGCAGGGCTGGTCAGTTTGAGCAGCAATGGCGTGTCTCCGATCATCGGCTGGGCATCGAGGCCGAACAGCGCCTGCACGCGCACTTCGACGCTGGGGGCATCGTCGCCGGCGTAGTCGATCGCATGGCTGGTGCCAGCAGGACTGGTGAACGCGCGAGGGGCCAGCCGGTCGAGCCGCTGGCGCGCGTCCCACTCGAGCAGCCCCAACAGCGCATCGACGACCTTGCCGTGCGGCAGGTCGAGGTCGCGGCGCCCATGGAGGAGCGGCCGAAGCCAGAGGTCCGCGCTCTCTCGCAAGCCATCATCGCCAAGCGCGTCTATCCCCGCGAAGCGCGCCCGCGCGGCGAGGTCCTGCGGGACGATCGTCGACAGGTTATCCCGCGCCTTGTCCACAAGAACGTCCACAACCGCGTCCACGTCCGGCGAGGGGTCGGGGCCGCTCGCGAGTGTGATCGCACCAATCCGCCGCTCAAGCCGCGCTTCGACGCGCTGGCCAGTCCAGTTCAGCACGCTGCGCCTTTCGATCCGGTCCGCAAGGCAGCGCTCGATATCCGCCGTTTCGAGGGGGAGCGCGGCGGTGATCCGCGCGCCCTTCGCCGCCCCTTGCGCGTCGCCGATCGCCAGCCATTCGGCCCGGGCGAGCGGGCTCGCCGGGTCGAGCAAGTAGCCGCGTCCTCCTGCCGACAACCAGTGCTCGCCCGAAGGATCGCGGCGTCTCGCCAGGTTATCAGGCAGGCCCGCGAGGAGGTGGATCGCAGCGGGTGCGTCACCCTCGCCCCGCGTCTCCGCCATCGCCTCGGCTCTGCGCGCCCAACCCGACGCGAGCTTGCGGCTCGCCTCGGCACGGGAACTCCGGTCGCCGTTCCAGCGCTGAAGCCGGGCAGCAAGGTCCTCTCCCCGCCCGCCGAGCCCGCGCTCTTGCAGGAGCAGCGCAATCCTCGCCGCCTCAGTCGCAGCGCCGCGTTCGGCACCGGCGAGCACCATTGCCGCGTGCGCCGGATCGAGCGGAAGCGAAGCGAGCTTGCGCCCTCGTCTGGTGATCCGGCCCGCACCATCAAGCGCGCCGAGAGCCTGGAGTCGACTACGTGCCGCCGCCAGCGCAGCCTCGGGCGGCGGGTCGAGCCACGGCAGCGCTGCGGGATCGCCCGCGCCCCACTGAGCAAGCGCGAGCACCAGCGGGGCGAGGTCGGCAGTCAGCATCTCCGGCGGATCGAAAGGCGGGCGACCCGGATGCGCGGCTTCCTCCCACAGGCGGTAGGCGACGCCGGGACCCTGTCGCGCCGCGCGGCCCGCGCGCTGGGCGGCCGCCGCCTGGCTCGCGCGGCCGGTGACGAGGTGCGTGGTGCCCGCCGCCTTGTCGAATTCCGCCCGGCGTGACAGGCCGCTGTCGACCACCACCGAAACGCCCTCGAGAGTCAGCGAGGTTTCGGCAATGCTGGTGGCGAGAACCACTCGCCGCCGCCCTTGCGGATCGCGGCGGATCGCGGCGCGCTGACCGGCGGGTTCGACCTGGCCATGCAGCGGCAGGATCACCGCGTCGCGCAGCCGCTCGGCAAGCCGCTCGCGGGTCCGCTCGATCTCGCCGACACCGGGCAGGAAGGCGAGTACGTCGCCTTCCTGTTCTCGCCAGGCGGTGACGACTGCGTCGGTCATCGCATCCTCGATCCGTTTCTGAGGGGACGAACCCAACCACCTGATTTCGAGCGGAAATGCCTTGCCCGCGCTCTCGATCACGGGCGCCCCTTCGCCCAGCAGCCGGGCGAAGCGCGCGCCGTCGATCGTGGCCGACATCACCACCACCCTCAGGTCCTCGCGCAGCACCGCCTGGCTCTCGAGCGCGAGCGCGAGGCCGAGGTCGCCGTCGAGGTGCCGCTCGTGCGCCTCGTCGAACAGGATCGCCGAGACGCCCGCCATTTCGGGGTCGTCGAGCATCCGGTTGACGAGGATCGCCTCGGTCACGACGAGCACGCGTGTCCGTGCCGACTGGCGGGTGTCCATGCGGGTCGCGTAACCGATCGTCTCGCCCGCCTTCTCGCCAAGCAGTTCCGCCATCCGCTCCGCAGCGGCGCGCGCGGCGACCCGGCGCGGCGAAGTGACGATGACCTGCCCGGTGCACCACGGCTCATCCAGCAGCGCGGGCGCCACCGCGGTCGTCTTGCCCGCACCCGGCGGCGCGACGAGAACCGCCCCGTTTCCTCCGCGCAAGGCGGCGAGGAGGTCCGGCAGGACGGCATGGACGGGAAGCTCGGCGCTCACCCCCGCGCCCCTAGCGCAATCGGAGGTCGGTCAATACCCGCGCGCCACCGCGAATTCCGCCGCCTCTGCCATTGCCTGGCGCGCGGCGCCGTCGGGGAAGACCGACAGGGAGTCGACCGCGCGGGCGGCGAAGTGGCGCGCGCGTTCGCGGGTGGTCAGCAGCGCGTCATGCTTCGCAATCAGGTGCGCGGCTTCCTCGAGCGCTTCGTCGCCCGTGCGATGGCCCATGATCGCGGCCTGCCAGAACTTGCGCTCGTCCTCGCTGCCGCGGGCGTAAGCGAGGATTACCGGCAGGGTCATCTTGCCCTCTCGGAAATCGTCCCCACGCGCCTTGCCCATCGTGTTCGCATCGGAATCGTAGTCGAGCGCATCGTCAACGAGCTGGAACGCGACGCCGAGGTTGCGGCCGTAATCGTCCAAAGCCTGCTCGCGCCGCTCGTCGCACTCGGCGACGACCGCGGCGATGCGGCTGGCGGCGGCGAACAGGGCAGCGGTCTTGGCGCCGATGATCGAAAGGTAGCGCTCCTCGCTCGTCTCGATCTGGCGCTGCGCGGTGAGCTGGTCGACTTCGCCTTCCGCGATCACCGCGCTGGCATTGGACAGGATCTTGAGCACCTTCAGGCTGCCGTCCTCGACCATCAGTTCGAATGCGCGGCTGAACAGGAAATCGCCGACCAGTACGGTCGCCGGATTACCGAAGATGATGTTGGCTGCCGCCTTGCCTCGCCGCAGATCGCTGCCGTCGACGACGTCGTCATGCAGCAGCGTGGCGGTGTGGATGAATTCGACCGCAGCAGCGAGCTTGTGGTGGCGTGCGCCGTTGTAACCGACCAGCTCCGCCCCCGCGAGCGTGAGCATCGGCCGCAGCCGCTTGCCGCCACCCGAGATCAGGTGCCCGGCGAGCGCCGGTATCAGCGGTATCTTCGACTGCATCCGATCGAGGATGACCGCGTTCACCGCGTTCATCCCCGGCGCGGTCAGCGCGAGCATGGGATCGAGCGAGGGCGTGAGCCCGGCGCGCCTGAGCGGGACGATGTCGGCGGTCATGGCTTGGCAATGGGAAAGCGCGCCTTGCTTGGCAAGCCCGGAATCGCCGCTATCGTGCCGACCCGATGGCCCATACTTCCGACCAGACAGCTCCCGACCGGACGCTTGCCAGCTACCGCAAGAGCATCGACAACATCGACGCCGCGCTGATCCACATGCTGGCCGAGCGGTTTCGGATCACGCAGGCCGTCGGCGAGTACAAGGCGAAAAGCGCGTTGCCCCCGGCCGACCCGGTGCGGGAGGCGGCTCAGATTCAGCGCTTGCGCACGCTGGCCGAGGAATCCGAACTCGATCCCGAGTTCAGCGAAAAGTTCATCCGCTTCGTGATCGACGAGGTCATCCGTCACCACGAACGCGCGCGGGGCTGACTCCCCGGCACCAGAGCCAGCCAGAGCGGCCGAAGATCAATCGTCGCGCTTGTGACGCCTGTCGCGATGACTGTTACCCTTGCCGCGTCGGTCGCTACGAGCGTCATGGCCCCTGCCGCGTGCGGGCCGTTCGGCACGTTGGTCGCGATAGTGACGCGGCGCTTCCGCGTGAGGCCGCTCGCCGCTGTACCGGCGTTGCGTGACCGCAGGATTCCCTTCGCGGTAGTGCTGCCGTTGGACGGTCGTTGGCGCGCGGTCGCGATACCGGTGGGATTGGCCCGCGCGATAGTCACCGCGGCGCTGGTGCTGGTATCCGCTCCAATCGCTGTGCACGCGGCGGTCGCCGCGGCGCGCGAGCCAGTACCGCTGATGCCGGCTCGTCCACCGGTGGCGATAGCCCTGGCGATCCCAGACGTAGTAGCCGGAACCGGGGTAATAGTACCCGTCGTACCAGCCGTAGTAGGGATCGGAATAATATCCCGCACCATAGCCGACCGCGACGCGGCTGTAGCCGTAACCGTCCGATCCGTACGTGGAGCAGGCTCCGAGCGAAAGTCCGGCTATCGCCACCATGGCGGCCCGGACGGCCAGCGTATTCATGTTCCTCTCCCGATTGGAGTGATTCTCAACTGACTGAAATCAATACCGAACGGGGCTTGAACTCAAACTGAACCCAGGCTGGCCTACTTACCGCTTTCGACTGTCGCCGAGCGGGGCAAGAGCAGGCGCACGAGCAGCCCGCCGAGGTCCTCGCTTTCACCCAGCGTCACCCCGCCTCCGTAGATCTCGGCGACGTCGCGCACGATCGCGAGGCCGAGGCCGGTGCCCGGTTTGCCGGTATCGAGCCGCGCGCCGCGATCGAAGATGCGCGTGCGCTCTTCTTCGGGAATCCCCAGGCCGTCGTCCTCGACCCAGATCACGCACGCCTTTTCGTCGGGCTCTGCATCGACGGTGGCGAACACGCTGCCCCCGCCGTACTTGGCGGCGTTCTCGATAAGGTTTCCGAGGATTTCGTCGAGGTCCTGCCGCTCTATCGCGACTTTCGCGGCGCGATTGCCGGCGAGGTCGAAGCGGACATCTGGATAGAGCCGTTCGACCGCGCGCCGCACGGCCTCGGCGCTTTCGCACACGGGCGTCGCCGCATGGCCGACCGCGCGGCGGCCGACCGCCCTTGCCCGCGCGAGATGGTGGTCGACGTGGCGGCGCATCGTGCCTGCCTCGCGGATCACCGTCGCCGGCAAATCGGGGGCGTGCGCCGTCGCGGCATTGTTGATGACGGTGAGCGGGGTCTTGAGCGCGTGCGCCAGGTTGCCGGCATGCGTGCGCGCTTCCTCCGCCTGACGCTCCGAGTGGGCGAGCAACCCGTTCAATTCCTCGACCAGCGGCTGCACCTCGAGCGGGAGCGGATCGGTCACCCGATTGCGACCGCTCGCCCGCATGTGCATGATCGCCAGCCGCACCCCTCGCAAGGGTCCAAGGCCGTACCAGATCTGCAGCATCGCCATCGCGAACAGACCGAGCCCGAGCACCGCGAAGCTCCACCCCAGGATCGAACGGATGCGGCTGAGCTGCGAATCGAGCTCGCCCCTGCTCGCCGCCACCGTGAACCACCAGCGAACGTCGCTGCCCGGAAGCTTGATCGCGCGATCGGCCACCCGCAGCGGTTCGCCGGGAAACTGATCGGAATCGTAGATGTGAGTCGCGGAATCGGCGTGGTCGTGGCGCACTTGCAGCGTGCGGTCCCACAGGCTTCGGCTCGGGTAATCCTCGTGCCCCTTGCCGCTGATCTGCCAGTAGAGGCCGCTGTTCGGTTCGAGGAAGCGCTGGTCGCCCAGCGGCCGGATGAAATAGACCTCTCCGTCCGACGCGATCTCGGCAGAGGCGATCATCGCGGTGAGCATGTAGCCCAACTGGTCGTCGAAGTTCTTTTCGACGAGGTTGGTAAGCGTGCGGTCGAGCCCGAACCCGCCTGCGAGCAAGAGAATCGAAATCCAGCCGAACGCGATCAGCATCATCCGGCGCGACAGGCTGCCGGTATGCGCCGGAGCGCCCGTCGCGACCGTCACCGGCTCTTCCTTCGGCATCCCCACGGATGCGGGCGAAGGCGCCGGATCAGTTGGCGCGGGGCTGCTCGTCGGGGTCGTCGAGGCTGTAACCGAGTCCACGGATCGTCGTTATCACATCGGCACCCAGTTTCTTGCGGATGCGGGTGACGAAGACCTCGATCGTGTTCGAATCGCGGTCGAAATCCTGGTCGTAGATATGTTCGATCAGCTCGGTGCGGCTGACCACCTTGCCCTTGTGGTGCATCAGGTAGCTGAGCAGCTTGTATTCCTGCGCGGTCAATTTGACCGGCTCGCCGTCGAGCGTGACGCGGCCCGAGCGCGTGTCGAGCCGCACAGGTCCGGCGGTCAGCTCGCTCGAGGTATTGCCAGAAGCGCGGCGGATCAGCGCGCGCAGGCGGGCGATGAGCTCCTCGGTCTGGAACGGCTTGGCGAGATAGTCGTCGGCGCCAGCATCGAGGCCGGCGACCTTGTCGGACCAGGAATCGCGCGCGGTCAGCACCAGGACCGGGAACTTGCGCCCCTCCTTGCGCCACATGCCGAGCACGGTCAGGCCGTCGATCTCGGGCAGGCCGAGATCGAGGATGACGGCATCGTATTCCTCGGTGCTGCCGAGAAAGTGGCCGTCCTCGCCATCGGTCGACAAGTCGATCGCGTAACCGTTTTGCTCGAGCGTGGATTTGAGCTGCTTGCCGAGGGTCGGTTCGTCCTCGACTATCAGGATGCGCATTCGGGTTGGTCCCCTGTTATCTCATTGGCCCGGATGTGGGCGCTGGAGATGAACGCGTCAACCGAGCCGCCGGTTTCCGCGCCGTGCGATCCCCGGGGTAGGTGCCTAGCGCGATACGCCCAGCACGCGGCCCGTCCGCGCGTCGACATCGACATAAGTCACCCGGCCATCCTTGATGAACTTCAGGCGGTAGGCCATCGCGGTCGAATCGTAGGCCGGGCCCAGGTACTCGCTGCCGCGCATCTGCGGCAGGACCCGCCCTTCGATCTGCCGAAGCGACAGCACATTGCCCGCCCGCATCTCCTTGCGCGCCTCGCCCTGGTCGTTGCGCTGGGCGAACGCGGGCGCGGCGGGCGCGAGAAGAGCCACTGCGGCGAGAGAGGCGATCAGCTTGTTCATCTTGCCACCATGGATAGGTGGACCGCATTGAACAACCCGTGAATGCCGGCCCGCCGCAGCGTTCAGGATCAGCGAGTCATCTCGTAAGTCACGTTGACGGTAACCGATGTGCCGACAAGGCCCGGCTCGACCGGGGTGGGCGCTTTCTCGGCGGAATCCATCGCGGCCATGCGTGCCATCGGCATGGGGCGACCCACGTTGGCGGACTCGCTGACCGAAAGCAGCCGGACGCCCGAATAGCCGTTCCACTGGGCATATTGCACCGCCTGCGCCTTCGCCTTGTCGAAGGCTGCCTTGCGCGCCTGCGCGCGCTGGGCGGTGTCATCGTCGATCGAAAAGTCCGGCCCCGACAAGTCGGTCGCGCCCGCGGCGACGAGCGCATCGAGCACCGGCCCGGCTCGCTTCACGTCGCGCAGAGTCACGTCGACGCGGTTCGAGGCGCGGTAGCCGCGGAAGACCTGTTGCTGGCGCTGCTGGTCGTAATCGTACTGCGCGCCGAGGTTGATGCCCGTCGTCTGGATGTCGGCGGAGGCGATGCCGAGCGCCTTGATCTTCGCGATCACCGCATCCATCGCCTGCGCATTGAGCCGCATCGCCTCGACCGCCGTGGGCGCATCGGTCGTCACGCCCGCGCCGACGTTCGCCACATCGGGCTTGCCCTTCACCGTCTCGGTCACCGAAAGCTCGACGAGCGGCCCCTGAGCGGTGACCTGGACGTCGGCGGCGATCGCGGGCGATCCGATGGCGGCGGCAACGGCGAGAGGAAGTGCGGTACGGATCATAGTAGGCGTGCTCCGGATTAATGAATGTTGGATTTGCGTCCCTCGCCATTACGCGCCGGTGAACCGCCTTGTTCCGCGCCTGCTTGTTCCGGCCCCGCTTGTTCCGGCCAGCCATCACGACTAGGGCCGCGCGCCATGGCACAGCCCCCGATCCTCAGCTGGGAAGGTCTCGGCCTGCAACAGGGCGGCCGCTGGCTGTTCAGCGACCTCGATCTCCACATCGGCCCACGCGACCGAATCGCGCTGATCGGCCGCAACGGCGCGGGCAAGACCACGCTGTTCAAGCTGATCGACGACCGGATCGAGGCCGACAAGGGCCTGCGCAAGGTCAAGCCGGGCACACGGATCGTCCTGCTCGAGCAGGAGCCGGATTTCACCAGCCACGCCACGCTGATGGACTGGGCGCTCTCCGGCGAACACCCGCCCGCGGTGCATGAGGTCGAGGCGATCGCCGGCCAGCTCGGCATCGACATGGCCCGGGAGGCGAACAGCGCGAGCGGGGGCGAAAGACGCCGCGCCGCGATCAGCCGCGCGCTGGCGCAGGATCCCGACCTGCTGCTGATGGACGAGCCGACCAATCACCTCGATCTCGCCGCGATCGACTGGCTCGAGGACTGGCTGAGCCGCTACAAGGGCGCGTTCGTCGTCATCAGCCACGACCGCACGTTCCTCAAGCGCCTGACCACCACGACTCTCTGGCTCGATCGCGGATCGATGCGGCGCAAGGAGGTTGGGTTCGGCGGGTACGAGGCGTGGGAGGAACAGGTCTACGCCGAAGAAGCGCGCAACGCCGAGCGGCTCGACGCCAAGCTCAAGATCGAGGCGCACTGGCTCGAACGCGGGGTTACCGCGCGGCGCAAGCGCAACCAGGGCCGCCTCGAAAAACTATGGCAGATGCGCAGCGCGCGTGCGGCGATGATCGCTCCGCAGGGCGCCGCCAAGCTGCAGCTCACCGTCGAGGAAGACTTCAAGTCCAAGTCGGTGATCGTCGCCGAGGACGTCTCGAAGTCGTTTGGCGACCGCAAGATCATCCGCAACCTCGACCTTCGGATCCAGCGCGGCGACCGGATCGGCGTGGTCGGCGCGAACGGGACGGGCAAGACTACGCTGCTCAGGCTCCTGACCGGCGAGCTCGAGCCCGATAGCGGCACGATCACGATCGCCAAGACGCTGACCGGAGTCATGATCGACCAGCAGCGCAGCCTGATGAGCCCCGACAAGACCGTGCGCCAGGTTCTCGCCGAAGGTGGCGACTGGATCGATGTCGGAGACGGGCGCAAGCACGTGCAGGGCTACCTCAAGGAGTTCCTGTTCGAACCCTCGATCGTCGATGCCAAGGTCGGCACGCTCTCGGGCGGCGAGCGCAGCCGGCTGCTGCTGGCGCGCGAGTTCGCCCGCAAGTCGAACCTGCTGGTGCTCGACGAGCCGACCAACGACCTCGACCTCGAAACGCTCGACCTGCTCCAGGAGGTGATCGCCGACTACGACGGCACCGTCCTGATCGTCAGCCACGACCGGGACTTCCTCGACCGCACGGTGACGATGACGCTGGGGCTCGACGGTAGCGGCAAGGTCGACATCGTCGCCGGCGGTTACGAGGACTGGGCGGCGCGGCGGCGCGAGGTGACGAACGCCTCGGCGAAGTCCGCCGCCAAGGATGCCGCTCCGCCGCCTCCCCCTCCACCGCCGCCGCGTTCGACCAAGCTCTCCTACAAGGACCAGCGCGATTACGAACTGCTGCCGGCGAGGATCGAGGAGCTGGAAAAGGCCATCGCCAAGGGTGAGGAAATCCTTTCCGACGCCGAGCTCTACAGCCGTGATCCCCAGCGCTTCGCCAACATCACGCAAGGCGTCGCCAATGCGCGAGCGGAGAAGGACGCGGCGGAGGAGCGCTGGCTCGAACTGGCCGAGCTGGTGGAAGGCTAACCGAAGTTTTGGTTTCCGCGGATGCGGAAAACAGGCATTTGTAACGTCTCCGTCACATGTTCGAGAACACCATGCAGCCGACCCGGCGAATTCAACATAACGTGCTTGCCGCCTCCGAGCGCCGGCTCCTGAACTGGATCTGCCCGCGGTTACCCGGCTGGGTTTCACCCGATCTCCTCACCGGCCTCGCGATCCTCGCGAACTTCGCCATCGGGTTCGGATATGCGGCCAGCCTGTTCGACGCACGCTGGCTCGCGCTCGCGATCGGCGGCTACTTCGTCCACTGGTTCGGCGATTCGCTCGACGGCTCGCTCGCCCGGTTTCGCCGCATCGAGCGGCCCCGCTACGGCTATCTCGTCGATCATAGTTCGGACGTGTTCGGTGCGCTGGTGATGTTCGTCGGCATCGGTTGCAGCCCTTACGTCCAGAGCGAAGTCGCGCTGGTCCTGCTCGCCGCCTACCTCATGCTGATGGCGCACACTTTCATCATGTCGAAGGTCGCGGGCGAGTTTCCCATGTCGCACCTCGGCACCGGGCCGACCGAACTGCGTATCGTGCTCGTGCTGGTCACGATCGCGATGTGGGTCGTCGGGCCCAACGCCTCCACGATCGGCGTCTTTACCCCCTTCGACCTGCTGTTCGGCGCCGCCGCGGTCATCATGATCGCGATCTTCGTCGTCCAGACGATCGGCGGAGCGCGGCGCATGGCGCTGGCCGACAAGGCGGCACGCGCGGCCCAGGCCAGGGAGACGCGCTGACGTAACGCCAGCGCGGTCGGTCCGCGCGATCCCGCGCGCGCACTCAAACACCAGCAGGGCGCCGACGCCCTCATCCGATCCGGTAAAAATCGGCGACCCGATCGAGCGCGAGACGCAGGACGAGCTTGCCGCTGCGCGCCGGCCAGGCGAGCGCGCGTTCGGCGTCGGGTAGCGTCTCGCCCGCGCAGACGACGCGCCAGAGGACATCTTCCAGCCCCTTGCCTGCCGCGGACAGCGCGCGGTCGAAGCGGTCCTTCGCGGCGATCTGCTTCTCTCCAGGCGTAAGGCCCGCGTCGCCGGTGGTCTTCACGCGAACAGGGTCCCAGCGCATCGTCACGCTCGGCGCGAGTTGCGCGCGTTCGTAATCGGCTCGCAGGCGCTCGCCCGCGTCGAACAGCCGGTCGTCGAGGTGACCCCGCGCGTGCAGCCAGGCGAGCGGCGATTCGCCCAGGTTCACCGTCACCGAGCGGGCCTTCGCACGGATGCCGCTTTCACGCCGGGGGCCTTCACTGGTCAGTTCGCGTTCGACGAGATGGCGCATGAAGGTTCTCCTGATTGCCGAATCGCCACTTGCCAAAAACGGTTGCCTGTAGGAAAGTGGAAAACCGATCTGGTTAGGAGGGTTCAGTGATCAACCGTATTCGCGACATCCGGCGCGAGAAGGAGATGACACTCGCCGACCTCGCGCAGGCGTGCGATCCGCCGACCACGCCGCAGACGATCGGCCGGTTGGAAACCGGCATGCGCAATCTGTCGATCAAGTGGATGGACCGCATCGCTGCCGCGCTCGGCGTCGCCCCGGAGATGCTCGTGCGATCCGAGGGGAACGTGCGCGCGCAAGTCGTCGCTGCGCTCGGTGATGGCGGGGCGGAAGCGATGGCATCGCCGCGCGATGCATTGCTGCCGACAGAACTCGGCGGGAACGACATCCGCGTCGTGCTCGCGATCGAGGCAAGCGCGGGCGAATACCGCGCGGGCGACCAGCTCTGGCTGCGGCAGATCGATTTCGAACACGCCGGACAGGCGATCAACCGCGACGTGCTCGTCCCGCGCAAGGGCGGGCGGTTCGCCTTCGGGCGCTTGATCGATCGGCAGGGCAACCGGGTAGGCGTGCTGCCGGTCGGCGCCGGGCAGAAGCAGCAGGTCGTCGAGGACCCGGCGTGGATCGCGGTCGCCGAGATGCTCGTCCGGCAGCTCTGACATGCCGCGCCGCGTCCTTTCGATTGCAACGCTCTACCCGAACGCCGCCACCCCGCGCTTCGGCACGTTCGTCGCGCGCAGCCTCGAGGCGCTCGCGGCGCGCGGTGACTGGCAGGTGACGGTGATCAACCCGATCGCCCTGCCCCCGGTCGCGCTCGGCCGCTATGCCGCGCTGAAGGATGCCGCGACCGGCGGGATCGAGCACCGGGTCGAGGTGCACCGGCCGATCTTTCGGACGATCCCCCGCTTCGGCGCCCGATTCAACCCATGGCTGATCGCGCGCAAAATCCTGCCGCTCGTCCGCGAACTTCACACTGCAGCGCCGTTCGACATCGTCGACGCGCAGTTCTTCTACCCCGACGGCCCCGCGGCGGCGCGGATAGCCGCAGACCTCGGTCTGCCGCTGTCGATCAAGGCGCGCGGCGCGGACATACACTACTGGGGCGCGCGCAAGGACACCGCGCCGCAGATCCTGGAGGCCGGGGAGCAGGCAGCGGGCCTGCTCGCGGTCTGCGGCGCGCTGGCGGACGACATGGCTGCGATCGGCCTCCCGCGCGAGAAGATCGCGCTGCATTACACCGGGCTCGACCGCGACCGGTTCCGCCCGCTGCAGCACACCCAACTGCGCAAGCGACTGGGGCGTGAGCTCGGCATCGACTTACCGGAGCGGGCGCCGGTCCTCGCCACGGTCGGCGCACTCATTCCCCGCAAGGGGCAGGCGCTCGTGATCGAGGCGCTCGGGGAATTGCCCGGCGATACGGTCCTGCTCCTGATCGGACGCGGCGAGGATGAGGGCGCGCTCCGCGAGCTTGCCCATGCGCGCGGGGTAGCGGGCCGGGTTCATTTCCTCGGCAGCCTCGACCACGACCTGCTGCCGCTGGTGCTGTCGACCGCCGATGCGATGGTGCTGCCATCGGCCAGCGAGGGTCTCGCCAACGCCTGGGTGGAAGCGCTGGCCTGCGGAACGCCGCTCGTGATCACCGACGCGGGCGGCGCGCGCGAGGTCGTTACCGGCCCGGCTGCAGGCGTCATCGTTGCGCGCGATCCGCAAGCGATCGCCGCCGGCGTGCGGCTGATCCTCGACAATCCACCCGCGCGCGAAGACACCGCCGCGATGGCCGATCGCTTCAGCTGGCAGGCGAACGGCGCCGCGCTGGCGCGATACTACGAGGGTTTGCTGGCCTAGGCCTCGCCGCGCGCGGCCCGCTCCGCCTTGTCCGATGCATCGGCGGTCGGCACGAAGCTGTCGCTCTTCACCCCGAACCAGATCAGCAGCGGCGCGGCCATGTAGATCGAGCTGTAGGTGCCGATGAAGATGCCCAGCGTGATCGCGGCGGCCATGCCGAACAGGCTTGCCGGCCCGAAGAACAGCAGCGGGACCAGCGCGATCAGCAGCGTCAGCGAGGTCATGACGGTACGCGCCAGCGTCTCGTTCACCGACAGGTCGAGCAGTTCCGGCAGCGGCATCTTGCGATACTTTTTCAGGTTCTCGCGGATGCGGTCGTAGACGACGATCGTGTCGTTCAGCGAATAACCGATGATGGTCAGGATCGCGGCGACGATGTTGAGGTCGAACTCGAGCCCCGTAATCGCGAACATGCCCATCGTCAGCGAGACGTCGTGGAATAGCGCGAACAGGCCTCCCACCCCGAATTGCCACTCGAACCGTATCCAGATGTAGATCGAGATCGCGATCATCGCGAAGAGCAACGACATGAGACCGGTCTGGAACAGTTCGCCCGAGACTTTGCCCGAGACCGAATCGACGCCGTCGATCCGCATGCCCGGGTGCGCCGCCTCGAGCGCGGCGGTGATTTCCTCGGCCATCGTGTTGGCGAGGTCGGGCTGCTTGTCCGATCCCTCGGGCAGCTTCATGCGGATCGACGCCTCGTTCGGCTGGCCGAAGCGCTGAATGATCGGGTCGCCATAGCCGAGCTTGGCGATTTCCCCTCGCATCGAACTCACCGGCGCATCGTCCTGGCCGACGAAGGTCACGCGGATCATCTGCCCGCCGACGAAGTCGACGCCGAGGTTGAGGCCGTTGGCGAATACCAGCGCCCAGCTCGCCGCGATCAGCAGGCCGGAGACGATGAAGAACGGCACCCGCCACTTCAGGAAGTGGATGTTCGTGTTGTCCGGGACGAGCTTGAGCAGTTTCATCTGTTGTACCCCCGGATCAGATGTGCAGGTCCGCAGGCCGCGCCCTGCGCAACCAGCCGGCGACCCACATGCGGGTAATTGTAACCGCGGTGAACATCGATGTCGCGACGCCGATCACGAGCACGACCGCGAAGCCCTTCACCGGCCCCTGGCCGAACAGGAACAGCAGCGTCGCCGCGATCACGTTGGTGATATTCGCATCGTAGATCGCCCGGCTCGCTTCCTTGTAACCGGTCTCGACTGCAGCGAGCACCTTGCGCCCGCGTCGTCGTTCCTCTCGGATACGTTCGTTGATCAGCACGTTGGCATCGACCGCCGCGCCGATGGTCAGCACGAATCCTGCAAGACCGGGCAAGGTTAGCGTCGCATTCATCACCGCCATGATGCCGAGAATCATCAGTACGTTGAGGATGAGCGCGGAATTCGCATAGAGCCCGAACCGCCCGTAAGTGACGATCATCAGCAGCAGGATCAGCACCGTGCCCACCCCGAGCGCGATCAGGCCCCGACGGATCGAATTGGCCCCGAGGTCGGGACCGACAGTGCGCTCCTCGATCACCTTGAGATCGACCGGCAGCGCGCCCGAGCGCAGCGCAATCGCCAACTGGTTCGCGCTCTCGACCGTAAAACCGCCGGAAATCTGCGCGGTGCCGCCACGGATCGGCTCGTTGATGTTGGGTGCGGACAGCACCTTGTCGTCGAGGATGATCGCGAACGGCTTGTTCACGTTCTGCGTCGTCAGCCGGGCGAACTTCGCCGCGCCCTGCTGGTCGAACTGGATGTTGACCACGGGCGAGTTGTCGCGGGAATCGAAACCCTGCTGCGCGCCGACGAGGTTGTCGCCCTTGATCCCGCCGAGCCGCCGCACGGCGACTTGCTGCCCGGCATTGGCCGAACCGTCCGCATACGGATAAACCTGGCTACCCGGAGGGGCAATGCCCGCCTGGACGTCGCTCGGCAGCGCGTTGAGGTCGACGAGTTTGAACTCGAGCTTCGCGGTCTGGCCGATCAGCGCCTTCAACGCCTCTGGGTCTTCCTGCCCCGGTGCCTGGACAACGATCCGGTTGTCGCCCTGCCGGATGATCGTGGGCTCGAGCGTACCGATTGCGTTGATCCGCCGATCGATCACGTCCTTGGCGCTGTCCATCGCCTGGTCGAGCGCGTTGTCGAGGCCCTGCTGGGTCGGGGTCAGCACGAAGCGCGTCTCGTCGACGACCGACAGCGTCCACTCGCGGGTCAGCCCCGTGCCGTTTACGAGCGGCATCAGCGCCTCACGTGCTCGGTCGATGTCGGCAGCGCTCTCGACCATGAAGCTCAGCCGGTCGTTCTGGGTCGATACGTCGCCGATGCGGATTGCCGGATCGGCCTGGCGCATCGTCGTGCGGACCGATTCCTCCATCGTTTCAAGCCGCTGCGCCACGATCTGGCGCGGGTCTGCCTCGAGCAGGATATGGCTACCGCCGGCAAGGTCGAGGCCGAGGTTGATCGCCGGGTCCGGCAGGCTTTCCGGCCACTGCTGCCCCGAAAGCGAGGCGAGCGAGGGGAGAGAGAGGATCGATACGACGAGGATCAGGCTCCACAGCCAGATCTTCTTCCACCGCGGGAAATCGAGCATGGGGGTGCGTGCCTTCGGCTCAGTCGTTGGCGGCGGCGGTGCCGCCCGGCGGGATCACGTCGCCGATCGTGCTCTTGACGGCCTTGACCCGGACGCCCTGCGCGAGATCCAGGTCGACATAATGATCGTCGACCTTGACGACCTTGCCGATCAGTCCCCCGGCAGTGACAACCTGGTCGCCCTTTTTCAGGCCGGCGACCTTTTCGCGGTGCGCCTTCTGCTGGCGCATCTGCGGGCGAATCAGCAGGAACCAGAAGATCGCGATCATGCCGACTATCGGCAGCCAGCTGATCCAGACGGGGGGCGCGGCCGCGGTTGTGGCGGCGGCGAGAATATCGAGCATCGTCTTGTCGGTCCGTTCGATCGTATGATGAGCGCCGAACACATGGGCACGAAGCCGTCGGCGACAATGGCCGCGCGCCTAGCAGCATCGCCCAGCAAGGGCAATCGACCCGCCGCCGTGGCACGCGTGCAACACGCCGACAGGCCGCTTGCCTTGCCGAAACCGGCGACCTATAGGCGCGCCCTCCACTGGTCTCGGGACGTAGCGCAGCCTGGTAGCGCATCACACTGGGGGTGTGGGGGTCGGAGGTTCGAATCCTCTCGTCCCGACCAGTGGTTTCAATGACTTAGCAGCTTACCTCTGCAAGTCTTCCGGGGAAAGTAAGCACATAGTAAGCACAGTGTTGCTTTCCGTGCTTATCGCCGGAGATGATAACCCACTCATATCCCTTGATAACTTGAGCGCAGATGGACAGGACCCGTAGCGACAATCACAAGGTCTCACTCTGAAACAGTCGACCGGAAATGGGCCGATACCGGTCGGTCTCCTTTCAGGCCACGAGAGGCACAAACCGGAAGTCACTGTCTGCCTGCAAACCTGACGGGAGGAGGGCGGTCGATAACATAAACGGCTGCCCTCGCTCCAATCATGTCTTGGTGCGCTCGGCCAATATC
This sequence comes from uncultured Alphaproteobacteria bacterium, assembly GCA_963728375.1. Classification (GTDB taxonomy): domain Bacteria; phylum Pseudomonadota; class Alphaproteobacteria; order Sphingomonadales; family Sphingomonadaceae; genus Tsuneonella. The sequence goes on from CAVSJL010000001.1 coordinate 608,674, forward strand.
AGCGCATCCTCGACATCGACGCCAAGATATAGAACGGTATTCTCGATCTTCGTGTGACCGAGCAGGATTTGGATCGCGCGGATATTGCCCGTAGCGCGCTAGATCATGGCAACTTTGGTGCGCCGCAGGGAATGGGTCCCGTACTCGGCTTTACGCAGGCCGTTCGCCGTGACCAATTCGTCGACCAAACGTGCGTACTGCCGTGTGCTCAAGTGACTTGCGCGATCGCGACTGGGGAACACGAAGTCTGTCAAACTTCCGCCGCGGCGGTCAAGCCAAGAAAGTAGTCTGGTGCGGACGTCAGCGGTCAGTTCGAATTGTACCGGGCGATTGCTCTTTTGCTGGATGACAGTGGCTCGATTCCGCATTTCGGTGCCGGCGACCGCATCGCCGATCCTGATCGCCACGAGATCGCAACCGCGAAGCTTGCCATCGATCGCAAGGTCAAACAACGCCTTATCCCTGAGCTTGCCTTCGTGCTCCAGAAAGAAGCGGATTGCCCAAATCTGCTTATGGGTGAGTGGCCGCTTTACCCCAATAACTTTTCCTGTGTTCCAAGCAGGTCGCGCTGGCATCCCAAGATCAAATCGCGAGTAGCCCATGGACGTTCTCCTCGGCTTTGATTGGCCGAGGATGGAACGACATCGCCGAATCGAAGGGCCTCTCAGTGCCGCGTCAAAATTCGCCTATTGGCGGGTAGTGACAACGGCAATACCGCGCCAGTTGCCATCCCTAACTCGTCGGCAGATCGCGCCAGAAGGGCACTGAGCCCGGCCCTAACACATTGACTTTGGTAAATCATTCGGTTGAAGAAAAATCGTAAAGATCGGGATATCCAGGTTCAGGGGAGAATTGGCAGTGAGTTCGGCCGGTGTTGCAAAGTCGGCTCGCAAGGTTGTTGACGAGGCGATAGGTTCGATGGTCAGCTGCCATCGATGGCTCTCGCGCGTTCCTTTGCCCAAACTCGTCGTTAATTCTGACTTGCGCGTTCTCTGGTTGAACGATGCCGCGCAAGCAGCCATCGCTTCCAGCCGCGCGCTGAGCATTCGCGACGGGTTTCTCCGCTTCGAAGATGCGATCGGCCAGGAGCATTTGCGTCTTGCGCTTTCGCAGGCTGGCACGGACGGCGTGCGTCGAATTTGACGGACCGGAGCGGCGATGCCGATCTGATCTTCAATGCCTTTTCGCCCGACTTGAGCGATCAGCAACTTATTTGCATTGCTCTGATGCTGGTCGCTCAAACACTCGACCTGAAGGAGTGTGGTTTTGCGGATCAATTTGCGCTCACGAAGTCCGAAACGCGGATCGCCCAGTCGCTGGTCGACCTCAGTTCGCCGAGCGAGATTTCCGAGGCTCTCGGCATCAGCATCAGCACCGTTCGAACCCATATTCGATCAATTTACGCTAAGCTGTCGATCCGCTCGCAATGCAGCTCCTCACTCGCCAGCGAGTTATTGCATAGTATGAATTGCTTCCGTTAGTGTCTGATTTCGGGACATAGTTTGTTCTGGACGAATTATCGGTCGCATCTCACCAAGGTTGACGATGCAAATCGTTAGCGAATCGTTAATCTGGGCTCCGAACAAACGGCACTGGGTCGGCATCGGACAGCCTGCATTCAAGTGACATCGTCAGGAGGGGCAAATCCATGAGTTGGAATGTGCGCACGGTCGTGCGCCGGACGTGCGCGGGTGCTTGCCTGGCGACAGTAGTAACCTTCGCGCCTGCGATGGCGCAGGACATAAGCTATAAGCCCATTGATCCGACCTTCGGCGGAAACCCGTTCAACTCGGCGCACCTGCTCGGTGTGGCCAACGCGCAAAACGATTACAAGGAACCCGAAGGCTACGACGAACAGCTCGCAGGCTGACATCTTCTCGCCGCCAGCTGCAGTCGCGCCTCCTGTCCGCGCTTTCGTCGCAGATCGTGAACACAATTTTCGGCGACGAACCCTCAGGAAAGCGGGACGATTCGTTGAGTCGGACAGACGATCACGTTCCTTACGCGACCTCGAGAGCGTCACGCTCACAATCACGTGACGACGATACCAGCGAAGTGACCAGATGGTCGTTCCGACGTTCATCGATGTAGGTGGCTGACGAAATCGCCATGGAACGCATGATCGACCTTGTGTGTGAGCTCGGTTTCGAGCGCGGCCTCGCTTATCGTCGTTTCGGTTTCGCAACAGTAGGCGCGGACGGCCGCGGCTTTTTACGGAAACAGGGAGCAAGGCCTTCTCCCCCGATCGCACGCAGACGCAGAACCTGCTGGCTGCAATACCAGCGCCGCACCCGCCCGATCGCGTCGCGGTCTATGGCTTCACCGAGCAGACGGTGCCAATTCAAACCGGTCGAGAACGGGCAGACCTGCGGCGCGCGGTAGGCAGGGCAGCAAGTGCGATGCTGGTCAAGGCGCTGCAGGATGCCGGCAACCGGCAGTGGTTCACGATCGTGGAACGCGAAAGGCTCGAGAACCTGCTGAACGAGCGCCAGATCATCCGCGAGATGCGCAAGCGCAATCTGGACGAGCCGGGGGTCAACCCGCAGGCCCTGCCCGCTCTGCTGTTCGCCGGCGTGCTGCTAGAAGGCGGGGTCGTCGGATACGATACCAATGCCGTGACTGGAGGGCCGGCGCGGCGTTTCTCGGCATCGGCGGCAAGACCGAATACCGGCAGGATACGGTCACCGTGTACCTGCGCGCCGTTTCAGTCCGAACGGGCGAGGTGCTCGACCTCTGTCACCGCATCCAAGACCATGGCCAGCCAGTCGATCGGGCGGCGAGCGCGTTCCGCTATGTAGCGTTCAGGGGGCTGCTCCAAGCGGAGGCCGGTATACCGCCAACGAGCCGGACCAGATCGCACTCCAGCAGGCAATCGAAAAGGCCGTTTACGGCCTGGTCATGGAAGGGGTCGACCTGAAGCTGTGGGAGTTCGCCGACACCGCGGCGGAAACGCCCTGCTCTGCCGAATACCGGCGCGAACGCGACGGCAAGATTGATCGGGGCGCTGTTCGAGGAGGCTATGCGCGGTGCGCAGGCCGCTGCGCGCCGTTGAAGCCAAGAGGATCGAGCATCTGCCGGCCCATGGATCAGCGCGCACTCCTGCGCGCGGCCGGAAGACGGCTGGGTGAAAGCGAACTGAACCGGGCGAGGCATGCCGACCCCCGGACGGATGTTGAAAGTGACTCCGTCGGTGGCTGAGCGAAGGCGGTTGCAGCCGCTGTCGCCGCGTCGATGCGAAGGGCGCGCCGGAGTTGCAGCCCCGACGCGCCCCGATAGACTGAGTTGCCTGTGACACAACGCTGTCTGCCCGAGTCGCTGAGCGGCGGACGGACATGGTTATGAGATGCCGAAGGGGTTTTCCGAACCATGTTGACAGGGATTGCCGCCTTCGCAGAGCCGCCCGCGGTTGGACTCCGCGCGCGGCCGCCCCGCGCAGGGTCCAGAGCTCACCGTCCGGCTGCGGTCGAGGCCGGCGAGAACGGCCCCGCGCCCGAACCCGCCGCGCGTCCGCCCGGGCGCGCGGACATCGGGCCCCGCACGTCATGGACCAGTCCACTTCTCTAAGGAGCTCTGTAACGATGAAGAATATTTTCCTTTATTCATTCTCGGCAGCTGCGCTGTTCGTTGCCGGCACTGCGCTGGCGCAGGACGACGCTTCGACCGTCAGCCAGATGGCACCGATCTCGGCGCCATCGTTAGTCAGACTGGCTCGGATACGGCAGCACCGTGACGCAAACCGGCAGCGGCAACGACGCCAACGTTACGCAGAGCGGCGCCAACGGCGCCTCGTCGGTCACGCAGTCGACTACCAACTCGCCGACGCCCGACCGCAGCAACACGGTTACCATGAAGCGGTCCAGCGGACAGCGCCGACTCGACCGTTACCCAGCGGCCCAGCAATGGCATCGACAACCGCAACCGTGTCCTCGTTGAACAGGATGGCGACAACACCTCGCAGCGTGACGCAGAGCGGCACTGCCATGGCGCCGAAGTCCATCAGAGCGGCGGCACTGGCAATAATTCGACGATCAACCAAGGTGGTTCGCTGAACTCGATTGGCGACGTGATCGACGAAACTGCCTCGGCCGATGTCACCCAGTTCGGCAACGACAACATCTCGTCGGTCGACCAGAACCCGGCCTCGCGCGCCGTTGCGAGCGTTTTGCAGAGCGGTGACGACAACACTTCGGCTATCCGCCAGGAAATCTCGGGCGGTCCCGGCGCATCCACCTCCTCGTATGCGACGGTGTCGCAGACGGGCCTCAGCAACAATTCGACCATCAACCAGCTGAGCAGCGAAAACCCGAGCCTGCTCGACGCGTCGGTCATCCAGAATGGCACGGATTTGGTCTCGGCGGTTGATCAGGCGGGTTCGGACAACAGCGCGAACGTCAACCAGAGCGGCCTCCGCAACAGCTCGGACGTCGATCAGAACGGGGACGGCAACAGCGCCATCGTGTCGCAGGCGGGAGCCGACAACGAGAGCTTCGTCGAACAGGGACTGACCAACATCGCCAGCACCGGCAATACTGCGAACGTAGACCAGCAGGCGAGCGCATCGAACGCGTACAGCAGCGTGCGGATGAACGGCAATGGCAACTCCGCCGGCGTCATCCAGTCTGCTGCGAACACCGAGAACTATACCCGTGTCGATGGCGACGCGAACAACAGCTCGGTCACCCAGCGCGGCGCGAACGGCGTGAGCACACTGTTCCAGGGTTATCAGTCGTACGTTCCCCGTCCGGAAACGGCTGTCGGCAACAGTGCCACCGTTACGCAGGAGGCCACGTCCGAATATGCTGACAGCTACGTCTGGCAAGCCGGCAGCAACAACACGGCCAACGTCACCCAGTCGGGCACGGCCGCTTCCCTGAACACCGGTTACAACTTCGTCGATGTCGAGCAGATCAGCGATGGCAACACCGCCTCTGTCGATCAGGTGGCGGATCGGTCGCGTGCAACGATCTACCAGGGCTACGAGCAGATCGTTCCGGGCACGTATGGCTACAATTACGCGCCTGGCACGGGCAATAGCGGCACGATCACCCAGATGGCGGGCGGCGACGACTCGAAGGCTGACATCATTCAGGGTGGCAGCGGCAACACCGCTACCACCGAGCAGTCTGGCGTGAGCAACGTCAGCCAGCTCAATCAGCTGGGTTCGGGCCACACCGCAGACGTGATCCAGAGCGGTGCCGACAATGAGTCGCTGCTTGTTCAGTACGGCACCGGCAACAGTGCCACCGTCACGCAGAGCTCGAACAACAACGCTTCGACCGTGAACCAGGACGGCACCGGCAACACCGCCACCGTCACCCAAGGTCTCTAATCGAGGTGGCCGGCGTCTCAGCGGGGCGCCGGCCTCTTCGCCCTTCGAAAGGGGCAAGGATCATGAAAAAGCTTCTCATTTCGGTTTCGGCCATCGCCTTCTTCACCGCCCCGGCGTTCGCGCAGAATGTCTCAACGGTCGATCAGACCGGCAACAACTCGACGGCCACTGTGACTCAATCCGGCAGCGGCAATAACTCCGACGTCAACCAGGATGCGGACTACGCCCGCGCACAAGTTACCCAGAGCGGTGGGCCGAACACGGCCACCATCGACCAGAACGCCACGGCGGACGGGGCCGCGGGAGGGCCGTTCACCAATGCGGTCATCCAGCAGATTTCGAGCCCGGTCGGCGGCCCGGCCAACACTGCGACTATTACGCAGAATGCGAACTCTTCGGCGTTTTCCAACCAGATCGGTAACGCCAATACCGCGACGATCACCCAGGACGGGGAATCCCTGCCTCCCCAGGAACTACCTTCGTCATATGCTGCGTTCGTCGAGCAGATCGGGTTCAACAACAAGGCGTCGATCAGCCAGCCGGGCGCCGACAACACCGCCACCAGCCGCCAGTACGGTAGCCACGGCAACTCCACGATTTCGCAGTCGGGAGCCGCCGGTTCGCCGTTCGTTAACAACGTCGCGCGGGTTACCCAGGATACGGGAAGCGACAGCGCATTCTCATCGGTGATTCAGGACGGCCAAGATAACACCGCCGACGTCCTCCAGCACGGCCTCGACAACGACTCCTGGATCACGCAGATCGGCGCGAACAACGTAGCCAACGTGAAGCAGTATTCCATCAATAACGATTCGACCGTAAACCAGTCCGGCACCGACAACACCGCCACCGTGACCCAGGGCACCCCGGGCACCTAAGCCAAGGCGCGGCGGTATAGCTTCGGGTCCCGCCGCGCCAACTTCCCGGCTCGTCGATCGTCGGCGGGCCGGGTTGGTGGCTTCTTCAGATCAACCGAACAGGACCAGGCATATGAGGCAATCGCATTTTAACCGGTTCGCAGCATCGCTCGCCGCCATGATCGCGTTGCCGGGGATTGCAGCGGCGGTTCCCGTATCGCCTTGTCCGGGAGATATCACCATGACCGGCGAACGCGGCGGCACGCACGTCGATACCAGCGGGAGCGGGCACAGCCGCACGGTCGTCCGGACCGATCCTGACGGCACCGTCAACCTTTCGCAGCATGGCAAGGATCACTCTGCGGTCGCGGTTCAGCAGGGACAGGGCGGCCGCCTGGCGATCGAGCAGAGCGGCGCCTCGGCAGCGGCCAAGATCGTCCAAGACGGATCGTGCAACGCCGCGCGCCTCAGCCAGCAGGGCAGCGGCAATCGAGCCACAATCACGCAATCGGGCGGCGGAAACCGCGTCGTCGTCCGCCAGGGTCCTTCGGCAGGAGACGAGCAATGACTTCGCGCCTGATTCCTTCGCTCGCGGCGGCGTTCGCACTGTCTCTCGCCGCCGCGCCGGCGATGGCCGACACCTCAAAGCCCACGCCGGGAAATCCATGTGAGCCCGGCGGCGGGCAAGGAACCGGCAATCCGTGCAACGGCAACAATGGCAATCCGAGCCCTGAAGGCAACGTCCACAAGGAAAAGGTCACCATCGACAAGAAGGCACCGGCCTTCACGATCGTGCGCGCGGAGGGGCGCGGGGCTTTCGTCACCCAGATTGGCGAGGCCAACAGCGCGGTAATCGCACAGAGCCGCAACACGCAGTACGCGCGGATCGACCAGACCGGCTCGCGCAACACCGCCCGCGCGACCCAAATCGGCAATGGCGCGCATTATGCCGTGATCGAGCAGCGCCAGGACGACAACAATCTTTCGCTCACTCAGTCGGGCAGCGGCGCGCAGGTCGCCTACCTCATGCAGGACGGCATCGCCAACGTAATGACCGTGGCGCAGAACGGTGGGCTCACCACGTCGGGCGTGGAGGCCTTGCAGCTGGGGGATCGCAATGCCATGTCACTCACCCAGAACGGCGAGAACAACATGGCGCGTCTCACCCAAAACGGATCAGACAACGCTATGACCGCGGTCCAGAGCGGCAACAACCAGCTGACCTGGATTCAGAACGGCAGCGGGCTGTCAGATCTGCAGATCACCCAGCCCGCGGGGCAGGCGATCATGATCACGCAGTCACGGTGATGCGCCCCGGTGCTGCCTTGATCGCCGCTCTCGGGCTAGCCGCCGGAAGCGCGGCGCTCGCCCAGCAGCGGTCGGATCGGGTGCGCATCGACGACTTCGCCGCGGCTCCTGCTGCTGAACCTGGTGTCGTACTCGGCCAGATCGCGCCCAACGATGCCCTTGTCACCACTGAGCAGGCCCGCGATCGCTCGGTCGCGACAGCGCAGCCGCGCCCGCCGTCCGGTGCGCAAGACGTGGCGCAGGTCGCGCCGCGGAACAATTCGGCACCGCTGCGGCAGGTAGGGACTGCGGGCGATCGGTCGCCCGTAGCGGGTCCCGCGCTTTCACGGCGCGAAGAGGGCTGGCCGACGGGGGCCGAGCGGCTCGCCGGCGCGGATCGCTGCGACCCGCAGGCGCAGGATGCGCAAGAGCGGGCGCAATGCCTCCGGATCCTCGAATTGCGCGCCGCCGAATTCTCCGCCACCGAAGCGCCGCGGCTCTCCGCTGAGCAGGAGCTCCTGGCGCGGCAAGCGATGAAGTCGGGCACGTCGCTGGCGACCGACTTCATGGTCGATCGGGCCGACAAGTCACTGTTCGACGCCGACGAACGCAACTCGCAGGAGCTTGGCTTTCTCGCGTTCAACCAACCGCCTGCCCCCTCGGAGATGCCTACCGAAGAAGAGGCCGGTAATGCCGCACTTGGGGAAGCCATCAAGGGTGTCTTGGTCCTGATGGGCTTGCCCAACCCTTAATCTGGTCAGGTCTGCCGCAAATGCAGCCTTTACCTTCCCGCTCTACCCCGAACGACGGTCAGGTTTCAATTTAAGAGCTTCCCCAGCACGAAGGATCGAGATGAGGGCGCGCTGCCGCCGTCCGCTTAATCCTAAACGAGCGACAGCTTTTCGGTCACTGCGCCAGCCTCTTGAATGGCCGAAATTGGGGCGCGAAGCGGACATGCAAGCTCCGCAGTAACGCTAGACCCGCCGCCACTCCCCGTCCCTGAAAGAGCTCCCATCAATGTAACGCGGATCATTCGAGAGCGCGCGCCTCAGAGTGGGCCAATAGGCATCGAAAACCGAGAGAATGACCGCGACTACCGGCTGCGACCTGAGCAGCCGACACACTCCCCCCGATAGCTCCCACTCCTCTTCGAGGTACTCGACGGCTTGGCGTGTGCCGGCATCGGCAGGGTCGATGAACCCCCAGGACTTGATTGTGGCGCAACAGGGCTCAAGGATCTCGTCGAGGTCCAGCGTGATTTCCCCATCGACCGGGGAAGCGGCGAAGATGCGCTCATCGAAAAATGCTATCATCGTGTGGAGCGGATCGAAGTCCCAAGCCAGTCCTGTCGGGTCGCGGTCCTCGTACCAGTGGACCGGCTCGAAGTCCTCGTCAGTCAAGGCAAATGGGTCATCCAAGCGCCCATGCTAGCATGAGGGCCAGCGTACTCAAAACTTGCTCATGCGCTTAGATTATGCTATTATAACAATAGCTTAGCAAACATGTGACGATCCCCGCCGCCACGCCGTCATTGACGAGGGTCTGGCGATTGTAGCTGCGCCCCCAGGCAAGGACGGGCAGATAGCGAGCGAGCTTCGGCACGGTCTATTGCGGCTTGCCGGCCATTTCCCACAAGCCAACGGCGCGCGCGCCCGACCGGCAGAAGCTGACGACCTTGCCGTCGCACTGGCGCAGCGCCTCGGCGAACCGCTGGCCCTCTTCGGTGCTGGCCTAGCCGGGCACCACGGGGATGTGGGTATAGGCGAGGCCGTGGCGCTTGGCCTCGGCTTCGAGCTCGGCCGACTTCGGCTGCCCCGGCTCCTCGTGGTCGGGGCGAGCGTTGATGATGCCCTTGAACCCCTGCGCGGCAAGCTCGCCGATTTCGGCCGGCTTCACCTGGGGGCGCACCGCAAGATTGGGCGAAAGCTGCTTGTATTCGGTCATCTTCGATCTCCTAGATTGCGGGTTGCTGCCTGCGCGGCTCTTCGGCGGGCCGGGGCAGCAGCCGGTGCGCGGCCATGCCCACCAGCATCGCTGCCACGAACAGCCAGACCTGCCACGCGCCCTGCACCAGCCCCGCGATAGCAGGGCCGGGGCAGAACCCGGCGACACCCCAGCCGATCCCGAATAACGCGGCGCCGGTCAGGAGGCGCGGGTCGGGCCCGGCGTTACCGGGCACGTGGAATTGCTCCGCCAGGACGGGATGCGTCATCCGGCGCCGGACACGGTATGCCACCGCGGACGCGACAAGAGCGGAGCCCATCACGTAAAGCAAGGTGGGATCCCATCGTCCCGCCACGTCGAGGAAGGCCTGCACACGGGCCGGATTAATCATGTCGGAAAGGGCGAGCCCCGCGCCGAAGATCACACCGACCAGCAAAGCAGCAAGGATAGTTCGCATGATCAGGCCCCCAGCACGTGGCGGATGACGAAGACGGTCGCCGCCGCGATGCCCATGAAGGTCAGCGTGGCGACGATCGAACGGCGTGACAGCCGCGCCATTCCGCACACGCCATGACCGCTGGTGCAACCGTTGCCGAGCCGGGTGCCGAATCCGACCAGCAGGCCGGCGACGACGAGCGCCGCGGGCGATGCCGCGATGACCAGTTCCGGCCGGCGGATGAACGCCGCGACCAGTGCCGCGCCTAGCGGCAAGCCGACGACGAACGCGGCCGCCTGTCCCCAAGGGGTTCCACCCTTGTCGATCCCGGTTGCCGTCACCAGCATCCCTGAGATGCCGGCGATGCGACCATTGGAAAGAAGCAGCAGGCCGGCGGCGATACCGATCAGCAGGCCGCCGGCAATTGCCACGAACGGGGAAAGAGGTTCCACGACGTCCTAGCTCCTGGCGAACCGAGCTGTGTGGCAGCTGAGATTAGCCGGTCTTTTCATAGGGCTCGCGATCATAGTGTCAGTCCGGCCACCCTTGGGGCGACTTGCCACCAATTCGGCGAAGGTCAGCCACCGCTTCGTCGCCGCAATCCCCGCACTTGCGATTGGCCGGAACAGCGACGCCGATCTTCTTGGGATACGGCAGATCGAGGTTGTTCATGATGTCCTCGAACTCTTCGAAAGAAATTCCGTCGCGCAGCCGGGGGTTGCGCTCACGCTCTTGACCAACGGTGGAGACGTGACGGCAGTGATAGTCATGCGCGGGATAGACCAATGTGTCCGCCGGGAGGGTGAATATCTTCTCCCTGACCGAACGATAAAGCGCGGCGCTGTCCCCGCCCTGGAAATCAGTCCGACCGCAGCCATCGATTAGCAGGGCGTCGCCAGTGAAGACTCTCCGCTGGCCCCCGTAATCGAGCAGATAACAATGGTGCGTATCGGTATGACCGGGTGTGAACAGCGGACGAAAAGTCAGCTCGCCCAGATCCAATGGTCGATCCTCGGCCACGCCCACGTCGGCGCACGGCAGCTCGTCCTGAGCCGGATAAGCTACCTTGCAGCCCGTGAGCGAGCGCAAGCGACAGGCGGAGGTTATGTGATCGGCGTGGATATGGGTGTCGAGAGTGTATGCCAGCTGCAGGCCGAGATCGGCAATGGCCTGGAGGTCGCGTTCGACCGTCTCCATAACAGGGTCGAGAAGGAGCGCTTCTCCAGTTTCCTGAGATCCGAACAGGTAGGTGTAAGTCGAAGATTCTTCTTCGAACAGTTGGCGAAAGATCACGTGAAGGCACCTCCGCTGACCAGAAGTTGAATGTCATCGCGGGCGTCCATTTTCGGCTCCTTCACGATTGTACAAAAATGGATCGCACACCCAGTCTGTTCCCGCGGCGCAGGGCAGACGTAAGCGTATATTTGTCACCAGCGAACCGCGTGAATTATTGCGCACCGCTACCCGTACCCAAAATCTTGCCGTCAACTCTTCGCCCGTAAAAAGAATGCTGACCTTTGAAATTCGCTGCTGCGTTGGCGGCGATGCTCCCGGTTTGACGGGGGTCGCGAGGTCTTTCCCGGCTGTCGACGTATGCGGCGATGTCCCATGCCTCCTGCTCGCTCAGCTTTCCGGGATCGTCGAAGGGCATGTTCGCCTTGATGAACGCGGCGGCAAGATCCACCCGGGCCATGCCCGCGCCCCAGTTGTAGCTCTCGTTACCCCACAGCGGAGGGTAAATCACCGTACCATCTTGCTGGATGGCTCCCTCGCCCTGTGGGCCGTGGCAACCGCTGCAGTGCTGGTCGTATAGCGGAGCGCCTCGGCTAGGGTCGTATCCTGCCGAGGTCAGCTTCAGCTTCGGAAAACCTGCGCCCTCCATTTCCTTTCCCGTCGGCGCGCCGGTGGCCAGCCAGTGAAAATAGCTCTGCAAGTCCCGGTATACATCTGAGCCAGCAGGAGGGGGCCCGCCAGAAGGACTGGCTGATGCGTTCATGGAATAGCGGAAACAACCCATGATCCGGTCCTCCATTGTGTTGATTGAGCCGTTTTTTTGCGGAACTCGGGGTAGCTTACCCAGGCAGCCCACATTGGCGAACTATCGGCGCGCCGACCGGAATCGAGGTGGCAATTCTTGCAGGCCATCGAGTTGCCGACGTAATCGGCCGCGTGAAGCCCGGTATTTTCGAATATCGCCAAACCCCGACGTACTGCGTCGCCCCCGGGCCCCTGGGGTATCTGTGCCGGATCGGGCGGCGAAAAGGCCGTCGCCTTAGCCGGTGAGACCGGGCCTGGTGGTGTCCCACCCCCATGGTTTCGCATGATTGAGCCAACCATCAATGCCGTAGCGAACACCGCGCCAGCGATAAACAGGCCGAACCGCGCGATCGAGCGGATGAGCGGGCCAGGATGCCCGGGTGTTCCTTTCTCGATTGCTTCGATTTCAGGCTTGAAACGGTTCAGGACTTTGAAGGCCACTTCTTCACCCATGCTTCTTTTCCTGCGGCTGAGTGCTCAGCGCAGGAAGAGTGTTAATCTGCGGTGCGCTCCGCGTCGCGCAAACCGGATCGCTTATCTTAACCCATTATCATCCACCGAAGTTCCGTAACGCTGTCAGTTCAGCTTCGCTGACGGAAGTGAGCAAATCGCCCGGAGCAATTCGGCGCCTCTTCGGTTCTTGAGATCGGCACGATCAAAAAAGCCCGCCCGCCCATTCTACCCGATCCGAGAAACCCATGACCCGACTGACGTTCCTCCAGATAAACGACCTGCACGGTTACGTTGCCTCTCATCATGAACTCGTTCGCAACAGCGGCGGCGAATGGGAATTCACCCAACTGGGCGGCTTGGCGCGCATCGCCGGTCTTTTCGATGCTGTGAGGGCGGAGAATCCGGGCGGCGTCATTGCACTCGACAACGGAGATATGTTTCACGGCGCCCACGTCGCAGTCAGTAGCAAGGGACGGAAGCTGGTCCGATGATGAACGCGCTCGCGCTGGACGCCATGACCGTTCACTGGGAATTTGCCTGTGGACCCGACGGTGTGCGCGATCTCGCCGCTTCGCTCGATTACCCCGTGCTGGCGATAAACTGTTACGACGAGACCAACGTTGAATTGGTGTTTCCTCCTTGCACGGTGGCGACCCGAGGCGGATTACGGGTTGCGATCATCGGCATTGCCTGCCCGATTGTCGACAAGACGATGCCGCCTGCGTTCAGCGCCGCGGTGCGTTTTACCATCGGCAACGAGGAACTGCCGCGTCGACCAAGCCGGTGAGCTCGACCCTGTGGTCGAGTTCGAGCGCGGGAATGTCGCCGTGATTGCGAACGTAAAAGGCCGATTGCGGGGTGAGAAACCGGGCGACCAGCAGCGATCCCCCGCGGCCCGACGTTCAACGGCGCGCAGCCGTGCACGATGAAGTCACCACCGGGCTCCCGTTCTTGCACGACGCGCCTCCTTTTCAAGCTCCCTATGCACCAGCCGCGGAGCCCGCATTTGGTCAACGATAACCCTGCGCTCACCGTTCCGCCATTGTGCGATGAGGCGCGCCAATATCTTTCGTTGCCAGTCGAGAGTTTCCGAACGTCAGCAATTGAGATCTTCGGTCCAAAAGCCGTCAGACCGCAAACGGCCCAGTTCCGGACATCGAGTCCAATTCCGTAACAATGTACTATTTCGCCTTTGAACGCACCCGTGCCGCCCTTTCCGGCACCATCGCTGCGCGCGGCCAGCGCACCGCCTCGTAGCTCTCGATCAGCGACAGCAGCTTAGCGCCCCACGCATCGAGCGCCGCGCGCTTCTCGTCCAGCCAGTCGTGCCTCTCGTAAACCGAAGCTATCGCCGCCTGCGTAACGGACACGTGATTGAGGATCGCCTCGGTGACTTCGAAGCGTACTCCGAGGCGCTGCATATTTGTTGCCACGGTGCGCCGCAAGTCATGCAAACGCCACGGTCGGACCTGAGGCTCGACCGTCGCCGTGAGCATCCTGTCCAAGCGCGCTTTCACTTTCGAGAACCCCGAAATCGGCTTCCCTGGCATGTGCGAGAAAACAAATCCGGAGCGCGGCCATTCGGGTTCGGCATAGTCGGACGCGTCTGGGCCTGCCAGCCCGTCGAGTGTCGCGACCGCCGCTTGGTTGAGCGGCACGACGTGATCGCGACCATTTTTCGTCCGACTTCGCGGAATCTGCCACAACCTCCCTGCCCTATTGAGCTCCGACCACTCCATATGCGCTACCTCACGCAGGCGTTGTCCCGTTAGGATGAGCATGTGGACCAAATTGCCCCAAATTGGCCCTAGCTTGGGCGCCGTGGCCGCAACGACCACGAGTTCATCATCGGACAGAATGTGATGCCGTTCCGGCGCCGCGCGCGGCACTTTCATTCCCAGCATGGGTGGCTTTTCGAGCTCCCCTCGCCCAATCGCCCAGTTGAAAATCGTCCGCAGCAAAACAAACACGTTGCGCGGCAATGCGGGCTTGCCGCTTGGAATGCGATCCAGCACCTCAGTGATGTCGCGGCGACTTATCGCGCTTAGCGACTTTTTACCGAGGACAGGAATGAGCCAGCGCTCAACGTTACTCTTGTGCGTGTTGTACGTGCGCGGCGCCCAATTGCGTTTGCCGTGTGCCTCCAAGAAATGCTCTACCAGCTGCTCGAAGCGTGCGTGCAGTTGCTGTCGTTGGTTTCCTGGTCCGCAAGCGCCGGATCCTGCCCAAGCCGACCAAGTGGAGCACCCTCTCAGCCTCGGCCCGCGCAGAAGCAGGCGTCCACGGGCTCCCGTCAGCTCCGATCGAGCGGCGCTTCGTTGGAAACCCGCGCCCACCCATGCGGTATTGGACAACGTACACCTTGCGACCGCCGCGCGTGACCTTGAGCCCGAAGCCTTTGAGATCCCGGTCCCACAGGAAGTAGTCGCGCGACTGCGCCGCCGCCGCATCGATCACTTTGCTAGTAAGCTTTTTGCGTTCCATTCCCGCCCCCATCCGCGTTTACAGCAATCACACAGCAATCACCGTGATGCGGTAACAGCTTGAAATACGGGTAGAGCCCAATTTCGGTTGAGTATGCCTGCATCGCACTTATTCTGCTGATATTACATGATTTATTTGCGCTTTTAGACCAAGCGATTTGCACACTGGGGGTGTGGGGGTCGGAGGTTCGAATCCTCTCGTCCCGACCAGTGGCCTCATCGACATACATGATCCCCGCCGCCCAGTCGCCATCGACGAGCGGGCATCGAGCGCCGCCGAACCACTCGCGCCGTTTCATCTGGTGCACTGAAACCAAACCTGCGGAAAACCGGCTAGCCCGGCGTGAGCGAGCCGGTGAGCTTGCTACGAAGGACCGGTGAAGAATCAGATTGATCTCGGCGCCGACGCGGGCGGATCATCCGTTTACCTGGATGTCGAAGAACTGCTCGCCACGAGGTTGCTCGTCCAAGGGAACAGCGGGTCCGGGAAATCCCATCTGCTTCGCCGAATGATCGAGAAGAGCGCTGCGATCGTCCAGCAGATCGTGATCGATCCCGAGGGCGACTTCGTCAGTCTGGCGGAAGAGTTCGGCCACGTGGTGATCGACGGCGCCGCATATTCCGATACCGAGATCGCCCGACTGGCCGCGCGCGCGCGCGAACATCGCGCTTCTGTCGTGCTGGCTCTGGACGGACTGGAAATCGACAACCAGATGCGCTGCGCAGCGCTCTTCCTCAGCACCCTGTTCGATGCACCTGACAAGCACTGGTATCCGGCGCTGGTGATCGTCGACGAGGCGCAGCTATTCGCGCCATCCGCATCGGGGGAAGTGAGCGACGAGGCGCGCCGCAGCTCGCTCGCTGCCATGACCAACCTGATGTGTCGCGGTCGCAAGCGGGGGCTCGCCGGCGTTATTGCCACCCAGCGTCTTGCGAAGCTGGCCAAGAACGTTGCGGCCGAGGCGTCGAATTTTCTCATGGGTCGCACGTTCCTCGATATCGACATGGTCCGTGCAGCCGATCTCCTCGGCATGGAGCGCCGCCAGGCGGAACAGATCCGCGACCTCGAGCGCGGTCATTTCCTGGGGCTTGGCCCGGCTATCAGCCGACGCCCCGTATCCGTGAAAATCGGCAGCGTGCAGACACGCGCCAAGTCGACGATTGCCGGCCTGACGCCTCCGCCGGTCGCCACCGGGGACGACATGGCCGCTCTCCTTCATGCGCCGTCCGAAGATCCTCCCCCGCAGGCCGACCTCCGGACCGCCGGTGAGCCCGCGCGAGCCGCCGCCGCGTCGCTACAGGAGACAATCGCGAGACAGGATATCCAGGGCAGCATCCCGCCCCAGCCCGAGTTGTCGCCGAACGAAGCCACGATCGTGGTGCGCGAGCTGATGGAGGAGATGGCTAGCGAGGACGGATGCACGTTCGTACCTGCGGCAACACTCTTCCAGGATTTCACGGTTCGGTGCCGGATGCGCGGACTAAGAAACCACGGGCTCGATGCCGCGCAGTTTCGCAGGAGCTTTTCGACGGCTCTTGCAGGCCTCGAGCCGGACGAGGCCGACGAGCAGGATGCGCGCCTGCTCGGGATCGCCGAGACAATACCCGCCGATCTCATGGCGCCCTTTCTCGCGATCGGAAAAGCCGCGATCGCGGGCCAGCCCTGCCCGGACGACGAGGCTCTCGCGGTTCTTTACGGAACCCGGTCGATCGGGCGCGCGCGCCGGATGCTCGAACATCTCGAAAAAAGCGACCTCGTCGTCGTCCGCACCGATTTCTCCGGACGTCGTTCGGTCGCGATCCCTCGGCTCGACGTGGCCACTGCGATGGCGTGACGGCAATGACGGTGCGTGGTAGCGCGACACGATGCAACTCGACGATTTGATGTATCGCTACTTCGGCACCCGCTCGCTCGATCAACTGGCGAAGGGGGCGCGGGAAGCCGGCATCGAGAAGATGCAGGTCGACCTCGGACTGTCGGCCGATCGCGGGCAGCGATTCGCTCTATGGTCGGTCCTCTACATGCTTGGAGCAGCGCCGGATCTCGATGTCGCGTTTGCCGACCCCGCCGACCGGGAGGCTGCCCGGAATTTCATGGACCTGATGGCCGAGGCCGACGAGAAGTTGGAGCGCTAGTGCCGGACTTCCGCGATTTCGACGCGGCGCGCTTTCTTCGTGAAACCTGGCAGAAGCGACCGCTCCTTATTCGCAATCCCTGGCGCGAGTGGACCAACCCGCTCGAGCCGGACGAGCTTGCGGGACTTGCCTGCGAACCTCAGATCGAATCCCGTCTCGTGCGGAACGTCAGCCCCGACCAATGGGAGCTCGAACCCGGCCCGCTCGCGCCCGATCGCTTCGCCGGACTTGGCGAATCCCCCTGGACCCTGCTCGTCCAGGCCGTCGACCATCACGTGCCAGCGGTTGCCGCGCTGATCGAGCCGTTCCGCTTCATCCCCGACTGGCGGATCGACGACGTCATGGTGAGCTATGCCGTCGACGGAGGGGGCGTCGGCCCGCATTTCGATCAGTACGACGTGTTTCTCATTCAGGGGCTCGGTCGGCGGCGCTGGCGTATCGGGTCCCGATGCGACGATACCGCAGCCCTGCTGCCGCACGACAGCCTGCGCCTGCTCGCGGATTTCGAGCCGGTGGAAGAGTGGGTGCTGGAACCGGGCGACATTCTCTACGTGCCGCCCGGCTTCGCCCACGACGGTGTAGCGGTGGGCGACGATTGCATGACGTATTCGGTCGGCTTTCGCGCGCCGTCGCGGGGCGATCTCGTGTCGGCGTGGGCGGACCACGTGCTGGACACACTGGACGAGGACGATCGGTACTCGGACCCCGACCTCGACGTGGATGCCAATCCGGGCGAGATCTCCGCGACCGCTATCGCTCGCTTGCGGGACATGGTTCTGGGCGCGCTGAGCGACGGGACGGATTTCGCATCATGGTTCGGCCGATATATCACCGCGCCGAAGGACGAGCGGCTCGATTGGGCACCGGAGAAGCAAGTGTCGCCCACAGAATTGGGCGATGGCGCGACCGGTCGCGTCTGGTTCGAACGCAATCCCGCGAGCCGCTTCTCCTTCTTCCGACACGGCCCTGATTCCGTCGACTTGTTCGTGGACGGCAATCGCTATGCGTGCGCCGGCTCTGCGATGTGCATCGCCGAGCGCTTGTGCGGCAGTTCACGCTTCGCTGCTGATGCCGGAGAACTCGCTTCGCGGGATGTTGCCCAATTGGTTGCCGATCTCGTCAATCGCGGCGCACTCGCCTTGGCCGAGCCAGTGTAGCTGCGCGCGATCAGGCGCGGCGCCATTCGCCCGGTGCCAGCCCGTCGAGCGTCCACTCGCCCACCGACCAGCGAACCAGCCTCAAGGTAGGATGACCCACTGCCGCCGTCATGCGGCGCACTTGCCGGTTCCTGCCCTCGGTGATCGTCAGGCGAAGCCAGCTGTCGGGCACGGTCTTGCGCACTCGAATCGGGGGATCGCGCTGCCAAAGTTCCGGGTCAGCGATCCGTTCGGCTTTGGCGGGCCCCGTTTGGCCGTCCTTGAGCCGAACGCCGCGCCGCAGCGCCTCCATTGCCTCATCGTCAGGCTCGCCTTCGACGTGCGCGAGGTAGGTCTTCGCCATCTTGAAGCGCGGATCGGCGATGCGCGCCTGCAAGCGTCCCTCGTTGCACAGGACGAGCAGGCCCTCGCTGTCGAAATCGAGCCGTCCGGCGGGATAAAATCCTGGTGCGTCGATGAACTGCGCCAGCGTCGGGCGAGGCGCACCCTGTCTCTCGTCGGTGAATTGCGAGAGCACGCCGTACGGCTTGTTGAACAGGATGAGACCGCTCATCGCGCGACCGCTTCGTTCGATTGCGGACGCGGGATGCGTTTGCCTTTTCGCCGACTGGTCAGGTGGTACGCCCCGCACCGATCGCAGCGGTAATGCCGCAGGTCCGCCTCGGCGTTGCAGGCCGCCGCCATCGCGTCCTCTACCGATCCGAAACGCCGCTTGCGGACACACACGCTGAGGCGAGTTCGCATCGCGCTCAGACCTCGGCCTTCTCGAGGTTCTCCTGCGCGTCGAGCCACTGCAACTCGGCCTCTTCCAATTGTGCCGCGACTGTCGCGCGCTCGCGCAGCAGATCGGCGGGCGACGCGCGTGCGATCGAAGAATCGGCAAGCGACTCATCGAGCGCTGCAAGCTTATCCTGCAGTCGCGTGAGTGCCTTTTCGGTCGCGGTCACACTGCTGCGGGCAAGGCGCAAAACTTCGCGGTCCTTGGCGGAGGCGCGCTTGTCCTTCTTCTGCTTCGCGCCGCTGCCTTCGCGCGGCTGGTTCCGACCGAGCACGAAGTCGATGTAATCCTCGATGCTGCCGGCGTATTCCTTCGCCGTGCCCCCGTCGACGAGAACGAGCCGGTCGGCGGTCAACTCGACCATATGCCGGTCGTGGCTGATCAGGATGACGGCCCCGTCGAACGCATTGAGCGCCTGGACCAGCGCCTCCCGCGCGTCGACGTCGAGGTGGTTGGTCGGCTCGTCGAGAATCAGGAGGTGCGGCGCGTCCCGGGTGATAAGCGCAAGCGCGAGCCGCGCCCGCTCGCCGCCAGAAAGCGTGCCGATCCGCGCGGTGGCTCGGTGACCCGAGAACCCGAATCGGCCGAGCTGGGCCCGCACCGCGCCTGGCGGTGCGCCCTCCATCGCCCGGGTCATGTGGTCGAGCGGGGTGCCGTCCGCAGACAGCTCTTCGACCTGGTACTGGGTGAAATACCCCACTCGCATTCGTCCGGATGCCTGCATCGCGCCGTCCATCGGGGCAAGCTGGGCAGCCAGCAGGCGCGCAAGCGTGGTTTTGCCGTTGCCGTTCCGACCGAGCAGCGCGATCCGGTCGTCGGGGTCGATCCGCAAGTTGAGCCTCTGCAGGACCGGCGTGTCTGCGTAGCCGACCGCTGCGAGGTCCAGCGTGATGAGCGGCGGGCGCATCTCGTCGGGGCTGGGGAAGTCGAAGCTCAGGCTCGGATCTTCGATCAACGCGGCGATCGGCTGCATCTTCGCCAGCATCTTCGCGCGCGACTGCGCTTGCTTTGCAGTCGACGCGCGGGCGCTGTTGCGCGCGACGTAATCTTGCAACCGGGCGCGCTGGGCGTCCTGCGCAGCCTTCGCCGCCGCGAGCTGGGCAGCGCGTTCCGTCCGCTGCTTCTCGAAGGCGTCGTACCCGCCCGGATAAAGCGTCAGCTTGCCATCCTGGAGGTGCAGGATCGCGGTGACCACGTTGTTGAGCAGGTCGCGTTCATGGCTGATGACGATGAGCGTGCCCTGGTACGACTTGAGAAAGTTCTCCAGCCACAAGGTCGCTTCGAGGTCGAGGTGGTTCGACGGCTCGTCGAGAAGCATGATATCGGGGTTCGACAGCAGCAGAGCGCCGAGCGCGACCCGCATCTTCCAGCCACCTGAAAAGGTGTCGAGCGGCTGCGCCTGCATAGCTTCGTCGAAGCCGAGGCCGGTCAGGATGATCGCTGCGCGCGAGGGCGCGGCGTAGGCGTCGATCGCCAACAACCGCTCATGCACGTCGCCCAAGCGGTCCATGTCGGTACAAGTTTCGGCTTCCTCGAGCAGGCGCGCGCGCTCGGCATCCCCTGCAAGCACTGCGTCGAACGGCGTGATCGACCCGCTAGGCGCTTCCTGAGCGATGTAGCCGACGCGCGCGCGGCGGGGCATTTCGATCGAACCCTGATCCGGCTCTATCTCGCCAATCAGGGCCTTCATAAGCGTCGACTTGCCGGCTCCGTTGCGGCCGATAAGCCCGATCCGGGCGCCCGGCGGTATTGCGGCCGAGGCATCCTGCAGGATTGCGCGCCCGCCAAGCCGCACGGTGAGGTTGTCGATAGTGATCATTGCGGCGCGGCCCCTAGCAGGCAGCGCCGGCCAACCCAAATGGTTGCTGATTGAAAGATCGCCGCTGGCGCATATCAAACCCCTTCCGGCTTCAGGCTCCCCCTTCGGTGAGCTTCGCGTCCGCTGCTCCTGTCCCCATTTCGCCCTGGTCGAACTCGGTGTCGATCCGTTCGGGCTAAGCTTACCCTGCCCAAGATATTCATCGACCACCGAGAGCCGGTGCTCCAACGTGTTCCTTCGCGCGGAGCGCTGGGCATCCGAGCCTTCAAACCCTTGGCCCTTGCGATCCCGACATCGACTTGGCCAAGCTCATGACGCAGCCGGTCGTTCCTTCCCCGGTGCGAAGGCCACGGCCTAACGGCGCCCTTCGGCAAAACATCGGCAATTCATCAGCGGCCCATCATGGGCATCCCCATCATTGTAGATAGCGTGCCGAACGGCGGCCCAAGCGTGGCCGCAAGTCAAGGAAACGGAGTTATCCCATGCGTAACCTGTTCGCCGCCCTCGGTCTGGGTGCACTCGCCGTCACTGCGCCCGCAATGGCGCATCACATCGACAACCTTGAAACGCCCTATGCCAGCAGGGGTGCTTGCGAAGCCGCAATGGCCGGTTTGGCCGCTGAAGACGCCGATACGCTCCCGGATCGGTTTCCCCAGTTCTTCGGGCGCCGGGGCGACGCGGCTAGCTTCCTGACTCGGGCTTTTACCTGCGACTACGATCCGGTCGCGCAAGCCTGGTTCATCACTGACCACCGGGTGGAGATCCTCAACAGCGACTGGTTCCTGAAAAAGCCCTGAAGCCGACTGGGCCGGGGAGGTACTCTCAGATCTCGTCATCCTCTCCGGTCCGCTTCGGGACGATCAGATCACGAAATCGAGGATGCCCGGCTGCGGCTTGCTTCGGCCGGTGACCATGCGGCCATGGAGCTTCACGACCTGCTTGCTTCCGGTCTTCACGAACAGGAATGGTAGCAGTCCATGCAGGATGCAAGCAAGGCCGCCGAGCATCATCCGCGCCCCAAAGCCGGTCGCCTGAACGAGATGCTCGCCATAGCTCTCGCCGACGGACGCCGGATGGTCGGTGAACAATGTGCGCAGCCCCATGAGCTTCTTCCTCCTGATCAGTAAGGCCAGTTATCCTATCACCTGAACGTTCGAAATTGTTCCCAAAGTTACCCGTCGTAGCTATCATGCGCGTGATCTCATCCCATAGATGGACTAAATCGTGGAACTCGATACGATCGACTGGGCGATCCTCGCCGAATTGCAACGGGACGCGTCGCTGACGATTCAGGCAATCGGGGAACGGGTCGGATTATCGACCAATCCGTGCTGGCGGCGGATCAGGCGGATGGAGGACGCAGGCGTCATCGCGCGTCGCGTGGCGTTGCTCGATCCGGTCGTTGCCGGCCTTCCGACTACAGTCTTCGTCGCCATGCGCACAGGGCGGCACGACCCCGAGTGGCTGTCTGCCTTCGCCAAGGGGATCGCCGCGATCCCGGAAATCCTCGAGTGTCACCGGATGGCGGGCGAAGTGGATTACCTGCTCAAGATCGCGGTGCGCGACATCGCGCACTACGACCGCATCTATCAACGGCTGATCGCAGCGGTGCCGGGGCTGAGCGACGTCAGCTCGACCTTCTCGATGGAGGCGATGAAGGTGACAACTGCACTTCCCCGCCCGACCTGACGGTCACCGTGCCGGGCGCACGCTGCCGCGCTCGACAAGCTGAACCGATACGCGGCGTGTCGGTTCGCTCTCGGGATCGCAGATGCGCGAGACGAGCGCGCGGCCCGCATCTGCGAAATCGGGTTCGATCGTGGTGAGGGGCGGATGCGCGTGGACGCCTGCGGCAAGCCCGTCGAAACCGACTACACCGAATTCATCGGGCACCCGCACCCCGGCCCGATCGAGCGCTTCAAGAGCGCCAAGCGCAATGGCGTCGTTTGCCGCGAAGACCGCATCGGGCGGCTCAGCGGACGCCAGAAGCCGCGCAACCGTCTCTCGGCCGCCAGCGACGCGGTCCGCCCCGGATACTTCGAACGGGACGATCGGCTCGCAACCGTGGCGCTCAAGCGTCGCGCAGTACCCATCGTATCGCTCCGCGAACTGCGGATGTTGGGCGTCGACGGTGCCAAGGAAGCCGATCCGCCGATAGCCGGCGGCGATGAGGCGTTCGACGGCAAGACTGGCGCCGTGGGCGTTGTCCGCGCGCACCCAGCGCCCGTCATTGTGTGGCGCGCCCCAGACGGCAACAGGACCTACGGGATCCGTCTGGACCAGGTCCGCCCACGCTGCGCGGTTGACGCTGGTACCCATGACCACCAGCCCATCGGCCTGTCCCTGCGCGACGTAGTTCCAGCCGAATTCGCTGGGGTCGGACTGAAACGAGACGAGCGATTGATAGCCGCACTCCGCTGCAGCGGCACAAGTGCTACCGAGGAGCGCGTAGTGGAAACCACTGACGCGCGTGGGGTCGAAACCACTTCTCCCCACGACAACGATCGCCAGCGTCCCGGTGCGTCCGCTGCGCAGCCGGGCCGCACGGGCGTCGACGTGATAACCCAGGTCAATGGCAGCCGCCTCGACCCGTGCGCGGGTTTCTTCAGTGATCGAGGGAGATCCGGCAAGGGCACGGCTGACGGTCGATTGGCTCACGCCCGCCGCTTCGGCCACGTCGAACGATGTCACCCGGCTGCGCCGCACCGCGGATCCCCTACCTCGGGCGGCGGCGCACCACGCGTTACTGCCCGAGGCGTTCTTGGTTAGCCCCGCGTCACCTGTCAAACGCAAATGCTTGGCCGGTTTTGGGAAACGTAGTTTCCTACATGAACCGTTTTGGTTACTCCACCCACGAATCAGGAGATCGTTCATGCCCATCCTCGAAACCCTCGTCGGTCCTCTCGCATCGATCATAGACAAGATCATCCCCGACAAGGAGGCCCGCGCGAAGGCGAAGCTTGCACTGATCGAGCTTGAGGGCACACAGGAATTGAAGCAGATCGAGGCGCGCCTTTCCGCAATCGTCACCGAAGCTCAATCGACCGATCCGTGGACAAGTCGCGCGCGTCCGAGCTTTCTTTATGTGATGTATACGATGCTGCTCTTCGCGCTGCCGGTCGGAATGCTGTCCCTTTTCCAGCCCGATGCCGCCTCCCGCATCGCGGGCGCGATGACCACTTATCTGTGCGGACTGCCTGACGAGCTCTACGCGCTCTTCGGAACAGGCTATCTTGGCTACACCGCCGCCAGGCAGTGGGGGAAGGTCAAGGGAGTCGAGGGCTGATCATAACCGTCTAACCATTCGAGTTCCTGCGGGGCAACCGATCGGCACTGGAACTATCCGCCAGCCTACCTATTATGTTGCAATGCACAACGCTCAAGCCGACACGGCCACCAAGATCGCGCTCTGCACCCTCGCCATCGAGCGCAGGGCAGCGGTGAAGGCGCGCTACAATAGCGCCGAGATCGAATTGCACCCGCATCAACTCGTCGAGCGCAACGGCACGCCTTACCTGCGTGCGGCGAACCCGGCGAAGGCTCGCCGCGTCGATGAGGTCCCGTCGCTCGGGTTCTTTCACCTCGGCGGCCTCTCGGACCTGACGCTGTGCGGCCACTCGTTCGAGCCGCTCTCGGGAGAGTCGACCGCTCCGGCCCGCGATACCGACACCGTACTCGCGAAGCTCTAGCAGCCGCGCCGCCGTCCCGCTAAGCGGAGACGATGGCATCCAATCTGGTCTACGTCCTCAACGGTCCGAACCTGAACCTGCTCGGCACGCGCGAACCAGAGATCTATGGTTCGGCGACGCTCGACGACATCGCCGGGATGCTTGAGGACCGCGCGCGCGAGCTTGGACTCGAAGTCGACCTGCGCCAGTCGAATCACGAGGGCCATCTCGTCGACTGGCTGCACGAGGCGCGCGCGGACGGTGCCAGGGCGGTACTGCTCAATGCCGGTGCCTATACCCACACCTCGATCGCGCTGCTCGACGCGATTCGCGCGATCGAGGTGCCGGTCATCGAAGTGCACCTGTCAGATCCTTCGACGCGCGAGGCTTTCCGCCACCGCTCCTACGTCGGCATGGGCGCAGTGGACGAAGTGAAAGGCCTCGGCCCGATGGGCTACGTCGTTGCACTGGAAAAGGCGGCCGCGCTCTAACCTGGCAGACTTGCCAGCGCGGCTTGCCCCGCGCATAGGCACCCGCCTGACATAACAAGAGGCAAATATGGCCGAAACAAAGGGCGCCGCCGGGCGTAGCTCGGGCATGAACGTCGATACCAAGCTGGTCCGCGAGCTCGCCGAGCTGCTCGCCGAGACGGGACTCACCGAAATTGAAGTCGAGGATGGCGACCGCAAGGTGCGTGTTGCGCGGGGCGGCGGTGTTGCGATGACCGCGCCGGTCGCTATGGCTGCACCGGCCCCGCAGGCCGCTCCGGCGGCGGCTGCTCCCGCAGCGGAAGCATCGGCCGATGTTGCCGGAGCGCTGAAATCGCCGATGGTCGGCACTGTTTATCTTTCGGCGGAGCCCGGTTCGGCGCCGTTCGTGAAGGTAGGCGACAGCGTGAAAAAGGGCGATACGCTCGTCATCGTCGAGGCGATGAAGGTGATGAACCCGATCACCGCCGACAAGGCCGGTACGATCAAGGCGATCCTCGTCGAGAACGCCCAGCCGGTCGAATTCGACCAGCCGCTGGTCGTGATCGGCTGACGCCAGCATGGGTATCTCTCGTATATTAATCGCCAACCGCGGCGAGATCGCGCTGCGCATCCACCGCGCCGCGCACGAAATGGGCATCGAGACAGTGGCGGTGCATTCCACCGCCGACGCCGACGCGATGCACGTGCGCCTGGCCGACCACGCGGTGTGCATCGGACCTCCGCCAGCCACCGACAGCTATCTCAACGTCGCGGCGATCATCTCGGCCGCCGAAATCGCGCAGGCCGACGCGATCCACCCGGGCTATGGCTTCCTGTCCGAGAACGCCAAGTTCGCCGAGATCGTCGAGGCGCACGGGATCACCTGGATCGGCCCCAAGCCCGAACATATCGTCACGATGGGCGACAAGGTCGAGGCCAAGCGCACCGCCGGCAAACTCGGCCTGCCGCTGGTGCCGGGTAGCGACGGCGCGGTTTCCGAAATCGAGGAAGCGAAGAAGATCGCTGCCGAGATTGGCTATCCCGTGATCATCAAGGCGGCCTCGGGCGGCGGCGGCCGGGGCATGAAGGTCTGCGAGAGCGAGGACACGCTCGAGACGCTGATGCGACAGGCCGGAAGCGAGGCGAAGGCGGCGTTCGGCGACGCGACCGTCTATATCGAGAAGTATCTCGGCAACCCTCGCCACATCGAATTCCAGGTGTTCGGCGATGGCAACGGCGCGGCGATTCACCTCGGCGAGCGCGACTGCTCGCTCCAGCGGCGCCACCAGAAGGTGCTTGAGGAAGCGCCCTCCCCCGTAATCACCCCCGAAGATCGCGCGCGCATGGGTGGGGTCTGCGCCAAGGCGATGGCCGACATGGGGTACCGCGGCGCGGGGACGATCGAATTCCTGTGGGAAGACGGCGAGTTCTACTTCATCGAGATGAACACCCGCCTGCAGGTCGAACACCCGGTGACCGAGGCGATTACCGGGCTGGACCTCGTGCGCGAACAGATTCGCATCGCCGACGGCAAGCCCCTGTCGGTCACGCAGGACGAAGTCGAGTTCAAGGGCCACGCCATCGAGTGCCGCATCAACGCGGAGGACCCATGGACCTTCGCTCCCTCACCCGGGATGGTGACCGCCTATCACGCGGCGGGCGGCATGCATGTGCGGGTCGATAGCGGGCTCTACGCCGGCTACCGCATCCCCCCATACTACGACAGCATGATCGCCAAGCTGATCGTCTACGGCCGCACACGCGAAGGTTGCATCATGCGACTTCGCCGGGCGCTCGAAGAAATGGTCGTCGAGGGAGTGAAGACCTCGATCCCGCTGCATCAGGAACTGATCCGCCAGCCCGACGTGCTTAGCGGCGACTACTCGATCAAGTGGCTCGAGGATTGGCTGAAAGAGCGGGAGGCCTAAGGTAGCATACCCCCGTCGGGGGACGCTGTTCCGTGAAGTGTATCCCTGTTCGCCGTTGCGCGGGCGGCCAACGCCAGTCGCGCCACCTCACACCTCCAGCGGGACCCCGGGTTCGTGCTTCGCCGTGCGGATGGTCAGCGAAGTCTTCACGCTGTCGACGTTGGGCGCGGGGGTCAGCTTGCTGGTGAGGAATTCCTGGAAGCTCTGCAGGTCCTGGCTGACGATCTTGAGGATAAAGTCGATTTCGCCGTTGAGCATGTGGCACTCGCGCACTTCGGGCAGCGACTTCATGTGATCCTCGAACTCGCGCAGCGCGCTTTCGGCCTGGCTCTTGAGACTTACCATCGCAAAAACGGTGATCGCAAAGCCGAGTTTCGAGGGATCGAGGTCGGCATGATAGCCGCGGATGACCCCTTCTTCCTCAAGGCTGCGAACGCGTCGCAGACATGGCGGAGCGGTCAGTCCGACCCGACTGGCGAGTTCGACGTTGGTAACCCGCCCCTCGGCCTGCAATTCCGCCAGCAATTTCCGGTCTATATCGTCGAGATTGGCCATTACCGCGCCCCCGGGTTCGTGCCACGCCCTTTTAACATAGGGCAACTTAGACAACGCTGAGTCGCGCTGCCGCATAATTTTATTGTTTCTGCCAGCAATTGTCCCGCATTGCAACGCACGGTCCATCAGCGATGCCGCCCGGAGCAACGCATGATAGTCGACAAGTCACCGGTGCTCCTTCCGGATATCTTTGGGAGTGCCATATCAGGAGCGCCATGCATTTCGACGATCGCCTCGCCACGGTACTGCGCCACCGCGCGTCCGGCGAGCGCGCCGCGCGCACGCAGTTCCGCCAGTTGCTCGACCTGCTCGGCAGCCGCCGCCACGGGCGCGACGAAAGCCTGCTGGCGGCCGCCTGGCTGCGGCTGGCCGCGCTCGGAGAGGCAATCCCGGCGGACGAGCGCGCGCGGATGATTCGCGAGCCGGGCCTGCGGTTCCGCAATCCAGAGCTTGCGCTGCACTTGGCCGAGGACGAACCTGAAGTCGCATCGGCCGCGCTGGGCGTGGCCCAGCTTGGGACGGAAGACTGGGATGCGCTGGTTCCCCGCTTGCCCATCCGCGCACGTGGATTTCTGCGCCTGCGCCGCGATCTGCCGGTCCCGACGCAGGAATTGCTCGAACGCCTCGGCGTACGCGATCGCGGTCTGCCGCGCCCTGAGCGCGTGATTGCCGACGGCGACGAACCGCTCGATCTCGTTGTGGAAGCCGATAGCGCCGCGCCCAGCCGGCCAATCCCGGCGAACGACTTCGAGGATGCCGCCGCCGCGACGTCTACCCCGATCCCCGCCGCTGTGCCGGCAAGCGCCGCGGACGACAGCGAAATCGGCGCGCTGGTCAAGCGGATCGAGGCGTTCCGCAAGCACCGCGCCTCGTCCACGCTTGCCGAGGAGGACCCACGGCTGCCGCTGGGCGAGCGTGGCGAGGCGAAGTCGCGCGCAGTCGAGGGGTTTGCTTTCACCACCGATGCCGAAGCGCGGATCGACTGGGCCGACGCATCCGTCGCGCCGATGGTCGTCGGCGCCCTTCTGGCACCAGCCAATGTCCGTCCGGGTAATCACCGACCGATCGTCGCCGAAAAGGTTGCCTGGCAGGGTGCGCCTGCAGTGGCAGGCGATTGGGTGATCGATGCCGCTCCGCGGTTCAGTGATCCGGGTGGCCGCTTCCTCGGCTATGTGGGGCGATCCCGTCGTCCACCTCGGCCCGAGGTCGTCGGACCCCCGCGCGACCCGGCGTCCGACCGGATGCGGCAATTACTCCACGAGCTGAAGACCCCGGTCAACGCGATCCAGGGTTTTGCGGAGGTCATCCAGCAGCAGCTGTTCGGACCGACGCCGCACGAATATCGCGCACTCGCGGCAGCAATCGCGGGAGATGCCGCGCGCATCCTCGCCGGGTTCGAAGAGCTCGACCGGCTGGCCAAGCTCGAGACTGGCGCGCTGCAACTCGAGGCGGGCGAAGCCGATTGGGCCGGCATCATCGCCACGCTTGCCCGGCAGCTCGACGAGGTGCTCGTTCCGCGGGGAGCCCGATTCGATCTCATGAGCGCTCCTGGCCCGCTCTCGATCCCGCTCGAAACTCACGATGCCGAGGCGTTGGGCTGGCGCCTTCTGGCGACCCTGACAGGCGCGGCTGGAGCAGGCGAAGTGCTCGTACTCGAACTCGCAGCTGAGGGCGAAACGGTCTGCCTGTCCGCTACGCTTCCTGCCGCACTGGCGCAGGCGGACGACGTGTTTGCCGCCGATGGCCGCGCGGGAGGCGGGGCTGTCAGCGCCGGAATGTTTGGAGCCGGCTTCGCCCTTCGCCTCGCCCGCGCCGAGGTTCGCGCGATTGGAGGCACGCTCGAGCGCGAGGGGGACCGGCTGATCGCGGCCCTCCCCCGCTTGACCGCAGCGAAGCGCGATCCTAGCCCCGTCGAGGCCGACGCCGCTCACGGTTAGGTGCGGTGCGAGGGCGACGAGGCGATTCGTCGGCCGTTGAGTTCTGGGGGCATGATGGACCGGCCGATAACCGAACCGCCGCCAGGGGACCGCGTTGCTCACTTCGGGCCGGGTTTCGGTCAGCGCGTGCTGCTTACGGTCGATACCGAGGAAGAGTTCGATTGGAGCGGACCCTTCACGCGCGACCAACATGGGCTCACCCACGTCGAGGCCATCCCGCGCTTCCAGTCGTTCTGCGAGGATCAGGGCGTGGTGCCGGTCTATCTCGTCGACTGGCCGATCGTCACCGATGCGCGCGCGGTGGAAATCATTGGCGATGCGGTTCGCGCAAGGCGCGCCGAAGTCGGCATCCAGCTCCACCCATGGGTCAATCCCCCGTTCGACGAGGAGGTCGGCGTTCGAAACAGCTTCGCGGGCAACCTGCCCGCGGCGCTTGAAAGCGAGAAATTCCTTCGCCTCCAGAGCGCGATCGCCGAAGCCTTCGGTACCGACCCGCTGATCTATCGCGCCGGGCGTTACGGGCTTGGCCCCAACACCGCGAAACTGCTGCGTGAGGCGGGAGTGCCGATCGACAGCTCGGTGCGCGCGAACTACGATTACAGCGCAGGGCACGGGCCCGATTACAGCCGTCACCCGCTCACGCCTTACTGGGTGGACGGCGATCATACGCTGCTCGAACTGCCGCTCACCACGGTATATTTCGGGATGCTCCGCAAGCAGGGCCGCTCGCTCCAGTCCCTGCTGGCAAAGATTCCGCGCGCAAGCGGAGTGATGGCGCGGCTCGGCCTGTTGGAGCGGATCGCTCTCACCCCCGAGGGCACGACCGCCGAAGAAGCGCTGCGCGGCATCGACATGGCGCTCGACGACGGACTGCCCTTGATCGTTCTGAGCTTCCACAGCCCCTCGCTGGCCGTCGGACATACCCCCTACGTCCGCACGGCGGCAGACCTCGAACGGCTTTACGACTGGCTCGATCGGATTTTCGCCTATCTCGAGTTGCGCGGCGTCGCACCGACGAGCGTGG
Source organism: uncultured Alphaproteobacteria bacterium (assembly GCA_963728375.1). Classification (GTDB taxonomy): domain Bacteria; phylum Pseudomonadota; class Alphaproteobacteria; order Sphingomonadales; family Sphingomonadaceae; genus Tsuneonella. The sequence goes on from CAVSJL010000001.1 coordinate 638,972, forward strand.
GCGAAATTGTCGGAGCCGTTATGCGTTAGGCCGCTTGCCAGCGCGCCTGCCCGTGTCTACCGAGCGCCCCACCGGCCGGGGCCACGCGGTGTCCGGAAGGGCCTGTAGCTCAGCGGTTAGAGCTGGCCGCTCATAACGGCTAGGTCGCGGGTTCGAATCCTGCCGGGCCCACCACCGGTCGGTCGCCAGGAAGCTGCCTGGAGGTCGGGGAGTAGCGCAGCCCGGTAGCGCGCCTGCTTTGGGAGCAGGATGTCGCAGGTTCGAATCCTGTCTCCCCGACCAACCCCCTCATCTCAGGGCATTTCATCAGGCACTGTTTCGCTCGGAAATATGCACAGAATCAGCAAGATAATCGCGAACAGGTGTCTCATGCGGCCTCGTAGCGTCTCGCCGCATCTCGGAAATTTGTTGGTATCTTTGTTGGTATATCTCACGCTCTTTGCTATGATACCAACATGCCTCCAGCCGACGTCTCGTCAATGAGCGTGTTGGTATCAGTGTTGGTACCGCCCGCAGTGTTGCCGGTGATACCAACATGCCCCTGACGGACACTGCCATTCGGGCCCTTAAACCGAGCGGCAAGCCCTACAAGCGAGCCGACGGGCAAGGCTTGAATTTGCTTGTTAATCCAAACGGCTCGAAGCTCTGGCGACTCGCTTATCAATTCGAAGGGAAGCAGAAGGTCCTTTCCGGCGGTGCCTATCCGGCGACCGGTCTCGCCGACGCACGCTCCTGGCGCGACCACGCTAAGGCCCAGCTCGCCAAGGGGATCGATCCCAGCGACCAGCGCAGGAAGGCTAAACGGGAGGCTGCGATCGCTGCGGCCAACAATTTTGAGGCGATCGCCCGGGATTGGCATGCAAGTCGGAATGGCAAGTGGTCCGAGCGCTACGCCTGGATAACGTTGCGGCGTATAGAAGCCGACATCTTTCCGGATCTCGGGCGAACTCCCATCGGAAGGATCGAGCCGGCCGATATCCTTGCGGTCATTCGCAAGGTTGAAAGACGCGGCTCGATCGACATGGCCCGCCGCCTCAACAACCATATCGGCGAAATCTTCCGCTATGCTATCGCGCTGGGCATCGCACCTCGCGACCCCTCGCGCGACATCGTGGCGGCCCTCAAGGACCGGCCACCCGTCCAGCACAGGGCAAAACTCACGGCGGCGGAATTGCCGGCGTTCTTCGCGAATTCGAGGAAGAACCCTTCGAGCCCCTCACCCGCTTCGCCCTCCTGCTTACGATCTACACGCTGGTGCGAACAAATGAGACGCGTTTTGCCCGCTGGGACGAATTTGAGGGACTTGGCGGCACGGAGCCGTTGTGGCGCATCCCTGCCGCCAGGATGAAGATGCGATCGGAACACCTCGTGCCGATCGCGCCCGAGGTGGCGGCGCTACTCAACGAGTTGCGCGCGCTCGATCTGCCTGGCCCCTCCCTGTTCCCCGGAACGCGAAAGGGCGTGATCAGCGAGAACACGATGCTCTTTGCGCTGTACCGGCTTGGATATCACGGCAAGGCGACAGTGCACGGCTTCCGCGGCACGGGCTCGACCATTCTCAACGAATCGGGACTGTTCGAATCCGACTGGATCGAGCGACAACTAGCGCACGACGACCGCGACCAGGTCCGCGCGGCCTACAACGCCGCGCAATACCTGCCGCACCGTCGACAGATGATGGAATGGTGGGCAAGTTACCTTGCAGAAAAGCAGCGAGAGTCCCCGCGTACTTGAGAGCCCAGGGTGCAACCACGGCGGCCTCCCCGACGCCGTTTCCCTCAGGAGCCGGATATCTGTTCGTCTTCATCGGCACGGTATTCCATTGGGCTGAGCAGCCACGCGTCGACGGCGTCTTCCCGCCAGCCGATCCCGTTGCTGGAAATCCGGACCTGCCTGGGGAATGTGCCGTCAGCCATCTTCCTGTAGAGCGTGGGCCGCGTAAGCCCCGTGCGCTCCATTACCACCTTGATACGCAGGATCGAACTTGGTCGGCGCCCAGTTCCAGTGTTGGGAATCGTCAAAGAGACCATCGTGTCAGGCCCCTCGCCATGGAGGGAGGACGAGATCCTTGTGGAGGAGGACCTTCACCGGAAACCCGGGTCGAACTTTGATCGTGGGCGACACGTCGAGATTCCGTTCGACGATCTTCTGACCCGCGCGGTCGGCATTCGACTGCACCGAACCCCGGAGTGCTTCGAGAATCCCGGAATCCGTGCCGCCAAAACGGAGTTCGGTGCCGACGCCGAGAAGAGTCGACATCCCGATTCCCCTGAGCAGCCGCCAGGTATGGAAATCCACACTATCAGCGACCCCCGCATATCCCGCGGCGTCGGTCGCCGGAGCATTGTCGAGCGCAAGCGATGAGCCGTCAGGCATGACCAGGCGTTCCCAGACGAGTAACGCGCGGCGCTGGCCGAATGCGATGCGACTGTCATATCTGCCGAGCAACCGCGCCCCCTGCGGCACGAGTACCCTCCGGCCGCTGGCGCTGTCGAAAGCCGGCTCGGTCACCTGGGCCACGACCATGCCGGGAATGTCGGAATTCAGGCCCGTGATCAGGCTTGCAGCAATGACCGTGCCAGCCGAAAGCTGCCAGCGCGAGGCCGCCGCGCGGAGCCGGGCAGTGCTGACACCGTCGTCGGCGATCGATGCGCCAGCAGGGCGGCCCGCGGTCTCGCCGGAGTCCGATGATCCTGACGCGGCAGCGCCCTCTCCAGGCGCGGAACTGCGCGAAATCTGCATCAGGACCGGCGCCCCGCGCGCCTGCTCGATCTCGGCCAGGCGGCGCTGCCGCTCAGCGATTGCGGCCTGTGCCGCGGCATCGGGTGCACCGGTCGTTGGTTCGGGCCCGCCATCCTCGGTCGCCATGCTACGCTGGTGCTCGAGGATCGGGCGCCCCAGGTCGCCGGGCAGTGGAGGGCCGAGCTGCGGAACTCCCTCCGCGCTACCATAACTGTCGGGCAGGCCTGCCAGTACTTCCGGCGACGAATCGCCCTCCACCGGTCCCGGATCAGCCGCGCCGCCCGACAGGCTCAGTGCGACGGGCTGCAGCGCGAACCACGCGGCCGCTGCGATCGTCACGGACAGCCCGGCGGCGCTGGCAATCAGCAGACCGCGGCGGAAGCGCACCACACGTCGCGGGCGGGCGCGAAGCTCGAGCGTTTCCGGATCAATCTTGGCAACCGGTCCGCGGACCTCCATCGGTTCCGGCTCGCCCGTGCCCGGATCGGACAGCGATTGGGGTTCTTCGGACGGACTGAAGCCCACCTGCGCGACGACAGGAGAACCGGCGCTCATCGCCCCCTCCCTTGCCGGCGCACGATCCGGACAACCTGCTGCTTCCTGCCGCCCAGGCGCAACTCGGCTTCTCCAAAAAGCCGGTCGACCTCGTAGAACCGGCCCCGGACACGGTAGTTGAGCAATTCGCTCGCGCCGTCCGCGGCGCGCGCAAACAGCGGGGGCGCCTCGTCGCGCGCGAAGCCCGGCGGAAACTCGATGAAGACCTTGCGGCCATCATCGAATACGCGGATCGGCCGCCACCCAGGATTGTCACCCTTGAGCGCGTAGCCAAAATCGAACAAGGGGCGATCGCCCCCGGCCGTCGGTTCCTCGGCGCCTTCATCGGTAGCGCACCCCGAGAGTGCGAGGAGCGCGTTGCCGGGATAGGTCCACGAGACCGCGGCCATCGCGGTGCGCGCGGTCGCCTCGGCCTCCAACCGGTAGATCCGCCGGTCGGTCGTGATCACGAGGTTGGTGGCCAGGCCGGCCGCCGAAGGCTTGAGCAGGATGTGGACCTGGCGGGCCGCACCGCTACCCGATGTGGTGTCCCCGACAATCCAGCGCACGGTGTCGCCGGCGGCGACGGCGATCAGCGTCTCGCCCGGTTCGAGCGCGATATCGGTCAGGTGCCCCGGCGCCGTGTAGACGCGGTAGATTCCGCCTTCCGTCCACGGGAACACCTGAACGGCATCCCGGAAGCGATCACCCTGGGGTTCGAGCAGCGCCGCCCGATTGGCCGCCTCGACCTGTGCCGTCGGCGTCTGCCGACGGCCAGTCGCCGGCACGGGGCGCCGCGGGGCGACGCGGGCGACCGCCGAGCGAATGGAGGCAAGGTGATCGACTGGCGGCAGGGTCGGTGCGGCGGCCGTTAGCAAGAGACCAAGCAGGATCATGGCTGGAGTTCCTCATCAGGGGTTGGGACATCTGTCGCTTCCGTCACAGGGCGCAGTGACGGGCGCGATGCCGCCGCCGGCTCGATCTCGCGCGCCCAGTCGATCGCATCGACATAGATGCCGAGAGGATTGCGGCGGAGGGCCTCGACATCGGCAGGCGGCTTGACCTGGACGGTGAGCAGCCCCGTCCAGTGCTGGGCCATCGCCAGGCTGCCGCGCTCGAATGTCTGCTCGAGTCCACTTGACCTGGAAGCTGGTCGGCGAGGCGCGCACGACGCTGGTCACCTGGACCGACACGCTGCGTTGCCGATCGCGCGCGAAGGGATCGGCGGCCCGCGCGTAGTCGTTGAGGAACACCGCCGCCCGGTCGGTGGCGAAATCGTAGCCGTCGAGCCAGCTGCTCGGCGCACCAGCACCGGATCGATCGAGACCGAGCGGACGTTGCGCGATGAACCGCCCGAGGTGCCAGGCGATCTGCGCGTCGGTCGGCTGGTAGTTCCGCCTCGGCCGGCGCGACCGCGCGCGCCTCGCCCAGCCGGTCGACCTCGACGACATAGGGCGTGACCCGGCTCTGCAGCGACTGCCAGGCGAGCCGGCGGCGAGGCCGCCGGCAGAGCGTCAGGCGGCCGAACGCCATGAGCCGCCAGTTGCTGTGCCTGGACCCGCGCCGACCCGATGCGCTCGTCCCAGATCTGCCCGGCCTTCTGGTAGGGCGTCACCGGCTCGGGTGTGCGCCCGTAGCGCTGCACGGCGCGCTTGAAGTTCATGCGGATCAGTCCCTTTCCTTGATGTCGGGATTGGCCGCCGGGGCGCCGCCCCGATCGCCTTCACGAGCGTCTGGGCGACAAGGTGCCGGCGGTGGCGGCGCGGTCTGTTCGGCGCGCAGGCGCTGCGCCCATGCGGGTGCCTTATGCGCGGGGCTCGAGGAGATCGCCCTCGCCGCCGCTCGATCGCAGATGCAGCGGTGCGTGCCGCTGCCCGCTGGCGGCCTTGCTTCCGGCCGGCCGCTGCGGCGCCAAGTGCCGCTCTTTGACCGCGGCGAGCATCGCCGGCCGCGCGCGCGCCACGCCGGCCAAGTCCGGCGCGCGACGCCGGCCGCGCCGGTCTCGCCCGACGTCTCCTGGCCGAGCCCATAGGCGGTCGAGGCGCCGGCACCCATCGCCGTGCCGGCGCGGACCGCGCCCAGGCCGCCCGCCCGCCGCCGAGCGCGCGGCACCGATGGCCGCAGCCGCCGACGAGCACCGCGCCGCCGGCCAGAGCGCCCGCGGTGCCGATGGCGGCGCCGGCGCCGAGCTGCGGCGCGCCGGAGACGAGGCCGGAGGCGATGCCGGGACCGAAGATGCCGAGACCGAACAGCGAGAGCGCCGCCAGCACCAGCGACATGGCCTGGCCGATGTCCGGCTCGCTGTCCCTGCAGGGCGGTGATGAACTCGCTCGAAGAAGCTCGAGCCGATGCCGACGATGACGCCAGCACCATCACCTTGATGCCGGAGGAGACGACATTGCCGAGCACGCGCTCGGCGAGGAAGGAGGTCTCGTTCCACAAGCGCGAAGGGGACCAGCACGAAGCCGGCCAGCGTCGTCAGCTTGAACTCGAGGATGGTGATGAAGAGCTGCACCGCGAGGATGAAGAAGGCGAGGATCGACGATGAGCCAGGCGATCAGCAGCACGACGATGGTCAGGAAATTGTCGAAGAAGCTGCGTGAAGCCCGATCAGCTCGCTGACCTGGTCGAGCAGCGGCCAGGCGGCCTCGAAGCCGGTTCCCGCGAGCCGGCCGGGCTTGAGCAGGTCGTGCCGCGCGTCAAGGCTGCCGCCGCCGGCGCGCAGCCCGAGGCCGGCGAAGGAGCGGAAGATGATGTCGGCCAGCGTCTGAGAAGTTGTTCGAGGATGAGGGCGAAGGCGCCGACATAGAGGATCTTCTTGATCAGCGGCCGAAGACGTTGGCCTCGCCGTCCATCGCCCAGAACAGGCCGGCCAGCGTGATGTCGATGCCGATCGAGGATGGTGGTCAGGAACGCGACGTCGCCGCCGAGCAGCCCGAACCCGCTGTCGATATAGCGGATGAAGGTCTCCATGAAGCGGTCGATGACGTTGAGATCGTCCATGGCGCGGTTCCTGATCGGGAGGAGAAGGTGCCGCGCGAGCGCCCGGGGAGACAGCGCCCGCGCGGCGGGAGGCGACGGCGGGTAGTTGCCGGCCGCCTCCGGTGGCTCGAAGGCTACTTCGGCGTGTAGGCCTCCCGAGCCGAGGAAGCGCCGGGTCGCCGCGCGCGCGCTTCCTCTCGGCCTGCGCCTTGCGCGCCTCGGTCGAGCGCTTCGGACGCGGTACTGCGCCGCCATCAGCGTCTGGATCTGGAGCTGCTGCTTGGCGGAGAGCGCGAGCAGCTGGTTGGTCGCCTGCTGCGCCTGCAGGCTGCCCACCGCGCCCTGGCTGCTGTCCACGAGCTCGGCGACAGCGTTGCGCCGTCGGCCTGGACGTTCTCGACCACCTGCGCCTGCATCGCGCATCGTCTGGCGGATAGGCGCTCGATCGAGCTGCGCGAGCGCGTCCGGGCGTCGGCCACGAACCGGTCGGTGCGTCAGCGCGGCGTCATACTGCTCCGGGGAACATTGCTGCCGGAACTGCTGCATCGAGTGTCGTCGACCTCGAAAGGCGATGCCCTGCGCCTGGCCCATCAGCTCGTCGACTTGCGCTGAAGCTGCGTCGATGCTCTGCCAGCGAGGAAAAGTCGAGTCGCTCGAGGTTCTTCGCCATGTTCTGGATCATGGTCGCCTCGTTCTGCAGCGATGGATCTGGTTGTTGATCTGCTCCAGCGCGCGCGCGGCCGACAGCAGGTTCTGGGCGTAGTTCGAGGGATCGAACACGGTGATGGCGCGCGGCCGGGACGCGGCATCGTCGCCGCGACTATCGCCACGCGGCGCAGATAGCCGACGGCCAGGGCCATGAGGTCATGCGCTTCATGGTCATTGTCTCCTTGCGGGGGGTTGAGGGCTCGGGAAAGTCGGCGAGCAGCTGCGGCGGCCCAATCGAGGCCGCCGGCCTCGAGGAAGCCGGCGGCGAAGCCGTCCGCGCCGTGCTCGGCAGAACGCGGTCGATGCGCGTCTGGGCTGCCGGGATCGGACGCGCCGCAGAAGCGCGAGCGCGACGGCGTCCGAGCCCGAGCTCGAACAGCCGGTTGCCGCGGCGCGATTGCAGGTAATAGTGCGCGCTTCGGGGTCGCGCGCGCGATCAGCTCGATCTGCCGGTCGTTGAGGCCGAAGCGCTCATAGGCCGCGCGCGGCCTGCGGCTCGACCGCCCGGTCGTTGGGCAGGAAGATGCGCTGCGGGCAGCTCTCGATGATGGCCGGCGCGATGCTGCTGCCGGCGATGTCGGCCAGCGACTGGGTGGCGAAGACTACCGCGACGTTCTTCTTGCGCAGCACCTTCAGCCATTCGCGGATGCGCGCGGCGAAGAGCGGGTTGTCGAGAAAGACCCAGGCTTCGTCGAGGATCAGCAGGGTCGGCCTGTCCGTCGAAGCGCTCCTCCAGCCGGTGGAACAGATAGGTGAGGACCGGCAGCGACCACGCCTGCCTGCGCCATCAGCTCCTCGGTCTCGAAGCACTGGACGTCCGCGCAGCGCGAGCCGGTTCTCGGCGGCGTCGAGCAGCCGGCCGAACGGGCCGTCCAGCGTGTAGGGCATGAGCGCCGCCTTGAGCGCGTTCGACTGCAGCAGCAGCGAGAGGCCGGTGAGCGTGCGCTCCTCCGCCGGCGCCGAGGCGAGGCTGGTCAGCGCGGACCAGACCGCCTCCTTGACCTCCGGCGTGACGCTCGACGCTTCTCATGCGCGAGCAGCGCGGCGATCCACTCGGCGGCCCAGGCTCCGCTCGTGCGGATTCGTCGATCCGGCGCAGCGGCTGGAACGCGAGCGCGCCGGCGTGTCCCGCCCCGAGCGCATGATGCGCGCCGCCCATGCCGAGCACGGCGGCGCGCGCCGAACAGCCCTTGTCGAAGAGGTAGACCTGCGCGCCCGCGTAGCGGCGGAACTGGAGCGCCAGCAGCGCCAGCAGCACCGATTTGCCGGCGCCCGTCGGGCCCGACGATCAGCATGTGGCCGACATCGCCGACATGGGTCGACAGCCGGAACGGCGTCGAGCCGCTGGTCTCGCGCATGAAAGCAGCGGCGGCCCGTCCAGATGAGCGTTGCGCGCCGGGCCGGCCCAGACCGAAGACAGCGGCATCAGATGCGCGAGGTTCAGCGTGTGGACCAGCGGCTGGCGGACATTGGCGTAGACCTGGCCCGGCAGGCGACCGAGCCAGGCCTCGACCGCATTGACGCTTTCGCGGATGCAGGTGAAGCCGAGCCCGTTGACGATCCGCTCGACCGCGCGGACCTTCTCGTCCGCGCGATGCGCGAGTCGCGTCGGAGACCGTGATCGTCGCGGTGAGATAGCCGAAGCGCGACATGATCGCCGCCGAGCGCCTGGAGCGCGAGATCGGCGTCGGCCACCTTGTTGTCGGCGTCGCTGTCGGTCAGCGCCGTCGCCTGGTTGGCATCGCGGCCCTTGCCCAGCACCAGGCAAGCCACCTTGTGATCGCTGGCCAGCTTGCCCTCGGTCTGCAGGGCCTGCAGCGCCCTCAGCCGCCTTCCCCCCGCTTCGACGGCGTAGACGCCCTTCGGTTTGGCCGGGGTCACGACGAGGTTTTGCAGGAGGCCATGTGCGGCAATGTCGGCAGCGAGTTCGGCATCGGCAGCCGGATCGCTCGAACGGCGCACATTGTGTTCGCTCGCCACCAGGCTCGTCAGAAGTATCGACTTCAACATGATCGGGTCCTTTCTTCAAGGTGAGCCGGCGCGCACCTTTCGCACCCGTCGCTCATCCCGGACCCGCTCCCTTCCCTCTCCCGATCGCCAACGCTGGTCCCGCGTGCTCCGCCCGATCCGTCACTCGCGCGGTGGTCTTCGCGCTCCTCGACCCGCCGGCCGCCAAGCGCCAGGAGCAGGGCCGCCGCTTCTTCGGCGCGGGCCGCCGCAGTCAGGATGGCGCGGTCATCGGCCTTCAGGAGCTCAAGCCAGTGGCCGATGTAGCTCGCATGATGGTCGAGATGCTTCACTGGCAGGCCCAGTTCGGCGCCGATCATGGCGCTGGCGAGTTCCGCCACGAGCTCCTCGGCCGCATAGGCGCGCGACCCGAAGCGATGCGCGAGGTCCCGCCCGAGCCGGCTGCCGTGGCCCGTCCAGTGGGACAGTTCGTGCGCGAGGGTCGCGTAGTAGTGGTCGTAGCCTGAGAACAGCGCAGCCGGCGGCATCGTCACCCGGTCGCACACGGGCTCGTAATAGGCCTCCTCGCCGTGATGGCGCAGGTTCGCCGGTATGGCGGCGAAGAAGGCGTCGAGTTCCGCCTCCCGTCCTTCCGGCTCGTCCGCGACGGCCTCGTCCAGCGTGGGTCTGTATCGCCCCGGCAGACCGTCGATCTGGTCGGCGTTGAAGACTGCGTAGGAGCGCACCACGCGGCGCAGCGAGCGACCGGATTGATCGGAATCGTCTACCCGATCACTGTCTGTACCCATCTCGCAGTCCTGACCGCAGCCCTTCGCATAGTTCTTGTACAGGACCGCGATGCTCGAGCGTTCGCCCTTGCGGACCTGCCCGCCGAGCACCTGCGCCTGGCGGTAGGTCATCCAGTAGGGAGAGCCGTAGCCGTGGCTGTCGGCGACCATCCAGAGCCAGAACGTATTGATCCCGCGGTAGGGCGTGCCGCAGGCGCGCAATGGCCGCGCGGAGCCGGTCCTGCGCCAGGGGCGGACCCATGGTTTGACCCCTTCCTCGAGACGGGCGACGATCGCGGCCGTGATGGTGGCTGCAGGGGACTGCCGTGTTCGGGCGGATGACGATGTCCGCATGTGAGTTCTCCCGGAGACGCCCCCCGGGTGATCCGGCGGGCCTGCCCCGGCAGACGCACCCTCCCCCTCTCGAACCCAGTGAATGCACAGGCCGCGTCGGTGTGGGATGCGGGCGCACGACCACGTGCCTTCAGGTCAACCGCGGTTTGCCTGCACGCTCTCCGATGAGAAACTGCTGAGATCGGCAGCGGCCCGGAGCTCAAGAGAGGCCGATCCTGAAGAGGAGGCGTCGGGATAACGCCCTCACAGGAGATCGATGGCACGGGCCCGTCGATGGATCGCGGCAGCGATGGGATCGATCAGGGCGGCCGGCGTGCCGGCGGGCATTGCGGCGACGGCGGCTTCGAAGGCAGGTCCAGCGCTTGCACGGAGTTCATGCAGGATCGCGCGGGTCGACTCCTCGTCGTATCCCGCTCGCACGGCCGATTGCAGGAAGTGGCGCGGCGCGATCTCGTCGAGCCGGTAGCGGCGCTTGTCGCCGATCGCCATCGCCAGGCGCATCTGGCGCCGGTCGACCTGCTGTGCCGCAAAGCTCGGCTCGGCGGAGATCACGTCGTATAGCGGCGTCGCCGAAAACCGGCCGCCCGTCGAAAGGAAGATACTGAAGTTCTTCGCATGACCGTCGGTGGCGCCGATGAGCCAGAAGGCGATCGTCGCCTTCATCAGCATGCGTCGGTCGATGTCGGGCCGATCGCTCGCGGCCAGGACCTGCATGATGTCAGCGACGCCCGGGCCCCCGTGCTCCTCGTACTTGCGGGTCGGCGGCACGGAAAGGGCCTGGCAGAGATCTTCCTGCGGTCGGCGAAGGAGGCGGCCGTCGCGCGCCCAGAGCCGGTCGAACCGCTCGACCACGAGCACCGGTTGCTCGCCGAACGAAACGATCCGGGTGGCGGCCACTTCGAGACCGAGATGGGCCAGAAACGTCAGGCACAGATGCTCGTTCTCGACGCTGTCGGACAGATCTATGCCGTTCGGCAGTTGGCCGATCCGCGGCTTGAGAATGTGCGTCGTGGGGGTACTGCCGTGCGGCTTGTGCCAGCGATCCTGCCACCACAGCAGGGCGGTCTTCTCCTGCGCCCCGGCGATCGAGATCCGGAAGGCATCGTCGGGTTCAAGGCCAAGCGGTGCCCGGCCAAGGTTGCGCACCATGGCCGCGATTGCGTCTTCGCTGATCGGCTCGGCGTCGATCGCCCGACCGGTGCGGGCTGCTCATCCTCGCCAATGAACTGGAGCGCGCCGACGCAGTCGCGGCCCACGGCCGCCAGGAGGCTGTAAGGATCTGTTCCTCGGGCACCCACGCGGCCGGCGACGCGTCTGCGGATATCCTCGTTGTCGGGCAGCAGGTTGTCGAACACCGCCATGACCGCTTCGCCGGCGTAGCGCCGCGTATCGAGCGGGAGGGACAGCGAGACCGGCAAGGCATACTCCCAGCCGAGCCACTCCGGGTCGTATACAAAGTCGATCGCGCCGCTCGCTGCCCGCGATAGTCGTCCGACCCGGCGTCCGTTGAGCAGGACCTGCAGGGTCCCCGCGCGTCGGCGCATCAGAACATCTCGTCGAGCGCGACCGGAGCCGGGCCGCGCTCGCGAAGATCGAGTTCGAGTTTGAGGCAGGCCAGGACCGCAAAGACGGTCTCGAGCGTGGCGCCCTCGCCCCGCTCGAGGCTCGATATCGTAGCCTGGCGCAGGTTGGCGCGCGCGCCGAGTGCTTTCTGGGTCAGGCCGGTGGCGCGGCGGGCGCGGCCCAAGGCGGCCCCGAGGGCGAGAGGAGATCTTATGACGGACTGCATGGCATCCTCATACGGTATTTCGCATAACACGGGCATATACGATAAAACGCATTTCACAAGCAAATACTGAAAACCGTATGACGGGCAAGGATTCTGTGGAGAGCGCCGAGCCCGGGTCGGCGTGTGCCCGTGCCCCCGCCATGACGGGATACCCACCCGGACAGGTTTTCCACCGAGGGAGGATTTCCAGCTGCAGTGAAGCTTTTGGGGCAGGAAGCAAGCGCCTCTCGAAACCCGCGCCGCAGGCCGCTAGGTCGCCGCCGATGAACGCGATGAATGCACTGGCAAGGGACGTGCGGGACCTCGAACAAGCAGGGCGCCGGCGCGTCCTGGCGCCCCGGGACGGCCTCGACTTCTCCTCCAACGACTATCTCGGCCTCGCCGCGTCGGACAGGCTTCGACACGCCGTGAAGGACGCCATCGAACGGGGCGTTCCGACAGGCTCGGAGGGTCGCGTCTGCTGCGCGGCAACACGGCCGAGCACGAAGCGATCGAGGAGGAGGCCGCGCGATTCTTCCGGACCGCCAGCGCCGTCTATCTCGGCTCAGGCTATGCGGCGAACGCGTTGCTCTTTTCGACGCTGCCGCAGAAGGGCGACCTGATCGTCCACGATGCGCTCATCCACGCCAGCGCGCGCGAGGGCATGCGCCTCGCCAGAGCCACGGCCGCGGGGTTTGCCCACAATGACCCCGGGGCCGCCGAAGCGGCAATCGCCCGCTGGCGGGCCACCGGCGGCACCGGCACGCCGTGGATCGCTATCGAGAGTCTCTACAGCATGGACGGCGATCGCGCGCCGCTCACCGACTTTGCCGAGGCGGCGGACCGGTGCGGCGCGATGCTGCTGATCGACGAGGCGCACGCAACCGGTGTCTTCGGCGAAGACGGCCGCGGCCTGGCGGCCGATCTCGACGGCCGCGGGAACGTGATCTCGCTCAAGACCTGCGGCAAGGCACTGGGGTGCGAAGGGGCGCTTTTCGTGGGCCCCGCACCCTTGCGCGATTTCGTCGTCAATCGGGGGCGCAGCTTCATCTTCTCGACAGCGCCCTCCCCCCTGATGGCGGCGGCGGTCCGCGAGAGCCTGCGCATTCTCAAAGACGAACCCGATCGTCGCGAACGGTTGCACGCGCTCATCGCCCATGCCCGAAGAGAATTCGGCAAAATCGGCATCGCAACGTCGGCATCGCAAATCCAGCCGGTGATCGTCGGCGACGATCGGCGCGCAATGGCGATCGCCGCCCAGCTCCAGAAAGCGGGATTCGACGTGCGCGGGATCCGCCCGCCGACGGTCCCGGCGGGGACCGCGCGGCTGCGCATTTCGGTGACCCTGAACGTCGACGCACCTGCGATCTCCCGCCTCGCCCGGACTCTGGACACGCTGCTGTGACCCGCGCCATCGTCGTGACCGGTACCGACACCGATGTCGGCAAGACGGTCTTCGCCGCAGGCCTGACCACTGCGCTCGGCGCCCGCTACTGGAAACCGATCCAGGCGGGCACCCCCGCCCCAAATGCCTGCTGGTCATTGCCCCCATCGGTCGATCCGCCCAGGCGCGCGCTCGTCACCAGACCGTTCATGTCGCGGCGCAGGACTATGTTGGCGACACCGGCGACCGCGTCCGAGCCGTAAATTGCCGAAGCGCCGTCGGCGACTACCTCGATACGCTGGACCATGCCCGTAGGAATGGAGGAGAGATCTACGCTCTGGCGGGAAGAGCTGTAGGAGAGGCGCCGACCGTTGATCAGCGTCAGTGTCGCATCACTGCCGAGGCCGCGCAGGTTGAACGAAGTACCGCCCCCGACGTTGACCCCACTCGTCGCCGGCACATTGACACCGACAGTGGGATTTGTCCCCCGGCGAAGTTCTGCGGGATAGTGGTCGCAGCCTCGCTCAGCGTCGCAAGACCCTGGTTCTTCATCGTCTCGGAATCGATCGTGATGCGAGGCGAAGCGATCTCGCCACCACGGATGCGCGTGCCAGTCACGACGATTTCGGAAGCGGCCCCGATCCCAGCTGATCCGCGCGTCGCGTAACGGCTGACCACGTAGACGCCACCGACAAGCTCGAAGTGCAATCCCGTACCAGCGAGCAGACGTGCCAGAGCCTGGTCCGACGAGAATTCACCCTTGACCGCGCTTGCTCGCCTGCCCTCGAGGACTTCACTTGATGCGATCACTTCCTTGCCGGAGGTGACGGCAAATGCATCGAGCGCGGCTTCCAGATCCTGGGCCGCGATGTCGAAACTCCGCGTCTCCGCTGCTTGCACCGGCACCGCCCAGACGATGCAGGCCGTCGCCAATCCCAACCCCACTCTTGCCATGTCGACTCTCCCTCCGTCCGCCGAAACGGGCGGCTCTGGAAGGCTTGACGTCGGCCGGGTCGGGGATGGCCCTCCCCCCGAAAGCAAAAAAAGATGCCTGGAGTGCGGGAGAACCGGTTGCGCGAGCCAGGCCCATGCGTGTCGCCAGCAAGAATGTCGGTACGAGAACGCGACGCACCCCGGTGATCACTGGCAATCGCAAGATGCGCCATGAACCGGCCGGAAGACGTCAGCGATGCAGGATCAGGTGTTCCCCGGCTACTTCGACTTGAAGATCCAGCGCCGCCCCCAGCATCCCGGCGAGTCGGCGCGTGTTGCGAAGATCGAATACGCCGCTCACCCGCATTTCACCGACATCATTGTCGGAGACGACGATGTCGGGGCCAGGCTGACGGTTGGCGAGCTCGATTATCCGGCTGAGAGAAGCACTGCTGAATTGTAAGCGGCTGGCCGGCCAATCCAGTTCGGGTAGGGCAATCTGCCTGCCGGTCCGGTCGAACGTGAGGGACTGACCCTGCTCGAGGAGAACGGACACCGGGCGTGGCCCATCGCGCCCCAGAATTCGGAGCGGTCCATCAAACGTGCCCACGGTCACTCTGTCACGGATCCGCGTAACGTCGAAGCGGCCAGCCCCAGGCTCGATCACGAAATTGCCAGCGTGAACGACAAGCGGCCGTTGGTCAGCGCCTGGCACCAATCGCACTCGCCCCCTTTCGACGGAAATCTCCCGCTCATCCGCCGACATCCTGACCGCGATCGCGCTATCAACATCGAGCCAGACTTTGGTACTGTCGGAGAGTCGATCCGGCGCACGGCAGGACCGGGATTGGAGATCGCGGCATACGCGGGCGACGCCGCACCCTGCCACATCACTACTGCGGTTATGACAAAGAACACCAGGATCGCGGCGGCGAGAGCAGGCTGCCAGATTACGCTCGCGGGACGGTCCAGCAGTTTCACCACTCCCTGTTGGGCCGAACAATCCGCTCGCTGATCTGCGCGTTGTTCACGCGGCACAGCCGAAAGCGCAGCGTTCACGGCGTCGATCTCGGCGTAAGCACGCGGGTGGGACGGATCGCGCGCCAGCCATGCTTCGAACAGAAGGACCTCGGTTTCGGATTCAGGCTCCTGCATGCGGGCGTACCAGACCGCTGCCTGATCGACGACGGAATCATTCGTTTCGCGGTCGCTCACAGCGCATCTCCCGCGGCGCGCCGCAATTCGGCGAGCGCCTTGGCGATCTGCGTCTTGATGCCTTTTTCGCTCATGCCGACCTCCACCCCGATCTGAGCATAAGTCATTTTCTCGAAGCGATGGAGCTGAATATCCGGCGACGACGCGGGTTCATCGCATCCAGGGCTGCGCCGATAGCTTCAAGTGCTTCGCGCGATTCAAGCAGGCGCTGCGGGTCAGGAGCGGCGCTCGCTTCGTGCAGTCCCTCTTGATAGAACGACGCTTGACGAGCGGCTGCTCGTGCGCGGTCACGCAGCACGTTCGTCGCGACCGTCGTGACAAAAGCTTCAGGGCAGTTGATCGGGCCCGCCCTATCAACCGATCCACCCGCCAGCTTGACGAATGCATCCTGCACGATCTCATGGGCATCCTCTGGCCCGATCCTGCGGGCAAAGAGCCGCACGAGCCGCGCTGCATGGCCACGATACAAGGCTTCGATGCCAGCCGGGGAAATGAGCCCCGGCTCATTGGCCATCGGACTATCGGCTCTCATCCCGCCCCTTCACTCGCGAGCCGGCTCGTCGCTTTCGCGGTCATGACCGATCATGCAACACGAAGGCTATCTGCCCCTTCGTGAATTCCATTTTCGCATGTCCCGGCATTCGCATCTCCCTGCGAGCGCCACAAAATTCTAACCGGGTGTTGAGAACATGCTTGAGGCACGCGCCCGCGCCTTTGGCCGCAAGCGGCTTGGACATTCGCGCGGGCCACCCGGCCAGAAACGGGAGGGACTAATTCTCAAGCAGGGTTCTCACGCCCCGGCGTCCTATGACGCCAAGGGAGCATAGACATCACGCATATTTCTTCAAGCAGATCGTTCTTGGATGAAGACGGTATTGCTTGGTTGTTGAAACGCAGCGCCAGTGGAATGGGAGTTCTGGCAGGACGGACCTTCATTGGGCGTTTATGTCATTTCTTTTAGGGAATTCGTATCTATGCGTCAGCCTGTCCGGTGGCAGCGCCCCGCGCGACGGCGTTGGTATATCCGTTGGTACCAAACCCATCCATTCGGTCGAAAAGTCCATTGCACTGCTGACCGACCAATTCTTTTAGTAGAAGAACAGCCGTCTGGCCAACCTAGTTGCCCAAGGCACATGCGAAGACTTCATGTGTCCGGCGTGTATCATGCGGATCGGCGCGCACTGGGAGGAGATGCTCCCCTTTGCGGACCAAATTGCCAGAGCGATTCCCGGTGGCTTTTCTGAGGTATAGGGAACAGGTTTACTTTCGCAGCCATAATGGGCTGGCAGAGATCTTCCTGCGGTCGCCGAAACAGGCGGCCGCCGTGCGCCCAAAGTCCGTCGAACCTCTCGACCACGAGCTCGGGCTCCTCGCGGCCCAAGCTCGGGCATCCCCTGGGTCAGCCTGAAAGACGCTCAGCCTAACCGGCCGGTTTTGCCGGCGTGGCGATCGAAATCCGACGTTCTACAACCGGTCCCAACGCAGACAGCGAGCCGGCAAGGCAGGCGAGTTCATGGGGCATGAGCTAATCCCAACGCTACAAGATTTAGGTGGACCTGGTGCAGAGCCGTAGTCGTTCAGCACAAACTTTCTTTTGCAGAAGATTTTGATCGGCCTTAACCCGGTTTGATGGCATTCGAACCCTGGTCACCTGGCATCGGCGATCCGACACTGGGCGGGTGGATCACCGTCTCGGGTTACTTTGTCGCCGCGGTCCTTGCCTTCTTGGCGGGTCGCACGGTTATGTTCCCGGGATCAGAAGCAATGCCGTCTTTTGGGCGACTGTATGCGGTCTTCTACTAGTGTTGGGCTTTAACAAGCAACTCGATCTCCAAAGCCTGCTGACCGAAGTCGGGCGCCATCTGGCGAAGTCGGAAGGCTGGTTCTCATTTACCGGCGTACCGTGCAGTTCGTCTTCCTCATTGCGGGTACGGGGGCTGCCGGACTGCTTGCCTTCGCCGGCCGTCGCGAAGCGCTTTTGGCAGCGTCGAGCGTCGGTCAGATGTGCGTGCCGGTCTTCTGGCCCAAGTCTTGTTCCTCATCGTCAGAGCAGCTTCGTTTCACCACGTCGATCTTTTCATCGATGGTACGGTGCTCGGTCCGCGGTGGAACTTGCTGCTCGAACTGGCAGGCATATCTATGATGGGTTTGGGAGCCGCATTATACCCAACCGAGCGCCCACGTCAGAAGCTCGGAGGGTCTTGATTGAAGAGGGCTTATCCGCTCGATGGTTTGCGCGCCATCGCAGTACTGATCGTTATGGCCTCGCACGCCGGGTTGGGGAGCATCGTGCCTGGTGGATTTGGCGTTACGATATTCTTCTTCCTGAGTGGCTATCTGATTACCAGCCTCATGGTCGTCGAATACGAGCGCTCCGGGAAAATCGACTTCGCCGCCTTCTACTTCCGGCGCGCCGTCCGCATCCTGCCCCCAATGTGGATCGCTATCGCCGCCACTGTAGCGATTGCGATGGTCCGACCGTTCGATCTGCCGATCATTAATCCAATTTGGTCTGGGACCTGCTGTTCCTTGACGAATTACCTCCAATTCGATGGGTTGGGCAGCAACATTCCCATTCCGTTATGGTCGCTCGACATCGAGGAGCATTACTACCTTGCATTCCCTTTCATTTTTGCGGGGTCTCTACCGCCGCTTCGGGCCTCGCGGTGTCGCCCAATTCTGTGGTGGCCTCTGTGTCCTGGTGCTCGGTGTTCGTCTGGCGGTGGCAGGCGGGCCGAACTCATTCGATGTAATCTACTATTCGACGCACACACGGATCGATTTCGATCCTGTTCGGCTGCATCCTGGAACTTCAACAGCCCTGAAGGGGTCGGCAAGCAGGTGATCGGCTCGGGGCCGTTACACCTTCTGGCAGGGCTGGTCCTCATCCTGCTTTCCCTCGTCATCAGAAACCCGGGATTTCAATCCTGCGGTACACGGTCCAAGGGTGCGGACTTTTTTTGATCTTCAACTACGTCCTGCGGACCAACGGCTT
Source organism: uncultured Alphaproteobacteria bacterium (assembly GCA_963728375.1). Lineage (GTDB taxonomy): Bacteria > Pseudomonadota > Alphaproteobacteria > Sphingomonadales > Sphingomonadaceae > Tsuneonella. The sequence goes on from CAVSJL010000001.1 coordinate 657,322, forward strand.
CGTAGCGGAATTTCTGAGCCATCGCGCCTTCCGTCCCGTGGCCGACTATTCGTACTTCCTCTACTTGATCCATCTTCCGTTCCTGAAGGTGGCAGAGGTCCTTTCCGGCCTGCCGCTTCCGGTCGCGTACGCGGGGGCAATAGCCTCCGCGTTCGTTGCAGCGTGGCTAATGCATCGGTTCGTCGAAAGGCCGCTAGCAATTTGGCGGAAATCAGTTTCACGCAGCGACGCGCTGGCAGGTGAGCCGCGACCGAAGGGTCTCGAATAACGATTGGGCCGCGGCTTAGGCCCAAATTAACCAGCCTAGGTGAAAACCGTCCCAAAGGACGTGAGACGACATGCAAACTTGTGCCCCTATTCTGGTCTGCCTGATCGCTATAGCAACGGGGGGCTGTGGCGCCGGCGAGGGCGTTGCTCAGACGCCGACGCCATCCAGTTTGGCCGCAACGCCAGCGCCTACACCAGCGCCGACAGTCACCCCGACGCCTTCACCCTCTCCTTCGCCGACCCCAACTCCCACCGCTACGCCCCCAAGCACCAGTTTTTCGAATCATGGGTGACCATCCTCGTCGCCGAAGGGGACAGCATCTCGGTAGAATACGGAGGCTACTACACCGGTGCCTTCAAGGCTCGCCACCCTGACATTCAGATGCACATCAAGGCCGTGGGAGGCTCCGGTCTTGACATGCTGGCGAAGAGGCAAAACGAGGCCCTTGCGCTGAAGCCTGATGTCCTGACGGTTTTCATCGGCGCGAACGACCTTGGCAATTATACTTTGCCGACGCCTATTTCTCCGATCTCATGGCCTACATCACGCCATTTCGCGAGCAGAACGTGAAGGTCGTGATAGGCACGAATTTGCCATGCAACCTTCCTGCCCAGACCGCCTATTGCAGCCAACTGGAGGCAAATCGCGGACCCTTGGCGGCGTTGCTCAAAGCCGCTGTGGGCAAGGAGATTAATGGCGTGTTCATCTTTCCTCCGATCCCGTGATTGGTTCGTATTCCGCAGCGTCAAACCTTCAGCTCTACAAGGACGGCTTGCATCCAACAGACATTGGTTGGAACGGCGCGGCCGGAGGACACGATTACATCCTGCCGATCTACGAGAAGGCGCTCACCCCAGTCCTGAATTTCAGTCAAAGGTCAGTAGGAACGGTCGGCGGAACTGTCCTGAGCCTTTTCGAGAGGCCCAGATCTGCGGCACCTCCCGACCCCGTTTCTCGCCATAGCTGCCGCTTGAAACGACCTAAAAGCCGACAATCGCAACTCACCCAGAAGGGTGACCGCCGCTTTCCAAGAATGTCCGGCTCCAAGTACGGGGCGAGGCGTCGAGAGCGTCGCTGAGTGCACCGGTTTCATCCAGATCTACTCGGATTGGATCGTCCGCCCCCACGGCGTTTCGTCGGACGCGTCGAAACGGCGGCTATTGACGACTGCTCGGTAATCGAAGGCAAATGCAAGTGCTGCTTTCGTGGCATGCACATGGCTCTTTCGGGCGAGCATATCGACATTTCCGAGGGCGGCGACTGGAGGCTATTGGCTGTCATGGTATTCTGGTACTCCCGCCTCGGCAGGAATATTTTCATTGTCCTACGGTGCCCCCATCTGCGTAAATGGCGAAATGCGCCGCCCGAACCCATCCAAGCTTAAAGCTGCCTTCCTGGCGTTCCTGATCTGGGTGCCGATAGCGTTCTATGCAGTGCGAGCCGCGCTGGCGTTGGTGGGCATCGGCTAGCCCAGCCCGAAGAGACGCGAGCGAAGCCCTGGCTCGAGGGTTCATGTTCAAAGGCGAGCCTCGAACGCACTCCGCTCAAGGTGGCTGATCACGACGTGCAGGCGTCGGGCAACTGCGAGATTCCATTCGATTTCGTCCGCGAACGAAGCATTCGTGTCGTCACTGAATCGCAGCCGGTGAGACCGGCTGCCGCCCGGCGACACGCGCGGCCGGCGCTGTGGGCGATGGAAGCGGGTGGCGCTCCGACGAGGAGAACAGCCCAATGACCGAATAGACCAACCCGAAGTCGAAACGCCGCTGCGCCCGCGATCGGAAGACCCCGACCGTTGGCGAACCGAAGACCCGGGCCAAGCAGGAGGAGGGCCCCGCCCCGCGAAACCAAGATCGGCAAGGTCATCGCGCTGCTCGAGCGCGACGAAGGCGCGACACTCGTCGAGATGGGGCAAGCCAACGGTTCGCGATGCCTCAAGACTAGATCGACAGCGGCACCAAGGGCGACCGCGGCGAAATCATCCCGCGCTTCTCTCCTTACTACAACGGCAGCTCCAGCGCCGAGCTTGCCGAGCAGGGCAAGGAGGAAATCCGCGTCCTGATCTCCACGGACGTGCTGTCCGAAGGCCTGAACCTCCAGGACGCCACGCGGCTGATCAACTACGACCTGCACTGGAATCCGGTCCGCCTCATGCAGCGCATCGGCCGTGTTGATCGCCGCATGAACCCGGAGGTCGAGGCGCGGATCGTCGCCGACCACCCGGACCAGGAAAAGCTGCGCGGCGCGGTCGCCTACTGGAACTTCCTGCCGCCCGACGAACTCGACGAGCTGCTACGGCTCTACAACACGGTCACCACAAGACGCTGCGCATCTCCAAGACCTTTGGCATCGAAGGCAAGAAGCTGCTCACGCCGGAAGACGACTACGAGGCGCTCAAGGAATTTCACGGACGCCTATGAAGGCAGCCTCTCACCGACTGAGCGCATGCACCTCGAACTCCAAACCATGCTCAACGAGCATCCGGACCTGGAAGCCAGGTTGAACGGCCTGCCCAACCGCGTGTTCAGCGGTAAGGAGAACCTGAAGCCGGGCACCCAGGCCGTTTTCTTCTGCTATGCGCTGCCCGGCAAACAGGCTAACGAGGAAGACCCGGATGAACCCTCATCCTGGAGTCTGGAGGCCGGCTATGTGCAGTGGTATCTCTACGATCTGGCCAGCGAGAACATCCTGGAATACGCCACCGAGATCGTTGACTACATACGGGCTACGCCGGATACCCCGCGCCACTGCGTGATCGAGCAAGGCAGCCTCAAGCGGGTGCGCGAGACAATGGACAAGCACGTTAAGAACACGTACCTCAAGAAGGTCCAGGCCCCCATCGGCGTCGAGCCTGTGCTCAAAACCTGGATGGAACTCAATTGACTAGCAACCGCCCTTTCTAAACATGACCGAAGCCCAACGCCACCGCCTCCGCCAGATAAAAACCTTCAAGCAGCTCATTCCCTTCCTGGTCGAGGAACTGAACTGGCCCATCGATGAGGACCTGGCTCACGAGGACATCACCTTTGAGTGGACGCCCGATGAGCTCAATCTCACCGACGAGGCCAAGGTCGGCATCGGCAGCATTACCCAGTTACGACCGCTGGAAGGCGAACAACCCTGGGGCATTTTCTTCGTCGAATTCGAGAAGAAAAAGCTGCCCATCGTCATCCTGCGCCGCATCCTCAATGCCCTGGTCGTCAAAAAACGCGACAGCGCCAACAAGGCCGAACGCGCCGCCTGGCAGCCGCAAGACCTGCTGTTCATATCGGCATTCGGCGAAGAGGGCGCCGAGCGGCAATATCCTTCGCTCACTTCGGCGAATCGAAGGCGGACAAGAAACCCACCCTGCGGATTCTCGGCTGGGACGAAGACGATACCAATCTAAAAATCGACTATGTCGCGCACAAGCTTGGCTGAGAAACTGACTTGGCCCGACGACCCCGACCAAGTCGACGAGTGGCGTGAACAATGGTCCCAAGCGTTCGAGTTGCGGCCACGCCAAGTTATCGACACGGCCAAGGAACTCGCCGAGCGGCTGGCCGAGCTGGCCAACGTATCCGCGCCCGCACCAACCTAGTCCTGGCCCACGAAAGCGAAACCGGTAGCCTGCGCAAGCTCATGGCAGGCTTCAAGACGGCGTTGATTCACGACTTGAACGAAGACGACTTCGCGGACATGTACGCCCAGACCATTACCTACGGCCTGTTCTCCGCCGCGGTCTCGCGCACCGTACCTGGCGCCGGCACCGCGGTAATCCAGGACAACGTCACGGACATGGTGCCGGTCACCAACCCCTTCCTCGCGAGATGCTGCAAAGCTTCATCAAGGCCGGCGGCCGCAAGGACAAGCTGGACTTCGACGAATTAGGCATCCAGGAAGTGGTGGACCTGCTCAATAGCGAAGACACCAATCTGGAAGCTGTCTTACGCGACTTCGGCAATCTAAATCGCCAGGAAGATCCGGTGGTCCACTTCTACGAAGACTTCCTTAACGAATACGACAAGCAACTTAAGGTACAACGCGGCGTCTTCTACACCCCGCAGCCGGTGGTCTCCTACATCGTGCGCAGCGTGCACGAACTGCTGCAAACGGAATTTGATCTCGAAGACGGCCTTGCCGATACCGCGACCTGGGGCGAGATGCTGAAGAAGCACCCCAACCTAAAGCTGCCGATGCTCACCGACGATGTCGGCAAAGAATACCCGCTCGATGAGAATGAACCCTTCGTCCAGGTTCTCGACCCAGCCACGGGTACGGGCACCTTTCTGGTCAAGGTGATCGATGTCATCTACAACACCATGGCTGATAAGTGGAAAGCGGAAGGTCTGACCGAGGATCAGAGAAGCGCGGCCTGGAACGAGTACGTGCCTGAGCACCTTTTGCCGCGCTTGCACGGTTATGAACTGATGATGGCGCCGTACGCCGTTGCGCATGTGAAAATTGGGCTCAAGCTGGCCGAGACCGGCTACCGCTTCGGCAGAGAGGCACGCGCCCGTATCTACCTCACCAATGCCCTCGAACCGTGGATTAGGAGCCCAAAATTTCCCGAGTTTGAAGCCCTCGCCCACGAGGCCGCCGCAGTGAACGAGATCAAACGCCACAAGCGCTTTACCGTCGTTATCGGCAACCCGCCGTATGCGAATTATTCGGCGAATCTGTCTCCCGAAGCACGTCGAATTGTCGACAAATATCGCAACTTTCGGGGCGTCCCAATTCGAGAGAGGAACCAGCTCCAGTTTGAACGGAATATCCAAGACGACTTCGTTAAGTTCATCTCAATTGCTCAAGACCTCGTTGGTGCGTCTGGCGTTGGAGTATTCAGCTACATCACGAACGGAACGATGCTCGCATCCACGTCTTTGCGCGGATTGCGCGAGAATCTTGTCGGAGAATTTAGCAACCTATTCGAATTGAATCTGCACGGGGGCGGCAACGAAATCATCGCCGGAGCCGAAGACGATGAGAACGTATTCGACATCGTTCAATCGGTCGCCATCCACGTTTATGTCCGGTTCAAGCCCGGTGGAGCGTATGAAGTGAGCTACGCTGACTTGCTCGGACGGCGCGCCGCAAAATATGCAGCGCTTGCATCGCGCTCCGTGAAGGACACGGATTGGCGGCGCATCCAACCGGATGCCGAGAACTGTGGTTTCACACCGCAGGATGAGGCCGGCGGCGGAGCCAATCGCCGCCTCGATTCCGCCTTTGTGAAGTTCGGTGCGGGAATCAAGACGAACCGAGACGCCGTGGTGATTGGCTTTGACGACGCCTCCCTCATCGAAACGGTTCGGGAGTTCGATACCAAACTTGCCTCCGGCAAGCACGCGCAGAGCAACATCCATTCGGTCCTTTATCGCCCGTTTGATATCCGCAAGATTTTCTACCATGAGGATGTCGTAGCCAGTCGGTCGTTGCCGACGATGAAACACGTCGCTGCTGGACCGAACATTGGCCTCGTCTGCTCCAGCACATGGACGACCCCGGACCGGTTCAGCGTGGGAGTTTCTCGGCTCATGGTCGAGATGAAGACTGGCACTCATGACCGTGGAACCACGTTTTTTCCGCTGTATCGCTACGAGTCTTTGATGGGAGGAAAAGCTGAACAGGTTCACAATTTCACTTCGGAGTTCGTGAAGGAATGGTGTGCGACGACCCAGACACGATTCGTTCCCAACGGGCGCGGTGATGGCGAGCGGAGCACCGGGCCAGAGGACGTTCTGTTTTGGCTGTATGGCCTGTTCTACTCGCCGGAATACAGGCGTCGGTATCGTGCTGCCCTTGCCCAAGGATTCCCGATTGTCCTGCTTACCTCGAGCCTGGAGCTATTCCGGGCGCTGGCCCGGCTCGGCGGCGAACTCACCGCCCTGCACCTGCTCGAATCCCCCGCGTTGGACAGGCCGATTGCTACGTACACCGGCCCGGCGCAGCCGGAGGTCGAGAAGGTCAGCTACACGGCGGAGGATCAGACCGTCTGGATTGACCGGGACCAATCGCGCGGCTTCGTCGGCGTTCCAGAAAACGTGTGGAACTTCCACATCGGCGGCTACCAGGTCTGCGAGAAGTGGCTCAAGGACCGGCAGGCAAAGGGCGGGAGGAATCCCCGTCCCGGGCGACGGCTTACGGCGGATGACATCGACCATTACCAGCGCATCGTCGTCGTCCTCAGCGAGACGATCCGCCGATGGCCGAAATCGACGAAGTCATCGAACAACACGGCGGTCGGCCGGACGCCTTCCAGACCCAAGCCGAAGCGTGACCACGGCGGACGAACCGCCGCTGCACTTCTTTGTCGACGAGGCCGGCGATCCGGCGTTGTTCTCCGGCAAGGGCCGAATTCTGGTTGGCGAACCGGGCTGTTCCGGTTATTTTCTCCTCGGCCGGCTGGAAGTCGCCGATCCCGATACGCTGGAACGGGCGCTGACATAAATGCCGATCTGCTGGCCGATCCCTACTTCAAGAGCGTGCCGTCCATGCAGCCGGAGCGGCAGAAAACGGCCGTGGCCTTTCACGCCAAGGACGACCTACCGGAAGTACGTCGTGAGGTGTTCAAGCTGCTCCTGCGTTTTGATCTTCGCTTTTCCGCCGTGGTGCGAAACAAGGCGGATCTGCTGGCGTACGTACAGCAGCGCAATGAGCGGGAACCGGGATACCGGTACAAGGGCGACGAACTCTACGACAGCCTTGTGTCAGAGCTATTTCGTCGTTTCCGTCGCCTGAATGATGACACGCGCATCTGCTTCGCCAAGCGTGGCGACA
>CAVSJL010000002.1:0-286842 GCA_963728375.1 uncultured Alphaproteobacteria bacterium
CGAAGACGGACCAGCAGCAGGCAAGGCAATATCTTCCTGGATGATACCGGAGCCGGGCCAGCGGACGTGTCCTACCGGGAGGGCCTGTGGATAACGGCAATAGCCGAGGCTGAGCGCCGGTACCGGCTTCCGACAAACCTGCTTCGCGCTGTCATCTGGGCTAAGTCCCGTTTCAATCCGATGGCTGTAAGTCCGGCCGGTGCTGCCGGGCTCGCTCAGCTTATGCCTGCCACGGCGCGAGAACTGGGCGTCCGGAACCGTCATGATCCTCTTGCATCGATCGACGGTGGCGCCCGGTATCTTCGCGATATGTTGGACCGGTTCGACGCGGTCCACCTGGCCTTGGCTGCTTACAATGCGGGCCCAGGTGCCGTCTCCCGATCACGCGGCATTCCGAAAAATGGTGAAACGCCGCAATATGTCCGGTCGGTGTTGGGACGTTGGCAAGCAATTGGTACGTACAATTGACGAAACTGCCTGATTTCCGGCTATTGGCTGAAATCATGCGCCGGAACGAAGACGGACAACGCTAGTGAATGAGACCCCCGGTGAGCCGTTCGACTTTCGCAAGGCGTTGAAGGCACAGAAGCGCCGGAAGCTGAAAAAGGGGATCGCGTTGGGTTTGGGAGCATTCGCGATCGTATTTGCTGGAGGGACGCTGGCACTCAACTGGCCAGTCCATGAAACCAGCCTTGCTAGCGCCGATCAGCAGCCTCAGGCTTTATTCCAGCAAGCGAGATCCCCGCAATTCGACATCTGCGGATCCATCCGGCGCACATGCGTCGTGGATGGAGATACTTTCTGGCTTGATGGTGTGAAGATCCGCATTGCCGACATCGACACTCCCGAAATCAGCGAGCCTCGTTGCGACTATGAATACCAACTCGGCATGCGCGCGACGCACCGCCTTGTCGAATTGCTTAATGACGGCCCGTTTGAACTGAGGGCCATCGGAGAAGAGATGAGGATCAGTACGGTCGCAAATTACGGGTTGTAACGCGCGGCGGCCGGTCTCTTGGCGATCAGCTGGTCAGCGAAGGGCTGGCGCGAACCTGGATCGGGAGACGTGAACCATGGTGCTGAACCGCGATCAGGAATTGTGGGCCGTCACACTCTGGGTCGAAAGGAACCATAGCGAAGAGGGAACCGCTTATATCGCGCAGCAAATCCAGCGGCTATCCAACGAAGGGGACGAAGCAGGCATAGCAACGTGGAAAGCTGTTGCTGAGTGTTTCGATCAGCTAAGCTGCCAAAGCTCCTCGAACTGAGGCTCGGCACGATGAGGAAATGGCTTCGAAACTGGGCCGTCAAAATCGAATTCGCCTTGCTTACAACAGTCACTCTGTTGGGGCTGGTACTGGGAGTGCGTACGGTCATCGCGTCTTTGAAAACATGTTGCTCTTTCTAAGGAATTTACGCTGTATGGTTGTGATGAGGCGGGGGGGCACATGACGCGCGAATTTGAGATACTAGGTAAAAGCATCCCCTTTAGCGACAAGCAGCTCGAGTTTGTCAGGCTGCGCAGCCTATTTGAGAAGCTGAAAGAGGATATGCTGATCGACGTTGAACTCGATCTAGAAGCAGCGGTTTCAGATTTTTCAGAGTTCCCAACACATCTCGCGAGGGCAGTCGCTGATTGCCTCTCCGAACAACTTGACCTTAGTGTGCAGACCCTTTGCAGCTACGATATTTTCGATATCGACGAGGAAGCGTTTCAGGATCGATTGGTCGAACAAGCAAAGAAGCTCGATCTGTTTGCTCCGATCCAAGCGATTGGAGTAGCTGCTGACGATATCGAAGAGATTGAAGGCGGCGGGGGGATCGGACTGATCGGCGGAGGATTTGGCGCGGAGGGCGCCCTCCGAGGCATGGCTGTAGCTGGTGCCGTAAACCTACTTACTGGCGCTTTGTCGAGTGCAGCAGCGGCGGGCCAACGAAGCGCTGCGAGACAATCAGCGGCAGCGGACTTGAGAAAACCTGGCAATCTAGGAAAAATCATCGATGCATTCGAGCAGCTAGTTGACCAAGGTCTATGGCTGACTGCGAGACTTATCGCGTCTCGCAAATCTACGCGCTTGAATTCCCCTCAGAAGATGACGTGAGGCAAGCGCGTGCCCTTCTGTCCAATCTTTCCAAGGGGCGCGTCCCGGAAGCCAAGAGAGAAGATGTCATGGCTTCGGCGCTGGAGAAGAACCCGTACGATCCAGCCGGCCACGTGTTGCTACACGGCGCGTTTGGTCGGAATGAAATGTGCGAGGAGTTCTCCGATTTTCTCGGAATCGATTATCGGGAACACGCGAGCAAGGACAACGTCAAAGGAGCAATCGGAGATACGGGAAGCGCACTCACATACTGGTTTGACGACTTGCTAGAAGTCTTCGGGCGCTTCTCAACCAAGGATTTACACATCAGCCCACACATCCCCGCAAGGAAGCTTTTAGGCGCGAAAAAGGAATATCTGAATGAGGGTGTCTCACCACCCGAGGGACTGGCTGAATTCAGGCTTGCAGAAATAGGTGAACCCGTCGCTCTCATCGACACTTCTCTCTTTGGGGGAGGCGGGACAGGCATTGCCTTCACGACCAAAGGATTCGCGTGGAAGGAACAATTTGAGGAAGCGAAGGGAGTAGCTTGGTCTGCACTGCGTTCCTTGGACGGCAATCTAGATCGCACAATATTTGGCGTTCGATTATTCGGGAGCGAAATACAACTGTCAGGTGTCAGCCTTTCCAAAGCTGACTTTGAAGGGATGGTCGGTGCTCTCGCGAGCGCTTTAGAGAAGAGAGGTTGGGCAACCTAGATAGGCCTTCCCCTGTGAGCTGACGTTGAGAATTTGCGCCCTGAGCTTTGCTCGATAGCCGCAGTTCATCAAGGTAATCGCTCCACCATTGAGCCATCCGCACGCGCTCGTCCCAATGTTTGCCGCGATGGTAGATGCCGCGCACTACATTGCTGTCGCCATGTGCCAGGGCACGCTCGATTGCATCCGGATTCCAAAGTCCCGATTCGTTCAGGAATGTTGATGCAGTCGCCCGGAATCCGTGCGCGGTGACTTCTTCCTTCGAATATCCCATGCGACGGAATGCGGCATTGAGCGTGTTTTCACTCATGGGACGCTTGGAGCTGCGCGCAGACGGGAAGACATATCCTTCGCGGCCGAGCATCTCGGCCAGGTCAGTGAGATAGCCTCTAACCTGCTTGGAAAGCGGGACGGCATGCGCTCGGCGCGCTTTCATTTTACCGGCAGGGATCTTCCAGACCCCATCGACAAGGTCGATCTCATGCCATTCGGCGTGCCGGAGTTCGCCGGGGCGCACGAACACATGCGGCGCGATCTGCAAAGCTAACTTCGTCACCATGTAGCCAGTGAAGTCATCGATTGCGCGCAGCAGCCCGCCTAGCTCGGTGGGCTCGAGGATTGCTGCATAATGCGTGGCTCTCGGCGTTACGAGAGCGCCCTTCAGCATACTGGTCGGATCGGATTTGCAACGGGTGGTTGCGACACCATAGCGAAACACGCGGCCTGCGAACGAGCGGCATTTCTTCGCAGTCTCGTGCTTGCCAGTGGCTTCCAGTCGTTTGAGGGGAGCCAGGACTTCGAACGGCTCGATCTCGTTGATGGGTCGGTTCCCGATGGCAGGCGCAAGCTTGTCGAGGAAATAGTTGGCCTTGACGATCGTGCCATCGGCGCGGCCATTCTGGACCATCATCTGTTCAATATACTCACGTGCGACTGCCTCGAACGTCTGTGCAGAAAGAAACTCGGCGCGGATTTTCCGCTTCCGCTTCTCAAAGGCCGGGTCGCCCCCAGAAGCAACAGCTCGTCGCGCCTCGTAGGCCGCGTCTCGCGCTTGCTTGAGGCTGATGTCGGGATAGCTGCCGATGCAGAGCTTCTTTTCGCACCGCCGATCCGGTATCGGAATCGCCAAAGCTTGCCGCCGGTCGGCGTGACCTCGACATATAGGCCGCGCTCATCGGTTACCTTGTACGGCTTGTCCTTGGGCTTGAGTGCGCGGAGGCGAGTATCTGTCAGCGGCATGTGGGGGCCTTTTCATATGGGCCTTTGCGAAACGGCCGCAAAAGGCCCACAAAAATGTCTGGAACCCCCGAGAACAGGCGGGACGATCCGGAACGATCCAAGGGCCAAATCCCTAGGATTTCTGCGGGTTTTATAGATTATTTGGGAGAACGTGAGAAGAACAAATGGTGCCCAGAAGAGGACTCGAACCTCCACGCCCTTGCGAGCGCCAGCACCTGAAGCTGGTGCGTCTACCAATTCCGCCATCTGGGCACCGGATGCGCGGCGGACGTCGAAGCCGCACCGCAGGTAGGGGCGCGCCGATAGCGAACGGGCCGGGCGCTTGTCAACGCAAAGCTTGGGCGGCACTGCCGGCAGGCGACGGAGTGCCCAAGGGCGTTGCGATGCGGGCCCGTTTGCGGCAGGGCGGCGGGCGCAATTGCAAAGCAGGACTCCGATGGCAAAGACCCACCCTCTCGACGGCAAGCTGGTAACCGTGGTCGGCGGAAGCGGCTTCCTGGGCGACCACGTCGCGCAGGCACTCCTGTCGCGCGGAGCGCGGGTGCGCATCGCCAGCCGGCACCCGAGCAAGGCCTGGCGGCTCAAGCCGCTCGCTCAGCTCGGCCAGCTCCAGTTCGCGCAGTGCGACGCGACCAAACCCGCCAGCGCGGCCGCGGCGGTCGCGGGGTCAGACGCCGTGGTGAACCTCGTCGGCACCTTCCAAGGCGATCTCGTCACCACCATCGTCGACAGCGCCGAGAACATCGCGCGGGCTGCGGCGGAAAACGGCTGCGCCGCGATGGTGCACGTGAGCGCGATCGGCGCCGATGCCGAATTCGACCGCCACTTATGCCTGCGCAAAGGCCGAGAGCGAGGACGCAGTGCGGCAGGCGTATCCCAAGGCGACGATCCTGCGCCCGTCGATCCTGTTCGGCGAGGACGACGGCTTCATCAACATGTTTGCCGGACTGATCTCGATGGTCCCGCTACTGCCGGTCTTCGCGCCCCACGCTATGATCCAGCCGCTGTCGGTCGAGGATGCGGCAAAGGCGGTGGTCGCCGCTCTCGCCGATCCCGCCAGGCACGGCGGCAAGACTTACGAGATCGCGGGACCCGAACCGATTACCATGCGCGCCCTCAACGAGCGGATCGCGCGGGCACAAAACCGCAAGCGTACCTTCATCGACATGCCCGACAGCGTGTCCGGTTTCTTCGCGATGCTGCCCGGCACGCCGATGAATTCCGACCAGTGGACGCTGCTCAAGCAGGGCAACCGGCCCTCCGGGCCGCTTTCCGGGGATCGAAGAACTCGGCGTCTCGCCGCGCCCGCTCGGACTGTTCCTCGACCGCTGGATGATCCGCTATCGCAAGCACGGTCGCTTCAACGAGAAACTGGCGAGCTAGTTCAGGTCGCCTCTTCCGGAGGCGTCGTTCCCTCGTCCGCCAGCAGCGTGAGCGGCTCGACGATCAGCGTGCCGCCGTCGAACCCGGTGATCCGCACGCGGGTTCCCGCGGGAAGCTCGGGCCCGCGTGCCGACCATTCGCTGTCGCCTTGCCGCACGCGGCCCTCGCCGTGTTCGATCGGAATTGCGACGGTGCCGGTCTGGCCGACGAGGCGCCCCATCCGGTTATTGAGCAGCGGGTCGGAGCTGAAGATCGGCGTTTCGGTCAGGATCCGCCGCGCGGCGAAGACGATGATCAGCGAGAGGAATACGAAGTTGACGATCTGCAGCGCGACGCCCGGATCGAACACATAGACCAAGGCGCCGGTCGCCAGCGCCGCGAGCGCGAGCCAGATCAGGTAGACGCCGGGCACGACCATCTCGGCGCCCGCAAGCACCAGGCCGATCGCGAACCACACCCAGTAGGCATCGAGGCCGTCGAGCCAGTCCATTGCCTTACGAATCCCCGCCAGTGCGCGGCACCGCGGAACGCTGCCGCTGGCCGGGCAGCGCCACGCCGGACTGCCCCTGACTCTGGCCGGCGCCCGGGGTCGTCACGTCGCCCGGCTTGACGATGTCGCGGACCAGCTCGCCGATCCCGCCGAGCGAGCCGATCAGCTGGGTCGCCTCGATCGGGAACAGGATCGTCTTGGCGTTGGGGCTGGTGGCGAACTTGCCGACCGCCTTGGTGTATTCCTGCGCGATGAAGTAGTTGATCGCCTGGTTGCCCGACTGCGCGATCGCGTCGGACACCGCGCGGGTCGCCTGCGCCTCGGCCTCGGCCGCACGCTCGCGCGCCTCGGCATCGCGGAAGGCGGCTTCCTTCTTGCCCTCTGCGGAGAGGATCGCAGACTGCTTCTCGCCCTCGGCACGCAGGATGCGGCTGGCGCGCTCGCCCTCGGCCTCGAGGATCTCGGCGCGCTTCAGGCGCTCGGCTTTCATCTGCCGGGCCATCGCCTCGGAGATGTCGAGCGGCGGCCGGATGTCCTTGATCTCGACCCGCGTGATCTTGACCCCCCACGGCGAGGTTGCGTGATCGACCACGCCGAGCAGCCGCGCGTTGATCTCGTCGCGCTTCGACAGCGTCTCGTCGAGGTCCATCGACCCCATCACGGTGCGCAAGTTGGTGGTCGTGATCGCCATGATCGCGTTGTAAAGGTTGTGCACCTCGTAGGCGGCCTTGCCCGCATCGAGTACCTGGAAGAACACCACCGCATCGACCCCGACCATGGCGTTGTCGCGGGTGATGATCTCCTGCCCGGGGATGTCGAGCACCTGCTCCATCATGTTCACCTTCTGGCCGACGCGGTCGACGAAGGGGATGATGACGTGCATGCCGGGATCGGCCGCCTTGGTGTACTTTCCGAACCGCTCGATCGTGTAGACGAAGCCCTGCCGCACGACCTTGATCGCCGACATGACGAAGATGACAAGCACCACTACGACGAGCGCGAGCGTGATCAACGGACCCATTCCAACCCTCCTGTTTCGTCCGATACACTAAACCCGGGGGGACGGCGGGCAAGCAAAACCGGATTTCGTCAGCACGATTTCCGGGGCGGCTGGCGCGCGCCTCCTGCGCCCGCTAGGCGAAAACGATGATGGAAAAGCGCGCGCTCGCCGGCCGGCAGGTCAACCCCGTGGGCCTGGGCTGCATGAACCTGTCGTGGGCCTATGGCGATCCGCCACCACATGACGAGAAGATCCGCTTGCTCGAACGTGCCATCGAGCTCGGCTACGACCACCTCGACACCTCGAACATCTACGGCCTCGGCCGCAACGAAACGCTGATCGGCGAAGCCATATCGGACCGGCGCGGTGCCTACCTGCTCGCGAGCAAGACCGGGATCGTGGTCAAGGACGGCGGCGGGCGCGGGATCGACTGTTCGCCGGAAGCGATGACCCGCTCGCTCGACGAGAGCCTGTCGCGGCTGAAGACCGACCACATCGACCTGTTCTACATGCACAGGCTCGACCGCAAGGTTCCGATTGCCGACATGGTTGGTGCGCTCTCGCGTGCGATCGAGGCGGGCAAGATCGGCGGCTACGGCGTGTCCGAGTGGAGCGCCGCGCATATTCGCGAGGCGCATGCCGTGCATCCGATGGCCGCGGTGCAGACCGAATACTCGCTGTGGACCCGCCAGCCCGAAATCGCGGTGCTCGAAACGACGCGCGATCTTGGAATCGCTTTCGTCGCGTTCTCGCCGGTCGGGCGCGGGGCGCTCGGCGGCGAACTGGGCGACAAGCCGACGTTCGGCGAGCACGACATCCGCCGCAATATGCCTCGCTTCGACGCCGAGCACTGGCCCGCCAACCGCGCGCTGATCGCGAAGTTCGATGCGCTGGCGAGCGAAGCCGGGATCGCGCCCGCACAACTCGCGCTGGCGTGGGTGCTCGCGCAGGGACCGCACGTCCACGTAATCCCGGGCACGACCAGCATTGCGCACCTCGAGGAGAACTTCGCCACGCTGTCGCTCGATATCACTCCCGAAACGCTGGCCGCTGCTGGCGACCTGATCAACCGGCGACGGTCAGCGGACCACGCTACAGCCCGGCCATGCAGGCTTCGATCGACACGGAGGACTTCGCCTGAGCCAAGGCTATCAGTCGCCCTTCGGCCCGAGGTAATCGGATCCGTACACCGCGTCGCGGATATCGTGATGCAGTGTGCCGTCGAAGGGGATTTTCTGGGTGGCGAAGACCACCGCCATGTCGTTCGCGGGATCGACCCAGAACAGCATCGATGGATAGCCGTCCCAGAAGAATTCGCCGACCGCGCCGCGGTTTTCCTCGGCGGTCTGCGGCGGTGCCTTGCGGACGAAGAAATCGAATCCGAAGCCGCCCGAACCCTTGCCCGGCAGCCACGCCCTCTCGGTGATCGCGGGATCGAGCTGGTCGGTCGCCATCAGAGCGATCGTCGAGGGCTTGAGGATACGCACTCCGTCGAGCGCCCCCTTGCCCAGCAGCATCCGAGCGAAGCGCATGTAGTCGTCGACCGTCGTGACGAGCCCCGATCCGCCCATCGTCAGCGGCTTGCCGGCGAAGTTCGGTTCGAGCCATTTCTCGCGCGGCATCGGCGTCAGCGCCCCGTCCGGTCCGGACTGGTAGATGCGCGCGAGCCGGGGCAGGTCCTCCGGCGCGCGCTTCCAGCCGCTGTCGCTCATCCCGAGCGGCGCGAAAATATGCCTCTGCACGTAGTCGGCGAACGGCATCCCGCTCAGCACCTCGACCAGCCGCGCCTGCACGTCGACTCCCGCGCTATAGCTCCACTGGGTGCCCGGCTCGTAAAGCAGCGGGACTTGCGCCATCTTGCCGGCGAACTCGGCGAGTGTGTTGTCGGGAGAAAGCGGCTGGAGCCGTTCCCACTCGCGATCCGCGGCGTTCCGGGGATTGCCGTCTGCGCCATAGGTGAACCCGGCCGAATGGCGCAGCACGTCACGTATCAGGATCGGGCGCTCGGGCGGACGGGTGATCGGACGACCTTGCGAGTCCTCTCCCGCCAGCACGCCGCACGTTCGCGAACTGCGGAAGATATTTCGCCAACGGATCGTCGAGCCGGAACTTGCCCTGTTCCCACAACTGCATGAGCGCGACCCCGGTGACCGGTTTGGTCATCGAGAACGCCTGCACCAGCGTGTCGCGTGCGAACGGCTTGCCGCTCTCGCGCTCGGCGAGGCCGGCAGCGTGGAAATCGCGCTGCTTGCCGTCCTGCCAGACGAGGATCGACGCGCCGACCGTCCGGCCGTTCGCCACCATCGCGTCGACCGCCGCGTCGATGCGTCCGGTGTCGAGTTCGAAAGCCTGGGCCGGGTCTTTCGGCTGCTGTGCGTCAACCGGTGTTGCGAGCGCGAAGAGCAGCGCTGCGCCCGCTATCGCGAGCCGCATCAGAGCGCGCTTCCGTACAGTGCGAGCAAGCGGCTCCACGCGCGCTCGGCCTGCTGCGTGGTCGTAGACCGGGCTGTCCGGCACGCACCAGCCGTGGTCGGCGGGATAGACTTCGATCTCGGCCTTGGCGCCTGCGGCGTCGGCTGCCTTGCGCAGCATGGCCTTCGCCTCGGGCTGTTTGGCGTCGTCGTTCTGCGCGATCGCGAACAGGTAACTGGTGCCCGGCTGGAGCATCTTGTGCGGACTCGTCGGGCTGTCGGTGACAAGGCCGCCGCCATGAAAACTCGCGGCCGCCTTGACCCGGCCCGGGACCGCCGCCGCGGTATAGACGGTGTATGGTCCGCCCATGCAGTACCCCTGTGTGCCGATGCCGCGCGCGGTATCGACCGCGTCCTGCTTGTCGAGCCAGCCGACCAGTGCCTTCGCGTCGCGCTCGATCGCATCGGGCTTGCCGGCCTTTTCTCGCCAAGGGCCGACTTTCTGGAAGCCACCATCCGCCATGAAATCGGCGAAGTCGTCGAACTGCGGCGCCGGCACGTCCCGGTAGTAGGGATTGGCGACGAGCACGGCATAGCCTTCGCCCGCGAGCCGCCGGGCCATCGCCTTCTTCGCCTCGCGCAAGCCCGCGATATCGGGCCAGAAGATGACGCCGGGCGCTGGCTTGCCGGGGTGGACGAAGAAAGCGTCCATCGTCCCGTCAGCGGTGGGGATGGTGACCATCGTCTCTGTAAGCGCACCGTTGTTGTCCTCGCCACCAGCACCGCCTTTCATCGAGGTACAGGCAGCAAGCCCGGCCAGGGCACCCGTCGCGGCGAAGCGCCGGCGGTCGATGCCCTTGCGGGCGAATCCTTCAAGATCGCGGTCGTCGCACATGGTCCTCAAATCTCCTCCGGCTCCCGCCGCGACCCAGTCTAGCAGCGGCCCGCTTAGCGTCCAGCCACACACTTGAGGCGTTGCCAGAACCCTCGATCCCAGCCAAAAGGTTCGCAAAAGAAACGGAGAGGCCGGTGAGGAAATTAGTGTCGGTTATGGCGGCGCTCGCGCTGGCTGCGTGCAGTGGGGCCAAGGACGAGCCGGCAGGCAGTTCGGGTGTCTCTCCCCCCACCGCGGGTGTAACCGACGCGATGATCGCGTCGGCCGATGGCGGCGAATGGCTGACTTACGGCCGCACCTATTCCGAGCAACGCTATTCTCCCCTCGACCAGATCGATGCCGGCGACGTCGGCAAGCTCGGCCTCGCATGGTTCGCCGATCTCGACACCGCGCGCGGGCAGGAAGCCACTCCGCTGATGCACGACGGGGTGCTCTACGTCACGACCGCGTGGAGCAAGGTGCTCGCGTTCGACGCGAAAACCGGCAAGCAGATCTGGGCCTACGATCCCGAAGTGCCGCGTGAAACGCTGGTGCGCGCCTGCTGCGACGCGGTAAACCGCGGCGTCGCGCTCTATGGCGACAAGGTCTACGTCGGCACGCTCGACGGACGGCTGGTTGCGCTCGACGCCAAGACCGGCAAGGTCGCCTGGTCGAAACTCGCGGTGCCCGACCAGGACAACTACACGATCACCGGTGCCCCGCGCGCTGCCAAGGGCCTGATCCTGATCGGCAGCGGCGGGTCGGAATACAAGGCGCGTGGCTACCTCGCCGCTTACGATTGGGCGACCGGCAAGGAAGTCTGGCGCTTCAACACCGTCCCCGGCAATCCGAAGGACGGATTCGGCGACGAAGGAGCCAACGCACGCGCGATGGAGACCGCCGCGAAGACCTGGGGCGGCGAGTGGTGGACGCTCGGCGGCGGCGGTACAGTCTGGGATTCGATCGTCTACGATCCCAAGACCGGCCTCGTGCTGTTCGGCACCGGCAATGCCGAACCGTGGAACCCGGCCGCGCACGATCGCGGCAACGGCGACGCGCTCTACACCGCCTCGATCGTCGCGGTCGATGCAAGCACCGGTGAATACCGCTGGCATTTCCAGGAGACGCCGGAAGATCGCTGGGATTTCGACAGCGACGCGCCGATCATGCTCGCCGACCTCGAGATCGACGGCAAGTTGCGCCATGTGGCGCTGCACGCGCCGAAGAACGGTTTCTTCTACGTGCTCGACGCCGAGACCGGCAAGTTCCTGTTCGCGACCCCCTACGTCCCGCAGAACTGGACCACCGGTATCGATCCCAAGACCGGCAAAGCCCAGATCGCGCCCGAAGCGCGCTACGAGGTTACCGGCGACGCCTTCCTCGCCACGCCCAGCCCCATCGGCGGACACAGCTGGCAGCCGATGAGCAGGAGCGAGAAGACCGGACTTGTATATATCCCGACGAACCACACCACGTTCGGACTGGCGGGGGCGAAGGACTGGCAGGCGAGCGGTATCGGCTATCAGACCGGGATGGACGGCAGCAAGGTCTCGATGCCCGCCGACAAGGCGGCGCGCGAAGGGGCGCTCAAAATGATGACCGGGGAGCTGCTCGCCTGGGATCCCGTGGCGCGCAAGCCGGCCTGGAGCGTCGCACAGAAAAGCCCGTGGAACGGGGGCACGCTAGCCACGGCAGGCAACCTGGTGTTCCAGGGCAATGCCGAAGGCAATTTCGTCGCCTACAGCGCCGACAGCGGAAAGACGCTATGGTCGTTCCCGGCCCAGACAGGCGTGATCGCCGCGCCGATGACCTATACCGTGGACGGCGAGCAATATGTCGCCATCCTCGCCGGGTGGGGCGGCGTGTGGGATACCGCCGCGGGCATCCTCGCCTCGAAGGCCGGCTCGACGCGCAACATCAGCCGCCTGCTGGTGTTCAAGCTGGGAGGCTCCGCGAAACTGCCTGCGCCGCCGCCGACAGCGAAGCAGGTTCTCGACCCGCCGCCGTTCACCGGCACGGCCCAGCAAGTCGCCCGCGGCGCGGAGCTCTACGCCCGCTACTGTTCGGCCTGCCACGGCGACGCGGCGATCGCGGGCGGGCTCAACCCCGACCTCAGGCATTCGGGCGCGATCGGCTATCCCGACACCATAAAGTCGATCGTGATCGATGGCGCGCTGTCGCACAACGGCATGGTCAGCTTCGCCAAGGCGCTGCGGCCGAACGATGCCGAGGCGATCCGCCAGTACCTCGTCAAACGCGCCAACGAAGACAAGGCTCTCGAAGGGCGCGGCAAGTAGCCCGGTCGCTGCGGCGTTCACGCCCGTTTGCCCTTGGGGTTCGACGCCGCGGCTGTTAGGTTGCCCGACAAAACCGATTCCAATCGCGGAGAGAAACACATGGCCCAGACCTACCCCTGCCTGATCGACGGCGAACTCGTCACCACCGACGCCACGCTCGAGGTGCTCAACCCAGCGAACGAGCAGGTGGTCGGCCTGGTCCCTGCCTGCGGCAAGGACGAACTCGACCGCGCGGTCGCGGCCGCTCGCCGGGCGTTCAAGACGTGGCGCAAGACTTCGCAGGAAGAGCGCCAGAAGGTCGTCCAGGGCATCGCTGCGGCGATCAAGGACAACGGCGACGAGCTGTTCCGCCTCCTCACCACCGAACAGGGCAAGCCGCACGCGCAGGCCCAGCAGGAAATCTACGGCGCCGCCGGCCTCGTCGGCGCGCAGTCGACGCTCACGCTCGACGACGTGATCAACCAGGACGACGACACCCGCCTGTCCCGCACCCGCCGCGTTCCGGTCGGCGTCGTGGGCGGCATCGTGCCGTGGAACTTCCCGGTGATGATGGCGATGCAGAAGATCGCCCCAGCGCTGATCGCGGGCTGCACGATCGTGCTCAAGCCATCTCCCTTCACCCCCCTCACCACGCTGAAGATCGCGGAACTGATCAAGGACGTGGTGCCCGCGGGCGTCGTCAACATCATCACCGGCGAGGACAGCCTCGGCCCGCTCATCACCGAGCACCCCGACATCGACAAGATCACCTTCACCGGCAGCACCGCAACCGGCAAGAAGATCATGGAAGGCGCCTCGAAGGACCTGAAGCGCATCACGCTCGAACTTGGCGGCAACGACGCTTCGATCGTGCTACCTGACGCCGATGTCGCCAAGGTCGCCGAACAACTGTTCTGGTCGAGCTTCTCGAACGCCGGACAGGTCTGCATCGCGGCCAAGCGGATCTACATCCACGAGGATATCTACGACGAGCTGAGCCAGGCGATCGCCGAGTACGCGAAGAACGTGAAGGTCGGCGACGGCAGCCAGCAGGGCACCGGTGTCGGGCCGATCCAGAACAAGAAGCAGTTCGACCGCGTGTGCGAGCTGATCAAGGACGCCAGGGACAACGGCTACAAGTTCCTCGTCGGCGGCGAGACCGATCCCTCGGGCTCCGGTTACTACGTGCCGATCACGATCCTCGACAATCCGCCCGAGGATGCGCGCATCGTGGCCGAGGAACAGTTCGGCCCGGTCATGCCGCTGATGAAGTTCTCGACCACCGAAGAGGCGATCGAGCGTGCCAACAACTCGGAATACGGCCTCGCCGGCGCGGTGTGGACGAGCAATCCCGACAAGGGCGTCGAAGTGGCCGAGCAGCTCGAGACCGGAACCGTGTGGGTGAACGAGTTCATGCACCTGTCGCCGTTCGCCCCGTTCGGCGGACACAAGCAGTCGGGCTTCGGCGCGGAATACGGCATCGATGGGCTGAAGGAATTCACTTACCCGCAGGTGATCACGGTCAAGCGCGACGCTTTCGCCTGAAGAATTGCCGGAGTGGCCGAAACCGGCGGCTCCGGCAGCATTTTGCATGTCCCATGTTCCTTTCGCCGCGCCGCGGGCGTATCGTGCGGGCCGGGAGGAACGGGACATGGCAACGGTACAATCCGATCGGGTCGAAAACTTCGGGGCGCTCGTAGGGTGGACGCATGACGATCTCGGCGACCGGGTGATGGTCTGCCTGCAGAGCAAGCGCCCCGGACAAACCGACGCGGACGCCGACGAGACACGGTACCTGATGACCAAGAACCAGGCGGCGGTCCTGGCAAACCACCTGTTCGTGATCTCCGGACGCCTGCCGCAGCCCAAGCGCCGCTGGCGCTGGTTCGGGTAATGACGATGGGCAGAGTCATCGGCGTTGGCGGGTTCTTCTTCAAGTCGGCCGATCCCGAAGCCACGCGCGACTGGTACGCGCGCGTGCTCGGCATTTCATTTCACGACTGGGGTGGCGCAGTATTCCTGCCGCAGGACGCCGCCGCTCAGCCCGGTGCGGCCACGGTATTCTGTCCGTTCGACGCCGACACCGACTATTTCGCCCCGTCGGACGCCCCATTCATGATCAATCTGATGGTCGACAACCTTGCCGGCGTGCTCGCTCGCTGCGCCGAGAACGGGGTCGAACCCGTTTCGACCGCGATGGGCGAGGCGAACGGAGACTTTGCCCATGTCATGGACCCCGACGGCCGCAAGATCGAACTCTGGCAGCCCAAGCCCATGTGAGGGGCCAACGATCAACGACAACGGCCCGCCCCGGTAGGGAACCGAAGTCCGATCATCGAACAAGGGCCCGAGCGGCGCGACGTGTGAGGGAAGCGCGTAGTCGAGGGTATCGCCCGCATCAGCGCCGCGTCAGCGCGCCCTCGCTCTCTTCCATCAAGCGGCCGATGATCGCCGCGACCGGCTCTTCTTCCTTGACCATGCCGACCGACTGACCGGCCATCAGGCTACCGTTCTCGATATCGCCGTCGATCACCGCGCGGCGTAGCGCGCCCGCCCAATAGTGCTCGATCTGGAGCTGGGCTTCCATCATCTCGATACCTTCGCCGTCAAGCAGGCCGGCGACCTCGCGCTGCTTGGCGGTGAAGTGCTCGGTGCCCTTGTTGCGCAGCGCGCGGACCGGAATTACCGGCAGGCGCGGATCGACCTGTACGCTGGCGATCGCATCGCGCGCGCCGGCGCGGAAGAATGCCTTCTTGAAGTCAGGGTGCGCGATGCTCTCTGTCGCGCAGGCAAAGCGGGTGCCGAGCTGGACGCCGACCGCGCCCATCTCGAGGTATCCGGCGATCGCCTCGCCCCGACCGATGCCTCCTGCGACGAAAACGAGGTGGTCCGCCGACAGGGCGGGAAGGAATTCCTGCGCCAGCACGCTGGTCGAAACCGGGCCGATATGGCCGCCGGCCTCCATCCCCTCGATCACCAGCGCGTCGCCTCCGCTCCGCAGCAGCTTCTTCGCCAGTGCCAGCGTCGGCGCGAAAACGATGACTTTCGCGCCGCTCCCATTTCCCTGGCCTGCCTTGATCGCCTCGACCGATCCCTTGGGCGGAATTCCGCCCGCGAGCACGACGTGGCCGACACCGTGTTTGCCGCAGACTTCGATGAGGTCGGTAAGCTGGGGGTGCATGGTGATGAGGTTCACCCCGAACGGCTTGTCCGTCATCGCACGGGTGGCGGCGATTTCAGCGTCGAGCAGTTCGGGCGTCATCGCCCCGCAGGCGATCACCCCGAACCCGCCCGCGTTGCTGATCGCGGAGACGAGGTTGCGCTCCGACACCCAGCTCATCGCGCCGCACATAATGGCATAGTCGGTGCCGAGGAATTCGCGACCGCGCGCCATCAGGGCGGACGTCTTGGGATAACTGCTCATGGGCGTGGCGCATAGGCGCGCGTCAGGCAGGCGGCAAGCGGGGGCTAGAACGCCTTGCGCAGCTCGAACTGGATCGTCCGGCCGAGCGCGTCGCGGCGAATCTTCTGGAAGGCTTGCGGCTCGTACCCGAACTGGTCGACGACGTTCTGCCGGCGGTTGAACGCATTATCGAGCGCGATCGTGAAGCGCGCGCCCTTCGCAAACTTGCTCGTCCGGATGATGTCTCCAAGGTCCGTATAGAGCTTCATGTCGAGCGTAGTCAGCGGACCGAACTCCAGCAAACGCGGGTTCGCAAGCGACCCGTAGAGCAGCTTGCTCGAACCCCGCCGGCGGAAGTCCATGCGCACACCGCTCGGGCCGCGGGTCAGGGCGAAGTTGGCGCTGGTGATGCCACGCGGCTGAGCGCCGCCGAAGCCGATCGCAGTCCCGTCGAGCAAGTCGACAACCGGAAGCCCCGGACGGATCACCGAGGTATTCGCAAGCAGTTCGGAGTGGGCAAGATTGACCTGCAGCTTCGTCTGCTGGGTGCGATGGGCGGGGCGCCCGTTCGCCGCCGGCACGCGCTGCGGCGGCGCGCTGAGCGGGAGCGTGTAACGCAAGCCTACTCGCAACCGTTTGCTGCGTTCACGCGCGAGATTGATCGAACGCCCGTCGACGAATATCAGCGTGCCGCTCGCATCCCGCACGAAGCGGTCGGGGAATGCGGCGAGGACCGCCGGGGTGGGCTCCGGCAAAGCGCCGATCTGGTTGCGCAGGTCGTCGACGCTGTACTCGGCGTCGAGCTGGAGATTATACTTCTTCCACGGGGTAGCGGTCGCGGCGATGCTCTTCGTTCGCCGATCCTCCGGCAGGAGGCCGGCAACGCCTCCGTAGGTCGTGGTCACCTCCGTCGTGACGCCGGTAAGCGGATCGAAATAGGACACGTCCTCGAGCGTCGTCGCGGGGGCGGCGAGCAGGAACGGGCTGATCGCTGTTTCGTCACGGGTTGTCCGGGCGACCAGTCGCAGCCAATTGGCCGGCTGCCAGTTGAGCGAGAGCGCGTGGCGTTTGAGCGATCCGAGTCGGCCGAGGTCCACGTAACCGATGTCGAACGCCAGGTCGCTGTCGCCGAGCATCCCGAGCACGTTCGGGTCCCGCGCGGTGAGCGGGAGCGAAAGTCCGGCGCCAATTGCGAGCTGATGTTGGTCGAGCGACTGCCTGCCGCTTGTGCTCGAGGTGCCCTCGTACGAGTCCCACGTAAATCGAACTCGTCAGCCGCCCTTCGAGCTTTCCGGCCCACAAGGTGGCGAGCGGGCCGGAGGTCTCGGTGGCGATGGCGGTCGTGCGGGTCGCGCTCCCGCTGCGGTTGGAGGTGACGGGTATCTGCCCGACGAGCGAGCCATCGAACGGATTGGTCATGGTCCCCACAGCCGCGAGGACCCCCGAAAATTCGTAGGCGGAATTTGACTCACGGCGGTCGAATCGCGCGTTGAGGCTTCCGCGCCAGTTGCCCGCGAGCGCGTTCAGTGTGGCCGAGACGCCCTGCGAGTTCGACCGCGATCGACTGTGCAGCGGGCGATCGGGGTCCTCGAGATAAAGGCTCACCGGCACCTGGAACGGTGAGAAGACGTTCCCCGTTGGCACCGTGACCCGTGCGCGGGCGAGGCCGCTAAGGCTGCGATTCTCGCTCCAGCCCGCATTCGCGTTGAACGACAACGAAAAGGTCTCGTTGAGTTCGCGGTTGCCGGACACGGAGAGGCTGATCGGTTGCGAAGCCGAGCGCAGCGAGCGGAAATCGCCGCGACCGCTGGGATTGAGCGCATTGGCGCCAGGCAAAAGCCCGGCGAGCGTCGGCGATGTCACGCCCATGGGAAGAGCCACCGAAAACACGGGCCGGCCCGCGAGCGCGCTCAGAACCGGTGAAACCTCGGTCGAGCCGAAACCGGGCAGCACGTTGCCCGCCGGCGCGTAGTACGTGTCCTGGGTACGCGGCACGTAGGGGCGCTCGCTTTCGAGCAGATATCCCGAATCGGCGACGTTGAGAGAGAGGTTGAGGCGGTTCTGCCCCTTGATACGCGTCAATTGCAGCGAGCCGCGCTTGTTGGACCAGCCGCCGTCAGTGGCAATCTCGTCACTTGCGGTCACGACGGCGGTGCGCACCTGGCGTTTCAGGACCACGTTGTAGGCGCGCTGGCCCGCTGCACCGTTTACTCTCTGCGCAGCGCCGCGCGGCAGCGTCTCGATTCGCTGGATCGCTTCGGGCGGCAGGTCGGCGATGTCGCTCCTGTCGACCACCGGCCGGCCGTTGACGAGAAGCGTGGGGTTCTCGTCGCCGTTCTCCTCGCGGATCGCGTCGAGCACTTCGCCTACGGAACCGGCCGCGTAGGAGCCTACATCGTCCTCGTCGTAAGTCTGCTCGACCTCGAGGTCCTTGAGGCTGGCAATGATCGCCCTGTCGCCGATGACGACTATGGTCCCGGGCGGGTCACGCTCGGGTTCGGCGGGCGTTGGGCTTGGCGTGGGGGTCGGCGTTTCCTGCGCCAGCGCAGCCGGGGCGCCAAGGAAGAAAGCGCACAGCGATACTGCACTGAGCAGCCGGCCGCGCGTTTTGGCGAGGCGACAATCGCTTTGCTTCCTGATCGTCATCCGATTCGACCCTTCCTCACTAAAAGAAAACGCCCCGCCGGTTATGCACCGGCGAGGCGAATTCCTTTAAGTTCTTCCGGTCGATTAATTGACAGGAAGCGAGTTCGACGGGATGCCTGTGTTAGGGGCAAGCGAGAGGAACGTCGCTGTCGTGCACGGAAGCTGGGGAGCGACGCCGGTGTACATGTTCTGCGTGCGCCAGGTGCCGCCCTTGGGTCCGGGCGAAATGCAGACCACGGCCTGACCGAGGGCGCCAGTGTCGTAGTAAGTGTGTGATCCGGCGTTAAGGTCGGTGAACGGTCCGTAAGTCTCCGATTCCGAGGTCTGGTCGACGGTGAAATCGCCAACGGGGCCGATCGGAACGTCGGTGAAGAAGCCGGGGGAGCCCTCGTCACCTTCGTCGTCGTAGGTGACGCCTACCAGGACACAATTGCCGTGTGTTTCGCCCCAGTACCTCGTGCCATCGTACTTGTCGCAGAGGTTCTGGCCGGGGTTGTCCTTGTGCTCATAGTCGTAGTTGGCACCGGATGGCGGAGTCGGCCCGACCGGGTCGGTCCACTCATACTTGGTGACATCGCAATGGTAGGCAAAGGTCGTCGTAACGGTGCCGTCGATCATGTAGTCGACCGAATTGTTGCTCCAGGTTTCCGAGCTCGCCTTCACGTCGGTTGCAAAGATGTTGGGGCTCTTGCCGTTGCGTACGAGCTGAGTTGACTGGGAGGCATCGGGGCCGTGCAGCGTGTGAGTGCTGGTAAGGTCAGGCATCCAAGTGTCTTCGTCGTTTACGCGGGTAGCGGGATCGTAAACCGGATCGGCATCGGTGCTGCTGTCTACTACCACTTCGAACGCGTAGAAGGTGCTGTTCAGCGCTCTCCATCGTCGTACCGTAATTGGCGATGACGAAGTTGTTGCAGGTGGTTTGCATCGTTTCAGCAGTGGTCCCATCGGGCTCCACGGCAAATGCAGGGGTGGCGAGGATGGGCGAGAGCGCGGTCGCGCACATCGCCACGAGGGCAATGGATTTCTTCATGGGACTAACCTTTATAGGGGGCCCGCCGATGTTTCGAACAAGACCAAAATTGCACAGGGGGCGCGCGACTCGTATCGCCCGAGTGCCGTCGTAAGTATAAGGTTAGCTTGCGTTTGAGAAGTGCCTAACGCACTACTGTCCCGATTTCGACCAATGAAATTAATGACTTACTATCGAAAGACAGATGTAGGGGTTAACTTTCGTTAGCAGCGCGCCGCTATTCATTCGTCGCTTGCATCCAAGCCATAGGCAGTGTGCAGAACGCGGACCGCGAGTTCGGTTTCGTCCTCGTCGATCATCACGGAGACCTTGATCTCGCTGGTCGAGATCGCCTGGATGTTGATCCCGCGCTCGGCGAGGCTCTTGAACATCGTCGCGGCGACGCCCGCGTGGCTCTTCATGCCGACGCCGACGACGCTGATCTTGGCGATGTGGCTATCGGTGATGATGCGGTTGTAGCCGATCTCGGCGCGGCGATCCTCGAGCAGCGCGGTCGCGCGGGCGAGATCGGCCTGCGGCACGGTGAAGGTCACGTCGGTCTCGCCCTTGTCGCGGCCGACGTTCTGGATGATCATGTCGACGTTGATCGAGGCATCGGCGAGCGGTTCGAAGATGTGCGCCACCGCGCCCGGCTTGTCGGGCACGCGGGTGAGGATCACCTTCGCCTCGTTCTTGTCGTGCGCGATGCCGGTGACATGCTGGCGTTCCATCTCGCCTCTCTCCACTAGGTCGTTCATTTCCTCTTCCGACACGATCATCGTGCCGGGGAGGTCGTCTGCCGGGACGGCGTCGTCTCCGATGAAGCTCGAGAGGACCTGCACCCGCACGCCCTCCTTCATCGCGAGGCCGACCGATCGGGTCTGCAACACTTTCGCGCCGACCGAAGCCAGCTCGAGCATTTCCTCGTAGGTCACCGCCTTCAGCTTGCGCGCCTTGGCGACGATCCGCGGGTCGGTGGTGTAGACCCCGTCGACGTCGGTGTAGATGTCGCAGCGATCCGCCCCGATCGCCGCCGCTACCGCGACCGCCGAGGTATCGCTGCCGCCGCGCCCGAGCGTCGTTACCCGCCCGTCGTCGCCAAGGCCCTGGAACCCGGGGATGACCGCGATCACGCCCGACGTCATGCTCGCAAGAAGCGCGTCGCTGTCGATGTCCTCGATCCGCGCCTTGGCGTGCGCCTCGATCGTGCGGACCGGCAGCTGCCAGCCGAGCCACGAGCGCGCCTTGCAGCCCACTGCCTGCAAGGTCAGCGCGAGGAGGCCGCTGGTCACCTGCTCGCCCGACGCCACGACGACATCGTATTCGGCCGGATCGTAGAGCGGGTTCGCCTCGCGGCAGAAATTGACGAGGCGGTCGGTCTCTCCCGCCATCGCGGAAACGACCACGGCAACCTCGTTGCCGCCGCCCCCGTCTTTTTGGCTAGCCTGCTTGCGCACGATGTTCGCCACGCGCCGGATGCGCTCGGTGCCGGCCATCGAAGTGCCGCCGAATTTCATCACGATCCGGGCCAAGGACGTCCGCTCCTGCTGGATGAGTATCGCCCGCGCTGTTACGGTCCGGCCATGAACGATGCAACCGCCCCGGCACATACGAAAACTTCAAGCGCGCCAACCATCCGTCCAGGCGAAGCCGCTCATTTCGGCAAGCTGGCAGCCGACTGGTGGGATCCGAAGGGGTCATCGGCGATGCTCCACCGGCTCAATCCGGTCCGACTCGCGTTCACGCGAGCGGCGATCGACACGCACTGGCACGGTGACCCGGACAGTATCAGACCACTCGCCGGCAAGACCGCGCTCGATGTCGGCTGCGGCGCCGGCCTCCTGTGCGAGCCGCTCGCTCGCCTCGGCGCCGAGGTGACGGGTGTCGACGCCGCTGCCGAGAACGTCATGGCGGCGGCAGCCCACGCCGAGGGCGCGGACCTCGATATCCGTTACATGACGGGCGAGCTCAATACGCTCGATCTCGGCACGTTCGATCTGGTCACCTGCATGGAGGTGATCGAGCACGTCGCCGACAAGCCGGCGTTCCTCTCCGCACTTGCGGCGAAGCTCGCGCCGGGCGGACTGATGGTCCTGTCGACTCCCAACCGCACCGTGCAATCGCGCCTGCTGCTGGTGGGTGCGGCGGAAGCGGTCGGCATGGTGCCCAAGGGCACGCACCGCTGGGAAGACTTCGTCACCCCCGACGAACTGCGGGACCTGCTGGCGTCGGCGGGCCTCGCAATGGGCGAGCCGCGAGGCATCGCATTCTCTCCCGCGAAAGGTCTCCACCTCTCGGCGGACCAGTCGCTGAACTACATCGTCACTGCGACGCGGAGCGTCTGAGCTTCACAGCAAGCGCGGGATCGTCGGTGAACAGGCCGTCGACTCCGGTGGCCGCAAGTATCGACCATGCCGCAGCGTAGTTGCCCGTCGCCGCCTCGTCGGTGCCGATGCGCAGCGGCTGCGGAAGGAAGGCGTTCTCCTTGCGCACGGTCCATGCCGTGAACCTTGAGGCCGGCCGTGTGCGCCTCGGTGACGAGTTGGGTCGGCTGCCCGGAGGCGTCGACCAGCATGCGCACATCGGGCCCGATCGCGTCGGCATATTCGGCAACATGCGCGAGGCCCGGAGGCGTGATCATCTCTGCGTAGGACATGCCAGGCTCGTCCGCGGGACCGCCAGTGGTTGCAACCAGCTGGACGAGCGGCAGGTCGGTCAGCTTGTTCAGACGCTGGAGCGGGGCGACCTCGAAACACTGGACGAACAGTGGAATCGCTTTCCCATCCAGCCCTTCCTTCTTCAGCGCGCCGACGAACAGGTCGACGCTGTCGATTCCCTGCTGCAGCAGGAACGTGGGATGTTTGAGTTCGGGATAGAGGCCGATCGTGCGGCCGGTCTCGGTCTCCTTGGCGCGCACCAGCGACACGATCTCGGTAAACGTCGGCACCTGGTAGAGCCCGTCGAACCGCGCGTTGGCGCGGCGCAGCGTGCCGAGGCGTTCCCTGGCGCGCAGCGTCCGCAGCTCGGCAAGCGTGAAGTCCTCGGCGAACCAGCCTGAGACGAGTTGGCCGTCGATCTCCTTCGACTTGCGGCGGTCGGCGAACTCCTCGCGCGCAGCGACGTCGGTGGTGTCCGACAGCTCGTTCTCGTGGCGCGCGACGAGAACGAGGTCCTTCGTCACCACCAGGTCGGGCTCGATGAAATCGGCGCCCTGGTCGATCGCGCGTTCGTAGGCGGCGAGCGTATGCTCGGGCCGCTCGCCGCTCGCGCCGCGGTGGGCGATGATCAGTTGGGCGTGTGCCGGGCTGACGGTCATAGGAAGCGCGAGAGCGGCGACGGCAAGCAAAAGCAGGATACGCATGACCCCGTTTGTGGCGGGTCCAGCCTGAATATCAACCGAGCGCATCCGCAATGGCGGCGCGCGCCTGCGCCTCGCGCGCCTTCCAGCCGCCCGAGATCGTTTCGAACCGCACGCCTGACTGCTGCAGGAGTTCTTCGGCGATCTCGGAGAATTGCTGCCGCGCTTCGTGAAGGCCGAAAAACCGGGTCCCGTCGAAGACCCACGGCACGTCGGGCGCGAAGAGCAGATAGAGCTCCGCCTTGTCGTAGGTGAGCAGTTCGGGCGGAATCTCACCCAGCAGCATCTGCGCCCAGGCGGCCGTCATCAACGGATCGGTATCGAGCAGCACCAGCGGCGGATTGCCGGCACACGCGGCCTTCATCAGCCGATCCTGCTCACGCGCGATCGTGAGCAGCGCGTCCATTGTGAAATCGGTGCCGATCGTCTCGGCACGAGTGCGCCCGTATTCGGGCACCAGCGGGCAACCGAACTCTTCCGCCAGCGCACTCGCGAGCGTCGACTTGCCGGTGCTTTCGGCACCGTGAAAACATACCCGGATCATATCGCCTCCCTGCGCGCCGCGCGTGCCCATTCGCGCAAGCCGACGACCGACAGGACCAGGAATGCGCCGTAGAGCACCGCGAGCAGCTGGAGGTCACGCGCCACATAGAGCGCGATCGAGGCAACGTCGATAACGATCCACAGTATCCAGTTCTCTATCCTGCGGAAGCTCAGCAGGAATTGCGCCGCAACACTCATCCCGGCGACCGCGCTGTCGGCCATCGGCAGCGCAGCGTCCGTCCAGCGTGCCAGCGACATTCCGAGCGCTACGCTGACGATCGCGGTCGCCAGGCCCCAAGCGATGCGCGCGGGCCAGCCCAGCCAGCGCACCGGGACCGTGTCGCTCTCGCCCTTCGCACGGGTCCACAACCACCAGCCCCAGGCGTTCACGACGAAGAAGAACACCTGCAGCCCCGCTTCGGCATAGAGCTTCGCCTCGAACAGGACGATCCCGATGCAGGTCACCATCGCCATCGCGGCGGGGAAATTCCACACCGAGCGACGAATCAGGAGGATAATGTTGGCGAAGCCGAGAACGGTCCCGGCGACTTCCAGCGGGCTCACGCGCCAGGTCTCATCCCAGCGTGCTTTCCCACTCAGCGGCGTCGAAACCAACGAGCACCCCGCCGGGGTAATCGATCACCGGCCGCTTGATGCACGAAGGTTGCGCGACCATCAGGCGCATCGCCTTTTCGGCATCGAGATCTTCCTTCTGCTCGGGCTCGAGCTTGCGAAAGGTCGTCCCACGCCGGTTGAGCAGCTTTTCCCACCCGACAGCTTGGACCCACGAGCGCAGGAGGTCTGCATCCGCGCCCTCCTTCTTGAAGTCGTGGAATGTATAGGCGATCCCGCGTTCATCGAGCCAGGCGCGCGCCTTCTTGACCGTGTCACAGTTGGGAATGCCGTAGAATTCGATGCTCACAGTCCGCGTCCCCCGAAATGGTGCACACGCACCTCGCCGCAGGCGAACAGCGTGTACTCCGCGTAATATTCCTCGCGCCCCTTGTGCTGGACCACGCGGTGTTCGGCAAGACGCCCCCACGCGCGGGCCGACGCTTCATTGTCCCATTCGCTGAGCGCGACGACCTCGCCGTCTTCCGAAGTGTAAGACTTGAAACTGCGATAGCCGGGTTGCGCCGCGGCGAGCGCCTCCATCGCATCGGCGTCGGCGGCATAGGCAGCCTCGTCCATGTCGGCGCGCTTGCGATTGCGGAAGACGACGAGGAACATCGATGGCTCCTTCACCCGCCGCCGAGGTGCGCGTCGGCGATCGCGACCGCGAGCGCGTCGGCCGCATCGGCCCCAGCCACCGCTACGCCCGGCAGCAGCACCTTGAGCATCGCCTGGACCTGCGTCTTCTCCGCCGCTCCGGTCCCGACCACCGCCTTCTTGACCAGCCGCGCGGCATGTTCGCGCACCGGCACTCCGGCGCGCCCGCACGCCGCGAGCACCGCGCCGCGCGCCTGCGCCAGCTTCAGCGTCGACTGCGGGTTCTTGTTGGCGAAGACCTCCTCCACCGCAACACGGTCGGGCGCGTAGGTCGCGAGCACTGCGGCGATCGCGTCGTGGAGGTGGTGCAGCCGCTCGGCCATCGGCGCCTTGGCCCCTGTCGGTATCTGGCCGTTGGCGACGTGTGTGGTGCGCGATCCCTCGACCCGGATGACGCCCCAGCCGGTGCACGACAGAGAGGGATCGAGGCCGAGGATGATCATGCTCGCGCGATCAGAGGCGCAAGCCGAGCCGGGGCCCGACGTTCATCATCGCAAGGTAGAGAACGACCGTGAGCGCACAGCCGGCGGCGAGCGCGAGCCAGAAATTGACGCCGTTCCTGAGCAGGACGGGGATGACGAGGAACATCGGCAGGCTCGGCAACACGTACCAGAACGTCGCCGCCGAATGGACCGCCATGTTTTCCGCATCGGGCCTGGCCCACCACAGGAAGATCATTCCCAGCACCGAGACGAGCGGCAGCGAGGCGACGATCGCCGCGGTCGCGGGCAGTCGCCGGCCGATCTCCGAAATGGCCGCGATCATCGCCCCGGCGAGCAGCGCCTTGGCGACGATCGTCCAGCTCATCCGCCGATCTTCTCGAGAATCTCGTCCGAAACCTCGTAGTTGCCCCAGACGGTCTGCACGTCGTCGTCATCGTCGAGCGCGTCGACCAGCTTGAGCAGCGTGCCCGCGTTGCCCTCGTCGAGCTCGACGGTGATGTTGGGTTTCCAAGCAAGCTTCACGCTTTCCGCTTCGCCAAGCGACTTCTCGAGCGAGCCGGCGACTTCGTGGAGCGCCTCCATGTCGGTCCAGATCGTGTGACCGTCCTCCGTGCTCTCGACATCGTCGGCGCCCGCCTCGATCGCGGCTTCGAGGACCTTCTCCTCGTCGCCCGCGCTCGCCGGGTACTCGATCAGGCCCTTGCGTTCGAACCCGTGGCTCACCGCGCCGCTCGCGCCGAGGTTGCCGCCGTTCTTGCTGAACGCGGTGCGCACGTTGGTCGCGGTGCGATTGCGGTTGTCGGTCAACGCCTCGACGATCAGCGCGACGCCGCCCGGGCCGTAACCTTCGTAGCGCACCTCTTCGTATTCATCGCCCTCGTTGGCGCTCGCCTTGTCGATCGCGCGCTGGATATTGTCCTTGGGCATCGATGCGGCCTTGGCATTGTTGACCGCCAGCCGCAGGCGCGGATTCATGTCGGGATCGGGCGTGCCCATCTTCGCTGCGACGGTGATCTCGCGCGAAAGCTTGGAAAACTGCGCCGAGCGCTTCTTGTCCTGCGCACCCTTGCGGTGCATAATATTTTTGAACTTGGAATGGCCTGCCATAAGTCCGTTCTTGTGATCGTGATTTCAGGGAATGGGGGCGCATTAGCCGCATGAGCGGGCAACCGACAAGAGGCGTGCAGCCACTGGCTGCCGACAATGGCGAGCCAAAGCGGCTTGTGCCGGCTTCCTGGCGGTCGTGGGCAGCCTTCGTCCGCCACCCGGCGTTGCCCGATCGGGCGGATCTGCGCCCGGTTCCGGCATTCAAGACCGTCATTACCCTGTTCGGCCTCGACCTCGCGCTCATGGCGCTGTTGCTCGGCGCGCTTTCGATCGCCACGAGCGTCGGCTTCAAGATGCCCGAGCACGTGCTCGGCGAACTCGACCTCAGCCCCGGCCTCGTCGCCATCATCGTCCTGGGCGGTCCAATCGTCGAGGAAATCATCTTCCGCGGCTGGTTGTCGGGCCGGATCGGCCACATCCTGGCGACCCCGCTATCGATCGCGGCGCTGCTGGCGTTCATCACCGGCGGAGCGGCCTTCGCAACCGATCTCGGGCGCGCACAAACCTTTCTGCTGGTGGGAGCGGTATGCGCCGTGCTGGCGGTCGCAGCCCTGTTCTTCTTTCGCAACCGCGATGCGTTGCGGTTCTTCCAGCGTCATTTCGGCTGGTTTTACTGGTTCAGCGTGCTCGCCTTTGCAGCGATACACGTCAGCAACTTCGCCTCTGCGGGCCTGGTCGTCGCACCGCTGGTCCTGCCGCAGTTCATGCTGGCGCTCATCCTCGGGTACTTGCGCGTGAAACACGGGCTGTGGAGCTCGATGCTGACGCATATGCTCCACAACACGGTGTTCATTTCGCTCGTCCTTGTGGGAGCGAGCGCCGCCTAAAGCGTGACGGCGGTCCCGCTGACGCTGACCATCAGCATCGATCCGTTCTGGCCGAGAACCTCGTAGTCGATGTCGACGCCGACCACGGCGTTGGCACCCAGATCCATCGCCTCGCGCTTGATCTCGGAAACCGCTTCCTTGCGAGCGCGAGCGAGGACCGCTTCGTACTTGCCCGAGCGACCGCCGACGATATCGGTGATCGATGCGAACAGGTCGCGGAAGATGTTCGCGCCGACAATCACCTCTCCGGTGACGATGCCGTGATAGGCGCGGATCGGCTGCCCCTCGACGGTGGGGGTGGTGGTGACGATCATGCCGCCACCTCCACCGCTGCCGAGGTTTCCTCCGTCATCACCTCCCCAAGGGTTGGGCCTGCTAGCCATTGACCACCGTTCCTCCGTTCGGATGCAATACCTGGCCGGACATGTAGCTCGAATCCTCGCAGGCGAGGAAGAGGAAAGCGGGCGCGACCTCGTTCGGCTGGCCGGGACGGCCCATCGGGGTGTTCTTGCCGAAGTCCTTCATCTTCTCCTTCGGCTGCCCGCCGAACGGATTGAGCGGCGTCCAGATCGGGCCCGGCGCGACCCCGTTCACCCGAATACCGTCCTTGACGAGATTCTCGCTCAGCGACCGGGTAAAGGCCGTGATCGCCCCCTTGGTGGCGCTGTAATCAAGCAGGATGGCCGCGCCCTGATACATCGTGATCGAGGTGCAGTTGACGATCGATGCCCCCTTCTTGAGGTGCGGCCGCGCGGCCTGGACCAAGTAGAACATCGAGAAAATGTTGGTCTGGAACGTGCGCTGCAACTGTTCGACCGTGATATCCTCGATGTCCTTGTCGGGGTGCTGCTCGCCGGCGTTGTTGACCAGCACGTCGAGCCGGCCCCACTTATCGATTACTTTCTCCACCAGCGCCTTGCCGGTTTCCGGGTCGCCGAGGTCGCCCTTGTGGAGCAGCGCCTCGCTCCCCTCGTCGGCGATGCGGTCGGCGACGAATTGCGCGTCGTCGTCTTCCTCGAGATAGGCGATCGCGACCTTGGCGCCTTCGCGGGCAAACAGGATCGCGGTCGCGCGGCCGATGCCGCTGTCGCCGCCGGTGACGATCGCCACCTTGCCCTTCAGGCGTCCCGATCCCGGATAGCGCGGCTCCCAGTCGGGCTTGTCGTCCATCTGCGATTCGTGGCCCGGCATCCGCGGCTGTTCCTTCGTCTCTTCGACGAAGGCGGTGTCGACGGTTTCGGGTTCGGCTGTGTCGGTGCTCATGGCTTCTATCCTCGAAATTGGGTTCCGAGGTTGCAATGAGCGAAGCGCGCGGGCCGTTCCGGTCCCCGTGCGCGGAATGCGATCAGCCGAGACCCAGTGCCGCCTTGTAGGTATCGAGCACCATTTCCATCTCGGCCCGGTCGTCGGGCTTCATCTTCCGGAGGCGGACGATCTGGCGCATGATCTTGGCGTCGTAACCGACGGCCTTCGCCTCGGCATAGACGTCGCGGATATCGTCCGCGATGCCCTTCTTCTCTTCCTCGAGGCGTTCGATGCGCTCGATCAGCAGGCGCAGGCGGTCGTCGGTGGCGTCGGCCATTTTGGTGTCACAGCTCCGGTGATGTGAGAATCGGTTGGCGGTCCGATAGCCAGCCAGCCGGGGCGTTTGAAGGTGCCGTGGAAAACTATTCGCTGGCGTTCCGCTTCAGGCTCGCTTCCATCCGGTCGAGCTGTTCCTGCGTGGCGGAGGACTGACGAGTGGCTTTCCACTCGTCGGCCGGCATCCCGTGGATCAGCTCGCGTGCGGCGGCCTTGTCGCCTTCGTATCCTGCGTCGCGAATCCAGTCGGCGAGACAGTTGCGACAGAATCCGGCAAGACCCATGAGGTCGATGTTCTGCGCGTCGTGACGGTGACGCAAGTGACGCACCAGCCGGCGAAAAGCGGCTGCGGCCTGGTCGTCGGGAAGCGTATCGAGCGGGTCCGCATTCGTATCCATCGTATCGGGCAATCCTCAAGCTGACTTGTCTTGTCACATACCGCTGTCATAGGCGGCAGATCATGCACAAGCTCGAACCGCGCAACCGCAAGGTCAAGGTCCTCGCCACTATCGGTCCGGCGAGCCGCTCGCCCGAGATGCTGAAAAAGCTTCTCGGTGCCGGGGCCGACGCGTTCCGCGTCAACATGAGTCACGGCGAGCATGCGGACCACGCCGCCGCCATCAAGGCGATCCGCGATCTTGAGAAGGCCAGCGGGCGTCCGATCGCGATACTCGCGGATCTGCAGGGGCCCAAGCTGCGCGTCGGGTGCTTCAAGGGCGGCCAGGCGGTGATCCGCCATTCGGGGCACTTCACTCTCGATCGCAATCCCGAGCCCGGCGACGAGACACGCGTCGAACTGCCGCACCCCGAGCTGTTCGATGTCCTCGAAAAGGGCCAGCGGCTGCTGATCAACGACGGCAAGATCCGCCTCAAGGTAATCAAGGCCGAGCCCGACGCGATCCTCTGCTCGGCCGAAGTCGGCGGCGTCATATCGGATCGCAAGGGCGTCAACGTGCCCGACGCAGAGGTGCCGATCCCCGCCTTGACCGAAAAAGACCGCAAGGACCTCGCCTTCGCAGTGTCGCAAGGCGTGGACTGGATCGGGCTATCGTTCGTCCAGCGGCCCGAGGACCTCGCCGAAGCGCGCAAGCTGATGGGCGGCTACGGCGCGCTCTGCGCCAAGATCGAAAAGCCGAGCGCGGTGCGCCGACTGCCGGAGATCCTCGAAATGGCCGACGGGATCATGGTGGCGCGCGGCGACCTCGGCGTCGAACTCGACCCCGAGGAAGTGCCGCCGCTGCAAAAGAAGATCGTCAACCTCGCGCGCACCGCGGGCAAGCCGGTGATCGTCGCGACGCAGATGCTCGAATCGATGATCGAGAGCCCGACCCCGACCCGTGCCGAAGTGTCGGACGTCGCCAACGCGGTTTACGACGGAGCCGACGCGGTCATGCTCTCGGCCGAGACCGCCGCAGGCGATTGGCCCGAGGAAGCGGTTGCGATCATGGACCGCATCGCGATCCAGGTCGAACGCGACGACGCCTACCTCGAGCGGGTTCGTTTCCTCGATACGCCGCCCGACCGCACGACCGCCGATGCACTGAGCCATTCCTGCATGACGATCGCCGACACCGTTTCGGTCAGCGGGATCATCGTCTTTACCGGAAGCGGCAGCACCGCGCGCCGGGTCGCGCGCGAGCGGCCGAGCGTGCCGATGCTGGTCCTGACCCCGAGCGTGAAGACCGCGCGGCGCACCGCGCTGCTGTGGGGCGCGCACGCGGTCGTGACGAAGGACATCGGCAGCTTCGAGGAGATGATCGCCAAGGGGAAGCGCATGGCGCTACGCCACGGGTTCGGCACCGCGGGCAGCAAGCTGATCGCGCTCGCCGGTGTGCCGTTCGGGACCCCGGGCAGCACCAACCTGCTCCATGTCGTTACCCTGACCGGCGACGAACTGGCCCGGCACTCCGGCTGAGCGGGCGCTAAAGCCCGAAGCTGTCGCGAATACCGTCGATCACGTACTGCGCAGCGAGCGCTGCGAGCAGCACGCCGAGCAGGCGTGTGATGACCGCCTCCACCCGCGCGCCGAACAGCTTCATCAGCGGGCTCGCCGCGATCAGAGCAAGCAGCGTCAACAACAGCACAGCCCCGAGCGCCGCGAGCACCACTAGGGTGTTCTCGAAACCCTCTGCCCGGGCGGTCAGCAGCATGATGGAGGCGATCGCGCCCGGCCCGGCGAGCATCGGCATGGCCATCGGAAAGACCGACACATCTTCGATCTCCGGCCCCGGCCCACTTTCGGCGGCGATCTTCTCGGCGCGCTGTTCGCGCCGCTCGGTCCTCTTTTCGAACACCATGTCGAGCGCGATCAGGAACAGCATCAGCCCGCCGGCGATGCGGAAGCTGTCGAGCTGGATGTGCAGCGCGCCGAGCAGGTTCTCGCCGAACAGTGCGAACACGACGAGGATTATCGCCGCGATGAGGCAGGCGCGGATCGCCATGCTGCGCGACTGGGCGCTCGTCGCGCCCTTGGTCAATCCGGCGTAGATCGGTGCGCAGCCGGGCGGATCGATCACCACGAACAGCGTGACGAAGGCGGAAAGAAAGACTTCGACCATGGGTTCTATCGGCAGGCCTGAGCGGGCGCGCCCGGCACCGTGGAAGGTACCGACGATGTGCGGCGGAACACCTCCTCCATCGCTCCCTCGATGCGCGCTTCGACCACCAGCGTCCGGCGGCAGTCCGCGGCAAGGTCGGTTCGCCATGCGAGCGTGCCGTCATCCGAGCGTCCGGACTGCCATGCTTCGCCGCGACGCGCCTTCGGCGCGCGCTTCACGCGATTGGACATGCCTTGCGGACACTCGGCCTTGCGGCCCGCGATCATCTCGGGATCGGCGTAGCCGGCGTCGAGATCGAAGCCCTGGTCGAGCACCCAGCGATACTGGCCATCGTTCTGGCGCTGCCAGACCGTCGCGAAGCGGGTCTTGCGGCCCGAGGGATGGGTCGCCGGCCCGGTCGACAGAGCGAAGCTGCCGTCGCAGCTGACCCAGACGAGGTCGGGGCCCCAGACGATCGGTTGCGCCGGGTCGGCCTGCCCTTTGAGCGCCGCCTGCACGCTTTCCCAATTCGGCCCCGGCCAGAGCGCGTCATCGGTGGCGTAGTCGCGGAAAGCGGTCCAGGTCCCATCCTCGCGCGCCGCGCGGGCAAATGCGAGTTCGGTGGCGATGACCGTACTCGGCTCACCGCGCAGGGCGAGCGTGCGCGCCGCTGGATCGCGGTAGCTTGCCGGCCCCGCGGCACAACCGGCAGCGGCGGCCGCGAGCAGCGCCACGACGGACGCGCGAATGATCGATCTTGCGCTCATGGCAAGTCCTTCGGCGGCGACAGACCTTCGTGGCGATAAGCGGCGACGAGCGCGTTGCGCAGCAGCACCGCAATCGTCATCGGGCCGACACCGCCCGGCACCGGCGTGATCGCGCCCGCAATCTCGCTTACCTCGTCGAAGGCGACATCGCCGACCAGCTTGCCTTTCGCCGCGCCGGTCTCGGGATCGAGCCGGTTGATACCGACGTCGATCACGGTAGCGCCGGGCGCGATCCAATCACCGCGCACCATTTCCGGCCGGCCGACCGCCGCAACCACGATATCCGCACCGCGGACGACGCCGGGCAAATCCCTTGTCCGGCTGTGCGCAATGGTCACCGTCGCGTTGGCATTGACGAGCAACTGCGCCATCGGCCGCCCGACAAGCTGCGAGCGCCCGATCACCACAGCGTCCTTGCCGGACAGGTCGCCGAGCCGGTCCTCCAACAGCATCATGCAGCCGACGGGCGTGCACGGGAACAGGCCGTCCTGCTGGTTGGCGAGCCGCGCAATATTGGTATCGGTCAGCCCGTCGACGTCCTTGTCTGGGTCGATCAGCGCGATCACCGCCTTGTCGTCGAGGTGCTTCGGCAGTGGGAGCTGGACGAGGATGCCGTCGACCGCCGGATCGGCATTGAGCCGGCGCACGAGCGCCTCGAGATCTTCTTGTGCGGTGGCGCCGGGCAGGCGATGCTCGAAGCTCTCCATCCCGGCGGCGACGGTTGCCTTGCCCTTGCTGCCTACGTAAACCTGGCTCGCGGGATCGTCGCCGACGAGAACCACCGCGAGGCCAGCCTTGCGCCCTGCCTTTTCCTCGAACATGCGCGCGGCCACGCCGACCTTCTCGCGCAGCGAGACGGCGAATGCCTTTCCGTCGATAACGTCTGCAGCCATCAATAAGGCCTCAGGCTCTCGAGCACGATGATGATCGCGTAGATCAGCAGCAACAGCACCATCGGCGAGAAATCGATCGCTCCGGTATCGGGCAGTACCCGGCGGATCGGGCGCAACAGCGGTTCGAACAGGCGCGCGATCGCGTCGTGGATCGCCACGAAGAACGTGTTGTCGCGGCCGATCACGTTGAA
This sequence comes from uncultured Alphaproteobacteria bacterium, assembly GCA_963728375.1. Classification (GTDB taxonomy): domain Bacteria; phylum Pseudomonadota; class Alphaproteobacteria; order Sphingomonadales; family Sphingomonadaceae; genus Tsuneonella. The sequence goes on from CAVSJL010000002.1 coordinate 33,048, forward strand.
GCTGAACAGCAGCCCGATGATGAACCAGATGATGACGAGCATGTTCGCGGTGTTCGCGAGCATGATGAAGATCTGGATGAGGGCGTCCATCGAAGGTCCTTGGATTGCAGTGTCGCCTGCGGCTCTAGACGAGCGCGGAGGGGTGTATCAATGGGGTAATACGCGCTGCCGGCTACTTCCGGATCAGCGTGCCGGCGCCGGTCGCCGTGAAGAATTCGAGCAGCATCGCATGCGGCACCCGTCCGTCGAGCACGACCGCCGCCTCGCACCCGGCCTCGACCGCGTGGACGCAGGTCTCGAGCTTGGGGATCATCCCGCCGCTGATCGTGCCGTCGGCCTTGAGCTGCGCGACGTCCGCCGGGTTGAGATCGGTCAGCAGCTCGCCGCGCTTGTCCATCACCCCGGCAACGTCGGTAAGCAGGAACAGCCGCGCAGCCCCGAGCGCCGACGCCACCGCACCGGCCATCGTATCGGCGTTGATGTTATAGGTGTGCCCGTCCGCTCCCGCGCCGATCGGGGCGATCACCGGGATCATCCCGGCGGCGACCGCGGTGTCGATCAGCGTCGTGTCGACGTGGCTCGGCTCGCCGACGAAACCAAGGTCGATCGCCTGCTCGATGCTGCTGTCCGGATCCTTCATCGTCCGCTCGACCTTGGTCGCGATGACCATGCCTCCGTCCTTGCCCGAAACGCCCAGCGCCTTGCCGCCGGCCTGCGCGATCCAGCCGACGAGTTCCTTGTTGATTGCGCCAGAGAGGACCATCTCGGCAATCTCCGCGGTCGCCTTGTCGGTCACCCTGAGACCGTCGATGAAGGTGCTTTCGACCCCCAGCTTCTTGAGCATCGCGCCGATCTGCGGTCCGCCACCGTGGACGACGACGGGATTGATCCCCACTGCCTTCAACAGGACGATGTCCTCCGCGAAGTCGCGTGCCGCTTCCGGGTCGCCCATCGCGTGGCCGCCGTACTTCACCACGAAAGTGCGGCCGGCATAACGCTGAAGGTAAGGCAGCGCCTCGATCAGCACTTCCGCCTTGGCGAGCATCGCCTGGGTGTCGCCGTTCATCGTCGCTTATCCTTCGCTGGCCGGTTGCCGCTCGCGCGCCGCTTAGCGGGTGACACGCCGGGAGGAAAGCCGCTCGCCTAGGCCCGGCCCATTCGTGCCCGATATATCCGAACTGGACCATTGCCCCCGCCCGACTTGCGATGATACCCGGCGCGAAGCACACCGAAACAACGAGTGGGTCGCAAGTGAGTGATGATTTCCGGCAGCGGCTGACCGCTGCCTACGACGCGTGGAGCACGAGTGCAGGCACCACGCCGGCGCAATTCTTCGACCTGATGGACGAGGCGATCGAGTTCCACACGGTGCTCGAGCGGGAGTTTCCCGGCGATCCGCTGAGCGGACCGTTCTGCGGCCGGGGTGCCGTGATCGGGTACTGGACCGCGATCGCCGAGTGCTGGGAGCTTCTCTCGAGCAAGACTGAAGCGATCGTCGCCGAAGGGGACCGGGTCGTTTGGATCGGCCGCGTGCGCTGGCGAAACCGGCGCACCTTGCGCGAACTCACCACATCGAAGGTCGACGTCTGGACCGTGTGGCGGGGCCGCGCGATCCGCTATCTCGAGATGTTCGACAGTGCCGGCTATGGGCGTGCTTCGGGCCTGGGCGACCACGCCGCGGTGACCATCTCGCCCATCTGAACACGAAACGGGCGGCGCACTCTGAGAGGAAATGCGCCGCCCGCTAGGCGATGGCTCGTGCCGCGATCAGTTGATCGCGTGCTTGAGCTGGCTCATCTGGTCGTGACCCGCCTTGACCGAAGTCCATGCTTCCTCGACCGCAGTACGCGCTCCGATCGGCAGGTCCTTGTGCTTGAGCGCAGCCTCGAACTTCTCCTTGAGATAGTCTTCGCCGCTCTCGACCGAGTTAACGATGGCCTCGTCGTCGCGGCCAACGACCGCTTCCTTGAGGTTGATCCACCCGCGGTGCATCGCACCCGTGGTGGTGCCGTCGTCTTCCGGATCGCCACCCAGCGCCGCGACTGCGGCCTGCAGCTTCGCGACCGCTGCCTGGCGTTCGGTGGCGCGCGACCTGAACATCTCGGCGAAGCGCGCGTTCTGAGTATCCTCGGCCGCTTTGGTGTAGCCGTTGATCGAATCGATCAGCGTCGCGATCAGCGTGTTGAGCGTGCCGGTATCGGTCGAATCGGCATCACGGCGATTATCGTTTTCGATGACGGTGTTGTCGTGAGACATGGGAGATTTCCTTCGTATCGGAGGGGTTTACCCTGCTAGAGCGAACGGCGAGGCCCATCGTTCCGGCGACCGGGCGACCGCCGGACACGGCTGGGCGCAATGGGTCGTTCACCCGATGTCGTAGTCGCCGTGCGGACGGCCCGCGCCGTCGCTCGCTTCACCCTGCTCCGCCTGGCGCGCGTGCTCGCTGCGTGGATCGATGCGGCCCTGTTGCTCGTCGCGCCCCGGCCAGCTGCGACCGGGCTCAGAGCCACCACGGCCGCGGTCGCCGTAGCCCGCAGGCGCGCCGGTATCGCCTGGAGTATCGGCGTCGCCCTGCCCGACCTGACCTGGCTCCAGCCGCTCCTGCTCGTCGCCGCCGACGCGCTCGCGCCAAGGCTGCGCATCACCGCCAACTTGTCCGCTCGGATCGCTGGCGACGGTGTCCTGGTGTCCGTGCGGCGAGCCGTAATCGTCGCGGTCGCTGCCGGGGTGGAGGCCGCCACCGGCGCGCTTCGTGTCGTCTACGAAAGGCCCGTCCGTGCGGCGCTGCGATTGGCTTTGGCTCTGGCTCTGTGATTGCCGCTGTCCGGCGGCGTCCTGCTGCTGGTTCATGGGAGGCTCCTCTCGTTTCAATGGTGCTGCCCCGCGCCGGGGCTCACCCAATCAAGTCACGAGAGGGGGGAAGTTTCCCTACGAAGTGGCGAATCGGTCGGAAGGTGCAGCGCGCGGGCCGGGCGACGTTCGCCGAGGGCATGTGCCGCTTTTCACTAAGTCCGAAAGAAGTGTCAGAGGCGATCCGCCACCGCTAAAACTGGCGCTGCTGGACGCAGCGATAGGGCTAACGCGTAGGCCGGCCGCACCCCCGCCCGTGGGCCCTAGTCGAAGATCTCTTCCAGCCAGCTTTTGCGCTTCTTGTAGGGCTTGCCGTAGGGCTGGTGGCCATAGCCGGGGTGTGGCTGCCCGTACTGCTGGCCTTGGGGCGGATATGCCGGCGCGCCGCGCTGCTGCGGTGGGGGCGGCGGGGCGGCATCGGCGGCGCTGCGCTCGACGATCTTGTCGAGCTCCCCTCGGTCGAGCCAGACGCCGCGGCACTGCGGGCAATAGTCGATCTCGACCCCCTGCCGGTCACTCATCGCGAGCGGAACCCGGCAGACCGGGCAGGACATGGCGGCGACTTCGGCTTCGGTGCGCATCGGGTTCCTCTCGTGGTTGTTACCATCCGAGATGGGACGCGGCGGGGGGCGATCAAGTGGGGCGCGAGCGCTAGACGCCCGGAGGAGACCCACTCCTAACCCCCCGTCCCAGCGGGAGGGGGATCAATTGGCAAGAAATCGACCTCGGACCGAATGGCAATTTTACCGTCCACAATGCCGTATAGGGCAACGACCGCCTAACTCACTCCGCCGCCACGCTCCCGCCAGCCGCATCATCCCCGAACAGCCCCGGACCTTCGTCCTCGACGTCGTTCGCGCCTTCGCCCTTCTTCGCCTTCTGGCGCTGATCGAAGCTCGACCAGACGTCGCCCCAGTTGCCCTTGGTGGCGGCCTTCGAATACTCGGTGGCGCGGGTTTCGAAGAAGTTGGCGTGCTCCACGCCGTTCATCAGCGGGGCGAGCCAGGGGAGCGGGTGGTCCTCGACCATGTAGATCGCCTGCAGGCCGAGCTGGCTGAGGCGCCAGTCGGCGATGTAGCGGATGTAGCGCTTGATCTCGTTCGCGCTCATGCCGGGCACCGGGCCCTGCTCGAACGCGAGGTCGATGAAGGCGTCTTCCAGCCGCACGGTCTTCTGGCAGGCATGTCCATGATGTCTTCCTTCACCGCCTTGGTCAGGCAGCCGCGTTCCGCGACAGAAAGCGTGGAACAGCCGGGTGATGCCTTCGCAGTGCAGGCTCTCGTCGCGGACCGACCAGCTGACGATCTGGCCCATGCCCTTCATCTTGTTGAAGCGCGGGAAGTTCATCAGCATCGCGAAGCTGGCGAACAGCTGCAGCCCTTCGGTGAAGCCGCCGAACATCGCCAGCGTGCGGGCGATATCCTCGTCGGTATCGACGCCGAATTCCTGCAGGTAATCGTGCTTGGCGCTTCATCTCCTCGTACTCGAGGAACATGCCGTATTCGCTTTCCGGCATGCCGATCGTGTCGAGCAGGTGGCTGTAGGCGGCGATGTGCACCGTCTCCATGTTGGAAAAGGCGGTCAGCATCATCTTGATCTCGGTCGGCTTGAACACCCGGCCGTACTTCTCGTGGTAGCAATCCTGCACCTCGATATCGGCCTGGGTGAAGAAGCGGAATATCTGCGTGAGCAGGTTTCGCTCGTGATCGGAGAGCTTCTGCGCCCAGTCGCGGCAGTCCTCGCCCAGCGGCACTTCTTCAGGCAACCAGTGGACCTGCTGCTGGCGCTTCCAGAACTCGTAGGCCCACGGATATTCGAACGGCTTGTAGGTCTTGCGGGCTTCGAGGAGGGACATCTGGTAGCTCCGGTTTCTTTGAGGCCCACGATATAGCGTGTCTGGGCCAGTAAGGGAATCGACTTCGGGCCTTTTTCGAGGGTGCGGGCGCGCTTTTCGGCGCCTCGATTCGCTCCCCGGCGGCGAAGCTGGAAGAGTATGGGCAAGGTGCGATTCGGGCGAAGGGCGCACGCCGACGCGATTGGGGATAAATAGCGCGGTAACCATGCGGAACCGAGCCGGGTTTCGCGGATTTCATCGGCAACGGCAGCGATAGGGCAAAACCCGTACTGCCGCATGAGGGAAAACGCGGGCGGTGCTCCGAATTTTCCCCTTTTCGCGGGGCACCGTCCCGCACCCTCGCGCCCCCCTGCTTCGGTAGGGGGGCGCTCTAGGTTTGGCGGCCTATTTCCAGAACCAGCGATCGTTCGCCCGGCGCCTTGCCCGCTCGCGCCACATGCGCACGTATATCCAGATGCCGCTGAAACTGAAGAACAGCAGCGCGAGGCCGGAGAGGAACGAGATCGCCTCGCCCGCCTTGCCGAACTGCTCGCCCGAATGGAGGTGGTGGAACAGGCCGGTGAGCGACGCGAGGCCGGTGCGCTCGCCCCGCGGCGGCGTGCAGCGCCAGCCTTCGGGGCAGACGAAGCCGGCGGGCGGCGCGACCTCCGCGGACGGCGCCGCCGGCCTCGCCCGCCCACGCGGCGAGGTGGCTAAACAATCCCGTCGCCGCGATCCACAGCAGGAACATGGCGAAGAATACCGACAGCCAACGATGCCACTTGCGCATGGACCCCCTCATTTGCGAATCATTCGCAAGAGCCCTTGGAGAATGCGCCGCGGCACCGCAAGCGGCGGATTGTAACGCTTTGTCGAATTGCTTCGGCACTCTTGCCGCTTCGCGTGCGTTAGGGAGGTGAACCCCCGGGCAAAGAAGGAGACTGCCATGACCACCGATACCAGCGCCATAAAGGAACACATGGAAGTGATCGGCGCCGACGGCGTTCACGTCGGCACTGTCGACCGCGTCGAAGGCGATCACATCAAGCTGACGAAGAAGAGCTCGTCCGCCCAGGTCGAGGGCGCCGAAGGCAAGCACGAAGGTCACCACCACACGATCCCGATCGGCCTCGTCGCCGACATCGAGGGCGACAAGGTCCGTCTCAGCGCAACAGGCGCGAACGCGATGAACTTCGAGGAAGAGGCCGAGTGAACCCTCTCGCTTAGCACCCCGCAAACGAAAAGGGCCGGCATTGCGCCGGCCCTTTCTCGTTCAGCGTTCCTGAAACCTCACTGGCAGGCGAGGCATTCGTCGTAATCCGTCGTCGGCAGTTCGTACTTGGGCGCCTCGGCGGTGTTGTCCGCTTCGACCCCGCCGGCGAACCCCGCCCGCTGCACGCTCTTGGAACGCAGGTAGTAGAGGCTCTTGATACCCTTTTCCCACGCCTGGAAGTGCAGCATGGCAAGATCCCACTTGTCGACGTCGGCGGGAATGAACAGGTTGAGGCTCTGCGCCTGGTCGATGAACGGGGTGCGGTCGCCGGCGAATTCGAGCAGCCAGCGCTGGTCGATTTCGAAACTGGTCTTGTAGACCGCCTTCTCCTCGGGCGTGAGGAAGTCGAGGTGCTGGACGCTGCCACCCTTTTCGAGGATCGAGTTCCACACGTTGGTGGAATTCTTGCTCTTCTTCTCGAGCAGCTTCTCCAGGTAGGGATTCTTCACCACGAACGAACCCGATAGCGTCTTGTGGGTGTAGATGTTCGCGGGGATCGGCTCGATGCAGGCGCTCGTGCCACCGCAGATGATGCTGATCGATGCGGTCGGCGCGATCGCCATCTTGCAGCTGAACCGCTCCATCGCGCCCGCGTCCGCCGCATCCGGGCACGGCCCGCGTTCTTCGGCGAGGACCATGCTGGCTTCCTCGGCCTTGGCGGCGACGTGCTTGAACATTTTCAGGTTCCAGACCTTGGCCATCGGGCTTTCGAAGCCGATGCCCTTCATCTGGAGGAACGAATGGAAGCCCATCACGCCCATGCCGACGCTGCGTTCGCGCATGGCGGAATACTTGGCGCGCCCCATCTCGTCCGGGGCGCGGTCGATGTAGTCCTGCAGCACGTTGTCGAGGAAGCGCATGACGTCCTCGATGAATGACTTTTCGCCTTCCCACTCGTCCCACTTCTCGAGGTTGAGCGAGGACAGGCAGCACACCGCGGTGCGATCGTTGCCGAGGTGGTCGATACCGGTCGGCAAGGTGATTTCCGAACACAGGTTCGAGGTCGAAACCTTGAGGCCCAGCTCGCGGTGATGCTTGGGCATCATCCGGTTCACCGTGTCGGAGAACACGATGTAGGGCTCGCCGGTCGCGAGCCGCGTCTCGACGAGCTTCTGGAACAGGCTGCGCGCATCGACGGTTGCGCGGGTCTCGCCGGTCTTGGGGCTGACGAGGTTCCATTCCTCGCCCGCGCGCACAGCCTCCATGAAGGCATCGGACACCAGCACGCCGTGGTGCAGGTTCAGCGCCTTGCGGTTGAAGTCGCCGCTGGGCTTCCGGATCTCGAGGAACTCCTCGATCTCGGGATGCGAGACGTCGAGATAACATGCGGCCGAGCCGCGCCGCAGCGAGCCCTGCGAGATCGCCAGCGTCAGGCTGTCCATCACGCGGACGAACGGGATGATGCCGCTGGTCTTGCCGTTGAGGCCGACCGGCTCGCCGATCCCGCGAACGTTGCCCCAGTATGTCCCGATGCCGCCGCCCTTGCTGGCGAGCCAGACGTTCTCGTTCCAGGTGTTGACGATTCCGTCGAGGCTGTCGGACACCGAGTTGAGGTAGCAACTGATCGGCAAGCCGCGATTGGTCCCGCCGTTCGACAACACTGGCGTGGCAGGCATGAACCACAGTCTGGAGATATAGTCGTAGAGGCGCTGCGCATGGTCCTGGTCGTCGGCGTAGGCGTCGGCAACGCGCGCGAAGAGATCCTGGTAGTTTTCGTCGGGCAGCAGGTAGCGGTCGGTCAGCGTGTCCTTGCCGAATTCCGTGAGAAGCGCATCGCGCGATTCGTCGGTGACGACATCGAAACGCCGGTCGGCGATCTTCTTGCTGTCTTCTTCGGGCTTGACGGCGGCTTTGATCGCCTCGGCCATGGCGCCCGCCATCGCTTCGGTCGCCATGTCAGCGACGAGCGCCTCGCTACCCTTGTCCGCCTTGTCCATCTTCACCGCCGCGCGCTTGGGGGAAGGCGTTTCGCTTGGGGTGCCAGAGCTGCTGCCAACGTGATCGACAGTCGTTTCCTCGAGCCCCATGGCCGCCTCGTTCCCGGTCCTGAATTCCATTTTGTCGCCCCGTCCGTCTGTCTGATCGAAAAACCGGTATTCCCCGTCCGGTGTTCCGCATTCGTTCGATTCGGAGCCGAAGCGCCCCGACTACCATTTCCGGGCACCGGCCGGGGATAAACTTTTCCCCAGATCGGTCCCCAGCGACGGTTGGCGAAGGGCCATGCAAGACGCAGTTTTGCCGGCCCGCCCATATGGGGCGATTTCGGCGTAAAACTAGGTCTTGTGGGTCCCCCTCGGTGCCCAACCACCATGGATAGTGAATCAACCCGGACTCGGGCGCAATAGGGTCAACGCCGGATTAACCCTGATTCGGGTGAGATCGGGCGAAGTGTATTACACTTGTGCAACGCCGCGACGCGCCGGATTTCCACGGCTCGCGCCGGGCGCAAGGGGCAATCGACTTTTCGCAAAAATATTTTTGTCCCCGGTTGGCTTTGGATGGAAAGAATCCAGGGCCGCAATTTCCGAATCGGTAGCCGCAATCTGGTGCCACGCTAGCGGGAACCCGTCTTCCATCTGGACGCTTGAGATTCGCAGCCAATCTGGAGCTTCAATCATGGCACGAGACAACCCCCAACCGAGCGCCCCCAACGCCGTTGTCGCTGCCGACATTTCGCTGGTCGGGACCGTCGACGAAGCGATGGCCTGCACTCTGCGCGACAAGCTGGCCGCGCTCGACGGCGACAGCGAAACGATCACGATCGACATCACCACGCTTGGCGGTGATCCCGAAATGGCGCGCCGGATGATCTTCGACCTCGACGCGGTTCGCGGGCGAATGCCGAACTGCCGCTTTCGCTTTTTTGGCAAGAGCGTCGTCTATTCGGCCGGGGTCACCTTCATGGCTGCGTTTCCGCGCGAAGAGCGCTTCCTGACCAAAGACGCGATGCTGCTGATCCATTGCCGGCAGATCAAGAAGACATTCGAGATGGACGGCCCCATTCGCGCTGAGATCCCGCGGATCGAAGCCCTGCTCCACGAGTTCCGCACCGGCGTGGACCTCGAAGTCGAGAACTTCGAGCGCCTGATAGAAGGCAGCAAAGTGACGATCGACGAGCTCCTCGAAAAGGCGCTCTACAACTGGTACCTGACCGCGGAAGAAGCCGTCGAGAAAGGGCTCATAGCAGGTATCGTCGAAGCCTGAATTCCGTTTGACCAACCCCTGCTGACTGGGCACCATTCGCACGGGCCGCTCGCACCTTCTGGTGCGCGTGATGGAGCGTCCGACCATGGCGACAGCGCCCATTCACGACCTGCCGACTGGCAGGCGTGACCTGTTCGGCCATCCGCGCGGCCTTACCGTGCTTGCTACGACTGAAATGTGGGAGCGCTTTTCATTCCTCGGGATGCAGGCGCTCCTCTTGCTGTACATGACCAAGTATCTCCTGCAGCCCGAACACGCGGCGAGGGTTTGGGGACTGGCTTCGTTCCGGTCCGGGGTCGAGAGCGTTACCGGCCCGCTAAGCGACCTTGCATTCGCGGCGCAGACGTTCGGACTGTATTCGGGTCTCGTATATCTGACCCCCATTGCGGGCGCCTGGCTCGGCGACCGTGTTCTCGGGCGCACGCGCACGGTCACCATCGGCTGCCTGCTGATGGCAGCCGGGCACCTGACAATGGCGGTCGAGACCGCATTTCTGCTGGCGCTCACATTGCTGATCCTGGGCGCGGGATGCCTCGTCGGGAACATGGCGGCCCAGGTCGGCGCCCTGTACGCCCCCCAAGACGAACGCCGAACGCGGGCATTCGGGGTCTATCTCATCACGCTCAACATCGGGGCGCTGGTGGCGCCGCTGATCGTCGGCACTTTGGGTGAGGACGTTTCGTGGCACCTCGGTTTCGGCGCAGCGGGCGTGGGAATGCTGATCGGACTCGTCACCTACCTTTGGGGCCGCCGCTTCCTCCCGCCAGACAGGATCGTCGCACGCGGGCCCAAGGTCGAATTGTCGCGCGGGGAGAAGAGGCGGGTCGCGACGATCCTGCTAATGCTTTTCGTGCCCTACATGCTCTATTTCGCGGTCACCAACGAATCCTATTCCATCATGTTCGTGTGGGCCGATACGCAGGTCGATCGAACAATAATGGGCTTCGAGATGCCCGTCACCTGGATCGGCATCTTCGACGGCATCCTGACGATTCTGGGCGTCTGGCTGGGCAACCGAATCCTGGTGGCGCTGCAGCGGCGCAAGCGCGACCCGGGCGAGGTCGCTCGGATCGGCATAGGCTTTACCGGCGTGGCGATCGCCTTCTTGTTCGCATGGGCCATGTCCCTCATGTCAATGACACCACTGATCCTGTGGATCGTCTTCTTTGTAATCCAGGACTTCAGTTATGCCGCTTTCATCGAGCCGGCGATGCCGTCGATCGTTTCGCGCGATTCGCCCGAGGCGGTGACCTCGATGATGATGGCCATGTGGCGCGCGTCACAGGGCGTCGCCTATTTCGTTGCAGGCTGGCTGGCGCGCTTCTACGAACCGCTCGGCGCTCCGCGATTCTGGTTGCTCTGCAGCGCCATCGCGGCGTTTTCGATGGTCGTCACCCTCGGAGCCCGGCGCTGGTGGATTCATGCGCTGGGCCCCGCAGAGGAAGAGATCGAAGACCTTCTCACCTAACCCTTTGTGGCCTTCGCATGCTCCGCGATCGCGTCGGCGATCTCGTCGACAAGCTGGAGCGGGAGGTCATGGCCCATGCCGGGGATCGTCTTGAGCTTCGCGCCCGCGACGTGCTTCGCAGTGTCCTTGCCGCCCTCGACCGGAACCAGCGGATCCGCCTCGCCATGGATCACCAGTGTCGGGGCCTTGACCGCCTGCAACCGCTCGCGCCGGTCGCCGTCCGCGACGATCGCGGCGAACTGGCGCGGCATACCGGCCGGATAGAAACTGCGCCGGATCAGCGCGTGGCTGCGCTCTCGCAAGGCGTGCTCGTCGGGCCGATAGGCAGGACTGCCGATCGCGTGCGCGACCTTCAGGCCGTGTTCGACAAGGACATCTTCGTCCATCGAGGCGGGCCGCTTGGTGAGCGCGGAAATCGCCTCCTTCGTCCCACCGGGCAGCTTGCGGTGACCGGTGGTCGACATGATCGAGGTGAGGCTGATCACGCGCTCGGGATGGCTGAAAGCCATGTGCTGCACGATCATCCCGCCCATGCTCGCGCCGACGATATGCGCCTTTTCGATGCCCAGCGCGTCCAGGAGCCCGATACCGTCGTCTGCCATGTCGGCGAGCGTGTAGGGCACCTTCGGCTTGAAACCGAAGCGGCTGAGTAGCAGCAGCTTGAGCATGCCGGGGGACTTCGCCCCTTCGAACTTGTGGCTGAGGCCGATGTCCCGGTTGTCGTACCGGATCACCCGGAAGCCGCGCGCTACCAGCGCCTCTACGAGTTCCATCGGCCACAGCGTCATCTGCGCGCCGAGGCCCATGACGAGCAGCAGCGGAGGCGCCGCGGGGTCCCCATGCTCGTCGTATTCGAGCGTGATCCCGTTAGCTTCGATCTGCGGCATCCGTCAGTTCCCCTCTAGGCGCCTACCGGCGCGCCGAAGACGCGACGTAGCACGCAGCATGCGACGACTGTCAATCGGGCGCGCGGGTTGCCTTCAGTTCCTGTCCGCCCTGGCGAATGACGAGGCCGGTGGCCTTTCCGTGGGCGTGCGTGAATTCGACTTCGGCATCGACCCCGACCGCGGCGAAGCGCGCATCACCGACTGCGACAAGCGGCGTGGGCGACTGCGGACCGAAGGCGAGCGTCAACTGGCCTGCGTCGTTCACCGCCACGGTGATCGGGGCGGCCGCACTGGTGTAGCCGCCGGCGAAGGTGTCGAGCACCTCGCGAGGGAGGTCGATCGACGTCGTCTCGGGCACCGGTCCACTGCGCAGTGCGCGCTCAGCCATTTCCTCGCCGTTCTGGTGCATCAGCATCGCGTAACCGTCGGCTTCGGGCACGATTTCGAACCAGTTCAAGCTATCCGGACCGTAGAAGAAGCGATTGCCGCCCGCCGCGAAGACCTCGCTATCGCCCGAGCCACTGCGGCGAGTGTACAGCTTCCCCTCGCGCATGTGGAACAGCCGCGTGGCATCGCCGCCCTCGATAGCATAGACGCCGAACTTGGGCTCGAGCGCCGCCATGTCGGGCTCGGTCGCGGTGAATGTCGGGAACGGCTTGCCAATGGCCTCCGCTGCCAGTCGCAGCATCGGCGTTCCCGCCGGCTGGATGCCCCCGTCGGCATTGGTGAAGACCGCGACGAACACGTCGCGTTCGGGCAGATAGATCGCATTCGTGCCGAAGCCGAAGATTCCGCCGCTGTGGGTGACCGCAGGCAGTCCCTGCACAGTCGTCGCCGCAAGGCCGTAACCATAGGGCGCAGTGGTGCCGTCGTTGAGGGTCGAGGGGGCGATCATCTCCGCATAGAGCGGCGCCGAGACGACCTTTCCGTGGTGCAGCGCGTTCGACCACTTGGCGAGATCGCCGACGGTTCCGATCAATGCGCCAGCCGCATGGGGCACGCTCATGTCGATCGCGCGAGATGGTTCGAACGTACCGTCGCCCTTGGGCGTGTAGCCCTGGGCGAAGGCGGGGACTTCGTCCTCCCCGACTCCATAGCGGATCGAGGTGAGGCCGAGCGGCTTGACGATCCGCTCATCGACCGCCTGCCACCACGGCTTGCCGGTGACCGCTTCGACGACTGCGCCCACGAGAACGTAGCCTGAGTTGTTGTAGCTCCACTTCTCGCCCGGCTCGAAATCGACCGGCTGGTCGCGGAATTCGTCGATCATTTCGGTGGTGGTGTGCCGGGTCGCGACCTTGTCGCTTGCCATCCAGCCCGGGATGCTCGTGTATGATTTGATGCCGGAAGTGTGGTTTAGCAGCTGGCGCACTGTCGCATGTGCGCCGGGCTCCGGGAAGCCGGGGACGAATTTCGACAGCGGGTCGTCGAGCGACAGTTTGCCCTCCTCGACGAGTTGCAGGACCACCGCGGCGGCGAACTGCTTGGTGATCGAGCCGAGGCGGAAGACGGTGTCGGGGCTGATCGGCTTGCCGCCCGCGATGTCCGCCATGCCGGATGAGCCGACGTAGACGATCTTGCCGTCCTCGGTAACGATCGCGGCGGCGCCGGGTCCGCTGCCGGGATACGCAGTATCGAAGATCGCTTCGGCTTTAGCGGCGTAGTCTGGCGCGACCGCGTAGGCCGGAGCGGACAGGACGACCAGCGCGGCCGCACCGGTATTAAGCAGTAACTTCAGTCTCATCGAACAGCTCTCCGCAGTGTGTTGTCCGACTAATACACTGCGGAGACGACGTCAAGCTTCCGCGTGCCCTCAGGCCACCGCGGTTCCGAACAGCTTGCCGACACCGGCGGTGACCGCCATCGCCAGCGCGCCCCAGAAAACGACCCGCACGACCGCCTTTCCGACGGGTGCCGCCCCTGCGCGCGCGCCGAGATACCCGAGCAGCGCCAACGCGAGCAGCGAAGCCCCGACCACGGCAATTGAAAGCGACGCCAGCGGCAGGGCGAGCACAACGAGGAGCGGCAACGCTGCCCCGGCGGTGAACGTCGCCGCCGAGGCGACCGCGGCCTGCAGTGGACGCGCCGTCGTCGCTTCCGAAATGCCCAGCTCGTCGCGCGCGTGTGCCGCCAGGATGTCTCCGGCGCTGAGCTGGACGGCGACCTTGCGCGCCAGCTCGGGATCGAGCCCGCGCGCCACGTAGATACCGGTCAGTTCCTCGAGCTCGGCTTCGGGCTGGGACGCCAGTTCACCCTTTTCACGGGCCAGATCGGCGTTCTCCGTGTCGGCCTGCGAACTGACCGAGACGTATTCGCCTGCGGCCATCGAAAGCGCACCCGCCGCGAGACCCGCGAAGCCGGCCAGCAGCACCTCCGGCTTGCCCGCCGCGGCCGCGGCGACCCCGACGATCAGGCTCGCAGTCGAGACGATCCCGTCGTTCGCGCCCAGCACCGCGGCACGCAGCCAGCCGATGCGGGCGATCGAGTGATTTTCATCGTGCGGTCGGGCCATTCGTTTCCTTCCGGCGCGACCCGGTCGATCAAGGAACGAGCACCGTATCGCGCGCAACCGGATCAGTCTCCGGATAATCGAGAATGAAGTGCAGCCCGCGGCTTTCGTGCCTGCGCAGCGCGCTGCGGACGATCAGGTCGGCACACTGATGGAGATTGCGCAGTTCGATGAGGTCAGTGGTTACACGGAAGGAGCCGTAATAGTCCTCGATCTCCTGCGCCAGGTTCGCGATGCGGTGCGCCGCCCGCTCGAGCCGCTTGGTGGTGCGCACGATGCCGACGTAGTTCCACATGAACCGGCGGATCTCGGTCCAGTTCTGCTTGATGACGACCTCCTCGTCGGAATCGGTCACGCGGCTTTCGTCCCACTCGCGGATGGGCGGCGGATCGTTCATCTCGTCCCATGCAGCGAGGATATCCTTGGCCGCCGCCTCGCCGAACACGAAGCATTCGAGCAGCGAGTTCGAGGCGAGGCGGTTCGCACCGTGCAGTCCGCTCTCGGTCACCTCGCCCGCCGCCCACAGGCCGGGCAGGTCGGTGCGTGCATCGAGCCCAATCAGCACCCCGCCGCAGGTATAGTGCTGCGCGGGCACGACCGGGATCGGCTCCTTCGTCATGTCGATGCCGAGGCCGGTCAGTTTCTCGTCGATGTTGGGGAAGTGCTCGCGCACGAACTCGGCTGGCTGGTGACTGATGTCGAGGTGGACATAGTCGAGGCCGTAGCGCTTGATCTGGTCGTCGTTCGCCCTTGCCACGATATCACGGGGCGCAAGCTCCATGCGCTCGGGGTCGTACTTCGCCATGTACCGCTCGCCGGTGGTCGGATTGACCAGCCACCCGCCCTCGCCGCGCACAGCCTCGGTGATGAGGAAGTTCTTGACCTCAAGGTTGTAGAGGCAGGTCGGGTGGAACTGCATCATCTCCATGTTGGAAACGCGTGCGCCCGCTCGCCAGGCCATCGCGATGCCGTCCCCGGTCGCGCCGCGCGGTGCGGTCGAGAACTGGTAAACGCGCCCTGCCCCGCCCGTCGCCAGGACCGTCGCGCGAGCGACGTGCGCCTCCACCTTCCCGGTCGCCTCGTCCAGCGCATAGACACCCCACACGCGGCCCGATCCCGAATACTTCTCGGCGTTGCGCCCGGTGATGAGGTCGATGCACGCCCGACCAGGCAGCATCGTTATATTGTCGTTCGCTTCTGCAGCCTTGAGCAGCGCTTCCTGCACGGCCCATCCGGTCGCGTCGTCGACGTGAACGATCCGGCGATGGCTGTGTCCGCCTTCGCGGGTGAGGTGAAGGGTGTCCCTGTCCTTGTTGAACGGCACGCCGAGTTCGATCAGCCGGTCGATCGAGGTCGGCGCGTTCTCGATCACGAACTCGACCGTCTCGCGCCGATTAAGTCCCGCACCGGCAATCATCGTGTCACGGATGTGGTTGTCGAACGTGTCCCCCGCGTCGAGCACCGCCGCGATCCCGCCTTGTGCCCAGGCGGTCGAACCGCCGGTGAGGGTGCCCTTGGCCAGCACGAGGACCTTGCGCTGCTCGGCCAGCGCCAGCGCGGCGGTGAGACCGGCGGCGCCTGAGCCGATGACGATGACGTCGTGAGAGGCAGTCATCCGGGCGTCATGGCGTTTGCGGCGAAATGCGGCAAGCGCTTGTGAACTCGGTCTCGATGCCGCAGGCACACGGGACGGAGGTGCCCGAATGCGACTTGTGACGATCCTTGCTGCTACTCTGCTTGCCTTTCTGACGGGTGCTCCCGCCTTTGCCGCCTGCTCCCTCGGCACGCCCGGCCAGACGGTCGAGGTTGCGATCGGCGGCACCGGGCGCTCGGTCCAATTACATCGGCCAGCCGGCGACGCGAGCGGGCGCCTGCCGCTGGTGATGCTGTTCCACGGCAGCGGCGGGACCGCGACGGCCATGCTGCGCGATTCGAAGCTCGAGGCGACTGCGGATGCGCATGGTTTCGTGCTCGTCGCTGCAAACGCCGGCATTCCGTTCGACAACGGCTATGCATGGAACATTCCCGGCGTGCCGACGATCGCCGGCACGATCCCGACCGCCGAAGATGCCGACGACGTCGCGTTCGTGGGCGACGACAATCGACTTTCTCGCCACGAAGGGTTGCGTCGATCGGAAGCGGGTCTACGCCACCGGCCTCTCAGGCGGGGGGCGGATGACCTCTTGGCTCGGCTGCGTTTCGGCGGACCGATTCGCAGCGATTGCGCCGGTCGTCGGTCTGCGGGCGGGCAATCCCTCGAAAATCGAACCTTCGAAGCCCGATCCGGCGACATGCCGACCATCGCCGCCCGATGCCAGTGATGGCGTTCGCCGGCGAGGCCGACAACACCAACCCGGTGGCGGGCGGCGGCGCGGGCTACTGGCAATATTCGATGCTCGCCGGGATGACGCGATGGGCCGAACTCGACGGTTGCCGCAAGGGGCCCGTCGCCCATGCGCTCGGCCCGGTTCGTTGGGAGTACCGCTGGAGGAACTGCAACCAGGGAGCTGAGGTGATCGGCCACCTGGTGACCGGAGCCGGCCACTCGTGGGTAGCCGACAATGAATTGCTGTGGGCCTTCTTCGCGGGGCACTCGCGCTGAATCGGCACCTGGCGTCGGAGCGTGCGAAGAAAACCACGGTTCGCCGATTCACCGTTTACCAGCTTCGCCTGCTCGCTAGCCTCTGTTGCGCAGGGGATAAGACGGGAAGGGTCGCAAGACTTATGAAAATCGCACAGATCGCGTGCGCGCTCGGTCGGCATAGCGTCGACTTGAGCAGGGTTCGGCGCATTCACGGCGGACAGGTCAGCCGCTGCAAGCACTGCTCGACATCGATGGAAGAGAGCACGCCGCAACATTGGACCGTGCAGTACGTGCGCGATGCGGGCCTCAGCGGGCGCTTTCTCAACTGATCGGCTGCGTCCCACTACGCAAGACCGTCACCCAGTGCCCGGCGTCTACCGCCCTGCGCCCGCAGGAGTGGTAGACGCCGGGCGGTTTTCGCGGGCGGGTCAAGCCGCGTTGCTGGTGAGGCTGACGAACACGTCTTCCAAGTCGGCCTCGCGAGTCGTCACGTCCTCGATCACGAAGCCCTGGTCCTGCACCAGCGCGAGCACCTGGCCGGCGGTGATCTTGTCCTTGTCGTACGTAATCTCGACCGTCCGATCGCCCTTCTTCTCGCTGCGTTTGAAGGCGGCGTGGACAGGCGGCGCGGCAAGGTCGCGGTCGACCGTCACCTCGACCACCTTCTCGGCCATCATACCGAGCATCTCGCGGGTCGGCTTGTTGGCGATCAGTTCGCCGTGGTTGATGATCGCGATCCGGTCGCAGAGCTGCTCGGCTTCCTCGAGGTAGTGCGTTGTCAGCACGACCGTCACGCCTTCGCGGTTCAGCCGGGTGACGAGTTCCCACAGCTGGCGGCGCAACTCGACGTCGACGCCCGCGGTCGGCTCGTCGAGGACGAGGATCGGCGGGGCATGGACCATCGCCTTGGCAACCAGCAAGCGCCGTTTCATGCCGCCCGACAGCGTGCGCGCATAGGCGTTTCGCTTGTCGCTGAGGCGCACTGCCTCGAGCAGTTCCTCCGATCGGCGATCCCTTTTCGGCACGCCGTAGAAACCGGCCTGGTTCTCCAGCACCTCGAACGGGGTGAAGAACGGGTCGAACACGATTTCCTGCGGCACGATCCCGATTGAGCGCTTCGCGTTGCGCGGATTGGCGTCGATGTCGAAGCCCCAGATCTCGGCATGGCCGCTTGTCTTCATCACCAGCCCGGCAAGAATGTTGATGAGCGTCGACTTCCCCGCGCCGTTCGGCCCCAGCAGGCCGAAGATCTCGCCCTGCGGCACATCGAAACTGACGCCCTTGAGGGCAAGCTTGCCCTCCTCGCCCTTCTCGCCGGCGTAGCGTTTGACAAGGTTGTCGATGCGGATCGCAGGGAGATTGGTCATGCGGGCCCAAGTACTGGCGTTGCCTGCCGCCCGCAACAGCGGGTGCACAGAGCCGTTGCAGCGTCGCCTCCAACCGATTATCGGCTCATCATATGAGCATTCCGCCGCCCGAATTGAGCAAGGTGACCTCGACCCGCGTGTGGTGCGACGGCGCGACCGACATCCGCAGCGGCCTGAATTACCGCCCCGCCGCGCTCGGCCATCCGAAGGTCTGGCTCGAAATCGACGAGCACGGTTACGTCGATTGCGGGTATTGCGACCGGCGCTTCGTGCTTGAAGGTGGTCCTGCCGACGGCGTCGACCAGGCAAGTCTGCCCGACATTTCCGAGGGCGGGGACCCGGGCTACCGCTAGCGCGGGCTGGCGGAAACGCGCCCGAGCGCCCATATCGGAGGCATGACAGCCACCGATCCGCACGCCCTGCTCTACGCTCCCGGCAAGCTCGACCCCGACGAGGCCAAGGCGCTTGCGGCCGCGACGCTGGCGAACTGCGAGGACGGCGAGCTCTACCTCCAGTTCATGGCGAGCGAATCGTTCGTCTTCGACGACGGACGGTTGAAGACATGCGACTATTCGCGCGATGCCGGCTTCGGCCTGCGCGGGGTTTCGGGCGAGATGACCGGGTTCGCCCATGCGAGCGAGATCAGCGCCGCCGCGATCCGCCGCGCGGGCGAGACGCTTCGGCTGCTCGACCCAGCGAAGAACGCGCTCGCCGCGCCGCCCCCGCGGTCGAACCGACACCTCTACACCGACGAAAGCCCGCTCGACGCAATTCCCATCGAGAAGAAGATCCGGCTGCTCGAGGAAATCGACGCAGCCGCCCGCGCGCGTGATCCGCGCGTGGTGCAGGCGACCGCGAGCCTGTCGGGCAGCTGGAGCGCGATCGAGATCGTCCGCCCCGATGGCTTCGTCGCTCGCGACGTGCGACCGCTCGTTCGCCTGAATGTCTCGGTCGTCGCCGAGGCGAACGGACGACGCGAGACCGGCAGCTTCGGCTTCGGCGGGCGCTACCTCTACGACGAGCTGTTCGAACTCGCGAGCTGGCGCCGCGCGGTGGATGCGGCGGTCGACCAGGCCCTGACCAACCTCGGCAGCGTGCCCGCGCCGGCTGGCGAGATGACCGTGCTGCTCGGTCCGGGGTGGCCCGGCGTGCTGCTGCACGAAGCGGTCGGCCACGGGCTCGAAGGCGATTTCAATCGAAAGGGCACCAGCGCGTTCTCAGGCCGGATCGGCCAGCGTGTCGCTTCACCCGGCGTCACCGTGGTCGACGACGGCAGCATCGCGCACCGGCGCGGCTCCCTCTCGATCGACGACGAGGGCACCCCGACGCAGGAGACCGTGCTGATCGAGGACGGCGTTCTCAAAGGCTATATGCAGGACCGCATGAACGCGCGGCTGATGGGTGTTGCGCCCACCGGCAACGGCCGCCGCGAGAACTACGCCCACGCACCCATGCCGCGGATGACCAACACCTTCATGCGCAGCGGCGAGGACGATCCGGCCGAGCTGCTGTCCCGCGTCAAGAAGGGTATCTTTGCCAAGAGCTTCGGCGGCGGACAGGTGGACATCGTCAGCGGGAAGTTCACGTTCAGCTGCACCGAGGCCTACCTGGTCGAGGACGGCAAGCTTGGTGCACCGATCAAGGGCGCGACGCTGATCGGCGACGGGCCGAGCGTGCTCACGAAGGTGACCGGCATCGGGAACGACCTTGCTCTCGACGAAGGTGTGGGGATGTGCGGCAAGGGCGGGCAGTCGATACCCGCGGGGGTCGGCCAGCCCACTTTGCTGGTCTCCGGATTGACGGTAGGAGGAACCGCTTGACGATAGTCAGCCTCGGTTCAGCGCAATCGTGATAAAGTGAAAGCTATGAAACCGACAATGAAACAACTCGCGATCCTCGCTGCGCCGCTGGTAGCCATGCTCGCTGTTCCGGCTGCTGCCGACGACCGCGCTCCGGCTGGCGAGAAGGAACTGGCGCAGCTTCTCGAGGGGCGTGTGGCCGGTGAGCCGGTCAACTGCATTCGCGAAAGCGCCACCGAACTCGGTCCAGATCGTCGACGGGACTGCGATGGTCTTCCGTCGCGGCAGCACCCTCTACGTCAACCGCCCTGACGGTGCGCAGACGCTCGATTACTGGGACCTGCCGGTGTTCGAGAAATGGGGCGGAAGCGGCCTCTGCCAGCTCGATCACGTCTCGTTGTACGATCGGGGATCCCGCATTCCCGGACCGGTCCTGTTTCTTGCAGAATTCGTGCCCTACACCAAACCCGCCCGCTAAGGAGACTTCCATGCGACCCCCGTTCCGTATCATTGCTGTCGCCGCCGCAGCCGCGCTCGTCGCCGGCGGTACCCCCGCGATCGCGGGTGAGCGACTGACCGGCGAGGAAAAACTGGCCAAGATGCTCGAAGGCCGGGTCGCTGGCGAACCGCAGAGCTGCATCAACACCTTCATGAACCGCTCCTCGACGGTGATCGACAAGACCGCCGTGGTCTATGGCTCCGGTCGGACGATCTGGGTCAATCGACCGGTCGATCCTGACAGTCTGAGCCAGTGGGATGCGTTACTGGTTCGCCAGTACGGCACGCAGCTGTGCCGTCAGGACATCGTGACGACGTTCGATACCTCGTCGGGGATGTACAGCGGCAATGTCTTCCTGACCGAGTTCGTCCCTTACACCCGCGTCGATTGATCGCCTCCGCCGTCCAGTGCTTTGCGCCGGGTGGACGGAGATCTCTGCCCGTACCGGCCAATCCGGCGGCTCTTGCGCGATGATCGCTTGCTTCACGCGCTTTCCCACCGCGACGCATTCGTTTCCCCCGCAAGCCGCCGTCGCGGCAGGCAACGCGTAGTAGTCTACTTCATATCGCTCAACTGACCGCGGATCGCGCCGTTGGGATAGGCCGCCGTGTGGACGTTGACGTAGAAATCTGCAGGGTTCCCCTGCAGGCGGTTCTGGGTCCACTCCTTCCCGTCCTTGCAGCCCTGCCAGCGCCCTTCGTTCGACTTGGTCAGGGTGGCAACACCGGCGGTCCGTTGGTGCCCGGCACGACCATGATGGATGTGCGCCGCAGTAATCGTGTCGAGCCCGCGCAGGTCCTTGATCTCGTAGCAGACCTGACCGAACGCGTCGGTAATCGAAACTTCGGCGCGGCCATAACCGTCGGGGTCGCCGCCGCCCACCTCGTTCGCGCCGGTCAAAACCGTGTGATAAGTGTCCGACGTCGCGTCGACGGCTTCTTCCTCGAGGGTGGCACAGCCTGCCAGCGCGACCGATCCGGCGAGCGCGGCAAGCGCGAGTAGCGGTGTCTTGTTGGTCATCATTCGACCTCTCCTGTCGTGGGTAATCGGCCGATCCACCTCACGGCTGATGTCCGGGTAACGGGCGGCGCGGCGAGTCCGTTCCGGGCGCAAGATTGACGCGCCTGTCGCCCGCGCGCATCTCGGCGAGGCAGTGAATGAACGGGAGAGTACGAATGAACACGCCGCAGCAGCCGATCGGGTCACCATTCGGTTATCGCTCGACCGCCAGGGAAGTGGCTGCCGCGATCGACCTTTCCGGCAAGCAGGTGGTCGTCACGGGCGGCTATTCCGGAATCGGCACCGAGACCGTCCGCGCGCTCGCAGGCGCGGGTGCGCGGGTAATCGTCGGCGCGCGGCGAACCAGCCGTGCCGAAGAGGTGCTGGGCGAAATGGACGGCGAGATCGAGGTCCTGCCGCTGGACCTCGCCAATTCCGCATCGATCGACGAATTCGCGGATGAAGTCGCCAGTCGCTGGGACCATATCGACATCCTGATCGAGAACGCCGCGATCATGGCGAACGCGCTTAGCCGCAACTCGCGCGGTTACGAAAGCCAGTTCGCGACCAATCACCTCGGGCACTTTCAGCTCACCGCGCGCCTCTGGCCCTTGCTCCACGCCGCCGGATCGGCGCGCGTGGTTGTGCTGTCCTCAATCGGCCACCGCCTCGGCGCACCCGACCTCGATGATCCCAATTTCGAGCGGCAGGACTACGACAAGTGGATCGCCTATGGTCGCGCCAAGAGCGCCAACGCGCTTTTCGCGCTGGAACTCGACAATCTCGGAGAATCTCACGGGGTCCGTGCCTTCGCGGTTCACCCGGGCGGAATCATGACCCCGCTCCAGCGTCATCTTTCGAAGGAGGAACAGGTGGCGATGGGTTGGATGGATGCCGACGGTAACGTCAACGAGCGTTTCAAGAGTACCGAGGAAGGCGCCGCGACCACCGTCTGGGCAGCGACCTCGCCGCTGCTCGAGGGCAAAGGCGGCGTCTATTGCGAGGATTGTGACGTAGCCGCACCGGCAGGCGGGGACCGGCCGATGGGCGGCGTCCACCCGCACGTGCGCGACGAGGCGCTGGCGAAGGCGTTGTGGGCCAAGTCGGAGGAAATGACGGGAGTGGAATTTCGCCCTTAGCCACTCGCGGGCGAGATCTCGGTCGCGAGTTCGCGGATCGGCGGGATGACGAACAGCCACCAGACGAAGCCGAGCAGCGACACACCGGCCGCGATCGCAAACGCCCATCCGTAACTGTCGAGGGTGTCGACGATCACCCCCGTCAGGATCGGCCCGACGATCCCCGCGGTATTGCCGAAGGTGTTCTGCACCCCCACCCAGCCACCTGAAGCCCGGGGTCCGCCGAACATTTGCGCGACGGCAAACAGGTTGACGGCGATCACTCCGCTGCCGATCCCGGTCAGGACCAGCCAGGCCAGCACCATCTGCGGCGTCTCGGCGAGATATATCCCCGCGATCGCCGAGCCGGCGAGCAACTGTCCGATTGCCATCGACCAGCGGCGCAACCGACCCTCGTCGACGCCGCGCCCCACCATGATGTCGGAGACGCGTCCCGTTATCAGCGCGGCGATTCCCTGCGCGATCAGGCCGGTCGAGGCCATCGCAGTCATTTCCGCCAGCGCATAATGCCGCGTCTCGACGAGATAGAGCGGCAGCCATGCAAGCAGGAAATAAAACGCATAGTTCGACATGAAGTGCGCCACGCACATGAGCCACAAGGCGGGAATTCTCATGAGACGCGACATCGGCACGGGGGGCACGATGGCGGTGCGCAGGGTTTCGCCGCGGAAGGGTCTCGATGCGGCGCTCCACGGCATGAGCCAGAGTAGCGTGAGCGCGCCGAAGACCCAGAATATCGGTCGCCAGCCGTAGACCGCGAGGATAGTCCCGCCAGCAAGCGTGCCGACCGCCGGGCCGAACGAAAGCGCCGCGCCGACGACCGCGTTAGCCATCCCGCGATGGTGCGCAGGCACCTCGGCAGCGAAGATCTTCGAGCTGCCCGGAAAGGCGATCGCCTCTCCCATGCCGAGCAACAGCCGCAAGCCGAGAAGTGTGGCGATTCCGCCGATGAAGCCGGTAAGGAACGTCGCCAGCGCCCAGATCGCCACTCCCGCCGCGAAAACGCGATAGACGCAGTACCGATCGCACAGCCATCCGACGGCCAGGTTCATCGGCGCATAGACCCAGAAGAAGGCGCTGACCGCGATGCCGAATTCGGTGGCGGATAGCCCCAATTCGCTCTTCATCAACGGGGCGGCGATGCCGATGGCCCCGCGATCGACATAGTTGAGCAGGACCGAAAGCCCGACCAGCGTCACGAGCCAGAAGACTCGTATGTTCGTGCGTTCCGGCACCGGTGCCACGGTAGCCATGCCGCTTCTCCCCCCAGAGACCCGCCGCGCGAGGTTATCATGTTCGTTGGGCGGCACCAGCCGAATGTCAGGACGTTCGCGCGCTCGGCGGATTACGCAGCCCGCCATCGGCTTGGGATACGGTTCCGATCGAGATCGATCACGAGGTCGGCGCGCTCGTCTGCCAGCATCGTACATGTCACGCGCTCGTAATGCTGGACGAACCGCGCGATTTCCGCAGGCGACATGCCGCGGCCAACGAGATCAGCTTCCTGCTCGGCGCGCCAACGCTCGACTACCGCGAAGTCCGGCGCACGCAACAGGACGCGCAAGTCTAGCCGCGCAAAGAGCTCGGCATAGTCCTGCGCCAGCCGGGCGTTGACCCAGCGGCGCCATGAGCCATCGGCGTCCTTTCCACGTTCCAGTCGGTTGATCGGCTCGGCAAGAGCCGCCTCGCTCTCGGGCTGCGCTCCGACGCACCAACCCTCGAGCAGGACGACGTCGAACGGTCCTACGAGATCGCGTGTGCCGGCCCGGTCGTCGCTGGCCTTGTCGAAGCGAGGGACGGTCGCGCTCCGCCCCTTCAGCAACGCGTCAAGCGCGTTGCTCAGCAGGTCAATGTCGTGCGTCCCCGGCACGCCGCGGGTGGCAAGAAGCGGGTGGACATTGCGAGCGAGTGCCTGCCGTTCGTCGCGCCTGAGGTAGAAGTCATCGAGCGCGAGGACCGCGGTACCCAAGCCTCGCCCTTCGAGTAGCGCGGCGATGCGCGGCGCCATCGTACTTTTACCCGATCCTTGCGCGCCGGCTAACCCGATCAGTACGACCCGTCCCAGCGCGGCATGACGGTCCGCAATCGCTTGAGCGACCGCGCGGTCCGCAGCCTGCCAGGCTAGGTTCGCGCCTGTCCGGTCGGGCATAGCGAGAGCAAGGGGCAGTCCGGGCACTTGGGGTTCTTCGGCGTGCAGATTTCGCGGCCCAGTTCCTTCATCAGCCTGTGGTGCTCGTCGATCGTCTCCGCGCCCCAATCGGCCGGCAATTGCGACATAAGCCGCGCGTACACCTTGCTGGTATCTTCACCCGGCTCGATCAACATGAGACGAGCGAGGATCCGCAGGTGGTGCGTGTCGAGCACCAGCGCGGGCCGATCGAGAGTGGTCGTGTTGACCACTTGCGCTGCGATCTTGGGCCCAGCGCCGGGCAAAGCCTCCAGCCACGCGATCGCTTCTGCCGTATCCATCCTCTCGAGGCTGGACAGGTCGACCGAACCTACCTTCGCACGGATCGCGCCGAGAACGTTGTGCACCCGCTTGGCCGACTGGTTGGGGAACCGGACGCCCTTAAGCGCCTTCGCCAGCGCATCGGGGGTCAGGTCAGCTACCGCATCCCACGACCCGAACTCGGCGAGGGCCCTGTCCGCCACCGCGCTCGACGCGTCGCTGTTCATTCGCGAGCCGATCAGGCCCTGTACCAGCGACCACTCGGGAGCGCGTCTGTCCTCCGCGGCGCGGGGCATATGGCCAAAGCGCTGGACGAGCGCGTCCTGCAAGCGCTTGAGGGTTTGGGTGACGGTCCCGACCATTACAGGGTCTTCGCCAGCCGCACGCTTGTCTTCTCGTAGCCCTGCGCTTCCCAGAAGCCGTGTGCCCGGATGCGGGATTGCTGGCTCGTGACCTCGATCATGTAGCAACCATCTTCGGCCAACTGCCGTTCGGCGGCTCGAACCATCGCGGCGCCGATGCCGGTGCTGCGGTGCCCCTCGTCGACTACCATCATCGACATACGTCCCACCGGAGCCGGGCGATGGAGTACGTGCATCATCGAGGTGGTAAGGCAACCGACCACGGCATTATCGATTATGCCAACGAGGACGCTGCGGCCCGGTCCGGACAGGAGAAGCATTCGTTCGGCGACTTGCGCAGGGGTCGCTTCATAGCCCAGCTGTCCGATCAGCTGCGCGAGTGCGTCCGCATCGCCGGTCTTCGCCTCGCGAACGATCAGCTCGCCAGTCACGTTCAGCTCACTCCCACTCGATCGTGCCCGGAGGCTTCGACGTGTAGTCGTAGACCACCCGGTTCACGCCCTTCACCTCGTTGACGATCCGGGTCGCCACGCGGGAAAGAAACGCGCTGTCGAAGGGATAGACGTCCGCCGTCATGCCGTCGGTGCTGGTCACCGCGCGCAAGGCAAGAACGTGGTCGTAGGTCCGGTAATCGCCCATCACGCCTACCGTTCGCACCGGCAGCAGCACCGCGAAGGCCTGCCAGATCGCGTCGTAGAGCCCGGCGGCGCGGATTTCCTCGAGATAGACCGCGTCCGCCTTTCGCAGGATGTCGCAGCGTTCCTTGTCTACCGCACCGGGGATGCGGATCGCGAGGCCGGGGCCGGGGAACGGATGCCGGCCGACGAAGATGTCAGGCAAGCCAAGCTCGCGGCCGAGTTCGCGAACTTCGTCCTTGAACAGTTCGCGCAAGGGCTCGACCAGCGCCATGTTCATCCGCGCGGGCAGGCCGCCGACATTGTGGTGGCTCTTGATGGTGACGCTGGGGCCGCCGGTAAAGCTGACGCTCTCGATCACGTCGGGATAGAGCGTTCCTTGCGCAAGGAATTCTGCCCCGCCGATCTTCTTGGCCTCTTCCTCGAACACGTTGATGAATTCGGCGCCGATGAACTTGCGCTTTTTTTCCGGGTCGGTGACCCCGTCGAGACCGGCCATGAACCGATCTTCGGCGTCCACCACCACCAGCGGGATGTTGTAGTGATCGCGGAACATGGTTTCGACCTGCTCGCGCTCGTTAAGGCGCAGCAGGCCGTGGTCGACGAAAACGCAGGTGAGTTGTTCGCCGATCGCTTCGTGAATCAGGATCGCGGCGACCGAGCTGTCGACGCCGCCCGACAGGCCGCAGATCACGCGGCCATTCCCTACTTGCTCGCGGATTTGCGCGATTTTCGTCTCGCGATAGGCGGCCATCGTCCAGTCGCCCGCCAGCCCGCAAACCCGGTGGACGAAATTTGCGATCAGCTTGCCGCCGTCGGGAGTATGTACAACCTCTGGGTGGAACTGGGTGCCGTAAAATTTGCGCGCCTCGTCCGCGATCACCGCGAACGGTGCACCATCGCTCGTGGCGACGATCTCGAAACCGGGGGCGAACTCGGTAACCTTGTCGCCGTGGCTCATCCACACCTGGTGCCGCTCGCCGACCTGCCAGAGGCCGTCGAACAGCGCGCAATCCTGCGTGACGGTCAGAAACGCGCGGCCGAATTCGCCTTCCCATTCGCCCTGGTTGCCCGCCTCGACCGTGCCGCCGAGCTGGTGGCTCATCACCTGTTGCCCGTAGCAGATGCCGAGGATCGGCAGTCCCGCCTCGAACAGCATCTGCGGGGCGCGGGGCGAACCCTCTTCGGGCACTCCTGCGGGCGATCCGGAGAGGATGATCCCCTTCGGCTTGAGGCGATGAAACGCCTCTTCGGCCAGGGTGAATGGAGCGATTTCCGAGTAGACGCCCGCCTCGCGCACGCGTCGGGCGATGAGCTGGGTCACCTGGCTGCCGAAATCGACGATGAGGATGGAATCGGGCGTGATGGAATCGGGCAGGGCGGCATTGTCCATGCCGCGCCGTTAAGCGGCGGACCGGTTCAGGTCCAGTGCGCCGGCACGATGGCCCCACCAATTCAGATGCACGGGGCCTCGCGAGTGGCGATTGCCCGTTACCGAGAGGCCAGCTAGTCTCGCTCTGCGTCACGCCCGCCCGGCGCGGCCAGTGCACCGAGGGGCCATGCACCAGCGCGCGAGTCTGTGGTTCGTCTTCGTCGTCCTGCTGATCGACATGATCGGGTTCGGGATCGTGATGCCGGTTCTGCCTACCCTGATCATGCACCTCGGCAACATGCCGGTCGACAGCGCGGGGGTGTGGAACGGCTGGCTGCTCGCCGGATACGCGTCGATGCAGTTCGTCTTCGCACCGATTATCGGCAATCTGTCCGACCGGTTCGGCCGCCGTCCGGTCCTGCTCGCCTGCCTCGTCGCCTACGGCATCGACTACGCGGTACAGGGGTTCGCGCCCGACCTGTGGTGGCTGGCCGCCGGACGGGTTATCGCCGGGATCACCGGAGCGAGCTACTCGGCGGTTTATGCCTACATCGCCGATATCACCCCGCCGGAGAAGCGGGCAGCGAGCTTTGGCGTGCTGGGCATTGCGTTCGGGTTCGGGTTCATCATCGGTCCAGCGATAGGTGGGCTGCTCGGAGAACTGGGCCCGCGGGTTCCCTTCTTCGCCGCTGCCGGCATGGCGTTCGCCAACGCCCTGTTCGGTTTCTTCTTCCTGCGCGAGAGCCTGGCGCCCGAGAACCGCCGACCTTTCCGGCTGGCCCGGGCCAATGCGTTCTCCGCGTTGAAGGCACTCTCGCACCAGAGTCGCACCGTCCTGTGGTTTGTGGCCGCGCTCGGCGTGTGGCAGCTTGCGCACATCGTCTACCCCGCGATGTGGGCCTTCGTTGCCACTGCCGCCTTCGGCTGGAGCGAGTGGCAGATCGGGCTGTCGCTGACGGCCGTGGGGGTCGGCAGCGCGATCGTGCAGGGCCTCGTCCTGCCGCGGCTCGTTCCAAGGATCGGTGAGGTGCGCGCGGCAGGCGTGGGGATCGCGGCTGTGGCGCTGGTATCGCTCGTCTACGCCTTCGTGCGGTTCGACCCGCTGATCTATGCGGCGCTCGTGTTCAACGGGCTGCAGGGACTCGTCCAGCCATCGATCGCGGCACTCAACAGCCGCGCGGTCGACGCCTCGAGCCAGGGCGAGTTGCAAGGCGCGACACAGTCGATCGGCAGCCTCGCGCAGATTGCAGGGCCCCCCTTCTATGCGGCGGTGTTCGCGCGCTTCTCGGGTCCGGAGTCGATCGCGCCCATACCGGCAATGCCGCTGCTGGTTTCTGCGGTCGTCGCGGCTGTGGCTTTCCTGCTAATCCTGCGAGGGGCGAGGGGCTTCGAAAGGGCACCGACGCCTTAGTTGCGCCAGACGCAACACCGGTCGCGGTTTTCTCATTTGTGAATAGCTTCCTGTAACTTTATTTCCGGATCGAACCGGACGAAGCCTGTCCTCTCCCCAAGAAAATCGGCTTCCCGGTGACTGCCTCCGACCACGTCCCCCCGGGTCCAGAGGCAGCTTCGCCCCCGCCCCTCCCGGCGGCCGCGAACAGAAAGCGGGGCGGTGGCCTCTCCTCTCCCTCTCGGCTGCCGCCCCGTCTTTCTACCTCCCACACCAGCCGCTCGAACCCCCGGTCCAGCCAGAGCCGACTCCGGAAAGCTTGCTTGGCGTTTCGTTGCGCTTCACGCAACAGTAGTGCGATTCTTGGCATTAGTGCAAAGTCGCCCGTAATCTTATTACACAGCCCACGCCGGTCGTCGGCGAATTCCAACTTTGGAGATTCGAAGTGCGCATCCTGTCCCACCTCGTCGCTTTCGTCGCCGCCAGCGCCATCAGCGTCCTAACCTTCGGCGCAACACTCGCCTGAACCTCGTAATGCCGCCCCGCGGGGCCGGCGCATCGCCTCGCATGAGCGAAGTCAGCATTGAGCTGCACAGTCGGCCTGCCGGTAAGAACTACACCAGTGCAGCCGCCATCTCACGCAAGTCGCTCTTCAGCAGTTTGCCGAGATGACTGCGCGGCATTTCTTCGACTGCGTGCAACGCAGATAGGCGCTGGGTCTTACCCAACTTGCCGTTGGTTTCGGTAAGGATTGCGGGCAGGTGCGCATCGTTGAAATCGCGCGCCAACCGGACGAACCCGACCGGTGTTTCGCCCCAGGCGCGGCTTGGCACGCCGATTACCGCCGCCTCGACCACCCGCGGGTCCGCTTCGAGCGCCGCTTCGAGGTCGGCAGGATAGATGTTGAATCCGCCCGAGATGATCATGTCCTTTGCCCGCCCGACTAGCTCGACGAAACCCTCGGCATCGATCCGCCCGATGTCACCCATCCGCTGCCACGTCTCTCCGGTGGCGGGATCGGCCCAGTACCCCTCGCGGGTCTTCTCTTCCTGGTTGCGGTAGCCCGACATCATCGTGCCCGACCGGCCGACGAGGTGCCCCGCGGTGCCGGGCGGGACTTCGTTGTCGTCGTCATCGAGCACCTTGAGCTCGCTACCCGGCGCGGGCCTGCCCACGGTGTGGAGCTTGTCCGGAAATTCGTGCGCGGGCAGCAGGCAGACAACCCCGCCCTCGGTCATCGAATAAATCTCGACCAGCGCCCCAGGCATCCGCGCCAACACTTCGCGCTTGAGCTCTGCAGAGAACGGCGCGGAAGTGCAGTACTTGAGCCGCAATGCAGACAAATCGAACCGGTCGAAGTCGGGATAGTCCATCAGCCTCTGGTATTGCACCGGAACCAGCATAGTCATCGTCGTGCCGTCCGCTTCGGCATGGGCGAGCCACCGACCACAATCGAACTTGCCGACGATCCGCACCATGCCGCCCGCGAGGAGAGGAGCGAGGAAAGCGACCATCGTCGTATTCGAATAAAGCGGGGTCGAGGCAAGGCTGATCACCTCTCCCGCGGCTTCCAGGAAGCTCGAGGCGCTGCGGCCGAACTGGCGCCAGCGCATCAGGTGCGAATGGACGATGCCCTTCGGCATGCCGGTCGTGCCCGAGGAATAGATGATGTTGAAGGGATCTTTCTCCCTGGGCTCGACCGGCGCCGCGCGAGTATCCGCGGGCGCCATCCAGTCCTCGAGGTCTTCGTCGAGGACGACCTTGGTCAGCCCGGGGAAGCAATTTTCGCCCAACTCGGACAGCTTCGCACGGTCGATGAATATGTGCCGCGCATCGCTGTCGGTAGCCATCGCGGCAAGTTGTTCGGCTGTCGCACTCGTGGTCAGCGGAGCGGCGACCCCGCCCGCGCGCA
Source organism: uncultured Alphaproteobacteria bacterium (assembly GCA_963728375.1). Taxonomy (GTDB): domain Bacteria; phylum Pseudomonadota; class Alphaproteobacteria; order Sphingomonadales; family Sphingomonadaceae; genus Tsuneonella. The sequence continues at coordinate 63,580 of CAVSJL010000002.1, forward strand.
CCGCGCCGAGAAACACGAGTGCGTAGGCAATTGTCGAGGTGCCGAGAATGGCCACCGAGTCGCCGGGCCTGAGCCCCTGCTCCTGCAACCGCGCCGCGATCCGTTCGACCCGGTCGTGAAGCTCGCCCCATGTCACCTCACCCGCGTCGTCGCGCAAGGCGGGTTCGTCCGGTTGGATGGCCGCCCAGTCGGCAAGCACGTGCGAAAACGAGCCGAATGGTTCGGCAAGGCGGGCGGCGATATCCTCTCTCGTCATGCGCGGCACGCTAGCCGCCGCAGTCGCGGTGACAAGGGGTTTGCAACCGCCGCGCGTGCGGCCCGCAGAGTGTACTCCTTCCTACGGCTTGGCGTAGCCGTGAGCCCGCAGGTCGAGTTTTCCGAGTGCCGGATCGACAGGCAGGAATATCCCGCCGCTGCGGGTCGAGTTTCCGGGAACATAGTCGAGCGACACCTGGCTCTCGATCGGTTCCGCACCGGGAATTTGAAGCGTGGCCCCGATTTGAACGTTCGATGCCGTTTCGGCCGAGAGATTGCGCGCCTCGAATTCCACTTCATAGCCGGGCCCGGCGGCGTGCGTGCCGGTCGCCTTTACCGCGACATAGATTGGATCGGCGCCAGACTGGACGAACAGCTCTCTTGCCACGAGGCCGATCAGCGCGAAGGTGAGGAGCAGACCGGTCACTCCCGCGACATAGGCAAGCGCCGGTTTATCCTGGCCGCCCTTTCCGTGCGCGGTCTTGACCCTGTCGTGACCGCTGCCCCGCTCGCTGGCCTCGGGTCTTTCGTCTCCTTGCGGGCGGGTTTTCCGGTTCTCGCGTTCATCGTCGGTCACTTCTGCGGGCTCCTAGACAATCAATCGCGCGCTGCCGGCGCCAAGCGCGGAAGGGAATGAAAGGACACAGGTCATCATCGCGATCTGCGCTACGGAAGCGCCGTCGGTCCTGCCGAACGTCCAAAGCGAGTAAAGACTGACGAGGATCGCGATGCCGAAGCCCGCAAACGAGTAGGCGAGCACACCCGCCCCCCTGCTCATGCCCTCAGGGAACTGTTCCTGTCCCTTGAAACCGAGCACATAGACGAAAGCGTGCAACGCCGCGAGCGAGAGGGCGACGAGCGATAGTGCGTGCCAGGGGGTCATCTTGTACGCGATGAGGATCATCTCCTCGGTTGGCGCAACGTTGAAGGCGAGAAACAGCGCTCCGACTGTCATCAACAGAAGCTCGCTGTGATAGGACGAATTGCCGCGTTTGGGTTCGTCTTCGTCGTCATCGCCTCCAAGCTGACCACGCGCGACGATCGCCCCGATACTGGCAGGAACCGCCTGGATCGCAATCTTCCCGACGATTTCGTCGAGTGTCATGGAGAACGTCAGGATCGCAAACACGACCAGCATCACGGCAGAAGCGAGTATCGCTATGCCGTATGCGGTGAATGCGTCGAGCACATCCTCGATCCAGCTGTGGGTCTCCTCAAAGCCGATGGAGCGCGATAGAGGGATGAGCAGTCCGAGGTTGAGCAGCAGGAACAGCAGCAGCCGCAGCCGGTCCATGTAGAAACCCAGCCACCACATCTCCATCGTCATCATCAACGGGAAGCTGAAGATGATCGCCCCGGCGAATGCCCGCGCAAGGCCGCGCGCGAACCTGGTGTTGGACTGCGGAGATGGTGCCGCCTCGCTCATGCCGAAGAGACGACGAAGTCCGGTCGCAAGTTCCCGGATGCCAACCCAACCTCACTGCCGGCTATGACTGCCACAGCGGCTGTCCGCCCCACTCGCCGACGCGCGGATCACTGTCAGCGTCCTCCTTCATCGCGTCAGCCGGCCAACTCCTTCACCAGCGCAAACAGGTAATCGCGCCCGGTGTAGACCCCCCGAATGTTCAGCCGTTCGTTGAGGCCGTGGGTGCCGTTGCCGTCGGGGTCGCCCCATGCGCTCGGCACGCCATAAGTCGGGATGCCCGCGCCGCCGATGTAAACCCCGTCGGTCGCTCCGGTTGACATCGTCGGGATCACCGGGACGCCAGGAAAATACTTTGCGGCGAGCTTTTCGATCGGACCGATGATCGCCGGGTCGAGCGGCGGATTCTTCGCTAGAGGTTTGTCATCGCGGCCAAAGGTGATCGCGATCTTATCGTTGCCGATGATCGAGGCGAGTTCGTCGCGGATTTCGGCGGGGGTATGCCCGGGGAAAATCCGGCAGTTGACGTTCGCCTCCACGTGCTGGGGCAGCGCGTTCAAAGCGTGGCCGCCATCGATCAACGTGGCGACACAAGTCGTCCGCAGCATCGAGTGGAGCGCCTTGTCGCGGCTGACGAGTGCCATCGCATCGGTATTGCCGAGGTCATTGGTCAGCGCGATCATCGCCTGCCCGGTGGCATCGCCCCGCAGCGCGCCCGCCTTCTGGAAGAACAGCCGGGTGGTTTCGTTGAATTCGGCGGGAAATTCGTGCGCGCCGATCTTCAGCAGCGCTTGCGACATGTCGTAGATCGCATTGTCCGGCACTGGCTGGCTGCTGTGCCCTCCCCGGTTGGTCGCGACCAGCTTGTAGTCCTGGTAGATCTTTTCGCCGACCTGGACCGTCTGCACCAGCAGGCGCCCGTTGCCGTCGGTCCGACCCCCGCCTCCCTCGTTGAGCGCGAATGCCGCGTCGATCAGCGGGCGGCGCTCCTTGGCAAGGTAGGCGGCACCGTTGAACGCGTTGTCGGTTTCCTCGCCGCAGGTCAGCGCCAGCTTGATCGTGCGCTTGGGCTTGTAGCCGGCCTCCTTCAGCCGGATCAGCGTGTCGGTCCACACCGCGGCCTGAAACTTGTCGTCGGCGATGCCGCGGGCGAAGTAGTACCCGTTTTCCTCGACCAGCTTGAACGGATCGCGCTCCCAGTCGGACCGCTTGGCCGCGACGACGTCGATATGCGCGAGCAGCAGCATCGGCTTCAGCGTCGCCGAGGTGCCCGGCAGGACTGCCACGAGCCCGCCGTCGTTCGGATGTTCGGGGACCGAGAACGATGTCAGCTGGTCCTCGGAGAACCCGGCCGCCTTGAGTCGGCCTTCGAGTTGGGCGGCAGCCTGCGTGCAGCTGCCATCGGGCAACGAGGTGTCGGTTTCGACCAATTCCTTGTAAAGATCGAAGAACTTCGTCTGGTCGGGCCGCAATGCCCCCATCGGCTCGACAGTCATCTGCGCCGCGACGGGCGTCGCCGCGAGCACGCCTGCAAGAGCTGTAAGCACTGCGTATTTCATGGAATTCCCCCCAAACGGATAGGCAACCTTTCAGCATCATTTGGCTGTGGATGGAAGGGGGCGGAAAAGGTTCCTAAATGGCCCCTCGATGCCTATATGATGGTCATGGACGAGAACACTCCCCAGCAGGGCGCGAATACCCCCCAGAATTCCAGCGTGCAGAACGGCTACGGCGCAGATTCGATCAAGGTCCTCAAGGGCCTCGACGCGGTCCGAAAGCGCCCCGGCATGTATATCGGCGATACCGACGACGGATCGGGCCTCCACCACATGGTGTTCGAGGTCAGCGACAACGCCATCGACGAGGCTCTCGCGGGCCATTGCGATCTCGTGCTGATCGAACTCAACCCCGATGGCTCCGTGAGCGTCGAGGACAACGGGCGCGGCATTCCGGTCGACATGCACAAGGAAGAAGGCGTGTCGGCGGCTGAGGTCATCATGACCCAGCTCCACGCAGGCGGGAAGTTCGAGAACACCAGCGACGACAATGCCTACAAGGTATCCGGCGGGCTCCACGGGGTCGGCGTATCGGTGGTCAACGCCCTGTCCGAATGGCTCGAACTGACGATCTGGCGCGACGGCAAGGAGCACTGGATGCGCTTCGAGCACGGCGACGCGGTTGGGCCACTGATCGTCAAGGGCGAAGGACGCGAGCGCAATGGAACCCGCGTGACCTTCATGCACTCGAACGACACGTTCAAGAACGTGACAGACTACGATTTCGAGAAGCTCGAGCATCGGTACCGCGAGCTCGCGTTCCTCAACTCGGGCGTCCACATCAAGCTCGTCGACCGGCGGCATGAGGAGCCGGTCGAACACGATCTGTTCTATGAAGGCGGGATCGCGGCGTTCGTGAAGTATCTCGATCGCAACAAGGCGCCGCTGGTGCCCGAGCCGATTTCGGTCTCGGCCGACAAGGATGGGATCGGCATCGACGTCGCGCTCGAGTGGAACGATTCGTACTACGAGAACGTGCTCTGCTTCACGAACAACATCCCGCAGCGCGACGGCGGCACGCACCTCGCCGCGTTTCGTGCAGCACTGACGCGCACCATCAACAACTACGCCGAGCGGACGGGCCTGCTGAAGAAGGAAAAGGTCTCGCTCTCGGGCGAGGATATGCGCGAAGGGTTGACCGCGATCGTCTCGGTCAAGCTGCCCGACCCGAAATTCGGATCGCAGACCAAGGACAAGCTCGTCTCGTCCGAAGTCCGCCAGCCGCTCGAATCGCTGATGAGCGAGAAGATGACCGAGTGGCTCGAGGAAAATCCGGCCGACGCCAAGCTGATCATCCAGAAGATCGTCGACGCCGCCGCCGCGCGCGAGGCCGCTCGCAGGGCCCGCGAGATGAGCCGCAAGGGCGCGATGTCGGTCGCCAGCCTGCCCGGCAAGCTGTCGGACTGTCGCGAGCGCGATCCGGCGAAATGCGAGATCTTCCTCGTCGAGGGTGATTCCGCCGGCGGCTCGGCCAAGTCGGGCCGCGATTCCAAGTATCAGGCGATCCTGCCGCTCAAGGGCAAGATCCTCAACGTCGAGCGCGCGCGTTTCGACCGGATCATCTCGTCGAAGGAAGTCGGCACGCTGATCCAGGCGATGGGCACCGGGCTGCGCGACGAGTTCAACCTCGAGAAGCTTCGCTACCACAAGATCGTCATCATGACCGACGCCGACGTCGACGGCGCGCACATCCGCACCCTGCTGCTGACGTTCTTCCACCGCCAGATGCCGGAGATCATCAAGGCGGGGCATCTCTACATCGCACAGCCACCGCTGTTCAAAGTCAGCAAGGGCCGCAGCGAAGTTTACCTCAAGGACCAGGCCGCGCTCGACCGTCACCTCGTGGACGGGGGCCTTCAGGGCCGCGTGCTCGAGACCAGCCAGGGCGCCCGGTCGGGCGAAGATCTGCGCAGCCTGGTCGACTATGCGCTGCGCATCCGCAGTCTGCTCGGCTTCGTGCCGCGCAAGTACGATACGGGCGTGATCGAGCAGATGGCGCTCGCTGGCGCCTTCGACCCCGCGCTCGACGCGGACACGCGGATGCAGGCGCTCGAGTACGCCGCGCAGCGGCTCGGTATGGGCGATCCGGAAGCCGAATGGTCCGTCCTTCGCCGCGATGACGGCTCGATCGTGTTCGCCCGCAAATGGCGCGGGGTAACCGACGCGCACGAGATCGAGGCGAAGTTCCTCGACAGCGCGGAGGCGCGCAAGCTCCACCGGATCGCCGAGGAGCACGCGGACGCGTTCGCTCAGCCAAGCAGCTTCGCTCGCGGTTCCGCCGAAGCGGAGCCCGAACCCGAAGCAGCCACCGACGACACTGATGGGGAGGACAACGCCGCGCCGGTCCAGCAGGAAGGTGAGATCACCCGGCCGACACAACTGCTCGACGCGGTGCTTGCCGCGGGCCGCAAGGGGCTGTCGATCAGCCGCTACAAGGGCCTGGGCGAAATGAATGCGGAGCAACTGTGGGAGACCACGCTCGACCCGGAGAACCGCGCGCTGCTGCAGGTGAAGGTCGAAGATGCCGACGTGACCGACGAGATCTTCACCCGCCTGATGGGCGACATCGTCGAGCCGCGCCGGGAATTCATCCAGCAAAATGCGCTCAACGTGGCGAATCTCGACGTCTGATCAATCGACGACCGATCGCACGTCCGCTCAGCGCCGCGCGCGGAACAGCATCCAGAGGACGAGGAGAACGGCGAGAAACATCGCAAGGAGTGCGACGATGACGAGTGTGTCGACCTCCATTTTTGCGACCTTTCAAAATCTTGCTGCACTCGACTAACAAAGGTTGCCCTCGGTCCGTTCCTGCGGTTCGCGCATATCGGGCTTGCGATGCAGATCGGTCACAGGCATTCCGCGCGTCATGTCGCGCCGTTCCTTCGCATCGCTTTCTGCCGTCGCCATGTCGGCAACCCTCGCCGCCTGCGCCACGGTCCCAGCCGGGCCGCCCGCGCCAGTCGAAGTCGGGATCGTGGCGATCAATGACTTTCACGGCGCGATCGAGCCACCGAACCAGTCGGTCTTCATGCGGGGGCCCGACGGCACGACCGTCGGTATACCCGCAGGCGGCGCGGCCTGGCTCGCCTCCGCGGTCGACGCGATCCGCGCGCGGCATCCGAACAATGTGACCGTGTCCGCAGGCGACCTTACCAGCGCCTCGCAGTTCGCCTCGTCGCTCTATCTCGACGAGCCCACGGTCGGCGCGATGAACCGCATCGGGCTGGATTTCAACGCGGTCGGCAACCACGAGTTCGACCGCGGCAGCAAGGAACTGCTGCGGCTTCAGAACGGCGGCTGCGACAAGAACACGCGGCGCGACCCCTGCGCGGTCGAGCCCTTCCCCGGTGCGGAGTTCAAATACCTCGCCGCCAACGTCGCGACCGAAAGCGGAACCACCCTGTTCCCCGCGACCGGAACCAAGGGCTTCGGCACCGGCGCCCGCAAGGTGACAGTCGGCTTCGTCGGCCTGACGCTCAAGGGTACCGCCGGGCTGGTCCTGCCCGAGGCAGTGTCGGGGCTGACCTTTGGCGATGAAGCCGACGCGATCAATCGCGCGGCCGACGAACTGCGCGCGGACGGTGCCGACGCGGTCGTCGTGCTGCTCCACCAGGGCGGGCGCACCAGCGGCGACCCCGACCCGCAGGGCTGCAACGCGCTTTCTGGCGAGATCCTGCCAATCCTCGAGCGCCTCTCGCCCAAGGTCGACGTCGTCGTTTCCGGCCACACCCATTGGGCCTATGTCTGCCGGCGTGATCTGCCGGGGCGGTCGGAACCGCTGCTGCTGACCAGCGCCGGAGTCTACGGCGAGCTGGTGACCGACATCACCCTCGAGATCGATCCAGTAACGAATTCCGTCGTCGCCAAGAAGGCGGCGAACGTGATCGTGCAGAGCAAGCCCTACACCGCCTCGCGCGGCCCGGTCGCGAACACCGACATCGTGCCCCGCTTCGAGCCGCGCGCGGACGTTTCCGCATACGTGGCGAAGTACGTCGATGCCTCAAAAGCTTTTTCCAACCGCAAGGTCGGCTCGATCGCCGGCACCGCCACCCGCCCCAGCGAAGGCGGGGGCAATACCGGCGGATCGCTCGGCAACCTGATCGCCGACGCGCAGCTCGCCGCGACGCGCGACGCGGGTGCGCAAATAGCCTTCATGAACCCCTTCGGCATACGCGCACCGGCCGTTATCGGTCCAGCCGCGGACGGCTCGGTGACCTTTGGCGAGCTTTACCAGATCCAGCCGTTCAACAACGAACTGGTAACGCTGAGCCTCACCGGAGCGGAGCTGAAAGCGGTGCTCGAGCAGGGCTTCGACGACGAGGCGCCGGTACAGGTCCTCACGCCGTCACAGGGGTTCGTCTATCGCTACGACCTGTCGAAACCCGTCGGCCAGCGGATCGTCGGCATGACCCTGGACGGCCAGCCGATCGACCCGGCGGCGACTTACCGCGTGACGGTGAGCAATTTCCTCGCTCAAGGTGGCGACAGCTTCACCCTGTTCGCCAAGGGGCGCGATGCGGTGCATGGCGGGGTCGACGTCGACGCACTGCAGGACTGGCTGGCGGTCAAGCCGGCGCGCGCGGTGCCTGAGGAAAACCGGAACATCGACGTCACGCCCAAGTAAAGAGTCAGGCGGCGCGCAGCCCCTTCACTCCGCGCGAGCCCCGGTCGGCCGCGCTGAGGCCGGCGAACAGCGTGTCGACGATGCGGCCGAGCTTCTCTTCGCTCAGGCGGGGCTCCATGTAGGTGAGCACATCGGCCATCGTGTAGGGCAGGACCATCTGGTTGATGAGGCTCAACGCGTCGTCGATCGCCAGCCCCTCGAACGCACCGTCCGCCTGCGCCTGCGCGATCAGTTCGCACAAGTAGTGATCGGCCAGGTCGACGTAACTGCGTACCCGCTCGAAATGCGCCGCGCCCAGTTCGCAATAGACCTTGAACGCCGCCGGATCGGCAAGAAACCGCTCGCGCTGATGACGGAACCGGCGCGCGAAGAATTCGAACATCTTGCGATTGGGCGGGAGGTCGCTCGCCAGCACCTCTTCCATGATCGCGACATGGTCGGCAAACCATCGCTCGACGATGGCATCGAACAGGTCCGCTTCCTCCGGAAACAGCGCCTCGACCCGCGATCGGGCCACGCCCGAACCTGCGGCGAGCGCGCTCCGCGTCACGTCGTCCCCGCGCTCCTCGATCATGCGCATGGCGGTCCGGACCAGCCGGTCCTTCTCGCTCTCGGGATCGGTCCCGCTGCCGCTCATCTCAAGCTCCCGTCTGCTGCCGCGAATGTAGGCGAGCAAACGGGACGTTTGAAGGGACTATTCAACGATTATTGAGCGGTTGCAGTCGCGGTAGCGCCCGGTGCGGCGTTCGACGCGCCGGTCGCGCCCATCGTCCCACCGGGACCCATCACCCGGCGATAAGTCTGCTCCTCGGTCATCGTGCCCGTAGTCGGAGCGTCCGCATCCGGCATCCGGTAGAGCGCACCGTCGGCGATGGCATAGACCAGGTTCTCGCCATCGTTCTTGATGAGGATGCGGCTGTTATCGTCGTACCAGTTGTAGGTGCCGGTGGTCTCGACCCCGTTCTGGTCGCGCATCGCGTAGGTTCCGTCGGTCTTGAGCGTGATCGAACGCTCTCCATTAGCGACCGGTTGCGCATATGTGCCAGCATAGTCGACGCTCGTGCGCGCGTTCGGCACGACCGAGGGGAAGCGCGGATCGACCTCCGGCAGGTTCACGGGCACGTCCGCTGCCTCTGGCGTTGCCTCGTCGGCGGGCGTCGTGTCGCCGCAAGCGGCAAGCCCTAGGGCAAGCGGGGCGAGGAACGTGAAGGCAGGGGCGAGGCGCATGGGTACTCTCCGGGAAAAAATGATCGTCAGTATCCAAAGCAACGGACGAACCCGCCCGATGTTTCAGCGCTTTTTCGGTGGCAGCGGAAAGAAACCCGAGGTGCGCCGGACGTAGTCGGCATAGCCGGGCCGGCGCTTGGCCATTCCGGCCTCGAGCAGCGGCTTGCCTGACCAGCGCGTGAGAGTGAAGGTGAGAAATATCGGACCGGCGATCGTCCATGCGGCCACCCACCAGCCGGCAGAGGCGGCGGCGATCCAGATGCCCCACCACGCGCAGGCGTCGCCGAAATAGTTCGGGTGACGGGTATAACGCCACAGGCCGCGGTCCATCACGGCGCCCCGGTTCGCCGGATCTGCGCGGAAGCGGGCAAGCTGCCAGTCACCCACCCATTCGAAGAATACGCCGAGAAACCAGACCGCGAGCCCGACCGCCGCCAGCCCACTGATCGGCTGCTCGCCCCCGGCCGCGAGAACCCCCGCCTGAGCCGGGCTCGAGACGAGGAACAGCAAGACCGCCTGGCCGAGGAAGACTTTCGTCAGCGCGGCAAGCGCGAAACCGCCCTGTTCGCGCGGTCTGCGCATCATGCGAGCATAGCGCGGATCCTCGCCCTCGCGCCGCCAGCGGCGGAACAGGTGAATCGCGAGGCGGGCGCCCCACAGGACGGTCATCGCCATGATGAGCGTCGCGAGCGGGCCTGGTTCGGCGAGCCGCAGCCAGCTGACGATGGCGAGCAGCGCCATGCCTCCGCCCCAGAACGAATCGACGAACGACACGTCGTTGATCTGGATCGAGACAACCCACAACAGCAGCACGATCCCCAGCAGGATCGCGGCGTTTCCGATCAGCGCTTCAATCATCGGCAGCCATCCTTTTCGCCTGCTCGGCGAACCGTACGAAACGGTCGCAATCGGGACGTTTGGCGCGGTAGAAGGCCGCGAGCTTTGCGAAGTCGGCGGCCATGTCCTCGCTCGGCCAGATCGGCTCGCCGAGCCCACCGCACATATTATCATGGTCCACCCAGGCGGGCACAATCGGAACTCCGGCGGCACGGGCGATGTGCCAGAAGCCGGACCGCCATTCGCCATCGCTGGTGCGCGAACCTTCCGGCGCGACGACGAGCGCCAGTTCGCGCGAACGGCCGAATACGTCGGCGATCTGGTCGACATAGTTCGATCCGCGCCGGGAGCGATCGACCGAGATCCCTCCCATGTCTTCCATGAAGCGCGTCATCGGCCACTTGAACAGCGAGTGCTTGCCCATGAAGCTCGGCCGGATGCCAAGCTCCTGGGTCGCCCCGATGAAGAAGACGAAATCCCAGTTCGAGGTATGCGGCGCGCCGGTGATGACGAACTTGGGCACATGCGGATGGCCGCCCTCCAGCCGCCAGTCCTTCCGCCGGTAGAGCGCAATGATCAGGCGGTGGACGAGCCGGGAGAGCAGCGTCGCGCGATGTTCGCCCATGTTGCCGCCTGACGCCATGACGCGCGCCCTCCCCGTTCCCGCCTAGCAGCGGGAACGGGAATCACTAAGAAACAAGTTTGCGGAACGTCAGTCGTATTTGACCGAAACGGTATCGCGGTTGCCGTCGCCGTCGCGGCGCGTGCGAACGACATCGGCATCGTCGTCCGCGCGAGTATCGCCGGCATCGGGTGTCCCAGCATTCTCACGTTCGGCGTCGGCGGTGAGGTGGTCGTAGAGCGCTTCGTAATGCTTCATCGCCTGGCGCATTTCTTCGGTATCGACGTTCGCACCATTGTTGCGCTCGATCACCGCGTGGCCTTCGCGGTAGTGGCGGGCTACGTCGGCGTGATCGACCGTCAGGTCCTCGTAGCGCCGGTCGAAGTCGGCCATCGGATACCCGACCGTCTTCATCATCGTGGCGACGAGCCGATCGGCGTGCAGCACCGCCTCGACCGGACTGTCGACGAACACCGCCTTCACCTCTCGCCATTCGTCGCCGAAGCGCGCGTGCTCGCTCGCGGTGAGCGGTCGGATCGTCAGCGCGTCGACACGCTCTTCGCGCTCGGCGAGCGCGGCTTCGGCCTTGCCGCGATTGCCGACGTCGTCGACCGCGCGGTCGTATTCGTCGCCGAAGCGGCCCTTCAGGTGGTCGGTCTTGCGGCGCTGCAACGCCACGTAGATCGCCACGGCAGCGATCAGCACGATGACCACGATAACCGCGATCAGGGTGTTCTGGTCCACGGAAACTCTCCTCGTTTCCGTCCAAGTCCCCTCAGGCCGATGATACGTCCCGCGGCGCTGCGAGTTCCGTGGGCTACATCCGGAACACGCCGAACGCGGGCCGTTCGGGGATCGGCGCTTCGAGCGTGGCGGCGAAAGCGAGACCCAATACGTCGCGGGTCTGGACCGGGTCGATCACCCCGTCGTCCCACAATCGCGCGGTGGCGTAGTAGGGGTTGCCCTCGTCCTCGTACGTCTGGCGGATCGGCGCCTTGAAGGCTTCGGCCTCCTCCGCCGTCCACTTGTCGGCGTCGCGGTGGACGGTGGCGAGCACGCTCGCCGCCTGTTCGCCGCCCATCACGCTGATGCGCGCATTGGGCCAGGTGAACAGGAAGCGCGGCGAATAGGCGCGCCCCGCCATGCCGTAGTTGCCCGCGCCGAAGCTGCCGCCGATCACCACGGTGATCTTGGGCACGGTCGCGGTGGCGACCGCGGTGACGAGCTTGGCGCCATGCTTGGCGATGCCCTCCGCCTCGTACTTGCCGCCGACCATGAAGCCGCTGATATTCTGCAGGAAAAGCAACGGGATACGCCGCTGGCAGGCGAGTTCGATGAAGTGCGCGCCCTTCTGCGCGCTTTCGGAGAACAGCACGCCGTTGTTGGCGAGGATCGCCACCGGCATGCCCCAGATGTGCGCGAATCCGCATACCAGGGTGCTGCCGTAGAGCGCCTTGAACTCGTGGAATTCGCTGCCATCGACGATCCGGGCGATGACTTCGTGCACATCGTAGGGCGCCCGCACGTCTTCCGGGATCAGGGCGTAGAGGTCCTCGGCGTCGAATTTCGGCGCTCGCGGAGTGATGAATCCGACACCATCTGCCGCCAGATTGTTCGCGCCGAGGTGGCTGACGATGTCGCGCACGATGGTAAGCGCGTGCTCGTCGTTTTCCGCGAGGTGATCGACCACGCCCGACTTCTTCGCGTGGAGATCGCCGCCGCCGAGATCCTCGGCCGAAATCTCTTCACCCGTCGCGGCCTTCACCAGCGGCGGGCCGGCGAGGAAGATCGTGCCCTGATCGCGCACGATCACGCTCTCGTCGCTCATCGCCGGCACATAGGCGCCGCCGGCGGTGCAGGAACCCATCACGCAGGCGATCTGCGGGATCCCGGCCGCGCTCATCTGCGCCTGGTTGTAGAAGATCCGCCCGAAATGCTCGCGGTCGGGGAACACCTCGGCCTGGTAGGGCAGGTTCGCCCCGCCGCTGTCGACGAGGTAGACGCACGGCAGGCGGTTCTCCTGCGCGATCTCCTGTGCGCGCAGGTGCTTCTTGACCGTCATCGGGTAGTAGCTGCCGCCCTTCACGGTGGGGTCGTTGCAGACGATCATCGTCTGCCGCCCGCTCACCCGTCCGATTCCCGCGATCATCGAGGCGCCGTTGACGTCGCCTTCGTACATCCCGTTGGCAGCAAGCTGGCCGATTTCGAGGAACGGCGAACCGGGGTCGAGCAGCCGCTCGACACGCTCGCGGGGAAGCAGCTTCCCGCGCGAAACGTGGCGCTCGCGGTGCCGCTCGCTGCCGCCCAGCGCCGCCTCGGCGACCCTGGCGCGCAATTCTTCGGCGAGGCCCTTGTTGTGCGCGAACCGCGCCTTCGCCTCGGGGCTCTCGCGATCCAGCTTGGTGGTCAGAACGGGTGCAGTCATCGTCAGGGGCCTAGCCCGCCGCGCGGTCGCTGCAAAGTCGGGACGCACGAGATTTGCGCATCGAGCGGCATCGATGGTATTGTCGCGACTCTCGCTCCTCCAGCCGCGCGCAGACGTGACTGGCCATACCGGAGGACCCGATGACCTACTGGAAACTCAAGGGCAGGCAGCTCGTCAACTGCACCTGCGACTATGGCTGCAATTGCCAGTTCGGCGGGGTGCCCGACAAGGGTCACTGCCATGCGGTGTTCGGCATGGAGATCGACGAAGGAACACATGGCGATGTCGATCTCGCCGGGCTCAGGATCGGCGCGGTGTTCAAGTGGCCCGGACCGATCCACGAAGGGCACGGCGAAGCCGTTGCCTTCGTCGACGAGCGCGCCTCGGAAGATCAGCGCAATGCGCTGCTCACGATCATGACCGGCGGAGATACCGATCCGATGGCGACGATGTTCGCCGTCTTCTGCTCCACGGTGGAAACGATGCACCCGCCGGTGTTCGTGCCGATCGAGTTCGAAGTCGACGTCGAGGGCCGCAAGGGCCGCATGCGTATCCCGGGGCACATCCAGATGGACGGCGAACCGATCCGCAGCCTTGTCGACGGCTCCGAAGTGCGCGCGCGGATTCACCTGCCCGACGGGTTCGAGTACGAATACGCCGACATCGGCTCCGCATCGAGCAGGTCCGACGGACCCGTCCCGGTCGAGATGACGTCGAGCTACGGCCAGTTCGCCAATCTTAATCTCGACAGTCACGGAGTCGTCCACGCGGCATGAGCGAGCGCTGATGGGGAGGCTTGCGGAAGCGGCGCTTCGCCGTCACCGACTGGTCACGATCCTTGCGCTTGCGGTGCTCGTGCTGCTGTCCTGGATCTGGCTGGCGACAGGCGCGGGCATGGACATGCCGTCGTCGATGCCGGCCGAGGCAACTCACGGAATGTCGATGCCCGGACACGGCACGCTGCTCGTGTTCTCGATGTGGCTGGTGATGATGGCGGCGATGATGCTGCCCTCGGCCGCGCCGGTGATCCTGCTCTACGCCCGCGCTGCAGCGCACCGGGCACCGGCAGGTTCACCGCCCCCGCCGACAGCGGCTTTCCTGCTCGGATACATCGTCGTCTGGGGGACCTTCTCGGCGGTCGCGGCGGTGCTGCAACTGGCGCTCGAAAAGGCGCGGACTCGTGTCGATGGCGACGATGGGATCGACGAGCCGGTGGCTTTCGGGCGGGGTACTGGTGGCGGCGGGCATCTACCAACTCACCCCGCTGAAGGCCGCCTGTCTCGCCCATTGCCGTTCGCCGGCAGAATTCCTCGCGCGCCACTTTCGCCCGGGTCCGCGCGGCGCGCTTCGTATGGGCCTCATCCACGGGGCTTATTGCCTCGGCTGCTGCTGGGCGGTGATGCTGCTGCTGTTCGTCGGCGGCGTGATGAATCTTGCGTGGATCGCGCTGCTCACGGTCCTCGTCGCCGCCGAGAAGCTTGCGCCGGGGGGCCGGGTGATCGGGATCGCCGGGGGCGCGGCGATGCTGGCGTGGGGCGCGGCGCTCCTGCTCGGTTAGCCGGCAGCCCCGATCAGTTCGCGTCCGATCAGCATACGGCGGATCTCGTTCGTGCCTGCGCCGATATCGAGCAGCTTCGCATCGCGAAGGTAGCGCTCCACCGGCCAGTCCTTGGTATAGCCCGCGCCGCCCAGCGCCTGCACCGCCTCGCCCGCCACGCGGAAGGCGTTCTCGCTCGCCAGCAGGATCGCGCCCGCCGCATCGAAGCGGGTGGTGTGCCCCGCATCGCAGCTCTTGGCGACCGCGTAAGTATAGGCGCGCGCCGATTGCAGCGCGACGTACATGTCGGCGACTTTGGCCTGCATCAGCTGGAACGCACCGATCGGCTTGCCGAACTGCTTGCGCTCGCGAAGGTAGGGAATGACCGTGTCGAGGCAGGCCTGCATGATCCCGAGCTGGAGCCCGGCGAGCACCACACGCTCGTAATCGAGCCCGCTCATCAGCACGCCGACGCCGCCGTTCAACGGACCCATGATGCGGTCTTCGGGCACGTGGCAATCGTCGAACACGAGTTCGGCTGTCGGACTGCCGCGCATGCCCATCTTGTCGATCTTCTGGCCGATCGAGAACCCGTCGTCGTCCTTCTCGATCAGGAATGCGGTGATGCCGCGGCTTCCCGCGCTGCCGTCGGTCTTGGCATAGACCACCAGCGTATCGGCGTAAGTCGCGTTGGTGATCCAGAACTTCGTGCCGTTGAGGACGTAGCCTCCGCCCTGGCTGTCGGGCACCGCTTCGGCCTTGAGCTTCATCGAGACGACGTCCGACCCGGCGCTCGCCTCGCTCATCGCCAAGCTGCCCACGTGCTCGCCGCTGATGAGCTTGGGCAAGTATTTCGCCTTCTGCTCGTCGTTGCCCCAGCGGCGGATCTGGTTGACGCACAAGTTCGAATGCGCGCCATAGCTGAGGCCCACGCTGGCCGAGGCGCGGCTGATTTCCTCGACCGCGATCACGTGCTCGAGATAGCCGAGACCCAGACCGCCCCACTCCTCCTCGACCGTCATGCCGTGCAGGCCCAGCTCGCCCATCCTGGGCCATAGTTCCTGCGGGAACCAGTCTTCGCGATCGGCCTTCTCGGCGAGCGGTGCGACCTGCTCGTCGGCGAAGCGGGCGACCGCATCGCGAATCATGTCGGCGCTCTCGCCGAGCTGGAAATCGAAATCGGGGGTGGCGCGCAAGATCGGTATCTCCTTCGTCGCCCTGCGACTATACCAGCCCTCACGCCTGCGCAAATCCTGCCTTTCCAACAAGTTGCGCGCAGATCAAGTTCGAAGCTTAAATCCTTGAAGATCGGCGGAAATTGCGATATTTCGCAGCGAGGGATCGCTACCTATGAAATTCGAACAATCGTCTGGCCCGCCTGCAGGCGAGACGCCTTTGGCCGCATTCCGCGATGAGGATGCGCGCGCCCGGATTCTGACCACTTACAAGCTGGAGGCGCTCGAGAACGACGCCGAGCTGGCTGCGATCACCCGCTTTGCGGCACAGCTTTGCAGCGCGTCGATCGCCTTCGTCAGCGTCGTGGAACGCGATGTGCAGCGCTTCCTCGCGCGCGAGGGGACCGACCTTCGCGAGACACCGCGCGAGTCGAGTTTCTGCGCGCACACGATGGTGCGGGGCGAAGAGATGGTCGTCACCGATGCGACCCGCGACCCGCGTTTTGCCCACAACGAGCTCGTGACGGGAGAGCCGCACGTTCGCTTTTACGCCGGGGCACCGTTGATCTCGCCCGAGGGCGCGCCGCTTGGCGCCTTGTGCGTGATCGACGACGAGGCCCGACCCGAGGGCCTGTCATCGGTCCAGATCGAGGGCCTGCACGTTCTCGCCAAGGCCGTGATGCGACGGCTCGATTCCCGGCGCAAGGGCCTGGCCGCCGCCACCCGCGAGAGCGAGGGCGCGCGGACCATGCGCGAGATTGCCGACCTGCTGCCAGCGATCATCTGGTCCGCGGATGGCGAGGGAAATTTCGACTACTTCAACTCGCGCTGGGGGGAAATGACCGGGCCTCGAGTGCCCGAAAAGGACCGAGGACTGGCGACCGGTCGTCCATCCCGAAGATGCCGACAGGGTGTTCGGGGCGTGGGCGGACAGCTACGAAGCGGGCAAGCCGTACGAGAAGCGAGTATCGGCTCAAGCAAGCGGACGGTTCCTGGCGCTGGACGCTTTCGCGAGCCATCGCCTTGCAGAACGGCGAGGGACGGTTCGCCGCTGGTACGGCACGCTGACCGATATCGATACCAGCCACCGCGTGTCCGAAAGCCGCGACCTGCTGGCGCGCGAGCTGTCGCACCGGATCAAGAACATTTTCGCCGTGGTCGCCGGTCTCGTCTCTATTCGCGCCCGCCGGCACGAGGCCGCGCGCGAGTTCGCGGACGAACTGGTCGACGCGATCCGGGCGCTCGGCCGGGCGCACGATTTCGTCCGTCCGGTCGAAGGGGCCAAGGGTGATAGCCTGCGCGGCCTGCTGACCGAGTTGATGGCGCCCTATTCGGACGATCGCGAGCGTATCGAGATCGGCGGCAAGGATTGCTCGATCGGCCCGCGCGCGGCGACGCCGCTGGCGCTGGTCTTCCACGAACTCGCGACCAATTCCGCCAAGTACGGCGCGCTGTCGGTCGAGGGCGGGTCCGTGTTCATCGAGATCGACTGCCCGGAGGATGATGGAGAAGCGGGAATCACATGGCGCGAGGAAGGCGGTCCGTCGACCAGCCAGCCCGGCGCCGAGGGCTTCGGATCGCGGCTCGTCCAGATGGCCATCGAAGGGCAGCTGGGCGGCAAGATGGAACGACGCTTCCTGGAGGGCGGACTCGAAGTCGACCTGACGATCCCGGTGTCCGCTATCCGCACCTAGCCGCCGGACGCCGCGGCGGTTAGGCTGGCGGCGATGCTTTCGTTCGAGACCGTGACCAGGCGCTTCGGCGCGCTCGCCGCCGTCGATGCGGTTTCGGCAACGGTCCCCACGGGTCAGTTCGTCGCGCTCGTCGGCGCATCGGGGTCGGGCAAGTCGACCCTGCTCGGCATGGCAAACCGGCTCGTCGAGCCCGACGAGGGCCGCGTACTCGTCGCGGGCGAACCGGTACGCGGCCAGCCGCTGCCCGCCCTGCGGCGGCGGATCGGCTATGTGTTCCAGTCGATCGGGCTGTTCCCCCACATGGATGTTGCTGCCAATGTCGGGATCGGGCCGCGCGTCGCGGGCGAGCCGCTGGCGCAAGCGAGCGGATCGGCGAACTGCTCGATCTTGTCGGGCTCGAAGCCGAACATGCCCGCCGGATGCCTGACGAACTGTCGGGCGGACAGCGCCAGCGGGTCGCCGTGGCCCGCGCGCTCGCGGCGGGGCCCGAACTGCTGCTGCTCGACGAGGCGTTCGGCGCGCTCGATCCGGTTACCCGCGACGCGCTGGGCAAGCGGGTGCGCGAACTGCACGAGCGGCTTGGCCTGACGACGGTGCTGGTGACTCACGACATGGCCGAGGCGCTGCTGCTCGCCGACCGCGTGCTGGTGATGGAGGCGGGCCGCATCGTCGCCGACGAGACGCCGCACGCGCTGCTCGGCGGCGCGGGAGGAGAGGCGGCCCAGGCGCTCGTCGCGGTCCCGCGCGAGCAGGCCGATGCGCTCGAGGCGTTGCGCCGATGAACGATACGCTCGCGGCCCTCCTGACGCTCGGCGACAAGCTGGCCGCGCACGTCGTGCTCGCCGCATCGGCGCTGGCGCTGGGGATCGCGGTGGCGCTGCCGCTGGCGGTCTGGGCGAGCCGCTCGCGCGCCGTGGCCCGCGCCGCGCTCGGGTTCGCAAGCCTCGTCCAGACGATCCCGGCGCTCGCGCTGCTGGCGCTGTTCTTCCCCGTGCTCCTGAGCTTGCGCGGAGTGTTCGGCGAAAGCCTGCCGACGCTGGGATTTCTTCCAGCGCTGCTCGCATTGGCGCTCTACGCCCTGCTGCCGATCCTGCGCAACGCGGTGACCGCGCGCGCGCGAGATGGAACCCGGCGTGCTCGAAGCGGCAGACGCGGTGGGCATGACCGGCTGGCAGAAGCTGCGCATCGTCGAGGCGCCGCTTGCCGCGCCGTTCGTGATGGCGGGCGTGCGCACCGCGGCGGTGTGGACCATCGGCGCGGCGACACTGTCGACCACCGTAGGCCAGCCAAGCCTCGGCGATCCGATCTTCGCCGGGCTGCAGACGCAGAACTGGTCGCTCGTGCTGGCCGGGTGCTTCGCGGCAGCCGGGACTGGCGATGGCGACCGACGCGTTGCTGGCACTGATCGAGAGCGGCCTCAAGACCCGGCGCCGGTGGCGGGTGTGGCTCGGCGTCGCCATGATCGCGCTCGGCCTCGCCGCCGCGATCTGGCAGGGACGCACGCGCGCAGCAGGCGACGAAACGATCGTTATCGGCGCCAAGACCTTCGCCGAGCAATACGTCCTCGCGCGGCTGATCGGCGACCGGCTCGAGGAGGCGGGATACCGCGTGGCCTACCGCGACGGGCTCGGCTCGGCGGTGGTGCAGAGCGCGCTCGAAGGCGGCGCGATCGACGTCGCGGTCGATTACACCGGCACGCTGTGGGCGAACCAGCTCAAGCGCGAGGACCGCGTGACGCCGGACGAGATGCTGGCGACGCTGTCGCGCGTGGGAGCAGGAACGCGGCGTCGCGCTGGTCGGGCGGCTCGGGTTCGAGAATGCCTACGCCTTCGCGATGCGCGGCGACCGCGCCGCCTCGCTCGGCATCGCGTCGCTGGGCGACCTTGCGAACATTGCGCCCCGGCTTGTCGTGGGCGGCGACCCGGAGTTCTTCCAGCGGCCCGAATGGCGCGCGGTCGAAAGTGCCTACGGCCTGCGGTTCGCCCGCCAGCGGACCTTCTCGCCGACCTTCATGTACGACGCGCTCGCCTCGGGCGAGGCCGACGTGATCAGCGCCTACACCTCCGACGGACGGATCGCGGCGGACAACCTGACAGTGCTTGCCGACCCGAAACGCGCGCTGCCCAACTACGACGCGATCGTGCTGGTGGGTACCGCGCACGCCGACGACGAGCGCCTGCTGGCGGCGATCCGCCCGCTGCTCGGCGCGATCGACGTCGCCGACATGCGCCAGGCCAATTTCATGGTCGACCGGACCGAGGACAAGAAGACCCCCGCCGAGGCCGCCGAGTGGCTCGCCGGGCGGATCGAACCCTGATCAGTTGGCGCGGCTCCACACCTGCGTCTGGCAGAACGGCCCGATGCAGCCCTTTACCTCGAGCTTGGAGGCGCTCTTGCGGCGCACCACCGAGCGATACGACCGGCCGCTCTTGGGATCGTAGATCGTCCCTCGCCAGAGGTCGCCGTCCTGCTTGAACCCGCTGAGGATGGTAAGGCCCAGCACGCGCCGGTTGCGCAGCGACTTGTCAGGGTTGTTGACGTCGCGCTGGTCGACGCCCTGCGGCGGAACTTTGAGGAACTTGACCAGCCGCCCGCAACGCGTGGAGCCGCAATCGGCGATGCGAATCTCGCCGCTCTTTTCCGCGGTGACCCACAGCCCGTCGATCGGCGCGGCGGCGGCCAGCGGCGTGGCGACGGCAAGCGCGGCCAGCGCGATGAGACCTTTCAGCAACCCGGTCACTCCTGTTCGAAACCCACGCCGTGCGGCCAGTCGGCGGCGGCGAGGCCCATGACCTTGAACAGGTGGCCCATCTGGTCCTCGGCGGCAAGCCGGTCGCGCGCGGCGTAGAGCTCGGCGCGCAATTGCGGGGTGCGCGTGGCGAGCGCTTCGGCGCGGGTGTCGATGCCGAGCGCCTTCAACCACTCGCCTTGCGTGGGGGTGCCCATCCAGCGCGACTCCGCGCGACTGCGCGACCCGCGCGAGCGTCGCGAAGTCGACATGCGCGGTCAGGTCCGCCTCGCCCGGCGCGGAGAACGGATCGACCTTGCGATGCGCGCGCACCGCCTGGATCGTCGAGCCCGCGCGGTTGTCGGTGTGGCCGT
Organism: uncultured Alphaproteobacteria bacterium; assembly: GCA_963728375.1. Taxonomy (GTDB): domain Bacteria; phylum Pseudomonadota; class Alphaproteobacteria; order Sphingomonadales; family Sphingomonadaceae; genus Tsuneonella. The sequence continues at coordinate 84,060 of CAVSJL010000002.1, forward strand.
AGTCGATCAGCAAGGCGCACCCGCCCTGCACCGCAAGCCGCCCGGCGATTTCGCCCACGACCGCTGCTGCCGCCGGACTGGTCTCGATGATCGTGCCCTGCCGCCCCTCGCGCCACGAAGGCGGCACGGCCGCATCCATCGGCTGCGCACCGATCGTGTAGATGAACTTGTCGCCGTCGAGCCCGACCATCCGCTCGCGCCAGCCCTCCGCCGCGCGGACGAGCTGGCGAACGGGCAGCGCATCGAGGAACTCGTTGCCGACGATCAGCAGCGGGCGGTCGGACGGGAGGGTTTCGAGGTCGCCGTGGAACTGCGCCTGCGGGACCGCTTCGAGCTGGACTTGCCTGAGCGCGGGCGAGCTTTCGACGAAGTGGATCTCCGGCGCGAGCCCGTAGCGCATCATCGTGCGCAGCGCGTCCTTCGCCAGCGTGCCGCGTCCCGGACCCAGCTCGACGTAGGCGGCCGGGTCCGGGCGCCCTGCGCGAATCCACATGTCGGCGAGCCATAGCCCGATCAGTTCGCCGAACATCTGGCTGATCTCGGGCGCGGTGACGAAGTCCCCGCCCGCCCCGATCGGATCACGCGAGGTGTAATAGCGCGCGTTCGATTCGGCCATGAAATGCGCCAGGCTGATCGGCCCGGTGGTGCGGATCAGGCGCCGGAATACCTCGGCGAGCGGTCGCTCGCGCGCGTTCGTCGATGTCTCGCTCATGCCGCGGCGGGTTGCGCGGCGTGGCTCCCCAGCGGCGGACGGATCAGCGCGCGGATCGCCACCGCCACGCCCAGCAGGATCAGCGGGATCGTCAGCCACTGGCCCATGCTGAGGCCGGTCGAGCGGGCGAATTCGGCAAGCTGCGCGTCGGGCTCGCGGAAGAATTCGACCGTGAAGCGGGCGAGCGCGATGCCGGCGGTGAACACGCCCACCAGCAGCCCCGGCCGCCAGCGCGCCTTCGTTTTCCAGAACAGCAGCAGCATGACCACGATCAGCAGCGCACCTTCGAGGCCGGCTTCGTAGAGCTGGCTCGGGTGGCGCGGCAGTTGCGCGGGGTCCTGCGGGAAGATCATCGCCCACGCCACGTCGGTCGGGCGGCCCCACAGCTCGCCGTTGATGAAGTTGGCGAGGCGGCCGAACATCATCCCGAACGCAACGTTGACCGAGATGTAGTCGGCGGTGCGCAGGAAGCTGATCCTGTTGCGCCAGCAGACCCATGCGATCGCGACCAGCACCCCGATCACGCCGCCGTGGAAGCTCATCCCGCCGTCCCACAGCCGCAGCAGGTCCCAGCTCGGCGTCGCGCCCGGGGTGAAATGGGTGAGCATGCTCGGCTCGTCGCTCGTCCCGCCGGTGTAGAACAGCGCATAGCCGAGCCGCCCGCCGATGATGATGCCGAGCGTGCAATAGAAGAACAGGTCGTCGGCATGGCGCTGCGCCATCGGGCTGCCGGGCGCCTTGATCATCCTGGTAAGGTGCCAGTAGCCCAGCACGATTCCCGCGAGATAGGCGAGCGAGTAGAACCGCAGTTCGAAGAAGCCGAGGTCGATTCCCCTACGGAGTCCGAGGTCTTCGAAATGCAGGTACTGGTGGGCGTCCTGAGTCGCCGCGGCGAGTAGTGACAGCAGCACTTTTGATCCTTACCCTTGAGGGCATCCCGCACGGTGGATGGCCCTTTTCGAGCGCGTCTTTGGCATAGCGCGGCGGCGGGCGAAACCCCGGTGGGCAACAGCGGAAGAGGAATTGATGGCGACAGAGCTCGACAGGGACATCCAGCGCATTTCGGACCAGATGACCGGCGCGGGGCAAATGTTCGAAACGCACATGATCGAGCGGCGCGGGGTGAAGATGCCCGCGTTCGTCAAGGCGCCGCCCACGCTGGCGCATTACGTCGCGCATTTTTCGAACGAGCATAAGGACAAGCTGTTCATCGTCGATGGCGACCAGCGGCTGACCTTCGCCGATATCTACGAGCGCCGCAACCCACGTCGCCCACGGCCTCGTGTCGCGACACGGGATGCAACGCGGCGACCGCGTGGGCATCGCCGCGCGCAATTCGGCGAACTGGATCGTCGCCTATCTCGGCGTGCTGATGGGCGGCGGCTGCGCCACCCTGCTCAACGGCTGGTGGACCGGAGAGGAGCTCGCCTTCGGCATCGACCTGTGCGAATGCTCGCTTATCCTCGCCGACCCGCAGCGCGCCGCGCGGCTCGACGGAACCGAGCATGGCGGCAAGACGATCGTCTTCACTCACGACGGCCCGCCGGCGGCCGGGCTCGAGCCGATCTGGGGCGATGGCGATACCGCCGCGACGATGCTCGGCACGCTTCGTCCCGACGATCTGGCGACGATTCTCTACACTTCGGGCAGCACGGGCTCGCCCAAGGGCGCCTATTCGGACCATCTCGGCGTCGTCAGCGGGGTGATGAACTACGTCGCCCAGACCGCGATGATCCTGCAGGTCCTGACCGAGCGGAACGAAGCGCCGACGGTGCAGCCCAGCGCGCTGGTCGCGGTGCCGCTGTTCCACGTTACCGGCGAAATCCCGCTGTTCCTCCAGAGCTTCGCAATGGGCCGCAAACTGGTCCTGATGCCCAAGTGGGACGCGAGCGAGGCGCTGCGCCTGCTCGACGAGGAGAAGATCACCTATTTCGTCGGCGTTCCGCTGATGAGCTACGAGCTCGCCACGCATCCCGACCGCGACAAGTACGACCTGTCGCAGTGCAAGAGCTTCGCCGCCGGCGGCGCGCCGCGCCCGCCCGAGCACGTGACCAAGATCCGCGAGGCGTTTCCCGACGGCTATCCGCTGCTCGGCTATGGCCTGACCGAGACCAACGCGGTCGGCGCGGGCAACCTCAACGAGAATTACATGGCCAAGCCCGGTTCGACCGGCACCGCCTCGAAGCCGCTGGTGGACATGGCCATTCTCGACGAAGACGGCAAAGCGCTGTCGCAAGGACAGGTGGGCGAAGTCTGCATCCGCTCGGTGTGCAACTTCCTCGGCTACTGGAAGAACGAGGAGGCTACCCGCAGCGCCTATACGGCGGACGCCTATTTCCGCACCGGCGACCTCGGCTTCCTCGACGAGGACGGCTACCTGTTCATCGTCGACCGCAAGAAGGACATCATCATCCGCGGCGGCGAAAACATCAGCTGCATCGAGGTCGAGCAGGAGATCTACGCTCACCCGCACATCGCCGAATGCTCGGTCTTCGGCCTGCCCGACGAGCGGCTGGGCGAGATTCCCGGCGGCGGTCTATCTGGTCAAGGAAGGCCATTCGGTCGCGCCCGAGGACCTCAAGGAATTCCTTGCCGAGCGCATGGCCAGGTTCAAGATCCCGCAATACCTCTGGCAGACCGACCAGCCCCTGCCGCGGCTGGGTACCCAGAAGATCGACAAGCGCGCGCTGCGCACCCGTTTCGAGGATCGTGCGGAGGAAGCGGGAGCCGCTTGAACCAGCCGCGCATCCCCAACCAGCGCGAAGTCGTCGACCGGCGCGCGCTCGCCGAGCGGATCGCCGCGCTTTCCGCGGGCGAGGACGGTGATCGGGAGGCCAAGGCGCGGCCCGCGATCGTCGAGACGCTGAAGGCCGCGCTCGAGGCGGGCCGGGCCGAGCTCGACCGGCGGCTCGAGGAGAAGCCCAGCGCCGGGCACGAGATCACCGGCGGCCACGCGTTCCTGATCGACCAGCTCGTGCGCACGATCCACGACCACGTCGTCGCCGACGTCTACCCGGCGGGGAACCGATCGACTGCCGAGCGGCTGACGCTGGTTGCGGTCGGCGGCTATGGCCGGGCCGAGATGGCGCCGCATTCGGACGTCGACATCGCCTTCATCCACCCCACCCGCAACGCGCAGTGGTGCGAGCAGGTGATCGAGGCGATCCTCTACTACATGTGGGACCTGGGGCTGAAGGTCGGGCATTCGAGCCGCTCGGTCGACGAGACCATCCGGATGGCGAGGACCGACCTCACGATACGCACCGCGATGCTCGAGGGGCGCTACGTGTGGGGCGACCAGGACCTCTACGACGAAGTCAGCCGCCGCTTTGCGGACGAGGTCGTCAAGGGGACCGAGAAGCAGTTCGTCGCCGACAAGCTCGACGAGCGCAATGCGCGGCACAGGCGGATGGGCGACAGCCGCTACGTCGTCGAGCCCAACGTCAAGGACGGCAAGGGCGGGCTGCGCGACCTGCAGACGCTCTACTGGATCGGGAAATACATCCACAAGGTGCGCGTCGCCGCCGACCTCGTCGACGTCGGCCTGTTCACCCAGGCCGAATACCGCAGCTTCCGCCGCGCCGAGGGCTTCATGCTCGCGGTGCGCTGCCACCTGCACACGATCACCGGACGCGCCGAGGACCGGCTGACGTTCGACCTCCAGCGCGCGGTCGCCGCGCGGATGAACTTCGCCGACCGTCCGGGCAAGAGCGCGGTCGAGCGGTTCATGCAGTTCTATTTCCTGCAGGCGAAGCGCGTCGGATCGCTCACCGGCGTGTTCCTTGCCCACATCGACGAGCAGTTCGCGAAGACCCGCGTGCGCAAGGGGCTGCTCGCCGGGTTCACGCCGCGAGCGCGCGAACTCAAGGGCTACAAGGTTTTCGGCGGGCGCATCGCGGCCCCGGACGACGACTGGTTCCGCAAGGATCCGGTACGGCTGATCGAGGTGTTCCAGCTCGCCGAGGCGAACTCCCTGGAAATCCATCCCGAAACGATGCGCCAGGCGGCACGCGATTCGGGCCTGATCAAGCATGGAATTCGCCACGACGATCGCGCCAACGCGCTGTTCCTCGACCTCCTCGCGGGCCGCAACGATCCCGAGACGGTGCTGCGCTGGATGAACGAGACCGGCGTGTTCGGCCGCTTCGTGCCCGACTTCGGACGGGTCAACGCGCAGATGCAGTTCGACATGTACCACCACTACACGGTCGACGAGCACACCATCCGCGCGATCGGTCTGCTCAGCCGCATCGAGAAGGGCGAGCTCGCCGGGGATCATCCGCGCGCGACGAAGCTGATCCACGAGGTGAGCAGCCGCCGGGCGATCTACGTCGCGGTGCTGCTGCACGACATCGCCAAGGGTCGCGGGGGCGACCACTCGGTCCTGGGCGGAGAAGTCGCCGAAGAGCTGTGTCCCCGCTTCGGCCTCGACGACGGCGAAACCGCGCTGGTCGCATGGCTGGTGCGCGCGCACCTGTTGATGAGCGCGACCGCGTTCAAGCGCGACCTCACCGATCCCAAGACGATCGAGGATTTCGCAAGCCAGGTGCAGAGCGCCGAGCGGCTCAAGAACCTGATGATCCTGACCGCGGTCGATATTCGCGCGGTCGGCCCCGGCACCTGGAACAGCTGGAAGGGCCAGCTGTTGGGCGAACTCAGCGATTCGGCGATGGAGCGCTTGCGCCTTGGCCACATGAAGCACGGCCGCAAGGAGCGGGTGAAAGCCAAGAAGGAAGCCGTCAGCGCGCTTCTAGGCGACCGCAAGGGCATCCTGCGGCTGTACGGCGACCGGTTCGACGATGCCTACTGGATCGCCGAGCCCGAGGACATCATCGCCCTCAACCTGATCCACTACGGCGTCAGCCACGAGGAGCAGGACAAACTGTCGGTCCACTGCGAGGTCTATCCGTCGCGCGGCGCCACGCTGGTGACGGTGATCGCCGCCGACCACCCCGGCCTGTTCTACCGCATTGCCGGCGGCATCCACCTTGCCGGCGCGAACATCATCGACGCGCGCATCCACACCACGCGGACCGGCTGGGCGGTCGACAACTTCCTCGTCCAGGATCCGCACGGGCTGCCGTTCAAGGAAGAGGCGCAGATCAAACGCCTCGAGGCCTCGATCGGCGATGCGCTCGCCAACCGCCGCGCGCTGGTGCCCGAGCTTGCCAGGCGACCGCTGCCGCACAGCCGGGCCAAGGCGTTCGACGTCAGCCCGGTGGTCTCGTTCGACAACCAGGCATCGGGCCGGTTCACGGTGATCGAGGTGAACGCCCGCGACCGGGCGGCGCTGTTGAACCGGCTTGCCCGCGCGTTGTTCGAAAACCGGCTGGTGGTGCATTCGGCGCACATCACCAACTACGGCGAGCGCGCGGCCGACACGTTCTACGTGACCGATCTCACCGGCGGCAAGGTGACCGGCCCGGCCCGGCTGAAAGCGGTCGAGGAAGCCCTCCTCGCCGCCTCGAGCGACGAGCGGCAGGCCGAACTCGAAAACGCCTGATCAGCGCGCGCTGGCGAGCTGGCCGGCCTGTGCCAAGCCGAAGATCCGGCGCCCGTCCGCGATGTCCGCCTCGGTCCGGCTTTCCGCTTCCTGCGAACTGAGCCCGCGCGCTATCTGCAAGCGCAAACCGCTGGTGCGATAGGCCGCTTCCTGGTCGAGGCAGCGGTCGTCGAGCGAAACGTCCTCAACCCTGCTCGCCGCTGCCAGACACGCATTGAAGCTGCGCGCGGCGCGCGAGAAGGCACGCTCTGCGTCGGCATCATCCTGCGCAAGTGCGGGAGCCGAAGCGGCGAGTACTGCAATCGCGAGTCCGATAAGGGCCGGGCGTTTCATGGCACACTCCTTCTCTGGAGCGGCCGATTATCGTGCCCTGACGTTAACCCTTCGACCCTTCGGTGTGCCTAATTTTCGGTTACGCCGCGCGCCCCGAACAGCGCGCTTCCCACCCGCACGTGCGTCGCACCGAGCATGACCGCGGTTTCGAAATCGCCGCTCATGCCCATGCTCAGCTGGTCGAGGCCGTTGTCGCGGGCGAGCTTGTCGAGCAGCGCGAAGAACGGCGCGGGCTCGATATCGGCGGGGGGCACGCACATCAGGCCGATCACCGGGACATCCGCGTCGCGCGAGAGTTCGAGCAGTTCGGGCAGGTCGGCGACCCCGCAGCCGCCCTTCTGCGGTTCCTCGCCGACATCGACCTGGACGAAGCACGGCACCCGCCTGCCCGGTCTTGTCGAACGCCTTGGCGAGCGCCTTCACGAGGCTCGGCCGGTCGAGCGAATGGATGCAGTCGAACAATTCGGCCGCGTCCTGCGCCTTGTTCGACTGCAGGCTGCCGACCAGATGGAGCGCCACGTCGGGATAGCGCTCGCGCAGCGACGGCCATTTGGCCTGCGCTTCCTGCACCCGGTTCTCGCCGAACACGCGGTGACCGGCCGCCAGCAATGGCTCGATCGCCTCGGCCGGGTGAAGTCTTGCTGATCGCGACGAGGGTCACCTCGTCGGGTTCGCGCCGGGCGATCCGGCAGGCGCGGGCAACACGGTCGTGGATTTCGCCAAGGGCTAACGCTGCATTCATCACGGCTCTGCGCTATAGCGATGGTATGGCCGACCGCCAGTCCCTGCCCGATCTCTGGCTCCTTTCGGATGCCCGCAACGACGAATTGCTGCCACGTGCGCTACGCGCATTGCCGCGTGGATCGGCATTCGTGTTTCGCCACTACCACCTCGACCCCCGCGCGCGCCGGGCCCGCTGGGACGAGCTTTTGCCGCTGGTGATCGAGGGCGGCCACCTGGCCGTGCTCTCCGGTAGCGACGACGAGGCGGTCGCCTGGGGCGCCGCCGGTTCCTATGGCCCGCCCGAAGCGATCGGCGAGGCGCCCGAACTCCTGCGCATCGCCGCGGTGCACGACGGGCACGAGATCGCCCATGCCAACGCCGCCGGGGCCGACGCGGCGATGCTGTCACCGGTGTTCGAGACCCGCACGCATCCGGGTGCCGTCACGCTCGGTACCGAGAAGTTCCACGCGCTTGCCGCGCTCGCCGAAATGCCGGTGATCGCGCTCGGAGGCATGACTTTCGAACGGGCGAAGGAGCTGGGTTGGGGCCGCTGGGCGGCGATCGACGGCCTCGCGCTCAAGCAGGATTCGTGACGGCGGACGTTTCCGCGCCAAGGATTCTTGACGGGCGAGTCCCCCACCTGCGATAACGCTGCCCGGACGTATCAGGGGTAGCAGCAATGGCAACACGCGCGATGAGCCGCACAGGCGGCAGGGCGCCAGCGACCGACTGGCGCGCCGCGTTCCGCCGGTCGCTGCGCCGCGCCGGGCAGATCGCGGGCGCGGCGACGCTCTTCGCCGCCATGCTGTTCCTCGGCCTGGCCCTCGCCAGCTACACCCAGACCGACCCGAGCGCATCGACCGCCGCCGCGGGCGACGACGTGCGCAACTGGATGGGCGCCACCGGCGCCTGGGTCGCGGAACGGGTGTTTTTCCTGTTCGGCGTAACCGGCGTCCTGCTGCTGCCCATGCTTTATATCGCCGCGCGCAAGCTGTGGCGCGACGTCGAGGAAGAGGACCGCGAGGAAAGCACCCGCTGGTGGCGACCGCTCGGGCTCCTGCTGCTGTCGATGGCCCTGCTGGGCACCGTGCTCGCGCTGGCCTTCGACCGTCCCGGCGGCACGCTGCCGGCGTCGACGGGCGGCATCGCCGGCTTGCTGGGTGCAGGGGCCATCCAGGCGGTCGGCGACAGGCTGGGCGAAGGCACGAGCGGCTGGGTCATCCTCGTCCTTGCGCTCGTGGCGCTTGCGGGCGGCGTGGTGGGCGTCACCAGGGTGTTCGCGATCGACTGGGTCCAGCTGCTTACCCTTCCCCGCTTCCTCAAGCGCGCATCGAGCCTGCCGCCGCAGATCGCCGACCTCGATATTCCGTTCGTGCCCAAGTCCCGCGCGAAGCGCGAGCGTGCGGACGAGGACGCGGAGCCGCCGCAGATCGCCGAGCGCCGCGCGCCGGAGATCGCCGATCCCGCCGCCGCGCCGCGCGCCGCCAGGCCCGCCGGCAAGAAGGCGCAGAAGGACCTTTTCGCCAACTACCAGCTTCCCAGCCTCGACCTGCTCGAAGAGCCGCCGGTCCACGCCGCGCCCAAGCTCGACAAGCTCGCGCTCGAGCGCAACGCGCGCCTGCTCGAAACCGTGCTCGACGACTTCAACGTGAAGGGCGAGATCACCGCCGTGCGCACCGGCCCGGTGGTGACGATGTACGAGCTGGAGCCCGCTCCCGGCATCAAGGCGAGCCGGGTGATCGGCCTTGCCGAAGACATCGCCCGCAACATGAGCGCGATCAGCGCGCGCGTATCCTCGATCCCCGGCAAGACCGTGATGGGCATCGAATTGCCCAACACCGATCGCCAGATGGTCGCGCTGAAGGAACTCGCCGCGTGCGATGCCTTCGTGAACGCCAGGGGCAGCCTGCCGATCATTCTCGGCAAGGACATCGCGGGCGAGCCGATCGTCGCGGACCTTGCCGCGATGCCTCACCTGCTCGTCGCGGGTACCACCGGCTCGGGCAAGTCGGTCGGCCTCAACTGCATCCTGCTCTCGCTGCTCTACAAGTTCACGCCCGACGAGTGCCGGTTGATCCTGATCGATCCCAAGGTGCTCGAGCTGAAGAGCTACGACGACATCCCGCACCTGCTGTCGCCGGTCGTCACCGAGCCGTCGAAGTCGGTCCGCGCGCTCAAGTGGGCGGTCGAGGAAATGGAGCGCCGCTATCGCCAGATGTCGAGCATCGGGGCGCGCAACATCGCCGGCTTCAACGACCGCGTACGCACCGCCGCCGCCAAGGGCAAGCCGCTGGGCCGCCGGGTGCAGACCGGGTTCGATCCCGATACGGGCGAGGAGATCTTCGAGGAGGAGCAGCTCGATTACGCACCGCTGCCGCAGATCGTGCTCATCGTCGACGAGCTCGCCGACCTCATGGTCACCGTCGGCAAGGAGATCGAGGTGCTGATCCAGCGCCTGTCGCAGAAGAGCCGCGCGGCGGGCATCCACCTGATCATGGCGACCCAGCGCCCCTCGGTCGACGTCATCACCGGCGTGATCAAGGCGAACCTGCCGACCCGCATCAGCTTCAACGTGACGAGCCGCATCGACAGCCGCACGATCCTGGGCGAACAGGGCGCCGAGCAGCTGCTCGGCAAGGGCGACATGCTCTACAAGCCGAGCACGGGCGCGCTGGTGCGCGTCCACGGACCGTTCGTTTCCGACGAAGAAGTCGAGGCGGTCGCCGAGCACTGGCGCGGCCAGGGCAAGCCCGACTACGTCGACGCGGTGACCGAGGAGCCCGAGGATGGTTTCGGCTTCAGTTTCGACGACGAGTTGACCGCGAGCGACAATCCCGACGAGCGCAAGTACCGCCAGGCCTGCCAGATCGTGTTCGAGCACCAGAAGGCGAGCGGATCGTGGCTCCAGCGCCAGATGGGCGTCGGTTACAATACCGCGGCAAAGTGGATCGAGCGGATGGAGGAAGACGGCCTCGTCGGCCCCGCGAACCACGTGGGCCGGCGCGATATCTACCGCGACAAGGACGGCAATCCGCTCTGAGGGCGCAACCGGGTGTGGTATCTTCGACGCAGGCATTGTTACGCAGTTGCAACAATTTCCGATAATCTCGTTCGAAATCGAAACGTAATGTTGCGCTCAGGCGGTGGAGTCCCGTAACTTTCCAACGTTCAATCGGGAGGTTACGTTTCCATGCGCCGTACAACACTCATGATCGGGTCGGCCCTTGCGGGTCTCACCGTTGCCTCGGTTTCGCCTGCGCTCGCGCAGGAAGTGCCCGGCGAGACGACCGCATCGCAGCAGGGCGAGGCCATCCCGCAGAACCAGATCATCGTGACCGGCACCCGCCGTCTGGACCGGACCGTCGCCGACAGCTCGGTTCCGATCGACGTGATCTCGAACGACGCGCTCGAGCACCAGGGCACGACCGAGACGAACCGGCTGCTCAACAACCTCGTGCCCTCGTTCAACTTCCCGCAGCCGTCGCTGACCGACGGCACCGACTCGCTGCGCCCGGCGACGCTGCGCGGCCTTGCGCCCGACCAGGTGCTCGTGCTCGTCAACGGCAAGCGCCGCCACCTCTCCTCGCTGCTCAACCTCAACGGCTCGATCGGACGCGGGTCGGCCGCGGTCGACATGAACACGATCCCGCCGCTCGCCATCGACCGTATCGAGGTCCTGCGCGACGGCGCCGCCTCGCAATACGGCTCGGACGCGATCGCGGGCGTGATCAACATCCAGCTGAAGCGTCGGCCGGGCGGCCGCGCGGTTGCCACCTACGGCAAGTACATCACCACGATGGAAGGCGTGAACGAGGTCGCCAGCGTGACCACCAACGGCACCAGCGACCCGACCATTACGTATGGCGATGAGCGCAAGCGCCGTGACGGGGAAACCTACACCTTCGGCGCGAACGTGGGCGTTCCGGTCGGTGACGGCTATTTCAACGTCACCGCGGAATACAAGGACCGCTCGCCGACCAACCGCTCCGGCGCCGACCCGCGACGCCAGTACTCGGCCGCGAACGATCCGCGCGAAGCGACCTTCGACCGCTTCAACCACCGCTTCGGGGACGGCCGGTCGCAGGATTACAACTTCGTCATCAACGCGGGCGCACCGCTGTTCGATACCGGATTCGAGTTCTACGAGTTCGGCACGTACGGCATCCGCGACGGCAACGGCGCGGGCTTCTACCGCCGCTCACTCGACTCGCGTAACGCAGACTGGTCGAACGGCGGCCAGCCGATCTATCCGGACGGCTTCCTGCCGCTGATCGTCAGCGAGATCGAGGATATCGCCGGCGTCATCGGCATCCGCGGTGAAGCGGCGGGCTGGAACCTCGACCTGTCGGCCAACTACGGCAGCAACCGGCTGAACTACCACGTCGAGAACAGCGTCAACACTTCGCTTGGCGGCGCTGTCAGCCCGCGGCGGTTCTATGCCGGCGGCATGCGTTCAGGGCAGACTTCCATCAACTTCGACGCACAGCGCCCGATCGATTTCGGGTTCGGCGACACCTCGCTCGCGGCCGGCCTCGAATGGCGTAACGAGAATTACAAGATCGTGCGCGGCCAACGGGAGAGCTATATCGCGGGACCCTACACCTTCAGCAACGGCGCCGCGCCGGGCGCGCAGGTGTTCCCCGGTTTCGCGCCGAGCACCGAGGTCGACGCCTCGCGCGACAGCTATGCCGCGTACGTGGAACTCGACAGCGACCTGTCGGACATGGTCAACGTCCAGGCAGCTGGCCGCTACGAGCACTTCTCGGACTTCGGCAGCACGATCAACGGCAAGCTCGCCGGACGGATCGAGCCGGTCGACGGACTGGCGGTGCGCGGGTCGATCTCGACCGGCTTCCGTGCGCCGGGCATGGCCCAGCAGTACTTCTCCACCACATCGACCAACAACGTCGGCGGTCAGTTGATCGAGATAGGCACCTTCCCGGTCTCTTCGCCGATCGCCATCGCGCTCGGCTCTCAGCCGCTTGAGCCCGAGGAGTCGGTGAACCTCGGCGGCGGTATCGTCTTCACGATGGTCCCGGGCCTCAGCATCACGGCCGACTACTACAACATCAAGATCGACAACCGCATCGTGCTGACAGAGAACCTGCAGGGCGCCGATGTCGTGGCAATCTTGCAGTCGGCAGGCGTGGTCGGCACTTCGGGCCGGTTCTTCATCAACGGCGTCGATACTCGTACGCAAGGTCTCGATGTCGTGGCGAATTACCAGGTACCCGATTTCGGGGCCGGCCGCTTCCGCCTGAGCGCGGGCTTCAACATCAACGACACCAAGATCACCGATCGCCGGGAATTCAGCGGCTTCACCGCAAACCGCCTGTTCGCGCGGCAGGAGAGCCTGCGTCTGACCGATGGCCAGCCGAGCAACAAGCTCAACGTTTCGCTCGGATGGGACCTGGACGCGTTCGGTTTCACGCTGAATGCAAACCGCTTCGGCAAGGTCCTGCTTCCCGACAGCGTGACCACGGCCACCCTCAACGGTTTGCCGTCGTCCGATGCCAACCCGCAGATCCGCAACGACATCAGCGTGGCGCCCGGTGACGCTCCGGGCGACGTTTACCTGAGCCCCAAGTGGGTCGTCGACCTCGAGGCGCGCTTCAGGCCGATTCCGGCTCTGGAACTCGCGGTCGGTGCGAACAATCTGCTCGACGAATATCCCGACCGTCTGCTGGTCGGCGTGGTCGACGGTGTGAACTACGGGACGAACACCGCCTTCCTGCCGTATTCGTCGCAGTCGCCGTTCGGCTTCAGCGGCCGGTTCGTTTACGGGCGGGTGGCGATCGACTTCTGATCGCTTCGCGCACTGCGCACACAAGAAAAAGCCCCGCCGGTTCGCGCCGGCGGGGCTTTTCGTATCAGCCTTCGGATTGATCCGTCTACCGGCCAGCGCTGGCGATCGATGCGGACCTGGTCGCTGCCCTTCCAGTACCAGCCGGCGCCGTGCGCGCGTCCGACCAGCTTCATCGCCGGCGCGTCGATCCGCAGTTTGCCGTCCTCCTCGCCCACGAAGCGATCGGCGATGTGCGTCGCGACCACCTCGCCGAGTACGATCCCGCCGTCAGGATGGGTTTCGATCTGCTGCCAGAGCCGGCATTCGAACGCGACCGGCGCATCGGCGATCAAGGGCGGCGTGACGAACGAGGATGGCCGCGTCGCGACCCCGGCGGCGGCCAGTTCGCTCGCGCCGCGCGGGGCGTCGGCGGCGGTCTTCACCATCGCCTCGGCCTGCTCCTCGCTCACCAGCGCGACCGTGAACTCACCGGTCTCGAGAATGTTGCGCCACGAATCCTTGCTCGCCTCGCCGGCGCGCACTTCGTCCGCCCCGATGCCGATCGCGACCAGCGGGGGCGTTCCCCCCATCGCGTTGAAGAACGAATAGGGCGCCGCGTTGACCGTACCGTCCGTGCCCATGCTGACCACCCAGGCGATCGGTCGCGGGTGGACGGTGTTGACCATCAGCTTGTAGCGGGTCGCCGGGTCGAGCTCTGCCATCGTGAATTGCATGGGCGCGAGATGGGTCGCCGCGCGTCAAAGAAAAGGGGCCCCGCCGGGCAATCGCCGGCGGGGCCCCCAATGTCGTGAGTTCCTGCGTCCGGGCTTACTTGAGCTGGTCGGCCGTCAGCGTGGTGCCGTTCTGGGCGATCGCAGCCGACTTCGCCTGCGTGTCTTCGGCAGCCGCGACGAATCCGATCTTCGCCAGCGGACCGTCCTTGCCCCAGACCTTGGTCCACTGCTGGACGTAGTCGGCAAGACCCGGGATCACGCCCACGTGCGCCTTCTTCACGTAGATGTAGAGCGGGCGCGCACCGGGATAGGTGAAGTTCGAGATATTGTCGTAAGTCGCCTCGACCCCGTTCATCCTCTGGTCCTGCAGCTTCTGGGCGTTCTCTTCGAGATACGAGTAGCCGAACACGCCGACCGCCTTCGGGTTGCCCTCGATCTTCTGCACGATCAGGTTGTCCTGCTCGCCCTGGTCGACATAGGCCCCGTCGGCGCGCACTTCGGTGCAGAGCTGCTCGAACTTGTCCTTGTCGCTATCCTTGAGCGCCTTCATCGCCGGGTCGCTCTCGCAGCCCTTGGTCAGGATCAGCTCCTTGAGCGCGTCGCGCGTGCCCGAAGTCGACGGCGGGCCGTATACGAGGATCGGCTCATCGGGCAGCGACGGGTCGACATCCTTCCAGGTCTTCGCGGTCTGCTCCTTGCCGAACGGCTTGGCGGCGAGCGCCTTGTAGACGATCTCGGGCGTCAGCGGCAGCGTGATGCCGCCCTTGGCGCTGGCGAAGGCAATCCCGTCGAGGCCGACCTGGATCTCCTCGATGTCGGTCACGCCGTTCTTCTGGCAATCCTCGAATTCCCCCGCCTTCATCCGGCGCGATGCGTTGGCGATGTCGGGGTGCTGCGCGCCGACGCCGGCGCAGAACAGCTTGATGCCGCCGCCGGTCCCGGTCGATTCGATCAGCGGGCTTTTCATGTTGGGGTTCGCCGCGACGAATTCCTCGGCGACCTTCTTGGCGAAGGGATAGACGGTCGACGAGCCGACCGCGCGGATCGAATCGCGGCTGTCCGATGCAGCCGCCGCTGCCGCCGCATGCGGCGAGTGCCAGGGTGGAAATGGTCGCAACGGCGATGGTCTTGAACTTGGTCATCGGTGGTAAGCCCTCAGGAATGGTCACCCGCGCAGCTAGGCGCGCGATGTGACAGGTGCATGACAGGTTTTCGGCAATCGTTCAAAACGCCGAGAGGTATCAAAAGTCGATCTGGGCGCGTACACCGAACGCATCGACACTGTACGAGCGGTCGCCGCCCGCAGCAGGATAGATCGCGTTGTCGTATTGCATCTGGCCATAGTTGAAGAGGAAGCGGGTGTAATCGGTCGGGGTCCAGATCAGCGACGCCTGGTACCCGGCCTGCTTTCCGCCCACGATCCCCGCGTCAATCAGGTCGAGCCAGTCGTAGCGCAGGTTGGCCTGCACCGCTCCGAACCCGCCTTTGTTCACCGGGTTCTTCGGTTTCACGCGGTCGAACTGGCCCTTCTTGTACCCGCGCGTATCACCGCCGGTGAGGAAATAGCCCAACCTCGGCATAGCCGCCCGAAAACGTCGGATCAGACAACCCGCCGGGCCGGTTCAGATGCTGCCAGTAATGCTCCGCCGCGGCGTGCAGCGGGCCGGAGATGACCGCAGCCTCGAGTCCGTAGCCAGTCTCGCTGTCGGCGCCGAGCGAGCCGGTATCGATGAAGCGCTGGGGGGTGAAGTGCACGAGCGGTCGCTGGCGATAACGCACCGTGCTGCCGCTCTCGAGATCGGCGAAGTGGATCGAACCGCCAAGGTGGAACTGGATCTTGCCGCTCTTGGGCATGAACACGATGCGGCCGTCGGCGCCGCCGTTCTTGTTCTTAGCGCGTCGATGTTGTCGCTGAACACGCCCGCCTGCGCCAGGATCGGCCCCTTCGGCATACTGTACCGAGGCACCGACGCGGCGCTCGAACCCGAACGCATCGGTGAAGGCGGCGCGCTCGATCATCGATGTGAAGCGGCTGCTGGTCAGCTCTTCCAGGCTTTGAAAGTTGTTGTGCTGGCCGACCGTGAAGGTCGCCGGACCGTCACTGTAGGTCAGGATCGCGTCGGTGACCTCGACCGAATCGGCGCGAAGTCGAGCTCGAACTTGTAACCGAAACCGCCGGGCACGTTGCCCTCGACCCCAAGTCGTGCGCGGCGAGCTTCGTTGCCGAAACCCTCGGGGCGCCCGGTCGAATTGGGGGCGTTGATGAAGCCAGCGTCGTATTGCAGGCGGCCGCGCGGCTTGAAGCTCCACCCGCCTTTGCCTTCGATCTCGGGCGCGCCGTGCCAGGAAATCGAAGCCGCCGGCTCTGCCTTGGCCGCCTCGGTCGCCGCTGCCGCGCTCGCGGTCGCCGCGCCGGCGGCGGTTGTGGCCGCCTGCGCCTCGGCCTTGGCGGCATCGAGCTGCGCCTGGAGCGTGTCGATACGCTCGGCCATCGCTGCCATCTGCGCGCGCATCTGCGCCAGTTCCTGTGCCACATCGGCGCTATCCTGCGCGGCTGCGGGCATCGCCCAGCCGGCCGATATCGCCAGCGCCAATGTCGAGATCGTGCGTTTCGTTCGTGTCACTTCCGTTACCCCGTGAAGCCTGGATTACGCTTTCACGCTGTCTCTATGAGGCTTGTGTGACGTCTGTGCGACAGTTTCCACAGCGGCGTGCCAGCCCTCCCTGCGCCTCGTGCGTCACCTCGACGCTTGCCCGGAACTGGTTGCAACTGTAACGGCACCCGCCGAAGGAGTGCCCCCCATGCGCATCGGTTGCCCCAAGGAAATCAAGAACCACGAATATCGCGTCGGCCTGACGCCCGAGAGCGTCCGCGAACTAACCGCGCACGGCCACGAAGTGTGGATCGAGACCGGCGCCGGAATGGGCATCGGCGCCACCGACATCGACTACCAGGCCTGCGGCGCGGCCATCCAGCCCGACGCGAAAACCGTGTTCGACGGCTGCGAGATGATCGTGAAGGTCAAGGAGCCGCAGGCGATCGAGCGCGCGATGCTGCGCGAGGGGCAGATCCTCTATACCTACCTCCACCTCGCTCCCGATCCCGAGCAGACCGCCGACCTCGTCAAGTCGGGCGTGACCGCCATCGCCTACGAGACGGTGACCGGTCCGGGCGGTTCGCTGCCGCTATTGAAGCCGATGAGCCAGGTGGCCGGCCGGATGAGTATCCAGGCCGGAGCCACCGCGCTGGAGAAGGCGCACGGCGGCCGCGGGGTGCTGCTCGGCGGCGTGCCGGGCGTCCTGCCGGGCCGGGTGATGGTGATCGGTGGCGGCGTGGTCGGCTTCAACGCGGCACAGATGGCGGTCGGGCTCGGTGCCGACGTGACCATTCTCGACCGCGATCCCGAAGTGCTCGAAAAGCTCGGCATCCATTTCGAAAGCCGCGCCAAGACGCGCTTTTCCAACCGCGCGAACATCGAGCAGATGGTCTGCGAGGCCGACCTCATCATCGGCGCAGTGCTGATCCCGGGTGCGGCGGCGCCCAAGCTCGTCACCCGCGACATGCTCAAGTGCATGAAGCCGGGCGCGGTGCTCGTCGACGTCGCGATCGACCAGGGTGGCTGCTTCGAAACCTCGCGTCCGACGACCCATGCGGATCCGACTTATGTGATCGACGACGTGGTGCATTACTGCGTCGCCAACATGCCGGGCGCGGTCGCGCGCACGAGCACTTATGCGCTCAACAACGTGACCTTGCCGCACGCGCTGCGCATCGCGGAGATGGGCTGGAAGGCCGCCCTGCGCGCCAACCCGCACCTCGCCGAGGGGCTCAACGTCCACGCCGGAAAGGTGACTTACAAGGCTGTGGCGGACGAGCTTGGCTACGAATACCTGCCGGTCGCCGAAGCGATCGCCTGAGCCGTCAGGCGTCGCGGCGTCAGTCTGGCTTCCAGCCGATCTCGACGTAGCGTGCGGACTTGGGAATGTCGGTGACGGCCTCGTTGATCGTCACCGTCTCGCCCGGCGCAAGCTCAGGCTTCGGCGAGGAGATTTCCCACGTGTAGACGATGCGGTCGCGCGCATCGCTGAGTACCATCAGGATCGAGGGCACCTGGCGCGTCTCGCGTCCGACGTTCTTGATCGTGCCGCTCGTCCCGAAATACTCGGTCCCGTTGGGCAGAGTGCGCCGTTCCTGCTTGTCGCGCGGGAAGTCGAGCACGAGGTCCGGCTTCTCGATCCCGAAGGTCGGCCGGGTGACCGGCACCCAGTCGGGCAGGCCCCAGTAGCTCACCGCGGCGACGGTCCCCAGCGCAAGCAGCGCGAACAGCGCCGCCGCGATGGTCCAGACCTTCATCATGTTGCGCCGCGGCCGGAACGGAGGCTCGTAGTCGAAGGCCGAGACTTCTTCTTCGTAGCCCTCCGGTTCGGCCACGGGTGTCGGTTCCGCCTCGACCACGGTCGGGGGAGCGGGCTCGGCATCGAATTGCGAAGGCGGGTAGTCGCTATCGGAAGGAGCGGTCTCGCCGAAGGGCGGCGGAGGCGGCGGAGCGGACACTTCCTCTTGCACGGGCGTATCCCGAACCGCCGTCTCGGTCACGGGGGGCGCTGGCTGTTCGGGGGCCTGCTCGGGGGCCCGCTCGGGCGCCGAATGTCGCGCTTCAACAGTCGGAGCGGGCTGCGCCACCTCGAGTTCGGGACCATCCTGGAACCAGCTGTGGCGGCACTTCGCGCAACGCACGGTTCTGCCTTCTGCGCCGATGGCGCTGTCCGGCACGACGTATCGGGTCGCGCAGGCGGGGCAGGCGATGATCATCTCGCGCAAGAATCTGGCGCAAGGCGCGGTGCGGCACAAGAGTCGCACACGGCAAGTTGTGCTGCGAACGGCTTTTTTCCACACTGAAGCGCGGCTATAGCCCGCCGGTCGATGCGCATCTCCTCCTTCCCGACCCTGCAAGCGCAGCCCAGGCCATGAGCGGCGAGGGGGGCGAAGTCGTCACATTCGACAATGTCGGCCTGCGTTACGGTGCCGACCGCGAGGTGCTGAGCGACGTCTCGTTCACGCTGCACGCGGGCGGCTTCTACTTTCTCACGGGCGCCAGCGGCGCGGGCAAGACGTCGATGCTCAAGCTGCTCTACCTTGCCCAGCGCCCCTCGCGCGGGGCGATCCGGATGTTCGGGACCGACGTGATCACCCTCCCTCGCGAAAGGTTACCGCGGTTTCGCCGCCGGCTGGGCGTCGTGTTCCAGGACTTCCGCCTCGTCCCGCATCTGTCGGCGTTCGACAACGTCGCGCTTCCGCTGCGCGTATCGGGTGTGCGCGAAGCCGAATTGCGCCAGCCGGTTGCCGATATGCTCGAATGGGTCGGGCTGTCCGAACGCAAGGATGCCAGGCCCGCGACCCTGTCGGGCGGGGAGCAACAGCGCGTGGCAATCGCGCGCGCGGTGATCGGCCGGCCCGAGATGCTCGTCGCCGACGAACCCACGGGCAACGTCGATCCGGACATGGCGCTCAAGCTGCTGCGGCTGTTCGAGGCGCTGAACCGCCTCGGCACCACCGTCGTCGTCGCGACCCACGACGTCCACCTGCTGCGCAAGGTGCCCGATTCGCTGATCATGCGGCTCGACAAGGGGCGCCTCAGCGATCCGACCGGCGCGCTGCGCTTCCCGCCCCGCCGTGACCAGCGGCCCATCGACCGGAGCGACTTCGCATGAAGAAGCCGCCGGTCCTCGCCCACGCGGTCGCCCGCAGCCTCGTGCCGTTTCGCGGCAGCCGCGCCGCGCAACTGGTGCCGCAGACCCGGCTTGCCGGGCCGATGCCGTGGGTCATCGCGATCATGGTCGCGCTGACGACGATCGCCGCCGCCGGCGGGCTCGCGCTGAGCAACCTCGCCCAGACCACGCGCGGCGAACTGTCCGGCGCGGCGACCGTGCAGATCGTCGAACCGCTCAAGTCCGAGCGCGACCGGCAGGCGAGAGCGGCGGAGGCCGCGCTCGCGGCCCTGCCGGACGTGTCCAGCATCCGCATCGTGCCCGATAGCGAGCTCGACGCGCTGCTCGAACCCTGGCTCGGCGCGGGCGGCGAAGGAACCGATGCGGTCCCTGTTCCGGCGCTGATCGACGTCGAGTTGCGCGGCCCCGCGAACGAGGCGCGGCTGTCCGCGATGCGCGGCGCGCTCGCCCGCCCGGCACCGGCGGCGCGGGTCGATGCGCAGTCGACCTGGCTGGCCCCTGTGTTCGCCGCTATCCGATCGCTGCAGTACCTCGCGCTCGGGCTCGTGGTGCTACTCGGCATCACGAGCTCGGCGGCTGTCCTGCTCGCCTCTCGCAGCGCGCTCGGCAGCAATCGCGGGACGATCGAGATCGTCCACCTGCTCGGGGGGACGGATGCGCAGATCGCCCGCATATTCCAGCGGTCGATCGCCTTCGACGCGGCCGCCGGCGGCGCCGCAGGCCTCGCGCTGGGATTGGTGGCGATCTTCGTTCTCGGACAGCAGTTCGCCGCGCTCGGTTCGGGCATGGTTGCCGGCGGCGGCCTCGGCGCCATCGACTGGCTTCTGATCGCGGCGATCCCGCTCGCCGGTATCTTCATCGCCATGCTGACTGCGCGGCTCACGGTCCTTGGCGCGCTGAGGAAGATGTTGTGATCTTACGTTTGGCGGCCTTTCTCGCGATTTTGTACGCACTCGGGTTCCTGTGGTTCGCGGCCGCACTGCCGCAACCGGCGGGTGCCGTGCGGACCGATGCGATCGTGGTGCCGACAGGCGGCGCGGGGCGGATCGATCGCGGGCTCGAACTGCTTGCCCGGGGCCAGGCGCGCGAGCTTCTCGTTACCGGCGTCGACCGCGAGGTGAAGCCCCGCGAGTTCGCCGCCGAGTACAAGGTCTCGCCAAAGACGATGGCCTGCTGCGTCACACTCGGCTTCGCCGCGGTCGACACGCGCAGCAACGCTGCCGAGACCGCCGCATGGGTGCGCCACCACAAGATCGGCTCGATCCGGCTCGTCACCACCGACTGGCACATGCGCCGCGCCGCGGGGGAGCTCAACCTCGCGCTGCCGGACGACGTGAAGGTCGTGCGCGACGCTGTCCCTTCGCGGCCCCGGCTGGGCATCCTGTTCCTCGAATACAACAAGCTGATCGCCTCCACGCTGGCGCGGCTGCTGCCGGACTGAACCGATGGCGCTGCTCCGAAGCCTCGCTTTCTATGTCGTGTTCTATCTCGGCTCGCTCTGGTACACGTCGTGGTCGCTGGTCGTGCTGCGGCATGACGTCGGCCGCTTCCGCCGTGTCGTGCGCGGATGGGCAAGGTTCCAGCGCTGGTGTGTGACCCACATCCTCGGGATCACGATCCGCGAGGAAGGCGAGCGGCCCGACTACCCGGCTCTCTATGCGATCAAGCACGAGAGCTTCTTCGAGGCGATCGACCTGCCCGCGCTGCTCGATACCCCCGCGGTGTTCGCCAAGGAGGAGCTGTTTTCGATTCCCTTGTGGGGCGCCTCGGCGCGCGCTTACGGCATCGTGCCGGTTGCCCGCGACCAGGGCGCCCGGGCGCTTCGCGCCATGCTGGCGTCCGCGAAGTTTCACGCGGATGAAGGGCGCCCGCTGGCGATCTTTCCCGAAGGCACGCGCGTCCCGCATGGCACCGAGCCGCCGCTGCAGGCGGGCTTCGCAGGGCTCTACAAGTTGCTTGGCCTGCCGGTGGTCCCGGTCGCGATCGACAGCGGTCCGCTCTATCACCGCAAGATCAAGCGGCGCGGCACGATCACCTATCGCTTCGGTGACCCCGTGCCGCCGGGCCTCCCCCGCGCCGAAGCCGAAGCGCGCGTCCACGCCGCGATGAACGCGCTCAATCCATGACCGAGCGGCCGGGCTGGAGCCGTTCGCTGGTCGCCTTTGCGACGATATTCGCGCTCTATCAGGCATCCGAAGGCCTGCAGACGGTCTTTGCACCCGAAAGCCCCATCGGCCCGGCGCTAATGCTGGCGGCGCTGCTCGTTGCCTGGCCACTCGGCCGTTGGCTCGGGGGCAGCGGTTTCGGCACCTACGGCCTTGAGCGCTTTCGCGCGCTCCCGCTGCTCCTCGTCGGCGGCTTCGTACTCGCAGGTCTCGCCAAGTACGCGTCGATTGCGCTGGGCCCGGGCGAGGCGCAATGGACCGACCTTGTTCCCACCGCTGGCGCGATTGGCCTAGCCCTGACGATCACGTTCGTGCCTTCCGTGGTCGAGGACATTCTTACCCGCGGTTACCTGCTGAGGGTGTTTCCGTTGCAACTCGGGGGGATCAGCTACGTGATCCTCAGCGCTGCGCTCTACACGCTCAACCACATATGGCGGTTCGACTGGGGATGGAGCGAGCAGGTGCGGCTCTTCGCGCTCGGTCTCGCCTATGCCGCGGCCGCCTGGCGGTGGCGTTCGCTTTGGGCGGCGGTGGCGCTCCACTGGGGCTGGAACTTCGCCAACGCGGTACTCGGGCCGATGGTCGATATCGAAGGATTGTCGGTCGATGCGGGCAGGATGGCAAGCGCCGCGGCGCATCTCGCGCTACTAGCCATCGTCCTCATGCTCCCCGCGCGCAAGCATCGGGCCGTCACCTAACCTTCGTGGTCGCTCCGCCCGAAGTCGGGGCGGGCATCGTCCTGCCCCTGCTCGACGATCGAACGGCGGATGTCGCGCGTGCGGGCGAACAGGTCGTGGAGTGCCTCGCCATCGCCACGACGAATCGCGCGCTGGAGCGCGGTGAGATCCTCGGTGAAACGTCCCAGCATTTCGAGCACCGCGTCGCGGTTGGTCAGGAACACGTCGCGCCACATCACGGGATCGCTCGCAGCGATGCGCGTGAAGTCGCGAAAGCCGCCGGCGGAATACTTGATGACCTCGCTGCGGGTCACTTCCTCGAGATCCGAAGCGGTGCCGACGATGGTATAAGCGATGAGGTGCGGGATATGGCTCGTCACCGCGAGGACGAGGTCGTGGTGCGCGGCGTCCATGATCTCGACCATGGCGCCGAGAGCCTGCCAGAATTCGGTCAGCCGTGCGACGGCTTCCGGATCGGCGCCGGCAGGCGGGGTGAGGATGCACCAGCGGTGACGGAACAGGTGTGCGAAGCCCGCATCTGGTCCGCTGCGTTCGGTACCTGCAACCGGGTGCGCCGGGATCACGGTGGCTCCCGGCAGGGCGGATCGCAGCGCCTCGGTCACTGCCGCCTTGGACGAGCCGACGTCGCTGACGATCGCGCCTTTGGGCAGAGCATCGGCGATCTGCGCGGCCGCCTCACCCATCGCGCCGACGGGCACGCAAAAGACGATCAGCTCGGCGTCGGCGACCGCTTCAGCGGCGGTCTCGCAGACTTTGCCGACCAGCCCGCGCTCCGCAGCGCGGCGGCGCACGTCGGGATCGGCATCGTAGCCCGTCGTCGTGCAGCCCGGGAGGTTGTCGCCTACAGCTAGGCCGACCGACCCGCCAAGCAGCCCGAGCCCGATCACAGCGATGCGCTGGAAACTCATCCGGCGCGCTCCGCCGCACGGCGGATCGTCTCTGCAACCGCGTCCATGTCCTCCGCCGTTCCGATCGTGATGCGCAGCGCGTGACCCAAACCCTGCCCCGGCAGGTGGCGCACCGCGTAGCCCGCCTCTGCCAGCGCGCCGAGCGCGGCTTCGGCGGTCAGCGCACCTTCGAACAGGACCAGCAGGAAATTGCCCTCGCTCGGCAGCGGGCGGATGCCGTGGTTGCCGAGCGCCGCGAGCGCATCGGCCAGTCGAGCGCGATTGGCGGCATTCTCCACCCGGCTGCGCTCGACGAAAGCGTCATCGCCCAGCGCCGCGAGCGCCGCGGCCTGCCCGGTGTTGGTGACGTTGAACGGCCCCCGGATGCGGTTGAGCGCCTCGATCAGGTGCGGCGCGCCGGTCGCCCAGCCGATCCGCTCGCCCGCGAGGCCGTGAATCTTCGAAAAAGTGCGCGTGACGAGCACGTTTTCGTGGGCCGCTGCCAGCGCGAACCCGCCGTCGTCGTCGCCCGGGGCGAGATACTCGGCATAAGCCTGGTCGAGGACGAAGAGCACGTCGCCCGGCAATCCCGCATGCAACCGCGCGACCTCGCTCGCCGGCAGGAAGCTGCCGGTCGGGTTATTCGGGTTGGCGAGATAGACCACGCGGGTCCGTCTCGGTCACCGCCGCCAGCAGAGCGTCGACGTCGCAGCCGTAGTCCGCGTCGGCGGACTCGATCGGGGTCGCACCGGCCCGGCGCGCGGCAATGTCGTAAACCGCGAAACTGAAGCGGGGGAACAGCACCTCGTCATCGGGACCGGCAAAGGCGTTGGCGGCGAGCTGGAGCAGTTCGTCCGATCCTGTCCCGCAGACGATCAACGCGGGGTCGATCCCGAACTTCGCCCCGATCGCTTGCCGCAAGCCGGTGCTTCCTGGATCGGGATAGCGGCTCGGCGCATCGGCCCCGGCTTTCGCGGCTAGTGCGGCAGGCGACGTGCCCAGCGGATTCTCGTTCGCGGAGAGCTTGACCAGCGGCTTTCCGTCCTCACCCGCCGCCTTGCCGGGCACGTAGGCGTGGATGCCCTCGATCCAGGGCTTCATGGTAGGACGGTTCGCCATCGCGAGAGCCGCATAGCGGGCGCGGCGCGGCTTGCGAACAAAATCCTCCTTGGCTCGCTTGGCATGAGACTTGTTGACAGTGCGCGCCCGATGCCGCCAAGCCGCGCCGCCATGGCCCCCACCGCCCCTTCCAAGCGCGTGACGCTGCCCGCTCCGCTGCCGCTCGACGGCGGACAGGAGCTTGCAGGCGTCGAGATCGCCTACGAAACCTACGGCGAGCTGGCGGGGGACAAGGGCAACGCGATCCTCGTGTGCCATGCGCTGACCGGCGACCAGTACGTGGCGAGTGAGCACCCCGTCACCGGCAAACCCGGCTGGTGGGAACGGATGGTCGGCCCCGGCAAGCCGATCGACACGGACCGTTTCCACGTCATCTGCGCGAACGTGATCGGCGGGTGCATGGGCTCGACCGGTCCCGCGAGCGATGCGCCCGACGGCAAGCCGTACGCGATGCGCTTTCCGGTCATCACCATCCGCGACATGGTCCGTGCCGAAGTCGCGCTGCTCGATACGCTTGGAATCGAGCGGCTGCACGCGGTCGTCGGCGGTTCGATGGGCGGGATGCAGGCGCTGAGCCTGGCGGCGAACTTTCCCGACCGCGCCGAGCGCGTGCTCGTGATCGCCAGCACCGCGCGGCACTCGGCGCAGAACATCGCGTTTCACGAGGTCGGCCGACAGGCGGTCATGGCCGACCCGGACTGGCAGGACGGCGACTATTATCGATCGGGCCGGTCGCCGGACAAGGGCCTCAGCGTCGCGCGGATGGCGGCGCACATCACTTACCTCAGCGAGGTCGGCCTGACCGAGAAGTTCGGCCGCAACCTTCAGGCGAGGGAAGACGGACAGCCAGGCAGCAAGACCTTCGGCTTCGACGCCGATTTCCAGGTGGAGAGCTACCTGCGTTACCAAGGCAGCGGCTTTACCCAGCGGTTCGACGCCAACAGCTACCTCTACATCACGCGCGCGATGGACTATTTCGATCTGGCGGAAGAACACGGCGGCAAGCTCGCCGATGCCTTCGCCGGCAGCAGGGCACGCTTCTGTCTCGTCAGTTTCGACAGCGACTGGCTCTACCCGACCGCCGAGAGCCGCCACGTCGTCCACGCGCTTAACGCGGCGGGCGCGGCGGTGAGCTTCGTCGAACTGTCGGCTCCGAACGGACACGACAGCTTCCTGCTCGAGCACCCCGCGCTCGATCGGGTCGTGAAGGGGTTCATCGGATGACCCGCGCCGGCACCGGCTTGCGCCCCGACCTCGCGGTGATCGCCGACAATGTCGCACCGGGAAGCCGGGTGCTCGACATCGGGTGCGGCGACGGCGCGCTGATGGCGGCGCTCGGCGAAAAAGGATGCGACGCGCGGGGGATGGAACTTGACGGCGAGCTGGTCGAACGCTGCGTTTCGCGCGGGTTGTCGGTCGTGCAGGGAGATGCCGACCGCGATCTCGCCGACTATCCCGACAAGGCGTTCGACTATGCGATTCTGAGCCAGACGCTGCAGACCGCGGCTCGACCCGACCGGATGCTCGACGAACTGCTGCGCGTCGGGCGGCAGGCGTTCGTCTCGTTCCCCAACTTCGCAAACTGGCGGATGCGCGCTGCGCTGGCGCTCGGCGGCCGGATGCCAGTGACCCGCCACTTGCCGGTCAGCTGGTACGAAACGCAGAACATTCACCACGTGACCGTGCTCGACTTCCGCGAACTGGTGCGAGCAAAGAACGTCCGCATCGAGCGCGAATGGTTCTTCGCCGGCGAGCGTCCGGTCGGCTCCGCTGGCGCGAACTGGCGCGCCGAGTATGCCGTTTTCGAGTTGACCCGATGACTATCGTTACGCGCTTTGCCCCCTCGCCCACCGGCCTGCTGCACGTCGGCAATATCCGCACCGCGCTGCACGCATGGTTGCTCGCCCGGAAACACGACGGGCGCTTTCTGCTGCGGATCGACGATACCGACGCGGAGCGCAGCCGCGAGGAATACGTCGAGGCGATCCGCGAGGATCTCGCGTGGCTCGGCCTCGAGCCCGACGGCGAAGAGCGCCAGTCCGCGCGCCTCGACCTTTACGAAGGCGCGTTTACCAGACTGCGCGAGGCGGGACGCGTCTATCGCTGCTACGAAACCGCACAGGAGCTCGACCTCAAGCGCAAGGTGCTGCTGGGGCGCGGACTGCCGCCGATCTACGACCGCTCGGGGCTCGAACTGACCGATGCCGACCACGCGCGTTTCGCCGGCGAAGGCGTGGCCCCGCACTGGCGCTTCCGCCTCGATCACGGCGAGCCGATCGAGTGGACCGATGCGATCCGCGGGCCACAGCATTTCGATCCGGCGCAGCTTTCCGACCCGGTGATCCGGCGCGCCGATGGCTCTTGGCTCTACATGCTGCCGAGCGCTATCGACGATGCCGAAATGTGCGTCACGACCGTGCTCCGCGGGGAGGACCACGTCAGCAACACCGCCGTTCAAATTCAGATGTTTACCGCACTTTTTGCTGCAGGCTTCGGCGCCGCGAAAGAGCTGCCTAGATTCGCTCACGAGGCACTTCTCGTCGGCCGCGAGGGCAAGCTTTCGAAGCGGCTCGGGTCGCTGTCGGCAACGGCGCTGCGCGACAGCGGGATCGAGCCCGAGGCGCTGGTTGCGCTGCTCGCCCGGATCGGCACGTCGCTGCCGGTGGAGCCGATCGCCGACCGCCAGATCCTGATCGACACGTTCGACCTGACGACCTTCGGCCGTGCCCCTGCGCGCTTCGATGAGGTCGAGCTCGAGCGGTTGAACCATGCGATCGTCCACCAGCTCGAATTTGCGGCGGTGGCGGACCGCTTGCCCGAGGGGATGGATGAAGCCGCGTGGCTGGCGATCCGTCCGAATCTCGAGAAAGTCGCCGACGCAGCCGACTGGTGGCGCGTGGTCACCGGCCCGGTCGAAGCGCCCGCGTTCGACGCCGAAACGCGCGCCTATCTCGCGGAGGCAGCCGCATCGCTCGCGTGGGGCGACGATCCGTGGACCGCGCTGACTGCATCGCTCAAGGAATCGACTGGCCGCAAGGGCAAGGCGCTGTTCCTGCCGCTGCGCCAGGCGCTGACCGGCATGGACCACGGTCCCGATATGCACGCGCTGTTGCCGCTGATCGGAGAACACGCCGCGCGCGAGCGGCTGTCGAAAGCGGCGAAGGACGCCTGACTTACTGGAGCGTCACCCGCTCCTCGTCGGGATCGGAACGACCGAAGAACTGCATCAACTGAATCAGCAGCTCGCAGCGTTGCGATAGCGTCTCGGCTTCGAGCAGCGCCTGCTTGGCAGCCGGGTCGAAGGGCGCGATCTGGCTGACTCCGTCGATCAGCGTGCGATCGTCGAGCCGCGCGACCGAATCCCAATCGACGAGGTAACCCTGCGCATCCGCGAAGGAGCGTGCTTCCTGCTCGAACCCGGCGCGTTCGACGCTGGCGAGGCTCGCATGCTCGTCATCCTCGAGCAGATCGGCCTCGACCTGTCGGAACGGGGTCGTGACGTCGAGCTCGCGGCGCAGGCGGAAGCGTGCTTCGCCCGCCAGGATAATATTGTACCGCCCGTCGTCCAGGGCCTCGACCTCGTCGATCTTGCCGACGCAGCCTATGCTGAATAGCGGCGCATTCTCGGCGGCAGTCTGGGGCTGGATCATCGCTATCCGCCGGTCGCGCGCGAGCGCATCACCCACCAGCGCACGATAGCGGGGCTCGAAGATGTGCAGCGGCAGGTGCAACCCGGGAAACAGGATCGCACCCGGCAAGGGGAAGATCGACAGGCGGGTTGCCATTGCTATCCGAACAGCAACGTCGAGAGCTTGCGCCGCGTAGCGACTGCCCACGGGTCTTCGAGGCCGACCGCCTCGAACATCTTGAGCAGACGCGCGCGGGCCGCTCCCTCATTCCATTCGCGATCGGTGCGGATCATGCCGAGCAGCGTCTCGCCCGCAGCGTCGCGGTCGCCGCTGGCGAAAGCCGCCTCGGCATAGGCCATCTGTGCTTCCATGTCCGTCGGGCGTTCGGCAGCGGCGGCACGCAGCGCCTGCAGCTCGCTCTCGTCGACCCTGTCGCCCGCCAGCTCCAGCGCCGATAATGCCGTCTTGACCGCCGGATCGTCTACGAGCGCTGCGTCGAGCGTGGCCGCATGCGCTTTCGCGTCCTCGGTCCTGTCCGCGGCAACGAGCGCGCGGATCAGCCCGGCGTGCGCGGCGGCGTTGTCGGGCGCCATCTCGACGACCTGTGAAAAGATGCCTGCCGCGCGCTCGCCGTCGCCATCGGCGAGCACCTGCTCGCCCATCTCGGTGAACTGAGCGACATCGTCGTTCGCCTTTTGCGCGCCCTCACCGCCGACCGGCAGCTGACCGAGCAACTGGTCGAGCGTCGCCTTGAGCTGCGATTCGGTGCGCGCGTTCGTCAGGTCCGCGACCGGTTGGCCCTGGAACATCGCGTAAACCGTGGGGATCGAGCGCACCTGGAACTGGGCGGCGATGAACTGTTCTTCATCGACATTGATCTTGGCGAGGACCACGCCCTTGTCGGCGTACTCGCCGCAGACTTTCTCGAGCATCGGGGTCAGTGCCTTGCACGGCCCGCACCATTCGGCCCAGAAATCGAGCACGACCAGGTTCGTCATCGATGGTTCGACGACGTCCGTGCGGAAGCGGTCGACCGCTTTCTGCTCTTCCAGGTTCAAACCCATGCTGGCCACGTGCCGGTCCCCTTTACGATTGGCTGAGCGAATTGGATGCGCCCATGAAGCTTTGGGGCCAATGTGGGTCTTCGCCCGCGTTTGTGAAGCGAAAAGCGGCGCGCAGGAAAAGGAGCGAATTAGCGCTTGCGGCCCCCTGCACCTGTTGCTAATCGCGCGCCTCCCCGGCCCGGGACCTTCGTTTCGGGCCAACGTCAGTGAGCGGGCGTAGCTCAGGGGTAGAGCACAACCTTGCCAAGGTTGGGGTCGGGCGTTCGAATCGCCTCGCCCGCTCCATTTTCCTCTCCGGTCAGTGATCCAACGCACCCCCTGCGGGGCCGAGCTGCCGCGTGCAGTTCGTCGAATGGAGCGTGCAATCCGGCGAGCATGAGGGAAAATTCACTTGTGCTTCCGCTGCTAGCCGGTAGCGGGCGCGACGTGACTTTATATCATCAAAAATGCGCTGCCCTGCGCTTCGCCCTTCTCGCCACCTCCATGATTGCATTCCCCGCGCTTGCACAGGAGGCGCCCGGGGCGTCCGCATCGCCAACCGCCCAGCAGGCGGACGAGCAACCCGACGACGACCTGCACAACCGCCAGACCGACAGCGGGGTGATCGTCGTCACCGCATCGGGTCTCAAGCGGCTGGACATGCTGGCGGGCACGACGGCGGTCGAGGGGCTCGAACTCCAGCGCTCGCTCGCCGGCCAGGTTGGCGAGGTCCTTGCGGGCCAGCCCGGCGTCTCGATGAGCGGCTTCGCCCCCGGCGCCTCGCGTCCGGTGCTGCGCGGCTTTTCAGGCAACCGGGTCAAGCTGCTGATCGACGGCATCGGCTCGATCGACGCATCGAACGTGTCGGACGACCACGCGGTCGCGGTCGATCCGTTCAATGCCGAACGCATCGACGTCCTGCGCGGTCCGGCGGTGCTCCTCTACGGCAGCCAGGCGATCGGCGGCGCGGTGAACATCATCGACAAGCGGATCCCGCTGCGCCTGCCGGACGAGCCGGTGCACATCGACGCGATGCTGAGCGGCAACACCGTTGCCGACATGCGCCAGGGCGCTCTATCGCTCGACGCGCCACTCGGAGGTGGGTTCGCGGCCCACGTCGATGCCGGCTACAGCCGCACCGGCGACCTGTCCATCCCGGGCTATGCCGTCTCCGAACCCCTGCGCACGCGGCTACTCTCGCAGGCCGACGCGATCGCCGCGAGCGATCCGGCGCTGGCCGCGACCCTGCGTGGCCAGGCGAACCAGCGCGGCACGCTGCCGGGCAGCGCGGCGCGCACGTGGAGCGCGACCGGCGGGTTCGCCTTCTTCTCGGGCGACAGCAACCTCGGCGCCTCGCTCGGTTACTACGACACCTATTACGGCGTCCCGGTCCGCCCCGGCGCCGAGGAAAGCGACCCCGGTCACATCGGCCTCAAGCAATGGCGCGGCGACATGCGCGCCGACCTCGCGCTGGGCGATGGTCTGTTCCAAAAGCTGGCGAGCCACGCGGCCTACAGCCACTACACCCACACCGAGTTCGAGGGCGACGGTAACCCGGGCACGACCTTCAAAGTCGAGGGGCTCGAGGCGCGTTCCGAGCTCGTGCAGGCGGAACGCTCGGGCTGGTCGGGCTCGGTGGGGGTCCAGTACGATTACCGCCACCTCGATACGATCGGCGACGAGGCGATCGTTCCGCGCAACCTGTCGGATCACCTTGCCGTATTCGCGCTGCAGGAAGTGCCGCTCGGCGAGGCGCTGAGGCTGCAGCTGGCCGGGCGTTACGAGCACGCCACCGTCGCCGCTCCCGATGTGGGGTTCGACCGTTCGTTCGACACGCTCTCAGGCGCGCTCGGGCTCAGCTATTCGATCGCGCCTGGCTTCGACGTGGGTGTCAACGCCAACCGGGTGGCGCGCGCGCCCAGCCCGGAGGAACTGCTGGTCGACGGATTCCACGTAGCGACGCAGACTTACGAACGCGGGGACCCGAACCTGGCCGCAGAACGCGCGTGGGGCGGCGAGGTATTCGGCCGGGGTCGGCTCGGGCGAGCAGACCTAACGCTGACGGCGTTCTACAGCCGGTTCGACGGCTACATCTACGAGGCCGACACCGGCACCACGATCGACGGCGCGCCGGTCTACGCCTTCCGCCAGGGCAAGGCCGATTATTCGGGCATCGAGGGCGAGGTCGGCTTGCCGCTGCTCCAAAACGGGCCGGTATCGCTCAAGAGCGAACTGCGCGGATCGTACGTGCGCGCCAAGCTTGCAAACGGGGGCGGCAACGTGCCGCGCATCCCGCCGCTGACGCTGTCGGGCGCACTCGAAGCGGAAACCGGCGCATTCACCGCGCGCAGCGAGGTTGAGTGGTACGCGCGGCATGACAAGGTCGCTGCGGGCGAAACACCGACCGATGGCTATACGTTCGTCAACGCCTCGCTCGCTTGGCGCCCGTTGCGCGGCAACGACAACGTGACGCTGCTGTTGAAGGCGGACAACATCCTCAACGCAACCGGACGCCTCGCGACGAGCCTGACGAAGGATTATACACCGCTGCCCGGACGCAATTTCGAAGCGAGCGTGCGGATCAGCTTCTAGCGGGCCGGATCAGCCGACATGCCCGTCGCGGTCGCGGTCGACGGTGCCGAGCGCCTCGGCCCTGCCCTCTGCCCGGGCGGCCTTGATTTCCGCCTCGCGCGCACGCTCATTTGCATCGGCGGCCTCGAGCTCGCCCTTTCGCTGCGCCCGCATCCGGTCGTAGCCCCAGTACATGTGGCCATAGGCGAAAACCATCAGCAACCCGCCGGCGATCGCGACGTTCTTCATCGCCTGCGCAGCTTGCAAGGGATCGCCGAATTGGTTGTGAAAGAAGAAGATCGTCAGCAGCGTGAAGCCGAACAGCAGGATCGAGACCAAGCGGGTCATCACTCCCAGCGCAAGCAGTAGTCCCGCGACGACTTCGAAGATTCCCGTCGGCTGCGCGAGGCTGCCAGGCAGGTTCGCGGCCTCGAGCAGAGATGCCGCGCTCGTCGGATCGATGATTTTCGGGATGCCGGACAGAATGAACAGCAGCGCGATCAGCAGGCGGCCGATGAAGGCGGCGATAGCGGACATGGCGATTTCCTTTCCCCTGTTTTCCGCGCTTCAACGCGCGGGAGGAAGCAAAGTTGCGGGGGCGCGCTATTCCTCGGGGGCGAAGGTGATCTCGGCATGCTCCCGCAGCCGTTCGACCAGCGCCTCTCCCAGGAACGCGCCCGGCGTGCCGATCCCGCCCGGCCCATCGGTCTCGAGCAGCGCCATGCCGGTTTCGGCGAGCATCCGGCTGGTCGAGCCGTAACCCGGATCGTACTTGCCCTTCACCGCGTATCGCAGCGATCGGCCGTCGGGCATCTCGGCCACGAACAGGACGTCATAGAAGCCGTTCTCGCGCTCTTCTTTGGTGGGCCCTTCGCCAGGCTTGGGAGGCTTGGCGCCGAACGGGTTCTTCATCGCGCCCGCCAGCGCATTCGCCGCCGCCTTCCCCGCTTCACCGGGGCTGGTGAGCACCATCTCGTCGTAACGGAAATCCTTGCCCCATGGATGGCCGAGCAGGAAATTCGTCCGGTGGACGTTCTTGGTATTGATCGGCGCCATCACGAAGGGCGCGGCCCACTTGCCGAGATCGGTCTCGTAATGCGGGATCATGCCGGAGGGCTGGTCGGGTCCCTCGAACCCCGGCGTGAGGCCGAAGCTTGAACGCAGGATGCCGAGCAGCGAGGGCTTCTTCGCGACCGCCTTCATCGTCTCGGTCAGGCTCGCGACCGTTCCGCCCGAAGCGCCGCCCGACATCCCGCGAACCCGCCCCCGCACGCGCGGTGCCGGTGCGCCGAAGCGTGCCTTCGCCTCCTTCTCCGCCATCAGCACGCCGAGGTCGAAGGGAATCGAATCGAAGCCGGAGGAAAAGCAGATGCGCGCGCCGCTCGCCTTCGCGGCGGCCTCGTGCTCGTCGATCTGCTGCCGCATCCACACCGGCTCGCCGCACAGGTCGGCATAATCGGTTCCGGCGCGCACGCAGGCGGCGACCAGTTCGTCGCCGTATAGTTGGTACGGGCCCACCGTCGTCAGCACGACGCGGGTGCGGTGACACATTGCGTCGAGCGTGCCGGGATCGTCCGCGTCGGCGATGACCAGCGGCGTGTCGGCTGGCGCACCGATGAGGTCGCGCACTTCCTCGAGCTTGGACTTGCTGCGCCCCGCCATCGCCCACTTCGGGGCGTTTTCCTTGCCGCCGTACTCGCGGACGAAATGCTCGGCCACGAGCCGTCCGGTGTATCCGGTGGCGCCATAGACGACGATATCGAATTCGCGGGACTTGTCGGCCATGCTCGTTCTCCTCTTCGAAGAGGAATGCGCGCGCGTCGCGGCGGAGTCTAGCGTCGCGACCCTAGAGCCGCGGCAATGTGACCCCGCGCTGGCCCATGTATTTGCCCGCGCGGTCCTTGTAGCTCGTCTCGCACCGCTCGTTGCCCTGCAGGAACAGGAACTGGCACGCACCCTCGTTGGCGTAGATCTTCGCCGGGAGCGGCGTGGTGTTCGAGAATTCGAGCGTGACGTGCCCCTCCCAACCCGGTTCGAGCGGAGTGACGTTCACGATGATCCCGCAACGGGCATAGGTGCTCTTGCCGAGGCAGATCACCAGCACGTCCTCGGGCACGCGGAAGTATTCGACCGTTCGGGCGAGCGCGAACGAGTTGGGCGGAATTACGCAGACGTCGGTCTTGCGGTCGACGAAGCTGTTGGCGGCAAAATCCTTCGGATCGACAACGGCCGAATCGACGTTGGTGAAAATCTTGAACTCGTCGGCCACGCGCGCGTCGTAGCCGTAGGAGGACAGGCCGTAGCTGATGCACCCCTCGCGCCGCTGTGC
This sequence comes from uncultured Alphaproteobacteria bacterium, assembly GCA_963728375.1. Classification (GTDB taxonomy): domain Bacteria; phylum Pseudomonadota; class Alphaproteobacteria; order Sphingomonadales; family Sphingomonadaceae; genus Tsuneonella. Next base: position 118,021 of record CAVSJL010000002.1, read on the forward strand.
CTCGACGAAGGGTTCGATCATCCCGCGCGTCGTCGCCGCCTCGCGGATCCACTTGTCGGAAAGAATCGCCATGGTGCGGTGATTCCCCACCGCGTCCGCGGGAGCAAGCGCGCTCGCTCCGTTTTGCCGCTTAAATCTGTTTCGCGCCGAGCTGCGGGTTCAGCTTGGCCAGGTGATTGAGCCATTCGCGCGGGCGCCGCAGCATCGACTTGGGATAGTCGACCTTGATGCCAACCACCTGCGCCAGGGCGCCGATGAAGTGGATGCAGTTGTTGGTTTCCAGGCTGTAGAACTTGCCAGGGTGCTCGCGATAGAAATCGACCTTGCGGCGCACCTTCCAGTAGGTCTCATCGTCCAGCGTCACGGAGAAATGGCTGTTGGTCTTGGACAGCCACTTTTCCTTCTCGACGAGAATGATCCCTTCGACCGGACCCGCGAGGACCGCCGGGGAGGCGCTCTTCGCCGACCAGCCGAAGTTCTCGTGCACGCGCTGCCCGGTCTCGTCGAGCGTGCCGTCGAGCGACACGAAGGTATGCGGATAGCGGCCGAAAAAGATCGACCCGTTGAAGCTGTGGAAGGTCATGGTGACCTTGGCCGCGACTGCGGGCGACCAGGCGAGAGCCACGACAGCGAGGATCAGAGAGATAGTGCGACGCATCGGCGCCGCTTATCAGGTCAAGCGACTGGATTCCAACCGAAGGATGCCCCCGGCGCGTGTGCATGCCGCGCCGGGGGGCGATGCGATCAGAACTTGATCGTTCCGGTGACGAAAACCTGCCGCGGGTTGCCATAGAACGCGGTCAGAACGCCCTCGCAGCCCAGCGCCGGATAGACGCTGCCGACCGGGAACGATTGTCCCGGACAAGCTGCCAGCGAAAGCGGCGCGCCGGTCACGTGGAGCAGATCGCCGGTCTTCGGGTCGGCCGCCAGGTAGGTGTAGCCCGAGGTCTTGTAGAGCTTCTCGAACAGGTTCTTGCCATAAAGCCCCAGGGTCCAGTGCCCGCCCGGCGCGGTATAGACCACGCTGCCGTCGACCAGCGCATAGCCATCCTGGTCGAGATAGGGGTTGGCGATTTCGAACTGGTACGTTTTCGAGCGGTACGAAACAGTCGTGCTGAAACCGAGCTCGCCATCCCCCAGCGCCATGTCGTAGTTCGCGGTGCCGCTGGCGGTGAACTTCGGCGTGTTCTGGACATGGCGGAATTCCGACACGTCGGTCGGGCCGAGGCCGGCGACTTGGGTGACGTACTTGTCGTACTTGGCGTCGATGTAGCCGAGCGAACCCGAGACCGAGAGGCCTCCCCCGAGCCGTGCGCTTCCTTCGAACTCAAGTCCCTTGAAGGTTGCCTTGCCGGCGTTCGTGACGAGCCCGCAGAACGTCGGCACGTTATTGATCACGCAGGCTTCCGAGCCGGGGATCTGGACGTCCGAATAGTTGGCATAGAAACCGGCCAGCGCGACGTAGACCTTGCCGCCTGCGAGCGAGCCCTTGTAGCCGACCTCGTAGCTGTCGACCTGCTCGGGGGCGAAGCTCAGGTAATCGGCGATCTCCGCGTCGGACCGAATGCCGTTGTTGTCGAGGTCGGGCGCGTTGGCGCCGGCACCACGCGGGTCGAAGCCCCCGCCCTTGAAGCCCTTCGAGTAGCTTGCGTAGACGTTATGATCGGGCGTCGGCTTGAAGCTGACCGAAGCGCGCGGCGTGAACTTCTTGTACTTCCTGGAACCATCGAAATTGGTGTCGGTCCCGATCAGCAAGCCCTGAGCTCCGAACACGCCCGAGCCGCCAAGAATGAAGCTCTGCTTCGTGATGTCGGCGTCGCGCTTGTCCCAGGTGTATCGACCGCCCGCCGAAATACTGAGCTGGTCGGTCAGGTCGAGAGTGACGTCGCCGAAGACCGCCGATGTGCTCGTATGGACCAGCGCGGCGGTGTAGCCCGTGAGGCCCGGAAGCACTGTCGGAAAGGAGGTGTAGAGCCGGCTTTCGAACAGCGTGTCGGCTTGCGCATCGAGGTAGTAGAAACCGAGTAGCGCGCTGAGCGGTCCCCGATCGTAAAGCAGCTGGAATTCCTGGCTAAGCTGCTCGTTCTGGTAAATGCCGGGCACGTCGAGGTCGACTGAGGGCAGCGCGTCGAAATCGATCGGCGTCGAGCTGTCGTCCTTGCGCCAGGCGCTGATCGACCGCCCGGTGAGGCCATCGGCGAGGTCGATCGAGATGTTCATCGCCAGCCCATAGGCCTCGACCTTCTGCGCCGGATCGTCGATCCCGCCGCGAGTATCGAATACGTCGTCGAGCACTGGCGCGCCGGACTTGAACCCGGGGATCAGCCGATGACCGTTGCGCGGGCTCGACTTGTCCTTGGTGTAATCGCCGCTGATGCGAACGAAGACCGGCTCGCCGTAACCGCCCATCTCGAGGCTGGCGCGCGCCGCCCAAATGTCCTTGTTGTAGTTCTCGCGGCCGGTGGTGAGGTTGTCGCCGAAGCCGCCGCGCGACAGCCGCGCCACGCTGCCACCGACGCGCATGATGTCGTTGATGGGAGCCGACGCGCTAATCACGCCCTCGGCCTGGTTGTAGGTGCCATAGGTCGCCCGCGCGCGGAATTCGGGGTCGCGGGCCAGTCGCCGGGTCACGTACTTGACCGCACCGCCGATGGTGTTGCGGCCGTAGAGCGTTCCCTGCGGACCGCGCAGCACCTCGATCCGCTCGACGTCGTAGATGTCGAGCACCGCAGCCTGCGGGCGGTTGAGATAGACGTCGTCGAGGTAGATGCCGACCCCCTGCTCGAAGCCCGAGACCGGGTCCTGCTGGCCGATGCCGCGGATGAACGCGGTCAGCGTCGAGTTCGTCGCACGACTGTTCTCGAGCGTAACGTTGGGAACGGTCTGCGACACGTCGGTGATGTCGAGTGCGCCGCGCTTGGCGAGTTCGGCGCCACTGATGGCGGTCACTGCGATAGGAACATCGATGAGGCGCTCCTCGCGCCGACGCGCAGTGACGACGATCCCTGCATCTTCGGCCGCGCCGTCGTCGACGGAGACTGGAGCCGTGGCCGGATCCTGGGCCAGAGCCGGTGCCGCCACTGTACTCAAGGCGATGGCCGTCGCGAGCGCAACGTGGCTGGCGCTAAGTCGGGGGCGGTTCATGGCGTCTCTCTCCTGAAACTCACGGCCTGCCGCCGCGTTACGACAGAGCTGATATTGAAACCTGAACCAACTTTCAACTTTTTTCGTTGCGCAAATTTGGCATGAGGAATAAGCGTTGCTCGATGGCCACAACTCCTCAGTCGCTTCCCGAGTCGGCCAGTCCAGGCAAAGAACCGCGCACTGCCCGGGGGCGCGAAACACTGCGCAAGCTGCTCGACGCCGCGGCCAAGGAGTTCGGTGAGCTCGGCTTCCACGCAGCGTCGATCAGCGGGATCACCCGGCGCGCGGGAACCGCGCTGGGAAGTTTCTACACCTATTTCGACAGCAAGGAGGCGATCTTCTCCGCGCTCGTGAGGGACATGAGTTCGCGCGGTCGCCGAGGCGGCCGCAGCGGTCATGGCGGATGACATTTCGGGCGTGGCGCGCGAACGCGACATACTCACCGCATTCCTCAGCTTCGCGCGAGAGCACAAGGAAATCTACCGCATCATCGACGAAGCGGAGTTCATCGACCCCGGCAATTATCGCGCCCACTACGAGAATGCGGCGATGCGTATTGCCGCTCGGCTCGACGAGGCGGCGCAGTCCGGTGCGATTACGCCAGGCGACAACGAGGTGCGCGCGTGGGCGATCATGGGGATGAATGTTTTCCTCGGCATTCGTTTCGGGGTGTGGGACGGATCCCGTCCCGTCGATTCCATCGGCGACGCCGCGGAAGCACTGTTGCGTAGCGGATTGACTCGCTCCGACGAGACCACGCCGTGACGAAGGCCCCGGATGGGGAGATGGCCTTTTCCGAACGCCGCTGGACCTCCAGCGACGGCCTGTCGCTCTTTGCCCGGGATTACCCGGGAGCCGGCGGAGAGCCCGCCTTCCGGTAGTCTGCCTCCACGGACTCACCCGCAACAGCAGCGATTTCGAAGACGTCGCGCCCATGATCGCGAATATGGGAAGGCGCGTGATCGTCCCCGACGTTCGCGGTCGCGGCCACTCGCAATGGGACAGTCATCCCGAAAACTACATTCCCCAAACCTACGCAAGGGACCTCGCCGATCTCCTCGACGCTCTCGGTATCGGCAGGGCGGTATTCGTCGGCACGTCGATGGGCGGGGTCATCATGATGATGCTGGCCCTGCGCCAGCGCAGCCGTATCGCCGCCGCAGTCCTCAATGACGTCGGTCCGGAAGTCTCGCCGGAAGGCCTCGAGCGCATCCAGTCTTACGTGGGTCGGCCCGTATCGTTGGCGAGCTGGGCGGATGCGGTTGCTTACGTCCGCCAGGTGAACGCAATCGCTTTTCCCAATTTCACCGAGCAGGATTGGGAGCGAATGACGGAGCGCGCGTTCTCGCGCGGACCGCACGGCCCGGTTCCAAGGTACGATCCCGCCATCGCCGAACCATTGGCTGCGGGAAAGGCGAAGGCTCCCGCCTTCCTGGCGTGGTTTCTCTATCGGCGACTCGCAAAGTCCGGGCCGGTCCTGGTCATCCGGGGCGAGACCTCCGACATTCTGAGTGCCGAGACGGCGCAGCGCATGGTCACGGGGCGACCCAACGCTGCACTGGTCGAGGTGCCGGGGGCCGGTCACGCGCCGACGCTTGCCGAGCCGACGAGCCGGGAGGCACTCAGATCGTTCCTGTCCTCGGTCCCCTGACCGCCGGCTAGCTCGCCAGCAGGCTCGCGTTGCCGCCCGCCGCAGTGGTGTCGATGCAGACCACGCGCTCGGTCGCGAACCGGAGCACGTAATGCGGGCCGCCCGCCTTGGGACCCGTCCCCGACAGACCCTCGCCGCCGAATGGCTGGCTCTCCACCACCGCGCCGATCTGGTTGCGGTTGACGTAGAGGTTGCCGACCCTCGCCAGCCGCTCGACCCGGCGCCGGGTCTCCTCGATCCGGCTGTGAAGGCCGAGCGTGAGTCCGAAGCCGACCGAGTTGATGTCGTGAACCACCCGCTCGAGCTCGTGGGCGGGGAAGCGCGCGACGTGCAGCACCGGGCCGAAGTTCTCGCGCCGCAGGTCCTTGATCGAGGCGATCTCGATGATCGTGGGCGCCACGAAACACCCTTTCCCGGTGCCCTTGGGCAGCTTCCGCCGCCAGACGGGATGACCCTCCTTGCGCCGCCGCGCGATGTGGCGTTCGAGCTGGCTGCGGGCGTCCTCGTCGATCACCGGACCGACATCGGTATCGAGTTCGGCCGGGTCGCCGATCTCGAGCGCTTCGAACCCGCCCTTGATCATCCGCAGCATCTCGTCGGCGATTTCGTCCTGCAGGTAGAGCACGCGCAGCGCGCTGCAGCGCTGCCCGGCGCTCTGGAACGCGCTGTTGACGACGTCGCGGGTGACTTGCTCGGGCAATGCCGAGCTGTCGACGATCATCGCGTTCTGCCCGCCGGTCTCGGCGACGAAGGTCGCGATCGGTCCCTCGCGCGCCGCGAGCGAGCGGTTGATCGCCTGCGCGGTCTGTGTCGAGCCGGTGAAGGCGACGCCGGCGATCCGCGGGTCCGAAGTGATGAGCTGGCCCACCTCGCTTCCGCCCGGAAGCAGCTGGAACACGTCCTCCGGAATGCCGGCCTCGTGACACAAACGCGTGGCGAGTGCAGCGATGAGCGGGGTCTGCTCGGCCGGCTTGGCGACCACCGTGTTGCCTGCGGCGAGCGCAGCGGCGGCGGGGCCGATGAAGATCGCGAGCGGGAAGTTCCAGGGGGAAATCGTCGCGAACACGCCTCGTCCGGCGAGGGTGAGCCGGTTTTCCTCGCCGGTCGGACCAGGCAGCGGGATCGGCGCCGCGAACAGCCGCCGCGCCTCGACCGCGTAGAAGCGCAGGAAATCGACCGCCTCGCGCACTTCGAGCACGCCGTCGACGAGCGTCTTGCCCGCCTCTCGCCGGCATAGCGAAAGGAATTCCGCGGTATGCGCCTCGAACGCGTCGGCCGCCGCTTCGAGCAGCAGCGCGCGCTTTTCCCCGCCGAGCGCATCCCAGCCCGGCTGGATCACAAGCGCGCGAGTGATCGCGACGTCGATCTCCTCTGCGGTGGCGTCGCGGCGGGTGCCGACCTCGTGAGTCAGGTCCTGCGGCGAGGTAATCGGCGCGACTTCGCCCGATTCGGGACCGGGGAAAGTCGGTCCGGCGTCCCAGTGGCGGGCTTCCAGCCGTGCGAGCTCCTCTTGCAGCGGCTCGAGCACGAGCGGGTCGGCGACATCGACGCCCCCGCTGTTCGCACGGTTGGGGAAGATGTCGGGTGGCAGCGGGATCGACGGATTGCGCTTGGGCGCCAGCGCGCCGAGCTCGACGACCGGGTCACCGGTCAGCTCGGTCACCGGCACCGCGGCATCGGCCATGCGGTTGACGAAGCTCGAATTGGCTCCGTTCTCGAGCAGCCGCCGCACGAGATATGCGAGCAAGTCCTTGTGGCTTCCGACCGGGGCATAGATGCGCACCCGAGTCTGCGCGTCGCCCTCGATCCTCGCGAGTTCGTCGTAGATGTCCTCGCCCATGCCGTGGAGGCGCTGAAACTCGAACGGGCGACCCTTCGCCAGCGCCTTTACCGCGCCGATCGTGTAGGCGTTGTGGGTGGCGAATGCGGGATAGATCGCGTCCGAAGCCTCGAACAGCTTGGCCGCGCAGGCTAGATAGCTGACGTCGGTCGCGATCTTGCGGGTGAACACCGGGTAGTCGGCATATCCACCGACCTGGCTCAGCTTGATCTCGGTATCCCAGTATGCGCCCTTTACCAGCCGAACGAACAGCCGCCGTCCGTGGCGGCGCGCGAGCTTGGCGACCCAGTCGCACAAGTGGACGGCGCGCTTCTGGTACGCCTGCACCGCTAGGCCGAAACCGGACCATTCGGTACCGTCCTCGCTGGCGAACAGCTCGTCGTCGGCGACCAGCTTCTCGATAATGTCCATCGACAGCTCGAGCCGTTCGGCCTCCTCCGCATCGATGGTAAAGTGCATCCCGGCATCGCGCGCTTTCGCCGCTAGATCTTTCAGCATCGGCACCAGTTGAGCGGTCGCCGCATCGCCGTGGAGATGGTCGTAGCGCGGATAGAGCGCGGACAGCTTGACCGAGATCCCGGGCGAGCCTTCCCAGCCGCCCCTGGTCTCACGAGACAGCCGCTCGATCGCCCGTTCGTAGCTCGCGCGGTAGCGTTCGGCGTCCTCGAACGTCATCGCCGCCTCGCCAAGCATGTCGAAGCTGTGCGTGAGTCCACGCTTGCGCTCGGGCGCCGCCCGCTTCAGCGCTTCCTCGATCGTCCGGCCGAACACGAATTGTCCGCCAAGGATGCGCATCGCCTGCAGCGTCGCCTTGCGGATGACCGGTTCGCCGAGGCGGTTCATCGCTCCGCGGAGCGTGCGGCCCATCCCCCGCTGGTGCAAATCCGGCCTTTCGAGCACCTCGCCGGTCAGCATCAGCGAGAACGTCGCCGCGTTGACGAAAGTGCTGCTCGATTCGCCGAGGTGCTCGCTCCAGTCGATGTGGCCGATCTTGTCCTTGATCAGCGCATCGGCGGTAGCCGCATCGGGCACACGCAGCAGCGCCTCGGCAAGGCACATCAGCGCGATGCCTTCCTCGGTGTCGAGGCCATAGGTCTGGAGGAACGCGTCGAGTCCGCTGGCCTTCTGCGCGCGGGCGCCTTCGATCAGCTTGCCCGCGATCCGCGCGGCTTCGGCATGGACCGCCTGCGCGGGTGCGGCCATGCGCATCCGCTCGGCGGCGCAGGCGTTCTCCTCCATCCGGTAAGCAAGGCGGAAGGCGTGGCGATCGATAGGGACGGGGCGCGACATGGCGGCGCCCCTGCACCCTCGCCGGCCCGAATTCAACCGTAGCGAGCGGGGTGCCCGGTCAGTTGATCTGTCGCTCGCGCCCATCCCAGTACGGTGCCCGCAATTCACGCCGGAGAATCTTGCCCGATGGATTGCGCGGCAGGACCTCGATGAAATCGACGCTCTTGGGACACTTGAAGCCGGCGATCTTGTCGCGCGCCCAGGCGATGACCCCGGTTGCGTCGAGGTCGGTGTCCGGTCGGCGCACGACCACCGCCTTGACCGCTTCGCCCCAGCGCTCGTCGGGCACGCCGATGACCGCCACGTCGGCGATGTCGGGATGGCCGTAGAGCGCGCTCTCGACCTCGGCCGGATAGACGTTTTCGCCGCCCGAGATGATCATGTCCTTGATCCGGTCCTGGATGAACAGGTAGCCGTCCTCGTCGAGTATGCCGGCATCGCCGGTGCGCATCCAGCCGTCCTCGCTCAGCACGCGGGCGGTTTCCTCGGGCTTTTTCCAGTAGCCGGCCATGTTGGTCGGGCTCTTGACCGCGACCTCGCCGATCGCGCCGGAAGGAAGCGGATTGCCCTCCTCGTCGAGAATGCGCAGCTCGACGCCGGGCAGTGCCTTGCCGGCCGATCGCATGACTTTCTCTCGCCCCGGTCCGTGGTCTTCCGGTCCGAGATAGACCACCGTGCCGTAAGTCTCGGTCATCCCGTACATCTGCGCAAAGCCGCAGCCGAGCCGGTCGACCCCGCGCTGCAGCAGGTCGAGCGGAATGGGACTCGCCCCGTAAGCCATCCCTTCGAGGTTCGAGAAATCGGCGTCCTTCGCGTCTGGGTGGTCGAGCAGCATCGCCAGCGCCGCCGGCACCAGGAATGCCTGCTTGGCACCGTACTGCTGGATATCGCGGATGATGAGCGCGGGATCGAACTCGGAGTGGACGATCAGTTGCTGGCCCGCGTTGGCAGCGGCAGTGACCGAGCCGGCACCGGCGATATGGCCGAAGGGCATCGCGTGGATCAGAGTGTCGCCCGGCTCCGAGCTGAACCAGCCGGGCAATTCGGCCTCGACGATTGGACGCAGGACGGTCGCATTGCGGTGCGTGAGCATCACGCCCTTGGGCATGCCGGTGGTGCCGGAGGTATAGAGCTGCAGGAACACGTCACCCGGGTCGACCTCGGTGGTGACCGGGGCGGCGGACTGGCGCGCGACCCATTCGTCGAATCGCTCGTCCATCGCGATCCGCTGCCCTTCGAAGGACTGGCTTTCGAACAATGGCTCTACGAACAACGCCCCGGCTTCCGATTCGGTGACGATCGTCGAGATCTCCGCCGCCGCGAGCCGCCAGATCGCCGGGACAAGCACCATCCCGGCACGCGCGGTGCCCATGAACAACTGACACACCCGCGCCGAATTCTTGCCGAGATAGGCGACCCGGTCGCCCTTCTTCAGGCCGAGCGCGGCAAGACCGTTGGCGATCCGCGTCGCGTTCTCATCGTACGTGCGCCAGTCGACCGTCGTGTCGCCATGTCGCAGCGCGATTCCGTCGGGCATGGTGGCCGCCCATTGCGCGACCGCCTCGCCCAGCGTGCGCGACTTGTCTTGGTAGTGCATCCGTCTCTCCCGGCCCGCCGTCTTTGCGGCAATTCCCCCGCCGGGTGCAGGTTGCCGAGTGCAACCAATCTGCGCAAGCGGCTTTAGTCGAACCCTTTTTCGAGGAAGCGCATCGCGCATCCCGCAAGCAGTGCCGATCCGCGCGGCAGGACCGTTTCGTCGACCATCATCCGCGTCGAATGGATCGAGCAGCACGAGCGCCAGTCGTCGCCCTCGCCCGCGACGCCAAGGAAGAACATCGCCCCCGGCACTTTCTCAAGCAGGTAGGAGAAATCCTCCGCGCCCATGATCGGTGCAGGTAGCGGGGTCCAGTACCCCTCGCCGAACAGGTCGTCCGTGACCGCGCTGCCGAGCGCGACCGCGCGCTCGTCGCAGACCGTCACCGGGAAGCCGTGACGGATCGAGACCTTCGCCTCGACCCCGTAGCCCGCCGCGACTCCGCGAGCGGTCTGCTCGACCAGCTCGTGCACTTTCGCGCGATTCTTTGCAGACAGCGTGCGCATCGTCCCGCGCAGACGAACCCGGTCGGCGATCACGTTGTGCGCGGTTCCCGCCTCGATCATGGTGACCGTCACCACGACCGCGTCGGCGGCATTGAACCGGCGGGTTACCGCCGCCTGGAGCGCCGAGACCACCGCGCAGGCGGCGGGCACCGGGTCGAGCGTGTCGTGCGGCATCGAGGCGTGGCCGCCACGCCCCTCGATCGATATGTCGAACTCGTCGGCGGCGGCCATCAGCGCGCCCGCCCGCCCGGCCACCGCGCCGTGACGCGCATTGGGCATGATGTGGAGCGCAAAGGCCGCGTCGGGCAGCGGGTCGATCAACCCGTCGTCGAGCATGTGCCGCGCGCCGTGGTATCCTTCCTCGCCGGGCTGGAACATGAACTGGACTTCGCCCGCGAGTTCGTCGCGGCGCGCGCACGAGCAGCTCGGCGGCACCCGCCAGCATCGCGGTGTGGGTATCGTGCCCGCAAGCGTGCATCCGCCCGGGGATCGTCGAGGCGAAGTCGAGCCCCGTCTCCTCGGGCATCGGCAGCGCGTCCATGTCGCCGCGCAGCAGCACGCGCCCGTGATCCGGTGCGCCCGGCTTGCCGCCCTTGAGCGTCGCCACCGCGCCGGTCGTCGACCCGCCCTCGCGCCACTCGAGCGGCAGGTGGGCGAGCGCCTCGCGAACCTTGGCCAGCGTGAGAGGGGTCTGGAGGCCGAGCTCCGGCTCGGCGTGAATGGCGCGGCGCAAGGTCACGATCCGGTCGGAAATCGCGCGCGCCGAATCGAGCAGGTCTGGGTGCAGCATGGCCACGACGATAGCGCGCGAACGCAGCGCTGGGGGCAAAAACTTGTGGTCCGCACCCGCCCCCTCCATCTAAGGGCGCGAAAGCGACCATGGCCCCATCCCCCATCCCCTCTCAAGACCTCCCCGCATCGAGCGTGGGCGTGATCTTCAATCCGCGCAGCCATCGCAATGCGAAATTGCCGGAGGCGGTCGCGGCGCTGCCCGGCCTCCATTTCGCCACCCCGTCGCGGCGAGGGGACCTGCGCCGGGTGCTCGAGGATTTCGCCGCGAAGAAAGTCGATTGCCTCGTCATCAGCGGCGGCGATGGAACGGTTCGCGACGTCCTGACGGCGGGCCTGCCGTTGTTTGGCGAGGACTGGCCTGCACTCGCGGTGAATCCCGCCGGCAAGACCAATGCGCTCAACGTCGATCTTGGCGCGCCGAAGGACTGGGACGTTGCCGGGGTCGTCGCGGCGCTCGACAACGGTCGGCGTGTCGTACGCCGTCCACTCGTCGTGCGCGACCGCGAGAGCGGAGCCGAGCTCGTGGGTTTCATCTTCGGCGCGGGAATTTTCACCACCGCCATCGCTGCCGGGCAGGACGCACACCGTCTCGGCGCTTTCGACAGCCTCGCGGTCGGCGCGACGACCGCCTGGGGCGTGATCCAGTCGCTGCTCGGCTCCGATCGCAATCGCTGGCGGCGGGGGGTGGAAATGACGATCCGCACCGGGAGCGAGCAAGCGGAACTGCCGCGCAGCGAGTGGGGAGACCCCGCGCGGCGCACGATGTTGCTGGCGTCGACGCTCGATCGCTTCCCCGCGGGCACGAGACCGTTCGCCGGACTGGAGGGGCTCAAGCTCGCCGTGATCGACCACCCTCGCCGCCGCATCATGGGCGCAATACCGGCGATCGCGGCAGGCTGGGAGAGCGACTGGCTGACCCGCAACGGTTTCCACCGCTGTGCGACCGACCGCATCGAGATCGACCTCGGCGACCGTTTCATCCTCGATGGCGAGGCTTTTCCGGCCGGTCGCTTCGAGATCGTGCCGGGTCCGTCGCTCTCGTTCGTCGTGCCGTGACCGGCAATCTCGAGGCCCGCATCGCAAGCGCACTCGACGCGGCGGTGGAGCCGGCGGTTGCTTCGATCGCCGCCGAACTTGGCGGGGAGGCGCGCGCGCGGGCAGTCCTTTTCTACGGATCGAATCTCAGGACCCGCTCGCTCGAAGGGGTGCTCGACTTCTACGTCCTTTTGCCCGGACCGCAGCGCGAGCGGATCTGGCCGCGAGTCTCGTACCGGGAGTTGGACCGCGAGGGCACGACGCTGCGCGCCAAGATCGCGACGATGGCGTTGGAGACCTTTGCCCGGGCCGCAGGCGGGCAGTCGCGCGACACGACGATCTGGGCCCGCTTCGTGCAACCCTCGGCGCTCGTATGGACGGGTGACGAGGCCGCGCGAGGAGAGATCGTGGAGGCGATCGCCGGCGCCGCGCAGACCGCGGCCCGGCTCGCCGCCGCGCTGGGTCCGGAGCGCGGCCGCGCGGAAGACTTCTGGCGCGCGCTGTTCCGCGCTACTTACGCCGCCGAATTCCGCGTCGAGAAAGCGGGCCGCGAAGGCGACATCCTGTCGGTCAACGCCGCGCATTTCGACGGGCTGCTCCCGCTCGCGTGGAAGGCCGCGGGGATCGAGTTCGACCAAGACGGCGACCTGCTGGCGCCCCGGCTCTCGACAGTCGAGCGGCGGAGCGTCCTGGCATGGTGGCGCACCCGCGCGCGTCTCGGCAAACCGCTCAACCTGCTGCGGCTGACAAAAGCGAGCACCACGTTCGAGGGCGCAGCGGCCTATGCCGCGTGGAAGATCGAGCGGCACACCGGGATGCAGGTCGAGCTGACCCCGTGGCGCGAGCGGCACCCCGTGCTCGCGGCGCCAGGCATATTGTACAAGGTATGGCGCGCCCGGCGACGGGCAGCCCGCTAGATCACATGTATCGCATCTGGATACGTATCGACTTGATCCCGCTGCCGACGGTGAACGCGGTCTTCTTGTAGCTCGGCTTGCCGAGGTTGAAGACGTTGATCGACGGGTTGTTCGACATGCCCCCGCCGTCGCTCATCAGGTCGGTCTCGCCATCGCCGTCGAGATCGTGACGCACCGCGATACCATAGGACCCCGCGCCGGGCACCGGCATGCAGAATGTCATCATCCAGCCTTCGCGGGCGCTTCCACTCGCGCAAGCCAGCGTCCCTTGGCGAGCCAGTCGGAGGACGTGGCGCGGTAGCTCTGCACGCGGATGCGGCCCCTGGATCCCTTGACCCCGTCGACGGTGACAAGGACCGCGGGGCCGCCGTCGGCGCGGCACTTGCTCAAGTCGTTGGCGATCTTCTCCCGGTACTGCGCGTGCACCGGCACCGCGGCGGTCAATGCGAGCGCACCGGAGGCGAGCAGAACGGCATGAAGGCGGAAACGAGTCGAAATCATAGGAATGTCCATATGGCGGGGAAGGCGCGCGGCTCAAGCCGCTCATCGCCGAGATGCCCCTGTGTTCGGATGCGTGACTGGCCCTCAGGGGCTGAATTTGGCCTGAATTGCGCAGCAATCGTGCAACAATGGGACGTTGCGGCGGATTCTGCCGGAGGGGCGTGTGGAAAAGCCTGCCGTCGTCGCTTGTGCGCCCGCTAAGGCGATGGTTAAGCGCAAGGCAGGCATCTGGAGCCCCGAGCGCATGGCCGCCCCGCTGATCAGCCCGTCGATCCTGTCTGCCGACTTCGCCCGGCTTGGCGAGGAAGTGCGCGCAATCGACGCCGCCGGGTGCGACTGGATCCACGTCGACGTGATGGACGGCCACTTCGTCCCCAACCTCACGATCGGTCCCGGCGTGGTCAAGGCGCTGCGCTCGCATACCGACAAACCGTTCGACGTTCACCTGATGGTGAGCCCGGTCGACATGTGGCTGGAGGCATTCGCCAAGGCGGGCGCCGACATCATCACGGTCCATCCCGAAGCCGGACCGCACATTCACCGCACCGTCCAGGCGATCAAGGCGCTGGGCAAGAAAGCCGGGATCAGCCTGAACCCCGCGACCCCTGCAAAGATGCTCGACTACCTGATCGACGAGATCGACCTGGTCCTGATCATGAGCGTCAATCCCGGCTTCGGCGGACAGAGCTTCATCCCCAGCCAGCTGCGCAAGATCGAGGCGGTGCGCAAGATGATCGAGAAGTCCGGCCGCGCCATCCATCTCGAGGTGGACGGCGGAGTCGACCCGGTCACGGCGCGTCAGTGCGTCGATGCCGGGGCCGACGTGCTCGTCGCCGGGTCTGCGACATTCAAGGGCGGGCCTGAACGCTACGCAGCGAACATCGCCGCGTTGAGGGGACATCAGGGAGCTACTCACTGATGACCGGAGCGCTCGATACGGTTCGCGAGCGCGCTCCTGTCGCGGATACGCGCGCCGTTCCGCTCGGCGCAGGGGTCGATCCGCTGGCCTTGCACGAGGGTCCGGGCGAAGTGCTCGAACCGGGCCGCGCACTCGCGATCGCCGATTTCGCCGCGCCTTCGGTGGGCGCGGGCGAGGCGCTGATCCGGCTCGCCTACCGCATGGGCGTATCGGGCAGCACGCTGGCGCGGCCGTTCGGCAAGCCCGCGAAACCGCGCCTGCTCGGCACTGTCGACAGCCCGCTTTCGGGCGAGCGCGCGCCGGGCGTGGCGCTGAGGGCCGGGCACTTCTTCGTCCACGGGGTAAAGGCCCCCATCACGCAGATGGACTTCGCCCCCGCTGCCCCGCTCACCCCGCCATTCGCGCGCGCAGTCCACGGCTTCACCTGGCTGCGCGACCTCGCCGCCTGCGCCCCGCGCGAGCAGTGCGCCGCGACCGCTGAACGCGTGCTTTCCGCTTGGCTGAACGCCAATCCCCGGCCCGGGAAGGGCGCCCCGTGGCACGTGGAGAACGCGGGGCTGCGCCTTTTGAACTGGCTGGTTCATGCGCCGCTGATCCTCTCGGGCGACGGAAAGCTGCGCGCCCGCGCGCTGGCGGCGATGGAAGCGACTGCACGCTGGCTCGACCGGAACGTGAGCAAGGCGCCCGACGGGCTTGGCGAGGTGACCGCATGGACCGCAATCGTCGCCGCCGGCCTGTTGCTGCCCGACGGCAAGCCGCGGCGTCTTTTCGGCGAGGCGGGACTGATCAAGGCGCTGGGCGAGTTCGTCGCCGACGACGGCGGGGCGCTCTCGCGCGGCCCGCTCGCGCAGATCGAGACGATCGCGCTGCTGACCGAGCTCACCGCCTGTTACCGCGCGGTGCGCCGCGATCCGCCGCCCGCGATCGAGGCGATGCTCAATATGCTCGTCCCGCCGCTGCTCGCGCTCACGCATGGCGATGGCGGTCTCGGCTCGTGGCAGGGCGCGGGCGCGATCTCGGCGGAACGGATTTCCGCGCTCGTCGCGGCCAGCGGAGTGCGGACTCGTCCGCTCAAGGAAGCCCGCCAATGGGGCTACCAACGCGCGACCGGGGGTAAGGCGGTGCTTCAGTTCGACGCCGCGCCGCCACCGCTCGCCAGGC
Source organism: uncultured Alphaproteobacteria bacterium (assembly GCA_963728375.1). Classification (GTDB taxonomy): domain Bacteria; phylum Pseudomonadota; class Alphaproteobacteria; order Sphingomonadales; family Sphingomonadaceae; genus Tsuneonella. The sequence continues at coordinate 133,371 of CAVSJL010000002.1, forward strand.
ACGCCCGCTCGGGCTGTGCCTCCACATTGGCTTTCGAGTTCAGCCACGGGCCGCAGCGGATCGTCGTCAATTGCGGCGGCGCGGCGTTCGCCGGCGGGCAGGTGCCGGTGCGCATCGAGCAGGGCTTGCGGGCAACCGCCGCGCATTCGACCCTCGTGCTCGACGACGCCAATTCGACCGCGGTGCTGCTTCACGGCAAACTGGGCGCAGGCGTGACGGAGGTCGAGATCGACCGGCGGGTCATGGCTCTCGACACCGGCAACGCCACCCGGCTGGAAGCGAGCCACGACGGCTATGCCGGCCGACATGGTCTGACCCACCGCCGGATCCTGATCCTGCGCGACGACGGCAGCGAGCTGCGCGGCGAGGACCTGCTGGTGCCCTCCGGCAAGAGCGCCAAGCGCGGCAAGATCGGCTTTGCGCTGCGTTTCCATGTCGGTCCGGGTATCGAACTGGGCCTGTCGGAAGACAAACGCGGTGCGGGGCTGGCGCTGCCCGACGGGAGTTACTGGCAATTCCGCCTCGGCCAGACCGGGGACGGCGTTGAACTGTCGATCGAGGAAAGTTTGTGGGTCGACGGCCAGGGCCGCCCTCAACCGATCCAGCAGATCGTGATACAGGGGATGACCCCGAGGAGCGGCGGCAGTTTCGCCTGGCTCTTCAAGAAAATGGGATGAATTCGACGTGACAGACGTGACCATCAAGCGGGCGCTGCTATCGGTGTCCGACAAGGACGGACTTGCCGCGCTGGCCGCGACGCTTGCCGATGCAGGCGTCGAACTGATCTCGACCGGCGGCACCGCCAGGGCGATACGCGACCTCGGGCTCGAGGTGCGCGACGTGTCCGACGTGACCGGCTTTCCCGAGATGATGGACGGCCGGGTGAAGACGCTCCACCCGATGATCCACGGCGGGCTGCTGGCCGTGCGCGACAATCCCGAACACGCGGCGGCGATGGACGCGCACGACATCGGCGCGATCGATCTCGTGGTGGTCAATCTCTACCCGTTCGAGGCGACGGTCGCCCGCGGCGCCGACCGCGACGAGATCATCGAGAACATCGACATCGGCGGCCCCAGCATGGTGCGCTCGGCGGCGAAAAACCACGCGTACGTGACGATCGTCACCGATCCGGCGGACTACGACGACCTGCTCGCCGAGCTTGGCGAACACGACGGCGCGACCTCGCTCGAATTCCGCAAGCGCATGGCGGCGAAGGCATTCGCCGCGACGGCCGCCTACGACAGCATGATCAGCCAGTGGTTCGCCTATGCCGACCAGCGGCAGAAGTTTCCTCCCTCGGTGTCGATGACCCGCAAGCTCGCCGGTCCGCTGCGTTATGGCGAGAACCCGCACCAGGAGGCGGCGCTCTACCTGCCGGGAGGTCCCCACACAGCGGGTCTGCCGCAGGCGGAACAGGTCCAGGGCAAGGAACTGTCGTACAACAACTACAACGACGCCAATGCCGCGCTCGAGCTTGCCGCAGAGTTTCGTGGGCAGAAGCCGGCGGTGGTGATCGTCAAGCACGCCAATCCCTGCGGCGTTGCGCAGGCCGATACCCTGCTCGAGGCGTGGGAGGGCGCGCTCGCCTGCGACGACGTTTCGGCGTTCGGCGGGATCGTCGCGACGAACGTTCCGCTCGACGGACCCACGGCAGAGGCGATCTGCAAGATCTTCACCGAGGTCGTGGTCGCGCCCGGCGCCGACGAGGCCGCCCGCGCCGCGTTCGCGAAGAAGAAGAACCTGCGGCTGCTGCTGATCGACGACCTGCCCGATGCCCGCCGGTCGGGCCAGACGATCGCCGTGATCGCGGGCGGTATCCTCGTGCAGGACCGCGACAACGGGGCGATTTCCAGGGACGATCTCAAGGTCGTCACCAAGCGCGCGCCGACCGAGCAGGAGCTCGCCGATTGCCTGTTCGCCTGGACCGTGGCCCGCCACGTCAAGTCGAACGCGATCGTCTATGCGAGGGACGGCGTGACCGCGGGGATCGGCGCGGGCCAGATGAACCGTCGGGATTCATCACGTATCGCGGCGATGAAATCAGCGGAAGCGGCGGAGAAATTCGGCTGGGATGCACCGCGCACCGTCGGCAGCGCGGTGGCGTCGGACGCGTTCTTCCCGTTCGCCGACGGATTGCTCGCGGCGGCGGAGGCGGGCGCTACCGCTGTCATCCAACCGGGCGGCTCGATCCGCGACGAGGAAGTGATAAAGGCGGCCGACGACGCCGGTCTCGCGATGGTGTTCACCGGGATGCGGCATTTCCGGCATTGATGCGGAGAAGCTGGCTCTAGCGGCGCCAGGGTAGCCGGGAGTTGGCTCGCAGGATCGCATGGGCGCAGTTGTGGCCGGGCGCTCCGGTGACTCCGCCGCCGGGGTGCGTTCCCGAGCCGCATAGCCAGAGCCCCGGCACCGGCGTCCGGTAGCTCCCCGCGCCCAGCGCCGGACGCGCGGCCCAGAGCTGGTCGAGGCTCATCCGGCCGTGGAAGATGTCGCCGCGCCACAGTCCGAACTTCGCTTCGAGTGCACGCGGACTGTGGACCTGTTTGTGCAAAACCTGTGCACGGAAGCCCGGCGCGTGGTGCTCGATCGTGGCCAGCACCGCCTCGACCGCCTCGTCCTCGCGGTCCTCCGGCAGGTCGGGATCGACGTGCTGGCAGAACAGGCTCGCGACGTGCTGCCCGGCGGGGGCGAGGCTGTCGTCGACCAGCGAGGGGATCAGCATCTCGACGATCGGCGACTTGCTGAAGCCGCTATCGCGCGCGTCGCGCCATGCGCGGTCCATGTAGTCGAGGCTCGGCGCGATCACGATTCCCGCCTTGAGGTGCTCCTCGCCCGGCGGCGCGTGGCGGAACCGCGGCAGGCCCGAGAGCGCGAGATTCATCCGCAAGCTGCCCGAACCGCCCGCGTACATGTCCATCGCTCGCGCGAAATCCGCCGGCACCGCGCCGCGCGGCACCAGCCGGTCGAACAAAGGCTTCGGGCCGAGGTTGGCGATCACCCGCCTGGCGCGCACCTCCTCGCCCCCCGCCAGCCGCAGGCCGACCGCCGCGTCGTCTTCCACCAGAACCTGCTCAACCGGCGCGTCGGTGACGATCTCGCCCCCTGCCTCGCGCACCGCCTCTGCCATCAGGCGGGTGATCGTGCCCATGCCCCCGGGCACGTGGCCCCAGGCGCCCTTCTTGCCGTTCACCTCGCCGAAGACGTGGTGGAGCAGGACATAGGCGCTCCCCGCCGCATCGGGGCTGGCGTAGTTGCCGACACAGGCGTCGAACCCGAACGCGGCCTTGACCGGGTCGCTTTCGAACCACGCGTCGAGCACCTCGCGCGCCGAGCGGGTGAACAGCGCGAGCACGTCGCGCTTTGCCGCCAGCGGCAGCTTCGCGACCTTGCGCGACTGCATGACGGCATCGAGCAGCGCCCGAGGGCCTCCGGCAGCGTCGGGCGGAATCTTAAGCGCGAGATCGCGCAGCACTTCGGCCACGCCCTCGAGCATCGCGTAGTAGCCCGGCAGCGCCGCCGCATCGGCCTTCGAGAATCGCGCAAACTCGGCCTGGGTCGCTTCCAGCCCTCCGCCGAGCACGAGGTAATCGGCGCCGAGCGGGAGGAAGTTCGACACCGGCCGTTCGATCACCCGGTACCCGCGTGCGGCCAGCCCCATGTCGGCGATCACCTTGGGCTGCAGCAGGCTGACGGTGTAGCTCGCGGTCGAGTTGCGAAAGCCGGGCGCGAACTCCTCGGTCACCGCCGCCCCGCCGACCACGCCGCGCGCTTCGTAGAGGCGCACTTTCAGGCCCGCGCGAGCCAGGTAAAGGCGCAGACGAGCCCGTTGTGCCCCGCCCCGATGATGACCGCGTCGAGCATTTCCCTCCTGCTTCCAGCGCTTCCGAACCCTGAACGCCGCGCAACCCGCTCATTAAGCACGTTGCAACCCGCCCCCGTCTAGACCGGGACGGTAAGCAAACGAAAGAAGACGACGCCATGGGCCTGTTCAAACCCGACCTCTACCGCAATTTCGCCATCGGATTCGCGCTGGGCGCGGCCATCGTGGTGTGGCAGATCGCACCGAACATGGCCGACAGCATCGTTCCGCAGGCGCACGCCGCCACCACCGAAGCTCCCGCCGCACAGTGAAGCGCGGCGCGCTCCTTCTCGCGGTAGCGGGCCTCGCGCTCGCCGGCTGCCAGCAGCCTGCCATTGCGGGTGAGGCGGCCGTGGCCGCGCCGCAGGCGAAGCGCACCGCCAGCGAAAAGGGACTCAAGACCGCTGTCTTCGCGGGCGGCTGTTTCTGGGGCGTCGAGGCGGTATTCAGCCACGTGAAGGGCGTGAAAAGCGCGGTCAGCGGCTACACCGGCGGGACCGAGGCGAGCGCCGACTACGACACCGTCTCGGGCGGCGGCACCGGCCATGCCGAAGCGGTCAAGGTCACGTACGATCCCAGCGTCATCCGTTACGACCAGTTGCTGCGGATCTATTTCTCGGTCGTCGCCGACCCGACGCTGAAGAACCGGCAAGGACCCGACACAGGCACACAGTACCGCAGCGCGCTCTTTCCCAGGTCTGCCGAGCAGAACGCGGTGGCGCGCGCCTATATCTCGCAACTCGGCGCGGCGAAGGTGTGGTCCAGACCGATCGTCACCACGATCGAGCGAGCGCAGGCTTTCTATCCGGCGGAGGGCTACCACCAGGACTTCGCCCAGAAGAACCCCGACCACCCGTACATCCGCCGCTGGGACGCGCCCAAGGTCGCCGCGCTCAAGGCGACTTATCCGGGCGTCTGGAAGAGCAGCTTCACGAGCGGCTGACGGAGTATCTGGCGCACTGGCGCCGCCGCGGCATCGGCACTACATTGGGCGCATGGCGACCCAGCACAACCATAACGAACATTCGGGCCACGACCTCGTCCACGCGGCCGAAACGGCGCTGACCGATGCCGGCGAGCAGTGGACCGACCTGCGCGCCGACGTGTTCGGCGCGCTTGCCACCCACGCCAGCCCCGCGAGCGCCTACGACATCGCCGACGAGGTTTCGGCCAAGCGCGGCAAGCGCATCGCGCCCAACTCGATCTACCGCATCCTCGACCTGTTCGTGACGAACAACCTCGCCATGCGGGTCGAATCGTCGAACGCCTATCTCGCCAACAGCCACCCGGGGTGCCTGCACGACTGCATCTTCCTGGTCTGCGACGAATGCGGCGAGGCGACGCATATCGACAACGACGCGGTCAGCAAGACCGTGCGCAGCCTTGCCGAAGCGGCCGATTTCAAGCCCGAACGACCGGTGATCGAGATTCGCGGCCTCTGCGCCGAGTGCCGCTAGCGCCCGCGCGCCGGCCGCCCCCATCGTCACGATTGCTCACGAAATGCTCATGGTTTCATCGGCAACCGTTCATCGACAGGCTCGCCGCCCCGTTGTAGGGACACGGGCATGACGACCCCGGAAACGCCGCTGCTCGACACCGTCGACACGCCCACCGACCTCCGCAAGCTCAAGCCCGAACAGCTGCGCCAGCTGTCGGACGAACTGCGGGCGGAGATGATCAGCGCGGTCGGCAGCACCGGCGGGCACCTCGGCTCCGGGCTCGGCGTGGTCGAGCTGACGGTCGCGATCCACTACGTGTTCGATACGCCGACCGACAAGCTGGTGTGGGACGTGGGCCACCAGGCCTATCCGCACAAGATCATCACCGGCCGCCGCGACCGCATCCGCACGCTGCGCCAGGGCGGCGGGCTGTCCGGCTTCACCAAGCGCAGCGAGAGCGAATACGATCCGTTCGGCGCGGCGCACTCGTCGACCTCGATCTCGGCTGCGCTGGGCTTCGCGATGGCGAACAAGATGCAGGGCAAGCCGGGCCGGGGCATCGCGGTGATCGGCGACGGCGCGATGAGCGCGGGCATGGCCTACGAGGCGATGAACAACGCCGAACAGGCGGGTAACCGGCTGATCGTGATCCTCAACGACAACGACATGTCGATCGCCCCGCCGGTGGGCGGCCTGTCGGCCTACCTCGCGCGGATGGTCTCCTCGAGCGAGTATCTCGGCCTGCGCAGCCTTGCCAAGCGCATCTCCAAGAAGCTTTCGCGCCGCGTCTTCAGCGGCCTCGAAAAGGCCGAGGAATACGCCCGCGGCATGGTCACCGGCGGCACGATGTTCGAGGAGCTGGGCTTCTACTACGTCGGCCCGATCGACGGTCACAACCTCGATCACCTGATCCCGGTGCTGGAAAACGTGCGCGACAGCGAGCAGGGGCCGATCCTGATCCACGTCGTGACCCAGAAGGGCAAGGGCTACGGCCCCGCCGAGAGCGCGTCCGACAAGTACCACGGCGTGCAGAAGTTCGACGTCATCACCGGCGAGCAGAAGAAAAGCGCGGGCGGTCCGCCGGCCTACCAGAACGTGTTCGGCGACACCCTTGCCAGGCTGGCCGACACCGACCCGCGCATCTGCGCGATCACCGCCGCGATGCCGAGCGGGACCGGCGTCGACCGCTTCGCCAAGGCGCACCCCGACAAGGCGTTCGACGTCGGCATCGCCGAACAGCACGGCGTGACCTTTGCCGCGGGCCTTGCCGCCGAGGGGATGCGCCCGTTCTGCGCGATCTATTCGACCTTCCTCCAGCGCGCGTTCGACCAGGTCGTCCACGACGTCGCGATCCAGAACCTGCCGGTGCGCTTCGCGATCGACCGCGCGGGGCTGGTCGGCGCCGACGGCTGCACGCACGCGGGTTCGTTCGACGTCACGTATCTCTCGACGCTGCCGAACATGGTCGTCATGGCCGCCGCCGACGAGGCCGAGCTGGTCCACATGACTTATACCGCGGCGATGCACGACAGCGGCCCGATCGCCTTCCGCTATCCGCGCGGCGGCGGCACCGGCGTCGCCCTGCCCGAGACGCCCCAGCTGCTCGAGATCGGCAAGGGCCGCGTGGTGCGCGAAGGCACCAAGGTGGCGATCCTGTCGCTCGGCACGCGCCTCGCCGAAGCCGAAAAGGCCGCCGACGCGCTCGAGGCCAAGGGTCTTTCGACGACGGTCGCCGACTTGCGCTTCGCCAAGCCGCTCGACACCGAACTGATCGACCGCCTGATGCGGGACCACGAAGTCGTCGTCACGGTCGAGGAAGCCGCGATCGGCGGTCTCGGCGCGCATGTGCTCACCCACGCGAGCGACGAGGGACTGCTGGATGGCGGCCTCAAGATCCGCACGATGCGCCTGCCCGACGTGTTCCAGGATCACGACGACCCGGCGAAGCAGTACGACGAGGCCGGCCTCAACGCGCCGCACATCGTCGACACCGTGCTGAAGGCGCTGCGCCACAACAGCACTGGCGTGGAAGAGGCGCGCGCCTAGCCTTCGAGCAGGATCGCGATCGCCTCGGCCAGTTCGCCGTCGCTTACCGTCAGGCTCGACGGGCCCATCGACAGTTCGGTTTTCACGGCATTCTCGCCCTCGACCGGCTTCAGCGCAGTCGTCAGCCAGATGCCGGTCCTGCGCGCCGCCTCGTCGCGGGCGGCAAGCAGCGTTTCGGCGTCGCCTTCGATCGCCAAATGGAACATGCTCGTGTGCGGCGGGTCGGGGGTGACGGTCGCGCGGGGGTGCGCTGAGAACAGCGCGGCGACTTCCCTGGCGCGCTCGACGAGGCGGGGCATCCGCTCGAGGCACTCGGCAAAATGGAGCCGCGCGGAGACGACGTTACCCATCGCGGTGTAGAGCGTGCCGCCCTGGCGGCGCTGCCAGACCGCGGCCTCGTCGATGAAGTCTTTCGGCCCGAGCAGCATCGCGCCCGGCAGTGCGCCGACGTCCTTGTAGAACGATACGTAGACCGAATCGAACAGCGCGGCGATCTCGGCGAGGGTGCGGCCATAGGCGGGCGCGGCCTGCCACACCCGCGCGCCATCGAGGTGGAGGCGAATGCCTTTGGCGCGGGCGAGCTCGCTGAGTTCGACGAGCTCGTCCCAGCTCGGCAACTGCCCGCCGATCTCGCGCGCGGGCAGTTCGACCAGCAGGCTCGCCAGCCCGCTGTCGTGCGCCGCGCCGTCCGGCCCGATCAGCGCGGAAAGGTCGGCGGCGGTGGTCGGACGGTCGGCGTCGCCGAGCAGGTGCGCGGTGAGGCCGTGGAGTTCGCGGTAGCCGTGATCCTCGTGCAGTTCGAGGTGCGAGGTCGGGTGGAACGCGGTCACCGGGTTGCCCGCACGATCGCTCCAGATGCGCAATGCGATCGGCTGCGCCATGCAGCCCGAGGGCATGAAGCGCGCGGCTTCCGTGCCGAAGAGGCCCGCGACTTCGCGCTCGAAATCCTCGATCAGCGCGCCGGTGCCGTAGTTGTCGGGCTGAACGTCGTTCTCGCGGAGCCAGGCGGCGACGGCCTCGAATTCCTCGGCCGGATGGCGCGGTCCGGCGCCGAACAGGTGGCGGGTGGAAGCCTTGAGACGGGAGCGCTCGGCTTCGAGAGCGGCGGTGTTATCCATGCGCGCCCAGTGCGGGCGCCCGCGCCGCTCCGCAAGCCTCGCGTATCAAGGCGCCCAGCGCCAGATGCCGGCCGGCACGCCCGCGGCATGGATGTGCGACCAGGTCGCGACGAGCCACAGCGCCAGCGTCACCGCCCACAGCAGCCAACCGGCGGTGAAGAGGTGCTGCCAGCGCGGCCAGTAGCTCGTTTTCGCCTCCCACCCGGCCCAGGCCTCGCCCAGCAGCGCTTCCTTCTTGCGGTCCTGCAGGTGCGCCCCGACGAGCGCGAGCACGCCGACCGCGAGCGCGACGATCGTCGTCCGCCAGCTCCAGCCGAGCAGAAGATGCGCGAGCGCCCAGAGCGCGAAGCCCCACATCATCGGGTGACGGGTGACGCGGAAGACGCCCGTCGGCTCGCGGGTCGCGGCGACCCTCGTGCCGGTTCCGGGCAAGGCGGGGTTTTTCCAGAGCGAGCCGAGGAACAGCAGCAGCGCGGGGATCGTCAGCAGGCTGGCGGCGATCCAGCCCGCATCCCCGGTGCCGTAGAGGTCACCGACCGGAGCCGCGCGAAACGCGACGACCATCCAGCCCAAGGCCGCCAAGGCGACGAGCGAATAAAGAAGGAGAAACGGCCCCTCTCCGATGCGCCCGGCGATCGGCGAACGGAGCGGATGCGAGAGCGCGAAATGGGTGCCGACGAGGGCGATGCTCGCGGCGAGCAATTGCAACAGGGCCGGATCCATTGTGTTCTCCCCCTCGACCCGGTTAGATCACATCAGTTTCGCGGATCGTAACTCACTTTTCGATCCCGAGCAGCCGTACCGTGAACAGCAGCGTTGCGCCGCCGGGGATCGGCCCCTTGCCCTTCATGCCATAGGCCGCGGGAGCAGGCGAGGCGATCTCGATCGTGTCGCCCACACCCATCTGCGGTATCGCCGCCTGCCAGGCCGGGATCAGCCGGCCGAGCGGGAACGTCGCGGGCTCTCCGCCTTCGGAGGTATCGAACACGCTGCCGCCCACGAAGCTGCCGGTGTAGTGGACCGTCACGACGTCATCGACCGTGGGGTGCGCCCCGCTGCCGTCGCCCGCGACACGCCGCCAGAGCACGCCGCCTTCCGCCGTCCGCCAACCGGGCTGCGCGGCGCGCTCGGCCAGCGCCGCCTGCTGCGCGCTGACCCATTGCATGTCCTGGCTGCGATCGGGCGGGCCGCTCTCGCCCCCGTCCTGCGCCAGCGCCGCCGCACCCGCGATCAGCGCCGCACCCAGCGCGATCGTCGCGCCGCTTTCTCCTGCGAATTTCCAGATCACCAGTCGTACGCCTTCGGCAACGTGCTCTCGTCGAGGTCTCGGTAGCGATCGCGCAGACGCGTCTGGTGGTCGTCCTTCGGCTGTTCGACCCCGTCGACGAAGACCCGTTCTGGGGCGGTCGTCACCTCGAGCGGGTCGCCGTCCCACACCACGAGATCACCCGCCGCTCCCGGTGCCAGCACGCCGAAGCGCCCGGCGTAGCCCGAGATCTTCGCAGGGATCGAAGTAATCGCCGCGAAGGCCTGTCCCCAGCTCAAGCCGCTCGCGCGCGGCACTTTGGTCAGCGCGACGAGGTTGCCGGCGTACTGCGTCAGGTTCCTCGGCTGGTCGCCGGTCGAGCCTGCAAGGCCGCCGAGCGCGACCTGGACCCCGGCGGCGACCATGCGGCCGACGTTGCTCTGCGTGGCGGCGAGTTGTTCGAACTTCGAAGGCAGGTCGTCGACCGGATCGGCGATCACCGGCACGCCCGCAGCAGCGATCTCGTCCGCCACCAGCCAGCCTTCGCTCACCCCGACGAGCACCAGTCGAAGGTCTGGAAATTCCTGCTTGAGGGCAAGCACCGCGCGGATGTCGGACGCACGCTCGACCGAGACGTAGAGGGGCTGGGCGCCGTTCACCACCGGCACGAGCGCAGCGGCATCGAACCGCGTCAGCAGCACATCCTCGCGCTGGACCGCGTTGTCGGTCAGCCGCGGATCGACCGGAATGTCGTCGCCGGTCTTCAGGTCGGGCGCACGGCGCGCGCCGGTGAGCCGGGCATCGTTGCCGTACTGGCGCGCCTCGCGCAGCGCATTGCGCAACAGAGCGTGCGCGCTGACGCGGCTGCCGCCTGCAATCCGCGCGCCGTTCTCGCCGAGCACGACGAGCTGGAACGCGCGCGGGCGCACGACCATGTCCGGGTCGGCGCCCAGATCCACCACAGCGCCCTGCCCGCCGAAGATCGAGGACGACGGCGTGCCGAACACGCTCGCCCGGGTGATCCCCGCCATCCGCGCGACCGCGACGTGCTGCGAGGCCGGATTGAGTGCGGGAGCCACGTCGAGCGCGGCGCCGAACGGCGATCCGCGCGCCGAGCTGTCGTCGGATTCCGCGATCCCCTCGGCATCGTAGAGCCCGAGCGAGGTCATCGCCGCGAACACGCCCGGGGTGACCCACTTGCCGGTCCCGTCGACCGCCTGCATCCCCGCCGGAACGCTGACCCCGGTGCCGGCGGCGACGATCCTGCCCCCGCGCACGACGACCGTCGCGCCGTCGACCGGATCGCTGCCGTCGCCGGTCGCAACCGTCGCGTTGGTGATCGCGAAGTCCTGCGCCGCGACGGGCGCCGACAGTGCGAGCAAAGCCGCACCGATAGCGAAGCGCGCGATCATTTCACGTCTCCTTCGCCCGGCTGGCCGAGCTCGAAATCGCTCACCGGTCGCCGCTTGGGATCGTCGTAGTCGTACATCAATGCGCCATCGATCCAGACCTTCTCGGGCCGCGAATAGACCGACAGCGGATTGCCGTTCCACAGCACCACGTCGGCCATCTTTCCGTCCGCCAGGCTGCCCGTCCACTGATCGATCCCCATCGCGTGCGCGGGATTGAGCGTGAACCAGCGCACCACGTCGGCATCCGAAATCGCGATTCCGGCGCGACGTCCCGCCGCCTGCGCTTTGGCCGCTTCCTGGTTGAGTCGCTGGATGCCGTTTGCGTCGTCCGAGTGAATGATCACGCAAGCGCCCGCATTGTGGATCAGCGCGGCATTCTCGGGAATGCCGTCGTAGCTTTCCATCTTGAAGCCGTACCAGTCGGCCCAGACCGCGCTGCAGACGTCGTTGGCCTTCAGAAGGTCGGCAATCTTGTAGCTCTCAACCGCGTGATGGAATGCGGTAACCTGGTATCCCATCTCCTTGGCCATATCCATGACGATGGCCATCTCGTCGGCTCGGTAGCAGTGGTTCTGGACGAGGATCTCGCCGCCGAGCACGCCCTTGAGCGTCTCCTTGGCAAGGTCGCGCTTCTTGCCGTCGTAGGCCTTGGCGTCGAGCCACATCTGGCGGTCGACCGCGATGTTGCCCATGCGGGTCGAGGGCATGCGGCCCTTGCCGCCGTAGACGCGCTTCGGGTTCTCCCCGCAGGCCATCTTGAAGCCATAGGGTGCACCGGGGAATTTCATTCCCTGTACCGTGCGGGCGGGCACGTTCTTGATGATCGCCGAACGGCCACCGGCAAGGTTGGCCGAGCCGGGGAGGATCTGCAGGCTCGTCACCCCGCCATTGGCCAGCGCGCGGCTGAAGCCGGGGTCCTGCGGCCAGATCGAATGCTCGGCCCACACCTCCGGCGTGGTCGGGCTGGTCGCCTCGTTGCCATCGGACAGCGCCGCGATACCCGGTGAGGGATAGTCGCCGAGGTGCGAGTGGATGTCGATCACGCCGGGCGTAACGTACTTGCCCGCCGCGTCGATGCGGGTGAAGCCGGCGGGAATCGCGAGGTCGGCCCCGCCGATGCCGACGACCTTGCCCTCCGCGAACAGGACGGTGCCGTTGTCGATCCGGCCCCCGGCCCCGTCGAACACCGTCGCCCCGACGAGCGCGGTCGGCGTTCCCGGATAAGCCGTATAGGTCGATGGAAACGGGTTCTTGTCGGCCGCGGTGAGCGCACTCGCACTCTTGGCCGTGTCATCGGTGGTCGCGGCGCAGGCCGACAGCGCCAGCGCGGAGACCGCGGCGACGAGAATGGACCCAAGCTTCATCATTTCCCCATCTTGTCTCGGTCGAGGGGGCGAACCGGCATCGGCACGCCCCCCCGGAATCCTGTTCGAAGGCCGTCGTTATTGCGGGCGGGTTGCGGGATGGATTCCCGCTTCCTGGGCCTCGATGCCGGCTTGCTCCTGACCATCCAGATCGTCGCCGACGTTGTCGTCGCGCAGGGTGTCGAGGTGCATCAGCCGCTTGATCAACGGGCTGATCACAAGGACCACCACGCCCACTCCGACCGCAACCCAGCCGACGGTCGAGTAGACGCCCAGCACGACCTCCTTGCCGGCTTCCTCGCCGGCGCCCTCGGCGCCGGTGGCGGCGGCAATCAGGCCCGCGGCGAAGTTGCCGGTCGCCGAGGCGAAGAACCAGGTGCCCATGATCAGCGAAGCCATGTGCGCCGGCGCAAGCCGGTTCATGGCCGAGAGACCGACAGGGCGAGAGGCACAGTTCGCCGGTGGTGTGCAGCAGGTAGATCAGGAAGATGAAGATCACCGGCGTCGGGACGTCGATCCCGACCGAACGGGCGCCCCAGACCAGCACCAGGAAGCCGAGGCCGACCTGGACCACGCCGAGGCCGAACTTGAACGGCGTCGACGGCTCCATCCCCTTGCGTCCGAGCAGGGTCCACGCGGTGGCGAACAGCGGGGCAAGCAGGATGATGTAGATCGCGTTGATCGACTGGAAGACCGACGCCGGCACTCCTCCGCGATCGACGTGGCGGTCCGTGAACAGGTTGAGGCTCGAGCCTGCCTGCTCGAACAGCGCCCAGAAGATGATCGAGGTGATGATCAGGAACAGAGCGGCGAAAATCCGGTCGCGCTCCTGCGGCTGCAGCTTGGTCACCGCAACGCCGATGACATAGAGAACAAGGAGGCCGCCGAATACGCCCAGCAGCCATCCGACTACCGACTGGTTCTGCACGAGGACCCAGCACAGCGCGACGAGCCCGAGACCCACGCCGTACATGGCAAACTCACGACCTTTGGCGAGGGCGACCGGCGGCTCGCCGCGGCCGAGCAGAAGACCTCGGCCGATGACAAAGACCACAAGACCCGCCAGCATGCCGATCCCGGCAAGGCCGAAACCGTAGGCCCAGCCGTAGGTTTCACCGATGTAGCCGCACAGTAGCGAGCCCAGCGCCGCGCCCAGGTTAATCCCCATATAGAAGATGGTGTAGGCCCCGTCCCGGCGCACGTCGGTGCGCGGGTAGAGCTGGCCCACGATCACCGAGATGTTGGCCTTCAGGAAGCCCGAGCCGACGATGATCAAAGCCAGCGCCAGCCAGAATATGTTGATGACCGGGTTGTCGGCGTGCCCCGCGCCCGCATCCCCCTCGAACGCCATGAAGAAGTGACCGAGTGTCAGCAGGACCGCGCCGAATTGCACCGCCTTGCGCTGACCGAGGTATCTGTCGGCAAGGTATCCGCCGACGACGGGAGTGATGTAAACCAGCGCGGTGTAGGCGCCGTAGATGATGCCCGCTTCGCTGTCGCTGTATAGCCAGTGCTTGGTCAGGTAGAAGATCAGCAGCGCCCGCATGCCGTAGTAGGAGAAGCGCTCCCACATCTCGGCGAAGAAGAGCATGAACAGCCCCTTCGGGTGCCCCAGGAACGTGCCGGCGCTATCGCCGTGCGGAAGCTGCTGTGAAGCCATACGTGCGAAACCCTTGTCCTTGCACCGGCCCTCCCCGAGCCGGAATCGCGCGCACCCTAGCGGCAAGATTTCCCATGTGAAGAGCTAGTTTCACTCGCAACTTGCGTTGCACCCACGGACCGGCCGCCTTGACGCGCCCCGCTGTATTATGGCACTGATGCACCGCAGGCGTTCGTGTTCGTTGCCGCGGACCGCGCCGCAGAGCGCAAAGAGGACCGCCCATGATGCAGCAGAGCCAGCCAGTTTACCTGCGGCTGCGCGACATGATCGCGGCGGCAATCATCGAAGGCCGCTACGGCGAAGGCGAGATGCTCCCTTCGGTACGCGCGTTCGCCGCCGATCAGGGCGCCAATCCGCTGACCGTCGCCAAGGCCTACCAGTTGTTCCAGAGCGAGGGACTGGTCGAGGTCCAGCGCGGCGTCGGGATGTACGTCGCCCCCGGTGCCGCCGAGCGCCTGCGCCGGGCCGAGCGCAAGCGGTTCATCGACGAGGAATGGCCCGAGATCGCAGCCCGTATCGAGCGGCTGGGGATCGATCCGTCCGAATTGCTGGAGCGCGCCTGAAGATATTGCCACACAACCGAGATTGCGCTCGACACCGCTCTCTGGCACGCTGTCGCCGTCGCAAGAAAGCTGGTCGCACGGTTACAACGACAAAAGGCCGCGATCGGAGGGTGGTAAGGTGATCAGATCGGAACTGCTGCAGGCAATCGCCAAGGAGAATCCCGAGCTCAGGATCGAAGAGGTCGAGCAGGTGGTGGACATCTTCTTCGACGAAATCGGCAAACGGCTCGCTGACGGCGGCCGGGTCGAGCTGCGCGGCTTCGGCGCGTTTTCCACCCGTGATCGCGGCGCTCGCAAGGGACGCAATCCGCGCACCGGCGAGGCGGTCGACGTGCCGGCGAAGAAAGTGCCCTACTTCAAGCCCGGCAAGGAAATGCGCCGCTCGCTCAACGAAGACTGAGCGGCGCGCCACCATCAACGGTAAATTGCCGCCGCCGCGGCACCGCGCTAGGGCGCGCTGGAAAGCGGGTGTGGCGGAACGGTAGACGCCGGGGACTTAAAATCCCCTGACCTTATGGTCGTGTGGGTTCGAGTCCCACCACCCGCACCAGCCGACACCTCCCCTCTGCAGCGATTTCCTGCGCGCCGATTAACCCTCGCGCATAAGATCGTAATTACCCTTAGTTCCTAGAAAACGGTTCGAGACCGTTTTCTGTCAGGAAATGCTCCGCGGCAGGGGTGCCGTTGCAATCGGGGTTCGCGAATGGAGCAAGTACGTATCGAGGTGCCGCAGCAGGCGACCGGGGAAGCAGTCGAGGATCGCACGGCGCCGCGGTTCACGCTGCTTATCCGCGCAGCCAAGCTGATCGCGCCGAGCGGCGAATTCATCGCCGTCATCCGCGACGTGTCGGAAAGCGGTATCTCGCTGCGCGGGTTTCATCCGCTGCCGGCGGGCGACGAGCTCGTGCTCGAACTGCAGACCGGTGAGCGCCACCGGATCGCGGCGGTCTGGGACCGGGGCAACGAGGTGGGCTACCGGTTCCTCGACCAGGTCGACATCGTGCGCCTGATCGCCGAGGCGGGCCGTTATCCCAAGCGCCAGTTGCGGCTCAACCTGGCGTTCCCGGTCGAACTCGCCTTCCTCGGGCGGCGTGTTGCGGCGGAGGTCCTCAACGTTTCGCAGCAGGGCGCGCGGATCGAGACCGGCGAACGGCTTGCGATCGACCAGCCGCTGCGGATCGTATCGGACATCCTGCCCGAAGTCCGCGCCCGCGTGCGCTGGCGCAAGGGGGACGTCTACGGCCTCGTGTTCGACGACACCTTCAGCCTCAGCCAGCTCGCGCAGTTCGCCGCGGGAGCGCAGGACCCGGCGCTGATCGAGCGACCGCGATTCGCCGCAGCCCTGCGCCGCTGACCGCAATGCGGGGCGCGTTTACCTTCCGGTAACCAATATCCTTCACTCCCCGATCAATCGAATTGGGGGGCTTGCATGACGAATACGCCGAACGAGCTGGCAGTCGACGTCGCCATCATCGGCGCCGGGCCGGCCGGGCTGACCGCCGGGTACCTGCTGACGAAGGCGGGCAAGACGGTCGCGATCGTCGAGAAGGACGGGACCTACGTCGGCGGCATCAGCCGCACGGTCGAACACGAAGGCTACCGCTTCGACATCGGCGGGCACCGCTTCTTCTCGAAGTCGCAGGCGGTCGTCGACCTGTGGAACGAGATCCTGCCCGACGATTTCATCCAGCGCCCCCGGATGAGCCGCATCTATTACGAGGGCAAGTTCTACAGCTATCCGCTGCGCGCGTTCGAAGCGCTGTGGAACCTGGGACTCTGGCGGTCGGCCACCTGCATGGCGAGCTATCTCTGGTCCAAGGTCTTTCCGGTGAAGAACGTCCGCAGCTTCGAGGACTGGACCAGCAACCAGTTCGGCAAGCGGCTCTATTCGATCTTCTTCAAGACCTACACCGAGAAGGTCTGGGGCATGCCCTGCAACGAGATGAGCGCCGACTGGGCCGCCCAGCGCATCAAGGGTCTTTCGCTCTGGGGCGCGGTGACCGACGGGCTCAAGCGCTCGCTCGGCCTCAACAAGGCGCCCAACGACGGGCAGGCGGTCAAGACCCTGCTCGAGACGTTCCGCTACCCGCGGCAGGGCCCCGGCATGATGTGGGACGCCGCGCGCGACAGGATCGAGGCGACAGGCCTAGGCACCGTGATCATGGGTCACGGCCTCGAACAGCTCGCGGCCGACGGCGATCGCGAGAACGGGGGCGGCTGGCGCATGACCGCGGTCGATTCGAACGGGCACAAGGTCGTCGTGAAGGCCGCCAACGCGATCAGCAGCGCGCCCATGCGCGAGCTGGCGGCGCGCCTTCATCCGCTGCCGGACACCACGCTCAATGCCGCGAACCTCAGGTACCGCGACTTCCTGACCGTCGCGCTGATGGTCGAGGGCGAAGACCTGTTCCCCGACAACTGGATCTATATCCACGACAGCAAGGTGAAGGTCGGCCGCGTGCAGAACTTCCGTTCGTGGAGCCCCGAGATGGTGCCGGACGAGAACATGGCCTGCGTCGGTCTGGAATACTTCTGCTTCGAAGGCGACGGGCTATGGTCGATGGCGGACGAGGACCTCGTCGCGCTGGCGACCCGGGAGATGGACATCCTCGGCCTGCTCGACCCGAAGAAGGTCAAGGGCGGCGCAGTCGTGCGGCAGGAAAAGGCCTATCCGGTCTATGACGAAACCTATGCCGCGAACGTGGCGGCGATGCGCTTCGAGCTGGAAGAAAAGCACCCGACGCTGCACCTCGTCGGCCGCAACGGAATGCACCGCTACAACAACCAGGACCACGCGATGATGACCGCGATGCTGACGGTCGAGAACATCCTCGCCGGCGAGCGGCTCTACGACACCTGGTGCGTCAACGAGGACGCCGAATACCACGAAGCGGGCGACGAAGGTCAATTCGGGGGCGCCGAAAAGGCCGTGCCGCAGCGCGAGATAACCGACGATCAGGCTGCCGCGCTCGGCTCCGTCCGCTCGGTCCCGACGCGGGTTGCGGACGGCCGCAAGGTCGCCTGACCGGGCGCAGGCACGCAAAGGGGGCAAGTCGTGGATTCTCCAATCCTTAACCAGATCGACCGACAATGGCCGTCCCTTCGCACGCATGCGCGTGGGCTGGGACATTCAGGAGCGATCACCATGTTCGCCAGTCTCTTGCGCATCGCCGACCGGCGGCTGGTCCGTTACGGACTGGCCAGCGTAGGTGCGCTGGCTGTCGACATCGCAAGCTTCCTTGCCCTGCTCGCGCTCGCCCTGCCCGCAGCGGCGGCCTCCGCGATCGGCTATGCCCTCGGCATCGCCGCGCACTGGATGCTGTCGAGCCGCACCGTGTTCACCGACGGCGTCGCCGAGCGTGGTCGCGGGCGGACCCGGCAGAAGGCGCTGTTCGTCGGATCGGCGATGGTCGGACTGGGGCTGACCACCGGCATCGTCGGCCTCGGCGACATCGCGGGAATCGATCCGCGCCTTGCCAAGCTGGCAGCGATCGGGGCGAGTTTCGCGATAACCTGGATGCTGCGCAACCGGATCGTCTTTCGCGGTTCCGGAGCGGCGGCGTGACGCTGTTCGTCGAACGGCGGCGCCCGGCGCTGGCGCCCGATCTGCTGATTCGGGTCACCCTGGCGTGGCTGATGATTTCGGCGCTGCTGATCGTCACCAACCTCCACGCCCTGACAAACTACCAGTTTCCCGATCCCGACGACGTGCTGCGGCTGGTCCAGGTTCGCGCGCTGGTCGACGGTCAGGGCTGGTTCGATCTTACCCAGTACCGTGCGGGCGGGACCGTCATGCACTGGTCGCGGCTGGTGGACCTGCCCCTCGCGGCCGTCATTCTGGCCCTGCGCGCTATCGTCGGCCAGCCGGCGGCGGAGATGGTCGCGATGATCGTCGTTCCGCTGATCACGCTGTTCGCCTGCCTGCTGCTGATCGGGCGGATCGCCTGGCGCCTGCTCGGCGAGGAGATGGCGCTCTTTGCCTGTCTCGCCTTTGCGTTCTCGATCCCCGTCCTGGCCCAGATGCGTCCGATGCGGATCGATCATCACGGCTGGCAGATTGCGCTGGTCCTGCTGGCGGTCAACGGCCTGATGGCGCGATCGCCGCGCATCGGCGGATGGATGGTCGGCGGGGCGCTGGCGACCGCGCTGTCGATCTCGCTCGAGCAATTGCCGGTCGCGGCCGTGTTCATGGCGATACTCGCCTGGCGCTGGATCGTCGATCGGTCCGAGCGCGTGTGGCTGGTGCATTCGATGCAGGCTCTGGCGGTCGTCTCGATCGCTCTGTTCATGGCGACGCACCGGCTGTCCGGGGTTGCCGAGGTGTGCGATGCGATCGCCCCCGTTCACCTCGCGGTGTTCGCCTGGGGCGCCGTCGTCCTCACCGTCACTTCCGCGCTCGAACCGCGCCCGCGCACATTCGTGTTCGGCGGCTACGCGATTGCCGCGGGTGGCGCACTCGCGATTGTCGCGCAAATCGCTCCGGCGTGCACGAGCGGCGCATTCGTCGCGCTCGATCCGCTGTCGCGAACGATGTGGTACGACAACGTCCTCGAAGGCATGCCGATCTGGCACCAGACGGCTATCGTCGATGCTGCAAGTCATAATTCCCCCCGTCATCGCGCTTGTCGCGACCCTTCGCCTCGCCGGACGGTCGTCGTCATGGGCCCGGCGCTGGTGGATGGAATACGCGGTGCTCCTCGCCTCGGTCCTCGTTCTCAGCATCTTCGTGGCGCGCGCCGGCGCGGTGGCCGGAGCATTGTCGATGCTGCCGCTCAGCTGGCAACTGCGTGAGTGGCTGCGCGGGGTCCGCCATCGCCAGCGGCCGATGAAGCGGGCGATGGTCTACGGCGGAGTGTTCCTTGCGCTTATGCCCGCCGCTCCCGCGTTGCTGCTGGTGAGCGCGGTACCCGGGCGGGCGGGTCAGACACAGGTGCAAGTCTCGCCCGACGCCGGCGAGTGCGGAATTTCCAGCTATCCGGCCACGCTCGCCGCGCTTCCGCAAGGCAGGGCGCTGGTGCCGTTCGACGTCGCGCCTGCCGTGCTGCGCGACACGCGCCAGTCGGTGCTCGCCACCGGCCATCACCGCGCGCCGAAGATGGCGACCGTCATCCGCGCCTTCATCGGCGACGAAGACACCGCCCGCGAAATCGTGCTGCGCGAGAAGGTCGATTATGTCGCGCTGTGCCCCTCGGTCGGGGAGCCTTACGTCTACTCCCACAAGGCCCCGCAGGGTCTCGCGGCTCGCCTGCTGGAGGACAAGGCTCCCGGCTGGCTGACCCCGGTGCCGTCCCGCGGCGGCGACGGATGGCAGGTCTGGCGCGTGCGGCACTGACGGTCCGGGCGCCCGTCTCGATAGCCGGGGGACGCTCGTCGGACAGGACAAGTCCCCGGTCGAGCCTGCAATTGCCCTCTCGCCGAGGCGCGTCTATGGCGACCTGACGCGCTTGCGCGTGGTGCCCTATCAGTGTAATACACTTGCGGGCTCGTCAGGGCAGGATCGAATGAATTACGAAACCACCGTCGTACCGGACGACGAAGCCGTGCACACGCTGGACGATTCCGGCGAGGGTGCGAGGCGTCGCCGACGGCTGGCGATCTGGGGGATTGCGGCGGCGTTCGCGCTGATCGTTGCCCTTTATATCTATGCGAAGGGTTCGGGCGAGGCGATTCCCGCCGACGACGGCTCGCTCGTGCCGGTGGTGACCGTCACCACTCCCGGCCAGACCACGATCGAAGGGACGATCAACGCGAGCGGCACGCTTGCCGCGCGGCGCGAGATACCCGTCGGCTCGGTCGGCGAAGGTGGCCGCGTGGTCTCGGTCGCCGCCGAAGAGGGCGAGTGGGTGCGCCAGGGGCAAGTGCTCGTCTCGATCGACCGCTCGGTCCAGAACCAGCAGATCGAGGGCGCGCGCGCGCAGATCGGTGTCGCGCAGTCCGATCTCAACCTCGCGCAGGCCAACCTCGAGCGCGCGCTCAAGCTCGTCGATCGCGGCTTCATCTCCAAGGCGGATGTCGACCGGCTGACCGCGACCCGCGATGCCGCCCGTGCCCGCGTCGGAGTCGCGAGGGCGACGCTCGGCGAGCTGCAGGCCCGCACCGCGCGGCTCAACATCTACGCGCCCACCTCGGGCCTCGTGCTGACCCGCTCGGTCGAGCCGGGTCAGACGGTTGGTGCCGGCGGCGGACCGCTGTTCACCATCGCCAAGGGCGGCGAGATGGAACTGCGCGCCCTGCTGAGCGAGGAAGACCTCGCGAACCTTTCGGTCGGCACTTCGGCCGTGGTGACCCCGGTATCGAGCGAGAAGTCGTTCACCGGCCAGGTCTGGCAGATCAGTCCGACGATCGACCAGCAGTCCCGCCAGGGCGAGGCGCGGATCGCGCTGTCCTACGCGCCCGAACTGCGCCCGGGCGGTTTCGCCAGCGCCGAAATCTCGAGCGGCACGCTGGTGGCTCCCAAGTTGCCCGAATCGGCCATCCAGAGCGACGACAAGGGGACCTTCGTGCTGATCGTCGGCAAGGACGACAAGGTCGTCCGCCGGCCGATCAAGACCGGCCTGGTCACGGCCGACGGCATCGCGGTGGTTCAAGGACTGACCGGCAACGAGCGGATCGTTCTGCGCGCCGGCGGTTTCCTCACCGAAGGGGACAAGGTCAAGCCCACGGCTGGCCGCTGAGGCGCACCTTATGAACCTGCGCAACATTTCCGCCTGGTCGATCCGCAACCCGGTGATCCCGATCATCCTGTTCGCAGGGCTGCTGATCGCGGGTCTCGTCGCGTTCAACCGGATGACGGTGATCAACTTCCCGGAAGTCGACTTCCCGGCGGTCACGATCAACGTCAGCCAGCCCGGCGCGGCACCGACCGAGGTCGAGACCCAGATCACCCAGAAGATCGAAGGCGCGGTGCGCTCGATCAACGGGGTCGAGGAAATCAGCTCGACCGCGTCCGAAGGCAATTCGAATACGTTCGTGTTCTTCACCGTCGGCACCGATTCGAACGACGCCGTGGCCGAGGTGAAGAACGCGGTCGACCAGATCCGCAGCGACCTGCCCGACGGCATCCTCGAACCGCAGGTCCGCAAGGTCGAGATCAACGGCGGCAGCCTGCTCGGCTATTTCGCGGTGAGCGCCGACGACATGACGCTGGAACAGCTCAGCTGGTTCATCGACGATACCGTGAGCCGGCAACTGCTCTCGGTCGAAGGCATGGCGAAGGTCAGCCGCGGCGGCGGCGTCGACCGGCAGATCCGCGTGGTCGTAGACCCGGCGCGGATGCAGGCCCTCGGCGTGACCGCGCGCGACATCAACACCGTCCTGCGCCAGACCAACATCAACGCCGCCGGCGGCCAGACCGAGATCGCCGGTTCCCGCCAGTCGGTCCGCGTGCTCGGCAATGCGGAGGGCGCCTACGACCTGGGTCAGACCCAGATCAACCTGGGCGGCGGACGCACGGTCAAGCTGTCCGACGTGGCCGACGTGTCCGACAGCTATTCCGAGCGGACGAGCTTTTCCAAGCTCAACGGGCGCGAGGTCGTCACCTTCTCGCTCGAGCGTGCGCGCGGCATGTCCGACGTGTCGGTCTACGACGACGCGGTCCGCGTCCTCGACAAGATCCAGGCCGAAAATCCGCGCGTCCGCTTCACCAGCCTCTTCACGCCGGTCGATTACACCAAGGGCCAGTACGAAAGCTCCATGGCGGCGATGATCGAGGGCGCGATCCTCGCCATCGTGGTGGTGTTCTTCTTCCTGCGCGACTGGCGCGCGACGATCATCAGCGCGATCGCCATCCCGCTGTCGGCGATCCCGACGTTCTGGTTCATGGACCTGCTCGGTTTCAACCTGAACACGCTGTCGCTGCTCGCGCTCGGCCTCGTCGCGGGGGTGCTGGTCGACGACGCGATCGTCGAGATCGAGAATATCGTGCGCCACATGCGCATGGGCAAATCGGCCTACCAGGCGAGTATCGACGCGGCCGACGAGATCGGCCTCGCGGTCGTCGCGACGACCTTCTCCATCGTCGCGGTGTTCCTGCCGGTGGGCCTGATGCCCGGCATCCCGGGCGAATTCTTCAAGCCGTTCGGCCTCACGGTGGTGGTCGCGGTGCTGTGCAGCCTGGCGGTCGCACGAATGATCACGCCGATGATCGCGGCCTATTTCCTGCGCTCGCACGGGCAGGCATCCCACGGCGAGGGGCCCGCGATGGACTTCTACATGCGGGTGCTGACCTGGACGCTGGACGCGCGCAAGAGCCACGCGATGCGCGCGCGGCTTACCTATGCCCCGACGCGGTTAGCCTATTATATGCCGGCGATCGTGCTGGGCGTGGCCCTGATGGCGTTTTCCATCGTCCAGGCATCGAGCGCGCCGGTCGATCCGCTGGCCGAGCCTCCGTCGGCCTTCGGGCTGACGCTTGGCGGATTCTTCGGCGGGTTCATCCCCGGCTTCCTGCTCGGCTGGCTGGTGACCTTCCTCGTCGGCCTGCTCTACGGCCGCGTCCGCGGCTTCGATGCGAACGGCTGGACCGAACGCAGCCGCTTTTCCGGCAAGCGCTTCCTCGCCCGCGCGCGCGATCACCGATTCTTCGCCTTCTGCCTCGGTGTGGTGGCGTTCATCGCGACGATCGCGATGTTCGCGATGATGCCGTCCCAGTTCCAGCCCGAAGAGAACAACGACACGACCGCGATCTCGCTGCAGATGGTGCCCGGCACCACCCTCGAGCAGACAGGTGCCGTCACCAAGCGGGCCTCGCGGCTGCTCGAGCGCCAGCCCGAGGTTCTGCGCGTGCTCGAGTCGGTGCGCGAAGGTTCCGCGATGCTGTACGTCGCGCTCAAGCCGGCCGGCGAACGGGATACCAAGACTGCCGAGTTCGAAAAGCGCCTGACGCCCCAGCTTCAGACCATCCCCGACGCGCAGATCAACTTCCAGGGCGGCGACGGCGGCGGGGGCGGCAGCGGCCGCGCGCTGTCGGTGATGCTTTCGGGCAGCGATCCCGCTGTCCTCGAGAGGACGGCGCAGACGCTCGTCGAGCAGATGCGCGGCGTCGAGGGCGTGGTCGCCCCGCGCATCGCGGCCGACCTCCAGCGTCCGGAACTGATCATTCGTCCGCGCATGGACCTCGCCGCGTCTCTCGGCGTCACCACCGCATCGCTCAGCCAGGCGATCCGCATTGCCACGTTGGGCGAGATCGACCAGAATTCGGCCAAGTTCTCGCTGTCGGACCGGCAGATTCCGATCCGCGTGATCCTCCCGCGCAGTTCGCGCCAGGACCTGTCGACGATCGAGAACCTCCCGGTGCAGACCGCAAGCGGTGGCGCGGTCCCGCTGAGCCGGGTCGCCGAAATCAGCTTCGGCGCGGGCCCCACGCAGATCCAGCGCTACAACCAGTCGCGGCGCGTCGTCGTCGGCGCGGACCTCGGGCCAAATGCGGTGTCCGGTCCGGTCATGACCGAAGTCCGCAAGCTGCCCGTCATGGCGAACCTGCCCCAGGGTGTCAGCAGCGAGCCGGTCGGTCAGGACAAGCGCCAGGCAGAGGTGATCCAGTCGTTCATCGTCGCGGTCGTCAGTGGGGTGTTTCTCGTCTTCGCGGTGCTGGTGCTGCTCTACCGGCGGTTCATCTCGCCGCTCGTGAACATGACCTCGCTGCTGCTCGCGCCGCTCGGCGGGCTCATCGGATTGTGGATCTTCGGCATGGTCATGAACGGCCAGCCGGTGCCGATCTCGATGCCGGTCTACATCGGCATCCTCATGCTGCTCGGCATCGTCGCCAAGAACTCGATCCTGCTGATCGACTTCGCGATCGAGGAAATGGAACACGGCGTGCCCAAGCGCGAGGCGATCATCGACGCGGGGCACAAGCGCGCGCAGCCGATCGTCATGACGACCGTGGCGATGGTCGCGGGCATGGTTCCGACCGCGCTCTCGCTGTCGGGCGACGGCGCATGGCGGGCGCCGATGGGCATGGTGGTGATCGGCGGGCTCATACTCTCGACCGTTCTCACGCTGGTGCTGATCCCGGCCGGGTTCAGCCTTGCCGACGGGTTCGAGAAGCGCGCCGGACCGTGGCTGCGTCAGCGGTTCCTGACCTTCCGGCCGGGCGACGACGAGGTCACCGTTCCGCGGCGGCCCGGGGCGTCCGCTCCGGAAAGCCTTCCGGCCGAGTGACCGGCGAAACCCCGCACCCCCTCGCGCGTTGGCAGCGCATGGGGGGCACCCAACTATCGATCGATCGCGCACGCACGATGCGGCGCACTGCCACCGGGTTGCTGGTGGCGATGGCGGGACTCTACGTCCTCACCAGCCAGTATCTCGGCCTTCATCCGGCGGTCGGCTACGTGCGCGCATTCGCCGAGGCGGCGATGGTCGGCGGGCTGGCCGACTGGTTCGCGGTGACCGCGCTGTTCCGCCGTCCGCTGGGCCTGCCGATCCCGCACACCGCGATCATTCCCGAGAACAAGGACCGCATTGCCGACACGATGGCCGCGTTCCTGCAGGACAATTTCCTGACCCCCGCGGTGGTCGCGCGGCGGATGCGCGACATGAACCTGGCCAAGGCGGTCGGCGACTATCTCGCCGCGCCCTCGCAGGGCGAAACCGGGGCACGGCTGCGCGCCGGGGCGGGCGAGCTGATCGCGGAATTCCTCGATTCGCTCGATCCCGAACGGCTCGGCACGCAAGTGCGCGGCGGGCTCAAGGCGCTGGCCGCGCGGGTCGAGGTCGCGCCGCTGCTCGGCCAGATGCTGACCGCCGCAATCGCCGACAAGCGCCACCTGCCGCTGATCGATTCGGCGGTTCGCTGGGCGGGGCTGACGATCGAGGACAACGAAGACCTGATCCGCACGATGATCCACGAGAAGGCCAACGGTCTCGTGCGCTGGACCGGTCTCGACGAGCGGCTGGCCAACTCGGTGCTCGACGGGCTCTACAAGCTGCTGGCCGAGGTGCTGGTCGATCCCGCCCACCCGTTGCGCGGGAAGCTCAACGAAGGTCTCGAGAAGCTTGCGCACGACCTGCTCCACGACCCGGAAACCCGCGCGAAAGTCGAAAAGGCGAAGAACGACCTGCTCGACAATCCGGCGGTGGCGAAATGGTGGCTCGGGGTATGGGAGCGGCTGCGCGAATCGCTGATCCGGACGGCGCGCGAACCCGGCGGCGGCCTGCCGGGACTGCTCACGGAAAGCCTGACCGAACTCGGGGCTTCGCTGGCAAGCGATCCACGGCTGCAACTGCAGGTGAACCGCCTCGCCCGCCGCACCGCGGTCGGCGTGGCGCAGCGCTATGGCGGGCAGATCGTCCGCCTGGTGTCGGAAACCGTGCGCCGCTGGGATGCGCGCACCGTCACTGACCGGATCGAGAGCGCGGTCGGCCGCGACCTCCAGTTCATCCGGATGAACGGCACGGTCGTCGGCGGGCTGGTCGGCGTTACCATCCACGCGCTGGACGCGGTGCTTTGAGCGAACCGGTCCTGACGACCGAGCGGCTCGAACTGTGGCAACCGGTCGCGTCAGACGAATCGGCGATGTTCGCAGTGATCGCGGACCCTGCGACCTACCGGTTCCTGGGCGGCGAGCCCGATCGGGCGGATCACAGCCAGCGCTTCCACCGCAATGCGGGAAGCTGGTTCCTGCGCGGCTACGGCAGCTTCATCCTGCGCAAGCGAGGCGACCCGCGCGTGATCGGCACCTGCGGCGTGTTTCACTCGTACCGCGGCCTCGGATCCGATTTCGACGACAAGCCGGAAGCGGGCTGGATCCTGGCCGCCGATTGCGTCGGCAAGGGCATCGCGCATGAGGCCATGTCCGCCGCCCTCGGCTGGTTCGACGAAGCGCACGGCCCGCAAGAGGTCGTGTGCATGATCAACCCCGACAACACGCCCTCGATCACGCTCGCGGGCAGGCTCGGCTTCGAACCGATCCGCGCCGACGATTTTCGGCGAAGGCGAGCCGGTCCAGCTGTTTCGGCGGAGTCCCGCCTCAGTCACCTAGTCCCATTGCGTGGCGCGGCACAGATTTGGACGATTCGCCGGGATCGAGCGCCCGCGAGTGCTCAGCCGAACGACACCTTGATCTGAACGGAATCGATCGACACTCCGGCGATCGAAGCGATATCGCGACGATACTGCTCGATGAGCGAGCTGAGGCTGGTCGCTTCCTCCGCGTCGTTGCAGAAAGTAGCTCCCAACACGAACTGACTAGGGGCGACGCCTAGTGTCTGCGCGGCTGCGATCATCGCCGCATCGCGCGGGCGTGAGTTGCCGTGTTCCCAATTCCAAACCGTGACCTTCGACACGCCAACTTTTTCGGCAAGCTGCGCCATCGACATCCCGCGCCGCTGACGCAGCCATTTCAGTCGTTTGCCGAAGCTGCGCAGTGCATCCTTGGCTTCCGCGTCACCCGCGCGGTCGTCGTCCGCCGGCGTGTGCCGGATTTGGCTTTCCATATTCATTGGCTGCGAACCCAGTACCTAACGATAGGTCGGTACAAATTAATCCCATGAAAGACAAACACAAACGTATTAATAGCTAATGTGCGGTGAACCTGTCCCTACCTGGCGCCAGGATCGATGCGAGGGAAATCGAACCCGCTCGTTTAAAGCTTTTCGGTCAGCTCCGGCACCGCCTTGAACAGGTCCGCGACGAGGCCGATGTCGGCGACCTGGAAGATCGGCGCGTCCTCGTCCTTGTTGATCGCGATGATGGTCTTGGAATCCTTCATCCCGGCAAGGTGCTGGATCGCGCCGGAAATGCCGATCGCGATATAGACTTCCGGCGCGACGATCTTGCCGGTCTGGCCGACCTGGTAATCGTTGGGCACGTAGCCCGCATCGACCGCCGCGCGGCTCGCGCCGACGCCCGCGCCGAGCTTGTCGGCGAGCGGCATGATGTACTCCTTGAAGGTGTCGGCGTCCTTCAGCGCGCGGCCGCCCGAAACGATGACCTTGGCGCTGGTGAGTTCGGGACGCTCGCTCTTGGCGAGTTCGCTGCCGACGAAGCTGCTGGTGCCGGCGTCGCCGGGGCCCGAGACCGCCTCGACCGTCCCGCTGCCGCCTTCGGCCGCGGCCTTGTCGAACGCGGTGCCGCGCACGGTGATGACGAGCTTGGGATCGCTCGATTCGACCGTGGCGATGGCGTTGCCGGCGTAGATCGGGCGGGTGAAGGTCTTGTCGCCCTCGATCCGAGGATGTCGGAAATCTGCATCACGTCGAGCAGCGCGGCGACGCGCGGGGCGATGTTCTTGCCGGTGGTGGTCGCCGGCGCAAGGAAGGCGTCGTGATCGTCCATCAGGCCCGCGACGAGCGGCGCGACGTTTTCGGGCAGCTGGTGCTCATAGGCGGCGTCGTCGGCGAGGTGGACCTTGCCCACGCCCGCGATCTTGGCGGCCGCATCGGCGACGCCTGCGCAGCCCTTGCCCGCGACGAGCAGATGCACTTCGCCCAGCTTGCCTGCGGCGGTGACCACGGCCAGGGTCGCGTCCTTCACGCTGGCGTTGTCGTGTTCGACCAGAACGAGAGTTTTCATTGCGTCTATTCCTTTATCCGTTCCGGGGCGCTCAGGCGATGCCCATCGCCTTGAGCTTGGCGACCAGTTCGTCGACGTCGGCGACCTTCACGCCCGCCTGGCGGACGGGCGGCTCGGAGACCTTCAGGGTCTTGAGGCGCGGCGCGATGTCGACGCCGTAGTCTGCCGGCGACTTGGTATCGAGCGGCTTCGACTTCGCCTTCATGATGTTCGGCAGCGAGGCGTAGCGCGGTTCGTTGAGGCGCAGGTCGGTGGTGACGATCGCCGGCATCGCCAGCTTCACCGTCTCGAGCCCGCCGTCGATCTCGCGCTTGACGGTCACGTGATCGCCCTCGACCTCGACGGTGTTGGCGAACGTGCCCTGCGGCCGGCCCATCAGCGCGGCGAGCATCTGGCCGGTCTGGTTCGAATCGTCGCTGATCGCCTGCTTGCCGAGCATGACCAGGCCCGGCTGTTCCTCGTCGGCGATCGCCTTGAGGATCTTGGCGACCGCCAGCGGCTCGACTTCGGTGTCGTCGTCGACCTGCACCAGGATCGCGCGGTCGGCGCCCATGGCGAGGCCGGTGCGCAGCGTCTCGGTCGCCTTGGCGGGGCCGATGCTCACCACCACGACCTCGTCCGCCGCGCCCTTTTCCTTCAGGCGCAGCGCTTCCTCGACCGCGATCTCGTCGAACGGGTTCATGCTCATCTTGACGTTGGCGAGATCGACCCCGGAGCCGTCGGCCTTGACCCGCGGCTTCACGTTGTAGTCGATCACCCGCTTGACGGGGACGAGGATTTTCATGGCGTCCATTCCTTCGTTTCAGCGCTGTTGCTGCGCCATCTAGATAACCTTTACGTAAGCGTCAACCTGCTCAGGCCGCCTGCTTGACCTCCGCGACGATCTTGCGCGCGGCATCGCCGAGGTCGTCCGCGGCGACGATCGGCAGGCCCGAATTGGCGAGGATCTCCTTGCCCTTCTCGACATTGGTGCCTTCGAGCCGGACGACCAGCGGGACCGAAAGGTTCACTTCCTTCGCCGCGGCGACGATGCCCTCGGCGATGATGTCGCACTTCATGATGCCGCCGAAGATGTTGACGAGGATGCCCTCGACCGCCGGGTCCTTGAGGATGATCTTGAACGCCGCGGTGACCTTTTCCTTGGAGGCGCCGCCGCCGACGTCGAGGAAGTTGGCCGGGAACGCGCCGTTCAGCTTGATGATGTCCATCGTCGCCATGGCAAGGCCGGCGCCGTTGACCATGCAGCCGATGTTGCCGTCGAGCTTGATGTAGGCGAGGTCGTACTTCGACGCCTCGACCTCGGCCGGGTCTTCCTCGGTCTCGTCGCGCAGCGCCTCGATGTCGGGGTGGCGATAGAGCGCGTTCGAATCGAAGCTCATCTTGGCGTCGAGCACCAGCAGCTTGCCGTCGTCCGACTCGACCAGCGGATTGATCTCGAGCATCGAGCAGTCGGTCGCGATGAACGCGTCGTAGAGCTGGCGGCGAGCTTCTGCGCCTGCTTGTTGAGATCGCCCGTCAGCTTCAGCGCGAACGCCACCGCGCGGCCGTGGTGCGGCTGGAAGCCCTGCGCCGGGTCGACGGTGAAGGTGGTGATCTTTTCGGGCGTGTCGTGGGCGACCCCCTCGATATCCATCCCGCCCTCGGTCGAGACGACGATGGCGACGCGGCCCGTGGCGCGGTCGACGAGCAGCGAGAGGTAGTATTCCTTCGCGATGTCGACGCCGTCGGTCACGTAGAGCCGGTTGACCTGCTTGCCCGCGGCGCCGGTCTGGACCGTCACCAGCGTGTTGCCGAGCATCTCCTTCGCGTTCGCCTCGACCTCGTCGAGCGACTTGGCGAGGCGCACGCCGCCCTTCGAGCCTGCGGGCAGTTCCTCGAAAGTGCCTTTGCCGCGCCCGCCGGCGTGGATCTGCGCCTTGACGACGTAAAGCGGTCCGGGAAGCTTCTTCGCCGCTTCGACCGCCTCTTCGACCGAGAGGGCGGGATAGCCGGCGGGGACCGGGATGCCGTGCTTGGCGAGCAGTTCCTTGGCCTGGTATTCGTGGATGTTCATCGCAGTGTTCGCAGCCTTCGGTGGGGACGGGGATTTGCGCGCGGCCTAAGCATGGATCGGCGTGCTTGAAAAGGGCGCGCGCCCCCGCCAAGGCGGCAAGATGATCTGTGCCGCATGATAGACGCCGCACGCCTCGAGGGCGTGGTCCGCGAGGCGGGCCGGATCGCGCACGCCATGTGGCCGGGCGCCGGCCATGTGCTCGAGTCGTGGGACAAGACCCCGGGCAACCCGGTCTGCGAGGCGGACCTGGCGGTCGACGCCTTCCTCAAGCGCGAGCTCGGCGCGCTGCTGCCATCCGCGGGCTGGCTGAGCGAGGAAACGGTCGACGATCCTTCCCGGCTCGACAAGGACCTCATCTGGCTGGTCGACCCGGTCGACGGGACCCGCGATTTCATCCGCGGGCGTACCGGCTGGGCGGTCTCGGTCGCGCTGATCAGCGGCGGGCGGCCGCTCTTCGGCTTTCTCGCCGCCCCGGCACGCAACGAGTTCTGGCAGGCGATCGCCGGACAAGGATCGCAGCGCAATGGCGAGCGGCTGGTGGCTTCGCAGCGCGAGGACTTCCCCGGTGCCCGGGTGCCGACCGACGCGTTGCCGAAGGAAGATCGCGACCTGGTCCCGGTCGAAAAGCCCAACTCGATCGCCTTGCGCGCGGCGATGGTCGCGGCCGACGAGGCGGACCTGCTCGCCACGCTGCGCTGGGGCTGGGAATGGGACATCGGCGCCGCCGCGCTGATCGCGCGCGAAGCCGGGGCGGAGACCAGCGACGCCTTCGGCCGGCCGCTCGCCTACAACAAGCGCGACCCCCGCGCCTTCGGCCTGCTGATCAGCGCGCCGGGGATCCACGGGGCGGCCGTGGAAAGATTGGCGGATCGCGCGGAACGGATCGCCGGCTAGGGCCGGATTTCCGCTTTTCATTGTCCCGCAAGAAGCGGACAATGTCGTACGAGTGAGTTCCCAACCAGGGAAGCGAGTCGCACAGCCCCTTCGTCCGGTCCCGGACGACCGCAGAGGAGTGATGTGCGTGCCCCAATCGATTTTCACGAGTATTGTGGCTTTGGCGGTCCTGCTGCCCACAGGGCAATCGGCGGTCGCATTCCAGCGAACGGACCAGGCGAAGCGGATTCCTCAACCGCTTCCGACGGCGACTACGCAGCCCGTCCGGCAACCGTCCTCAGCCCCCCGCCCGGAGGCGTCGAGCGCCCCCGCCCCCGCGGCAAAAAGGTCGCCGTCAGACTTCCGGGGCTGTACTTTCCAAGGCCGGCAGACGGATGAATGTCCCGCTTGATCCGTGACGCAAAAAGGCCGGCCTCCCTTTCGGAAGACCGGCCTCTCGTGTGCGACCACAAAGGGTACAGATCAGCTCTGTGCGGCGCGGATTTCGGCGTCCGTCAGCGGAACGATCTTGATCTCGACCCGGCGGTTCATCGGCTCATTGACGTTGTCGCCCGTGCCCACCTTCAGGTTGCTCTCGCCAAAGCCCATCCAGCGGATACGCGATGAACTCACACCGCGACCGATCAGGTAGTTGGCAACTGCCTGCGCGCGCTGTTCGGAAAGGCGCTGGTTCGATGATGTCGAACCCACGGTGTCGGTGTAGCCGTACACGTCCACCAGGCTGTTCGGATACTGCGTCAGGCTGTTGGCCACCCGGTCGAGCAGGCTCTGGAAACCGGGGCTGATGGAATAGCTGCCGGTGGCGAAAGTGACGCCATCGGGCAGGTTGACGAGGATCGCCTGGCCACCGTCGACTTCGGTCACGTCGACACCCGAGCCGGCGGTCTGGTCCTTCAGTTCCTTGATCTGCTGGTCCATCTTGTAACCCACGACGCCGCCGATGGCGCCGCCACCCACTGCACCGACGATGCGTCCGGTCTTGCCGCCGATCAGGCCGCCGAGCAGCGCGCCCGCGGCCGCACCACCGACGCCGCCGATGGCGGTACGGGAAATTTTCTTCTCGCCGGTGTTCGGATCGGTGACGCACGCCGAGACGGTCAGCAGCGACAGTGCGGCGAAGCCTGCGGTAATCTTGCGCGAAATCTGCATGGGTAAACCCCTTTTCCTGTTATCGTTCGGCGCGGGCATCAAAAGGACGCACGCATGACAGCGGGCGCGCCCAACCAGCGCCTCGGCCCATGAAACGTCCCATGCTGCGCGCCGTTCCCGCTGGCGCGATTGCGCAAATATGCTAGCGCTGGCCCGCGTGACCCCGTTTCCATGGACCGACCTGCTGATCATCGCCGGGCTGATCGTGCTGAATGGCCTGTTCGCGATGAGCGAGCTGGCGATCGTTTCGGCCAAGCCGGCGCGCCTGCGCAGCGCCGCCGATCGCGGCAGCAGCGCGGCGAAGACCGCGATGTCGCTTGCCGCCGATCCGGGCAAGTTCCTCTCGACCGTGCAGATCGGCATCACCCTGGTCGGAATCATCGCCGGCGCTTATTCGGGTGCCAGCCTCGGCGGGCCGGTGGGAGAGCGGCTCGAACTGCTCGGCGTGCCCGCGCTCTATGCCCCGGAAATCGGGTTCGCGGTGGTGATCGTACTGACCACGTATGCCACGCTCGTCGTGGGCGAGCTCGTGCCCAAACAGATCGCGCTGCGCGCTGCCGTGCCCATCGCGCTCGTCGCCAGCCGGCCGATGGCGCTGCTCGCACGGATCGCCGCCCCGCTCGTCTGGTTGCTCGACAAGAGCTCGAGCATGCTCATCCGGCTGCTTGGGGTGAAGCCCGGCTCGCACGGCGCGGTGACCGCCGAGGAGCTGCACATGATTTTCGCCGAGGCGACGCATTCGGGGGTGATCGAGGCGGGCCAGAGCGAGATTCTCGCCGGCGTGGTCAGGCTCGCCGATCGCCCGGTCCGCGCATTGATGACGCCCCGCACCGAGCTTGACTGGATCGACCTTGGCGCACCCGAGGTGGAACTGCGGGCCCGGATCGACGCGAGCCCGCACTCCCTACTGCCGGTTGCCGAAGGGTCGCCGGACAAAGTGCTGGGCGTCGTCAAGGTGCGCGAGGTGCTCGGCCGACTGCTCGCCGGAAAGCCGGTCGATCTCGCCGCACTGATGAAGAAGCCCGAGGTGATCCCCGACCAGCTCGACGCGATGGACGCCCTGCGCACCCTGCAGCAGGCCGAAATCGCGATGGCCATGGTTCACGACGAATACGGCCACCTCGAGGGGATCGTTACCCCGGTCGACCTGCTGACCGCGATCGTCGGCAACTTCGCTTCCGACAGCGACCTTGGCGAGGCCCCGGCGATCATCGAGCGCGAGGACGGATCGCTGCTCGTATCGGGGGCGCTGCAGGTCGACGAACTGGCCGACAGGCTCGACATCGATCTGCCCGAAGACCACGAATTCGCGACCGTTGCGGGATACGTCCTGTGGCACCTCAAGAAGCTGCCCGACGAAGGCGAGAGCTTCACCGACCAGGGCTGGCGGATCGAAGTCGCCGACATGGACGGCCGCAAGATCGACAAGCTGATCGCCACCAAGCTTTCCTGAGCTGCCGAGCGCCGCACACGCGGGACGAGCGGCGAGCGCAGGTCGGCAGGAACGCACCGCGCATCGCCGTTGTTGGTGCGATGTGCTTGCCTCCGTCCTCTCCGCCCGCAGCATGCTCTTTGCCATCTTCATGTTCATGGGGGGCAGCGGGTTCGTATCGAGCCTCGTGAGCGTGCGGCTCGAAGCCGGTGGAAGCAGTGCACCGGCTCTCGGTTTCGTCGCCACCGCCTATTTTGCAGGACTGACCATCGGATCGCTGCGAGTCCTCCCGATCATCCGGAGGGTCGGCCACATCCGTACGTTCGCAGCCGCCGTCTCCCTGCTGTCGGCAAGCACCCTTTCCTACTCGCTGTACGAGAACGCGGTTTTCTGGGCCGGACTGCGCCTGCTCGATGGATTGTGCGTGGCCGGCGTCTTCGTGTGCCTCGAAAGCTGGCTCAACACCCGGGCCGATTCAGCGACCCGGGGGACGATCCTGGCGGCCTACATGATCGCGCTCTATGCCGGGCAGGCAGCCGGACAGTTTCTGCTGAACCTGAACGCGCACCCTTCGGTGCCGTTCATCGCCTCATCCTTGCTGATCTCGCTTTCGGTTCTTCCGATCGCGCTGACCCGACTCGAGGGGCCGCCGATTCCGGAGCAGGCGACGATGTCGTCGCGCGCGCTATTCCACGCATCGCCGCTGGGCATCGTCGGCGTCGGCGCGACCGGGCTGGTCCTCGGTGCCTTCTACGCTCTCGGCGCCGTCTATGCCCGCAGGTTGGGCTTCTCAGTGTCCGACACCGCACTTTTCATGAGCGTGGTGATTGCCGGAGGCGTGGCGCTGCAGTGGCCGATCGGCTGGCTTTCGGACCGGATCGACAGACGCCGTGTGATCGTGGGGACTTTCGCGGGAGCGGGGGTGATCGGTGCAGCGTTGAGCTTTGTCGCGAGCACCGGCCCCGCTGTGGTGCTGTTTGGAGCGGCCTTCGGCGGCCTTGCCTTTGCGCTATACCCGCTGTGCGTGGCGCATACCAACGACCACCTCGCCGCCGAGCAGAGGGTGGGCGCGAGCGGAGGGCTGGTGCTGATATATTCGATCGGCGCTGCCGCGGGGCCGATGGGGGCCGGGATCCTGATGATGCTACTGGGACCAGGAGGTCTCTTTGCATTCACCGCAATCTGCGCGGCCGGTGCTTCCGTGTTCGGCATCTGGCGGCAGATCCGGCGTGCGCCCGTCCCCGAAGATCTGCAATTGCCGTACCAGATACTGCCAAGAACTACCCCTATGGCCTCCGCGCTCGACCCGAACGCACCGGGAGAACGACCCGCAGGTGAAGCGCTTCGCCGCGGTGCGTAAGCCGCATCCGAATGATGTGCCTAGAAAGTTTCGGCGGATCCGACCGCAACGACGGTGCACGCTTCCGCGGACGAGTGGGAAATATGGAAGTAGCGAAGGGTGACGTGCGTATCGAAATCCAGCAGCACCCTTGCGTCTATCGGCTTTACCATCGCCTTCTTCGATGGATCGCCGAACCTGCCGTGATCGGGACAGTTGCAAGCGGCCGCAGCGCTTATTCTGCCCAAAGTATCATAGTCTTGTGGACCGGCAATCCCGACGACGTTCCCGTCGCTGAGGCTGACGCGCACGCGCCCGGGCCACAGTTCGTCGGCAAGATCGAAGAACTCGTCGACGGTAATCATCGGGACCGATCCTGAAGCACAAAAAAAAGTGGGGCTTCGGCATCCGAAGCCCCACTCCCCCTGATGGTTATCAGAAGCCGATGGTCACACCGGCGTTCACGTTACCGGCACTCACTCCGCCGCCGGTCGAGTACCCGCCCCTGACGAAGGCACCGGAATTGGTTCCGATGTCGGCAAAGAGTCCCGCGCCCAAGGTCACATAACCATCGGGTTCCACGCCCTGGAGCGTGAAGGGAACCGTCGGAGCGCCGAGGTAGGCAACGTCACGATAGGTGTGGCCGCTGTCCGCGAAGGTGTACTTGACCGAAATCTCCGGCCGCAGGTTTGCCAGACTGCTTTCGAAGCTGGTTCCGGCACGCAGGCCGAGCGACGGGAGGAAGAAGCTCTCGCTTGCATCGTCGACGACCAGATTGACGGCACCCGCTCCGCTTTCGGTGAACCCGTCGAAGCTGACCTTGCGATACGAGAGCTCACCGAACGGAGCCACCCAGCCGCCGCCGAAGTCGAGCATGTATTCGGCCCGAAGATCGGCCCGCAGCTCGTTGCTGTCGAACTCGGCAGTCGCGATCCGGCTGAGCGACGTCATGGTCCGCGACGCGTCCCACCTGCTCCACCCATAGATCACGTCCGCACCGACCGCGATCGGACCGAACGCCTGGCGGGCGTAAGCACCGATCATCCAGGTATTCGCGTTGGCCTCGACAGCCATCGGTTCCGAATGGGAAGCGATCCGGCCGTATCCGAAGCCGACGCCGATCTCACCGGTGCCGGTTGCCA
Organism: uncultured Alphaproteobacteria bacterium; assembly: GCA_963728375.1. Taxonomy (GTDB): domain Bacteria; phylum Pseudomonadota; class Alphaproteobacteria; order Sphingomonadales; family Sphingomonadaceae; genus Tsuneonella. Next base: position 169,603 of record CAVSJL010000002.1, read on the forward strand.
CTCCGAAGCCGCCGGACATACCGTAGTTGTCCGCCTTCAGCTGGCGCGAACCGACCGAGGCATCCCCGTCGAGGCTGACGAAGTCACCGGAAGGGGCGAGCCAGAGGTTGAACCCCGACGCACCGGCCGGCAGGCGCGAAGTGCTGATCGCGTCGACGAACGGAGCGGTGGTCTCCAGTGCCATGATCGACCCGTAGACCTCACCCGAGGCGAGCTCGTTCAGGGCGGTGGCGACCTGGGCCTTGGTCATCAGGGTATCGAACCCGACCATGATATTGGCAAGGTCCTGCGCCAGGACGAACTGGTCACCGCCCAGCCCGATCCCACCGGCCGAACCGGTCTGGATCGTCGTCACTACGGCAGGGAGAGCCGCGCTGAGCGCCGCGCCCGCCGCAGTGGCGTTGTCGTTGGTCGCAACCGTCTCGTAACCGACGCGTGTCGCACCGGCGTAGAGGATCTTCAGCCCGCCTTCGTTACGAGTGGCAAGGTCGAAGGTCACGAAGTTGGACCCGTTGTTGACCTCGACGTCCGCCGTGTAGACGAGCGCACCCGACGTGCCCAGGATGTCGACCGTCTGACCGTTCGTGAACAGTCCGCCGGTCGGCGACACCAGTTGCACCGTTCCCGCCAGGTTGACGTCGCCGTCGACCGTGAGGAAGCCCTCGCCGAGATTGCCGTAAGCAGCACCATAGGCGAGTGCGGGGGTGGTGAAGAGGCCCGACGCAAGCCCGATCTGCTGGACCGCGAACGGGTTGGCAGAGTTGCTCGTCGCCGAATAGGCCGGATCGAAAACCCTCACCAGGGTGGGCGTGACCCCAAGGGTCAATGTGCCCGCCGCAGTCTGGGTGAAGTCGCCCAACTGGTAGACCTCGACACCGTCGATCGCGGTGATCGCTCCGTTCGTGCCGAACAGCGGCGCCGGTATCGTGACGCGGTTGCCGAGGACCAGCCCGGCGGCGTTCACGATGTCCCCACGCACCCCGAACATTCCACCATCGGCCGTTGCCAGCTGGATTTCGCCACCGTTGATGGCGAACGTCCCCAGGTCGAGCGTGTAGTCGGCCAGCAGGTTGGTGTTGGTCTTGGGCATGTAGTCGGCGCCGGTGATCAGGAATACACCCGCTCCGGTCTTGGTCAGAGTGTCGACGCCGAGCACCCGGGCGCCGCCCATGAACTCGGAAAGGTCACCCGTGCCATCGATGCGCGGATCGATCGAAGCGAAGGCATCGCCGAGCTCGTCGACCGCCAGTTCGCCCAGACCCAGGTAGCCCGAGCCGTTGAGCGAGACCGAAGTCGTCGTGTAACGCTCTCCCGTCGCTTCGTCGTATTCGGCCATGACGCCGCCACCAGTCACCGAACCGCTGTTGAGAGCGATGTCGGCAGTGATGTTGCTCGTCATCACGGTGTCGTCGACGTTGCCGAACGCGCCGGCCACTTCGATCGTACCGCCCAGAAGTCCGTTCTGCTCGACAGCGTAACCCTGCTCGAGGGCGTCTGCGAGGTCGAGGACTTCTTCCTGGCCAAGTTGGGTCAGCGTGTCGACCGACTGCGTCGTGTAGTTGTCGACATTGTCACCCAGATACAGGTCCCCGCGAAGCACGCCGTTGTTGACAACGACGCCGTCGACAGCGGCCACACTGGCATCGCCGGTGATGAGGCCGTTGTTCTCGAGCGTCGCCGAACCACCGCCCGCGGTATAGACCGCGCGTCGTCGTGTCCACCGCGCGTCACATCGTCGCGATCGACGCTGACGGTCTCCTCGTCGAGGATCGGTCGAACAGCGACGTCAGGCCGATCGAACCGAAGATGGCGCCGTTGTTGGTCGCTTCGGCGGAAGTCGGGCTGATGACCACGACGTAGGAGTTCGGTTCCGTCGTAGCCGTCGCCGCCGTCGTAACCGATCGTACCGTCATTGGTCAGCGAAGCATCGCCGCCAACGGTGGTCCGGGTGTAGGTGGTCGTCTGGCCGACGAGAGTGCCGTCCATCAGATCATCGACGCGGGTGCTGGCGGTGTCGGAGAACATTTCACCGACCTGCATGTAAGCCGAAGTCAGTGCCCGCCATCACCGCGCTGCCAGCGGCGATGTCGACGCTGGAGCCCGAGCGCCCGACGCACGGTCACGTCGCCGAAGTTCGCCGGCGTATCGAGCGAACCGTTATCGACGCTGAGGCTGGCCACTCCGCCCGTCGCCGTTGTGGACGACTGGGTTGCGTAATCGGTGATTACCCCGTCCACGACCGTCTGCTGAGTAGGCAGAAGCGAAGTCGCTGCCGGCCGCAATCGACGGAGATTGTCGTTGCGAACCTGACCCGTGACATTGGCAGTCGCATCGCCCGCATTGGTGTCAAGGAACAGACTGCCGCCACCCGCCGAAGCGTCGCCGCTTACGGCGCCGTCCAGGTCATTGCCGATGACGCCCGCGACATCGGCGGAGACGTTGCCGCCCGCAGCCGTCGTCTGACTCGTGGAGTCATAGGTGTAGGTAGTCGAGCCCGTGTCGTCGGTCGTATAGACGTTATCGTACGTCGAACCGTCGACCGTACCGGTGCTCTGCAGCGCGGACCGGACCCGCCAACTTCGCCATCGCTGGCGAGCGAGAACGTGCTGTCACCCCCGGCGCCGTAGATTTCGACGTTACCGCCGACGGTGGCCTCGCCGATGGCGACATCGACGTCGCCCTGGCCCGCGACCTCTTGATATGTGCCGCTGTCTTCGCTGGTCAATCCTACGAAATTGCCGTCTTCATCGTAGGAAGCCGAGTAGCTGCTCGACGAGCTTTCGTCGTAGCCGCCGTAGCTTTCCGCCTCGGCGTAAAGGCGTGCCGTCGATAGACGCACCGTTGCCGAGCTGGGCCGAAACCGAACCGGTGGCGTAGAGGTCGGCGTTGCCGGTGATCGTGCCGCCATCGACGACGAGGTTGCTGTCGCTGTCGAGCGAACGCTCGCTCGAGCTGCTCTCCGATGAGGAGTTCGTACGAACGGATATCGCCGTCGGCATCATAGACTGTCTGCGAGTTGTCGGTATCCACCGAAGCATATTCATAGCCAGCGCCGTAACCGGTGAAGTCGCCGAAGATCGTCCCGCTAACGAGAGCCGAGCTGTTGCCATCGGCGATCTGCGTCACGGAACCGTCGCTCGCTCCACCAAAGGGAGCGAACTGCACCGCACCGTTGGTGCCGGCATAGGTACCGGTAACGTCGCCTCCGCTGTCAGCAGAGCTGTATGTCTGCTGGCTGGTCTGCGTCACCACCGTGCCGCCATCGGCACCAGCCGTGAACACGCTCTGGTAGCTGTTGACGTTGGTCGACGTGGTGTCCTGCGCCGTGCTTTCGGCGTAGGTTGTGCCGATCACCGCGCCTTCGTTATCGACCGTCGCGCTGCCTTGACCGCGCACGTCCACGCTTCCGGTTACCAGGCCGCCCGCCGCGTTGGAGAACGAAGCGTCGCCGCCCAGGTTGGTGGAAGCGTAGCTGTTCAGCGAATCGGAGTGGTACTCGCTGTCGCCGGTCGTCGCGTCGGTCGTCGAACCGTATGCGTTCGTGTTTACGTAGGCCGTTTCCTGTCCGGCCGAATTGGCGCTCACCGAACCGTTGATGCGCCCAGCATTCGTCACGCTGGCAGCGGTGTCGCCGTTGGCCGACACGAAGACCGGGCTGGTCGCGCTTTCACCGATCAAGCCGCCTGCCGCATTGGTCACGCTCGCCGAGCCGCCCGACGACGTCTCACTGCTGCTCGAGCCGTACTGGCGCTCGTAACCCGCAGCATCACTGGTGTAGGTGTCGTAGCTGGAGCCTTCGTAGTCCGTCGAAGTCGCCTGGGCGAGAACGTTGCCGGACACGAAACCAGCGTTGGTCACGGACGCATCCCCGGCATCCGCGAACGCCTGCGCGACACCGAATACGTTTCCGGTTGCGCCGACGTCGACCGAGGCATCCCCGCCAATCGCGGTATGCTGGTACGAAGACGCGGAGGTAGGAATCCCCGGTCGCCGAATCGTAAACCGACTTGTTCTCGTTAACGTCGTGACGGCCGTTCGAGCGGGCGGTCACCGTAGCTCGGATTGTCGGCCAGACCGGCCGTGCCGTCGACCGTGATAGTGGCCCCGCCATGTGCCCTCGGCATAAGTCTCGCCAGTTACCGAAGCCGGTGGCGCCGATCGCGATCGACGCGACTCCGCCGACGTTCATGCCTTCGAACTGGTATTCCGACGTAGTCAACCGGAACCCGTCTGGTTGTAGTGATTCGGTGGTTGTGCTTTCGTAGTTGGTCGAAAAAGCAGCCGCGTAATCAGGGGCGGCCTCGGTACCGACCTGGCCATCGACCTGGATCGAACGCTCCTTCCAGGCCAGATGCTTCAACGTGAGCCATAAACCAGCCCGGTTTCCTGAAGATCGACCGATGCTTCGCCTCCTATCGCGGTCCGCGTGGTCGTGCTCGTGTAATCATAGCTCGTAGCGTCGCGTGGTGACGGTCGAGCTCGGTGAGTTGCTGGTCATAATTCGAATAGGCGTAGAGATACCCATACTGATCTGACGCGCCGGTCGTGCCGCCGCTCGTGATGGAAGCGCCCGTCGTACCGTTGGCGATCACAAATCCGGTGTTGGAACCGGGAGCGATCGTGATGTCCGCGCTGCCACCTTCGTAGGTATAGCCCTGATCGGTCGTGGTAGTGGTGGTCACTCCAGCAACGGTAGTAGTGGTCGTGGTTCCCGGAAGCGCGACGTACTGGCGCGCCGAGCCACGAACCGCCTTGAGGTCCGAAGCGGTCGTCGCGTCGCCCACGGTGCCGATGTCGGCGTCTACGGCGATCGCGATGTCCCCGCGCCCCTCCGCGTAGATGCCGTATGTCCCGGTCGCGTCGATATCGCCTGTGGTGGTGATCGACGTGGAGCCGCCGACGCCGTAAACCTCCACGCCGTCGGTGATCGTCCCGGAGTTGATAAGAGAGAAGGTGTTGTCCGCCGACGTCGAAGTTCCAAAGTACCGGACGCCGACCGGGGCGACAGGAGTGCCGAGATCCGCCGCGTTGTCGATCGCAACTGCGCCCTGCTGGTTCGGCTGGACATAGTTGTTCGGCTGAACGACGACGCCGTCCATCGTCAGGGTGACGTCGTCACCAGCGACGGTTGCGAGGGCCGCATTGACTTCGGCCGCAGTGCTGTCGCCCGTGCAATCGACCGTGCTGCCGTCGACCGTGCAGGCCGCCTGTGCCGGCGAATTGAGGCCGGCAATGAGCGCGAAACCCGCAGCGCCCAGCGACAACCGTAGTTTGGAATTCTTCATTTCAATAATCCCTCATGTGAAACCCGCGAGACCAAGCCTGGGATCGGACCCGTGACCTAACCTTCGTAAGGTGCCGACTAGAGGAGGATGCGCTCGCAAAGCGCTCCAGACGCGTGAACTGAGCGCTCAATTTGCGTGAAAAATGAAAATGATAGGGAACTTTTTCTCCACATTCCCGACTGTTGAAGTAATGCTAACCAAAATAAACCGTCGGGCGCGGCGAGCAGGGTTGAAGGGTTGACAGGGGATTTCGGTGAATCGGGAAGTGGTACTTCAGTTGTTCGGTCACCCGAAGGTGACCGGCAGCGATGGCGAGCGCATCGCCCTATCAAGCCGTAAGGGCATTGCCCTGCTTGCGGTCCTCGCTGCTTCTCCCGGATACGAGCGATCGCGGGCGTGGCTGCAGAACATGCTTTGGGGATCGCGTCCGACGAAACAGGCCCAGAGCAGTCTCCGCCGCGAAATCACCAACTTGCGCAAAGTACTGTGTTCCGCGAATTGCGACTTGCTCGAAGCAGACCAGCGTGCCGTGCGTCTGAAGAAGGACAGCTTCCGGCTGGAGCCCGAACTGCAACCGGAAGCTGGCCGCGGACTCGATTTCTCTGGAAGGGATCGACATTCCCGGCGAGGAACAGTTCGAAGACTGGCTACGCGAAACCCGGTCGGCACTCGGCGGCATGGAGCCCGACGCGAGGGCGCAGCCGGTCGAGGCTTCGGCGCCTGTCGCGGCTCAGCCGTTGAAGTCGTCAGTCGTCATCGTACCCACGCAACTTCGCTTCGACAGCAAGGAAGGGCGACTGCTTGCCACACGGGTTCACACTTGCGTGGTCGACACAGCTTCCCGCTTTCGCTCCCTTGCGACAGTGGTCGCGCAGATCGAGGAAGACAAAGCCTCGCGCACCGATGCGAACGCCAAGTATTCGATAGCTTCGGGTTCGCGGTACCTCTTTCGAACCGAGGTCATCGACCAGGTGATCGCAACCGAAGTAAATTTCGCGCTCATCGAAATGCCGGACCAGATCGTTCGCTGGACCGAAACTCGGCCGATTGTCGACGAAGAGCATCTGGAACGCGAAGTTGGCCGCGCGATCAATTGCGTGCTGCACGCGATCGACCTTTCCGAACAGCGGCGATCCACCAACAACGTGGCGGACAACGACGACATCCCTGCGCTGGCCGCGCGGGCACGTTTTCACCTCCACCAGTTCACCCCGCAGGATTTCGAAACGGCGCGAAAACTGATCGAGGGAACCAGGCAATCGCATCCCGCCAACGTCGAAATGATCATGCTTGGCACGCATCTCGCCCTGTGGGAGGCATGGCGGAGATGGCCCGACGCCGCGGAGGCCGCACGCCTGCGCCCGATCGTCAAGGCCGCCTTGCGCGCCGACCCGCGTGACGCACGAGCGCATCTCTTTTGCGGGGTGCTCGAGACATGGCACGGCGATATCGTTATCGCACGATCGAACCTGAATCGCGCCATCGACCTCAATCCAGCTCTGAGCGAGGGGCTCGTCCACCTGGGCGCGTCGTACTATCTCGCGGGCCAGCCCGATCTCGCGAAGGCGCCGATCGAACGGGCCCTGTTCCTCAATCCGGATTCCCCCTTGCGGTTCTTCATGATCGGCGAACTCGCAACGGTTCTCTGGATGCAGGAGCGCTACGGCGAGGTACTCGACAAGACGCTGGAAATGCGCACGACCCATCGCGGATATGTGCTCGCCGACGTGCTGCAGATCGCCTCGCTGCACGCGCTGGGTAACCGTGCCGAGGCACGAAGAGTGGCAAAGGCAATCGACGCGACCTCCCGCAGAACTATCGTGAAGATGCTGGGCTGGTTGCCATTCCGCGATGAACGCTGGAGGGACAAACTCAACCAGACGCTCGCACCTTACCTCAGCCGAAATGTCGGCATATGCTTGAGCCGAAATATCGGCAGATATTTGCAAGTCACGAACCGATCGAATTCAAGCCGACGGGATCCGCAGCCAATATCGAAATGCTCGCTCCCAAATCCTGGGGGGCGCGCATATCGGCGGCGCTTTATCGCCGACTTCAGTGGCCGATCCTGCGGACGTTGCAGATGGTCAGACCGGTTGCGAACATAGGCGGCCTGATCGTCGTCACTCGGGAAGCAGACGTACGCGCTGTTCTGGAGGATACGGCGCGATTCCGCGTTCCCTTCGGGCCGGAGATGAAAGCCTTTGCCGGCGGCGCGACCTTTCTCCTCGGGCTGGATGGAGAAGCGCACGACCGGCAGCGCGCACTATTGCACCGGATAATCGACCATGAGCGGGACCTGCCCATGGTCTCTGCCCTGTCGCGAGAATTCGCCGAGGGACTGCTGGATAACGGGAAAGGCAGGATCGACGCGCAGAAGGACCTGCTGGTCCGTGTCGCGGCCGAAGTCTGCTGCCGCTATTTCGGCTTCGCATCGCATGACGTCGAAAGCTTCGCGGACTGGACCATCATCGGTTCGAACTACCTGTTCGCCGACCCCTTCGGTAGCCCGAAGGCCAAATCGCTGGCCGCCGACGCCGCGGCCGGGCTCTCGGCAATGGCTGACGCGGCCATGTCCCGTGCAAGGCCGACCGACGACACGCTGGCAGGGCGCCTGAAGAACCTGATGAACCAGACGGGCGGGCCCGATCCAGCCGAATGCCGGGCAATCCTGGTCGGACTGGCGATCGGCTTCGTACCGACCAACTCCCTCGCCGGCGGCAAGATGCTTCGCCTCCTGTCGCGTAACAGGAAGGCGAGGTGCGAGGCCATTGAAGCGGCCCGAAACGATGATGCCGATCGGATGCGCGCGATCCTTCTCGAGGCGGGACGCCTGGACCCCGCACTGGCACCGGGCCAGTGGCGGTGGTGCCCGGATAAGGTGGATTTCGAAGCTTCGGGCGGCCGGCGCTTCACCATCCCTGCGCAATCGCTTGTCCTTGCATCGACGATGGCTGCGCTGAGAGACCGGCGCGCATTCAAGAAAGCCGGACAGTTCGACCCGGACCGAACCGAAGATGGCGGCCTTCTATTCGGCACATTGCCGCACTCCTGCCTCGGACGCGAACTGGCACTGGCGCAAATCGGACCGACGATCGCTGCCCTGTTGCGGCGCGAAGGGATCGAGTGCTCCCTTCCGGGAATGCGGATGTCCTTTGCCGGGCCGTACCCGCACTCAGCCCTCGTCACTTACGACGACAAGCGCGCGGACGGAGGGGCCCCGGGACGCAACCAGAACGGGTCCCTGTTCGTATTGCCGCTTCCGGACCGCACTGAGATTTCATCGGTCAACGACATCATCAGAAATGCGATGGCCCGGCACCCCTGGCGACAATTGCTGACCCAGGCCGAGGTGGTTCATTTCGTTTCGGTAACCGCAATCCCGCTGACCGGCGCGGAGGCGAACATTGCGTTGGTGGTTGAGGTCAACAGCGACGGCCCATCGGACAATGCACGCTTGGCGATCGAGGCTATCGACAAACCTTTGACGGAGATCCTGGCCGCACTCTCCATGGGGGTCACAGGCGATGGAAGCGCCTGGTCGATAATATCACCCCACAGAGTGCCGATCCATGCGGCCCCCTGGGGTGCAACGGGATTGCAATTCTACGGAATTCCCGACCTTTCGGTCGCAGAATCCGCGCAGCAGATAGAATTGGCCGATTTCGCGACCCGCGCGGTCGATGCCTTCCAGCGGCAGGAACTGGGGCGATGGACGCGCGCGTCAGCAGTGCTTCGGCACGTGCGAAGCCTCATCAAGCAAGACCCCTCGATCGCGAGCGATCCCCGGTGGGCGGACCTCGCAAGAGAAGGCCAGGCATTCGAAGCCTTTCTTCTAAAACCAGAAGGGTCGCGGCTGAACATCTCGGACTGGGTGCCGGAGGATGCCAAAGCCGGACTACGGAAGGTCCGCTCTTCGCGGTTGGCGAAACAGGGTTATCTGGCCTTTGCCGTACTTGCCGTGATCGCGGCCATCGCGCTCTTCACGGGCCTCCGGATCGGCCAGGGCAACTGGCATCAGGTCGCATTTGCATCGCCGTGGGTCATCATCGAGGGCGGCCTTTATGCGGCTTTGGCCGGCGGCCTGCTGTTTCTGGCAGCACGCGCGTTGCTCAGGCGGCACGAGAGCCGCGACCTCGTCGATCGGTCCTATCCCGACATCGCCCATCTACGGGAATTGGAAAAAGGGGAGGACCTTCACGGCCACGTGAAAAACCACATAACGGTCGTGACAACGCTCAAGCCGGGCGTGTTCCGTCGTTTGACACTGGCATGGGCGCTATGGGGTATCGGGCAGCTGGTGACCCACATCTACCGGCCGGGTTTCGTACTGACGATGGGGACGATCCAGTTCGCACGCTGGGTGCGACTGCCAGGTTCACGCAACCTGCTCTTCCAATCCAACTACGACGGGTCGTGGCAAAGCTATCTCGAGGACTTCATTACCCGCGCGCACAAGGGCCAGACGGCGGCCTGGTCCAATTGTGAAGGATTCCCGCGGAGCCGCGATCTGGTCAACGCGGGCGCCGAGGATGGCGACGCATTCAAGAACTACGTGCGCTGCAAGCAGGTGCCTACAGCGTTCTGGTACAGCCGAGGTAAAGTACGTCTGCTCCTCGTAGCCGTGGCGGTTCATCGTCAGCGGGAGGTCGTCAAGCCAGCTTGCTTCGCCGGCGAACGCTCGCTCGACCAGTGGAGACAGGTCGGGCCAGATTTCCTGCCACACGTCCTTGAACCGCCTGCCGAGCGCATCGGGATGTTTGGCGCCAAGGATCGGCGCGTAGGCGTCGTTGTACAGCATGCCCATCTCGTCGCCCCACGCGACGAACATGGGAAATTTGGAATCGAGCATCAGCGCGACGACGGATTGAAGAGACGGTGGCCACTGTCGCGGAGGCCCCAGGGGAGAGGCGCTCCAGTCCGCTTCGCGCATCATGTTTGCGAGCGAGCCGTCGCCTGCAAGGAAGGGCAGGGACGGAGGCCCGTTAGCGGTCGTCATTGTAAATCAATCCGCCCCGTGGATGCTTGGCTGTACGATCCCTGGCCGCTTCGGTTTTCGGGCGGCGAGGTCGAAACCTGAAATCTCCCGGATTGTTCCGGCTACATGCAGACAACTGCCCGCGAGCGAGGCACCGCGGCCTGGGCCAGATTGCATGAGTGCCCGACGGAACGCCGGCAGAACCCGGGCGCGGAAGACCCCAGACCGGCCATCGAGGCCCCTACCCTACGTTTTCCCGTCGTCCCAGAAGCGGCATTTTCGTTTCCGCTTTTAGCCCTGGCGATACACGACAGGCACCGGCGGCGGCGCCGACCTGATCAAGCGGGAGTTTCATAGTTGGCCGAGATGTCCGGCGACGTCGGAATAACGGCCGTCCAGCGCAACCCCCGGGGGGTAAATTCCCGCGAGGACCGGCCATTGGTGGACGCGGTAAATATTCTCGTAGTGAGGGCAGTGCCAAAGCCATCCTTGGTCTCCGGAATACGAAACCGAGGACTATCTTCCTGCCAGACGATGTGAATCTCCCCCTTTTCATCCTGGACCCAGCTCAGCTCGACAGTTCCGCCATCGTGCGCGAGTGCGCCGTATTTCAAGGCGTTGGTGCCAAGCTCGTGCAGAGCCAAAGCAAGATAGATCGCCGAGCGGCCAAGGACTGCGGCGCCATCGCCCTTGGTTTTCACACGGTTGAGGTGAGCGAGGTGACTTTCGGCCAACGACCGGACGGTTACCCGATCGTCGGGACTATCGAACAACGCATCCTGGGCCCGGGACAGCGCCGTCAGACGTTGAGAAACGTTCGTTATGAACTCCTGATCGACATTCGCCGCGCGAGCCGACTGTTGCAGGAGTGCCTGCATGACCGAATAGAAGTTCTTCACCCGGTGCCCAAGCTCGCGAGACAGCACCTCCAGTTTCGATTCGTTCAGTTTGCGCGTTGTCACGTCCAGCGCGCACGCAATGATCTTGTACTCGCCGTCCTGTGTTCCGATCCTTGACGCCTGGATGTCCCACCAGTGCCGTCGCCCATCGAGCAGAAAGTCGATTTCAAGATCCGCAGGCTCTCCCGTGTCTCTCACGCCCCCGAGAATGGATTGTACCCTGGCGCCCATTTCGCCTCCGACATATTCCTCCGGGGTGAGGCCCTCGAAATCGCCGGGTAGGTTGTGCCCCCAGGTATATCGCAGGTCGGCGTCATGCTCCGACATGGCGAGACTGGAAATCTGCGCCGCGAGTTCGAACCGCTTCTTCGCGGCGCTGGCCACGTGCAGGCTCTTGGCCAACTCGCTGTTCTTCTCGTTCAGGGCTGCCTGAAGCTCCCGAATATCGGTGACGTCCTCGTTCACGCCCACCATTCCGAGGAACGCCCCTTCGGCGGAGAAGTAGGGATTTGCTATTGTCCGCAGGACACGCACCGCTCCGTCCGAACGCCGATAGCGGGCTTCGCAGGTGAAAGAGGCGCGGTTTTGCATTCCCTCCGTGAAGGGTCCGAAGACATCGTCCTGATCCTCGGCAAGGAGGGTCGTTGACCACTGGAAATCGGTAAGGTCGCCGTCGGCGACCCCCCAGAATTCTCGCTGGGCGCGGTTCAGGAAAATGCAGCGTCCCTCCTGATCTCCGCGCCAGAGCATGGCGGGGGTCTGGTCGATCAGCAATTCAAGCCCCGTCGCGTCAGCTGTCATCTCGTCCCCCAGGCGCAGCCTCGATTGGCCCGCAGTTGTCAGTGCTCACGTTGCGAAATCCGCGACAGTCCGCGAAGCTGCAGACGTTCCTGCCGCCGCCGAGTAGCGCAACTGCACACGGCTTCGCCATTACCCTTCGAAAGCAACCATCGTTTCACGTCCGCAAGTGGCAGAGGTCATGCTGGTCTCCCGGGGCTATTCGGCCTGGCCAAGCATGCGACGAATATGGTTCACCACCCCCTGGGGGTCGTAGGGCCGGGCAAGATGTGGTCCCCGCTCGCACAGGTCCGCAGCTTCCTGGACCGCTGCCTCGATATTACCGGCAAGGACTAGCATAAGGCCTTCGCGGTGCCCCAGTTCAGCGATCCATGAGCGCAGTTGAAACGGGTTATGACTGCCTGGCGCTTCCGCATCGCAAAGTACGGCGTCGATCGGCAGGTCCCGGTCGGTCAATGCGGTCGCCGCCTCGTCGGTAGTCGACGCCTCGATGACGATGAAGCCACAACTGCGAAGATAATCTGCGATCGCGTGTCGGACGAGCACTTCGCCATCGACGATCAGGATGCTTTGGAGTTGTTCGTTCTGCTTTGCCATCTTGAGTCTATCAGGTCCTGGGCCAATTGGCCGAGTTGCTCGGTTTCGAAGGGCTTCTGGAGGAAATGATCGGCCTCATATGCCTCATCGGGTGGCAGATGCCCGGACACGATCACCACGGGCAAATCGGGCCGGCTCTTCTTGATCTCGCGAGTGAGGGCCACGCCGTCCATGTCTCCCGGCATGCGGACGTCAGTGAGCACCAGATCGATTGCCGCGTTCGCCTTGAACAGCCTCAGCGCTTCGGCGGCATCGGCCGCTTCGAGCACCGTAAACCCGCGATCCCGCAACATGTCGGCAACTGCCAATCGGATGAGTATCTCGTCCTCGACAAGGAGAACCAGTGGGTCCCTCTCGGCCCGCCAGTCGTCCGGTCGCCCTGCGCCTGTCACTTCAGTTCCCCCACCCGGTAAAATGCCGGGGGACTGCCCCGTTATGAGGCTCAACCGTCCGCGACCGCTTTTGTGCCGGGAACGAAAGAAGACCCCGTCTCGCTCGACAGCTGACGGGGTCTCTAGTCTGAAGGACCGTCCTGCTGGGAAGACTGGCAGGATGGACAAGCGGCCCTTCGGATCGCCTGGTGTCAGGCGAGCGATCTTGTGGGTTCGAGCCTCGCTTGCTCGCGGGTGTGTTCGACAAGTGCGCGGCGTTTGGAATATCCGAGGTCCATGCCCTGAAGCCAATATCGTTCGGTTGCCAGTTCGATCTGTTCTTCGAAGCCGACCTCGTGACTGCGTTCCACCCGTGCGTTCCTTTGGATCATCTCGGGCGAGCAGTAGTCGATTCGCCTGTCGGAAACATTCAACTAGTATAAGACGCTTGAAGCTTTGGATGGCGCTGGACTCAGCTTGCGGTCAACCGCGCCGGCTGGACTTGGCGGCGCAACGCAAAACCTGAGTCCGATCACAAGGAGCGCGGGTGTTCCCTCAAGTGGAGGTAACGCTCGGTGAAGTCGGCAATTTGCTGGAGCCGCCTCCAGTCGGGGAAGCTGATGCTCCGCCGCTCGCGCACGATCAGTCCTTCGCTCTCAAGCGCCTTGAGCGTGCGATTGACGTGCACCGGGGTAAGACCCGCAGCATCCGCGAGCTGCTCCTGCGTCATCGGCAACTGATACGAGTTGTCTTTGATGAGACCCAGGGCATCGAGCCTTGCTGCGAATTCGCAGAGGATATGCGCGATACGCTCTCGTGCAGGACGACGGCCAACGTTCACCACCCATTCGCGGAAAATCGACGCCTCGACCAGGATCTTGGCGAAGATCGCTTCGGCAACTTCAGCATTTGACCGGGTGAGCATCTGCAATTCATCGCGCGGAACGAACGCCACGACGCCGCCCGTCAACATCTGGACACTGTGATCTGCCCGGTCGAGATACAGGCTTTGAAAGTCGACCGCATCCCCTGGCATATGGATCGCCACGATCTGCCGCCCTCCAGATCCCGTGATCTTCTGTCGGTATGCAAATCCCGTGACCAGAACCCCGCATCTCGTCGGCGGCTCTCCTTCGCGCACGAGATAGCCGTCCGGCGCCACCGTTTGGACGGTGTGCGGCAGTTGGAGAATGGAAGCGTTGGCAGAAGTGGATAATGGTGCCCGCAGGGCAAGGCTGCGCACCATCAGGTCGAGTGGATGTTGCCCCCTCAAGTCTCACTCTCCGTCACAAGGGGGCGGGAGCACGATTGACCCACTGTCGCCAGTGACGGGCGATAATGCGTGGGCCGCGCGCTATCCATAACACAGGATAAGCGAGTCTGCCGCACTCGCCTTTCACGAAGATGCTCGCGATTCGAAAGGGTTATACCAGCAGTGATCGTGCGGAAAAGGGCTCTCCACGCAGCGTGAGCCGGCGAAGCGCCTCAACCCGGGCGTGGTCTCGGCGTCTGCAATTCCAGATGCAGGTACCGGTCGTTGAAATCCGCGACGTCGCGCATTCTCTCCCAGTTGGGAAAGCTGATGCTGCGACGGGTGCGGACGATCAGCCCCTCCGACTCGAGCGCCTTCAGCGTTCGATTGACGTGAACCGGGGTGAGGCCGAGCGCGTCGGCCAGCTCTTCCTGCGTCATCGGCAGTTCGTATCCGTGCTCGTGCGTGAAACCGATCGCATCGAGCCGGGATCCGAGCTCGCACAGCACGTGCGCCATGCGCTCGCGCGCCTTGCGACGCCCGACGTTGAGGACCCACTCGCGAAAGATCGACGCCTCGACGAGCGTCTTGATGAGAATGGCATGGCCGACCGCGGGGCGATCGCGCGCCAGTTCCTGGAACTCCTTGCGCGGCACGAAGGCGACATCGCCACGGGTCAGCATCTGGACGCTGTGATCGGACACCTCGAGATAAAGGTTCTGGAAGTCCAGCGCGTCACCGGGAAGGTGGAGCGCGATGATCTGCCGCGCACCGTCGCCGGTGAGCTTTTGCCGGAATGCAAAACCCGTGACCAGCACAGCGCACTCGCGGGGCGGGTCGCCTTCCCGGATCGTATAGGTGGCATGGTCGAGCGTGCGGAGCGTGTAGGGCAGCGCAAGGATCGCCTCGCGATCCCCGTCCGACAGCCGCGCCCGCAGCTCAAGGTTCCGCACAAGCAGATCCAGAGGATGTGGTGAGGAAGTCAAAACGAATGTCCCGTCGAGGGCGGGAGCACATCGAATCTCTCAGCCGCCAGAGCCCTGATGCGATCTGACGATAGACGCCTTGTAACAGAACGGGACCAGAAACACCCCAACATTCGACGGTCTGACCCACAATCACATATGTTTGAGAAGCTTGCCGTGCTAAGGTTGGGGCATTGCCGGGAAAGCATTGGGCTCCGGCGACTGAGAGACAAAGTCGCGCTCCCGCCCTGATGTGGAGCCGCACGTGCCTCGTTACTTTTTCCATCTTCGCGACGGTGAAGACAGGCTTCTGGATCCGGAGGGCCGAGTGCTTGCGTCACCCGACGCAATCGCTGCTGCCACTCTCAGGGAAGCAAGAGCCATCATTGCCCACGATGCACAGGATGGACGGATCAAGTTGACCTACCACATCGACGTGGAAGACGATGCCGGCCACACGATCCACCGGCTCGACTTCGAGGATGCCGTCGAAGTGATCCGGTAGCTGGCGGATCGGCCGGCACCCCGAAATACCCAAACCTATGTTGTGGCGCTGGAAACCCAAAAGGGGGATCGTCGTTCTCAGTCCAATGCCGCGCTATTTCTTCAACGTCTACAACGACGACACCACCATCGACGACGAGGGAATGGAGCTTTCGGATCCCGCCGCCGCCAAGGTTTGCGCGATCCAGGAAGCCCGCGTCCTGGCTGCCGATACCGTGCTGCAAGGTCACCTTGTGGGGCACCACCGGATCGAGATTCTGGACGAGGCGCGGGCCGTAATCGGTAGTGTTCGCTTCGATGAGGCGGTTGAAATGCGCGCGTAGTCAGTTCGCAAATTTCATATCACGCGATTTCATGACGGATTCCGATACGGAGAGTTGGGGCTTCGTTGAAGAGCCGGTCGCCCACGACGGTTGCCGAGACTGACCAGAAGCCGTCGGCCGAGAGCCGTACAGTCGCGATCTCTTGCCCGTCTTCCTTGATGAGAACCGGACATTCCGCGGGAGCAAGTCGTTGCGCTTCGAACAGCGCGGCTGCTGCATCGCGCCCCTCGAACTCGATCTCGCGCGGCAACGAACCGTCATGGCCCGAGTGAGCCAATCTGTAAGTGTGCGCCTGAAACCACAACGGATGTTTCACGGAACCTCCCGACTCGCGCAAGAAGCTTGCCAGAAGAAGGGGCGTGCGGTCCTTAGCCTGTGTTACACAGAAGGACCGGTAAGCGAGCTCATCAGCGACCGGGGTGCCCATTCAGACGAACGCAACTATGGCCTTACTCGACTAGGGATACCGAAGCGGCAGGCTCTCCTGCCTGCGTGAGGACTTTCGCAAGCCTGGTTCGAACCTCGAAGAAGGGTCCCTTGACCTCACGCCGCCAACTGGACGTTGCCGGACACCCGCAGAGCTGCGCCCTGTGCGCCGCGAGTGTCGCCCGCAGGCGCAGAAATCGGTTCACTTCAGGACTGGGTGGTGCGGTCGAGAAGACTCGAACTTCCACGGGCTTTCGCCCACAACGACCTCAACGTTGCGCGTCTACCAATTCCGCCACGACCGCACATCGAATGGGATTGGACCGCCGAGCGGTCCGGGTAGGCGCGCGCCTCTAGCAACGGCTTTGCCGCCCGGCAAGCGGTGAATCAGTCTTCGGTTCGGGGCAGGAAAGGGGCTGCTACTCCGGACGGTACCCGGACCAGCCTTCCGGTGGCCTTGTCGAGCATCGCCCAGGTGCTGCGCGCTGCGACGATGCGCTTGCCGCTCGCATTGCGGAACTCGACGCAGCGATCGAACTGCGCACCGCGTGGGCCTTCGGGTATCCAGGTTTCGGCGGTCACACTCTCGCCTTCGGAGATGTTGCCGCGGTAGTCGATCTCGTGGCGAGTCACGACCCAGACGAACTTGTCCACGTGCTCGGGCGCGGCGACCGCCGACCAGTGGGCGGTGGCGATGTCCTGAATCCACGTCACCCACACCGCGTTGTTGACGTGGCCGAGCTCGTCGATGTGCTCGGGCCGCGCCGCGAAGGTGAGCGAAAAGCGCTCGCCTCGATTTCGTGTCTGCCCTTCCGCTTCGCTATCTGAGGGCGTCACAGCCCCATCTGCCACAGGATGAATCCGTACTCCTCGGCCGTCTCGTGCAGGCTTTCGAACCGCCCCGATTTGCCGCCGTGCCCCGCGCCCATGTTGGTCTTCAGAAGCAGCACGTTGTCGTCGGTCTTCTTCTCGCGCAGGCGGGCGACCCATTTGGCGGGCTCCCAATAGGTCACGCGCGGGTCGTTGAGACCGGCGGTCACCAGCATCGGCGGATAGGCCTGCGCGCGGACGTTGTCGTAAGGACTATAAGACTGGATCAGCTCGAACGCGGCCTTGTCCTCGATCGGGTTGCCCCATTCGGGCCATTCGCCCGGGGTCAGCGGCAGGCTGGCATCGAGCATCGTCGCGAGAACGTCGACGAACGGCACGTGCGCCACGACCGCGCCCCACAGATCGGGATCGGAGTTGACCACCGCGCCCATCAGTTCGCCGCCGGCCGAGCCGCCGGAGATGCTGACGCGCCCCTTCTCGCTATAACCTCGCTCGATAAGTCCTTTCGCGACGTCGACGAAATCGGTGAAGGCATTGACCCGCTTCTCGAGCTTGCCTCCCTTGTACCAGGCGCGCCCGAGGTCGTCCCCGCCGCGGATGTGCGCGATGGCGTAGGCGAAACCGCGATCGACGAGGCTGAGGCGCGTGGTCGAGAACCCTGGTGGGATCGCGATGCCGTAGGCGCCGTAGCCGTAGAGATGCAGAGGGCCCGGCGACTTGCGGTCCTTGCGGTACATGATCGAGACCGGGATAGGCGTCCCGTCGCGCGCTTCGATGTGCAGCCGCTCGGTCGCGTAGAGATCGGCGTCGTAGCCGGAGGGAACTTCCTGGACCTTGAGCACCTCGAGCCGCTTCTCGGCAACGTGGTAGTCGTAAGTCGTCGCCGGGCTGACCATCGACTGGTAACCCACCCGCAGCTTGTCCATCGCCCATTCGGGGTTGTCGCCGAGACCTGCCGAATAGCTCTCCTCGGGGAACGCAATCGGCTCGACCCGATCGGGATCGTCGTAATAGCGCACCTCGATCGTATCGAGCCCGGCCTGCCGGCCTTCGACCACGAAGAATTCGCGGAACAGGTCGAACCCGGTGAGGTAGAAGTCGTCCGACCCCTCGATCAGCGTGCTCCATTCGCTCGGCGAAGCGAGCGATGCAGTGGCGAGGCGGAAGTTCTCGTGCGTGTCGTTGGCAAGGACGTAGAGCGTGCCGTCGCGTTCATCGACTTCATACTCGACGCCCTTCTGGCGCGGTTTGACCAACAGGGGCTCGGCTAGCGGATCGGCGGCGGGGATCAGGCGAATCTCGCTCGTCTCGTGATCCGCAGTCGAAACGATCAGCCACTTCTCGTTCGCCGACAGCGTAGTGCCGACGCGAAACCCCTCGTCATCCTCGTGATAGAGCTCGACATCGTCGGCAAGCGGCGTGCCCAGCCGGTGCAGCCGCGCGTTGTCAGTGCGCCACTGCTCGTTGGCAAGGCTGTAGACGATTGCGTCGTCGCCAGCCGCCCAGACGAGCGAAGACAGCGTGCCGGGGATCTCGTCCGGGAGATGTTCGCCGGTGGCGATGTCCTTGATCCGCGCGGTGAACCGCTCCGATCCGTTGTCGTCGATCGAGTAGGCGAGGAGCTTGCCGTCGTTGGACACGCTGATCGCGCCGAGCCGAAAGTAGTCCTTCCCTTGCGCCAGTGCGACCTCGTCGAGGATCAGCTCGTCGTCTCCGCCGGCGACGGGCCTGCGCCACCATTTCTTGTATTCGGCGCCGTCCTCGAACTCGATCCAGTAGAGGTAATCGCCGTCCTTCTGCGGGACCGACTTGTCGGCTTCCTTGATCCGCGCGCGCATCTCCTTGAACAGCGCGTCGATGCGGTCCTTCTGCCCGGCGATGGCGGCCTCGAACCACGCGTTCTCCGCGTCGAGGTGAGCGAGGATTTCGGGATCGTCGACCGTCGGGTACTTGGGATCGCGCAGCCATGCGTAGTCGTCGGCGACGGTAATCCCGTGATGGCTGACGCTGGACGGCTTCTTCGCCGCACGGGGAGGGGTTTTCGGCGGGTTCGCGGTGGCATCGTTCATGGCGTGCCCCTATGTGGGATGCGAAAGGACCGCAACAATGCTCATGCAAACCCACGAAGCCCGCCTCTCCGCCCTGCGTGAGGAGTTGAAAAGGCGTGGGCTCGACGGATTCGTCGTCCCCCTCAGCGACGAACACATGAGCGAATACATCGGCGGCTACGCCCAGCGGCTGGCGTGGCTGAGCGGCTTCGGCGGCTCGGCGGGTTCGGTCGTGGTCCTCAAGGACAAGGCCGCGATCTTCGTCGACGGCCGCTATACCGTGCAGGTGCGCGAGCAGGTTGACGAGAAGCTGTTCGAATACGTCGGCGTGCCCGCCTCCAGCCCCGCCAAGTGGCTCGCCGCCAACGCGCCCGAAGGGGCGAAGATCGGGTACGATGCATGGCTCCACTCGAAGGGCTGGGCCGAGGAGGTCGGAAAGGCGCTCGAGAAGAAGCACGCCGAGCTGGTCGCGGTCGACGGCAACCCGATCGACGCGGTCTGGGCCGACCGGCCCGAGCCCTCGAACGCCCCGGCGCTGGTTCACGCCGATGCGCATTCGGGCCGTTCGAGCGCCGACAAGCGCGCCGAGGTCGCCGACTGGCTGAAGGAAGAGGGCTACGACGCTGCCGTCGTCAGCGCGCTCGATTCGGTTGCCTGGCTGCTCAATATCCGCGGCACGGACGTCGAGCGGACGCCCGTCGCGCTATCCTATGTCATTGCGCATGCAGACGGCACGGCCGAGCTGTTCATCGGGGAGGACAAGGTCACGCCCGAGCTGACCCAGCACCTCGGCAACGCTGTCACCATCCGCCCGCGCCTCGCGTTCGAGAATGCGCTGCGCGAAATGAAGGGCAAGACCGTCGCGGTCGATCCTAACTACGGCGTGGCGGCGATCTTCCATGCGCTC
Organism: uncultured Alphaproteobacteria bacterium; assembly: GCA_963728375.1. GTDB lineage: Bacteria > Pseudomonadota > Alphaproteobacteria > Sphingomonadales > Sphingomonadaceae > Tsuneonella. The sequence goes on from CAVSJL010000002.1 coordinate 189,787, forward strand.
GAAGGCACAGGCGCGAAGCCGGTCGCGGTGCGCGATCCGACTATCCTCCCGCGCGCGATCAAGAACGCGGTCGAGCAGCAGGGCCACCGCGATGCGCAGGCGCGCGACGGCGCGGCGATCGCCAAATACCTTCACTGGCTGAGCGTCGAGGGTCCCAAGGGCGGGCTCGACGAGCTGTCTGCCGCCGCGCAGCTGCGCAAGTTTCGCGACGAGGCCGCCGACACGCTGCGAGACCTGTCGTTCGACACGATCAGCGCTGCAGGGCCACACGCCGCGCTGCCGCATTACCGCGTCGACGAAGACAGCAATATCCCGATCGCCCCGGGCAGCGTTTACCTGTGCGATTCGGGCGGCCAGTACCTCGACGGCACGACCGACATCACCCGCACCGTCTGGATCGGCCCGGGCGAGCCCTCGGCCGAGCAGAAGGACCGCAACACTCGCGTGCTCAAGGGGCATATCGCGATCGCCCGCGCTATCTTCCCGCAAGGCACCGTCGGCGGTCAGCTCGACGCCTTCGCGCGGCAGTTCCTGTGGTCGGCGGGCGTCGACTACGCGCATGGCACCGGCCACGGGGTCGGCAGCTTCCTGTCGGTCCACGAAGGTCCGCAGCGCATCGCCAAGATCACCGGCGCCCAGTCCGGCGGCGACCAGCCGCTGATGGAGGGGATGATCCTCTCGAACGAGCCGGGCTATTACAAGGCAGGCGCCTTCGGCATCCGGATCGAGAACCTCGTCCTCGTCGGCAAGCGCGACATTCCGGGAAGCGGAGGGGGACTACCTCGGCTTCGAAACGCTGACCTTCGCGCCGATCGACAAGGCGCTGATCGACCCCACGCTGCTCACCGAGGAGGAGCGCGCGTGGCTCGACGACTATCACGCGCAGGTGAGGCAGGTGCTCGCGCCGCAACTATCGGGCGATGTTCTAGCCTGGCTCGAGAACGCCTGCGCCCCGTTGTAGACCGGAGTGCGTTCCTGTAATGTTCCTTTCGGGTCGAGTCGCGGCAAGGAGCATTCACGATGATCGGATACGTAACCCTCGGGACCAACGATCGCGACAAGGGCGCGGCCTTCTACGACGCGTTGTGCGGCGAGCTCGGCGTCGGCCGGATGATGGAGAACGAACAGTTCATCGCCTGGGGTGAACCCGGCGGCGGTGCGGGCATCGGCCTTACCGCGCCCTACGACGGAAATGCCGCGACAGTCGGCAACGGCGTGATGGTCGCGCTGCAGGCGAAGGACGAGGCACAGGTCCGCAAGCTCTACGACATCGCGCTCGCCAACGGCGGTACCGACGAGGGCGCGCCCGGCGACCGCGGCGGCGGTTTCTACGCCGGCTATTTCCGCGACCCCGACGGCAACAAGCTCAACGCCTTCGTCATGGCAGCCCCTGAAGGATGAGCGGCATTCCGCTCGAGGAGCGTCCGATCCACCTCGGGCTCGGTGCGACGGCGGTGCCGCAGCCGCCCTTCACCGGGCTCGAATGGTACGAGGGCTACGGCCAGCGACACGACGGCGACGGGGCGGAGGGGCGCCTCGTCAGCATGTACACTTTCACCGAGGACTGGGATTCGTGGGAGGTTCACCCTTCCGGAGAGGAAGTCGTGCTCTGTCTCGAAGGTACGATGACCTTGCACCAGGAGCATGCCGACGGATCGACGGCCACGGTAATCCTCTCGGCGGGGGAATACGCGATCAACCCGGCCGGCACCTGGCACACCGCCGACGTCGAGGCGGCGGCCAAGGCGTTGTTCATTACAGCCGGTCTGGGCACCGAGCACCGTCCACGTTGAATGCGCTTGCGCGGCGATGAACCACAAATGCTCGCTGCGACAATCCGCGACAATTCTCGTGCTATCGGCGATACGCGTGCGACAAGACGGCTCTAGAAGGGGCAATGTGAGCTGCGGCGGCGCGGGCAAGGTTCTCCCTCCCCCTCCCGCCCCGCGCGCCGCGGCTCTTCCTGATAATTGAGAGACTGACATCATGCGTAAACTGACCCTTTCGATTGCCGCTGCCACCTTCGCCACCGCGGGCGTCGCGCTCGCCGCTCCCGGCATGGGCGGACACCAGATGCCGCAGGGCGACATGACCCGCGCCCAAGCGCAGGCGATGGCCGGCGAACATTTCGCCAAGATGGACGTCAACGCCGACGGCAAGCTCGACAAAACCGACCGCGAAGCCATGCGCGCGCAGATGCGAACCAAGATGTTCGACAAGTTCGACGCCGACAACAACGGCGCGATCAGCAAGAGCGAATTCGAGGCCATGCATCGCGGCCGCCCCGAAGGCGCTCGTGAAGGCCGGCGCGGTGATCGTGCCGGGATGGCCGGACACCGCATGGGCGGCAAGCGCGGCCACGGCTTGCGCCACGGCGGCATGGCCAAGATGGCCGACACCAACGGCGACGGCGCGATCGACCAGGCGGAATTCACCGCCGCCGCGATGAAGCGCTTCGACCGGGTCGATGCCGATCAAAACGGCACCGTCACCCAGGCCGAGCGGACCGCCGCGCGCGAGGCGATGAAGGCCAAATGGCAGGAACGCCGCGCCGCACGCCAGGCCGCCCAGCCGGCCAACTGAGGCAGACGGCAACCCGCCACGACGGGGCGCGCTTGACCGGCGCGCCCCGCAGCGGGCACGTGGCAAATCAGCGATGACCGAACCCGAGCCCACCCGACTCCTGCTCGTCGACGACGAAGCGACCCTGCGCGAACCCCTGGCCGCCTATCTCGCGCGCCAGGGGTTCGTCGTACGCGAAGCCGAGAGCGCCGCAGCCGCGCGCAGCGCGCTGGTCGAGGAGACGCCCGACCTCGTCCTGCTCGACATCATGATGCCGGGAGAGGACGGCCTCTCGCTCTGTCGCCACCTGATCGAAGCGAAGGCGATACCGACGATCCTGCTTACCGCGAAAGGCGAGCCGACCGACCGGATCGTCGGGCTCGAGATCGGCGCCGACGATTACGTGGTGAAGCCGTTCGAACCCCGCGAGCTGGTCGCGCGCATCCGCTCGGTCCTGCGCCGCGCGACCCGGCCCGCTGCGGCTCCGGAAGAGGACGCGAACTACGAATTCGAAGGCTGGCGGCTCGACCCGCTCAAGCGCCGACTAACCGATCCGGAGGGCACGACGGTACCGATCTCGACTGCCGAGTTCCGCCTGCTGACCGCCTTCCTCGATCGGCCGAAGCAGGTGATCGACCGTGATCGTCTGCTCGACCTCGTCCAGGGACGCGAGGCCCATCTGTTCGATCGCGCAGTCGACAACCAGATCAGCCGGCTGCGCCGCAAGATCGAAGAGGACAGCCGCAATCCCCATTTCATCCAGACCGTGCGCGGCGGCGGCTACCGCTTCGCCGCCGACGTGCGCCGGGTGCTCGCGGGCACCGACGGGTGAGTTTCAGGTGAGACTCCGGTTCTGGCCCCGCAGTCTGCTCGGGCAAGTCCTCGTCGCCGTGGCCGGCGCCCTCCTTGTCGCCCAGGCAATCAGCGCGGTCATGCTCTTCCGCGCAAGCGAGGAGCGGCGCGTCCAGCACATGGTTGGCTCCCTCGCCCTGCAACTGACCGCCGCCTCGAGCGGCGGCACGATCGGCACGGGCGAGCGGTTGGACATGCCGCGTGAGGCGCATGGCGCCGCCGATGCGGATAGAGCGCGGCGCTAAGCCACCCGCACTCCCGCGCGACCGCGACGAACCTGGCAATCGAGACCGCATTGCAGGAGGTTCTGGCCGAACAGGGGTTGCGCGGCGCCGATCGCCTGCAAGTGGTGAGCCGGAGCGCGCTGTCCGACCCGCGCATCCTGCGCCGTATCGAGCAGGGCCGGCCACTTCGCGTCGGGCCGCGCATCGGTCGTGCGCGGGTCGTACTGGCCAGCGTGCCCGAGCGTAGGTGATCAATGGATTACCGCGCGCGCACTCGCTCCCGGTCACGACAACCAGGCCCTGCGCGGTCTGGTAGGGCAGACGTTCGTACTGTTTGCCGTACTCATGCTCGCCATCGGCTTGATCTTGCGGCGGATCACCCGCCCTCTCGGAGCACTGACTCGCCGGGTCGAAGATTTCGCCCGAACGCAGGACACTTCAGCGCCGCTGACGCCGCAGGGCCCCGACGACGTGCGCAGGCTGATCGAGGCGCATAACGCGATGGAAGCGCGGATCGGCGCCATGCTCGACGAGAAGGACGTGATGCTCGGCGCGATCGGGCACGACCTCAAGACTCCCCTCGCTGCGCTACGGGTGCGGATCGAGAGCGTCGAGGACGATTCCGAGCGCGCCAAGATGGCGGCGGGGATCGAGGACATCGTGCGCACGCTCGACGACATCCTTTCGCTCGCGCGGGTCGGCCGCGCCAGCGAGCCGCCCGAGCGCACCGACCTATCCGCGCTCGCCGCCTCGGTGGTCGAGGAGTTCGAGGACATGGGCGAACCCGCGACCCTCGCCGAGGGGCCGCGCGTGGTCGCGCCGGTCCACGTCACCTGGGCCAAGCGCGCGCTGCGAAACCTCGTCGACAACGCGATCCGTTATGGGGGAGAAGCGGAAGTGAGCGTATTGCGCGAGGGAAATGAGGCCATCCTGCGGGTGACCGACGATGGCTCAGGCATCCCGCAAGAGCGCCTAGCGACGATTACCGACCCGTTCGTCCGTGGCGAGGCGAGTCGCAATCGCGACACCGGCGGCGCAGGTCTCGGCCTCACGCTGGCGCGCGCGGTCGCAGAGGCGCACGGCGGGCGGCTGGTACTCGAGAACCGTCCCGAAGGTGGCCTGCTCGCCGAACTGCGCCTGCCGCTTTAGCGCTCCTTCGTCGCCGAGAACGTCAGGTCGGGGTTCTTCTCGGCCTGATAATTCACGTCCCATCCGCTCTTCGCAAGGAACACCGGGTCGCCGTCGCGATCGGTGGCGAGGTTGGCGCGGTTGAAATCGGTGAACTGCTTCAGCGCCGCCTCGTCCCCCTTGACCCAGCGGGCGGTCGCGAAGGGCGCCGGCTCGAGGTTGGCGCCGACCTTGTATTCGGCCTCGAGGCGGCTGACGAGCACGTCGAGCTGCAGTTGGCCGACCACGCCGACGATCCACTGCGCGCCGAATTCCGGGTAGAATACCTGGATGACGCCTTCTTCGCTGAGGTCGTCGAGCGCCTTCCTCAGCTGCTTGGTCTTGGTCGGGTCCTTGAGCACGACGCGGCGCAAAATTTCCGGCGCGAAGTTGGGCAGGCCCGTAAACCTGACCTTGTTGCTCTCCGACAGCGTGTCCCCGACCCGCAGCGTGCCGTGATTGGGGATGCCGATGATGTCGCCAGCCTCTGCCGTGTCGGCGATCTCGCGGTCCTGCGCGAAGAACAGGATCGGCGAATGCACCGCGATCGGCTTGCCGAGCCCTGACGGCGTCAACTTCATGCCGCGTCTGAAGGTGCCCGAGACCTGCCGCATGAAGGCGATCCGGTCGCGGTGGTTGGGGTCCATGTTGGCCTGGACCTTGAAGATGAACCCGGTCACCTCGTCGCGCTCGGGACTGACCGGGCCATCGTCGGACGGCTGCGGACGTGGCGGCGGAGCCCAGCGGTCGATCGCCGCGATCAGTTCCTCGACGCCGAAGTTCTTGAGCGCACTGCCGAAGAAGACCGGGGTCAGGTCGCCGTTGCGATAGGCCTCGAGGTCGAATTCGGGATAGCCGATGCGGATCAGTTCGATGTCTTCGGCGAGGTCTTCGGGCAGATCCCCAAGCGGCTCGCGTTTGCCGAGGAATTCCTTGCTGCCGCCTTCGGGCCGCGCGATCGTGTCGCTGGCGAAATCGAGCACGCCGGTGAACAGCCCGCCCATGCCGACCGGCGCGCCCTGCGGGCTGACGTCGAGCGCCAGCGCGTCTGCCACCTCGTCGAGGATCTCTGTCAGCGGGCGACCCTCGCGGTCGACCTTGTTGACGAAAGTGATGATCGGCACGCTGCGCAGGCGGCAGACCTCGAACAGCTTGCGGGTTTGCGGCTCGATACCCTTGGCGGCGTCGATCACCATGATCGCCGAGTCGACTGCGGTCAGCGTGCGGTAGGTGTCTTCGGAAAAGTCCTCGTGCCCCGGGGTGTCGAGCAGATTGAAGACCGTGCCGTCCTTCTCGAACGTCATTACGGACGATGTGACGGAGATGCCGCGCTGCTGCTCGATCTTCATCCAGTCGCTTCGCGCGCGCCGTGCCTGGCCGCGCGCCTTGACCTCGCCCGCCAGGTGGATCGCGCCGCCCTGCAGCAGCAGCTTCTCGGTCAGCGTGGTCTTGCCCGCGTCGGGGTGCGAGATGATCGCAAAGGTACGGCGATTGCCGGAAACGGTCGAGGTCATGGGACGCGCCCCTTAGCCGGACGCGCGCCGCTCCGCCAGCCTTGCGCCGATCGTGGTTGCCGAGGGCCATACCGGAGACTAGAATATCGAAAACAAATACAGGGGAGAAAGATTGATGATCGGCAGACCGATTCTTGCAATCGGCGCGAGCCTGATGGCGATCGCCGGACCCGTTTTCGCAGAGGCGCCGGTCCCCACACCCGTGGTCGAGACCGCTCAGGGCAAGGTCCAGGGCCTGAAGGACGACGGCATCGATGCCTTCCTTGGCCTGCGCTACGCCGCGCCGCCGGTCGGGCCGCTCCGCTTCCGCGCACCGCAACCGGCGAGAAGCTACGATGGCGTCTGGGACGCGACCACGCTCGGCGCGCCGTGCATGCAGATGTACACGCCCAGTGGCCCGAACACGACCGACACCACCCGCCAGATCCAGTCGATCTTTCCCACCGCGGGCGAAGCGAAGATCGACAACGAGGATTGCCTGTTTCTCAACGTGTGGACCCCTTCTGCCGGCTCTGGGGCCGACGCCGGCAAGCGTCCGGTCATGGTGTGGTTCCACGGCGGCGGCTATGCCTACGGCTCGGGCGGGTGGCCGGTCTACGACGGGCGCAACCTCGCCGCGAAGGGCGATGTCGTGGTGGTCACCGTCAATCATCGGTTGAACGCATTCGGCTACACCTATCTCGGCGATAAGGACGCGGCGTTCGCCGACAGCGGCAACGCGGGCAACCTCGACCTCGTCGCCGCGCTTCAATGGGTGCACGACAATATCGGGGCATTCGGGGGCGACCCGGCGAACGTCACGATCATGGGCGAATCTGGCGGCGGATCGAAAGTCAGCCACTTGCTCGCCACCCCTGCGGCGGACGAATTGTTCGGCAAGGCAATCATTCAGTCCGGACCGGGTGTCACCAGCGGCAAGAAGGACGAGGCGGCGAAGCTCGCGGGCGACCTCATGGCGAAGCTCGGCGTTTCGACCGTGGCCGAGCTGCAGGCGGTTCCCGCCGAGGCTCTGCTCGAGGCGGCGCGTGCGGTCCTGCCCGCGCGCGGTTTCGGCGGCGGACCCAACTTCGGCCCGATCGTCGACGGCGTAATGCTGAAGCGCGACCCCTTCCTGCCCGCAGCGCCCGCGCAGTCAAACGATGTGCCGGTGATGATCGGCTACAACAAGGACGAGATGACCATCTTCAACGCCGCCCAGCCGTGGTTCGGGCGTCTCGACGCGAAGACCCTCGACGGGATGGCCGCGATGATGGGACCCGACGCGGCGAAAGTCGTCGCCTATCTCAAGGCGCAGAACCCCGACGAGAGCCCGACTTACATCGCCAACAGCGCGATGACCTGGCGGTTCGCGCAAGGGTCCTACGTGATCGCCGACCAGATCGCGCGCGCTGGCGGCGCCCCGGTCTATGTTTACAAGCTGACCTGGGAAACGCCGATCGCAGGTGGCGCGCTGCGCACTCCGCACACGCTCGACATGCCCTTCATGTTCGCCAACGCGGAGGAGAGCGCGGCGCTGGTGGGCACCGGCGATGCGCCGAAGAAGATGGAGGCCATGATGAGCGACGCGTGGCTCTCGTTCGCGAAGACCGGCACGCCGGCGAGCCCGCTGCTGCCGAACTGGCCCGCCTATACGCTCGAGAACAGAGCCGTGATGGAGCTCGACCTGACGCCCAAGGTCGTCGACGATCCCGAGAAGGGTCTTCGCGAACTGTCGGCGAGCAAATAGACTGCGTCGGGCAAAAAAGGGGGAACGACGATGAAGTTGATTATCGTCGCAGGCGTGCTTGCGTTCGCGCTGGCAGGCTGCGGGAGCAAGCAAACCTCGTCTCTAACCTCCATAGGGGTCGAGCGACAGTCTGACATCGAGCAAACCGCGCATGGCGCCTACGTCGATGCGATCAACAGCAACGACGCCGACAAACTTGCAGGAATGCTCACAGACGACGTCGTCTACCAATTTCCCGGCGCACCCGAGCTGGTCGGCAAACCGGCGGTCACCGCGTGGATTCGCGAGTATTTCGACGCTTATGAGACCAGGTGGGAAAAGACCTCTATCGGCTTCGCGGCCAACGGCGATCTCGCGGTCGAGCGCTATACCTACAAGTCGACCGACACCGACCGGAAGACCGGCGCAGTGACGACCGACGCCGGAAAGGGCATAAACGTCTTCCGGCGCGGCGAGGACGGGAAGTGGCGCGTGTCGGTCGATGGCTGGAGCTCCGACCAGCCCGCCAGCTAGCTCGCGCGAGCAACCCTGAAGCCCGCGAAATCCTGGCTCACCGGCATCAGCTCGATGCGATTGACGTTGAGGTGCGGGGGAAGCTCGGCGATCCAGCGGATCGTGTCGGCGATATCTTGTCCGGTCATCGGGTTCGAGCCGGAGTAGAGCTTGTCCGAGGCTTCCTGGCTGCCGGTTCGCACGAGCGTGAACTCGGTCTCGACCATGCCCGGCTCGATGCTGGTCACCCGCACTCCGGTGCCGTGAAGGTCGGCGCGCAATGCGAGCGTGAAGTGGTTCGCGAAGGCCTTCGACCCGGCATAGACGTTGCCTCCCGGATAGACGTAGCTGCCTGCGACCGAGCCGATCGTGACGATCGCGCCCTTGCGCTCGATGAGGCCGGGCAGCAGCAAACGCGTCAGCGTGACCATCGCGGTCACGTTGGTATCGATCATCGTGCGCCAGTCGTCGAGGCTCGCCTCCTGCGCGGGCGAGAGGCCCTGCGCGAGCCCCGCGTTGTTCACCAGCAGGTCGATCTGCGCGAAATCCTCAGGCAGATGCTCGACACAGCCAAGTTCCATCGCCGCCGCGTCACGCACATCGAACACTGCGGGATGGATTCTGTCCGCGCCCAATTCCTCGGCCAACGCCTCGAGCCGCGTTGCCCGCCGCCCGGTCGCGACGCAGCGCCAGCCCGCACGAACCAGCGTGCGGACGGTCGCCTCGCCGATGCCCGCGGTGGCCCCGGTTACGAATGCGGTCTTCATCCCCTGAGCTCTCCTCCGAGTTTCGCCGCAGCGGCGACCACCTTGTCCGACAGCGCCTTGATATCGGCGTCGGTGTAGGTCTTGTCGCCCGGCTGGAAGGTCACCTCGATCGCCAGCGATTTCTTCCCCTCGGGCACGCCGTTGCCGCGGAAGTCGTCGAACACCCGGGCGGCGACGATGTTCGCCTTGTCCGCCCCGCGCACCGCCCGCACGAGGTCGCCGGCGGGAAGCGCAGTATCGACGAGGAACGCGAAATCGCGGGTCACCGCCTGAAGCGCCGGCGGATCATAGGCCGGCCGCGCAAAGCCCGGGTTCTTGCGTGCGGGGATCGCGTCGAGATAGACCTCGGCCGCCATCACCGGACCCTCGACGTCGAACGCCTTGAGCGTCGAAGGATGCAGCGCACCGAAGCGCGCGAGCACCGTCTTCGGCCCCAGCCGCAGCGTGCCCGACTGGCCGGGATGGAATTGCGGACCGGCCTCGCCGAAGACCTGCAGGTTGGCGACCGGCGCGCCCGCGGCCTCGAGCAGCGCGAGCGCCTCGGCCTTGGCGTCGTAGGCGTCGAACGACGTGGCCTTGCCCGACGCCCAGCCACGCGGCGCCTTGTCGCCTGCCAGCAGGACGCCGACGGTCGCACGCTCGTCGCTCGCGCTGCACGTTCCCCGCGCAAGTAGCGCCGACCGACCTCGAACAGTCGAGCGGAATCCGCACCGCGATCCGCGTTGCGCCGGGCGGCTGCGAGCAGGCCGGGGATCAGCGAAGGGCGCATCGCCTTCATGTCCTCGCTGATCGGGTTGTCGAGCACCCAGAGCCCGCCGTTCCCATCCGCGAAGTGATCGGCATCGGCCGGCGGCAGGAACGACCAGGTGACCGCTTCAGAGAGCCCGCGTGCAGCCGCGGCGCGGCGGACCTTGCGCTCGCGCGCCTGCTCCGGCGTCGCGGTCGGACGGGCGACTCCACCGGTGCGCGGCAGCGGCGTGGAGGGCACTTTGTCGAGGCCGTGGATGCGCACGACTTCTTCGACGATGTCGGCTGCGCCTTCGATGTCATGACGGCGCAGCGGAACGGTGACCTGCCAGTCGTCCGAGACCGAAAATTCGAGCCGTTCAAGGATCGAGCGCTGCTCCACCTCGGGAACCACGACGCCGCCTAGCCTTTGGACGAGGCCCGGATCGAAAGTGACAACCTGCGGTTCGCTCGGCGGCGATCCGGCACGGACCACCTCGCTCGGCTCGCCCCCACAAACCCGCAGGATCAGGTTAGTGAGCACGTCGAGTCCCGCATCGAGGAAAGCCGGGTCGACCCCGCGCTCGAACCGCGTGCGTGCATCGCTGGCGATGCCGAGCTTGCGCCCCGTTGCACCAATCCGCTCGGGATCGAAATAGGCGATCTCGAGCAGGACGTCAGTAGTCTCGGGCGTGACCGAAGATTGCTCGCCGCCCATGATACCGCCGATGTCGTGCACGCCCGCATCGTCGGCAATCACCGTCATGCTGTCATCGAGCGTATAGGTCTTCTCGTTCAGCGCCTCGACCGTCTCGCCGTTCTTCGCGCGCCGGGCGACCACCGGACCGGCCAGCTTGGCGAGGTCATAGACGTGCGCGGGTCGCCCGAAGGCGAGCGACAAGTAGTTGGTGAAATCGACCAGCGCGCTGATTGGCCGCTGCCCTGCGGCAAGCAGGCGCGCCTGCATCCACTCGGGGCTCGCACCATTCGTAACCCCGCGGATGACGCGGCCATAGAACGCCGGACAGCCTTCGGGGTCGTCGATGCGGATCTCGACCGGGCAGGGAAAGCTGCCGGCGACATGGTCGGCGCGCCACGGCTTGAACGTACCCATGCCCGCCGCGGCGAGGTCGCGGGCGATACCCTCGACCCCCATGCAATCCGGTCGGTTGGGGGTGATCGCGACGTCGAACACTGGCGAGGCGCCGTGGTAATCGGCGAACGGCTCGCCCACCGGAGCGTCGGCGGGCAACTCGATGATGCCCTCGTGCGCGTCGCCCAGCTCGAGCTCGCGCACCGAGCACATCATTCCGTTCGATTCGACCCCGCGGATCGCGCTCTTGCGCAGCTCCATCCCATTCGCCGGGACCACCGCACCGGGCAGGCCAAGCACGCCCTTCATGCCCGCGCGGGCGTTCGGCGCGCCGCAGACGACCTGCAGCGGCTCGCCGCCGCCGGTCGAGACGGTGAGCACTTGCAGCTTGTCGGCATCGGGATGCGGACTGGCGGTCAAGACCTCGGCCACGCGAAACCCCGCGAGCTTGTCGGCAGGGTCCTCGAGCCCTTCGACCTCGAGCCCGATCGCGTTGAGCCTGGCGGCGATTTCCGGCGCGCTCGCCTCGGTGTCGAGGAACGCCTTCAGCCATTCGAGCGAGAACTTCATGCCTTCGCTCCTACGCCAGCAGACAGCGTCGGCACGTCGAGCGGGTCGAACCCGTAATGCGCCAGCCAACGCCCGTCGCCGTCGAAGAACGCGCGCAGATCGTCCATCCCGTATTTGAGCATCGCCAGCCGGTCGACGCCGACGCCGAACGCGAAGCCCTGCCACTTGTCGGGATCGAGCCCGGCAAATTCGAGCACCCGGCGATTGACCATGCCGCTGCCGAGCAGCTCCATCCAGCCGTGGCCGGGCGCGTCACCGTCGCCGCCCAGCACTCGGCGACCGCCCACGTCTTGCCAGCCCACGTCGACCTCGACGCTCGGCTCGGTGAACGGGAAATAGCTCGGGCGAAGTCGCAACACGATGTCGTCGCGCTCGAAGAACGCCTTGAGGAAGGTCTCGAGCGTCCACTTGAGGTGGCCGAGGTGGATGCCTTCGTCGATCACCAACCCTTCGACCTGATGAAACATCGGCGTGTGCGTGGCGTCGCTGTCGGAACGATAGACGCGGCCCGGCGCGATCACGCGCAGCGGCGCGCCGTGCTCGACCATCGAACGGATCTGCACCGGTGAGGTATGCGTGCGCAGGACCATGCGCGTCTTGCCGCCAGCGACTTCCGGACCCTCGTCGGGGAAGTAGAACGTATCGTGCATCGCCCGCGCCGGGTGGCTTTCTGGCATGTTGAGCGCAGTGAAGTTGTGCCAGTCGTCCTCGATCTCGGGTCCGGTGGCGACCGAGAAACCCATGTCGGCGAAGATCTCGGCCAGCTCGTCCATCACCTGGCTGACCGGGTGGATCGAGCCCTTGAGCGCTTCCGGGGCGGGCAGCGTGAGGTCGAGGACCTCGCGCGCGAGCTGCGCTTCGAGCGCGGCAGCCTCGATCGCGGCCTTGCGGCTCTCGATCGCATCGGCCACTTGCGCCCGGACGCCCTGGATGCGCGGCCCTTCGACCTGGCGCTCGTCCGGGGTCATTTTGCCCAGCGTCTTGAGCAGCGCGCTCACCCAGCCGGATTTGCCCAGCGCGGCGACACGCTGCGCCTCGAGCGCCTCGCTGGTATCGGCTGCGGCGATGGCGGCCAGTGCCTCGTCGAGGCGGGTCTGATCGGTCGTATTCATTGCGCACCGCCCCTAGTGGCGCGCGCGCTCTATCGCAATGCCTCGGCGCCTGCGCGCGCTTCTCCGGCGGGCTATCTGCCGGGGCGGTCGAGCGTCTGCGCCGGCGATCCCCAGACCTTGGCGCGCTGTTCCATGAACGCCGACAGGATCGGGTGCGGCAGAGCGGAATATTCGCTCGGCGACATGCCCATGAATTCGTGGAACTCGTGGTTGAAATGCGCCTGGTCGGTGTAAAGTTCGTCGATCGCGGTGGTCCATTTGCCCATCCCGCCGAGCATCCACGCGGCAAGCGAGCGCACAAACCGCTGGCGGCGCAAAAGCAGTTTTGGCGGAAACCCGAAGTGCCGCCGGCACACCCGCTCAAGCGCGCGAATCGAGATCCCGACATGATCGGCGAAATCGGCCACATTGGCGAGGCCCAACTCGACCATCGCGCGATGAACGCCGACGATTCGCTGCTCGTCGGCCACGGGGGACGCCGCCCCGCGCAGGATCGCCACGATCCGCGCCAGTTCGGTCTCGTCGTCGGGGACCTCGGAAAAGACGTCCGCAAGCTTTGCGAAGTGCGCGAAATCGGGGTGGCATTCCGCATCGGCGAGCATATTGGCGTAGTCCGCCGCCGGCCGTCCGACCAGCCGCGCCCAGCCGAGCGGCAGAAGGCCGATGCCCCACATGCGGGTCGTCCCAAGCTCGAACCGGGTGCCGCGCGAGCTGGGCCCGGTGACGGTGAAGCGCGCGTTTGCGACAATTCCCCCGTCACCCACCTGGGCCGAGGGACTTCCCCCCGAGAATACCCGAAGGTTGGCCCATTCCGGCTGCAACCAGTCGGTCACTGCCTCCGGCTCGGCGACCGTGAGATCGAGCCGATAGATGCTCGTCAGGCATCCCTCCATGTCCACCGGCGGCGCAAAGAATCGGGCCGATACCGCGCATTTTGACTGAGGTGTTGGGGCCGACGAGTCGGGCATAGGTCCGGCGCGGGCTCCACTCGTGAAAAGGGACGTAGCGACGCTGAATTCGACCGGCTCAAGCTGAGCGGCCTTGTAAGAATGCGACGCTACCAAGCCCCGAGCGCCACGGCAAGCCGGAGGCCCGCGCTATCGGAACCGGGCGACCGTCGGCAAGATCAAGCGCTTCGGCCGCTCGCTGGTTGACGAGGCGCTGGCGCATGATCGGCTGCACGATCGGGTGCGGTTTCCGGGCGTATTCGCTCGGCAGCATGCCCATGAACTCGCGAAACTCGCGGACGAACTGTGCCTGATCGTGATATTGCCCGTCGAGCGCGTGAATCCAGCTCATCGTCGGATCGAGCATGAACCGGGCAAGGCTGCGGGCGAAGCGCTGACGACGCAACAGCAGCTTGGGCGGGAAGCCGAAATAACGGCGACAGAATCGCTCGAGCGACTTGACCGGCATGCGGAGCCGGTCCTGCAGCGCTCCGACTTCGCCGAGCGTGGGATCCCGCAAGGCTTCCTGGCAGGCGAAAATTGCGTCTTCGCGCGGGTCGGCGGTCCCGCCGTGGGCAAGCAGGTGCGCGTCGATCAACTGCGCCTTGGCCTCGTCGCCGTCCTCGCAGGTGATAATCTGCGGCAGGATTCCCGCGAACGCTGCGAACGAAGGGTGCGCCGATCCGTCGACGATGCGATTGGCGAGATCGTCCGCCCAGCCGCCCGCGAAACGTGCCCATCCCGCGGGCTGCATGCCGAGGCCCCAGATCTGGCAGGTGCGCACCGCGAAGCGGGTCGCCTTGCTCGTCGGTCCCACTCCGATGAAGGGTGATTGCGGCACCATTTCTCCCGGGCCGACGCATGCGAGCGGCGGGGTACCCTCGGTAAAGCGCACCCCGGCCCATTCGGGGTGCAGGTAGTCCTCGACCGCGTCATCTCCTGCGTCGATCGTGGTGAGGTAAAGCGCGGTGAAATAGGGCTGCAGCTCTTCCGACAGGCGAAAGAAGCGCACGGCGATGCGCGGTGTGTCCATCATGGCGCTCCTGTCGGGGTGATGTGCGACCCGATGGCGACCGATGTTTGCGTGTTCTGGCCACCAAGCGCCCCAAACGTCAAGGGCGCCGCAGGCCAAAGCCCGCGACGCCCTCGAAACTGGGTCCGAAAGGACCTTTTTAGTTCAGTGCCGCCTTCGCCTGGGCGATGATCGCGCTGAAGGCGGGGCCTTCGTTCATCGCGACGTCGGCCATGACCTTGCGGTCGAGTTCGATGCCGGCGAGCTTAACGCCGTGCATGAACTGCGAATAGGTCAGCCCCTCGGCGCGGACCGCGGCGTTGATCCGCTGGATCCACAGGGCGCGGAAGCTGCGCTTCTTCACCTTGCGGTCGCGATAGGCGTACTGGCCGGCCTTCTCGACCGCCTGCCGCGCGACGCGGATGGTGTTCTTGCGGCGACCGCGATAGCCCTTGGCCTGGTCGAGGATCCGCTTGTGCTTGGCGCGGGTGGTTACACCCCTTTTGACGCGTGCCATATCTCAGTACCTCCTCAATCGAGCCCGTAGGGCGCCCACTTTTTGATCGTCCGCGCGTCGGCGTCGGCGATCACGGTGGTCCCGCGGTTCTGGCGGATGTACTTGGCATTGTGGCTGATCAGGCGGTGGCGCTTGCCGGCGACCCCATGCTTGACCTTGCCGGTGGCGGTGATCTTGAAGCGCTTCTTCACACCGCTCTTGGTCTTCATCTTGGGCATTTTCGTCTCCTTTCGAAGACACGCACCAATCAGCCCTGGCAGCCCTAGTTAGCCAGGCCGACTGTGAAACACGTGTCGGTGAAGGGCGCGCCCCTAGGCGAGAAGGACGCGCAAGGCAAGCCTCTCCTTGGCCTTTCAGTGTCCGATCGGCGCTCGTCCACTCTCGCGGAGCCAGCGTGCGAAGTCGCCGTCTGGGATCGGCTGCAGCCCGTCGGTCGGCGCGATCCAGAGATAGGCCTCGGCCGACACCGCCTCGCCATTGCACTGAATTGTGATCGGGGTGCGCGCGTACTCGGCGCCCTCGAACGCGTCGAGCCCATCGAGATCGACCGCGCCCGCCTCGTGCAGCACGCCTTTGACGAAGCCATCGCCTGCCGTCATCGCAGGGTACGCGCCAGCCGGATCGTCGATCGCCCAGAGCATCCCGCGCGCGGTGGCCAAGCGGCCGGAACCGATGCCCGCGAGCAGCCGCTGCACCGGCGGGGGCGCGACCTCGGCGATCAGGACGCCGTAGAAGAACAGTCGGGTCATGCCCGGTAGATCATCGTCACCGTCATCCCGCCGTCAACCACGATCCTCCGGTGATCGCGATCGTCTTGTCCATGATCGCCATATGCGGGAGGAACACCCTAGTGCCCGTTATGGCGCGCCGCGCTCCGCTGGTGCTCACGCCATCGCTCCGATCCCCACCGCGCGACCACCGCGTCGACGCGCTTCCTGTCAGCGCCCACAAGTTCATCGTATGTCGCGCAGCGCTCCTGCTCGCGAAAGCACGCCTCGCCGGTGTCAAGTCGCAGGCTGGTCAGCCGTCCGTTCGGCCCGGCGAGGCCCACCGCCGTCGGCGTGTCGAGTGGTCCGATGTGCTGGAACGGCGGGACGGCGATAGTCGGGGGCGCCTGTCCACGAATTGCGGCAGTCAGGATCGCGCGATAGTCGGAAAGCCCGACCGGACCTTTCGGAAGCATATCGGACCGGTTCGCGACAAGCAGCGTCTCGAACTGCTCGCGGTCGATGACGTGGCCGTGGCCGAGGAAGCCGCCTTCGAACAGTTCCTCGCCGTGGTCGCCAGAGACGATCAGAATCGTGTCGTCCCATACTCCCTTGGCCTTCAATCGCGCGACGAGTTCGCCCAGCCGGCGGTCGGCATTCGACACCGCATTCCAATATGTTTCGCGGACCCGGGCGGCGTTGGCGATGTCGATCTCTCCGCGCGGCAGCGGTCGCGCGGTAAGCCGGCGCGCCACGCCGGGATGGTCGTAGGGAAAGTGCGGGGACTGAAAGTTGAAGTAGGCGAAATGCGGCTGAGTCGACCAGTCTTCGCGCCCGAAGGTCGCATCGAAGGCTGCGAGCAGGTGGCCCTCGTCGACCAGCAGACTGCCTTGCGCGGCAAAGTCGAACGCGCGCTTGTCGCGCAGCGTCTCGGCATCGACATAAACGTCGGCGGTCTCGCGTTCGCCTACCGTTTCCGAAATCCCCCCGAAGTCCTCGGGCTGGCCCGAGAATACCCCGATGCGGTAGCCGCTCGATTTGAGATCGCGAAACAGCGATGGATCCCCCTCGCGGGGCACGAGCGCCCCGGAGAACAGCGATTTCAGACTCTCGGTGGTGAAGCCGACATGGCTGTAGGCCGGACGCGCAACGCTGCCCGTCTTCGCCAGCGCTTCGAGATTGGGCGCGACAGCCTTGCCGTTCACTCGTTGGCCGAGAACGTCTCCGCGGGTAGATTCGAAAACCACGACGATCACATTGGGGCGCCTGCCGGCGAACACCTGTGGACCGAGCGGGCTTGAGAGCGGCACCAGCTTGAGGTCGCCGCCGTACCCATCCTCGTCGATTCCGTTGCCGGGCACGTCGAGGGCCAACGGATGAAGCGTGGGGTCCAAGGGGGCAGCGTCGTGCTGGATGCCGAACAGGCCGTACCCGTCACGATCGAAGTCGGTCGCGGTATCGAGCGCGCCGGTCAGCGTATCCCATGCGAGCGTGCGATCGAGCGCATAGGCCGCGTCGCTCCCGGTGCGCGGGATGGCGAACGCGAGCGCGAGGAAGAGCGCAACCACGCCAAGGGTCACGGTCCGTGGAGGAGCAGCGGACTTCGGCAATTTCGCGGGCAAAACGCGCGCGAGGAGCCGCGCCGCGGTCGACGCGGCCACCGCCAGCGCGCCGAGCGCGAGCAGCGCGATCCCGATCTCGCTCGAAGAAAACAGCAGCGCGTCGACGAGGCTGCCGCCGCCGAGCTGCTTCATCAGTGCGAAACCCATCGCGTCGCTGAAATAGGCTGCAAGCTGGTACCGCGCCGCAAGGACCGCGCCGAACAGCACGCCATTGACGAGCGCGAAGACATAGACCGCAGCCCACCCTGCCCGTCTGCGGGTCACCGCTCGCGCGAAGGCCCAGCCGAGCAGTCCGAGTACCGCCATCGCCGCCGAGTATCCGGCGAGAAACTGCATCCGCTCGCCGACGGTATCGACCGCGCGGCTCATCCCGAAGCCGCCGGTAAACAGCCCGAATTTGCGGTTCGCCAGGGCGAGTTCCATCAGCGAGGAGGCAAGGACGACCACCCATGGCACGAGCGCCAGGGCCCGCGCCCACGAAATCCGGGGGGCGGCCTCGCGGCGCAGAGGAAGGGCGCTGGTGGCCATGCGCCTGCCCTTAGCGCGTGCCATTTAGGATAAGGCTAACGAGTCCGCAGGCGGGGCAGGCTCAGTGCCCGCAGGCGAGTGCCCCGACCACGTCCTCGAGCCGCGCCGGATCGCCCAGCGCGATGACATGGCCCTCGCTTCCCGCATGCAGCGGATCGCCGTTCCAGTCGGCCATCGTGCCGCCCGCACCCTCCACGATGGGCACGAGAGCGGCGAAATCGTGGAGCTTCAGGCCGCTCTCGCACACGAGGTCGATCTGCCCGCTCGCGACGAGGCCGTAGTTGTAGCAATCGCCGCCCCAGACCATCCGCTTGTGTGCGGTCTTCACAGCCAGCGCCATGAAGTGCTCGGCCGCGTGGTCGTCGAACAGGCTTGGACTCGTCGTCGCGAGCACCGCGCCCGACAGTTCGCGACACGCGCGGGTGCGAGCTTCGACACCGTTGAACGTGGTGCCGCGCCCGGTCGCGCCGACCCAGCGCTCGCCGGCGATCGGCTGGTCGATCACCCCGAGCACCGGAAAACCGTCGCGCAGAAGGGCGATCAGCGTGCCGAAGATCGGACGACCGGCGGCGAAGCTCACCGTCCCGTCGATCGGATCGAGCACCCATGTGCGGCTCGCCCCTTCGCGCTCGGTGCCGAATTCCTCGCCGACGATGCCGTCACGCGAAGCTTCGGCGGTGAGGATACGGCGCATCGCCTCTTCCGCCGCACGATCGGCAAGCGTCACCGGCGAAGCATCGGCCTTCGCCTCAAGACCGATTTCGCCGCGATAGAAGGGCCGGATCGCGGCTCCCGCCGCGTCGGCGAGACGGTGCGCGAGCGCGATGTCGGTCTCGAGCGACACGTTCAATCGAACAGCGAGCTGACCGAACTCTCGTCGGCAATGCGGCGCACGGCTTCGCCAATCAGCGGCGCGATCGTGAGGGTGCGGATATGCTTCGAATCCATCACTGCATCGGTCGGCCGGATCGTATCGGTGATCACCAGTTCCTCGAGCGCCGAGCCGTCGACTCGCGCCACCGCGCCCCCCGACAGCACGCCGTGAGTAATGTAGGCGGCAACGCTCGCCGCGCCGTTGTCGAGCAGCGCGGCGGCCGCGTTGCACAGCGTGCCGCCCGAATCGACGATGTCGTCGATCATGATGCAGTGTCGGCCCTTCACTTCGCCGATGATATTCATCACCTCGCTCTCGCCGGGCCGGTCGCGCCGCTTGTCGACGATCGCCAGCGGTGCATTGTCGAGCCGCTTGGCGAGCGCGCGGGCGCGCACCACGCCGCCGACGTCGGGGGAGACGACCATCAGGTCGCGTTCGCCGTAGCGGGCCTGGATGTCGGCCGCCATCGTCGGGGCTGCAAACAGGTTGTCGGTCGGGATGTCGAAAAACCCCTGAATCTGCCCTGCGTGAAGGTCGACCGCGAGCACCCGGTCGGCTCCCGCCTCGGTAATCAGGTTGGCGACCAGCTTGGCCGAGATCGGCGTGCGCGGGCCGGGTTTGCGATCCTGCCGGGCGTAGCCGAAGTAGGGGATGACCGCGGTGATCCGCTTGGCCGAGGCGCGGCGGCACGCGTCGATCGCGATCAATAGCTCCATCAGGTTGTCGTTCGCCGGGAAGCTCGTCGACTGGACGATGAAAAGGTCCTCGCCGCGCACGTTCTCGTGGATCTCGATGAAGATCTCCTCGTCGGCGAAGCGGCGCACGCTGGCATCGGTCAGCGGCATTTCGAGATACCCTGCGATCGCACGGGCGAGCGGCAGGTTCGCGTTGCCGGACATGATCTTCATCGGCGCAGGGTCCTTCGGCGGGGATTCGATGCTGCGCGGCTTAGCGCAGGGGACGCGGGATGCAACACGGCGGACGGGCCGCATGGTGGATTTAGCATTCCATGACGCCGAGCGGCGCGACCCGGTCGATGCGGCGGTCGGGTTTCGCCTATCCGATCCGATGCTCGCCCTTGATCCAGCGGACGGTGCCGCTCGAGGCGCGCATCACCACGCTGTCGGTGGTCATCTTGCCTCCGCGCAGCCGCTTGACCCCGTCGAGCAGCGAGCCAGAGGTCACCCCCGTGGCGGCGAAAATGCAGTCGCCCTTGGCCAGTTCCTCGAGCCGGTAGATGCGGTCGAAGTCCTTGTCGGGGATGCCCCACTTGCGGGCGCGGGCCTTCTCGTCGTCGTTGCGGAACACGAGCCGGCCATTGAACTGC
Source organism: uncultured Alphaproteobacteria bacterium (assembly GCA_963728375.1). Taxonomy (GTDB): domain Bacteria; phylum Pseudomonadota; class Alphaproteobacteria; order Sphingomonadales; family Sphingomonadaceae; genus Tsuneonella. The sequence continues at coordinate 210,126 of CAVSJL010000002.1, forward strand.
CCGCCGACGCAGCGGAGCGCCGCTGCCGCGAGTACGCCCTCGGGCGCGCCGCCGGTGCCCATGTACATGTCGACCGTGGTGTCCGGATCGGTCGTCGCGATCACGCCCGCCACGTCGCCGTCGCCGATCAGCACGACGCCGCAGCCGAGCGAGCGCAACTCTGCTATCAGCTCGGCATGACGGGGCCGGTCGAGCACGCAGACGATGATGTCGCCCGGATTCACGCCCTTCGCCTCGGCCACAGCCTTGACGTTGTCGGTCGGGGTCTTGGCAAGGTCGATGATCCCGTCCGGATAACCGGGGCCGACCGCGATCTTTTCCATGTAGGTATCTGGCGCGTTGAGCAGGCAGCCCTTCTCGGCGGCCGCCAGCACCGCGAGCGAGTTCGGTCCGGCCTTGGCGGTGATCGTGGTGCCCTCGAGCGGATCGAGCGCGATGTCGATCTGCGGCCCGGTGCCGACCGCGCCGCCGACCTTCTCGCCGATGTAGAGCATCGGTGCCTCGTCGCGCTCGCCCTCGCCGATGACCACGGTTCCGTCGATCTCGAGATCGTCGAACGCGCGGCGCATGGCCTCGACCGCGGCGGCGTCGGCAGCCTTCTCGTCGCCCCGACCGACGAGCTTGCTGGCGGCGATCGCGGCGGCCTCGGTGACGCGTACCATCTCGAGCACGAGGACCCTGTCGAGCACACTGGACCGCTTTGGATTGCCACCGTTCATTTCAGATTCACTCCCGCACCGGCTGTCTGGCCGCGCGCTTAGACGAGGGTAATGCAAGTTGTCGAGCAGGGCCCGTGGCCGCATGAACAGGACGTCGGGCGCCCCTCACCGGATCGCGGTGTCCTTCGCTCTCTGGTGCATCGCTCTTGGGCTTCCCGCATCGGCGCAAGATTCATCCTCAGCGAATGTCACCGCCGAGCAGGCAGTCGAGGCGGCGAAGGATGCTTACGGACCGCCTGATACCCGCCCAAGACAGGAGTGCCCGCCGCAGAAGTCCGGAGAGGCGATCGTGGTCTGCGCGAAGACCGAGGACCAGGAGCAGTTTCGGGTACAATCGAGCGCGGAACTCGATCCTACGGGAGCGGGCGCCAGGGGCGGCGTGCCGCGCGCGCCCGACGTCGGAACGAACTATCCCGGGATGGTCGTCGCGCGCGGATGCTTCATTCCGCCGTGTCCGCCGCCGATGCCGAAGATCATCGACCTCAAGGCGATTCCCGAGGCCCCTCCGGGCTCGGACGCCGACCGGGTGGGCCGGGGCCTCGCGCCAAGGGGCGATGCAGACCGGCCCGCCGAGCCGCCGGACCTGCCCCCGCCCGCGACCGAAATCGAGGAAGCGGTTCCCCCCACTATGCCGCCAGGATAGGCATAACCAGCGGTCTGGACGTGAGGCTGGGCGAATCATCGAGCAGACGAAGCGCCTCCGCGACGCACCTCTCAGGTCCCTCGTGGGTAACCATCGCGACAAGCACCTCGCCGCCTTCATCCGCCCGGCCCTGCTGGATCAGGCTTTCGATCGAAACCCCGGCATCGCGCATCGCGGCGGTAATCTCGGCGAGCACGCCGGGTCGGTCGGCGACCATGAAGCGAATGTAGGTGTGGCTCCGCCGCTCGCCGGCTTCTGCCGGCTCCATCTGGGCCAAAACGCCGACGGGCACCGAGAACGCGCAGCCGGCTTCGCCCCGGGCGATGTCGATCAGGTCGGCGACCACTGCACTCGCGGTGGGGCCGTCCCCGGCACCCGGGCCCTGGAACAAGAGACGACCGGAGTAATTGCCCTCCGCGACGACCGCGTTCGTGGGCCCATCGATGTGGGCCAGCGGATGGTCGCGCGGGACGAGGCAGGGCCTCACGCGCTGGAGCAGTCGCGCGGCGCGGCCATTGGCAGGGGGCTCCACGTCGGCTTCGCCAATCAACCGGATCACGAAGCCCAGGTCGCTCGCACGGGCGATGTCGGCCGCCCGCACCCGTGAAATGCCTTCGCAACTCACGTTATCGAGGTCGAGCCGCGCGCCGAACGCGATCGCGGCGAGAATGGCGAGCTTGTGGCCCGCGTCGATCCCCTCGATATCGAGCGTCGGGTCAGCCTCGGCAAATCCCATCGCCTGGGCGTCGACGAGCACGTCGGCGAAATCGCGTCCCGTATCCTCCATCGTCGACAGGATGAAGTTGCACGTGCCGTTGAGGATACCTTGCACGCGGTCGATTGCGTTGGCCGCGGCGCCTTCGCGCAGACCCTTGATGATCGGGATGCCGCCGGCAACCGCGGCTTCGAACTTGAGCGCGACGCCCGCCGCCTCGGCCGCTTCGCCAAGTGTCAGGCCGTGATGCGCGATCATCGCCTTGTTGGCGGTCACCAGCGCCTTTCCGCGAGCAATCGTCTCGCGCGCGAGCGTGAGCGCGGGCCCGTCCGCGCCGCCCACCAACTCGACAACCACGTCGACGTCGTCGCGCGCTGCCATCGCCGTCATGTCGTCGCACCAGGCGAACGCTGAGAGGTCGACGCCGCGGTCCTTGTCGCGGTCTCGCGCGCTGACCGCCACGACGCGGATCGCACGACCCGCCCGCGCTTCGATCAGGTCGGCATTGGCCTCGAGCAGGCGGACAACACCTGCGCCGACGGTACCGACGCCGGCGAGTGCGATGCGCAAGGGTCGTGCGCCGTTTTCAGTGTTTTCGGTGACCATGTGCCGCTCCTATCGGAGCGCGCGCGTGCGGGCCAACAAAGAGAAACTATTGCAGCGAGAGCGTGCGTGGGCAGGCGCCGAGTTGGTCGATCACGAAACGGTAATCCTGTGCCGCCTGTGCCCGCGAGGCACTGTCCTGCGACAGGTTGGCCGCGCTTGGCAGCCGATCGGGCAGGAAGCAGGCGAGACGATACCATGCGAGCGTATCGTGCGCCGGGGGGCGGGCCGCCTGGTCGACGATCTCGCCGTACGAAACGCCCCAGGTCGGCGCCATGCCGGGACGGCGCACTACAGTCAGCGAAACGGGGTCGCCGCTTTGCGTCGAGAGAAACATCTGGGTTTCCGATTCCCCCGCCAGAGTGCCAGCCACCGACAGCGCGTCGCGCACGCCGGTGATCGCAGGCGCCGCGTCGGCTTCGGCGAGTTCGCCGAGAATTGGCCGGACTCGCGCCTCGAGCTCGGGGCTCCAGTCGAGCTGGCTGGTCGGGCCGACGAGCTGGAGTTCGCCCGGCTTGCCGGCGACGGGGCGCGCGAACAGCAGCACCTCGCGCTTCTTAAGCTTGGGAACCTTGCCCTTCGCATCGAGCGGCACATCGACGAGGTACCGTACCGATCGGCCGAGCGGCGCATTGCCCGCGATCAGCGCAACCGTCTCCGCCTCGACATAGATGCGCGCCAAGCCCGGCGCCACGGTGCCCGATCGCTCTGCCGAGAGCGGGATCGCCTGCTTGATCTTGGCGTGGACCACTAGGCCTGCGGAATCGGACAGGTCCGCCAGATCGGCGAAGGACGGGGGAGCGGTCGGAATCGGCGCCGGCGCCGCCGCGACGGTCAGGGAAAAGACGACGGCGGCCAGCACCGGACGCATCGGGATTCGGATGTCGGACATGGACAAGCGCCTTAGAGGCATCGGGAGATGTTGGAAACCGGATCGCATTTCCCCCGTTGAGGCCCGCAGGCGTGAATCCGCGCTTAACCGCAAAAGCGTTTGCTTGGGGTTTGCTTCGCGGTTAAGGGTCCGGCGATCCGGGGAGCAGAACAATAATCCCCCGGGCGGGCCCCCAGCCGGGTCATTGGGAATCCGGCGGGCCGTTCGGTCGCCGTATTCGGGTGGACCGGCAGGGTGGACAGCACGGATTGCGTCGGGGCGCGACGATCTTAAATCGCGTGCGTGCCGATGTTTGTTTTTGCCGGACGCATGCGTCCGACACCGACGATGGAGTGATGCAACTGAATGGCCTACGCTGACCAACAGATGAGTACCAATCGCATTATTGCGATTGTCATCGTTGCACTCATCCATATCGCCATCGGTTATGCCCTCGTTACCGGCCTCGCCTATTCGGCGATCAAGAAGGCGGTCGAGCGCGTAACGACGGTTGATATCGAGGAGCCGCCGCCGCCCGAGGAGGAACCGCCGCCACCTGAAGAGCCGAAGCCCGACGTGGCTCCGCCTCCGCCGGTCGCGCCGCCGCCGCCGATCAACATCGCGCCGGCGCCACCGCCCATCCGGACCCAGCCGACGATCCCGCCGCCAGCGCCGCCCGCGCTGCGTGTGCCGCCGCCGGCGCCTGTTGCTGCGCCGCCGCCCCCGCCGCCGCCGCCGAAGTTCACGCCCAAATCGCCCACTCCGCGCGGCAACCCGGGTAGCTGGGCCAACGCCAACGATTATCCGAGCCGTGCGCTGCGCGAAGAGCGCGAAGGCGTGACCGGGTTCACCGTGTCCGTGGGAGCGAACGGCCGCGTTACGAGCTGTCGGGTGACCCGTTCGAGTGGGCACTCGGACCTCGACAGCACGACGTGTTCGCTGATCGAACGGCGGGCGCGCTTCAATCCGGCAACCGACGGCAACGGCAACGACACGACCGGCACCTGGTCGAGCTCGGTCCGCTGGGAAATCCCCCAGTAGTTGTCGATCCAAGTTTATTCATCCGTTTCATCTGAGAGGACTTTCACCCATGTACATCGAACTTCTCGCCGCCGGAGCTGCGCCGCAGAACCGGTTCGGCTTCTACGAGGCGCTCCAGCAGGGCGGTGTGATCGCGTGGTCGATTTTCACCGTGCTCGTCATCATGTCGGTCGGCTCGTTCTACATCCTCATCACCAAGTGGATCGAACAGCAGAAGATCATGAACCAGTACAAGGCCGTTCGGAGCCAGTTCTGGCGCGCGCCGACGCTGCGTGAAGGCGCTAACAAGCTCGACAAGAACAGCGCTTGGCGCCAGCTCGTCGACGATGGCCTCAGCGCCGAGGATTCGCACGGCAAGATGACCGATTCGATGGAAGCGCACGACTGGCTGCACGGCTCGCTCGCCCGTTCGGAAGCCTCGATCAACGCCAAGCTCGCGGGCGGTCTTCCGTTCCTCGCGACCGTCGGTGCGACGGCGCCGTTCGTCGGCCTGCTCGGTACGGTTATCGGCATCTACCGCGCGCTCATCAACATCGGCCTCGCCGGCTCGGCCTCGATCGACAAGGTCGCCGGCCCCGTCGGTGAAGCGCTGATCATGACCGCGATCGGCCTGCTCGTCGCGGTGCCTGCGGTGCTTGCCTACAACTGGCTGCAAGCGCGCAACAAGCGCATCGCAGAGCTGCTTTCGGGCTTCTCGACCGACATCCTCGCCAACATCAATTCGAAGGGTGCGGTGAGGCCTGCGGTGATGACGCAGACCTCGACCCAGCAGGCTGGCAAGGCTGCCGCCACCGCTCCGGCGAAGCCGGCCGCGCCGCGCACCTGACCGGTTTGAGGAGGGGCGCGCCCGGCGCGCTCCTCCCGCTTACCGAACGAATGACTTGAGATAGGACAGGAAGCCCATGGCGATTTCTAGCGGAGGCGGCGGCGCCGAGAGGCCGATGTCGGATATCAACACCACGCCGCTGGTGGACGTGATGCTGGTGCTTCTGATCATCTTCCTCATCGCGGTGCCGGTCGCGATCCAGACGATCGAGAAGCTCAAAATCCCGGTAATGCCGTCGACTGAATCGAAGGATAAGGTCGAGAACCTCCTCCTTACGGTCAGCACGACAGACGATGCCGGACGCAGCGCGGGTGAACCGGGCTTTGCCGGCGCAACGCGCAACGGCCAGTGCCGCGTCTACTTCAACAACACCACCCCGGTGGATTCGAAGGAACTGTACGACCAGGCCTTCGAGCGTCTCGACGCCATCGTCCAGGCGGCCGGCGGTCCGGAGCAGCTCATGGAGAACCCGGAAGACATTCCGCAGGTTCACATCCGCGGCGACGTCAACGCACCGTGGCGCTGCATCGCGGGGGCGATCTACAACGTGCAGGCGGCGGGATATCCCACCGTCGGCTTCATTTCGAACCCGGTTGACCCGAACGCCTGACCGGCGCCGGGCACACGAAGCGAATTCAGGAGTAACCCACCATGGCAATGTCAGGCGGCAAGGACGATGGCTCGCCGATGATGGAGATGAACACGACGCCGTTGATCGACGTCATGCTCGTGCTCCTAATCATGTTCATCATTACCATTCCCGTGGCGACCCATTCGGTCGACATCGATCTTCCGGTGCCGAACAACGAGCCGCCACCCCCGGACATGATCGATCCGATCAAGAACAAGATCGTGCTGAGCCCTTCGGACGAAATTCTGTGGAACGGTACGCCGATCAACGACGGCGAACTCGTCCGCAACCTCGAGGCGACAAAGGCGATCAATCCCGAGCCCGAGCTGCAGTTCGAGCCCGACCAGCAGGCGAGCTACGACCTGTCGATCCGCGTCCTCAACGTCATCAAGGCGTCGGGCGTGACCAAGTTCGGCTTCGTCGGCAATGAGAAGTACCGCGAATTCGGCAAGGCTGCGGGCGCCTAGACGCCCACCTGACCGAAACTCGGATGAACGGTGAAGGGGCGGAGCGATCCGCCCCTTTTTCGTTAGCGACGTCCAGCCCCTGACACGCCGCGTCCACTTCAAGTCGACGTGGCGGAACGCCCACCGATTGCGGCACGCCAGTCACGCACGTGCCGCTCTTCGCCCCGCCGGCGCCAACCCGGGAGCCGCTTACAAGGACCTTGAAGCTTCCAGAACTTCTTCGGCGTGCCCTTTGACCTTCACCTTGTCCCAGACGCGCGCGATACGCCCTTCGGCATCGAGCAGGTAGGTCGTGCGGACCATGCCGAGAAAGGTTTTCCCGTACATCTTCTTCTCGGTCCAGATGCCGAGCGCATCGGACAAGCCGCCTTCCTCACCATCCGTCGCGAGCGGAACGTTTAGCCCCTGCTTGTCGATGAAGTTGCGATGCTTCTGGGGCGAATCCTTGCTCACACCCAGCAGCGCCACACCGGCGCGCGCGAACTCGTCGGCCAAAGCGGAGAAATCCTTCGCTTCGGTCGTGCAGCCGGGCGTGTTGTCCTTCGGATAGAACCAGATCACCACAGGCTTGCCCTTGAAGCCGGAGGGGCGGATCGCGCCTCCGTCGGGTGTCTCCATCACGATGTCGGGCATCGGATCGCCGACAGTCGGTGTGCTCATCGTATGTCTCCCTTATCGAAGTCGGTCAGGGGCTCTTCGAACGAATCGCGCCAAGCCGCGGCGACCGCCTGCCGCGCATCGGCAAAGGCGTGCAAGAGCGCTGGCAGGTCAGCAAAGCCGCAAGTTTCCGCCAAGGCCGCGGCGGCGGCGGGCGGTGGTTCGGCGAGATCTGGGGCGAGCAACCGCCCGGCGATCAGCAGTCGGGTCATCAGCGCCAGCGCCTCTCGCAGGCCGGACGGGGCCAAACCCGAATCGACCAGCGTATCGACGGCCCGCCCAAGGTCTGGATCGAACCCTGTCCGCTCGCGCAATTGCAAGTAGTGAACGAGGAACTCGAGGTCTACGAGACCCCCGCGCAGCAGTTTCGCGTCGAGCGGCCCTTGCGGTGGCTTGTGAGCGGCCATTTCTGCCCGCATGCGCAATACGTCTTGTCGAACGATCCCCCGATCGCGCGGCCGGTCGAGTACCTCACCGATGATGGCGCGCAGGGCGCCGCGCCCCTGTTCCGAACCTGTCAGCGGGCGGGCGCGGGCGAGCGCCATGTGCTCCCACGTCCACGCTTCCTCCCTCTGGTATCGCGCGAAGCTGTCGAAGCTCACCGCCAGCGGCCCCTGCGCTCCTTGCGGCCGCAGTCGCGTATCGACTTCGTAGAGCGCGCCCTCGGCGGTCGGCACGCTGAGCGCCGCGGTCACCCGCTGGGCGAGTCGGTTGAAATAACGCGTAACGCCAAGTGGGCGCTCGCCATCCGACTCGCCTGTGAAATCGCCGCTGAACAGGAATACCACGTCGAGATCCGAGGCATGGGTCAGCGTGCCGCCGCCGAGCCGTCCCAGCCCCAGTACGACAAGCTCGCTGCCGGGCACCTTACCGTGCACACGCTCGAACTCGCGTACCGCGGCATCCTGCGCGACCGCCAGCGCCGCCTCTGCCGTGCGCGAGAGCGCGGCTCCGATCGCAAGCGGGTCGTGGACCGCGGCGATCGTCTGCAAGCCCAGCGCGAAGCGCAATTCCCCGGTTACCCGGCGGATGCGGTCGAGCTGACGCTCGTAGTCGTCGCCATCCTCCCGCGCGACCATACGCGCGGCGATTTCCTCGACCGAACCGGGAAGGTCGAGCGCCTGCTGCCCGATCAACGCATCGAGCAATTCGGGACGACGGCCGAGTTCGTCGGCGAGCGTGGGTGCAAGGACGAGGATCCGCGCCAACTGGTCGAGCAACGCGGGACGCTGGAGGAGCAGGTTGAACAGGTTGAGCGCACTCGGCGCGGCCGCCAGCACCCGCTCCATCCGGTTGACCGCCTGGTCGGGGTCGGGCGCAGCCGCGAACCGCTCGAGGAGGTTGGGTAAAAGCGCGTCGAGAGCGGCGCGGGCCGGCTCGGAGCGCAGGGCGCGGATTCGCCCGTCGCTCCAGCTCGCGATCCGTTCGGACAATCGCGCGGGGTCGTCGAAGCCCAGCTCGCCCAATCGCTGTTCGAGCGCCTCGCCGCTCGCAGCGACGCCCCCGGCCCCGTCGTCCTCGGCAATCAGGGCATCATAGGCTTCGCCCACCTGCGCGGTGATCGCGCCGAGCTCCGCCACAAGTGCGGCCCCGTCGGAAAGCCCATCGAGCCGCGCCACCGCATCGAGCGCCGCCCCTTCGGGCAGGCGGTGCGTCTGCTGGTCGCCGACCATCTGCAACCGGTGCTCGATCGTGCGCAGCCGGTCGTATGCTTCGCCCAGAATGCGCGCGGTGTCTGTCCCGATGATTCCCGCCGCCGCCAGTGCGTCAAGCGCCGGGCGCGTGCCGCGCGGCCGGAGCGAAGGGTCGCGCCCGCCATGGATCAGCTGGTGCGTCTGGGCATAGAATTCGATCTCACGGATTCCCCCCCGCCCCAGCTTGACGTTGAAACCCGGCCCAGGCGCTTTCGGCCCCGCGTGGCTCGCGCGGATGCGTGCCGACAAACGGCGAATGTCGCCGATCGCACCGAAGTCTAGGCTGCGCCGCCAGACGAACGAGCGAATCGCGGCGAGGAACGCCTCTCCCGCAGCCACGTCGCCCGCCGCCGCGCGGGCCTTGATGAATGCCGCGCGCTCCCATGCCAGCGCGGAGCTTTCGTAGTGCGTCAGCGCCGCGTCGATCGGGATCGCCGGTGGGCTCACCTCGCTCGCCGGGCGCAGGCGCAGGTCGACGCGAAAGACATAACCCTCGCTGGTCACTTCGCTGAGCAGCCGTACCGCCTCGCGGGCATAGCGCTGCGCAACTTCGCCCGGCTCGTCGCGCTCTCGCCGGGGCAAGAGAGCTGGGTCATAAAGCAGGATCGGATCGATGTCGGAGCTGTAGTTCAGTTCGCGCGCGCCGTGCTTGCCCAGTGCGAGCGCGAGCATGCCGGCGGGCTCCGCATCTGCGACCCGCGCGCGCATCACGGCGGCGAGCGCGGTATCGAGGGCACGGTCCGCAAGATCGGACAGTTCCTCCATCACGCGCGAGAGCGGGAAGGCTCCTGCGAGGTCGCCGATCGCCAGCGCGGTCGCCAGAGCGAGGCGTTCGCGGCGCAGCGCGACACCGGTGCCGTCCGCTCCTTCTCCGGCGCTCTTCGTCCAGGCAAGCGCCTCCTCGCCCTCGCCCTCCTCGAGCAAGCCGTGCAAGATCGGGCTGCCGCTCGAGCGCGCGGGCAAGGAACGGCGCGTTCTCCCGCGCCCGCCGCAGTGCTGCTGTCCAGTCGGCATCCATCGACTGCGAGCCCTGCCCGCGCCGGCCCGCCCGTGCAAGGTGCCGCGCTATTGCCGCCCGCTCTCCACTTTGCCAAAGCGCGCCCGATGACCGAGACGGCCCACCGCATGCCGCCCGAATGGGCACCCCAGGACTGGCTGTGGATCGGCTTTCCGCACGACGCCGACGAGTGGCCCGAAGTGCTCGCCGCGGCGCAAGAGCAGATCGCCGCCTTCGCCAGCGCGGTCGCCGAAAGCGGGCAGGAAGTCCGCCTGCTGGTGCGCGACGCGGCGAACGAGGCGCGCGCGCGGTCGCTCGTTTCCGGCGCGGTAACGCTGGAACGGCGCACTTACGGCGATGTCTGGCTGCGCGACACCGGCCCGCTCGTGCGCGCAGACGGCACGGCGCTGCGGTGTGGGTTCAACGGCTGGGGTGGCAAGTTCCTGATGGAGGGCGATCAGGAAATCGGCGCCCAGCTCGCGAGCGACGCCGGACTGCCGGTAGAGACCGGCGACTGGATCCTCGAAGGCGGAGCGATCGACGGCGACGGCACCGGCCTCGTCGCGACGACCGAGCAATGCCTCCTCAATCCCAATCGCAACCCCGGACTGTCGCGCGAGGATATCGAAACCCGGCTCGCGCGCGATCTCGGCTTCGACCGGGTGCTGTGGCTCGGCGACGGCCTCATCAACGATCACACCGACGGCCACGTCGACAACCTTGCGCGGTTCGTCGGGCCGAACCGGCTGGCACTCCCGCGCGCGACCGGGCCGGACGATCCGAACGCCGCGATCTATGCCGATGCGAAGCGCCGCGCCGAGGCGTTCGGGGTCGAGGTCGTCGAGATACCATCCCCCGGCCTTCTCACCCGCGGCGATTTCATCGAGCCGGCGAGCTACGCGAACTTCGCGATCACCACGAACCTGGTCGTGGTTCCCACATTCGGCTCGATCCAAGACGGGGACGGGGTCGCGGCCATCGCGGAGCTGTTCCCCGACCGGGCGACGATCGGCCTTCCCGCCGATGCCGTGCTGGCAGGCGGCGGCGGCTTTCACTGCGCGAGCCAGCAGATGCCGCTCTTAACCGGGAATTAGGGATTCGCGGCGCACGCTCCGGCACATGTCGAGAGCCGTCGCCTATATCAGCACCGCGGAATCGCCCGTTCTCGAGGTCGTTCGCTTCCTGATCGCGACCGCCTGCCCGCTCGCGCTGATCTTCGCGGGCCGCGTCCTGCCGTTCTAGAACGCGAGCTTGCCCAGCGCGACCAGCGCAGTCGCACCAAGTACCACCGCCACGAACACCCGCCAGAGCCTGTCCTCGACCTGGCCGAACTTGCGCGCGCCCAGCCAGTTGCCCACCAGCACCGCCGGCAACAGCAGCAGCGCGAGCAAGAGATAGCGAACGTCGAGCAGGCCAAGCGCTGCGCCGGACACCAGGCTGATCGTCGACGCAGCCGTAAAGACCAGCAGCATCGACGCTTTGGCGACGGCGCGCGGAATGTCACGGCCGACGTAGTATGGAACGACGGGCGGACCCGGCATCCCCGCGAAACCCGTCAGCAGACCGGCGGCAAGCCCCGTGGCCCCCGTATGCAGGTGGCCCGGCAGCTCGGCAGACCGCCGGGGCAGCAGGACCGCCACGAAAGCCGACAAAGCGACGAGAGCGATCAATACCCGCGCGACGCCGGGAGATGTCAGCGACAGCAACCACAGCCCCGGTGCCGTAGCGATGACGACCCCCGCGATGATCCGCCACGCCGACCGCTCCGCGTCGCGCAGGATCATGCGAATGTCGCTGAGGCCGACGAGCACCGAAAGGCCGTTGGTCACCAGCACCGCCTCGACCGGCGTCATCGCAAGCGCGAGTACCGGCACCAGCAAGATCGCCATGCCAAAACCGGCGAGCCCGCGCACGTACGCCGCAGCAAAGGCGGCGGCGAGCGCCACGGCGACCTGCGCCGCATCGAAACCGATCAGCGCTTCCAACCGGGCGACGCCTTAGCGCAGGTCCGGTGGAGTGGCCTCAGTCTTCAGCATTGCGATCGCTTCTGCGAGCGACATGACCTTCTGGTGCTGCTCTCCCAAAGTGCGGACGGCGACAGTCCCCTCCTCGGCCTCGCGCTTGCCGACCACCAGCAGGTGGGGGACCTTGGCCAGCGAGTGCTCGCGCACCTTGTAGTTGATCTTCTCGTTGCGCAGATCGCTCTCGACGCGGATGCCCGCCGCGGAAAGCTGCCTCACGACATCCTGGGCATAGCCGTCGGCGTCGGACACGATCGTCGCGACGACCGCCTGGGTCGGCGCGAGCCAGACGGGCAGCTTGCCGGCGAAGTGCTCGATCAGGATGCCGATGAACCGCTCGTAGGAGCCGAAGATCGCGCGGTGGAGCATGACGGGGCGGTGACGCTCGCCATCCTCGCCGACATAGCTCGCGTCGAGCCTTTCGGGCAGCACGCGGTCGCCCTGGATCGTGCCGACCTGCCAGGTGCGACCGATCGCATCGGTCAGGTGCCATTCGAGCTTGGGGGCGTAGAACGCGCCCTCGCCCGGCAGTTCTTCCCAGCCGTAATCGTCGTTCGCCATCCCCGCTTCGGCGACGGCGTCGCGCAGTTCCTGCTCGGCCTTGTCCCAGTCCGCCTCGCTGCCGAAGCGCTTCTCGGGCCGCAGCGCCAGCTTGACGTGGTAGCTGAACCCGAAGTCGGAATAGACCTCGTCCGCCAGTTTGCAGAAGGCGCGCACCTCGTCGACGACTTGCGCCTCGGTGCAGAAGATGTGCGCATCGTCCTGCGTGAACTGGCGCACGCGCATCAGCCCGTGGAGCGCGCCGTGCGGTTCGTTGCGGTGGCAGCAGCCCATCTCGCCCAGCCGGATCGGCAGGTCGCGGTAGCTGGTGATGCCCTGCTTGAAGACGAGCACGTGCGCCGGGCAGTTCATCGGCTTGATCGCCATCCAGTCGGCATCGGGCGCGACCTGCGGGTTCGCCGGACCGTCGCCCAGCCCGTCGACTTCCGGCACGATGTCCGGCACCGCGAACATGTTCTCGGCGTACTTGCCCCAGTGGCCCGACTGCTCCCACTGGCGCACGTCCATCAGCTGCGGCGTCTTGATCTCGCGATAGCCGGCGGCGTCCATCTTGCGGCGCATGTAGGCCTCCAGCTCGCGCCAGATCTTGAACCCTTGCGGATGCCAGAACACGCTACCGTGCGCCTCTTCCTGCAGGTGGAACAGGTCCATCTCCCGGCCCAGCTTGCGGTGGTCGCGCTTGGCGGCTTCCTCCAGCCGGTGGAGGTGCGCGTCGAGCTGCTTCTTGTTGAGCCAGCCGGTGCCGTAGATGCGCGTAAGCTGCGCGTTCTTCTGGTCGCCGCGCCAATAGGCTCCGGCGACGCGCATCAGCTTGAACGCCTGCGGATCGAGCTTGCCGGTGCTGGCAAGGTGCGGGCCGCGGCACATGTCGAGCCAGTCCTCGCCGGAGCGGTAGACCGTCAGTTCTTCGCCTTCGGGAAGCTCCTGCGCCCATTCGGCCTTGAACGTTTCGCCGTCAGCCTGCCACTTGTCGATGAGCTGCTGGCGGGACCAGACCTCACGCGTCAGCGGTTTGTCTGCCCGGATGATCTCGCGCATTTTCTCCTCGATCGCGGGCAGGTCGTCCATGCTGAACGGATCGCGATCCGCGGGCGCCTTGACGTCGTAATAGAATCCGTCGTCGGTCGCCGGGCCGAAGGTGATCTGCGTGCCCGGCCACAGCGCCTGGATCGCCTCGGCAAGGACGTGCGCGAAGTCGTGGCGGGCGAGGTCGAGCGCCTCGGCCTCGTCGCGGCTCGTCACCAGCGCCAGCGCGGCATCGCCTTCGAGCGGCCGGTTGAGGTCGCGCAGTTCCCCGTCGACCCTCGCGGCGAGCGCTGCCTTGGCAAGGCCCGGGCCGATCGCCGCGGCAATATCGGCCGGCGTGGTGCCGGGTTCGACCTCGCGCACCGAACCGTCGGGGAGACTGATCTTGAGAAGCTCGCTCATGGGTACCTTCGTTTCGCTTGGCGCGCCCTTGGCACAAAGGGACGGGCGCCGGAAGGCGTCACTTGGTTTGCGAGGCTGCGGGAGGATGACGCCGTTCCGCCCGAGCCGTGGTCGGCCCGGGGGCGGCGGCGGATCGTGCTAGCGCGCGGTCCACCGGCCCCGGGTGACCGGGGTGGTGGTAGTCGTCGTGCAGGCACGTTCGTTCGTCATTGCGCTGGACATAGCCTCGAAGGCTTGCCGCCTCAAGCCGTGAACCGGCGTGCGCCGTAGTCCGCGCTCATCCGGTGCGAGCCCGCCAAGACGGTGGAGCGATTGCGCACGCTGTCGGTGAAGCGCCATTCGCAGCTTGCCCGGGCGTGAGTCAATTCGACGGCCATGTAGCCGCGCTGGGAGACATCGGACCACTTGAGCTGGGGGTTCTTGGCGACCATCGCGGCGGCGAGATCGGCCGGCTTCATGAAGGGAAAATAGGCTTCCGCCCCCGGCGAGGTGACCGAGTGGCCGGCGAATTCGACGCCCACGCCGGGCAACTCGCAGGCCCAGGCGTTGTGGCTGTCGCCCGACAAAACGATGAAATTCGTCTCCGCTTCGCGCGCTGAATTCATCAGTCTCTCGCGCGCGGCGGGGTAGCCATCCCACGCGTCCATGTTGAAAGGGATGCCGGCGTCGGATGCCGCGCTCATCGCCGCCAGCCGGCCCGATACGACTTTCGCCACTTCCGGTTCGAGCTTGAGGTCGATCGTGTTCGGCAGCCGGAGCGAGCCCATCACGATCTGCTGGGCGAGCACCTGCCACTTGCGGCCCGAGCGCACCGAATTCGCGAAGTGCCCCGGCGAGCCAGTCCTCCTGCCGGTTGCCCATCAGGGACCGCGCGGGATCGAGATAGGCGCCGTCGCGAAACGCCGCGAGCGCCGCTTCGACCTGCGCTGGCGGCAACCCGCGGGTGATCGCGCCAAGGTTGAACGGCTTGTCGCGCGCGAGGATGCGCGTCTCGACCCGGAACAGCGTGGCGAGGTCGCCGATGTCGTAGCTGCGCCACGGCGCGTCGGACACCGGCAGCCACTCGCTGCGCGCGCGCATCGCGGCGGCGACGCGCGCATCCCACGGCCCCTCGGTCGCGGGCTGGTGGTTCTCCGCCCCGCCTTTCCACGTGTCGTTCGCGGTCTCGTGATCGTCGAAGATCGCGACCATCGGGTAGAGCTGATGCAGCCGCAGCAGGTCGGGATCGCGGCGATAGCTGGCATAGCGCAGCCGATAGTCGGCGAGGTGCACCGTTTCCTCGAGCGGTTCGGGAAGACGTCCGGCGACTCGCTGCTTTTCGGTCGGGTAGGTGTCGTGGTCGTACTCGTAGAAATAGTCGCCGAGGTGCACCGCGAGATCGAATTCGTCGGCGGCGCTCGCGTGCGCGTAGCCGTTGAAATAGCCGAAACCCATGTTCGAGCAGCTGAACACCGCCATGCGGAAGCGGTCGGTCTTCCCTTCCGGAAGAGTACGGGTGCGGCCGATTGCCGAAACCGTGCCGTCGGGCGCGATGAAGCGGTAGTAGTACCAGCGGCCCGGCTCGAGCCCGGTCGCCACGCCCTTCGCGCACCAGTCGTGGTCGGGTGATGCCTCGGCCTCTCCGCCGGCGAGCGCGACGGGCGAAGTCGGCGCTCTCGGCCAGTTCGTAGCGCAAGTGCGACCGGGACGCGCGCCGACGTAGCGGGTCCACAGCAGGACCGAGCGTGCCTCTGGCTCGCCGCTGGCGACGCCGTGGGTGAAACCGCCCGCCGATCTGCGCGGAAAGCGGCGCCGCCGCAAAGCCCGGCGGCGAGGATGCCGCCCTGAAGCAAGCGCCGGCGGTCGAGCGCCGGCGTGGGGAACGGGCGGGCGGTTCTGGGGGAGAATCAGACATGTGCGATGTCTTGGCCCACCCGCGTCTCAGGTCAATGACAGTTGGCCAGCGGGCACCCCAGACGACAAGGTTCCGCTCCATTATGGAAACCACCCTTGACAAAGCCATTTGGTCATGACAAACGACCCTTTACATCAAGAAAAGGGTAGTTTGACATGACACAGATCACAGAAGCGCTCTCCTGCTCGCGTCCGCCATGATCGGTATCGCGCTGCTCGCGGTGTTCGAATTCGTTCCCGAATGGGTGGGACAATACGGACCGTGGGCGCTCCTCGTGCTCTTCCCGGGCGCATGGCTCGGCCGGGATCGCAAATGTGCGCTGACCCGCGGGAAGACGTCGTGAACGCGCCCGCAATCAGGCAGCGTCGGGCGTTCGATGGTATTCTGGGCGTGGCTGACGTTCGCTTCGTTCGGCGTGGTCGCCGGACTCGCGGTGACCGATGCGATCGGCGCGACCACTGCGCTGATACTCATGATCGTACCGGTTGGCCTGTTCTTCCAGACCATGCGCGCCGCGAACGGCGCACCCGGCGCCGCCTGTTCGGTCAAGGGCGCGGCGCAGCGTCGCTATGTAAAGCGGGTGATGGTCTTCACCTCGATTTACCTGCTGGCTTTCGCCGTGCAGACTTTGCTCCTGCGCGATTCGAGCCCGCCGATCGCCCTGCGAGCGATCCTGGGGGTGCTGCCGGCACTGGCAGTAATCGGAATCTTCTGGGCGATCGGACGACTGATCGTCGAGGAGACCGACGAGTTCCTGCGCATGCTCGTCGTGCGCCAGGCCCTGATAGCCACCGCGTTCGCGCTCAGCGTCGCGACGCTGTGGGGCTTCCTCGAGGCGGCGGACGTGGTGGTCCACGTCGACGCCTACTGGGTCGCCGTCCTGTGGCTTTTCGGCCAGTTCGTCGGCGCGGTCGCCAACCGCGTCACTTACGGATCGTGGGGGGCACTTTGAAGAACCGCCTCAAGGTGCTGCGCGCCGAACGCGACTGGAGCCAGCAGGACCTTGCCGACCGGCTCGCGGTCTCGCGCCAGAGCGTCAACGCGATCGAGACAGGTCGCTACGACCCCTCGCTCCCGCTCGCATTCCGTATCGCGGAAATCTTCGAACTTGCTATAGAGCAAGTGTTCGAGCCCGAACGGGAGAGTAGCAAGAGTGCGTAAGACTTCGGCCGTTCTGCTGCTGCCGCTCCTGCTCGCGGCGGCGTGCCAGCGCCAGGACGCGCAGGAGGATCGCGGCGGCGACCGGGCGCCGCCCATCGTGCTGCCGCTGATCCAGTAACCCGCCTTGCCATCGCGGTCCGCCTGCGGGCATGGACCGGGCGATGGACGACCTTTCATTCCACGGATTGCCCGGCGGACGCCGGATCGCCTTTCGCCACCGCGCGGGCAGCGGACCGACGTTCGTGTTCCTGCCCGGCTACATGTCCGACATGGCCGGCGGCAAGGCCACCGCGCTGTTCGGCTGGGCCAGCGCAGCGGGGCGCGCCTGCCTGTTGCTCGACTATTCGGGGTGCGGCGAATCGGACGGGGACTTCGCCGATGGCACCCTGTCGCGCTGGGCGGACGAAGTCGTCGCGCTGGTCGAGGCGAAGACCGAAGGGCCCGTCATCCTCGTCGGGTCGTCGATGGGCGGCTGGCTCATGCTGCTTGCCGGAATGCGGCTCGGCGCGCGGCTCGCGGGCCTCATCGGGATCGCCGCCGCGCCCGACTTCACCGAATGGGGCCGCAGCGCAGCCGATGCCGAAAGGCTGGCCGCGGGCGAGACGGTCTTCGATCCCAATCCCTACGGCCCCGATCCTACCCCGATGCACCCGGAATTCTGGGCCGACGGACAGGCCAACCGGCTGCTCGACAGCGACATCGCGATCGACTGTCCGGTGCGGCTGATCCACGGGATGGAGGACACCGACGTGCCGTGGGAGATCTCGCAGCGACTGCTCGCCGCGCTGCGTTCGCGCGACGTTCACCTGGCGCTGGTCAAGGACGGTGACCACCGGTTGAGCCGGGCGCAGGACATCGCCCTGCTCTTGCGCACCGCCGAATCGCTATCATCTGGAGAGCCATGCTCGCCCTAGCCTTCCCCCTCATGCTCATGCAGGTCGGCATCGCGCCGACCTCCTCGCCGGTGACCGCCGTTCCGCCGGAACTGCAGGACCGCCCCCCGCGCGAGAGCGTGCGTGGCGCGCCGATGCTCGATCGCCGGCCGAGCCGCGCGGCGATCGACTTGTGCCTCGACACCGCACGGACCGATCCGGCAAAGGCCCGCGCCTTTGCCGAGGAATGGGTTTCGCGCACCGACGGGCTCCAGCGCGCGACCGGACGCCACTGCCTTGGCGTAGCGGCGGGCAACCAGGGCGACTGGGCGGCCGCCGCCAGCGCCTTCCTCGCCGCGCGCGACGAGGCCGACGATGCCAGCTTCAAGGCACGAATGGGCGACCTTGCGGGCAGCGCGCTGCTCGCCGAAGGCAAGCCTGCCGAGGCGCTCGCCGCGCTCGACACCGCGCGCGCCGCGGCCTCCGGCGATGCCGAACTGACCGGCACGATCGCGATGGACCGCGCCACCGCTCTCGTCGCGCTGGACCGCGGAGGCGAAGCCGGTGAGGCGCTTGCCGAAGCGCGCACGATGCTGCCCGGCGATCCGCATGCGTGGCTTCTCTCGGCGACGCTATCGCGGCGGCAGGGCGATCTTGCCGCCGCGCAGGCGCAGATCGAGAAGGCCGTCACGCTCGACCCGCGCGATCCGGCGATCGGGCTCGAAGCGGGCGTGATCGCCGCGCTCGGCGGGCGCGACGACGCCGCGCGGCAATCGTTCAACTCGGTGGTTGATGCCGCTCCCGACAGCCCGCAAGCGGCGTCGGCGAAGACCTACCTCGCGCAGCTCGGCCAATGATCCCGCTTTCGGTCCTCGACCTCGTCCCCATCCGCGAAGGCGGCACCCTGGGCGAAGCATACGCCGCCGCCACCAGTCTCGCGCAGGCGGCCGAGCGGCACGGCTACAAGCGGTTCTGGGTTGCCGAGCACCACACGATGGACGGCATCGGCGGCGCGGCCGCCTCGGTCGTCCTCGCGCACATCGGCAATGCGACGGCGACCATCCGGATCGGCTCGGGCGGGATCATGCTGCCCAACCACAATCCGTTCGTGATCGCGGAGCAGTTCGGCACGCTCGACGCGCTGTTTCCGGGCCGGATCGACCTCGGCCTCGGCCGTGCGCCGGGAGCGGGTCCGGAACTCAGCCGGGCGCTGCGCAAGAACCTGCACCAGGCGTCCGAATTCTTCCCGCAGGACGTGGCCGAGCTGCGCGCACTGTTCGATGGCGACCCCGAACTCGCCGTGCAGGCCACGCCGGGCCGCGGTGCGCGGGTCGAGATGTGGATGCTGGGATCGAGCCTGTTCGGCGCCGACCTCGCGGCGCGACTCGGCATGCCCTATGCCTTCGCCTCGCACTTCGCGCCCGACCATCTCGACGCCGCGCTCAAGCTCTATCGCGAACGCTTCCAGCCGTCCGAGTGGCTCGACAAGCCGCACGCGGCAGCGGCGATGACGGTGTTCGCCGCCGAAACCGACGCCGAGGCCGAACTGCTTGCCACGAGCCAGCAGCAGAGCTTCGTTCGCCTGCGCACCGGACGGCCCGGCAAGCTGCCGCCGCCGGTCGAGAATTACCGCGAAAGCCTGCCGATGCAGGCGCAATCGATGCTCGCGCACATCGGCCAGGCGAGCGCGATCGGCTCGCCGGCCACCGTGCGCGAGGCGATCGGCCGGTTCGTCGAACGCACGCAGGCCGACGAGATCATCGTATCGGGCGCGACCTTCGATCCGGCGGCGCGCGAACGCTCGCTCGAACTCACGGTAGAGGCCCTCTCCGGATAATCGCTCGCGCTCAGGCGTAGTGTTATCGTAGAGGGCGCAGCGAAGGCTTGCGAGCCCGACCGCGCGGGCGTAACGCGCGCCATATTGCTGCAAGGCGCGGCAACAAAATAACAGGGCCGGGAGGCGGCCGAACCGCCATCGCACGGTCGACGGAGCACGCACGATGGCCGCCAAAGTCGGGAATTCGAAAACCGGTTCCACTCGCCAAGCGGCGCGCAAGCGCGGGGCAGGCCCGGGCGCCGAAACGCTCGCCGAACGGATGCGCGATTCGCTGCTGCCCGACGATCGCGCGGTCGAATCGAAGCGCATCGGCGAAGCGGCCGCTTTCCTGCTCGATGCCGCTGCCTGCCGCGAGCCGGGCGAACCGGTCATCGAGATCGCCTCGGCCAGCGAAGACCGCCGCTTCATGCGCATCGCGCTGATCAACGACGACATGCCGTTCCTCGTCGATTCGATCGCCGCGACCGTCGCCGCCCACGGCATCTCGATCGACCGGCTGCTGCACCCGGTGGTCGCGGTCGAGCGCGATGCGAAGGGTAACCTGAAGGCGCTGCCGGAAGGTGGCGACTGCGCCGGCGCCGCGCGCGAATCGATGATCTACATCGAGACCCCGCGGACCGACGCCCGCCAGCGGCGCGACCTCGAACGCGACCTCGGCACCACGCTCGCCGACGTCCGGGCGGCGGTGGCGGACTGGCCGAAGATGCGCGACACGATCCTCGACGACGCGGCGCGGCTTGCCGACAGCGAGGGCGCAGCGCTGCTGCGCTGGCTCGAAGGCGGGATGCTCACCCAGCTCGGTCACCTGACGCGCCGGCGCGACGGCAGCCAGACCGCGATGCTCGGCATCTGCCGCAAGAGCGCGAGGGCGATCCTCGCCGACCAGAGCTTCCAGCGCGCCTTCGCCTGGTTCGACGAGGGCGACGGCGGGCGCGGGCGGGCACCGCTGGTCGTCAAGGCGAACAGGTTGTCGAACGTGCACCGGCGTGTGCCGCTCGACCTGTTCATCGTCCCGGTCATCGAAGACGGCAAGGTCGCCGCGCTCTCGATCCATGCCGGCGTCTGGACCAGCGCTTCGCTGGCCACCCCGCCGGCGCAAGTCCCCCGGCTGCGCACCCAGCTCGCCGACCTCAACGCGAAGTTCGGGTTCGACCCGAACGGCCACGCGGGCAAGGCGCTGGTCCATGCGCTCACCGCGTTGCCGCACGACCTCATCATCGGCTTCTCCGACGAAGACATCGAGCGCGTCGCGACGACGATGATGAGCCTCGTCGACCGGCCGCGTCCCCGCCTCGCGCTGGTCGAGGCGCCGCTCAGCCGCCACCTGTTCGCGTTCGTCTGGCTGCCGCGCGACATGCTCTCGACCCAGGTTCGGAACCGCATCGAGGATCTGCTCGAGGAAGGCTCGGGCGCGAAGGCGCTCGACTGGAGCCTGCAGGTCGAAGGCGGCACGCTGGCGATGCTGCGCTACGTGCTCGACTATCGCGAAAGCACCGGCTCGCCCGACGCCGAGCGGATCGAGCTGGCGATCCAGGCGCTGCTGCGCGGCTGGGGCGAGGCGATCGAGAGCGAGCTGGTCGCGACCGGCGAGGACCCCTCGCGCGCGGCCGCCCTCGCCACCCGATTCGCCGAGAGTTTCCCGACCGCCTACCGCGCCGCCTATGGCGCGATCGAGGCGGCGCAGGACGTGCGCAGGCTGCGCCGCCTGTCCGCGCTCGACGCCGAAAGCGACGGCATGCTGCCGCTGCGCGAGGTGCGGCTTTACCGGATGGCGGGCGACGAAAGCCGGCGGATGCGGCTCAAGGTTTACCAGCTCGCCGGAGCGCTCGCGCTGTCGGACGCCGTTCCCGCGCTCGAAAACTTCGGCTTCCGCGTCCTCGAGGAAGTGCCCACGCCGCTCGGCGCAAGTGAGGACGGGGTGGGCCGCTTCGGCACGATCCACGACTTCACGCTCGAGCTCGACGAGGGCGAGGAGGTCGGGCCGCTGCTCGAACGATCCGAACGGATCGAGGAAGCGATCGCCAACGTCCTCAACGGCATGGCCGAGGACGATCCGTTCAACCGCCTCGTCGTCGGTACCGGCCTCACGGCGCAAGAGGCCGACTTGCTGCGCGCATTCTACCGCTACCTGCGGCAGACCGGCATGGGCTTCACCATCTACACCGTCGTCGACGCCCTCCGCCGCGCGCCGCAGGTCACCGCCCCGCTCGTCGCGCTGTTCGCGGCGCGGCACGATCCGGCGTTTGCCGGCGACCGGGAGGACGAGACCGAAAAGCAGACCGAGGCGATCCGCAAAGGCCTGACCCAGGTGGCGGCGCTCAACGACGACCGCCTGCTGCGGCTCTACCACGAGGCCATCGGGGCCGTGCTGCGGACCAACGCTTTCGCCCCCGCCGCGCGCGAGGCGCTCGCGCTCAAGTTCGATTCCGCCCAGGTCCCCGGCCTGCCCAAGCCGGTGCCATGGCGCGAAGTCTTCGTCTATTCGCGCCGGGTCGAGGGCATCCACCTGCGCGCAGGCCCGATCGCCCGTGGCGGCCTGCGCTGGTCCGACCGGCGGGACGACTTCCGCACCGAAGTGCTCGGCCTGATGAAGGCGCAGCGGGTCAAGAACGCGGTCATCGTTCCGACCGGCGCGAAGGGCGGGTTCTATCCCAAGCAGCTCCCCAATCCGGCCCGCGACCGCGAAGCCTGGGCCGCGGAAGGGCGCGCCAGCTACGAAGTGTTCATCCGCACGCTGCTGTCGATCACCGACAACATCGTCGACGACAAGGTGGTCCATCCCGCCGACGTCGTCATTCACGACGGCGAGGATCCCTACTTCGTCGTCGCCGCCGACAAGGGCACCGCCACTTTCTCCGACATCGCCAACGGCATCGCCGAACGCCAGGATTTCTGGCTCGACGACGCCTTCGCCAGCGGCGGCTCGAACGGCTACGATCACAAGGCGATGGGGATCACCGCCAAGGGCGCGTGGGTCTCGGTCCAGCGCCATTTCCTCGAGATGGGCGTCGACGTGCAGACCGACACCACGCGCGTCGTCGGCTGCGGCGACATGTCGGGCGACGTGTTCGGCAACGGCATGCTGCTGTCGAAGGCGATCAAGCTCGTCGCGGCGTTCGACCACCGCCACATCTTCCTCGAT
Source organism: uncultured Alphaproteobacteria bacterium (assembly GCA_963728375.1). Taxonomy (GTDB): domain Bacteria; phylum Pseudomonadota; class Alphaproteobacteria; order Sphingomonadales; family Sphingomonadaceae; genus Tsuneonella. The sequence goes on from CAVSJL010000002.1 coordinate 232,906, forward strand.
CCCGATCCCGATCCGGCAGCCAGCTGGAACGAGCGCAAGCGCCTGTTCGGTCTCGCCCGGTCGAGCTGGGAGGACTACGACCCGAAGCTGATCAGCAAGGGCGGCGGCGTGTTCGCACGGTCGATGAAGCGGATCCCGCTGTCGAAGGAAGTGCGCAAGGCGCTCGATATCGACGCGGCCGACATCGAGCCGGAGGCGCTGATTTCCGCCATCCTCGCGGCGCCGGTCGACCTGATCTGGTTCGGCGGCATCGGCACTTACATCAAGGCCAGTCACGAGGCGACGGCGCAAGTCGGCGACCCCGCGAACGATGGCTTGCGCGTCGACGCCAGCAATGTGCGCGCGCGGGTGATCGGCGAAGGCGCGAACCTGGGCATCACGCAGGCCGGGCGCATCGAATATGCGCTGATCGGCGGCAGTGATGGACAGGGCGGGCGGATCAATACCGACTTCATCGACAATTCGGCCGGCGTCGATTGCTCGGACAACGAGGTCAACATCAAGATCGCGCTCGCCGCCGCCAAGCGCGCGGGCAAGCTGAGCGAGCCCAAGCGGGTCAAGCTCCTCGAATCGATGACCGACGAGGTCGCCGCGCTCGTGCTCGAGGACAACCGGCTGCAGGCGCTCGCGGTGTCGATCGCCGACGCGGGCGGTGCCGATGCGATGGCCGCACACCTCAGCCTGATCGACACGCTCGAAGCGCGCGGCGCGCTCGACCGCAAGACCGAAGGGCTGGCGCCCGGCGAGGCGCTGACGCATCGGGCGAGCGACGGTCACGGCCTGACGCGGCCCGAGCTTGCGGTGCTGCTGTCCTCGACCAAGCTCGTCCTGCAGGATGCGATCGAGCGATCGGGACTGCCCGACGATGCGGCGCTCGACGACCTGCTCGTCGGCTACTTCCCGTCGGCCATGCGCGCGAACTACCGGCGCCAGATCGAAGGGCACCAGCTACGCCGTGCGATCGTCGCGACCGCGCTCGCCAACCTCGTCATCAACCGGATGGGCCTCGTCCACATCTTCGAACTGTCCGAAGAGGAAGGCGTCGGCCTTGCCGATGTCTGCGCCGCATTCGTGTGCGCCGAGAAGCTGTTTGGCGCGCAGGCGCTGTGGGCCGATCTCGAAACCGCGAAGATGCCGGAGGACGCGCGGATCTACATGTTCCGGCACACCGCGGGTGCGCTGCGCAGCCACATGGCCGACCTCGTCCGGGTCGGCGCCAGCACGACCATGCCGAGCAGGATGATCGAGCTGCTGCGGTCCCGGATCGACGAATTGTCCGATGCGACGATCGACCTGCTGCCCAACTCGTCGCGCGCGCAGTCCGACGCGCTGATCGCGCGAGTTCGTCGCGATGGGCGCGCCGGAAAAGCTCGCGGCGCGGGTCGTCCACATCTACGATCTCGACGGTGCGGTCGGCCTCGCCTCGCTGTCGAAGGCCGCCGATATCGACACGCGCGCACTGACCGCGGCGTTCACCGACCTGGGCGACCGGCTCGGGCTCGACTGGGCGCAAGGCGTCGCGGCGATGATGAACCCGTCCGACGTGTGGGAGCGGATGCTGGTCGCGGGCCTGTCGCGCGACTTCCAGCAGATGCGCCTCGAGTTCCTTCGCCGCCTGTCGCGGCGCAAGGGCGCGAAGGACGATCCGGCAGCCGCGGTGGCGGCATGGGCGGACGAGAACGACGCCGCCGTGCGCCAGTTCCGCGGCGTGATCGGCCGGGCGCAAACGCAAAGCCCGGTCGCACCGGCAATGCTCGCGCAGATCGCCAGCCAGGCGCGCAACCTGCTCGGCCGGTAGCGCTGCCGCTTGACGGCAGGGCGCCGGCTGGCCACTTCTCGCGCGCATGGAGAGAGCAGACGTCGTCATCGTGGGGTCGGGCCACGGCGGAGCGCAGGCGGCGATCGCCTTGCGCCAGCAGGGCTTCGAAGGGTCGATCCTGATTATCGGCCGCGATCCCCAGCCGCCCTACGAACGCCCGCCGCTGTCGAAAGAATATCTCGCGCGCGAAAAGCCGTTCGAACGCATCCTCATCCGGCCGGCGACGTTCTGGGAAGAGCGCGGCGTCACGCTGCGCCCCGGCACCGCGGTCGATGGGAATCGACCCCGCCGCGCATACCCTGCGGCTCTCCGACGGGAGCGAGGTCGGCTACGGCAAGCTGATCTGGTCGGCCGGGGGAGACCCGCGGCGGCTTTCGTGCAGCGGCGCCGACCTGTCGGGCGTGCACGCGGTGCGCGACAAGGCCGACGTCGACCGGATCATCGGCGAGCTCGACAACGGGGCCAACCGCGTCGTGGTCGTCGGCGGCGGCTACATCGGGCTCGAGGCGGCGGCAGTGCTGACCAAGCTCGGCTGCCGGGTGACCTTGCTCGAAGCGCTGCCGCGCGTCCTCGGGCGGGTGGCCGGCGAGGCGCTGAGCGAATTCTACCAGGACTACCACCGCGCGCGCGGAGTCGACCTGCGCCTCGATGCCACGGTCGAGCGGATCGAGGGCGAGAACGGCTGGGTCCGCCGGGTCGCGCTGGCCGATGGCGATTTCGTCGATTGCGACATGGTCATCGTCGGCATCGGCATCGTGCCTGCCGCCGGACCGCTGCTGCTGGCGGGGGCACCGGGCGCCAACGGGGTCGACGTCGACGAATACTGCCGCACCGTGCTCGACGATGTCTACGCGATCGGCGACTGCGCGGCGCACGCCAACCCCTGGGCCGACGGCGCGGTGATCCGTCTGGAATCGGTGCAGAACGCCAACGACATGGCGACCACCGTGGCCAAGCACATCACCGGCGACCGAGGAGCCCTATCGCGCCTTCCCGTGGTTCTGGTCCAACCAGTACGACCTGCGTTTGCAGACCGCGGGGCTCTCGCTCGGCCACGACGACACCGTCGTGCGGGGCGATCCCGCGACAACGAAATTCTCGGTCGTCTATCTCAAGGAAGGCCGCGTGATCGCCCTCGATTGCGTCAATTCGACGAAGGACTACGTCCAGGGCCGCAAGCTGATCGAGGCGCGCGCCGCGCCCGACCCGGCTGCGCTCGCCGATACCGAGGTGCCGCTCAAGGAATTGCTGTAAGCTCGCCCGCCGCCCAGGCGGCGGCTTCGGCGACGACCGGATCGGGATCGGCGCGCAGCTCTTCGACCCGCGGCAAGAGCTCCCTGTCGCCCGAATTGCCTGCCGCGACGAGGCAGTTGCGCACGAACCGATTGCGGCCGATGCGCTTGATCGGGCTGCCCGAAAACAGCGCACGAAAGCCCGCGTCATCGAGCGCGAGCAGCTCGGCGAGGCGCGGTGCGGCGAGTTCGGCGCGCGGCAGGAAAGCGCGGTTGGCGGCGGCGGCATCGGCGAACTTGTTCCACGGGCAGACCGCCAGGCAGTCGTCGCAGCCGTAGATGCGGTTGCCCATCGCCTTGCGGAATTCGTGCGGGATCGGTCCCGCGTGCTCGATCGTGAGATACGAGATGCAGCGCCGCGCATCGAGGCGGTAGGGCGCGGGAAAGGCGTCGGTCGGGCAGGCGCGCTGGCAGGCGTCGCACGATCCGCAGCGATCGGTGTGCGGCTCGTCGGGCGCGATGGCGAGCGTCGTATAGATCGCGCCGAGGAACAGCCAGCTTCCGTGTTCGCGGCTGACGAGGTTGGTGTGCTTGCCCTGCCAGCCGATTCCGGCCGCCTCGCCCAAAGGCTTTTCCATCACCGGGGCGGTATCGACGAAAACCTTGACCTCAGCCCCCGGCACTTCGGCAACGAGCCAGCGCGCCAGCCGCTTGAGCGCCTTCTTGACCGTGTCGTGATAGTCGCGCCCCTGTGCGTAGACCGAAATCCGGCCGCGGTCGGGGTGCGCCTCGAGCGCCAGCGGATCGCTCTCGGGTGCATAGCTCATGCCGAGCGCGATCACGCTCTTCGCTTCGGGCCATAAGCCCTGCGGCGCGGCGCGCTCGGAAACGCGCCGCTCCATCCATTCCATCGTCCCGTGCCGGCCTTCGGCGAGCCATTCCCCAAGCTCTTCGCCGCGGTCGAGCGAGGCCGAAGCGATGCCGACCGCCGCGAATCCCTCGACCCGCGCCTGTTCGATCAACCGCGCTCGCAGCCCGTCCGGTTCCACCGCATTAACCAAGCTTGGGGTTGCTCCCGTTCACGCCGCAGGGTTAACGCCTGCAACCATGCACGCTCCGCTAGGCGCAACCGCCGCTCCCGACAACCGACAGGACCCGCTCGCGATGGACGCCCCGCTGGCCATCGAAGCGAGAGGCCTCGTCAAGCGCTTCGACGGCACGACCGCGGTCGACGGGGTCGACCTGTCGGTGCCGCAGGGCGCGATCTACGGCGTGCTCGGCCCCAACGGCGCGGGCAAGACGACGACGCTGCGCATGCTGCTCGGCATCATCGATCCCGACGAAGGGGTGCGCAAGGTCTTCGGCCACGAGCGGCCGCACGATATCGCCCGGCTGATCGGCTACCTGCCCGAAGAGCGTGGGCTGTATCCGTCGATGAAGGCCTACGAGGCGATCGGCTTCCTCGGCGCGCTGCGCGGAATGCCGCTCGACGAGGCGAAGGCCCGCGGGCGCGAGCTGCTCGAGGAGCACGGCATGGGCCATGCTGCCGAGCGCACGATCCGCCAGCTGTCGAAGGGCATGGCGCAGACCGTCCAGCTCCTCGGCACGCTGGTCCACAACCCGCGCCTCGTGGTGCTCGACGAACCCTTCAGCGGGCTCGACGCGCTCAACCAGGGCAAGCTCGAGCGGATGATCCGCGGGCTCGCCGAAAACGGCGCCACCGTGATCTTTTCCACCCACGTCATCGCCCATGCCGAACGCCTGTGCGAAGGCGTCGCGATCATTGCCGGGGGCAAGGTGCCTTACGCCGGCAGCGTCGATGCCGCACGCGACCGGATCCCGGCGCAGGTCAGGCTCGAGACCGAGGCCCGCGACGGCCCGTGGCGCGCTGCGCTGCCTGCCGACGCGCGGTCGGAAGGCAAGCACTGGACCTTCCCTCTGCCCGAGAGCGGGATCGAGCCGCTGCTGCGCGCGCTGATCGAGGGGAACGCGGGTATCCTGTCGCTTTCCATCGAGCGCGCGGGGCTGCACGACGCCTTCGTCCAGATCGCCGGCGAGGCGGCCGCGCGCGCGCTCGACGAGGCGAGCCCGGCGGAGCAGGCCCGATGAGCGGCGAAGCGCACGATACGCCGGCGAGCCGGCTACCGCTCGCCCGGGCCGCCTTCGTGATCGCCCGCCGCGACTTTCACGCGATCCTGTTTTCCAAGGCGTTCCTGTTCTTCCTGCTGGGACCGATCTTCTTCGGGCTGGTCATGGTCGGTTCGGCTTCGATCGGGCGCAAGGCGGCCGAGAACAGCGAACCGCCGGTGCTGGCCGTATCGCTCTCGTTCGGCGAAGCTTCGGCCTTTCAGTACACCCACGACCGGCTCGAGAAATACGTCGACCTGCCGGAGATGAAGATCGCCGATACGACCGGCAAAACCCCGCCCGAGCAGCTCCTGTCGTCAACCGGCAAGAACTACGGCGCCGTCCTGTCAGGGACGCTCGCGAACCCGGTGCTGACCGGGACGGAGGAGCGGATCGACAACTGGAAGGGCAAGGTTGCGCTGATCGCCGCGGCCGCGCGCGGATCGTCTGCGCCCTATCCGGACGTATCGCTTCAGCCGACCGTGACAAGCGGCGCCAGCACCAAAAGCGCGCTGGCCGGAACCGCGACCGGGGCGCTGACCCTGATGTTCCTGCTGACGATGCTGCTCGCCGGCATGGTCATGTCCAACCTCGTCGAGGAAAAGGCGAACAAGATCATCGAGATCCTTGCCGCGGCGATCCCGATGGACGCCGTGTTCATCGGCAAGCTGTTCGCCATGCTGGGCGTCAGCTTCGTGGGCATCGCGGTATGGGGCGGACTTGCGGGTATCGTCTTCGCGGTCGGGGGCAGCGCGCTCCAGCCGCTCCCGGAGCCAGCGGTGGGCTGGCCGCTCTTCGTCCTGATGTTCTTCGTCTATTTCTCGATGGCCTACCTGCTGATCGGGTCGATCTACCTGACGATCGGGGCGATGGCGCCCACGGTGCGCGATGTGCAGACGCTGTCGCTGCCCGCGACGATGCTGCAGCTCGGCGTATTCTTCCTCGCGACATATTCGACCAGCAGCCTCGGCTCGCCATCCGAGATAGTCGCGCTCGCGTTCCCGCTGTCGAGCCCCTACGCGATGGTCAGCCGCGCGGCGCAGGAGCCGACGCTCTGGCCGCATCTCGTCGCACTCGCCTGGCAGGTGATGTGGGTCGCGCTGTTCGTCCGCTTCGGGGCGCGGTTGTTCCGGCGCCGGGTGATGAAGTCCGGTCCGGCGCCGGTAAAGCGCCGCGGCCTGTTCCGCCGCGCGCGCGCCTGAGGCGTCGGGGCGACCCGATAATCAGTCGCATTTAGCAACCTGCTATTGACACGACGGTAAGTAGGCGCAGGATAGCGGCCGAGGAGAGGCGACCCGTCCGGAGTCGCCCGAAGAGGAGAGTATCGATGGCCACCCAGCCACTCGAAGCGCCGAAGGAATGGACCACTTCGCCGCGCGCGGTCGACGCGCTGGACAAGGTGCTGCGCGAAAACCCGCAAGCGATCCCCAGCCATCCCGAGAAGTGGGATGTCAGCCGATCGGACATCTACGTCGAAGACCGCTGGCAGCCGATTTTTGCCGAGATGCGCGCCGCGGGCGACCTTCACAAGGTCGAGCAGAGCCCGTTCGGACCCCACTGGAACGTCGTCAGCCACCGGGCCATCCAGCATATCGAGGCGCTGCCGGAGCTTTATTCGTCCGAAGGCGCGATCACCATTCTCGATCCGATGTCCGAGGAACAGCTCGCCGAACTCGGCCGCGAGCGGTTCGAACTGCCGATGTTCATCGCGATGGACCGGCCCAAGCACACCGGCCAACGGCGCACTGTCGCCCCCAAGTTCACGCCGTCGAACATGGCCGATATGGAAGGCGAGATCCGCCAGCGGACGGGCGAGCTGCTCGACACCTTGCCCCGGGGGAAAGTGTTCGACTGGGTCGATACCGTCTCGATCGAGCTGACCACCGGAATGCTGGCCCTTCTGTTCGACTTCCCGTGGAAGGACCGGCGCCTGCTGACGTTCTGGTCGGACTGGGCCGGCGATACCGAGCTTGGCCTGATCCGCGAGCTCGACCTCCAGCGGCAGGATATCCTGCGCGAGATGGGCGCATATTTCACCCAGCTATGGATGGAACGAGCCAACAAGGAACCGACGCCCGACCTCATCTCGATGATGATCCACTCGTCGGCGATGAACCAGATGAGCCCGCACGAGTTCATGGGCAACCTGGTGCTGCTCATCGTCGGCGGCAACGACACCACCCGCAACACGATGAGCGGCATCATCCACGCGTTCGACAAGTTCCCCGACCAGCGCAAGCTGTTCGAAGAGCAGCCCGAGCTTATTCCCAACGCGGTGCAGGAATGCATCCGCTACCAGACGCCGCTGGCTCACATGCGGCGCACCGCCACCGCCGACAGCGAGTTGTTCGGCAAAACAGTGAAGGCGGGCGAAAAGATCATCCTATGGTATCTTTCGGCCAACCGCGACGAAGCGGTGTTCGAAAACCCCGACAAGCTCGACATCACGCGTGAGAATGCCCGTCGGCACCTCGCTTTCGGATACGGCATCCACCGCTGCGTGGGCGCGCGGCTTGCGGAATTGCAGCTGCGCGTCCTGCTCGAGGAAATGCACAAGCGCCGGATGCGGGTGCACGTCGCCGGCGACGTCGAGCGGGTGCGGGCGAACTTCGTCCACGGCTTCCGCAAGCTTGAGGTCGAGGTCACCGAGTTCTGACGTTCATCGTGGGCGCAGACGGTCCATGCTATGGTACCCACATGATTGACCCGAACACCCGCCGTACCGTCCTCACCTGGCTCGGCATGGGGGCTGCCGTCCCCGTGCTCGCCGCCTGCGGGGGCACCTCGGCCGCGCAGGCGAAATCGTGGCCCAAGGGGCTCAGCGATGCGCAGTGGAAGGCGAAGCTGAGCAAGACCCGGTACTCGATCCTGCGCGAAGCCGGGACCGAGCGGCCCTATTCGAGCCCCCTCAACAAGGAACACCGCAAAGGCACGTTCCTGTGCGCCGGCTGCGCCAACGAACTGTACTCCTCGGCGACGAAGTTCGAGAGCGGCACCGGCTGGCCGAGCTTCTGGAAACCGCTGCCCGGTGCGGTCGCGACCGACACCGACTACAAGATCGGCATCCCGCGGACCGAAGTCCTGTGCGCCGATTGCGGAGGTCACCTTGGCCACGTCTTCAATGACGGGCCGAAGCCTACCGGCAAACGCTACTGCATGAACGGCGCGGCGATGACGTTTCGCGCGGCCTAGAGCCTGACCACCACCACACGGACCGGATGCGGCTATCTCGCTACGTCGTGACTGCCGCACACGAAAAAAGGGCGGCGAAGCCGAAGCCGCGCCGCCCTTTTTCCGATTTTTATCCTGACTCAGCGGTTAGCGTACGCGCCCGCGCTGGACCAGGTTGACGATCGCGAGCAACACGATCGCGCCGATAATGGCGATAATGAACCCGGTAAGGTTGAAGCTCTGGATCGTACCTTCGATGCCGAACAGAGCCCCGGCAAGGAAGTTGCCGATCAGGGCGCCGATGATACCGACGATAATGTTCCAGATAATGCCCATCGACGCATCACGCGCCATGACCATGCTTGCGAGCCAACCGGCGACGCCGCCGACGATAATTGCAATAATCCAACCCATTTTCCCGGCACTCCTCTTGTTATTGCGCCCGAACTGCTTCGTATGCCGGATAAACGGTGCGCACGGCAAGGCGTTCCCCGGCCGCGATGGGACGGGGAGCGAAGCGTTTTCAGAGAGTGCTATTTCAAGCGCCGAAGCTGAACGAAATCAGTATTTTAGCTGGCGCTCGTAGAGGTCGCGATAATGCTGGATACGGGTCACGCGCAGGCCCTGCATGCCCGAACGGTCGACCGCGCGCTGCCACGAGGCGAACTCTTCGAGGGTGAGGCCGTAACGCTCGAGCACCTCGTCGATGGTCAGCAGGCCGCCGTTGACCGCGGCCACGACCTCGGCCTTGCGGCGCACGACCCAACGCTTCGTGTCCGGCGGCGGAAGGTCCGCGACGCCCAGCGGCTCACCAAGCGGGCCGATGACCTGAGCCGGACGGATTTTCTGGTTTTCGATCATTGCGTTCCCTGGTCGCCATCGGCCACGTTGTGCGTCGTGGCAGCGTGTATTGTCGCGAGCGGTTTCATGGGGCCTAAAGCATCGAGGTTAACACCGGGTTCGCCTTGATCGCCACCAAGCGAATCGTGCGGCAGCCCGGCCAGTGCCCGCGCTCCGAAGCTGCTGGCCTTGCCGGTCGGACGAGCCAGGAGCGCGCGCACGTCACGCGCGGCAGAAAACCGCGCGACGAGCTCGCCCCAGTCGAGGGGGCGCAGGATTGCGCCGCTTTCCACGGTGGCAGGCTGGATGGCTGCTTCGAACATGCCCTCGCTTTAGACGCGCATCGGTCAAGAACCGGTAAATTGCTCGTTTACCCTCGGTTAGGAGCTCGCGGGTCCAGTCGGGCCCGCAAAACTGGCATCCGGTGCCGCGGGCGTGTATGCGCCCCGCCCGAGATAACCCGATGACCGCCGCCGACACTCTTCCCGCGCTTCTGGCGCCCGATCGCGCTGCTGCGCTGTTCGATCTCCCGCGCGCTGGCGCCGATTGCCGCATCGTCGTCGCGATGTCGGGCGGGGTCGATTCGTCGGTCGTCGCCGCGCTCGCCCACGCGAGCGGAGCCGAGGTGATCGGCGTGACCCTCCAGCTCTACGACTACGGCGCTGCGACCGGGCGCAAGGGCGCGTGCTGCGCCGGCGACGACATCCGCGACGCCCGCGCCGTCGCCGATCGCCTTGGCATCGCGCATTACGTCTTCGACCACGAGAGCGCGTTTCGTGAGGATGTGGTCGACCGGTTCGCCGATGATTACCTTGCGGGCCGCACGCCGGTCCCCTGCATCCGTTGCAATATGGGGCCCAAGTTCACCGACCTTTTGCGGATGGCACGCGAGCTGGGTGCCGACTGTCTTGCCACCGGGCACTACGTCCGCCGCATCGTGGGCGAGCAGGGGCCGGAATTGCACCGCGCCGCCGACCCGGCGCGCGACCAGTCCTATTTCCTCTATGGCACGACCGAGGCGCAGCTCGATTTCCTGCGCTTCCCCCTGGGCGGGCTGCCCAAGGCCGACGTCCGCGGACTCGCCGAAGCCTCCGGCTTGCGCAACGCGGCAAAGCCCGACAGCCAGGACATCTGCTTCGTGCCCGATGGCGACTACGCGAAGATCGTCACCAAGCTGCGGCCCGAAGGCGCGCGGCCGGGCGCAATCGTCCACGCCGCGACGGGCGAAACGCTGGGCGAACACAAGGGCGTGATCCACTACACCGTCGGCCAGCGCCGCGGCCTCGACATCGGCGGCCAGCCCGCACCGCTCTACGTCGTCGGGATCGATGCCGAGGCGGCCGAAGTGCGGGTCGGCCCCAAGGCGATGCTTGCCGTCGGAGCCGCGCGGCTGGTCGAGACCAATCGCATCGGCCCGCTGCCTCGCGTGCCGCTCACCGCAAAGGTGCGCAGCCTTGCAAAGCCGGTCCCGATAATTCTCGACGGCCCTCTCGGCGATGGCAGCGCGACCACGATCCGCTTCGAGAACCCCGAATTCGGCGTCGCCCCGGGACAGGCCGCGGTAATCTATGCCGGCGAGCGCGTCGTCGGCGGCGGCTGGATCGACGCGACGGAGACAGCCGAAGGCTAAGTCTTCGCCACGCGGTCGGACCGCGCGTGGAATGCCGCCACGATTACGAACGGTACCGCCAGGAATTCCTTGAAGCTGCGACGGAGCGCTTCGTAGAGCGTGGTCTTCATAGAACCGGAAAACCCCGGTTATTCCGGCAGGTTCCGCTCTGCTAGTCGTTCCAGCGATCGAGCACGCAGCCGTACCCCGGCTTCATCCGCGCGGTATCGGTAATCAGCAACATGCGCGCGGTAACGCTCTTGTCGGCCTCGTCTTCCGACAACGTGAGGAGCTCCATGCCCGCCAGCTTGTCCTTGGCGCAGTCGCCGAGCGGACGACCGGCGACGAAGCGGCACGAGCAGGCGACCCGCGCGCCATAGGCGGTGCCGGCCCGGGCATAGCCCACCGCAGTCGCGCCGAACGCCAGCCACAGGGCCAGCAGCAGCACGACGATCGCCCCCAGCCAGACGAGCCGGCTGGTCCGTTTCCGCGTCCCCGATGTCTTTGCCGTTGCCAACCCGATTCCCCTCGTGCGATTGCGCGCGTCGTCGATGCGTATCCCGAAGCCCCTTATCGCCGCGCCAGCCGTGCTGCCAGTCCTGCTGGCCGCCTGCTCGTCGCATCCCGGCGCGCCGCCGCTCACGAAGGAAGCGCTTGCCGCGGTCAAGGCCGATCCCGGTGCCCCGCCGGAACAACTCGCCCGCGAAATCGACGACGTGTTCACGAAGGACGACGTCGGCGAGACCCGCGCGGTCGTGGTGATGCACGGCGGCAGGCTCGTCGCAGAACGCTATGCGCCCGGCTACGGGCCGGACACGCGGTTCGTCAGCTGGTCGATGGCCAAGACGATCACTGCCGCAATGATCGGCCTGCTGATCGCCGACGGCCGCCTGACGCTCGACGAGCCGCCGCCAATTCCCCGCTGGCGCCGCCCCGGCGACCCGCGCGGCGAGATCACGCTGCGCCAGCTCCTCCAGATGCGCAGCGGGCTCCGCCATACCGAGGCCGGGCCGGTCCCGTACGAATCGGGCGAGGTGCGCATGCTCTTCCTCGACGGGCGCGACGACATGGCGACGTTTGCCGAGAGCCAGCCGCTGGAGGCCGAGCCCGGCAGCAAGTTCGAATATTCGAGCAACACCACGGTGATCCTCGCCGACATCGCCGCACGCGTGCTGACGAGCAGCACTGACCCCGACGTGCGCCGCGCGGCGGTCGCCGATTACCTCGAGGCGCGGCTGTTCGGGCCGCTCGGGATGACCTCGATCGTGCCCGAATTCGACCGTGCGGGCACGCTGATCGGCGGCAGCCTGATGCACGCGACCGCGCGCGACTTTGCCCGCTTCGGCGAATTCCTGCGCAACAAGGGCAGCTATCGCGGCAACCAGATCGTGCCGCGGCGGTGGGTCGAGTTCATGATCGCGCCGTCGCCGCGCCGCGGCAACTATGGCGCGCAGACCTGGCTCAATCGCGACCCGCCCGCGGACGACGATCCGCTGTTCGCGGACCGCGGTCCGAAGAGCCTGTTCGCAATGATCGGACACATGGGCCAGTACGTGCTCGTCGCGCCCGACCGGAAGCTGACCGTCGTGCGCCTCGGCCAATCGGACGCCGACGGGCGCGCCGCACTGCTGCCGCAGCTGGCCGACGTCGTCGCGCTTTATCCGGGCAGGTAGAGCTCACCCGCGACCACGGTTACGCAGCGCCCCGACAACCAGACGCGGTTTGCGTCGAGGCGGCATACGATGTCGCCGCCGCGCGCAGAGGCCTGGTGCGCGGTGAACCGCTCGCGCCCCAGTCGCGCCGCCCAGAACGGCGCCAGCGCGGCGTGCGCCGATCCGGTCACCGCATCTTCGTGCGCGCCGACCCCGCCGACGAACACGCGGCTGACGACGTCGGCAGTCTCTCCGCGCGCTGTGCAGATGAACTGGTCGTTGAGGCCTGCTGCGAGCGCGGCGAAGTCGGGCGCGAGGCTGCGGACCTGCGCTTCGCGATCGAACAGGTAGATGCCGTGGCGGCTGGCGCTCGACCAGATCTCGCGCGGGGCCGCGCCGAGCAACTTGCCGGCATCGGGGCGGGTGGCCGCCTCCGTGCGGATCGCAGGGAGCGCGAGCGCGTAGCCCTGCCCGTCGCGGCGCACTTCGACCGCATCGCCCGCGTGGCTGCGGAACGAGACGGCATCGCCCCCCTCTTCCTCCAGCACCACGTGCCCGGCGGCGAGCGCGCCGTGGCCGCACAGCGCGATCTCCCCGGTGGGCGAGAACCATCGGATCGCGCGGGCCGGAGTGACAAAGGCGGTCGCCGGCAGTCCGATCTCGCTCGCGATACCTTGCAGCAGGGCATCGTCCGACAGATCGCCCACCAGCACCACCCCCGCCGGATTGCCGGTAAACGCCCGGTCGGCAAAGGCATCGACATGCCAGTAGCGCGCCTTCACGGCGCGGCGTCCAGGCGCTGGAACTGGTCTTCCTCGACAAGCGGATTGTCCGGTTCGTCGACGTGGCCCGCGGGATCGATGTGGATGAGGATTTCCACCCCGGGGAACCGGCGGCAGAGGTCCTCCTCCACCTTGTCGATGACGTCGTGCGCCTCGCCCACGGTCAACTCGGCCGGCAGGTCGACGTGAAACTGCACGAAATCGTGCGCGCCGGAAGAGCGCGTGCGCAAGTCGTGCAGGTTCGACAGTTCGGGGTGTTCGGCCGCTGCAGCGACGAATTCGAGTCGCTTGTCCTCGGGCCATTCGCGGTCGAGCAACTGGTCGACCGCCTCGCTCGCGGCGCGCCATGCACCGAGCAGCAGCCAGGCGGCGATGCCAAGCCCGAACAGCGGATCGGCCGCCGAGAACCCGAGATACTGGTCGAGCACCAGCGCGACGATGACCGAGAGGTTGAGGAACAGGTCCGACTGGTAGTGCAGGTTGTCGGTCCGGATCGCGATGCTGCCGGTGCGATTGATGACGTGCCGCTGCCAGGCGAGCAGCGCGAAGGTTGCGAGAATCGCCACGACCGAGACGACGATACCGTCGCCCGCCGCGGTGGTCTCGGCCCCTCCATAGAGCAGCCGGCTCATCGCGCGAAAGGCGATTGCCGCGGCGGAAATCGCGATCAGCATGACCTGGAAGATCGCCGCCAGCGCCTCGCCCTTGCCGTGGCCCCAGCGATGCTCGGCATCGGCGGGCTGCGCGGCCCACCAGACGCCCCACAACGTCGCGATGCTAGCGATGAGGTCGAGCGTAGTGTCGGCGAGGCTGCCGAGCATCGCGGTCGATCCGGTGCGCCACGTCGCCCAACCCTTCAGGACGCCGAGGAACAGCGCCATGGCGATCGAGGCGAGCGCGGCGCTGCGGGTCAGCCTCGCGCGGGCTTCGCGGGCCTCGGGCGTCATGGATACAGCAGCGTGCTGGTCCAGCCGCCCTCCCCGTCACGTACAAAGCGGCGCCGGTCGTGCAGGCGGTTCGGCCGGTCGAGCCAGAACTCGATCGCCACCGGATCGAGCGTGAAGCCGGTCCAGTACGGCGGGCGCGGGACTTCTCCCGCGGCCTTGCACGCGTCTTCGATCGCCTCGACCCGGTCGAGGTAGACCTGCCGGTCGGCCAGCGGACGCGACTGGTCGCTCGCCGCCGAGCCGACCTGGCTGACGAAGGCGCGCGAATGGAAATAGGCGTCGGCCGCCTCTGGCGACACTTCGGTCAGCCGCCCCTCGATGCGGACCTGGCGGCGCAGGCTCTTCCAGTGGAACAGCAGCGCGGCCTGCGGGTTCGCGTGAATCTCTTCGCCCTTCCGGCTCTGCGCGTTGGTGAAGAAGGTGAACCCGTCCTCACCCCATCCCTTGAGCAGGACCATCCGGACCGAGGGCGCGCCGCCGGGCGTGGCGGTGGCGAGCGCCATCGCGTTCGCATCGTTCGGCTCGCTTTCCCGCGCCTCGGCGAACCAGGCGCCGAACAAGCCCAGCGGGTCGCTCGTCGGGAGTTCGGACTGCGCGTCGTTCATCGGTACGTTCCCGCTTTCCCGCCTGTCGCGATGGGGCGGAGAAGATCTCCGGTCGCCCCGATCGCACCGAGCGTCGCACCGGGCAAAGATGAGGCCATTCGGCGATCCATGCGCCTGCCCTAGCCGCCGCATCGACTGCAGGAAAGTCTCGCTTCTTGCGCGGGACGGGCGTGTCACCTAGCTAACACGCTATGGCCGATCCCTACGCAACCCTTGGCGTTTCGAAATCCGCGAGCGAGAAGGACATCAAGTCCGCCTATCGCAAGCTCGCCAAGGAGCTGCACCCCGACCGCAACAAGGACAATCCGAAGGCCTCGGAGCGCTTTTCGGAAGCGACCCGCGCGTACGATCTGCTGTCCGATTCGACCAAGCGCGCAAAGTTCGACCGGGGGGAGATCGACGCCGAGGGCAATCCGGCCAACCCGTTCGGCGGAATGGGCCGTGGCGGTGGCGGCTTCGGGGGCGGCGGCTACGGGGGCGGCGGTTTCCGGCCCGAGGACTTGCGCGGCCAGAACCCGTTCGGCGGCGCCGGGGGCTTCGGCGGCGAGGCCGACGGGGTCGATCTGGGCGACTTGTTCGAAGGCCTGTTCGGCGGCGGTGGCGCGCGCTCCGCACGTGGCGGCATGGGCGGCGGGATGGGCGGCGGCGGGTTTTCCGGCCAGCAACGCCGTCCGCCCCCGCCGCAGAAGGGCGGCGACATCGCCTACAAGCTGCGCGTGCCGTTCGTCGACGCGGCGACCCGCAAGGACCAGCGCATCACCCTCTCCGACGGCAAGACCATCGACCTCAAGCTGCCCGCCGGGCTCGACGACGGCACGCAGATGCGCCTCAAGGGCAAGGGCCAGCAGGGTCCGGGCGGCGCCGGCGACGGCATCGTCACGATCTCCGTCGACCGCCACCCGTTCTTCAAGCGCGATGGCGACGATGTGCGGCTCGACCTGCCGATCACGCTTTCCGAGGCGGTGAGCGGCGGCAAGATCAAGGTGCCCACGGTCGACGGACCCGTCATGCTGACGATCAAGCCGGGCACGAGCGGCGGCACGGTCATGCGCCTTGGCGGCAAGGGCTTTTCGAAGAAGGACGGCAAGCGCGGAGATCAGCTCGTCACGCTCGAGATCGACCTGCCCGACGACGTCGCGGAACTGGCCAAGCGGCTCGAAGGTTGGCAGGACACGCGCAATCCCCGGAGCGATCTGGGGGTCTAGGGGTCCATTGGCCTCGGGTCGCGTGGCGGCAGGCCAGCAAAAAAGGATTTCATGAGCGAAGAACTCGTCCCGGACGTCCCCGAACGAGAGCTCCACACGCTCTCGCCGGAGGAACGCCGCAAGGACGCGCTGCGCCACCAACCCGGCTTCCGCAGCCAGGTGGTCAGCAAGGTCGGCCCCGGCACCAAGGCGTGGGAAATCGCCAAGCGCGTCGCGATCGGCGCGTACAACGATGGTTTCATCCACGCCGGCAATCTCGCCTACATGGCGATCATCGCGATTTTCCCGTTCTTCATCCTCGGCGCAGCGATCTTCAGCTTCATCGGCGACGAGGGAGAGCGCGCCGCGAGCGTCAACGCGGTGCTCTATGCCCTGCCGCCGATGGTCGGCAACGTGATCGAGCCGGTCGCCCGCAGCGTGATCGAGGCGCGGAGCGGCTGGGTGCTGTGGCTCGGCGGACTGGTCGGCCTGTGGACGGTGTCGAGCCTGGTCGAAACCATCCGCGACATCCTGCGCCGGGCCTACGGCACGCCCGCCACCCATGCGTTCTGGAAATACCGGCTGTGGTCGGCGGGGATCATCTTCGGCGCGGTGATCCTGCTGATGCTGAGCCTTCTGGCGCAAGTCGTGATCGGTGCCGCGCAGGAGGTGATCGATGCCTACCTGCCGCAGCTCAGCAGCGCGATCGGCGAGCTGCGGCTGTCGCGCATCGTTCCTGCTCTGGGGCTGTTCGGATCGCTCTACCTGTTGTTCTACACACTGACCCCGGCGGCCTATCGCGAACGGCGCTACCCCAAGTGGCCGGGCGCGCTGGCGACGGCGCTGTGGTGGCTCGCCGTAACGGCAGCGCTGCCGCCTGCGATCCGCAGCTTCTTCAGCTACGACCTGACCTACGGCAGCCTTGCCGGTATCATGATCGCGCTTTTCTTTTTCTACCTCGTAGGACTAGGGATGGTGGTCGGGGCCGAGCTGAACGCGGCGCTCGCAGAGACGCCGGAAGAGGCCGAGGACCGGATCGGGCAGGCCGACAACCGGCGGCGGGCGGCGCGGTCGAGCGAAAGCGTCGAGGCACAGAAAGCCGAATACGAGGGTATCGAATGAGCAAGTTGATGGCGGGGAAGCGGGGCCTCATCATGGGCCTCGCCAACGACAAGTCGCTGGCCTGGGGGATCGCGAAGAAGCTGGCCGAGCACGGGGCCGACCTCGCGTTCTCGTACCAGGGCGAAGCGCTGGGCAAGCGGGTGAAGCCGCTCGCCGAACAGCTCGGCAGCGACTTCTGCTTCGAATGCGACGTATCGGACATGGCCGCGCTCGACGCGGCGTTCGACCGGCTCAGGGAACGCTGGGACACGCTCGACTTCGTGGTCCACGCGATCGGCTTTTCCGACAAGAACGAACTGCGCGGGAAATACCTCGACACCAGTCTCGAGAACTTCCTGATGACGATGAACATCTCCGCCTACAGCCTCGTCGCGGTGGCCAGGCGAGCGTCGGAGATGATGTCGGCCGGGGGATCGATCCTGACGCTGAGCTACTACGGCGCGGAAAAGGTCATCCCCCACTACAACGTGATGGGCGTCGCCAAGGCCGCGCTCGAAACGAGCGTGCAGTACCTCGCCAACGATCTCGGCCCCGCCGGCATACGGGTGAACGCGATCAGCGCCGGCCCCATCAAGACGCTGGCGGCAAGCGGGATCGGCGACTTCCGCTACATCCTCAAATGGAACGAGCTCAACGCGCCGCTCCGCCGCAACGTGACCATCGAGGATGTCGGCGGGATCGGGCCTCTATTTCCTGTCGGACCTGTCGAGCGGCGTCACCGGCGAGACGCACCACGTCGACGCGGGCTACCACGTCGTGGGCATGAAGCAGGAAGACGCGCCGGATATCGCGCTGGGTTAAGCGGCCAGGCGGAGCCGTTCGCCCTGCAATCGAAGCGTTCTATCATCGTGGCGAGGTACAGACGTCCGGACTAATCGTTGAGAAGCGGCACACGGCCTGATGGCGTCTGACTCGCGGGGCCTTTCCAGAGCCATGATCAATTCGGTCTCTCTAGGGCGTCCCAGGACGTCTGAGCGTACCCTATCGGATTGCGTTCACACTCAAATCCTTAATCGCAAGGGCAGGCACCGACGGAAACCGCCTTGAGGGGGGGCATAAGCCATTGATGGGAACGACCCCATGCACAGTACGATTGGGCACGGTTTGCTCTCTGGTATTCTGCCAACAGAGAAGGTGATCGGACGCTTAGAAATCGCGAGAGTAGAACGCTTGCTTTCCCGCGCCCAGCGGCAGCAACTCCGATCGGTTGCGGAGTCTCACAACTAATCTTTGCCTGTTAGAGGGAGGGGGAAAGAGAGAGAGGTCGGAAGTCTGACCCGCGAGTCCACCAAGCCACAAACCCGACCGACATGTGCTCTCAAAAAGCCGCGACTTCGGAACTTGTGCTTTTCGAATGAACGACCAACTAGAAGTCATGGATAACACTAACGAAAATCTGCAGCCGGGCCGAAAAACGCCGTCGGCCGCGAGTGGGAAAAGCAAACGCCGCTCCCTCACATCACACCTGCCGGATCACGTCGCTGCCGAGGTTAAACGGGAGCGCCGTATAGAGCTAACCCCGAGTTTGGTTTGGTCGGAGAGCTATCCCGAGGATGCGCGCCAAGCTCGACACATTTCTGCGATTGATCGCGTGCAAAGCATGCGGCCCCGGAACGCGACCGAGGAAATGCTCGTCATTCAGTTGGTGAACACGCACGAGGCCTATACTGAGTGTCATCGGAAGGCGATGATACATATGACGAACCTCGAATTGTCATCTGTGTTTTTGCGGAATGCTGAACGGCTAAGCTCCCTGTACCTTCGGCAGCTGGCTGCACTCGACAAGCACAGAGGGCGAGGACGTCAGCAAGTCCGAGTGGAGCATGTGCACGTCAACTCGGGCGCGCAGGCAATCGTTGGCCAAGTCGAAGTGAGGACGGCTGAAAGTACGAACCGTAGATTAGATAATTAGCTCACACCGATGACGGGACCTCCCTCTCGGTCCCACGGTCTGCAATGGATAAAGGTAATTCATCATGAGCCTGCGCAACGTTGAAGCAATGCATCACTCTCCGCGCTGCGGTGCGCTGACTAGAGCGAAAACGGCGTGCCGGTCTCCTGCGTTGAGGGGCAGATCACGATGCCGCATGCATGGTGGAGCCCCCGGGTCCGGCGCAAAGTTGGCCAACACGAACGCTTTGAAGCACGGCCTGTATACTGAAGAAATGAAACAACACAGAAAGGTTGTAAACCAGGTGCTTAGCCACGGCAGGCGCGCGCTCAAAGAATTATCAAGAGAGTAATCACATCAGCAGACGTTAGGCGAGGGCGGTCACAAGGGGCAGTTCACCAAGCTCGCTGTCAAACACCGTGTCCTGTACCTCTTTCTCGACCTTCCCGTCGAACATACGAGTGACTTGGAACGCGTGCGCGCCCTCGTAACCAGATATGATGAGTGGGTCACCGGGTCTTAGTACTCCCTCGTACCCATCCTCATAGCCGAGAAACACGAACTTCTTCCCGATCAAATATGGCGACATTGTAAACCTCCCGAGTGATGTCAGGAAGGCAAAGTGCAGAAAGATCCAAATTTGATCAAGAGGAAGATCAACTGAGCGCTACACATGTAGATTTCGCTCCCAACAAGAGTCCTAAGGTCTCGCCACCCCTGTCGTGGTCAAAATTCGGTCCCGTTTTTCAAGCCCAACCGCTTTTCCGTCGGACGAGAAATGCTTGTATGGCAGTTCGGACTGGATAGAAGTTGAAGGAGCTTCTCTGACAGCTGCTTAGTCATTCTCCCACCAGCGACCTCGCTGGTTCGAGTTATGGGCGAGCCAGAACCCCTCGACCACGCTTATGAATTGGGGCTTGAAGGAGGGAGAGGCACCGGACGTCGGCTGGGCTAGCGAGTTAGCGAGGTTCATCTCGACTCAGATGTCCAGCGGCACGCAACACTCGGGATGTTCCCGCATTCCTAGGCGGCAATTCTAGTCTTTGTTGCTCTCTGAATAGCGATCCTCAGCCAGTCCGCCCACGTTCCATGCCCTCGGCGGGCCTTTTGGAATCGGAATTTTGCGGTCGTACTCGGCTGCTGGAGCAAGCAATCAACTCCCAATAGTACGAGCGGATGCGCTTACCTTTTCGACGCCGATTTTACCCGCGCGTTCGAGCACGGCATCGAAGCGAAACGCGCAAGGCGGGCGAGCGCTCGATCCGGGAGCTCTATACATGATCGCGCGGGTCTATGCCGCGATCAGCGCGGTTTGCCGCTGCGCTGGCCGAGGACGGGGTCGCCAAAACCCGGCTTAACGCCCGCGACCAGTACCTTTACCGCAGCATCGACGACGTGCTCGAACGCCTCGCACCGCTGCTTGCCCGGCACCGCCTGTGCATCCGCGGCGCGTGCTCGAGCGGCATGCGAGCGACCGGCTCGACGAGAGCGGCGCCCTCCTCGTCGCGGTGAGCCTCAAGGCGGCGTTCGACCTCGTCAGCGCCGAGGACGGCTCGTGCCACACGATCGAGGCGTACGGGAAAGCGCTCGATGCAGGGGACAAGGCAACGGCGAAGGCCATGCAGTCGGCCTACAAGTACGCCGTCCTCCAGGCGTTCGGCGTTCCCGCGGTCTAGCAGGAAGACGCCGATGCCCGCTCGTACCGGCTGCAGGCGGTACCGTCTGCCAGCATCCACCCAGTCGCAGAGCCGTCACAAGGGTGGCAGGCATGGTGCGATGAACTCATTGGAGCGGTGAACGCATGCCGCGACCCGCAGGCACTGTGCAAGCTCAGGGACGACAAACCTCCGCAGCTTGCCGCGCTCCGGCGCGAGAGCCCGCCGCTCTACCGGCAGGTGGGCGAGGCCATGGCGGCACGCACGCG
The DNA here is from genome assembly GCA_963728375.1 of uncultured Alphaproteobacteria bacterium. Taxonomy (GTDB): domain Bacteria; phylum Pseudomonadota; class Alphaproteobacteria; order Sphingomonadales; family Sphingomonadaceae; genus Tsuneonella. Next base: position 253,811 of record CAVSJL010000002.1, read on the forward strand.
CGAGCTTGGCCGCGTGGCTGGCCTTCAGGCGGAAAAGAAGAGGAGCGAGACAACGGCGCATCTCACCCCAACCTCGCCCCAGGCAGCCGAGGCAATCGCGCATGTTGCACCAACTGCAGCGCCAGGTTCATCGATCGCGTAATCTGCGCCAACCGACACCCAATCGCCCGGGCAGATGGCGCAGGATGCGCGAGGTGATTTCGCGAAAGAAGGCGAGGCAGCGCAGCCTTCGCGACCTTCGGCGCCAGCAGCAGAGACCGCGGGATCTTCGCTTGGTGGACAGAATAAGACCACTCAGCCCAAGCGCCGTCCCGCAGCTCTTCCTTCGCTCGCAACGACGAGGACGAGCCCCAACGGGAGCGCCGCCCATGGCTAGTCTTCGTCTCCCCGCGCGCATCCCCGCCCGCGGTGCAAGCCCGACACCCGCGCGTGTCTGGGCCACCGCGCCTGAGTCCGCCGCCACGCCTGCTGCGTGCCCGGCTGCACCGGGCTCCCCAACGAGCGCGCCCACGTGCGCACCGGCACCGACGGCGGTACTGCACTCAGCCGTCCGACCGCTGGACGGTCAGCCTGTGCCTCTCCCACCACGCCGAGCAGCACCGCATTGGCAGCCCGCGTTCGAGAAGCGCTACGCCATCGATCTCCGCGTGCTCGCAGAGGCGTTCGCGCGGGCCACGCCACACTGGAAGAAGGTGCGCGCTCCAGAGGAAGCCTGCTTCCGGTGACCGGCCCCTCCCCTGTTCCGCCTGTCCGCTGCGCTGCGATCGCGAGGAGCGGCTCGGCGACCTCCGGGTCTACACGCTCCTCTCCACCCTCGCGAACGCCCTCAATCACCGCTCCAGCCTATGATGGTCGCTCGCCGCAGCCACCACGCTCAGCGCCAGTGCAACGATGCTTCGTATGATCGGGAGCGTGCTTACCTTTCGAATGCCGCTGACCTCCATTGGACAGGCGCCCACTGCCAAATGAAGCTTTCAGATCGATTCTGCGCTGAGACCATCGACACCCGCCCGAAAACCTTTCCAGCGACGATGAGCATCCCCGGTTGCATCCTGGCAGCCGTAGCCATGCGGGTGAGCTGTGTGATAGCATTGTTCGCCGATAGCAGCACAGCACGCTTAGGGCGGCGGATCGACCTCGCACTCGTTATTTCGGCATGAAAAAGGGTCAAGCGGTTCATAACTTCGTGAACCAGACCGGGGGCCATGCGGCGACGAGAGTGCATTAACCGCCAGCGTCAGTCCGGCGGATGTGCGGGTGGACCCGACTGCCTCGCAAGTAGGATCAGGGCGTACCCACCAATTCGCTGCAGGCTGATAGACCGTCAGTACGAGGCAAGTAAGCGCGCTGAACACCGCAATCGGCTAGGCGGAGCGCAGTCTCTCGTAGACGTCCTGGAGCCCTTGCTCAGCCTTGCGGACAATTGACGCTGTTGCCGAACACGAAGGGTGCGTCGATAGCGGGCCGCTCCGCTTGCGCGTTCCAGCAGGTCAGCCACGCATCGTAGTGGCGGATCAGCGCGGCGGCATCCTCCACCAGTTCTTCCGGCAGCAGGTAGCCTTTCGCCAGCAGCAGCCCGCGCGCGGCCTGGTTGATCCGCTTGAGGCTGTTCGCCCACAGGAAGGTGCGCCCGCCTTCGAGATAGTCACGGTACGCGGCCCGCGCGCAGCGGAAGTGCAGGTGGAGCGGACCGAGCAGTTCGGCGAGGAGAGCGTCGTCCATCGCTGCGGCCCCGGTCAGGCGAGCGCGTCCCGCTGGGGCACCGGGTAGGGCACCTCCGTCCCGCCGGGGTGGCGCATCACCGGGCCGGGGAAGCCGGGATAGATCGTCGCCCGCAGGCGGCGGGCGATCTCCTCCTCCGGCATGTGCGGCTCGATCACCTTGAGCGCTTCCATCTGGCGGAAGGTATAGGGAGGCCGGGTCCAGTGGACCCCCGCCTCCGGCAGCGGATCGCCGCGCTGCAGCGTCAGGGCGATCTCGCGAAACATGCCCAGCATGGTCTCCATCGTCCTGAGCTTGAGCGTCTCCACCGTGTCCTGCGCCAGCACCGGAAAGCGCCGCTCCAGGATCACCTTGCCGGTATCGACCTTCGCCAGCATGTGGTGGCAGGTGGCGCCATACTCCGCCGCCCCGTCATAGAGCGCGAAATTGTAGCACCCGCTGCCGGGGTAGTCGGTCGAGGCGGGGTGGAAGTTGATCGCGGTGTCGAACCGCGCCAGGTCGTCCGCCTTCACGATCCAGGGCGAAAGGAACGAGATCAGCACGTCCCCAGGACGCGACAGCGCGTCGGGGCGCGGATCGCCCACTTTGCCCTCGGCGATCTCCACGTCAGGCCACAGCTCGGCCGCGAACTGCTGCGCGGCGCGGCTGAATCGATCGGTCTTGCTGAGCAGTACGACACGCATAAGCCGCTAGTATCAGGAAAAAAGTCCCTCACAAGCTTTACCACCTGCGCGGGCCGGCGGGACACTTTGCCCCGTCCGGGCGTTCAGGTCAGCGCGTTTTGATGGCGTTAAGCCCACCTGTGCCGTTAGTAGGCCCGACAACCTAGACAATCTGGCTGCCTTGCACCCCATGACCTTACCTTCCCGTCCCCTGCTGGCTCTCGCAGCGACGGCCTTGCTGTGCGCGTGCTCGGGCACTGACCGGGACGAACGGCGCGAGACCGGGACCGGCATTCCGCCGATGCCGCAGGTCACGCAGGCGGCAGGCCCGGCGGCCAAGGCCCTGGCCGCGCTGTCGATCACCGGCGGCGGCGGCGCGCAGGGCGACCCTCACGAGCAGGCGATGCGCTGCGCGGTGGCGCTGCGCACCCTGACCAGCCAGCTTCAGGATTATCCTGCACTCCTGGGTGAGGCGCAGAAGGCAGCACTGAGGAAGGCCCAGTCGGCATACGACCAGCGGGTAGCCGCGGCGGCCGCGCGGCAGGGCATCTCGGCCCAGGAGAGCCGCAGCACGATGGAGCAGCAAGTGCAGCTGGGGCTCGACGATCCGGCGCCGCAGGTCCAGCGGGTGACCGGCTGCCTGCGGCGGCTGGCGGGTCCAGGGCGCCTGAGGCCGTTCGCATGACCGCTCCTGAGGACGATCCGGCGACTACCGCTCACGGCATGAACCGGCGCTCGCTGTTGGCGGCGGCGCTGGTCGGCGGGATCGCGGTGCCGCTGGTGGCGTGGCAAGGGATCATCGCCGATACCGGGCAGATCGCCGGACCGCCGCCGCAGTCGCCGCCCGGCAGCATCAACGTGCTGGACTACCTCGATCCGCGGCAGCTGGCAGACGTTCGCTCGGGCCGCGGCTCGATCGACGTGACGCAGGCACTCCAGCGCGCGCTGCGCAGCGGGCGGCAAGTCTATTTTCCGGCAGGCGACTTACCTGGTCGACGCCGATCCCGAACGCTGCCTCAGGGGCAGGCGACAACCAGACGATCACTTTCGCCGACGGGGCAATCCTCAAGGCACGCGCCGACGCGCTCGACCTGTCCTACGTGCTGCTGGTGGAAGGCGTGCGCAACGTGACCATCGCCGGTGGTACGGTGGTGGGCGAACGTGCGGCCCACCGGGGCGACAGCGGCGAGCATGGCATGGGCATTGCCATCTACAACAGCGCCGATGTCACCGTGCGCGGGGTGACGGTGCGCGACTGCTGGGGCGACGGGATCTACATCGGCGGGCGCGGGTTCGACGGGCGTTCCACCAACGTGCGGATCGAGCAGTGCCTGTGCGACGGGAACCGCCGCCAGGGCCTGAGCATCGCCGCGGTCGACCGTTGCACCGTCACCGGAGGACGCTTCGTCAACACCCGCGGCATCATGCCCGCCGCCGGCATCGATATCGAGCCCAACTACGGCAACGTCGGCGGCTTGACCCGTCCGAAGGACGGGGCGACCAACATCGTCATCGAAGGCGCCGAGTGCTCGGACAACCAGGGCCACGGGCTGACGGTGTCGCAAGTCCACACGCGCGGGGTGCGGATCGCCCGCCTCGTCGCGCAGCGGAACGGGATGAGCGGCATCTCGTGCGGCTATCCGGGCAGCGACATCGTTCTCGATTCGCCCGATTGCCGGGACAACGGCGATAACGGGATCGAGATCTTCGGCGACCCGGCATACGTCACCCGACAGTTACGGGTGTTGAATTCCACCTGCACCGGCAACCGGAAAAACGGCATCCGCGTGGCGTTCAACGTCGATGGCTTCACTGTCTCCGGCGGCACGGTGGCGAACAACGGCGAGAACGGGATCGTGCTGGATGGAACCGGCAGCTCGGCGTGCGACAACGGAGTGATCGAGAACGTGCGTATCGCCGGCAACAGCCAGCGGGCGAGCGGCGCTTACGACAACCTGCTGATCGGCCCGCGCTGCCGCCGGATCGTGGTGCAGGGTAATGATATCGAGCAGGGGGCCGGCGCGCGCAAGCCGCGCTACGGGATCAACGTCGTCAGCAATGCCGCGGCGACGGTGGTCGACAACGACTTGCGCGGAGCTGGCGCCGCGGGGGCGGCACGCGGCCTGGCGCAGGCCCGGGTGGTGGCGCGCAACAACGCCGGAACCAGCTGACCTCAGCGCCTCACCAGGCGGAAAAGCCGCCGTCCACCATGATGTTCTGGCCCGTGACCGCAGCGCGACAGGTCGCTGGCGAGGAACGCGACCGCGCCGATCAGATCGTCTTCGCGGCCCATCCGGCCAAGCGGGGTGCGCTTCACGTATTTCTCGACGAACGAATTCGGGCTGCCCCGCGCGATTCCGCCGGGGCTGACGCAGTTGACCCGCACATCGGGCGCGAGCGTGGTCGCGAGCCAGCGGGAAGCTGCACGACGCCGCCCTTGCTTGCGGCGTACGCGGCCGGATTACCCATCTGCGTGCCCTCGTAGAGCGACATGTCGGGCCCGAGCACGCCGTAGAGCGAGGCGACGTTGACCACTGCGCCGTGGCCACTCGCCGAAAGCATCGGGTGCAGCAGCTGGACGAGGTGGAACGGGGCGGTGAGATTGACCTCCAGCGCGCGGCGCCAGGCGTCGATCCGCTGCTCGGCAAACGGGACGACCCAGCCCTGCAGTGCACTGTCGCCGACGAAGGCCGCGTTGTCGACCAGCACATCGAGCCCGCCGAAGCGCTCCGCAAGGCGGCCGCAGCGCGGCCCGCTGGTCTTCCTCGGCGAGATCGACCGCGAAGGTGGCGATCCGCTGTCCACCGCCCAGCTTCGGCCGCGGACGCGAGCGTGCCCTCGTCCCGATCTATCAGGCGACGCTGGCGCCGATCTCCAGCATCGCCGCGGCCATCCCCCGCCCGGTGGCCGGCACCGCCCGTGACGGCGACCGTGCGGCCGGTCATCTCGGCCAGTTCGGTGAAGCCGGTCATCTCTCAAGCTTCCCGCGGCCACCCGTCGGCCGCGAGCAGCTCGGCGAGGTGGAAGTCGTATCGGGACGATATCGAGTGCCCGCTCGCGCGGGATCTCGACCGCGTACCGCCCCGTCGAACAAGCCGGGCATGCTCGCGCACATGCCGGGTGCGTCACCGCATAGGCGACGGTGGTGATGTCGTACACGACCGGGGCATCCTGCCGGCGAATGGCTTCCGCCGGCGGCGCGATGACCAGCCCGGCGGCGCCCTCAGCAGTCATGGTGACCATGTTGAAATAGGGGTTCGTTCCGATTCGGCGACGGTGAGGACCACGTCGGCGGCCGGCGTCTGCGCCAGCTTGGCGATGCACGCCTCGACATCGGTGCGGCTGCGGAAGGGCGCGGTGGTCGGCAGGCTGACCATGGCGTCGAGCGGCCCTTCGTCGGCTTCGGTCCATTCCAGGGCGCCGACGCCACGCGTGCCATTCGGATGCGGTGTCGCTGGCGAGTTCGTCGGGCCGCATGAAGGGAACCCGTGCCCCCCACTGGCGCGCGGTGTCGGCGATCTCCTCGTCATCGGTGGAAACGATGACGTCTCCGAGCGAGGGGGTCGAGCGCGGTCTCGATTGCGTGGACGATCAGCGGCTTGCCGCCCAGCGGGCGATGTTCTTGCGCGGCACGCCTTGGAACCGCCGCGCGCGAAGATGAAGGCCTGGCAGCGCAATTCAGTCCTCCGCTCCAAGTTGCACGACGGTCCCCGCACGAAATCGAATCGCGTGCCCGCCTCGATCACCTTCAGCGTGTTCATCCGTCGCCAATAGTTATCATCGGCTCCGCCGTGCCCTCGGCGCAGGCGAGGAAGTGTCCAGCTCTGCAAGATAGGCAGCGTTGCGCTCGCGTCCGCGAAATCCCAGACCTGCGGCGGATGGCCGCCTTTCTCGAGGCTGACGCGCCGCGAGATTCCGTCCCAGGTGATCGTCGCTTCGGAGCCGATCAGGCTGAGCCGCCGCGTCGGCGAGCGGTCGAGGAAGTTGAGGCCGAGGGTCACCAGCCGTGCGGGGTCGCGATATTCCAGCGCCAGCTCGGCTGCATCTTCGACATCGATTTCGAGGTTCGAGAACCGTCCGCCCGGCAACTGACCGAACCGGGCAAGCCAACAGCCAGCAGCGCGAGGTCGATCTCGTGGCTCAATTCGAGCAACGGTGCCTCCGCCGAGTTCCGCGGCGCGCCGAGACAGCCGCGCGATAGTCCTGCCCGGCCCAGTCGGGCAAGCACTGCCGACGTAGCCGCGCGCCACGGTGAACTCGCCGCTGCGCCCTCGCACAGCAGCCGGTGCATCTGCTGCACCGCCGCAGTTCGAAGCGCGGATCGAGCCGACCATCGCCGGAACCATGCTGCGCCAGCCGCGCCAGCTCCTCCGCCCCGGTCGGCCGGTCCGCCAGCGGCTTTTCGATCAGCACCGGAACGCCGGCGGCGAGGAAGGGCGCGGCGGTTTCGGCGTGGAACGGCGCGGGTGAAGCGATGATGGCGGCGTGCGGGCGGGAACCGAGTGCTTGATCGACATCGTGGACACATCGTCCGGCTCTTCCGCCCGCGGCTTGCTGCCGGACTGGCGCAGTGCCGCGATGCGCGCACCGGGGCGCAAGTGACGCAGATTGGCGAGATGACGCCGGCCGATGCTGCCGAGGCCGACGACGAGGTAGCGCCGCTCGTCGCTCACATCCGCACGAAGCCACGCAGCATGTCGAGCCCGCCCGCGGCGCTCCGCTCGGGATGGAACTGGGTCGCCATGGTGTTGCCGCGCTGCACCGCCGCGCACAGCGCCATGCCCGCCGTAGTAGCAGTCCGCCAGCCGGTCCTCCGTCCGCTCCGGCACCGCGGCGAACGAATGGACGAAATAGACCTCGCGCTCCTGCCCGGTCGATTCCTCCAGCAGCGTGCCGGTCCAGTCGCGTCCGTTGCTGGGGACGAGCACGTTCCAGCCGATGTGCGGGACCCGCTGCGGCGCTCCGGCGGTGGTGGTCAGGGCACCGCCTTCACCCGTCCCGGCAGGATGCCGAGACCCTGGTGTTCGCCGAATCCCTCGCTCGCGTCGAACAGCATCTGCATGCCGACGCACACGCCGAGGAACGGGCGTTCGGGATCGATGAAGCGGCGGATGACGTCGTCGTAGCCGCGCTTGCACACTTCATAGATGCTGTCGCCGGAACGCGCCGACGCCGGCACCACCAGCCGGTCCGCGGCGGCGGCTTCGGCGGCGGAATCGATCAGCTTCACGTTCTCGGCCTCGATCGCTTCGAGACGCGCGGGCGACGTTGCAGCAGGTTGCCCATCGCCGTAGTCGAGAATCGCTGACTGCCATCGGTGCACGCTCCCTTGCGCGCAGGGCAGGCCCGCGACGAGCGCCCGCGTTGCGGATGTCCGCCAGCGGCATTTCTCGCGGTGGAGGATATCGGCCATCGCGACGGCGTCCGCCTCGCGGCGGCCGCCTCGAAGAGGTGTCGGCCGTGCCGAGCCGCCGCTCGCGATGACCGGGATCGAACCGCAGCGCTGACGGTGCGGATCAGGTCGAGGTCGAAGCCCTTCCGGTGCCCTCGCGGTCGACCGAGGTCAGCAGGATCTCGCCGGCGCCGAGCGCCACGGCCGCGCCTCGCCCAGTCGACGACGTCGCAGGCCCGTGTGCTCGCGGCCGTTGTCGGTGTACGCCTCCCAGCGCCCGGCGACCGTGCTGCTTCGCCTCGATCGAGAGCACCATTGCCTGCGAGCCGAAGCGTCGTGCAATCTCGGTGATCAGCTCCGGCCGGCGCGATCGGCAGCCGTGTTGATCGCCACCTTGTCGGCGCCCGGAGCGCGAGCAGCTGCCTCGCGTCGTCGACGCGAGCGGATGCCGCCGCCCACGGTGATCGGGCATGAACACGTCCGTCGGCGGCGCGCCTGATGATGTCGGACAGGTTGTTGCGCTCGTAGAGGCTGGCGACGATGTCCATGTAGAGCAGCTCGTCGGCGCCCTCCTCGTAGTAGCGCAGCGCGTGTTCCTGCGGGTCGCCCATCACGCGCAGCCCCTCCAGGTGCACCCCCTTGATCAGGTTCGGCCCCTTGATGTCGAGCGGGCGATGATGCCGGCAGGTTGCCCACGCCCGGCGGTCTACTCGTGCCAGACCGTGTGACGCAGCCGCCATTCGCCGCCTTCGCGCATCCACAGATGGGGCGAGCGGAAGGTGTCGGCGAGCTGCACGAAGTAGTCGCGGTCCATCGATCGGCTGCTCGAACATCCGGACGCCTCGGGAACTCCGTCTGCCGGAATGCTCAGGTAGCGGAAGATCTCGCTCGGCGAAGCGCTCCGGGAACTCGCCGTCGAAGCGCTTGCACCAGCGCCACGCCCTCTTCGCGCGTGATGTCGCCGGAGCGGATCTCCTGCGCCGCGTCGTAGGTCGCGCGGCCGATGCCGAACTTGACGAACGTCGTGTAGTAGTGGAAGTCGTCGATCCGGTCGTCGATGCTGTTGTACTTGCTGTAGGTGCCGGGCGTGCGCTCCGGCGAGGCCTGGAAGCCGCCGTGCTCGACCGCGTAGTAGTAGCAGCTCTGCGGGTGCCACTTGCAGGTAATAGCCGAGGTAGTGCACCTCGACCTGCTGCTTCTCGATCTGCGCCGGGTCGGCCGGCAGGTAGGGCTGCAGGTCCTGCTGCGTCGAGCGCCGAAGTCCTCCTTCAGCTCGGCGACCGAGGCGCCGCCGAGGTAGATCTGCGACTGGTCGTCTGGACGTGAAGTACGACCAGTCGCGCTTGGCGCTGTCGGTGTCGCCGATCGGGTTGCCGTATTCGGCCTCGTTCTCGCCGTAGAAGACGAGCGGGATGTCGTGCAGCAGCGCCATCTTGGGTGCGAGCGACTTCTGGCCGAACATGAACGGCTGGAAGGGGTGGAACAGGTTCTCGACCGCCAGCCGGGTCAGCAGCCGGTGGACCCGGCCGTTCGGCGGTCAGCAGGAAGTTGTCGAAGCCGGCATGCATCCACGCCTGGAAGTTCTTCCAGCCCCAATCGGTGTAGATGTGCGGCGCCCAGGTGACGGTCAGCGGGTGCATGCCGTACTTGGTGCTTGAGCATATGCGACGGCGTAGAAGCTGTCCTTGCCGCCCGAGCCGGGCACGAGGCAGTCATAGCTGCCGTCGTTGCTGCGGTGCGGTCGCACAGGTCGCGCAGCTCTGCGCTCGCGCGTCGTCCCAGTCGATCGTGCCGTCGCTTGCGCTCGGCAAAGCGGCAGGCGTCGCAGACGCCCTCGTCGTCGAAGTTGATCGTCGTCCTTCGCGGTCTGCGTTGGTGTGCTTGTACTCGACCGCCGAGTTGGGGCGCTGGTTGGAGATGACGCAGCGGCGGCAGAAGCGGACGTCCTGCGGCAGGCCGTACTTGACGTCGGGATTGGCGATATCGGGCGCGAATTGGCCGCGATCGATTTCGTGGGGGTACTTGATCACGCGTCTGCTTCTCCGAAGGTACGAAATGATATCGAACTGGCCCGGCTTGGCTTTTGGGCCAGCGAGCCGCGCCCTTACAAAGCTCGGGGACCAAGCGCCAGAGCAGACTGCCCTCTTGCTGCCGCGATGCTGAAATCATTTTTCAGCCAATTGGTTGCTAAGCAGCAGAAAGAGCTCGGATGGCGGTTAGCGGTCGCCCCGAAATGGCGCCGGTTTGACTTTCCAGCCGCTGGCGCACAGGGAGGCGCGCAATTTGCCGTGGCGCCCCTGCTCGACGCGCCAGCGCGAAGACCAACTGGACAGACGCTACAATGAATTTGAAAAGCCCTATGCTGATAACCGGAGCCGACGGCTTCATCGGGTCGCATCTGGTTGAAGCTGCGGTGCGTGCCGGGCACGACGTGCGCGCTTTCGTGCTCTACAACTCGTTCAATTCCTGGGGCTGGCTCGACCCGGTGGCCGACGATGTCTGCGGCCAGTTCGAGCTGTGTCGTGGGCGACGTGCGCGATCCGCACGGGGTGCATGCCGCGATGGCGGGGTGCGGCATCGTGCTCCACCTCGCGGCGCTGATCGCGATCCCGTTCAGCTACGACTCGCCCGACAGCTACGTCGAGACGAACGTCAACGGCACGCTCAACATCCTGCAGGCCGCGCGCGCCACGGGCGTCGAGCGGGTGGTGTGCACCTCCACTTCGCGAGGTCTACGGCACCGCCCAGTTCGTGCCGATCACCGAAGAGCACCCGCTCAACGCGCAGTCGCCCTATGCCGCGACCAAGATCGGCGCCGACCAGATCGCGCTGTCATTCCACCGCTCGTTCGGCCTGCCCGTGACGGTCGTTGCGGCCGTTCAACACCTACGGCCCCCGCCAGTCGGCGCGTGCGGTCATCCCGACGATCATTAGTCAGGTCGCCGCAGGCGAGCGGCGGATCAAGCTGGGCTCGCTTCACCCGACGCGCGACTTCACGTTCGTGCGCGACACCGCACAGGGCTTCCTGCAGGCGGCCGCGTGCGACACGGCCCTGGGCCGTGTGGTCAACATCGGCAGTAGCTTCGAGGTGTCGGTCGGCGAGACTGCGGCACTGATCGGCGAGGCGATGGGCGTGGAGGTCGAGCCGGTGCTCGACGACGCGCGGCTGCGTCCGCCGCAGAGCGAGGTCGAGCGGCTGTTCGCCGGGATAGAGCTGGCGAAGGACCTGTTCGGCTGGGCGCCAGCATATGGCGGGCGCGATGGCTTCGTGCGCGGGCTGGCGGAGACCGCCGAGTGGTTCCGCAAACCGGCGAACCTCGCGATGTACAAGCACGACCGCTACAATGTCTGACCACGCGCGCACCGGCTGCCGGAGCAGGTAGCTAGCGTGCGCATCCTCGTCATATCGAGCTCGCGCGCCGACTGGGGCCTTCTTGCTCCCGTCGTGGCCGAACTGCGCTGCCGGCCCAGTATCGAAGTCCTGCTGGCGCTTACCGGCCAACACCTGTCGCCTGGCTCTGACTTGCTGGCGCAGGTCGAGGCCGAGGGCGTGCGGCCCGACTTCCTGATCGACATGGAACTGGGCGAACACGACAGCCCGGCCGCGCTCGCCCGCGCGATGGGGCTGGCGACCAGCGGCTCCGGCCAAGCGATCGCCGGCGCGCGGGCCGACATGGTGCTCGTGCTCGGCGACCGCTACGAGATCCTGAGCGCGGTTTCGGCCGCAGCAGTGGCGCGGGTGCCGGTGGCGCACTTGTGCGGCGGTGACGTGACCGAAGGCGCGATCGACGATGCCATCCGTCACGCCATCACCAAGCTGTCGAGCCTCCACTTCGTCACCAACGAGCAATCGGGCCGGCGGGTCGCGCAGCTAGGTGAGGAAGAGGCGCGTATCTTTATCGTCGGCAGTCCTGGGCTCGACCGCATGCTCCAGCAGCCGCTGATGCCGCGCGCCGAACTGCTGGCGGAAGCCGGCCTGCCCTCCGCCTGCGAACAATACTTCGTCGTTACCTGCCACCCGGCCACTCTGGCGGAGGATCCGCTAGGCGAGTGCCGCACCGTGTTGCAGGCGCTGGCGCGCTTTCCGCGCCACGGCATCATCTTCACCGGCAGCAACGCCGACCCTGGTGCCCGTGAGATCGATGTCGAAGTGCGTGCATTCGCCGCGGCGCGCACCAACGCCGTGTTCCACGAGACGCTTGGCTCACGGCGCTACTTCTCCGCGCTGGCCGGCTCCGAAGCTGTGATTGGCAATTCATCGAGCGGGCTCTATGAGGCGCCGAGCTTCAAGGTGCCGACAGTGAATATCGGCGACCGACAAAAGGGACGCGCCCGCGCAGCTTCTGTGATCGACTGCCTGCCTAACCCGGACGCCATCACCGCCGCGATCGAGGGCGCGCTGCAGCTCGATTGCTCGCAGGTAGTTAACCCGTACGGCGACGGCTATGCAGCCAAGCGGATCGCGGACCTAATCGGCTCGGTCACGGAGCCGGCGACGCTGGTACGTAAGGTCTTCGTGGACCGGCTATGAGCGCGCAGCATACTCTCATCATTGCCGAGGCGGGCGTGAACCACAACGGCTCACTCGACCGGGCACTTGAGCTAGTCGATTGCGCCGCCGAAGCGGGAGCCGACGTGGTAAAGTTTCAGACTTTCGATGCCGCGAAGCTGGCCAGCAACCAGGCCCGCAAGGCCGAATATCAAGTCCGCAACGGCGAGAGGGTAGGAGGCCAGCTCGATATGCTGAAGCGCCTGCAGCTGTCGCACGACGATCACCGTAAGATCATCGCCCGGTGCAAAAGCGCGGGCATCAGCTTTCTGTCCAGCCCGTTCGACGTCGACAGCCTCGGCTTCCTTGCGCGCGATCTCGGGCTTGAGCAGATCAAGCTCGGCTCAGGCGAGCTGACCAATGCGCCAATCCTGCACGAAGCGGGTCGGCTCAAGCTGAAGGTAGTCCTGTCGACAGGGATGGCCACCCTGGGCGAAGTGGAGGATGCACTGGCGGTACTGGCGCTAGCACTGACCAATCCAGATGCGCCTCCTTCGCGGGAGGCGTTCTCGCAGGCGCTTATCCGACCAGAAGCATGGGACCTGCTCGGCCGCCACGTCACGCTGCTCCACTGTACCACCGAATACCCCGCGCCTGATGCCGAGACCAACCTGAAGGCGATCGACACTTTGCGGGCCGCATTCGGGCTGCCGGTAGGGTACTCCGACCACACTGAGGGCACCACCATTGGCCTGGCCGCGGTCGCTCGGGGAGCCGTGGCTATCGAGAAGCACTTCACCATCAACCGCGACTTGCCGGGGCCGGATCACGCCGCCTCACTGGAGCCGAATGAGCTCTCTGAATTCGTCCGCCAGACGCGGCGCATCGAACTGGCGCTCGGCAGCGGCACCAAGCAACCGGGACCCAGCGAGGCGCGCAACCGCGATGTCGCCCGCAAGAGCCTGGTCGCCGCGCGCGACCTGCCAGCAGGCACCGTGCTGAGCGCAAACGATATCGCGGTAAAGCGGCCCGGCGGCGGGATTAGTCCGATGCTATACTGGGACATAGCCGGTACGCGGCTGGACGGCGACAAGGAGTGCGACGAGCTCCTGTGACTCCATCCGCGCATTCCTTGCCTGTGGTCATACTTGGCGCCGGCGGGCACGCCCGCGTACTCCTCGCAATCCTGCGGGAGGAAAAGCCGCAGGTGGCGGGCTGTATCGCACCCAGTCCCCCTGATGAGGACTGTTGGCCGAGCGAGGTACCTTATTTGGGCGGCTCAGACTTGTTGGACCAAATCAACCCAGCGGCTTACACGCTTGTCAACGGCATCGGCTCGACGGGGCCCATCACCGCCCGACGCGAGGTATTCGAAAGCGCCGTGGCGGCCGGCTTCGAATTCCGCGGTCTCCGCCACCGGGCCGCAGTGGTCGATGCCGGCGCAGAGGTGTCCGACAGCGCGCAGATAATGGCCGGCGCGATCATCCAGAGCGGCGCCACCGTCGGCGAGAACGTGCTGCTCAACACCGGCGCGATCGTCGATCACGACTGCCGCATCGGCGCGCACAGCCATGTCGCGACCGGCGCGCGGTTATCGGGCGACGTGCATATCGGCGAGGCGGTTCATGTCGGCGCGGGCGCCACGGTGATTAGGGCATCGAGATCGGCGCAGGCTCGGTGATCGCCGCCGGAGCGGTCGTGATCCGGCCGGTCGAACCGGGCAGCATCCACGCGGGCGTTCCCGCGCGGCCGCTGCCGCAACGAAGCAGATAGCGCATGATCAGCGACGTCGATCAGCTGATCGTCCGGCCGGATGACGCCATTCTCAAGGCAATGCAGGGCTCGACGCGGGCGGCCGGCGAGTTGCCCTGGTTGTCGACGATCATCGCCGTCTCGTCGCGACGCTCACCGATGGCGACGTGCGCCGCGGGCTGCTGCGGGGCGTGGGGCTCGACAGCCGGTCAGCAAGGTGATGTGGACCAGTCCCGTGACCGTGCCCGTCGGCGAACGGCCGGAGGTGATCCGGCAGGTCATGCGCTCGCACGGGGTCCACCAGCTTCCCGTGCTCGATGCCGCCGGCGCCCCGTGCGGGCTGGCGGTGTTCGACGAGGATGGGGATACCGCCGCCCGCGACACGCGCGTGGTGCTGATGGCAGGCGGCCTTGGCACGAGGCTGCGTCCGCTGACCGAGCAGGTTCCCAAGCCGATGCTGCCGGTGGGCGACAAGCCGCTGCTCGAGCTGATCATCGAGAACTTCGTCAACCAGGGCTTCCGCAAGTTCGACATCTCGGTGAATTACCGCCGCGAGGTAATCCAGAGCACTTCGGCGACGGGCACCAGTTCGGGTGCGAGATCGACTACGTCGTGGAAGAGGCGCGCATGGGAACCGCCGGTGCGCTGAGCCTGCTGCCGAACCGCCCGGCGGGCCGTTCCTGGTGATGAACGCCGACCTGCTGACTCGGCCAATTTCGTCACCATGATCGAGCATCACCGCGACCACGGCGCCCTCGCGACCGTCGGCGCGCGCGAGTATTCGGTCGAGGTGCCGTATGGCGTGATCGGCTGCGATGGCGAGCGGTGGTCGAGATCGTGAAAAGCCGGTCCACCGCCACCTGGTCAACGCCGGCATATATGTCCTGTCCCCCGAAGCGCTCGATTTCCTCGAGCCCGAGACCCGGCCGACATGCCCGACCTGATCAAGCGCCTGATCGACGGAGGGCGGCAGGCCTCGGTATTCCCGCTGCGCGAGTACTGGCTCGACATCGGCGCTTTCTCCGACCTCGAACGGGCAAGGGAGGAAATCGGCGACATCTTCGCCTACTAACCCGCCCCGACACCACTTCGACTTCACTTCCCTTCTTGAGAGCCTCCCATGAAGATCTTCGTCACCGGCACCGCCGGCTTCATCGGCTTTCACCTGGCGCAGCTGCTGCTGGCCGAAGGCTTCGCGGTCCACGGCTACGACGGGATGACGGACTACTACGACGTCACGCTGAAGCAGCGGCGGCACCAGATGCTGCTGCAGAACCCCGGCTTTCGCCGCGACCGAAGGCGATGCTGGAGGACCAGCGACGCTGCTGGACCGAGCGGCCGACGAGTTCGCGCCCGACGTCATCGTCCACCTCGCCGCCCAGGCGGGCGTGCGCTACAGCCTGGAGAACCCGCGCGCCTATATCGACAGCAACGTCGATCGGCACCTTCAACGTGATGGAGGCGGCGCGGCGGCTGGAGGTGCGGCACCTGCTGATGGCCTCGACCTCCTCGGTCTACGGCGCCAACGAGGAGATGCCCTTCACGCGAGACCGAGAAGGCCGACACCCAGCTGACGATCTACGCCGCCACCAAGAAGGCCAACGAGAGCATGGGCGCATGCCTATGCCCATCTCTGGGACCTGCCGACGACGATGTTCCGCTTCTTCACCGTCTACGGCCCGTGGGGCCGGCCCGACATGGCGCTGTTCAAGTTCGTCGACGCGATCCTCGATGGCCGGCCGATCGACATCTACAACCACGGCGAGATGTACCGCGACTTCACCTATGTCGACGACCTGGTGCGCGCCATCCGCCTGCTGATCGACGCGGTGCCCGAGCGGCCCGCGAGTCGCGGAGGCGATCGCCGGAGGGCGACAGCCTCTCGCCCGGTGGCGCCCTTCCGGGTCGTCAATATCGGCAATTCGGACAAGGTGCGGCTGCTCGATTTCATCGACGCGATCGAGGCCGAGCTCGGGATGAAGGCGATGCGCAACTACATGGACGATGCAGACGGGCGACGTGCCCGCGACCTGGGCCGATGCGAGCCTGCTGCAGCAGCTGACCGGCTACCGCCCGCAGACCGACTTCCGCGACGGGCATCGCGCAGTTCGTGGCATGGTTCCGCGACTATTACGGCAAGTGACCATGAAGTGAACGCGATGATGCACGACCTGAACGACCAAGATCGCCGTCATCGGCCTCGGCTATGTCGGGCTGCCGCTGGCGGTGGAGTTCGGCAAGCAGTCGACCGGTCATCGGCTTCGACATCAACGCAGGCCGCGGATCGACGAGCTGCGCGACGGGACGGGACCACACGCGCGAGGTCGACGCCGAGGAACTGGCCGAGGCGCGAGCAGCTCTGCCTTCACCGACCGATCCTGCGAGCATCGCCGAGTGCAACGATCTACATCGTCACCGTGCCGACGCCGATCGACGCGCACAAGCGGCCCGACCTGACGCCGCTGATCTGAAGGCCTCCGAGACGGTCGGGCGAGGTGCTCAAGCGGGGCGACATCGGTGATCTACGAATCCACCGTCTATCCCGGCGCGACCGAGGAAGACTGCGTGCCGGTGCTGGAGCGCGTCTCGGGCCTGACGTTCAACGAGGACTTCTTCTGCGGCTACAGCCCGGAGCGGATCAATCCCGGGCGACAAGAAGCACCGCCTGCCCGACATCCGCAAGGTCACCTCCGGCTCGACGCCCGAGGCGGCCGAGCTGGTCGATGCGCTCTATGCCGCGATCATCACCGCCGGCACCTATCAAGCGCCGAAATCATCCGGGTGGCCGAGGCCGCCAAGGTGATCGAGAACACCCAGCGCGACCTCAATATCGCGCTGGTCAACGAGCTGGCGATCATCTTCAACCGGATGGGCATCGACACCCAGGCGGTGCTGGAGGCGGCCGGCACCAAGTGGAACTTCCTGCCCTTCCGTCCCGGCCTGGTCGGCGGGCACTGCATCGGCGTCGATCCCTATTACCTGACCCACAAGGCCGAGGCGATCGGCTATCACCCGCGAGATCATCCTCGCCGGCCGGCGGATCAACGACGGCATGGGCGCCTATGTCGCCGGCCAGATGGTCAAGGCGATGATGCAAGCGGCGCATCCAGGTCAACGGCGCGCGGGTGCTGGTGCTGGGGCTGACCTTCAAGGAAAACTGCCCCGACCTGCGCAATACCCGCGTGGTCGACGTGGTGCGCGAGCTTGAGCGACTACGGGGTGGACGGTGGACGTGCACGATCCCTGGGCCGATCCGGCCGAAGCGCAGCACGAGCTCGGCATAACGCTGACGCAGGAACCCGGGCGGGCGGTTACGACGGCATTATTCTGGCCGTGCCGCACGCGCAATTGGTGGAGGGCGGCGCCGAGGCGGTGCGTCGTTTCGGCCGCGAACCGCACATCTTCTTCGACCTGAAGAGCACCTTCGGCCAGGGCGACAGCGACCTGCGCCTCTAGGGCGCACGCGGCGGCAATCTCCTGAATGCTCGGCAAGTCGCTCATCTACTTCGGGTCGAACATCGCCAACGCGTTGATCCCGCTGGCGCTGCTGCCGATCCTGACCCGGGTGCTGAGCGTGGGCGAGTACGGCCAGGTCGGCCTGTTCCAGACGCTGGTCACGGCGCTGGCCGGAGTGGTGGGTCTCAGCGCCGCAGGAGCCGCAGGGCGGCGCTACTTCGACGAGATGGACAGCCCCGAGGAGATGGCGACCTACGTCGGCTCCGCGCTGCAAGTCCTCCTCGCCAGCATGGTGCCGATCGTCGCGGTGACGCTGGTCTTCTCGCCGCTGATCTCCAGCCAGCTGCAGATTCCCACCTGGTGGGTCGTCGCGGCCGCGGTCGTGCCCGGCTGCAATGTCGTCATCCAGATGCGGTTGGTGCAGTGGCAAGTCCGCGGTGCCGCGGCCGCGTACGGCATGCTGCAGGTCGGCTATAGCGTGGTGAACTTCGCGCTCTCGCTGCTGCTGGTGCTGGCGATGCATCAGGGCGGCACGGGCGAGTGGTGGCGCAGATCGTCGCTGGCCTGCTGGTCGCGCTGGCGGCGATCCTGCTGCTGCGACGCGAGCGGCTGGTGCGCTTCCTGGTCTGGCGGCCGGACGAGATCCGGCAGCTGCTTCACTTCGGACTGCCGCTGGTGCCGCACACCGTGGGCCTGTTCCTGCTGGTGTACGCGGACCGGGTGATCGTCGCCGACCGCCTCGGGATTGCCCAGGCGGGCATGTATATCGCCGCGATGCAGCTGGTCGGCGGGGCCGGGCTGGTGTTCGACGCGATCAACAAGGCCTACGTGCCCTGGCTATACGAGCGGCTGGCGCAGGACGACCATGCGGTGAAGCGCCGGATCGTGCGCTATACCTATCTCTGGTACGTCGCGATCGCGCTGGGAGTGGCGCTGGCGTTCTTGATCGGTCCACCGCTGTTCGTGCTGGTCACCGGTGAAAGGTACCGCGCAGCCGCCCCAATCATCGGCTGGGTAGCGCTCGGCCAGGGATTGTCGGGCATGTACCTGATGGTGACCAACTACGTGTTCTATTCGCGCCGCACCGGCATCCTGGCGATCACCACGATGGTCTCGGCCGCCAGCGGACTTGGCGCACTGTTCCTGCTGATTGGCCGTTTCGGCCTGCTAGGCGCGCATGGGCATTTTGCTTCGGCATGGCAGTCCGGTTCTTGCTGACCTGGGTGGCGGCGCACTTGCGTTACCCGATGCCGTGGCTGTCGTCGCTGAACCCCAAGGGCGCGTATGTCACCGCAGCGCCGCCCGAGGTGCCATGAGCGCGCTGCGCCGCCTTGCCCCAGCCTATATTACCGGCTGTTCATCGCCGCGATGCGTATCGCCGCGCCCACTGCGCGAAAACTTGATCCACCTGCCTTGCGGGCCCGTATGGGAGGGCACGAGACTCTGCACGTCGTCGCGCCGGGTGCTTCGGTCGCGCGCAGCAGCACGGAGCCTCCGGCGGCAGGGGACCTATCAGGCGTGAATTACTTTATCACCTGCGCCGATGTTCCGCTGTGGGCCGGCATGCAGCTGTTCGTAATCGAACCACACGCCACGTTCCTTGCCTATGTGGCGGCCTTTCGCAGCGCCGTGGCCGCCAAGGGGCCGATCACGGTCATCATCAAGGGCACCGGTTCACCGGGCAAACTCGCGC
Source organism: uncultured Alphaproteobacteria bacterium (assembly GCA_963728375.1). Classification (GTDB taxonomy): domain Bacteria; phylum Pseudomonadota; class Alphaproteobacteria; order Sphingomonadales; family Sphingomonadaceae; genus Tsuneonella. The sequence continues at coordinate 272,977 of CAVSJL010000002.1, forward strand.
TTGCCACCCGCATGATTCGCGCTGTTGCAGAGGTTGCAGACACCAGCGTGCTGCTGGCGAAGGCGATCTCTATTTCGCGGACTTGGCCGATCCTAGCTATGCCGAGGCAATCGTGGCTCACCCGAGCAGACAGTGTCCGGCTCCAAGACCCTGCTATGGACGCTGTCGTTCGCCTACGTCGCGGGCTACCGCGAGATCGTGCTGCACGGCTTCGACTTCAGCCAGGACTACGCCTACGCGAGCGCAAGCGAGGACCAAGGGCAGCAGGTGCAGCCTAACGTCTGGGTTTCGGATCCGACTGACCGATCGACCGTGCTCCACGAGGTTGCTCGCCTAGAAAAGCTGCTGTCCGCGCGCGGGGTCGCGCTGTCGCAGTGGGGCTGCGACGGGCTCTTGACAACCATCCTGCCCGCGCACCGAGCCGGCGCGTGATCGTCCATGTCATTACTGGTCTGGGCGACGGAGGCGCTGAAGGCGTCCTCTACCGCCTGTGCAAGCACGATGGCACCGGCAGCCGCCATGCGGTGATCTCGCTGATGCCCGGTGGTCGTTACGCACAGCCGCTGCGTGACCTTGGTGTGCCGGTGCATGATTTGGGTTTGGCGCGGGGCGCATCAGTCCAGCTTCGATCCTGCGCCTGCGCAAGCTGATCAGGCAATACCGGCCGCAGATTGTGCAGACCTGGCTCTATCACGCGGACCTGCTGGGGGGCACCGTCGCGCGCTTGATGGGTGTTCCGTGCGTTGCCTGGGGCATTCGCCACGGCGATCTCAGCCCCGACAAGACGAAGCGTTCGACCATCGCCATCGCGCGCCTTTGCGCACGCCTGTCGCGGCGCGTTCCCCATGCTATCGTGTGCTGCTCCACCGACGCGCGGCGCACACATTCGGCCTGGGTTACGACCCGGAGAAGTTTCACTTGATCCCTAATTATGAAGTTGATCGGTTGGTGCCTGATGGCGCGGCGCGCCGGGCCTTCCGGGCAGAGCTCGGAATTGCGGACGACCTGCCGCTGCTCGGCATGGTGTACGCTACTCGCCGAGAAGGACCACGGAAACCTGTTGAGCGCGCTGGCCCAGGTGGTGGCAAGCGGCCGCGATTTTCGCCTCGTGGTAGTCGGGACCGGCATGACCGCCGACAATGCAGAGTTGGCCGATCTGGTCCGCGCATCAGGGATAGCCGACCGTCTCCACCTGCTCGGTCGTCGGGATGATGTCGCTGCGGTCATGAACGGCCTCGACGTCCACATCCTGTCGAGCGCGAGCGAAGGCTTTCCCAACGTGGTGGCGGAAGCGATGTGTTGCGGCACGCCGTGTGTGACGACCGAGGCGGGCGACGTTCCGCTGATCGTCGGCGATGCCGGCTGGATCGTCCCCACCGGAGATCCTGCGGCGCTGGCGCGCGCCGTTACCCAAGCGCTAGGGGCGATGTCGCATCGCGCCAGTTGGTCGCATCGCCAGCGATTAGGCCGGGACCATGTTATCGCTCATTTCGGGATCGGCGAGATGGTTGCCGCTTATCACCGGGTGTGGGGCCGATAGCGGCGGTATGACGTTTGCCGGTTTTGCCGGTGGAGTGGCGAATCCGCCCATGCTAGGGAGCCGACCCGGCGCGCGCTGCGGCGCGACGTCGGTTGGAATCACTTGATGCAGGCCACCTCCCCGTGACTACTGATACCCTGCTGAACGATAGCGAGATCAGGATCGGCAAGGTTCTGGCGCTGGTTTCGTTCGCGACCTTCATCATCAACGGCATCTTCATCCGAAGCGAAGTCCTGGTGCTGACGGCAGGCGTCTCGGGCCTCGCCTCGCTGCTGCTGATCTTGCCGCGATGGGTCAATTTCCCGTCCCATCTTAAGATGATGCTGGGAATCCTGCTCGCGGCCGTGTTCCTGGTCTCGTACAAGGTGCTGTTCTTCCCGGTCGCCTTTACATTTCTAGCGACTGTGCCCGCCGCTATCGCCGTCGCGATGTACATCGAGGCGTTTCCCGATCTCTTTCGCATACGCTGGGTCCTATATGCCTTGCTCGGCTACGTCTTGCTCAGCTTCGCTGCGGGAATGACCGCTGAAGAAATCATGGCTGGCAGCCGTAATCAGGTTTCGGTGATCCTCATTTCTTTGGGAGCGCTTGCTCTGGCCCTCGACCCGCGCAAAGGCGACGTTATCGTAGTAGTGCTGATCTTCGCGGCCTGCGTTTTAGCCGTAGGCTCGAGCGGAATCGTCGCTTCGTCTGTTCTGGTTATGGCCACACTCTTCCGACAAACCCAGCGGGGTTATGTACGTATTCTGATCGTGATCGGTGTGGTTATTACGCTCGTCGGGTTCCAATTCTACTTCGAATACTACGCCCCGCCGGATCTGGGCGCGAAGCTGTCGTACGAGCGGCTCACTGGCACCGACGTGCGCTACCAGATCATCCAAGAGTACACTAAGCGGTACACATCCGGTGCCTTCCTGTGGCTTGGCGCTCCCGACCTCTACGATTTCTACGTCTTCAGCAGCGTCTCCAGCGGGGGGATTTGGGTTTACGTTGATTCGCTGCACAACTCCTATCTGTCGGTGCATGCAAAAATCGGCGTGCTGGCACCCTTGGTCTATGCGCTCATCCTGCACGTCGCATGGTGGCTGCGGCGCGACCTTTACCCTTGATCCTCTTCCTCGCCATGCTGGTGCGCGCCTTTGGCGACTCTGCGTTCATCCTCGATGGTTACTACAACTACTGCTTCTACTACTTCTTCCTGCTCGCCTCTCGCTTTCGGCTGCAGACCAGGGAGGACCGCGTTCCGAGACCGGAACACACCTTCCCGCAGTCACCGGTCGAGACGCTGGCCCCGGCAGGAAGTGCGGCCGGGGGATGATGTTCGCAGATTGGTGGAGTGGCCACACGGCCGGTCCGGGCCGGCTTCCGATGGTCGTCCAATGAGAGTGCTGGTGGTCGGCGGCTACAGCCGTTCCCTCGTTAACTTCCGCGGTCATCTGCTGAGCTCGATGGTCGCGGCGGGACACGAGGTGCACGCCGCTGCTCCCGAGCTAGTGGCCGACGTGGCGACCGCCACCAGCCTGCGCGAGATGGACGTCATGTCCCATGAGGTGCCGATCCGCCGGGCAGGGCTCAACCCGGCGGCAGATTTGGCAGCGCTGGTCGCCTTAACGCGATTGATGCGCCGCATTCGGCCGGACGCGATTCTCGCCTACACGGTGAAACCCGTTGTCTGGGGCCTGCTGGCGGCGACCCTTGCGCGCGTGCCTCGCCGGTATGCGCTGATCACCGGGGTGGGGTATGCGTTTGCGGAGAAACCGACGGGAAAGCGTGCGCTGGTCAGCCGCGCAGTACGCGCGCTCTATCGCGCCGCATTGGCGCAGGCGACCAAGGTGTTCTTCCAAAACCACGATGACCTTCAACTGTTCGACGCGCTGTGTCTCGTGCCGCCTGCAACGCCGCGGGTCGTAGTTGCCGGATCGGGAGTGGACCTGAAGCACTTCGCGCGGCGGCCCGCACCTGCAGGAAGTCCGTCGTTCCTGCTAATCGCCCGTCTGCTCGGCGACAAGGGCGTTCGCGAATATTTCGCCGCCGCCGAGCAAATTCGCGCGCGCTATCCGGATGTTCGGGTCGATCTCGTCGGCCCGCCCGATCAGAGTCCGGATGGTATTTCGCGCCGCGAGCTAGATGACCTGCTCGCACCCGGTACGATCCGCTGGCACGGCGAGGCGGAGGATGTGCGGCCGCTAATCGCCAAGTGCGGCGTCTATGCGCTGCCAAGCTACCGCGAGGGGACCCCGCGCACTGTACTGGAGGCGATGGCGATTGGCCGCCCGATCATCACCACCGACGCGCCCGGCTGCCGGGAGACGGTGGTCGACGGAGTGAACGGCTTCCTCGTTCCACCACGCTCCGTCGGCGCGCTGGCGGAGGCGATGCTGCGTTTCCTCGACACCCCGTCCATCGCCGAGCCAATGGCCCGGGAATCGCGGCGAATGGTGGAGGAGCGGTTCGACGTGCGCCTCGTCAGCGGACACATGCTGCGAGAGATGGAGCTGTCATGAAGCGCGCGTTCGACATCGTCACAGCAGCGACCCTCCTGGTCGCCCTGTCGCCGGTCATCCTGCTGGTCGCACTGGCGATCCGCGCCCACCTCGGCTCGCCGGTGCTGTTCCGGCAAGTGCGTCCGGCCTCAAGGGCCAGCCGTTCGAGTTGGTGAAGTTCCGGACGATGAGGCACCTTGGCGGCCGATACCAGACCGATGCCGAGCGGTTGACGCCCCTTGGCCGGTTCCTGCGCGGCAGCAGCCTCGACGAACTGCCCGAGCTGTGGAACGTACTCAGAGGGGATATGAGCCTGGTCGGTCCGCGCCCGTTGCTGATGGAGTACCTGCCGCTCTACTCGGCGGAGCAGGCCCGCCGGCACGATGTGCGCCCGGGCCTTACCGGATGGGCGCAGATCAACGGCCGCAACGCGCTGTCATGGCCTGAAAAGTTCGCCTTCGACGTGTGGTACGTCGAAAACCAGAGCTTCTGGCTCGACATCAGGATCCTTTGGCGGACCTCGATCGCCGTGCTGAAGCGTGACGGGATCGGCGAGGAATCGGGTGCCGGGCAAGCGCGGTTCCAAGGCAACGAGCAGTCCTGACTTACTCGGCGCGCGTCAGCGACAGCGCAGCGATCTCCGCCTGAACGTCTTCCGCGGTCGAAGGCTTGTTGCTCAGCTCCAGCGCCAGCCACTGCGCCTGACAGGCCGGGTTAACCGAGAACGACGTCTGCCCGGACGCGCGCGCGAGCGGCAGGGCAGCGATCTGTACGCCATTTGATTGCGCGCATTCGATCGTCCAACGCGCGGTGGCGGTCCGGGGGGAAAGGGTACGGAGCTGCGACGCGAGCTTGTATGTGCCAGGCGGCAGCAGCAGGAGGATACGCGCCGGCCGGTCGCGGAAATCGGGGCTCATTCTCACCGACAGCGACTTGCCGCTCGCAGCGCCATCCAAGCGGGTCTCGACATAGTAGCTGTTGGCGAGCTTCCAGTCGAAGGCGTCGCCGCCCGTGGGAAGATCGAGCGCATGGGCGAGCCGCGGATCGTACCCGGCACCCTTCCCGGTTACCTTGCCCGCCATGCGGAATTGCCTGTCTCGCACCAAGCTGGCGACAAGCTCACCCTCGAACGCGGAGCCGAACCAGCGCTTGCCGCGCAGAAGACGTGCGAGTGTGAGCTTGTTCTGCGGCGGAACGTCGGACGCGAGCAGAGCCTTGGAATATCGTCGCCCCAGTCGGGACCAGCTGCCAGCGTCGCCGCGAGCGGCGCAAGGAACGCCGGCTCGCGCGATGCTTCCACCAGGCTGGGGATCAGCACGCTCGGAGCCTGCCGCGAGGCGCGCAGCGCGATGTCGTAAAGGCGCAACGTGCCGGCAGGTCGCCGCGCCGGACATGCTCCTCGATCAGCAGCAGCGTCACGCGAGATCGCGCCGATTTAGTTCCAGCGCCGCGGACAGGAGGCGCTTGGCGCGTCGTTGTCGCTTCCCATCTGGGAGATGACCGCGAGGCTGCGCAGCGCACCCGGTGAGACGGGCTTTGCCGGACCGCCTCCTGCGCGAGCTTCGGGCGTTCTCTTGCCGACGCTCGCGTCATCGGCAACCGCATGGTCGCGGCGTCCCCAGGCTGGGTCCGTGGATCGGGTAGATCCGCAGCACCTTGGACGGCGCGGTGGCATGCGGCGATTTGGCGAACGACACCGCGGCGGTGGCAAGAGCAAGGCAAGCGCCAGCGGGACAATCAGCAGCAGCCGCGGGGCTATCGCGGGAACGGCGGACATCGCCGGTCAGCTCGGCTTGCCGCCACGCCGGTTTCGCCTCGTCGTGCGGTCATCGCGATGGCCATAACCGTACTCGTACTCGAAGCCGTAGCCGTATTGCGCCTTGCGCTGCTCGAACTTGGTCAGCACCGCACCGACCACGTTGGCGTTGACGGCCCGAAGCCGCGAAAGCGCCGCCAGCATCGCGCCGGTTTTCGCGCCATGGGATTCCACCGTGAACACAACTGCTTCGACCTGGCTCCCGATAAGCGGTGCGTCAGCAAGACCCAGGACCGGGGGCAAATCAATCATAACGTGTTCATAAGTCTCCAGCAGACGTGCAATCAATTCGCGCAGACGCCCGCTCGTCAGCAGTTCACCGGCATTGGGGGGCTGCGGACCCGCAGTGATAATATCCACTCCGCCTTCCGCCAGGTGGTGGATCAGCGACGGCACGTTCTGTTCGCCCGCCATGAAGTTGCTCAACCCACGCTCGTTCTTCAGGTCGAAAATCCCATGCACCGACGGCGAACGCATGTCGGCATCGATCAGCACAACCTTGCGCCCGGTTCGGGCAAGCGACTGGGCGACGCATAGCAGGACGTAGACTTGCCTTCGGCAGGCTTGGTGCTGGTGACCGCGATCGAACGCGGCACGCCATGTTCGGTGGCGAACTGGAGAGTTCGTCTGGCACAGAGAGATAAGCCTCTGATAGCGCGGACTTCCGATCCTGAAGCGCCTCCACGGCTCACCTTCCGCCGATACGGGCACCGCGCCAAGAATCGGCACAGGCAGCACACGACGGGCACTCTCGAGGTCCTTCACCGCGTCGTCGAACTGTTCCAAAACGAAGACCACGGCACCCGCCGAACCCAAGCCGAGCAGCAGTCCCAGGGCAATGTTGAGCGGTAGATTGGGGCTCGACGGGCTTTCGGGCAGGTCGGCCGGATCGACGATCAGCACATTGTTCACGCCTACACCCCCTGCGATCATCCTTTGTACCTCTGGAGCAGCGCATCGTAGAGTTGACGGTTGGTATCCGCTTCGCGCTTGAGGATGTCGTACTGGATGTTGCGGCTCTTGAGGTCGAGTGTTTCGCCCTTGAGCTGTTCGACACGTGCCCGCAGCGCCTGCTCGCGTTCGACCGCGCTTTGATACTCGCGCTGCACCGTCCGCTCACGAGTGACGTTCGGCAGCGATGCTGCGATCGAGGTTGTCGATCTGCGATTTGACCGCCGCTGCGGCGGGATATTCCGGCGAGAACTTGCCAGGAGACTGGCGTATTCTGCCGCAGCCGTCGCCCGCTGTTGGCGCAGTTGGGCCAGTGTCGCGCTGCCTACCACGTCCGCGCTTATGCCGCGTGCGTCCAGCTTGCTGGCAGCCTCGATGCGCGCGCTAACCGCGCGGTTCAATTCTGCGTTAATGCTGGCAAGATCGTCCGCGACCAGCGGACGCTCGGGAGGCGGCGCACCCGGGGTTTCGCTGCCTCCGGTTTGGACGGTCACGATCCGCTGGGACGATGCATACTGAACCAGCGCGCGCTCGGACTCCTCCAGCCGTTCGCGAAGCTCCTGAAGGCGCTGCTCGAGAAATTGACGCGCGTAGGCGGTCGCTTCGAACCGCCGATCGAGATTGGAAGCGATGAACTCCTCGGTCCACGAGTTGGCCATTCGCTGCGAGCAGGGCGGGATCAGCGCTCGTGAAGGACACATCTACCAGCGCCGATCCGCGCGTCGGCTCGATCGCGACATTGTTAAGAAGGATGTCGACGATCTTCTCCTCCTCTTTTGCCGTTCCGTGCGCTGAGGCGCTCGGGAAAATCGTCTTCGAGAAGGGAGCTTTCGGTCTCGATGTTGAACGCCGCGAGAAAAGCGGCCGAGTTGGCCAATTGCAGCGACTTGGCTACCCGCTGGGCAAGCGAGCGGGCCTCGAGCAGCGAGTATGCATCTTCGTAGAACTCCACGTCGGCGGGGTTCGTAGGGCGACTGAACTCCTTCGACCTGGACAATATTCTGTTGCTGTCGAGCGATCTCGATCGTGGCCGTCGCCTGGAACTGCGGGGTAATCAGCATGGTGAGTCACGAACGCCGCGATCACCGAGAACGATAACGATCGCGAGGATCAGCCATCGCCGTCGCATGCGCCAGCCGCCAGTACCCGAACAGGATCGATTCGTTGGCCTGCCCACAACCGCCGTAGGGAACATCGACCGCTCGAGCCGAATGCCAGACGGTGACGGAGTACGGTTGCGCAAGGATTGGAGTGGCTTTATTCATTTTACAGGCCCGTCAGCGAAGAAGGTAGATTAGTGGGCTAAGCAGCGCCGGCACGACAGCAAGGGAATCCTTGAACAACTCGGCGTCGGGCGGGAGTTACGGCCGACCACGACGATGTCGTCCGCGAAAATCTCCGGGTCTTCGTAAGAGCCCTGACGGATGGTCGCGCAAGTTGTATAAGCCGCGTACTTCTGTCCATCCGACATTACGGAACACCACGACTCCGATCTGCTGGGCCATTCCTCGGACAGACCCTCGGCTCGAGCGACGGCCTTCATCAGCGTCATCCGCCCCATGCACGGGATAAAGGCCGGGTTTACTCGACCTCACCGTCGACGGTGACGACCTGGCTGACGGTCTCGATCAGGTTCACGGCAACCTGCGGATCGCGAATATATCGGCGTCAGACGCTGCTCGATCATGTCGGCAACTTGCGGCCCGGGGAGCGGCCGGCTTGCTTCGATCTCGACCCGCAAGGGGAACTGCGATGCGGCGCTGGCGTCGGCCTGGACTCCTGCTGGAGCAGCTCCGGCACGCCCGGAAAACGTCGATCTTGAGCCGGTCGAACGGGCCGATGCGGTAAGGACGTGCGACATCGGAGGCATCGATATCGAGTGGGGTCGGCAACTTGCTCGCCTGCAACAGCTGGATGTCAGGATACGCCGGACTAGCGACGAGCGCAGGCTGCGAAACGCATCCTCCGAGCGCAAGCAGGATGGCACTGCAAATGATTGGAAGCTTGGGCATGTGTCTCACTTTTCGTGTCGGGACGCGGCTGCCGCCCGGCCGCCGATCGCACCCATTCAGGTTCGGAGTCTTGTCCGTCGGCGATCTAACATCGGCGGTCGCGACGACAAAGACTTATCGGCCATGGCGATGAATGCAGATAGAACCGCGACGATCGCGGCGAGCGCGGGTGTGCGCAGCGGGTAATCGACCAGGCTGGCGAGCAGGAGGATCAGCAACGCCGCGCTGGCCACCAGACCGAGGAGGTGCACGGAGTTTTCTCTGAACGTTGCCCGCCAGAGACGCCAGGAAGCCGCGGCCAGCCAACAGAGGAACCCCAAGAGCAGCAGGATGGCCGGCAACCCTCCCTCGATCACAATCTCCGCCAGATCGTTGTGGGCGTGGTTGAAGTAGTGATAATTGAGCCAGAAAAACGGCTCATTGACCTTGAAGAGCGGCGTGAAGGTACCAGAAGACCTGCGCCCGCCGGGAAGTACAGGCGGGCCATCTGTGCGACCGAGCCAAACAGCGACACCCGCAGGTCCTCTTCCGCGCTCTGCGTCAACATACGATCCACCGCGCCCACGCGAAACAGCGCCATCGCGGTGCCGCCCGCCACGACCGCGAGGACCACGCCGACCATCAACGGTCGCGCCCGGACCTGCCCGATTGCGCGGCCGATGCGCTTCATCTTTCCAAGCACCACCGCGGCGAGCGCGATGCCGAGCGCAAGCAGGAGCAAGCCCGACCGTGAGCCGGTGACGAATACCAGCGGGAATATGAGCGCGAACACAATGCCGGCGAACAAGCCGTACCGGTGGCTTTTGGGGTCGCGAGGCGTCAGGCTAGCGAGCCCGGCAAGGAGCGGCACCATTGCCGCCAGCATGGCGGCCTGGTGATTGCGGTTGGCGAACAGCCCGACGCCATCGCCACCATTCTCAACATCGTCGAGATCGCTGGAGCCGCCGCCGCCCCACCTGCGCGGCCCCGATTAGCCCGCTGACGAGCGCGAAGCCGACCAGCGCCATCAGCAGCACGGGCAAGCGTCGGGCGGAGACCTGACAGGTAGCGATAAGCACCGCCAGCGGCACAAGCATGGCGAGGGCGCTGCTGGCCGTCCCGTCCGGTACCAAGCTCAGCGGTCGCCACGGCTGCGCGATGCCTGCGAGAGAAGCGAGCTCGACGAAGCGCTCGCGGCCCGGGAGCGCGGTCCACAAGCTCGGCGGCAAAGGAAACAGCTGGGCGACGATCAGTGCGGTCCAGCCGGCGCAGAGCCAAAAGGGCGCGCGGACCCTGCGCAAGTCGGCGCGGGTCAGGGTGACCAGCGCGGCGGCGCCGAAAAGAACCGCGGCGGTGCGGGCGAAGAACTGACTGAAAGCATCCGGGCGGGAGCTCCCCCGAACAGGAACACCGTTAACAGCAATCCGACCGTCACCCACAGCGCGTACTGCTCGCGGCGAGGCGAGGCCTCCGGTGCACGGCCGGCTCCCGCGCGCCCATGGCATCCGGTCGTCACGCCGCCGCTTCGATCATCGCGGCTTCAAATGCATCGCAGATGCGATCGAGATCTTCGTCCGTCAGCGTCGGATGAGTCAGGAACATCAAGCTCGTCGCGCCGAGCTCGTGCGCATTGGGCAGGCGCTGCGGGGGCGCGAAGCCGGTGCCCTCGAACGCTTTTTCCAAGTAGACCTCAGAACAGCTACCCTGAAGAAGGGGTAAGCCCTGAGATGCGACGGCATCAATGATCTCGTTCGCGGGTCCACCCTGCCCGCAAGCCCTCTGGGCGCAGGTAGCAATAGAACCGGTAGTAGGCGTGGGTATCCCCGGGGCATTAGTCGGGGACGCGCAGAGCGCCGGGAAACTTACCAGCCACTTCGGCGTAACGTTCGGCCGCGCGAGTGCGCTGGGCTGTTCCAATGCGCCATCTTCTCTAGCTGCAAGCGACCAATTACCGCCTGCATTTCGGTCATTCGCCAGTTGGTACCAAAGTTTTCATGCAGCCAGCGAAAGCCCGGCGAGTGTTGGCGCTCGTAGACGGCTTCCCAGCTCTTTCCATGATCTTTCAGCGACCAGATGCGGGACCAGACTTCGGAGTCATCGGTGGTAATCATGCCGCCCTCCCCTCCGGTGGTCATGATTTTGTCCTGACAGAAGGACCATGCTCCGATCAGGCCGAACGATCCGACAGGCTTTCCCTGCCACTTTGCGCCATGGGCTTGGGCGCAATCCTCGATAACGGCGATGCCTTGTGACCGGCTCAATTCGAGCAGCGGGCCCATATCGCAGGGGTATCCGCCAAGGTGGACCGGGACGACGGCGCGAGTACGGGACGTAAGAAAGGGCTCGATCGTATGCGCTTCGATATTGCCGCTTACCCGATCCACATCGGCGAACACCGGGATTGCGCCCGCATTTACCACGCTCGAGATCGACGCGATGAAGGTCCGGGGCGTAACGATCACTTCATCGCCCGCGTTGAGATCTAGGGCCGCCAACCCCGCGTCGAGCGCGACGGTGCCGTTAGCCATCGCAACGGCATGGCGGCTGCCCATCCAATCAGCGAACTCGCGCTCGAACTCCCGAACTTCTGTCCCCAGTCCAATAATTGACTCGATTGCTCAAGAGTACCCTTGCGACGGCGTCCGCCTCGTTTTGGGTGTAACTGGGCCGAGGGCGGTATCGAAGGTCAGCATCGGTTTCGTGAGTTCGGCAGGCAGGCGCGCTTAGAACGCTTGCATGGCCTCCGCAAGGTCGGATGAACTGCCATCGTCTCGCCGATGGGCAAATTCCGGAACGAACCGCATAAGTAGCCTCATCGCCACTTCGGGATCACCGGCCTTGTTTAGCGCTTCTATCAGCTTCTCCGTCTCCTCCCACGGGAGGAAGTCCTCGTGGGCCATCATGATGCGTCTGTGAGACGTCGGACGCGCATCTTCGCTAATAAGCAACTCCTCGAACAACTTTTCGCCTGGCCGCAGCCCAATCTCGACTATTTCGATGTCGCCATCCGGGTACTCGGCATCGCGTACGCTGCAGCCGGACAGGCGGATCATTGTTCTCGCGAGGTCGGCAATGCGTATCGGCTTACCCATGTCGAGCACGAATACCTCCCCGCCCTTCGCCAGACCGCCAGCCTGAATAACGAGATTGGCCGCCTCTGGGATGGTCATAAAATAGCGTGTCACACGTCCGTCCGTCAAAGTAATCGGGCCTCCTGACTCGATCTGCCGACGGAAGAGCGGCACCACCGACCCGCTGGAGCCGAGCACATTCCCGAACCGCACCATAGAATAGCGACAGCTCGTTCCGGACGCTGCGTAGGCTTGGACAATCTGTTCTGCTGAACGCTTTGTGGCGCCCATCACATTGGTGGGCCGAACTGCTTTGTCGGTGCTGATGAGGATAAAGTCCGAAACACCGGTCAACTTGGCGGCCTCCGCGGCAGCATAAGTGCCGAAGATGTTGTTTCGGATTGCGACGAGTGGATTTGCTTCGACCAAGGGCACATGCTTGTAAGCTGCGGCGTGGTAAAAAGTTTGCACGCCCTGCTGCTCGAGAACTGAAGTAAGATGCGTTTTATCGCAAACGGTGCCGAGCACTGGCACAAGCTCCGGAGGATTCGCTCCACCCATTTCGCGACGGAGTTCCTGCTCGATGGAGTAGAGAGCATATTCGGACACGTCGAACAGGACGACCTTGGACGCGCCATTTCGGACGATCTGCCGGCATAGCTCAGACCCGATCGACCCACCAGCGCCGGTCACCAAAACGCTTTTTGCAGTAATCGTGCGCCCAAGGAGAAAATCATTGGGGCGCACTGGTTCCCGACCGAGAAGGTCCTCAATCTGAAGTTCTCGAATATCGCTGATCGAGACGGAGCCTTCGAATAGCTCGCGTATCGGGGGCAGCGTTTTCACGTGAACATTGAGATTGTTGAGCTTTTCTACAATCTTGCGCCGACGCCTGCGGTTGAGCTTTGGGAGGGCGAGAAGGATGTCGGTTGCCTCGAGCTGCTTGACGACAGCAGGAAGATCGCGGCTTGAGTAAACCTTTTTGCCGTCGAGCGACTGGCCCTCAAGAAGCGCATCGTCGTCGACGAAGCCGACGAGCATCATCGATGGATCGCCCCGCATCGAGGAGGCTAGCTGTTGCCCGTGACGACCTGCACCGTAAATGAGAAACCGCTGGATCTCGCCCGAGAACTTGCTCCGGCCTAAGATATCCACCAGCAGCGAACGGGTTATCAATCGAATGCTCGCGACCATACAGAAGAAAAGGATCGGTTGCAGCAGTCCCCAAGGTGCGCGGCACGCCCGAAACGCCCCAAAGAAAATAAACGGCGGCCATAACTGCAGTGTACTTGGCGAACGCAATCAACAGCGTGCGCATCATGCCTATGCCCGCGAAACGAAAGATCGTTTTGTAAACACCTCCGAAGATGAAGATCGGTAGCATGGCTGCCACGGCCCCCAACGCCAGCTTCCACAATGCCTCGTTCCCACAAGACCCAGTGCCCGATGCGAAGGGAATAGGCAGCCCAGATAGACTGGAGCAGCAGCACCAGATCGAGCGCCAAGACAACCCGCCGCTTAGACCCGCGCGGCAGATTGGCGGTCCTTCTCGAGAACCTGCAGCAGCGCGCTTAAGGCAGTATCAGTAAGTTGGCGCATTTGCTGCCGCATAGGCAAAAATGGTGTGAGAATTCGTCTTCGCCCGCATTCCGTTCCTCAATCCAATGGTTCTCATCCGCCGAGGTGCCGCGGCGTATGAGCCGGTGCTCGGTTCAATTCAACAATTTGTAATTGCAAGAGGTCGATACTCCGAACCCAGATCACTCCTAGCTCAGGAATCCAGCGCCGACGAAGGAAAAACAGGTGGGTTGAAACCTTGGCCCGACGTGCGTCGGCCGCAGCCTTTGTTGCCCGACGGGACGTGCCGTTTGACACGTTAACGCGGATTGGGACGAAAACGACGGCCCACGACGGCGCTAAGAAGACAAAAGAATCGACGGGCATAACTGTTAGCCGTCTCTGAGCATCCCCACCAGTCCGTTCGGCTTCTTCACCCTCTTCTCCACACTACGGT
>CAVSJL010000003.1:0-258883 GCA_963728375.1 uncultured Alphaproteobacteria bacterium
TGCGACCGCGCACGCTAATCTATCTCGGCGGCTGGTCCGCGATCGGCATTGCCATGCTCTTTGCCCTCGGTGCTCGCAGCCACATCGGCATTTCGGCTGCGGCCGACCGCAATCCGCCATTCATGCTGATGAGCGACGGTTCGGTGCGCAACTCCTTCACTCTCAAGTTACGCAACATGGAAAGCCGCCCCCGCGACATGGAAATCGCGCTCGACGGCCTGCCGGGAGCAGTCATGTGGGGCGACGAGCAATCGCGCGATGCCGCCGCACGTGCGCTGCGGGTTCGGGTTGAGCCGGACGCAACCCGCACGGTGCGCGCATATGTCATCGCGCCACCTGACACGGCGGCGCAGGCCTTCCGCTTCCGCCTGCGTTCGCTCGACAAGGAGGGCGCGGCCGACGAGACGCAAACCCAGTTCACAGCACCCGGGAGCGATGACCTGTGACCCCCCCGTTCACCGGGCGGCACATGACCGCGATCCTGGTCGCGGGCTTTGGCGTCGTGATCACGGTCAACCTCCTCATGGCGCGGCTCGCGGTGACAACCTTCGGCGGTGTGGTGGTCGAGAACTCGTACGTCGCCAGTCAGGAGTTCAACAAGTGGCTCGATGACGCCGAAAGAGACCGGGCGCTGGGGTGGGAGGCGCACGCGAGCCGCCTCGACGATGGACGCGTGACGGTCGTCTTCGCCGGCGCTGCGGCGGCTCCGGTTGAGCTCACTGCGATAGCGCGCCATCCTCTCGGGCGACTTCCCGACACGCGATTGTCCTTCGCACGTACTGGCCCGGGACAATTCACCAGCACTGGGAAACTGCTCGGGGGACGCTGGACGCTGCGGTTGGAAGGCTCCACCGGCAAGCGTGCATGGCGAAGTGAGCTCGCCTTGCAATGAATGTGCTCTCGAGCCTGCCCGACGTCGTCGAAAGCCGGTTCACGGTCCCCGGCATTCGCTGCGCCGGGTGTATCGGAAAGATCGAGCGCGGTTTCGACGATATGCCTGGGGTTTCCGGGGCGCGAGTCAACTTTACGGCCAAGCGTGTCGTAGTGCGCCACTCGCCTCGCACCTCGGAGCGCCAGATACTCAAGTTGCTGGAAGACCTTGGGTTCGAGGCCCAGCCGTCGGCTGCCGATATGATGGCGGAGGACGAAGGCGAGACGCGCCGCCTGCTCAACGCCCTTGCAGTCGCCGGCTTCGGCATGATGAATGTCATGCTGTTGTCGGTCAGCGTCTGGTCGGGCGCAGACGGCACCACGCGGGACCTGTTTCACTGGCTGTCAGCGCTCATCGCTGTCCCCGTGATTGCTTATGCCGGGCGACCGTTCTTCCTGTCGGCTTATAAAGTGCTGAGCCGTGGTCGCACGAACATGGACGTACCGATCTCGATCGGGGTGCTGCTCGCGACAGGGCTGAGCCTTTATGAGACGGTCACCGGAGGCGATCACGCCTACTTCGACGGCGCGACGATGCTGGTGTTCTTTCTTCTGGGCGGCCGCGCGCTCGATGCGATGATGCGCGATCGCGCCCGTGCGGGGATCGGAGCGCTGCTCGCCCGGATGGGCCGCGAGGCGACGATACTCGCAGCGGACGGACGAACCAGGCGTATTTCGGCCGACGCGATCGAGCCGGGCATGATGATGCAGGTCGCTTCCGGTGAAGCTCTCGCAGCAGATGGGAAGGTGATCGCCGGAGAGGCTGCCCTCGATTCCTCGATGCTGACGGGCGAAAGCGCGCCGGTATATGCGGGTCCTGGCCGACCGGTGTACGCCGGCATGATCAACTTGGGACAGCAATTCACCGCGCAAGTAACCGCCGCCGCGGGCGATACCGCGATTGCCGAGATAGCGCGGCTGATGGAGGAGGCGGGGCAATCGCGCTCGCGCTACGTGCGCATCGCCGATCGCGCTTCGCGGCTTTACGCCCCGATGGTTCATGGGCTGGCGCTGGTCAGTCTTGTGGGCTGGCTTCTCGCAGGCGTTGGCCTGCACCAGGCGCTGTTGGTTGCAATCTCGGTACTGATCATCACGTGCCCATGCGCGCTGGGCCTCGCGGTGCCGGTGGCACAAGTCGTTGCCGCCAGCGCGCTGATGCGGCGCGGCGTCTTGGTCAAGGATGGAAGCGCGCTCGAGCGCATGGCCGAGGCGGACTACGCGGTGTTCGACAAAACGGGGACGCTGACGCTGGGCCGGCCACAGCCGACAAACCTCGATGAGCTCACCGAGCGACAGAAGTCGGTCGTGCTGGCACTTGCGCAGACGAGCCGCCACCCGCTGAGCCGCGGCCTCGCCAACGCGTTGAGGGTACAGGACGTTGCGCCGGCGCCGCTAGCCGACATTGCCGAGCAGGCCGGCGAAGGCGTCACAGCGTTCGATGGCGCGTGTCCGGTCGCTCTCGTGCGCCCGCGAATTGCGCCCGGCGAGGGGCAAACCTGCGAATTGCGGATTGGCGGAGAGAGCCATTCAATATTCTTTGCCGACCCGGAGCGTCCTCTGACCGCCGAAACGCTAAAGGCTCTTACCATGCTTGGCCTGGGACAGACGATCGTGTCCGGCGATGCCGAGGGCGCAGTCGCGGGCATGGCGCACCGCCTGGGCCTTCAGTTTCATGCCGAAGTGCAACCGGCGGTCAAACTCGACATTCTCAAACAACTCGCACGAAGCGGCAAACGCGTGCTGATGGTGGGCGACGGGATCAATGACGGGCCAGCCCTCGCTAGTGCACATGTCTCGATCGCGCCGGCCGATGCGAGCGACGT
The DNA here is from genome assembly GCA_963728375.1 of uncultured Alphaproteobacteria bacterium. GTDB lineage: Bacteria > Pseudomonadota > Alphaproteobacteria > Sphingomonadales > Sphingomonadaceae > Tsuneonella. The sequence continues at coordinate 2,754 of CAVSJL010000003.1, forward strand.
CAGCCGTCAGGCTGCCGATGCTGTCTTCCTCGGCGATAGTCTAATGCCCGTAGCGCTGGCAGTAGCCGCGGCGCGCCGTACGATGAGGGTGGTGCGGCAGAATTTCGCGCTGGCTGTGGGGTACAACCTCATCGCCGTTCCGCTTGCGATCGCCGGCTTTGTCACCCCGCTTATCGCCGCAGTCGCAATGTCGATCAGTTCACTGATCGTGATCGGCAATTCACTAAGGCTTGCGCGGGCTGCCCGGTGACCGTGCTGGCAATCCTCGTGCCAGCGGCACTCTGTCTGGGTGGGCTCGGACTTATCGCGTTCTTCTGGGCAATGCGCCACGACCAGTTCGAGGATCTCGAAGGTGAGGCAAGGCGTGTGCTGATTGAGGAGGATGAGGAAATCTGATGCAATCCGGTTCGACCAATCCCGATGTTAAAGTCTCCCGCGCGCATTCGATATAGGAGCCGCCATGCCGATCTGGTTCTTCCCTGCCCTGCTTGCAGCCTTCGCAATTGTCGCTCTTGCTGCCGCCATCTGGCTGTTACTCCACGCGCAGGCGGTCGCCATGCTTTTCCGCCGCCATGGTGACGTGGTGCCTTCCTCGCGCCCTCCCGGGGCATCGAGAAGAGCTGTGTGGCTCGCGCTAGTGCTGTTCAACGTCGGCTGGATCGGGAGCGTCGCGATCTGGACCTTCACCATCTCGGGCGAAGCAAACGAAATCGTGAACCACGATCGTTTGGACTGATGGAAACGACCATTCCCTCCAGCCATCGCTTCGATCCCAATGGTATCGAATTTTCAGGAACTGGCCATGCAGACCAGGGGTGAGCAAATGCTTGCTTTGAGGCGAGCGCGGATGGCTACGGCGCACGCCTTCCTTCGAGGGGGCTTTCGGCCATTCTTCATCGGCGGGGCTGTGTGGGCGGTGGTGGTGCTTGCCCTATGGCTGACGGCACTTGGCGGAGAAATCACGCTTCCCACCAGCTTCAGTCCACTCGCATGGCACCGGCATGAGATGTTGTTCGGATTCGTCGGGGCGGTGATTGCCGGGTTCCTTCTGACGGCAATCCCGAACTGGACGGGACGATTGCCGATTGCGGGCTTCCCGTTGCTCGCCTTGTTTGCTCTTTGGTCTATTGGACGGGTGGCAGTCTTGTTTTCGGCCGTGATCGGCATGGGGATTGCCGCGGGTCTGGATGTCGCCTTCTACATCGTGCTGGCTGCGCTCGCCGGGCGGGAGGTGCTCGCGGCGAAGAACCGCAACCTGCCCGTGGTCGCCTTGGTCCTATTGCTGGGCACCGCAAATGCGGTTGATCATGTTGTGGCGCTGGGTCTGATCGCCGATGACGGGCTCGGCTGGCGCTCGGGAATTGGGCTGATCCTGCTTATAATCTCAGTTATCGGGGGGAGGATCATTCCGTCGTTTACTCGTAACTGGCTTACCAAGCACGGTGTCCGTCATGGGCTTCCTGGCCAGCCGACGAGATACGATCTGGTGACGATCGCAGTAACCGCCGCAGCTCTCGCGCAATGGATCGCCGCGCCTGACGGCGCGACCGGAGGAGTTTCGCTCGGCGTCGCGGGCATTCTCCAGATGGTTCGGCTAGCGCGTTGGAATGGATGGCGCACGATAGGCGATCCGATCGTTTTCATACTGCACGTGGGCTATCTTTGGGTTCCGCTGGGGTTGCTCCTGCTCGGCGGATCGATCCTCGACCCTTCAATCTCGCGATCCGCTGCCGTTCACGCCCTGACCGCCGGCGCGATGGCGACGATGATCCTCACGGTAATGACCCGCGCAACCCTAGGACATACCGGACGAGCGCTGCGCGCGACCGGCCCAACCGTTCTACTCTATGGCTTGATCTGCACGGGAGCCGTCTTGCGCGTGACCGCCTCAGTGGGGGTTCTCGATTATAATATCTGGATGCGAGCATCTGCTCTGGCTTAGGGTGGAGCATTTCTCGTCTTTCTAGCTTCCTATGGACCAATGCTGATCCGGCCGAGATGGGGCGATTAATGCCGACGATACGCAGCGGCACGCCAACATCAGGAGAATGAAATGCCGCTAATCACCAGGGCGGCAACGACCGTGACTGCTCATCCGCTCTTCGTGATCAGTTATGGCGGGGAAAAGTCCGCTCATCAGAGCGCAAAACAGAATTAAGCGAACTGGACCGAGGGGCAGGTCCTTTCGGTTACATTTGCTTTCACCGAACGAGACCGGAGCGCGAAACTGCCCTCGATTGCCACCTGAACGGAAGGCAGCTTTCGGCACTGCTGACTGTCCTTTAGAACGGCAACAATTGGGGCGTAAAGCGGACATCCAATGTAGGAAAAATCGAGCTGGATTTGCGCCCTCAGCGTTCAGCAGGACTGAATCTTATTCGCTTGTCGGGTCGTGGGGCCTCTAACGGGGCTCCGTTTAAAAATTATGCTTGAAAATCTAAAATCTCAACACGATAAATATCGAGACCGAAGTCCTCTTCTGGGCACCATTTGTTCTTTTGGCGTAAGACTCGTTTCAACAACCGGAAATGGGCCGGAAGCGGACTGTCCGCTTTTGATGACGGGCGAGGCAATGACTGACGCTTAGTCAACTCCGGTCTGGGTAATCTCGTTCGTGCCGGACAACTTTTAAAGTCCCTCAGCTTGATCGCCCATCGCGCCGAGAGGAGCGCTTGCCGGAACCCAAGCCGAGACGGCACATTCCTTTTGCGAGGAGATCGAGGGGAGTTCTGCCGCGATGCGCGAGTGGTTGCCGTACTGTGGAGAAGCGCCCCATCCCGCAGGGATGGATGGCGCACTGGAATCTCGCTCCAGAACTGCTTGTCGTTCTCGCGTGTTCTGTTGCCGCGCTATTTGCGTTTCGGGGCCGGATAAGTCCTAATTCCGCGCTTGCCGCGGTGGCGACCTTCGCTTTCCTTTTCATAAGCCCGTTTTGCGCGCTGGGATCGGCGCTGTTCACCGTTCGGGTGATCCATGATGTCATCCTTGTCGCCTTGCTCGCGCCGTTGGCGGTGGCTGCTCTTCGCGTGCACCGTCGCGACGTGGTCGGTAGCCTCGCGCTGTGGACCGCCGTCCATGGCCTGACGTTCTGGCTGTGGCACGCGCCGCCGCTCTACGAAGCGGCGATGAGCAGCGATGCGGTGTTCTGGATGATGCAGGTGAGTCTCGTGGGGACCGCTGCCGTATGGTGGGCGAAAGTCGTCCGCGCGTCGGCACCCGCGGCGGCGCTTGCCTTGCTCGCCACGATGGTCGCGATGGGAACGCTAGGCGCCCTGCTGACCTTCGCTCCACGCGCTTTCTACGCACCTCACTGGCTGACAGTGCAGAGTTGGGGCCTGAACCCTCTCGAGGACCAGCAGATCGCCGGTATCGTCATGTGGGCGCCTGCCAGTCTCGTCTACCTTCTGGCGGCGTTGGTCATTCTGTACCGCGCGCTGGGCAGGCGAGTGCCGGCGTGAAGCTTCACGATCACGTTCGCGCCTGGGCGAGAAGCTATACCCACGAGCGCAAATATTCGCCCGTGGGTGTGTGGTTTCACTGGATTATGGCCGGGCTCGTCCTGTTCCAGCTCTTCTACGGGTGGAGCATGTCGCGCGGGCCCGTCGGCGGCGACAAGCTCGCCGCTTACGCGATTCACAGCGAGATCGGACTTGCCATTCTCCTCCTTGCGATTCTTCGCTTTGCCTGGCGCCTGTTCATCCCCGACCCAATCAATGATGCCGATGCGCCTGGCTGGCAGTCGACCGCGGCTCACCTCACCCACGTCTTGTTCTATGGGCTGTTCGCCCTGCTTCCGCTGAGCGGGTGGGCGATGTGGTCGGCGATTCAGCCAGCCGAACCGCTGCGCATCGGCGGACTGGTACCGCTACCGCCGATGCCGTTCCATACCCTCTCGCCCAAGTGGCAGTTTCACGTTCTCGACTGGGCGGAAAGCCTGCACCTGTGGGGGGTCGTGGGTCTGACACTGCTGGTACCCTTGCACGTCGGCGCCGCGCTGAAGCATCACTTCTGGGACCGCGACGACGTGGTTACCGGCATTCTTCCCGATATCCCTGACGACCAGACGGCTCCAGACCATGCGCGATATAATCCGCAAGCGGGTTGATCTCGTCCTCGCGCAGCCTGCTTGCTACTCTGTGCATTGCGCCGCCGGCATCGCCGTACCGGTTACCCTCGCGCCAGTCACGAAGCTGCTTGGCGAGATATGGAGCCGGCTGGCCAGCGAGTGGCGGATTGCCCGCTCCAATGCCGTAGCCGTCGCTGCCGTGACACGAAGCACACGACGAAAGGCCGCGCCCGGCCGCGCCCTCGTGATAGAGTTCGGCAATCAGGTGCGGGCTGCATGTTCGCGCACGGTTTTTCGCGGATGGCCGCGCCCGCGTCGACATGGCGGCGTAGTGCATTGCGACGGCGAGATGTTCCTGCGGGTCGAGACGACCAGCCAACCAGCTCATCTGCGGATGCGTACGCTGTCCGTCGGCATAGAAGCCGAGCTGCCGGACGATGTAGCCGGCGTCGAGCCCGGCAATGCGCGGCACGAGGGCGCCGTTGCCCTCGCCGTCGAGGCCGTGACACGTGTGACAGGCAGAGGCTGGGCCGGCATCGCCGCCGGACAAGGCGATCAATTCTCCCGTGTCGTCGAACGGATCGGTCACCGCAGGCGGGCTGCAGGCAGACAGAGCGGTGACAAACAGGCCCACCGCCAGGAACGCGTCTGGTCGAAAAGACATCGGAACTGGGAACGGGAATGGACCTTTTCCGGTTCCCGTCTGGATGGGGCCACCGACACTTCGCGACCGGACTGCTACGCGCGCCTTGGCAGTGCTTGTCTTGTCAGCGTGCCTTGCCGCTGGCGGATGCAAGGATCCTGTCGAGACCCGCTACGAACCCGAAACGGAAGCGAAGGATCGCGGCTTGGCCGCTATACGCAAGGCAGGGTGCGGATCGTGCCACGAGATACCGGGGATCGATTGGCCCGCCGGCCGCCTTGGTCCATCGCTCGTGGGCTTCGACGATGTCGGCCTGATCGCCGGCCAATTGCCCAACCGCCCCCCCGTGCTGGCCGCATTCATCCGCAACGCTCCCTCGGTCAAGCCGGGATCGACGATGCCTCCCATGCCCGTGACCCGGCGCGAGGCGGCGGACATCGCGACCTACCTCTACGGGCTCGATCATGATTGAAGCGCTTTGGGGATGGCCGCCGCCGGTGCTCGATCCCGCCGGCCCCTATTCGGACAAGGTCACGACGCTTGCGTGGTCGCTGTTCGGATTGGGTTTCGTAATCACCGCGTTGGTGGTCGCGGCTCTGTTTGTCGCCATCAAGGGACCTGCCCGATGGAAGGAAAGGCTGGGCGGCGAACGCGTGATCTGGCTCGGCGGAGTGGCGCTTCCCGGCGTTGTCCTGACCGGGCTGCTGATATGGGGACTGACGCTGACCGCCAGCTTGACCGAGCCTATTCGCGGCGACGAAATGCGCATTCGCGTCACCGGAGAGATGTGGTGGTTCCGCGTGCAGTATCTCGATGCGAACGGAAACGTCGCGATGGAGGACGCGAACGAAATCCACATCCCGGTCGGGCAACCGGTCGTCCTCGAGCTCGAATCCGCCGACGTGATCCACAGCTTCTGGGTGCCGCATCTCTCGGGCAAGAAGGACATGATCCCAGGGCGCCGGACGCTGCTGCGCATCGAGGCGTCGAGCGCGCGGGCGAGTTCGGCGGCGTCTGCGCCGAATACTGCGGCGGGCAGCACGCGCTGATGGGCTTCGTCGCCGTGGCGCACGAACCCGCAGCCTGGACCGCGTGGCTTGCGGGGCGCAATGCCACCCTTTCGCGCGCGCAAGCACTTGCGCGATCCGCGCCAGAGGGAGCGATCGTGCTTCCTGGCGACGCTGCCGCCTATCCCACCGAAGCTGAAATCCTGGGCCAGTACGATGCGCGGGCGGGCTACCGCCTGTTCATGGACAGCGGCTGCGCCGCCTGCCATCGCATCGCAGGGACTCCCGCCAACGGTCTCGCCGGACCGGACCTCACCCACGTCGGCAGCCGCCGCACGCTCGGCGCGGGGGTGCTGCCCAATCATCTCGGCACGCTGATCGGCTGGATCGGCGATAGCCAGTCGATCAAGCCGGGCAATCGCATGCCCAGCTACGATGCGCTCTCGGCCGAGGAGCTGGGACACATCGCCGCCTTCCTGGACGCGCAGAAGTGAAGTCCGAAACCGGGTTCGACCACGCGCTCTACGAGCGTTTCCCGACCGAGAAGCGGCCCGACAGCGAGGTCCGCGAACTCGAACGAATCTGGGCGGCGCCCAAGGGCTGGCGGCGGCTGACGGCGGTCAACAACAACTACGTCGGCTTCTGGTACGTCGTCACCGCGTTCGGCTTCTTCGTCGCGGCGGGCATTCTCGCGCTCGGAATGCGGGTCCAGCTCGCCGCGCCGATGCAGGACTTCCTCGGCGTCGACACCTACAACCAGTTCTTCACCATGCACGGCACGGTGATGATGTTCCTGTTCGCGGTACCGATGGTCGAAGCGATCGGGATCATGCTGCTTCCGCAGATGCTGGCGGCGCGCGACCTGCCTTTTCCGCGCCTGTCCGCCTATGCTTTCTGGGCCTACTTCGTAGGCGGGACCATGTTCTTCCTGTCGCTCTTCGTCGGCCTTGCGCCCGACGGTGGGTGGTTCATGTATCCGCCGCTCACCAGCATCGCCTTCAGTCCTGACATCAACACCGATTTCTGGTTGCTGGGGATCGGCTTCATCGAGATTTCCGCCATTGCCGGGGCGATCGAGATCATCGTCGGGGTCATGCGCACCCGCGCTCCGGGGATGACGCTCGATCGGATGCCGATGTTCGCCTGGGCCATGCTGGTGTTTGCGGTGATGATCATCGTCGCGTTCCCCAGCGTGATCCTGTGCACCATGCTGCTCGAGATCGAGCGCGCCTTCAACTGGCCGTTCTTCGACGCTACCCGCGGGGGCGATCCGATGCTGTGGCAGCACCTGTTCTGGTTCTTCGGCCACCCCGAGGTCTACATCATCTTCATCCCCGCCGCCGGGTTGATGAGCATGATGGTGACCACCGTGGCGCGGACCGAACTCGTTGGATACCGCCTCAACGTGCTGGCCTTGGTGGCCACGGGGTTCATCAGTTTCGGGGTCTGGGCGCACCACATGTTCACTACCGACATGCCGCGCATATCGGCCGGTTATTTTTCCGCCGCGAGCATGGCGGTGAGCCTGCCGGCGGGCATTCAGGTCTTCGCGTGGATCGCCACGCTGGCGAGCGGGAAAATCCGCTGGAACACCCCTTCGCTGTTCGTCGTCGGCAGCGTGCTGGTGTTCACGATGGGCGGACTGACCGGGGTGATGCTCGGCATGGTGCCCTTCGACTGGCAGGCGCACGACACCTATTTCGTCGTAGCGCACCTGCACTATGTCCTCATTGGCGGAATGGTCTTCCCGATGTTCGCCGCGTTCTATCACTGGCACGGCATGACCAGCAGCCGCGCGTTGTCCGAACGGGTGGGCAAGTGGGTGTTCTGGCTGATGTTCGCGGGCCTCCACATCACCTTCCTCCCGATGCACCTGACCGGCCTCATGGGGATGCCGCGGCGCGTCTACACCTATCTGCCCGGTCGCGATCTTGACCTGCTCAACCTGATATCGACCGTCGGCGCGTTCGTCATCGCGGCGGGCGTGCTGCTGTTCCTGGTCGATTGCGCGCGCAGGTTTCGGTTCACCGTCGATGACGATGCCGGCAATATCTACGGCGGCGGCACGCTCGAATGGTTGCCGACAGGCCTCTATTCGACCCGTTCGATTCCGCTCGTCACCTCCCGCGAACCGTTGTGGGACCGGCCCGAGATCTCGCGCGAAGTCGAAGAAGGCCGCTACTTCCTGCCCCGCTCGGCGACCGGGCGGCGCGAAACCTTGATCACTTCACCCATCCTGGCCGAACCGCAGTATGTCCAGATCATGCCGGGGCCATCGGGGTGGCCGCTTGCAGCAGCCGTGTTTACCGCGGGTTTCTTCCTGTCGCTCACGGTGCAGGCATACTCCTTCGCAATCTTCTGCGGGGCGATCGCGGTGGTATCCACGCTGCGATGGTTGTGGGAGACCGATCGACCGCTCAAGCAGGAGACGGCCGAAATAGGTGCCGGGATCGAGGTTCCGATCGCAATCACCGGGCCCCGCAGCCATAGCTGGTGGGCACTCAACACGCTGATGGTCGTCTTCGGCATGATCGGGTTCATGGCGTTGTTCGCCTATTTCTACCTCTACGGCATCAATCCCGAAGTGTGGAGCGACCCGCCTCCTCTGGGAAAAACGGCAATCATCGTCGGCATCGAAGCACTCGCGCTGGTGGGCGCGTGGGGCGGGCGCAAGGTGCTCGCGATGCGCCACGGCAGGCAACCCGGCGACCTGCCCTGGATGATCGAAGCGGGGGCTGTTGCCCTACTCGTGGGAGCGTTGTGGCTCGACGTCACCGGATGGCGGGCGACCGGACTTGCGCCCACCGTGAATGGGATGGGCGCAACCGTCTTCATGCTCGCGGTCCTGCAGGCACAAGTGGTGACGGTCGCGGTGGTGATGGCGATCTATCTCGCGCTGCGGGAAGCGCGCGGGATCATGACCACACCGACCAACGTCACCATGGACGTGGTCGGCCGATTTGTCGCGTTCTGCGCGCTGCAGGGGATGATTTTCACACTCGTGCCGAGGGTATTTCCAGGTGCCTGAGCCGGGCCAGCCGATAGATCGCCCAGCGGTCTATCGCCTCTTCGTACTCGCGTTCGCGATATGGGCCGCACATTTCATCGTCGCTTATGGCGCCGCGCTGGTCTTTCCGGAGCAGGTGGCCGCGCGGTGGATCGCCGTCGGAGCGCTTGCGGTTGCCCTAGGGGCGCTGGTCGTCGCTATCCGCCGCTACCGCGTGCAGGCCGGCGCATTGGGCCTCGCGGCTGCTGGCTTGGCAATCGCTGCGATCGTGCTCGGAACCGCACCCGCGATCATCGGCTGAGCGGTCTCGGCACTTTTCGCGGCTTCGGGGATTGGGAAGACAACGCGACACTCACGGGACCAGGAGAATTGCCGATGGATGCGACGGTCAATCGGACGCGAACATTTGCCAACCCCCTGCATGCCATCTTGCTGGCATTTCCCGTGGCACTCTATCCGTCGGCACTCTTGGCCGACATCACCTACCTGAACACCGCGGAGATACAGTGGGCCAACTTCGGATCCTGGCTCATCGCCGGGGCTGATTTCTTCGCCGGGATTGTCCTGGCCTGGGCTCTTCTGGGCCTGTTCGTGGGTCGGGCACGCCATGCGCGAGGTCGGGGACTGCTCTATCTCGTCATAGTCGCTCTGATGTTCGTGGTGGGCGTGTTCAACGCGTTGCAGCACGCTCGCGACGGCTGGCATTCGGTTGGCACCGCCGGCCTCGTCATGTCGATCGCGTGTACGGTGCTCGCCTTCATCGCTGCCTTCATCGCCTATTCCGGCACGACTTATTCGGAGCGCCGCGCATGAACCGGTTGGCTTTCCTCCTCCCGCTCGCCGTTTCGCTCGCCGCCTGCCAGGTCGAAAGCGATCCTTCCCTCGATCAGACGGGCACGACGCCGCAGCTGCCCGAGCAAAACGATGCGCTGCTGCCGGCAATGGAAATCCCCACGCCCGAAGGTTGGGACGGGGAGCTTCCGACGGTGCCCGCAGGGTTCACGATCGCTCCGATCGCACGGGACCTCAAGATTCCTCGCCAGATGCTGCTCCTGCCCAACGGCGACCTCCTCGTCGCCGAAGGATCGGGCGGCAACGCGCCCAAGCTGCGCCCCAAGGACGTCATCGCCGGATGATCAAGAAGCGCGGCAAGAGTTCGGTGAAGGGCGGCGATCGCATAACTCTGCTGCGCGATAGCGACGGCGACGGACGGACCGACTTGCAGACGACCTTCATCGACGGGCTCGACGCGCCCTACGGGCTCGCCTTCGTCGACAACACGATCTACGTCGCCAATCAGGACAACCTGGTCAGCTTTCCCTACACCGAGGGCGCAACGCAGATCACGACGCCTGCTACGGAAGTCACGAAGCTGCCGGCGAAGATCAACCATCACTGGACCAAGGCGATGACCGCCAGCCCCGATGGTTCGAAGCTCTACGTCGGTATCGGCTCCAACAGCAACGTCGGCGAGCGCGGGATGGCCGTCGAGGAAGATCGCGCAGTGATCTGGGAGATCGACCGCGAAACGGGCTTGCCAGCCGAATCTACGCCTCGGGCCTGCGCAATCCCACGGCGCTCGACGTTCCATCCCTCCACCGGACAGCTCTGGACCGTGGTGAACGAGCGCGACGAACTCGGACCGCAACTTGTGCCGGACTACCTGACCTCGGTGCGTGAGGGCGCATTCTACGGCTGGCCCTACAGTTATTACGGTCAGAACGTCGACCCGCGCATCCGGCCCCAACGGCCCGACCTCGTGGCGAAGGCGATCGCCCCCGATTATGCGCTTGGGTTCGCACGTTGCCGCTCTCGGCCTCGATTTCGCGGTCGACGGCGGACTTGGCGGACGCTTCACGGAAGGCGCCTTCGTCGGTCAGCACGGCAGCTGGAACCGGAGCGACCCTTCGGGATACAAAGTCGTTTTCGTTCCCTTCCGGAACGGCCGTCCGTCGGGCAAGCCGGTCGATCTTGCGACGGGCTTCCTCAAGGATGGCCACGCGCGAGGCCGCCCCGTCGGCGTTCTCTTCGACCCGCGACGTCGCGTACTTTATGTCGCGGACGATGTCTCCAACACAGTCTGGCGTATCAGCCGTGACGCCGGCATCGCAGAAGTTGGTCCTTAGCACTCGACTGATAGAACCCTTGCTGGACCCCATACCCTTCCATGTTCCTATTCAAATCACTCGCATTTTTCGCTGTGATGAACGAGCCTCGCCTGATGGGCGCAAGTTAGAACGAGTGGCAGATTCAAGGATTGTGGGCGCTATTGCTAATCAATCGCATTAGACCTAAAGGCCTCCCGACCCACGGGAGGAACCATGTTCAGATCGCTGCCGAATTTCCGTCTCACTGCCTCGATTGCCGCGCTTGCGATTGCTGCTGGCGCCAATCCGGTAATGGCTCAGGATGACGGCTCGCGGGGCGACGCGGTCGACAGGCCGATCCCCGATGCGGCGATCGTTGTTACCGCCGCGCGCACCGAACTCCCGCCCAGCGCTCTGCCGCTGACTATCGACGTGCTCGGGGGTGAGGCTCTCGAGGACCAGGTGCTCATCTCAGGGTCGGTGGTCGAAGCGGTATCGGCGCGCTTTCCGGCGTTCTCCCCAACCCGCGAGAAGCTTTCGGGCGCGGGCGAGAGTTTGCGCGGGCGCTCGGTACTGTTCGCCATCAACTCAGTCCCGCAGTCGACCCCCATCCGAGACGGATCACGTGACGGATACACCATCGACCCGTTCTTCATCGACCGGGTCGAGGTGATTTACGGTTCCAATGCGCTACAGGGCATCGGCGCGACGGGGGGCGTGGTCAACCAAGTGACCGTCGGCGCGCCGGCCGAGGATGGCGTTTCCAGCCGCGCGTTGCTCATGGGCACCGCGCAGAACGGGCTCGACGGGGAGGCGCTCGGGGGCAAGATCGCGAGCTATGTTGGCTACCGCGCAGGCGACTTCGACGCCACGATCGGCGCCGCGTTCGAGCGTCGCGGAGCGTTCCTGGATGGTGACGGCAACCGCATCGGCGTCGATGGAACGCAAGGCGAGATCCAGGACAGCGACAGCTGGTCCGTGTTCGGCCGGCTCGGCTACCAGCTTTCGGACACCGCGCGGGTGGAGATTGTCGCAAACCGCTTCGAACTCGAAGGCAATGCCAACTACGTCCTGGTGGACGGCGATCGTGCGCTCGGCATTCCGTCGAGCAGCGTTCGCGGGACCACTTCGGGCGATCCCCCGACGAACCGGGCGGAGCTGCTTTCTCTTTCGTTCAGCGAGGGCGACCTCGCTGGCGGGCTGCTCAATCTACAGGCGTTCTACAGCAAGACGCTCGACGTGTTCGGCGGCGGCGCATTCGCCACTTTTCAGGATCCGGCGATCGATCCCACCGGCAAGCTGTTCGACCAGTCGGAGAACCGCAGCCGCAAGATCGGGGGCAAGGCGAGCTACGAGCGTGCGCTCCCCGGGGTCGAGGACCTGGTGCTGACGGTCGGTTTCGACGCGCTGTTCGACCGCACCGCGCAGAGCCTGACCCAGACTGGGCGCGATTGGGTGCCGCAGAGCGACTTCCGCAGCCTCGCACCCTTCGCGCAAGGAAACCTGGCGCTGTTCGAGGGACTGCTGCGGCTCGCGGGCGGGGCGCGCTACGAAAACGTGGAACTCAAGGTGCCCGACTTTACCACACTGGCCTCCTACGGCTCTCAGCAAGTTTCCGGCGGAAGCCCGAGCTTCGATCAGGTGCTTTGGAACGGCGGCGTGATCGTCGAGCCGCTGACCGGCGTGCGCGCCTACGGCAGTTACGCAGAAGGCTACACGATCGCCGACGTCGGCCGCATACTTCGCGCGATCGACACGCCGGGAGTCGATGTCGACAATTTCCTCGCGCTCGAGCCAGTGATCTCTAGCAATCGCGAAGTGGGTATCGAGGTCGAGCAGGGGCCGCTTGAAGCAAGCGCGAGCTACTACTGGTCGAAGAGTGACTTGGGCTCGCTGCTCGTCGAGAACGCCGACGGCATCTTCGACGTCGCGCGCCAACCGATCGCGATCGAGGGGTTCGAGCTGAGCCTGACGACGCAGACGCCGGTTCCGGGCTTGGTCCTTTCGACCGCCTACAGCCACCTCGTCGGCCAGACAGACGAGGACGGCGACGGGCTGGTGAATGAGGATCTGGACGGAGCGAACATCTCGCCCGACCGGGTGAACCTGGCAGCCGACTATCGCCGCGGACCGCTCTCGGCGCGGGTGGCGGGACGGTTCTACCTCTCACGCACGTTCAACAACCTGCCGGCGCGCGACGACTTCGGCGGCTATACGCTGGTCGATGCGTTTGTTGGATACGAGACGCCGCTGGGCGAGCTATCGCTGGCGGTGAATAATCTGCTCGACGAGCAATACATCACCTACAACTCCGACACGGTGCGAACGACCGACAACGCGCGTTTCTTCGCAGGGCGCGGGCGCACGTTCGTCCTCGCCTGGCAGAAGGAGTTCTGATGATCCGCACGTTAGCCTGGCTGCATCGCTGGACCGGCGGATTCGTCGGGCTGGCTCTTGCGCTGCTAGGACTCTCGGGTGCGTTTTTGGTGTGGAAGGATGATTGGATCGCCCTGCCTCATGCCAACGCGGCGGCGGTGACTTCGCCCGACGCTCTCGCGCGAACGGTCGAGGCGGCAATGGCCGAAGGCGAGCTGTCGCGGATCACGTTCGCAGGCGAATCGCTAGGGCTGCACCAGGCGATCTATACCAACGGCGGCGGCGCATACTACGGTCCGCAGGCGCAGCAAGTAGCGCGCTGGGGAAGCCAGTGGGAGCGGCCGGAGTTGTGGCTGTTCGATTTCCATCACCATTTCTTCACCGGCGACACCGGAGAGATTGTCACCGGCGTGCTCGGGCTGATCGGGCTGTTGTTCGTGATCAGCGGGGCCACGCTGTGGTGGCGGACGCGCAAGACCTTCGATCTGCGGGCCTGGCCTGCACGGATGACCCGAGCGTCGATCCTGCGCCACCACCGCGATCTCGGCATTACCGTCGCGCCGCTGCTCTTGCTCTCGATGACCACCGGCAGTCTGATGATCTTCGAGCCGATCGCCAAGGCGGTGCTGGCGCCTTGGGGCTCGCTCGAACGCGCCGAAGCGCCCGAGCTTAAAGTCGCGAACACGCCGGGACCACAAACCGATTGGGAGGCGATTTTCGCTGCCGCCGAAGCTCGCTTCCCCCAAGCTGCACCTCGTCGACTGCAGTTACCGGGGAAACCGGGGGCGCCGCTCACTTTGCGGATGCGCCAACAGTTCGAATGGACGCCTAACGGTCGCACTTACTTGCATTTCGACCCGGCGGACGGCCGGCTGCTCTCAGTGGACGATCCCGCGACCGGTACGGCGGCGCAGGCGGTGCAGGAAAAGTTTTACCCTATCCATGCGGCGAAGGTCGGCGGCTTGCCGTGGAAGCTGGCGATCACAGCCTCCGGGTTGGCACTTGCGCTGCTCGGCACCCTCTCGGTTTGGAGCTTCTGGTTCAGAAGACGAGCCTCTCGGATTCAGCCGGCTCTTCGAACCCTGCCAAGCTAACTTCTATCAACCGTGGATCTCTTTTTGAGGCACGACGTTGCAATAGCTACAATACGAGGACCCGTGACATGCTTCTCAGAATGGCTACCTTCGGCGCGCTCGGTTACGCGGCGTACAACTATTACACCAAGAACCGCGAGCAGGTCGATGGTGCGCTGCGCCGCTTCACTGACAGAGCCAAGATTGACCAGAGTGATAACAGCCCAAGCGGCGTTTCGCCGAGTGGCGAAGGCACTGATATTGCTGGCGGGCCCCTCAGCAGCGAGGCAAAGCTTCTTCACGCTGGCGAAGGACCTCTCGCCTCCACTACCTAGCGGGCAAGTCTAGTCCCGCCTCCAACATGATGGCTCTCATTGAGCCGCAGTATTCATCCCTCGATCTCGTTCGTTATATCTGCCAAGCCGCATGAGGGCGGTGGCGGTGTGAACGGCTAAACATCTGGTTCGACACATTAGGTGTTCGCACAAACCAGAGCGACAACTGTCGAGCGCTCTCAATCGGGTCTCAGCCGCCTGCTCTCTCGAGATTGCGGCAAATCAGCCGCCTCTCCAAAGATCATTTCAGCCGCCCCATCTGGAATGTGCTAGCCATATATCGACCCTACCCGCGCTTTTTGCGAGAAGGCCGACGTGGCTAAAATCCCGAACGTCCGCAAATTCGTCGATTGGGCGGCCAAGAAAGACCTCGACTTCAAGGCTAGCCCGCCGAAGAAAAAGCGCTAATCGACTGGACCGCCGTGCAAACCGAAAATACCCCACCCAAGATACGCGTCGCGGCCCTCTACTGCTTCGCGCGGCTGCAAGACGTCGGGGCTCTGCGCGCCCCGCTGGAGGGCGTATGCCGCACGCAAGGTATCAAGGGCACGCTGCTGATCGCAGAGGAAGGTATCAACGGGACCATTGCCGGGTCGGATGAAGGCATCGACCGCGTCCTCGATCATATTCGCAGCTGGCCGGGTTGCGCGGAGCTGGACGTCAAGTTTTCCGCTGCCGAAGTAATGCCTTTTCATCGTATGAAGGTGCGCATCAAGGCCGAAATCGTGACGATGGGTCAACCTGGGATCGATCCTGCTGCCGACGCGGGCGCGTATGTGCATCCTCGCGACTGGAACGCGCTGGTCGATGATCCCGATACGATCGTGATCGACACGCGTAACGAATACGAGGTGGCCGTCGGATCGTTCGCCGGATCCATCGATCCGCGCACCTCGTCGTTTCGAGAGTTTCCCGAGTGGTTCAGCCGCGAGCGGGAGCGGTTGCTCGGCGCAGGAAAGCAACCGCGCGTTGCGATGTTCTGCACCGGCGGCATTCGTTGCGAGAAGGCGTCAGCCTACCTCAAGCAAGAAGGCATCGAGGAAGTATTCCACCTCAAGGGCGGGGTGCTCGCCTATCTGGAGGCGATACCTTCCGAGGAGAGCCGCTGGCAGGGCGAATGCTTCGTCTTCGACCAGCGGGTGACTGTCGGACACGGCCTTGCACCGGGCACGCACAGCTTGTGCTTCGCCTGCCGCCGGCCGGTCAGTTCTGAAGACCTTCGATCACCGCTCTACGAAGCCGGGGCGAGTTGTCCCGCCTGCCATGGTGAGCGTGACGAGCGACAAAGGGCTTCCTATCGGGAACGTCATCGGCAGGAAGAGCGAGCAGCGCTTCATGGTCGGGCGCACGTCGGCGCGGTCTTGAAGACGGCTGGCGATGAAAACGATGAGTGAGCCAATCCTCTACAGTTTTCGCCGCTGCCCCTATGCAATCCGGGCGCGGCTGGCACTGGCCATCGGCGCGACGCGATACGAGCTGCGCGAGGTGCATCTCGCGCGCAAGCCACCCGCGATGTTGGCTGCATCACCGAAGGGAACCGTCCCGGTGCTGGTCCTCGAGGATGGAATCGTGATCGATGAAAGCCTGGCGATCATGCGTTGGGCTCTTGAACGCAGCGACCCGGAAGGGTGGCTCGAACGCGAGGATGCCGACCTGATCGCCCGTAACGACGATTCGTTCAAACACGATCTGGATCGCTACAAGTACAGCGACCGCTATGGTTCCGACCCGGCATTCCATCGCGAACGCGGGATGCAATTCCTGCGTGAGCTGGACGCCAGGCTCACCGACGCAGCTCAACTGTGCGGATCGGAGCGCGGAATGACCGATGCCGCTCTCATGCCGTTCGTCCGCCAGTTTGCGGCCGTCGACCCCGCATGGTTCTCGAGCCAACCACTCAGGCGTTTGCCGATGTGGCTGGAGGGTCATCTCCAATCGTCCTTGTTCCGAACGGTGATGGCGCGCTCGCAGTCATGGGTTCCGGATGAAGGGGCTCAGCCGGCATGAGCGTCGCTTTTCGCCGTGATGGCGACGAAGAACACCTCGAGCCGAAATTCGAGCTGCCGATCCCGCCCGGTCCGAACCTGGTCACCGCACGCGGCCTTGAACTGATTGAACGCAAGATAGCGGCCCTTCAAGAGGACCTCGCATCGGCGGAAGAAGAAGCGGCCATCGCCGCGATCAAGCGCGACCTGCGCTATTGGCAGTCCCGGCAAATCACCGCGAAAATTGCGCCGACGCCCAGCGGCGGCAAGGTCGAGTTCGGTGTCACCGTGCACCTGCTGTTGAAAGACAAGCCCAGGACCTTCCGGATAGTCGGAGACGACGAGGCGCATCCGGCATCCGGGATGATCTCCTTCAAGGCGCCGATTGCCCGCGCCATCCTCGGCGCAGAAGTGGGTGACGTCCTGCCATACGGAGAAGATGAAGAAGCAATCGAGATCGTGGCTATCGTGCTTCCTGGCAAGGAGGCCGCAAAGTAGCGGGTGGCTAGCCTGGCCACCGGCAAAATTGCATCAGGCGGTCAACCGATCTGCAGCGGTGCGATCGCGTATCAACTTCATCGCCTCGAACGAAGAGACGATCGCACCTTCCTGCCAGAACGGTACGTAGCTGAGATGCTCTCCTGCAAAGAACACCCTGCCTTCGGGTTTACAGAGCTCGAGGTAATCGGTTTGCCGCTGCGTCTCCGACCACAGGCAGCCTACGCCGCCGCTGTACCGGGTCTCGTTCCAGGCCACCGTAAGGGGCTTGCTGAGCAACTTCGACTTGCCCGGGTGCATACGCTCGATGACGTCGCGCGATATTGCGAAGCGCTCCTCGGGCGACATGTGCGTAAAGGCGACCGAATTCGGCCGACCGCCGTACGTGTAGGCACCCATCAATATTCCCTTCGGGCTGTTCCAACCCCCGCTGGGATACCAGACCACGGTGTTGGCGGCGTCGGTCCAGGCCATTCCGCCATAGATGCCTTCTTCTTCCCAAAAGCGGGGCGCCTCCCACGCCACTTTGGCCGAAGGGACGTAGGTGGCGTTCCTCAATGAGGTCGACTTGGCAGCGCTGAAATCGTGGTCGAGCTTTGCCACGTAATTTGCCGGCAAAGTGCACAGGCAATAGTCCGCGATCACGGGGGGGCCGTCGTCAAGCGTCACCGCCACACCTCGATCAGTGCTGCGCACGCCCGTAACCGGGCTGTTCAAGCGGACATATGGCTTGATCTTCGCATAGATTGAGTACGCGATCCGATCCATTCCGCCGATGGGCTGGAACATCGGCGCCTGCTGGTCGAACGTTTCCTCGAACAATGCCGGTGCGCCCCAATCGCCATGCGACATCAGCTGATCGAGGGTGAGTGCGTCGAACGTCTTCCCGGGATCACCATACCCCCCAGGCAGGGTGCTGTAACCCGAGCGGTCCGAGCCGACGTAGCGGCCATTCTCCGTCAGGGCGCCCCAGTCGGATAAGTAGCTACGCAGCATGTCGCGATCGCTTCGCGTCAATTCGCGGTCAAGTGCTCCGCTATCGATCGACTTCGCCAGCAGTTCGGCAATGTGCCCGCGAGTGTCGTTGACTGCGCGCCGTTGCGAAACAACATCTCCGCCAGCGTCGACCGGCGCGGAGCGGTTCACATTGACCATCACCTCGAGCGGGACATTCATCTCGCGCGCATAATGAAAGATGCCGTGGTGCTCGGTCGGCAGACGTGCCGCGCCCGCATTCATATAAAGGCCGTGCTCGAAATCGCAGATCTGGTCGGCGCGGCCTTCCTGCACGACCCGGTCGCCGCCGCGAATGGACCAGACCCGCCCCCCTATTCGGTCGCGCGCTTCGAGAATTGTCACCGCGTAACCCGCTCTGCTGAGCTCGTATCCAGCGGTAAGCCCAGCTATCCCGGCGCCCAGGATGACGACCGACTTGCCCTTTCCCGAGCCGGCAGGAAATTCAGGAACTCCCGCAAAGGCCTTTGACATCGAAAGCAGACCAAGAGCTTTCATTGACAGAAATGCGGCGCTGTAACCGCCAGCCTTCCCGATCGCGTGCAGGAAGGCCCGACGCGATGTCATTCCTGCATGATCTTCGCTGCCTGGACTTCTATCTCGACCAGGAACTGTGGGGCTGCCAGTGCCGCCACCTGCACCGTGACACGAGCCGGCTTGTTCGGCTGGTCCGCGGTGCCGAACATCTCCTTGTAAGCCTTCATCATGCCGCCGAAATCCATCCGATCGGATCCAGGCGGCGCGACGAGGTAGACACGCATCATCACGACGTCTTCCGGGCCCATGCCATTTGCCGCAAGGGATGCGGCGAGGCGCGCGAGAACAGAGCGGGTCTGGGCCTCGGTATCGCCGTACCGTTCCACGCTTCCTTCAGGCGCAGACGGGTTCGTTTCGGCTGCAAGTGCGCCGCTGACGTAAACGATCGAAGCACCAGGAGGAACGACGACGGTTGCCGCGATCGGGGAGGCGTCAGCGCCGGTCCGGGCGATCTGCGCGAACGTCGATGAGGGCAACGACAGGGTCGCCAATGCGAGCAAGGCCGGCACAAGTCGCATCACCGTGATTCCCCCATCGAGCGACCGACCTCCGAAGGGTCTCATGGGCAGGTAGGATTTGCAATGGTGACAGTAGCGGAGACGGGAGCGCCCATCCTACTTGGCGCGGTGGCGGGTTATCAGAGCGAGGGCAGGGCGCAAGCGATAGTTGCCACCCACGGCTTGCGCGGATCGATTCGACATCCTGGTTCTATTCATCTCAGGGCGCGATTAGGGGTTCATCTCGCCGCTATCGCCTCGGCGGCTTCCATGGCTCGCAGCACGTTTTCGCCTGCCAGCTTGGCGATATCCCGATCGCTCCAGCCCCGGCGCATCAATTCCGCGAGTAGTGCCGGATAGGTGGCGACGTCGGTCAATCCTTCAGGGAGCTGGTTGCCGACGCCGTCGTAGTCCGACCCGATGCCGACATGGTCGACGCCCGCGACCCGGGCGATATGCTCGATATGATCCGCCACTTCGCCCAACGTCACCTTCGGCGCGGGATGGAGCTTCAGCCAGTCGGCGTACATCGCCGCGGCTTTCTCCGGCTGGCCGATCGCGAGGCCGCCATAGGGCGGCGCATTGAGCAAGGCCTTCTGCGCGCCCGACTCGGCGGACCAGCGACGGTAAGCATCGGAAATGTAGGGATTGGCGTAGTTCACCATCACCACCCCGCCGTTTTCGTGCACGAGGCGCAGGACCTCGTCCGACACATTGCGAGGATGGTCGTCGAGCGCACGGGCACTCGAATGCGAAAAGATGACCGGCGCCTTCGTGACGCGCAAGGCATCACGCATGGTCGCCTCGCTGACGTGGCTGAGATCGACCAGCATGCCGAGACGATTGAGTTCGCGAACCACGTCCTCCCCGAACTGGGTGAGTCCGTCGTGCTGGGGATCGTCAGTGGCGGAGTCCGCCCAATCGATCGTCCGAGAATGAGTGAGGGTCAGGTAACCGGCGCCCAGGGCGGCGTAGGTCCGCAGGATGGAGAGATTCCCATCGATCTGTCCGCCTCCCTCCACTCCGATCATCGAAGCAATGAGGCCATCCTTGTGCGCGCGCCGAATATCCGCAGCGGTGCGGGCGAGGCGGAAGGTATCGGGGTAGCGCGCGACAATCGACTTCACGAGATCGATCTGCTCGAGCGTCTGGATCACCTGTTCGTCGCCGGGCAGCGATGGCGACACCCATACCGACCAGAATTGCGCGCCGAGCTTACCTCGCTTCAGCCGCTCGATATCGGTGTTGTAACCCGCCGGATCGGCGGCGGTGTCAGTCAGGTCCACGGTCCAGCGTTCGTCGCCGGCGTTCTCGCGCAACGCTTCGGGCCAATCGTTGTGACCGTCGATAAGCGGCGTCTGCTTGAGTACTTTCGCGACCCGCGCATCGTAGTCTTGTCCAGCGGCAGGTGCGATCGGAACGAGCAGCGCAATCAGGGCGGCAGCAGCAATGCGCATCAGCCCGCCTCCGCCGACTTGCGACGATCCGCTTCAGGAGGAGAGTCCTCGTTTGCGGGGATGGCGGCCTGCTTCTGCTCCTCGTGCAGAGTCAGCATCGACTCCATCAGCGCGTCGTCTGCGCTCGACATGACTCCCAGCACTTCCGCCTCATCGCAGTCTTCGGCCGCCAGATACGCGTGCCCCATGCTCGAATCGATGTAGAGCGACTGCCCCTTCTCGAGAACGACCGGGTCGTAGAATTCGGTGTGCACGACCACCTTGCCGCTCAGGATGTAGATAAATTCCTCGCCCGAGTGGCGAACCAGCTCTCCGAACTGCTCGGCCGAGCGTGCGCGGATCTTGGTGACCACGGGGATCATGCGCTTTCTGCGCAGCTCGGTGCACAGATAGTAGTAGTCGTAGTTCGGCGTCTCGACCCGGACCGATCGCGAGATGTCACCCAGGCTGCGCCGTGCCGTAACGGCCGGAAGGGCGTCCTCGTCCTCCTCGAAAAACAATTCCGACATGCGAAGGCCCAGCTTCTGGCCGAGCGATTGCAGCTTGTCGTAGGTCAGCGTGAGCCGGTCATGCTCGATCTTCGACAGCGTAGAGACCGGGATACCGCTCTTCGCGCTCATCACCTTCAACGTCCATCCCTCCCGGGTGCGAAGATTGCGTAACAGGGTTCCCAGGGTGGCAGGCTCAGCCGGCATCATCGATCCTCATACGGCCATTGACGAATTTTCTGATCAGGATAACAATGTCCCAATTAGAACTGGCTGGCACAGTATAGACACAGCTCGACGGGGGCAACGGGAATGCGAAGCACAAAGTTCAGAATGGGCCTGGTTGTGGCGGGCCTGCTAATGGCCATCGGCGGCGTCTCGATCGCCCAGGCGCCAATGGAGAGTGCTCCGGTCGAGGCGCCGCTTACCCCCGAGCCTTCCATCACCAGCGGAACGGTCCGGAACCTTGATGGCTCCGGTGAAGCGCTTACCTCCGACGATCTCAACGCCTGGCTCGATGGCTACATGCCCTACGCGCTGCGTTCGGGCGATCTGGGCGGCGCAGTGGTCACTGTGGTGCGGGACGGCCAGGTCATCGCCGCAAAGGGCTATGGCTATTCCGATATCGAGAAGCGCAAGCCGGTCGATCCCGCGCGGACTCTGTTTCGTCCCGGTTCGGTGTCCAAGCTCGTCACCTGGACCGCGGTGATGCAGCAGGTGCAGGCCGGCAAGATCGATCTTGACGCCGACATAAACCAGTATCTCGATTTCAAGATTCCGGCCCGCAATGGCGAGCCGATCACCATGCGCCAGGTGATGACGCACACTGCCGGCTTCGAAGAGGCGATCAAGGACCTGATCAGCGAGGATGAAAAGTCGGTCCAGCCGCTGGGTGCATACCTGAAGCGCTGGACGCCGGAGCGAATCTTCGACGCGGGAACCACGCCTGCCTATTCGAACTGGGCGACTTCGCTTGCCGGCTACGTCGTCGAGCGCACATCGGGCATGTCCTTCGACGATTACGTCGACAAGCGCATTTTCCAGCCGCTGGACATGCGAACGGCGAGTTTCCGCCAGCCGCTTCCGGATCGGTTGAAGCCGCTGATGGCGACGGGCTATCCACTGGGATCGGGCAAAAGCGAGGGATTCGAATACGTCATCCCAGCACCCGCCGGATCGCTCTCGGCATCAGGGCTCGACATGGCGAAGTTCATGATCGCGCACCTGAACGACGGCGGGGCGATCCTCGATCCGCAAACCGCCGCGATGATGCATGACAGCCCGCTCGACAAGGTCGACCCGATGTCGCTGATACCACCGCTGAACCGAATGGAGCTCGGCTTCTTCGAGACCAACATCAACGGCCGGGAGGTGATTGCACACCTCGGTGACACGCAGAATTTCCATACCTCGTTGCACCTGTTCACGAACGAGGGCGTCGGTTTCTACGTCTCGTTCAACGCCGCGGGCAAAGACGGTGCAGCGCAGCGGGTGCGCTCGCAATTGTTTGCCGACTTCGCCGACCGCTATTTCCCGGCATCGGGCAAGGACTCGCGCGTCGATGCCGAAACGGCAAGGCAGCATGCGAAGATGATGGCAGGGCTTTGGCAGGGCAGTCGCCGCGGCCAATCCAACTTCATCGATATCTTGAACCTCGTCGGCCAGATTGAAGTCACGGTAGACGAAGACGGCGGCCTGCTCGTCCCATCGTTGCTCGGACCCGGCGGGGCACCGCGCAAGTGGGATGAGATCGCCCCGTTCGTCTGGCGCGAGCGCGGCGGTCACGAGCGGCTGGCGGCAAAGGTCGTTGACGGCAAGGTCGTGCGGTGGAGCTTCGACATGGTCTCCCCGTTCACTGTTTTCGACCGAGTGCCGACCCATCGATCCAAGGCGTGGATTTTGCCATTGGTTTACGTGAGCCTCGCCGTGCTGCTGCTGACGGCCCTGTTCTGGCCGGTCACCTGGTTCATCCGTCGCCGTTACAAATCGTCGCTGAAGGTTACTGGCAACGCGCGGCGCGCCTACCGTGCTGTCGGGGTGATGGCGTGGGCGGAGGTGCTGACCATCGGCGGCTGGACGGCAATGGTGATCGCGATGTTCTCGAGCCTGTCCATGCTCAGCGCCGCGTCCGATCCACTTCTGTGGTTCGCCAAGATCGCCGGGATCATCGTATTCTTCGGGGCCGTGCTGGTCGCGGGATGGAATGCATGGCTGACCTGGACCGACGGACGCCGGTGGACGGGGAAGCTGTGGAGCGTGCTGTTCCTGCTGGCTACGTTGACGATCCTCTACGTCGCGTTGACGTTCCACGTACTCGCGCTGTCGGCCAACTACTGATGCGACTGAAGCTTGAAACCGAGGCTATCCGCCTCGCCGAGCCGTTCGCCATCTCCGGCTATGTCTTCGAGCAAGCCGAGGTGATGGTAGCAAGCCTTGAGGACGGCATGCATCGCGGTCGCGGCGAGGCTGCAGGAGTTTATTACCTCGGTGACGATCTTGCACACATGCGTGAACAGGCGGAATCCGCACGCGGAGCAGTCGAGGCTGGACTGACGCGCGAGGATTTGCGCGCGGTCCTGCCCCCCGGCGGAGCGCGCAACGCCATCGATGCCGCGCTTTGGGACCTCGAAGCCTCCCATCTCGGTCAGCCGGTGTGGCAATTGGCGGGCCTCGACCAGCCGAAGCCATTGCGCACGACGATGACGGTCAGCGCTGACAGTCCGGAGAAGATGGCCGCGCGCGCCACGGGATATGCGTCGGCGAGGGCGATCAAGGCCAAGCTGACCGGCGATCTCGATCTCGATATCGCCCGTGTGGCCGCGATCCGCGCGGCGCGTCCCGATGTGTGGCTGGGAGTCGACGGTAACCAGGGGTTCGAGGCCGGCGACCTCGACCGGTTGGTCGAAGCGCTCCAGACCCATGGTGTCTCGCTCCTCGAACAACCGCTGCGGCGCGGTCGCGAGACCGATCTGGAAGGATTTTCCTCGCCCGTTCCGATCGCGGGCGACGAAAGCCTGATCGGTCTCGAAGATGTCCCCGGCGCGGTTGGCCGGTTCGACGTCGTCAACATCAAGCTCGACAAGTGCGGGGGGCTTACCGAGGGGCTGTCTGATGGCGGCCGAGGCGCGCCGGCTCGGGCTTGGCGTCATGGTCGGCACGATGATCGCCACGAGCCTCGGCACCGCACCCGGCTTCCTCCTCGGCCAAATCGCCGACCTGGTGGATCTCGACGGACCGATCCTGATCGCCAAGGATCGCGAGCCCAGCGTCAGCTACGAGGACGGCCAGCTCTATGCAGGTACGGAAGTGTGGGGTGCAGGGGCGCCAGTCCGCGCATGAGCCTGGCGCGGCCCGGCGAGAAGACGTGGTTCGGCCAGCCCCGCGGGCTGACCGTGCTGTTCCTCACGAACATGTGGGAGCAGTTCTCCTACTACGGCATGCGCGCGCTCCTGGTCTATTACATGACCAAGCAGTTGCTGTTCGCGCAGGGACACGCCTCTCTCGTCTACGGCGCCTATACTGCGGCCGCCTATTTCACGCCGATCTTCGGCGGAGTCATCGCCGACCGGTATCTCGGCAAGCGGCGCGCGATCCTGATCGGCGGCTCGATCATGGCGCTCGGCCACTTCATGATGACATTCGAGCCGCTTTTCTACCCCGCGCTTGTCACCATCGCGCTCGGCAACGGGCTGTTCCTGCCGAGCCTCCCCAGCCAGATCGACGACCTCTACGAGAAGGGCGATCCGCGCGTGGGCTGGGCCTACAACGTCTACTACGTCGGGGTGAATATCGGCGGTTTTCTTGCGCCGCTGATCTGCGGGACGCTGGGCGAGATCTACGGCTGGCACTGGGGTTTCGGGGCCGCGGGGGTCGGGATGGTCCTGGGCCTCGCCATCTACATCTGGGGCCAGCGATATCTCCCCGAACAGGCGCGCACCGGGAACGCAAAGTCGATCGATCCCCGGCCGGGTCGCTCTCGCGGTTCCCGCGCGATGTCGTCCTTCTCCTCGGCGCGATCGCGCTGTCGGTGGTCGTCTTCCGAGGCGCTTACGAGCAGGTCGGTAACACCGTCGCGCTATGGGCGGACAGCGGAGTGGACCGGCAGGCGGGCTCGTTCGAAATCCCGATGACCTGGTTTCAGTCGCTCAATCCGCTGATGGTCATATTGATGACGCCGCCCCTGCTTGGCTGGTGGCGCCGGCGTGCGGAAGGCGGCGTGCGCGAGCATCCGGCGCGCAAGATGGCCACGGGTGCGGTCATCGTCGGCGGCGCCTATCTCTTGCTGGCATCGTTGGAGGCACTCGGCGGGCCGGCCGATTGGCTATGGCTCGTAGGATTCTTCGTGATCTTCACGTTCGGCGAACTCTACATCCTCCCTACGGGACTTGGGCTTTTTGCACGGCTCGCGCCTGCCGGTCTCGGGGCGACGACCGTAGCATTGTGGTACCTGACCATCTTTGCCGGCAGCCTGTCGGCGGGTCTTGTCGGCACCTTGTGGAGCGGGATGAACCACGCTTCCTACTTCCTCCTGCTTGCCGCACTCGCGGGGGTGGCGGCGCTCCTGCTGCGGGCGATCGATCCGATGGAACTCCGCGTCGAGGATCGTCAACGCGAATTGAGTTGACAATTCTCCGATCAGGACAATAGTTTTCCAGACAGCCGCCAATTTGCGAGCGGACGAAAAATTGGGGGACGGCCATGCGGCTCATTCGATCATCGCTTCTCATTACCACCGGACTTGCGGCGATCGGCTTCGCGGGATCGGCGCAGGCCCAGCAGGCGTCTTCTCAGGAAGACGCGAACCTGCGAACCGGCGAGGAGATCATCGTCACCGCGCAAAAGCGCGAACAGATCCTGAGGGACGTGCCGCAATCGGTCTCGGTCGTGAGCGGCGAGGCGCTCGAGCGCAACAGCGCGCAGACCTTCCAGGATTATCTGAAGCTCGTTCCGGGGCTACAGGCCACCCAGTCCAACCCCGGCGAGGCGCGGCTGACGCTTCGCGGCATCAACACCGGCGGCGTGGCGGCAACCGTTGCCACCTACATCGACGAAACACCGTTCGGGTCGTCGACCAGCCTCGTCAACGGCTCGATCCTGGCGGCCGAGGTCGACACGTTCGACATGGCCCGGATCGAGGTGCTGCGCGGGCCCAGGGCACGCTGTATGGTGCCAGTTCGCTGGGCGGCGTGCTCAAGTATGTGACCAACGAACCTGATCCCGCTGCGCTGGAGGCACGCGCCCGTGCCGGCGTCGAGACGGTCGATGGCGGCAGTTTGAGCTATCTAGGCTCAGCGGTGGTGAATGTTCCTCTGGGCGAAACGATGGCGGTCCGCGCGACCGGTTTCTACCGCGACATGTCGGGTTTTATCGACTCGATCGGAACCGGCGGGTCCGACGTCGAAGAGAGCATCAACGGCTACAAGAGCTACGGTGGCCGGGTTTCCGCGCGGTTCGAGCCCAGTCCCGCCTTCTCCGTCCGATTGACTGCGTTGCTCCAGAACATAGAGGGGAATGCGGGCAGTTCGGTCGAAAGCGATCCCGCGACCTTCCGCACCCTCTACGGGCGCTTCACACAGTCGCAGTACGTTCCGACTTTTACCGACGTCGACTACCGGCTCTATTCGGGGACCATTACCGGCGATCTCGGCTTCGCCCAACTCACCTCGGTCACCAGCTACGGGAAGCTGCACGAGACCCTGCGCGATGATTTCACCGTCTATTATGGCACTTTGCTCGGTCTTTACGGCAACGGCACCAACCGCGCGGTCGACCTCGGGCTCGATCAAAGCAACACGATCGATCGTTTCACGCAGGAAGTGCGCCTCGCCAGCGAAGGGGCGGTGCTGGATTGGCTCGTCGGCGCCTACTACAATGATGAAGATGCAGCGCTTCGCCAGCGGCTGGACGCGTATGACCCGGGCACACTCGATGTATTCGCCGGACTGCCGCAACTGGCCGACATCGTCCTCGCTTCGAAATACAAGGAGTATGCGGGTTTCGCGAACGCGACACTGCACCTCGGCGAGCGGTTCGACCTGACGTTCGGTGGTCGCTACAGCCATAACAAGCAGAGTGCGGACCAGGTTGCGACGGGCCTTCTGGGCACGCCGCCGGCAAGTTCCAGCAGTAGCGAAAATGTCTTCACATGGTCGGTTGCGCCGCAGTTCAAGCTCTCCGACACCGCAACGGTGTACGCGCGCGCCGCGAAGGGCTTCCGACCCGGCGGTCCGAACGTGCTGCCGCCCGCGGCGCCCGCCGACACGCCGCGCACTTTCGATTCAGACACGATCATAAGCTACGAGCTTGGACTCAAGGCCGAAACCCCGGACGGCAGCTTCGCCGTCGACATCGCTGCCTTCCACATCGAATGGAGCGACATCCAGCTGCTGGCTCAGGTCAACGGATATGGAATCAATGCCAACGGCGGAAAGGCGAGTAGCGACGGCGTCGAATTCACGGCGACGGTTCGCCCGGTCCGAGGCTTCACCACATCGGTAAACGGCGCTTACACCGATGCCAGGTTGACGCAGGACACCCCGGCGCCGGTGGGCGGTTTCAAGGGGGATCGCCTACCGTTCACCCCCGAATGGTCTCTCGCTGCCAACGTCGACTACGACTGGAGGGTAGGGGCGAACGCAGAGGCCTACGTCGGCGCGTCGGTCCGCCTCGTCGGCGATCGGCAGGGCAATTTCAGCCCGTCCTTTCTGGCGTTGAACGGCCGGCAGCCGGAGCTCGACGGATACCAGACCGTGGATTTGCGCGGGGGCGTCGATTTCGGCCGTTTCTCGATCGAGCTTTACGCGAAGAACCTGACCAACTCGGAAGCTCGGACCAATCTTTCGATCACCCCCGCCTATCCGGTGGCGGGAGAGTATCCAAACGGCGCGGTCGGCTCGGCCATCATCCGGCCGCGAACCTTCGGAATTACCCTCGGTGCCGGCTTCTGAACGATGCCGGGGGTGGCGTTGCTTGACCGCGAACAGGGCACCGTCGCGATGTTGCCAGCGCCCTACCTGCTCTTCCTGGGCGACACGACCGAGCCTGGGTTCGCGAAGACCGCTTTCGGCCTGCGCGACTGGGCCGCCGATCGCTGTGTCGGTGAATACGCACTGGCGGAGGCAACGGTATCGACCGGGCTCGCTCGCCTGACCCCTCAAGAGGCGGCTCGCAAGGGCGCGCGAGCAATGGTGATCGGCGTCGCCAACCCCGGGGGTGCGATCCCGGCAAGCTGGGTGCCGCCGCTACGGGAGGCACTGGCCGCCGGTCTCGATCTGATCGCGGGCATGCATGTTAGACTGGCCGACATGGCGCCGCTCCGCGAAGCTGCGCATAGGCACGGGGGCCGATTGTTCGATGTCCGCGTGCCACCCGCGGATATCCCCGTAGCGAGCGGCCGCAAGCGCAGCGGCCGGCGTCTGCTGACCGTCGGAACCGACTGCGCTCTAGGCAAGAAATACACTGCACTGTCGATTGCCCGCGGTCTGCAGGCGCGCAACGTCGATGCGACGTTCCGGGCGAGCGGGCAAACGGGGATCCTGATCGCCGGGGGAGGCATTGCCATCGACGCGGTCGTGGCGGATTTCGCAAGCGGCGCGGCGGAACTGCTCAGCCCCGACGCCGATGCCGCTCACATCGACGTGATCGAGGGGCAAGGTTCGCTGTTCCACCCTTCCTATGCCGCCGTTTCGCTGGCGCTGCTTCACGGCAGCCAGCCAGACCTGTTCGTCGTCTGCCACAAGCCCGGCCGCGAAAGCATGCTCGGGCATCCCGGCTATATGCCTGCCCTCGGTCGAAGAGGTGATCGACCTAACCCTGCGCACAGGGCGCCTGACCAATCCGGCGATCCGCTGCGCCGGGGTGAGCCTCGCCACGAACCATCTCGATGAAGCCCATGCGGTGCAGGTCATCGAGGAAACCTCGATACGCCTGTCGCTCCCCGTGGCCGACCCGATCCGCGGCGGCGCGGCGTTCGAACGGCTGCTGGACGCCTGCACATCGTGAGCGTCCTTGCCGACCGTTTCCGCCGTTTCCTGCTTCCCGGATTGGCATTCAAGGCGGTGGTGATGAGCGGGGGATATGCGACGGGCCGCGAACTTGCCGAGTTCTTCCTTCCCTTCGGACCGTGGGGCGGTCTCGCGGCGATGGCGTTCGCGACCCTCATCTGGTCGCTGGTGGCCGCCGCGACGTTCGCAATCGCGTTCCGCACCGGCGCTCGCGATTATCGCCATTTCTTTCAGGTCCTGCTCGGGCGCGGCTGGGTGATCTTCGAGATTGCCTATGCCGTGTTCATAGTCCTGATCCTTGCGGTTTTCGGCGCCGCCGCGGGCGCCATCGCGGCATCGACGCTGGGACTGCCGAGCGTGGCAGGCACAATCGCGCTCATGGCCGCGATCACCCTGTGCGTCGCATTCGGAAACGTGGGGGTGGAGCGGGCCTTCCTGGTACTCTCCGTGCTGCTATATGCGACTTACGCCATCTTCCTGGTCCTCTCGCTGACCGCCGTCGGCGATCGCATCGAGGCAGGCTTCGCGGCCGCTCCGCCGCCCTCGGGCGCATGGCCGCTTGGCGGGCTGACATACGCGGGTTACAACATCGTCGGCGCGGTCGTAATCCTCCCGGTAACCCGCCATCTGCGTAGCCGCCGCGACGCGGTGATAGCGGGACTGATCGCCGGCCCGCTCGCTATGCTGCCGGCCTTGCTCTTCCTGACAAGCATGGTCGCCTTCCTGCCCGACATCGCGGATGCGGTGTTGCCGTCCGACTACATACTCAGGCGCCTCGGACATCCGGCGTTCAACGCGCTGTTCCAGCTCATGATCTTCGCCGCGCTGCTCGAAAGCGGCATTGGCGCGGTCCATGCAGTAAACGAGCGGATTGCCAAGGCACGCGCGATGGATATGACGCCGAAGGTCCGCGCGGGCCTGACCTTCGCGCTATTGCTGCCGTGCATGATGGTTGCCGACCGGATCGGTCTCGTGGCGCTGATCGCGTCCGGATACCGTGCGCTCGCCTGGGTCATCATCGCCGTCTACGTCCTTCCGCTTCTCGCTTATGTGATCTTTCGGCGAGACGGGGGAAACAGCCACTTGCAAACGGAGGCCTCATGAAGCGCCTTTTCTCCTTCGCCGTCCTGCTTTTCGCTCTTGTCGCCTCGCCCGCGCTTGCCGATCCGCCGGAAGGGATCAGCGCGCGCATCGAGGCGCTGCGCGATCTTTCGGGAGAACACCCCGGCATGGCGATCGCGATCGTCGAGGACGGCAAGGACGACGCTCGCCAAAGGCTATGGCGTTGCGAAGCTCGGCTCTTCCGGAGCCTGTCGGCGCCGACACGATCTTTCCAACCGGCTCGACCGGAAAAGCCTTCACCGTCGCCGACCTCGCCATTCTCGTGGATCAGGGCAAGATCGACTGGGACAACAAGGTGATCGACGGACTACCCGGCTTTCAGATGTACGATCCCTGGGTCACGCGCGAAATGACGATCCGTGACCTTCTCGTCCATCGCAGCGGGCTGGGCCTCGGCGCCGGCGACTTGCTGTTCGTGCCGCGCAGCAATCTGTCGCGCGCAGAAACCGTGAAGCGTCTGCGCTACATCAAGCCGGCGACGAGTTTCCGCAGCGACTTCGCCTACGACAACATCCTTTACATGGTGGCGGGTCAGCTGATCGAATCCGTCACCGGCGAGACCTGGGAGACGTTCACGGCGGACCATCTCCTGAAACCCGGCGGCATGTTGCATTCGACGAGCGATGACGAGACGCGTTTTCGCGTCAAAGACCGCGCCCAGCCACATGCGCGGATGAATAGCGGCCTGCGCGGCGCCGGCGATCAGGAGGTTCTGAACGAAAGAGACGATCTCGGCCGCAACGCCGCGCCCGCGGGCGGGCTCGCCGTCAGCGCCAACGACATGGCGCGCTGGCTTCTTATCCAGCTTGCGCATGGCAAGCTGCCCGAAGGAACCGGCCGGCTTTTCAGCGAAGCAGCCCACGATCAGATGTGGAAGCCGGTCGTCCCGCTGCCGATTTTCTCCGTCCCGGACGCGTTGAAGCTGACCCAGCCGATGTCTCTCGGCCTATGCGCTCGGCTGGGACGTGCAGGATTACCGCGGCGCCAAGATCATTTCGCATGGCGGCGCGGTGTTCGGTTTTCAGACGGTCGTCGTTCTCATCCCCGAGAAAAATGTCGGCTTTTCGATCGAAATCAATTCAGAGGACGGCGAGATCATCGTAGGGCTGATGTACGAACTTCTCGATCATTATCTTGGCTATTTTTTTTTTTTTTTTTTTTTTAAAAAAAAAAAAAAAAAAAAAAAAAAAAAAAAAAAAAAAAAAAAAAAAAAAAAAAAAAAAAAAAAAAAAAAAAAAAAAAAAAAAAAAAAAAAGGCTGGATAGCTACACCGGGACCTAATGCGATGCCTGGTATGGCGATATCGCTGTAACGCGTTCGGGAAATATAGCCTGCAGGTCGACTTCAGGACGACGCCCAACATGAAAGGACCTCTCGCGCACTATCAATACGATACATTCATCGCGAGGTTCACCGATCCATCCATCGAGGCGGCTTACCTGACGTTCGTGCTCGACGCAGATGGGAAGGTCGAGCGGGTCACTGCCAAGCCGGTATCACCGATAGCCGACTTCAGCTTCGACTGTCAGGATCTGCTCTTCACCCCGGTCGCTTCGAAATGGAAGTCCGAAACGAGGTATCGGCTGAAGTTGCACGATCCGCGCCTGTCACAGAACTGGACCCAACAGCCGTGAGCGGAAAACGGCGCCGCGCTGTCTCTAGCCGACGATAGCGACCGCGACGGTATCTAGGTCGCCGAAGTGAGCTTGAATGCG
Organism: uncultured Alphaproteobacteria bacterium; assembly: GCA_963728375.1. GTDB lineage: Bacteria > Pseudomonadota > Alphaproteobacteria > Sphingomonadales > Sphingomonadaceae > Tsuneonella. The sequence continues at coordinate 34,664 of CAVSJL010000003.1, forward strand.
GTTCCCCGCAGTGACGTCATGCACTCCGGTGATTGCGCCGGAGGAAATCCACCAGCCATCCTGAAATGCGATTCCACGAGACTGGAGGTTTTGAAGCAGAAATCGCACCGCTCCGAACGGTCCATCGAGCATTGTCGCCGTCGTGGAGGCTCCGACCGTCCTGCCGTCTATATCCAGCTTCACCTCGACGCTGTCGAGGCTATCCCACGCATCGCGAGGCACCTCCTCACCGAGGACGAGCCCGAAATTGTTGCCGTGATCGGAGATCGTCACGCACGGGCCGTCTCGGTTGATGAAGGGATAGGGAGACGATGCGATTTCGACGCCGACGCGGATGGAATCCACCCATTCCATCGCCTCTTGATTGGTGGCCGGCAAGTCGGAGTTCGATTTCGGTGCCAGGCGAAGCATGAATTCGGCTTCGGCGGCCGCGAAACATCGGCGAACACGGCAACGCCGGGAGGCGCTTCGCCGATGTAAACGATCGCATCGGCGAAGACCGGACCAGCAAGGCGTTCGGCACCGAGGCTTTCATCGAGTGGTGAATTGATCTTCCCCACTTTCCAACCACCGACAGGCCGATCCCACAGCTGAAGCGCGGCATCCTGGATCGCGTATGCATCGGCGAGGGTGGCCGGAGGCCTACACCTGCACAGGCTGTGATCGCGCGGCCGCTTCGTCGCGCCTCGATGAAAGCGCGAGCAATCTGGCGATTCATTTCGGCCATGTTGGTCCGAACCCTCCAATTCCTTGCGCACTTGTGGCCATGGCGGTAACCGGTGTCAAAGGATTTTCAAACAGCAGTAGCCAGTGGTGCCTCGGCGGCGAGGTGGCGCTTGTTTGGGGGGCCAGTGACGGGCTAAGCCACGGACTTGCGACGGGGAACTGAAATGGCAACAACCGATAGGCAGCCGACGATCAACGATGTGGCCCGTATCGCCGGGGTCTCGAAAAAGACCGTCAGCCGGGTGATCAATCGCTCCGCGTTGTTGAGGCGAAGACACGCGTACAAAGGTTCAGGCCGTCATTGCCGATTTGGGCTATGTGCCCAATCCTCAGGCGCGGGCACTGGCATTGCGCCGAAACTTCCTGCTCGGCTTGCTGCATGACAACCCCAATGCGCAGACGGTGCTCAATTTTCAGGAAGGTGTGCTTGACGCCATTCGCGATACGGAATTCGCGTTGGTGGTGCGCCCGGTGGACCGTCACTCGCCCGCGATGAAGGACGATATCCGCCGCTTTCTGGAGCAGCAGCGGCTTTATGGCGTGCTGATCCTTCCGCCGATTTCGGAAGACGATGCACTGGCCGAATTGTGCCGCGAAATGGGCTGCGGTTATGTCCGGATGGGTTCGGCGATGCTTGATGATGAAGACCACATCGTCGCGTCGAATGATCGCGAGATGGTGCAGCAGGCGGTCGATCATCTGGTGGAGCAGGGCCACCGCAAAATCGCACTGATCGAAGGGCCTGAGGGTTTCCGCTCCGCGTTCGAACGGCGCGAGGGATTTCTTAGCGCAATGCAGGCGCACGGACTGGCAGTGCCACCCGAATGGCATGTGCAGGGAACCTATCGGTTCGAATTTGGGTATGGCGGCCGCGGAACCAGTTGCTTGCCACCGCTGAGCGGCCCACCGCGATTTTCGCCAGCAATGACGAAATGGCCGCAGGCGCCTTTCATGCCGCTCGTCAGCGCGAATTGAAGGTGCCGGACGATCTGTCGATCATCGGGTTCGATGATTCGCCGATTGCCGCACATATCTGGCCGCCCATGACCACGATCCGCTGGCCGGTACGGGAGATGGGACGTGCCGCCGCGCTCAAACTGATCGCCCCCGACGACGTGGCGGAGCAGCCTTCCCGCTTCCTATCCGGACCTCGTGCGACGGGACTGGTCGTCGCCCTTACATATTCTGGCCGGCGATAGACGCTTGAAACAGTCCCCATGCGGGTTAAAGAGGCAAATGACACCGGTTTCCATAAAGCCGCCCGCAATGGCCTTGGGAGCCCAAATTCGAAATCCGGGAAGAGTCCCGATGATCAGAAAATTTAACGCCACCCATCCTACATGATGGAACAGCCTCCAACGATCAGCTCGGGAACGTTATCGGTGCCCGGGCTGTTCCTCGACGGCAAGATCAGCCTCGACTATTCGCACAATGAGCGGTTCGTGTCGGCGGCTGCGTGCCTGCCGGCGCGCTCGAGCTGCCGCGGCATAGTGAGCCCGACAGCGCGACTGGCCACCCATTCCTCCAGCGCCGCGAGATGGCCGCCGTGAAGTCTGTACGCAACCGTGGCAATCACCGTCGACGGTGCGAGACAACGCTCGACAATAAGGAATGCCTGTATATCCCCATGGGATCCAAAGGAGTGAGTTTGCAGGTAAGGGCGCGCGTTTCTACCTTGGTGCGCCTGCCAGCGCACAAGGCCTGCGACTCAAGAAGATTACGGTGGCTCAGGCCAACCCACTGGAGCGCGGCGACCTCGCCAATTCCAACCAGCGGACCATCTACCAGCTGGTCATCCCCGGCGTGTGCGAAAGTGCGCAGCTGCTGCTCGGCCTGACGGTGTTGGAGGAAGGCAGCGTCTGGAACACCATGCCGCCGCATCTCCATGATCGCCGCTAGCGAGATCTACCTCTATTTCGTCTTCGACGAGACGCGCGGGTAATGCACTACATGGGCGAGCCCGACCAGATGCGTCACCTGGTGATGGCCAACGAAGAAGCGGTAATCAGCCCGCCCTGGTCGATCCACATGGGCTCCGGCACCAAGAACTACGCCTTTATCTGGGCGATGGGCGGCGAGAATCAGGACTATACCGACATGAACGTGCTCGACATCTGTCAGCTTAATAGGGAGGGAGAGGGCAATGTCGCCATTCGATCTAACTGGCCGGTCGCCGTCGTCACCGGGGCCAATGCCGGCATCGGTCAGGGCATCGCGGTGGCGCTCGCCGAGGCGGGCGCCGATATCGCGGCGGTCGGCCGCAGCCCGGCGGATGAAACCGCGCAAAAGTTCGCGCGCTCGGCCGCAATGTGAACTGATCGCCGCCGACCTGTCCTCGATCGCGCCGTCGAAGGTGTCGTCGACGAATTGGTAGACCGGCTCGGGAGGCTCGACATCCTGGTGAACAACGCCGGCATCATCCGCCGCGACGACGCGCTCGATTTTACCGAGGCGGACTGGGACGCGGTGATGGACACCAATCTCAAGACGCTGTTCTTCCTAAGTCAGGCGGCGGCCCGGCACATGGCCGGCTGGGCGAAGCAGTGACGGCCGGCGCGGCAAGATCATCAACATAGCATCGATGCTCACTTTCCAGGGCGGCGTCCGGGTGCCGAGCTATACCGCGAGCAAGAGCGGCGTCGGTGGCCTGACCAAGCTGATGGCCAACGAATGGGCGCCCAAGGGCATCAACGTGAACGCCATCGCGCCGGGCTATATCGCGACCAACAACACGGCCGCGCTGCAGGGCGACGAAGAGCGTAACCGGCAGATTCTCGAGCGGATTCCCGAGGGGCGCTGGGGCGATCCCGCGGACATCGGCGGTGCGGCGGTATTCCTCGCCAGCAAAGCTGCCGACTACGTTCAGGGCCACATTCTGGCCGTCGACGGCGGCTGGCTCGCGCGTTAGGCATATTCGATGACCGTCACCTGCTTCGGCGGCTGCTGATCCGCCTGACACCGCCGGGGCCGCAGATGTGGTCCAGGCCGACATGCTCCAGCTCTCCCCGGCGGGGCCGAAGCCAATGTCGCCGGAGCCCTCGCCCGACTCGGCCACTACGTGCGCTTCGCGGGACTGGTCAGCGACAATCGCGCTGGGCGACCGGCTGGTCCACTCGCTGCGCGGCTGCGGGGTGGATACCCGCTTTCTTGCTCGCGGCGCCGGGCCGGGTCGGGCTCTACTTCATTGAGGCCGGCGCAGGGCCCCGGCCATCTTCGATCACCTACGATCGCGTGGGCAGCGCCTTTGCGGAGGCCGCACCCGAGACGATCGACTTCGCAGGCGCGCTCGCCGGGGCGCGGCTGCTGCACTGCGGTGGGATCACCCCAGCGCTGGGCCCCAACGGAATTTCGCTGGCCAGGGCCGCACAGGCCGCCGCAGACGCGGCGGGCGTGCCCGTTTGCTTCGACGGGAACTACCGCGCGCAGCTATGGGACGCGTGGGACAGCAAGCCGCGCGAGGTCTTGCGCGACTCGTGCAGGCGCGTCGATCCTGATCGGCAATCACCGGGACATCTCGCTGCTGCTCGGACGGAATTCCCGGAGACGGGCCGGATCGTCGACGCGAGGCCGCCGTGGCCGCGTTCGACGAGTTCCCTGGGCTGCAGCTGATCGCTTCGACCGCGCGCCATTTCGTCACCGCGAGCCATCACCGGATTGCCGCACGGGTCGACAGCCGGGACGCAGCGCACCAGACCGAGGAGATCGATGTCGAGGGGATCGTCGATCGGATTGGCACAGGGGATGCCTTTGCCGCCGGCGTGCTCCTCGCTGGCTCGAGGGCGGTGATCCGCGCGCAATGGCCGAGGGCGGGCTGGCGCTGGCCGCGCTCAAGCATACCATCCAAGGCGACAAATGCCTGGTCGGGCGCGCGGCGCTCGACGGGTTTTCCGCCGGTGGGGGCGATGTTCGGCGATAGCGCCGTCTCCCGCAGCGGCTGCGCTCGCGGGCGGGCTGGGCGGACTTGTCGCGGCCGCCTCGCCTTCGCTGGCACGTGTGTCCAACCCGAAGGCGGGGCGGTACCGGGGCAAGCGCGAAGGGCAGGTCGCCGCGTTCCTCGGCATACGCTATGCCACCGCCGGCCCGCTTTCGGCGCCCGGTCCCAGTGCCTTCTCGGGTGATCCGCTGTCTGCGTGGGAGTTCGGGCCGATCGCTCCGCAATCCGGTCTGAAGGACCAGCAGCAGAGCGAAGACTGCTTGTTTCTGAACGTCTGGACTCCCGATCCCGACCCGCGCGGGCAGCGACCGGTCATGGTTTACTTCCACGGCGGGGCCTACACCTCGGGCACGGTTACCGACCCGCTCACGCACGGACAGAACCTGGCTGCAAACGCCGATGTGGTGGTGGTCACGGTCAACCAGCGGCTCAACGTACTCGGCTACGGTTGGCTGGAACCATATGGCGCGCGCTTCGCAGACAGCGGCAATCTCGGCCAGCTCGATTTGATCGCCGCGCTGCGCTGGGTGCGCGACAATATCGCAGCGTTCGGAGGTGACCCGGCGCGGGTGATGGTGTTCGGCCAGTCGGGCGGCGGTGCCAAAATCGCCACGCTGATGGCGATGCCGGCGGCAGACGGACTGTTCCATTCAGCCGCGACGATGAGCGGACAGCAGGTGACGGCCAGCGGTCCGGGCAACGCGCTAGCTCGCACCCACGCCTTCATGGCCGAGCTCGGGCGGGCGACTGACGATCCCGCCGCACTGCTGACCCTTCCCGTCGAGCGGCTGATCGAGGGGCTCTCGGCAACCGATCCGATCCTGGGCGGACGGGTCTATTTCGGCCCAGTGCTCGACATGAGCAACTTGCCGCGTCATCCCTTCTGGCCCGACGCTGCTCCGCAGTCGCTCGCGATTCCGATGATCCTCGGCAATACGAAAGATGAGACGCGCGCCTTCCTCGATCCACGCGGTCCGGTGCTCGAGGGTCTTGACTGGTCTAATCTCGCCCAGCGAATTGCGCCCCAGATCAAGATCGATTTGCCGACGCAATGGGTCGTCGAGCAGTATCGAAGCAAGTTTCCCGCATGGACGCCCGAAGAGGTGTTCTACGCCGCGACCACGGCCGGGCGCAGCTGGCCGGGGCAGGTGATCGAGGCGGATGAACGGGTAAGGTCCGGAGCGACGTTGACCTGGGTCTACCAGCTCGACCGGCCATCTCCCTGGATCCTTTGCGCGGCGCGGCACACACCGATGACTTGCCGTACGTATTCGGGACGCTCGATGCGCCGGGCAGCTACTCCGGCACCGGTCAGCGGGCGCGCGAGATCAGTGCCGTGATGATGTCCGCGTTCGCCGGGATGGCACGCCGCGGTGCGCCGGATTTCGCGGGATGGAGGCCGTATACCCTGCCCGACCGGGCGACGCTGGTTATAGGGGAGGACGGAATTGCCATGGAAAACGATCCCCGCGAATGGCAGCGCGAGCTGTGGTCGATCGCGCCCTACATTCAGCCGGGCTCCTGATTGCGGCTATCTCGGGTCAGTGACCGGATAGGCAATGATGATCGAGAGCGGCTCTTCGCCGATCTGGCGGATTCCGACCACCGCGCCTTCGTAGAGATACGCAGCCATGCCTGGCTCGAGCCGGGCTTCAGCCCCGTCGGACACCACGATTCCGCGGCCCGCCGTAACGTAGTATACCTCGTCATGATTGATTGGATGTTCCCCGATCGCCGCACCCGCGTCGAGCACGCGGCGGCGGAACTCCATCCGCCGCGGTTGCGGGGCGGCATCGCTGATGCGGTACGCGGTCGACATCCCGATCGCGCCGTGGGGCGGCGCCTCGCGAACCGCGACCTCGCTTTCGTGCACCACCACCATCTGCGGGGCTGGCGCGGTTCCGGTCGCGGTCGCCGTCGTGCAGCCGGGCAGTGCGATCGCGGCCAACATGCCGGCCGCGCTTTCACTGTGCCCCCCCCCTCATGTCGCGGTCCCGCGGCAAAACATGTTCCTGTGCGCCCTCCTTCTGCCCCGGATAGCGCCCGGATTTCGGCGTCATCGTCGCCATGTCCCATCCGCTTCGGGAAATGGCGCCCTCGTCGGGCGATCTCCGGATAACCACTCACCTCGTCCTCCGAATTAAACTTCGCCGCGCCCCTCTGCGATAAAGAACAGCATGCGGATTTCTTCCGCCCCGTGATCCCCGGGGGGCGCCGGCGTCGCCAGCAGCGTAGGCTCCACCTCAATGCTCGGGGGGATGTCGTAGCCTCCAAGCTCGGCAAGCGGCGCGTCCGACTCGATCAGCTTGGCTCCCGTCTCGCCGTAGGTGCCGAACACCGGCAGCGCGTTGCCATGTCGGTCGACCACCCGGTTGTCCCGGCCATAATAAGCAAGGTCGCCTACCCCGCCGAGCATCAGGAACGGCAGCCCTCGTCGGTGTCGTTGCCGCCGCGATACACATTGCCAATCGCGGTGATCTCGCCAATAACCGGCGCATGGCCGCCCCATTCCAGATCCATCAGGTTATAATGTACCGCGCGATGCTTAGGGTTGTAGATCAGGTTGTTAACCATCAACACCTGTGCGCCGCCTTTTACCAGCGGCGAGCGCTCCACATCATGCGCCCAGACGTTGCGGTCGAATACGATCCCGGTGGCATTGTCGTGTATCAGCGATCCCTTCGAGTGTTCGCCCTTGGGATGGCTGGCGTCTGCCAGCCCTTCGGCCGCGAGGTTGCGGCGAAAGACGAATCGTGGCTGGTGCCCTGGCGCCATTCATCCACAGTGTCGCCGGAAAAGCGCGGGCCGCAGGCGGACATGTTCCCGTCGATCGCCCAAAGAAACTGTTGTTTTCGATCACCACATTGTGTGCCGCGACGGTTGAAAGGGCGTCGGCTTCCCAGCCGCTGAGCTAGGCGATCGTCCGCCCCGGTCAGGACGCGCAAGATGCTGATCTTCACGTCGTGCCCGCGCACATTGATCCCCCCGCGAATGATGGTGATGCCGGGCGAGGGCGCGGTCTGACCCGCGATGGTGACATAAGGCTCCTTGATCTGAGTACAGAACGCTCCAGGTCGATCGCGCCGCCGACTTCAAACACAATGATGTGCTTGCCCTTGGCGGCGAGCGCTTCGGCAAGGATGCCGGGGCCATCCTTGGCCAACGAGGTGACGCGCCGATTCGCCGCCTGCCCACCCTGAGTGGGTCGGGCGGCGATGCCTGCGCTGGTGGGACGACCGGCAAGGTGAGCGAGATCAGCGCCGAACAAGTTAAACCCGATTGTCGGCATCGTTTCTCTCCTCTCTCGGAAGCGTGTTGACAGCGCGGGAACGCGGAGGCAATAAGATAATGACACCGGTTACCGCAAAAGGACCGGGAGTCGATATGGGAGAGGGGTACCGAAGGTTTATTGGTCCCGGCCAAGACGCCGTGAATTTAGACACCGGTGCCATTATAATGGGGAGGAAGGCATGAACAAGTTTACGTCCAAAAACCACGTATGGGCAATGCTGCTGGCAAGCTCGGCGCTGCTGTTGCCGCACACTGCATCTGCGCAGAACATAAGACCGAAATCCCCGATCAGCAGATGAGATCGACGAGCAGCTGAGCGAAGCGGTTCCGGCGACGAACTGGTCGTGACCGGTTTCCGCGAATCCTCAACGCCGCACGCAGCGAAGCGCGGTTCACCAGCCAGAATGACGTGATCGTGGCCGAAGATATCGCCAAGTTCCCCGATACCAATCTCGCGGAATCGCTTCAGCGTATCCCCGGCGTCTCCATCCAGCGCGATGCCGGCGAAGGCCGCGCGATCACTGTCCGCGGCCTCGGCCCGCAGTTCACCCGCGTGCGTGTCAACGGAATGGAAGCGATCTCCACTTCGACCGATGGCGCCATCCAATCGTGAGCGCGGGTTCGATTTCAACGTGTTCGCGTCCGAACTGTTCAGTTCAATCATGGTCCACAAGACTGCCGAAGCCACCCTCGACGAGGGTTCGCTCGGGGCGGTGGTCGATCTCAACACCGGCAATCCGCTGGCCTTTGACCCCGGCTTCCATGCGGTTGTTTCCGCCCAGGTCCGCTATAATGATCTGTCCGAAGAGGGGGGGGCCCACGCCTCGCCGGGCTGATCGGCTGGACCAATGCTGGATCAGACTTTCGGCGTTTCCGCTTCGGCTGCCTATTCCGAATATAAGACCAATGAGCTGGGCAATAATACGGTGCGCTGGACGCAAGGTGCCTTCGGCTCCGTCAACGGCACGCCTTGCTTTAGCGGGCTCCACCTATCTGCCCAGCGCGGTGTGCAATGAGGCTGGTCTGGCCTATCATCCGCGCATTCCACGCTACGGCCTGATCGAGCATGATCGCGAGCGTCTGGGTATCACTGGCTCTTTTCAGTGAGAGCCGAGTGATCGGACCAAGCCGTCGATCGACGGACTCTATTCCAAGTTCAATGAAACACGCGACGAGTTCTGGGGCGAAGTCCTCGTTCGTTCGAACGAGCGCACGATCGACGTCTCCAACTACACGATCGACGGCGACAACAATCTCGTCGCGGCCACGCTCAACAACGCCTACGTCCGGACCGAGCGCTACTCGCGGGAGAGCGAGACCAAGTTCTGGCAGGTTTCGGCAAAGCTCGAACAGGAGCTGACCGACGACTTTGCCGTCACGCTGCGCGGCGGCAAGTCGCGCTCCGATGCGGACATCCCCGTTGAAACCACGATCCTGTTTGACGATCGCATCAACGGCTACACGTTTGACTACACCGACATGAACACACCGCAGCTGGTTTTCGGCAGCGGAATCACCACGCCTTCGCAGTTCGAGCTCGCCGAATTTCGCGATCGTCCGTCGTTCCTGACCAACAAGTTCGAGACCGCGGGTCTCGATTTCCAATGGGACGTGGCCGAGGGCCTGCGTGTCGACTTCGGCGGCATCTACCGCCGCTACGATTTCGACACCGAGGGTTACCGCCGCGACAGCACATATTGCGCGGCTTTCCCTTGCGCCCCGGGCCAAACCGGACTCCCGGTGACAGACGACATCTCCACTGTGTTCGACCTCGGCAACGCCGGACAACCGGCGGGCAACACGAATATGTGGCTGGTCCCGCTGCTCGGCCCGGCGGCCGATGCGGTAGGACTGTACCAGCGCACCGCGGTGCTACAGCAGGGCGAGGATCGCTCGGTCACGGAAAAGACAAAGGGCGGCTACCTGCAGTTCAACTTCGATACCGAGAGCCTGATGGGCCTGCGGATTACCGGCAACGTCGGCACCCGCTTCATCAAGACCGAGCAGCGCTCGACCGGCTTTGTCAGCGGGACCGAAGCCACCGTCGAGCGCAGCTACGATGATTGGCTGCCGGCGGCCAACGTCAACCTGTTCCTCACCGATTCGCTGATACTTCGTGGCGCGGTATCGCGGGTTATTACCCGGCCTACTCTGGGCAGCCTGACCCCTGGCGGTTCGGTCGACCAGTTCAACTTCCGCATCAGCTCAGGCAACCCGTTCCTCGATCCCTATCGGGCAACTGCCTACGACGCGTCGCTCGAATGGTACTTCGCGCCTGGCGCGCTGGTATCGGTCGCCGCGTTCGCGAAGGACATTGTCAGCTTCCCGCTGTCGAGTTCCTTCCAGGGAACATATGCGCAAAGCGGCCTGCCGAATTCGCTGCTTACGGCGGGCACGCCGCTCTACAACGCGATCGTCGGCGGCACGAACCCCAGCGTGCCGATCGAGTTCCGCACCCAGGTCAATGGCCCCGGCGCCAACCTCAAGGGCGTCGAACTGGCGCTGCAACTGCCGTTCAACATTTTTGCCGACGGCATTCTTGGCAATTTCGGTGTGCTGGGCAACGTGACTTTCGTCGACAGCGATGTGGACTATACCCTGTCGACCGCGGCCACCGCGCTTAACAGCAGCGGGAACCCGGTCTCGGGTCCCGCGACGGTATTTACCCGTCCGCTGCTCGATCTGGCCAAGAAAGCCGCCAACGCCACGTTGTACTATGAAGACGGGCGCTTCTCGGCACGCGTCTCGGCGGCGTACCGCGACAGCTATTTCGATAGCACGAGCGGTAACCTCAATATCTTCGAGGGATACGACAGCATCGTGAACGTCGACGCTTCGATCCGCTACAAGCTCACCGATTGGATCGAAGTGTCGCTTGAGGGCACCAACCTCACCGACGCCTATCGTACCCGCTTCGTCGACGATTTCTCACACCGCAACTACGAGAACAACCACTTCGGGCGGGTGTTCATGGCGGGCGTCCGGGTCTCGATGTAATTACCTGGCGTTCGGCAACGATGGAGGCCCGCCTGTGAGGAGTGATCGGCGATCGATTCTTGCGGCGGGCCTTGTTGCAGGTGCGCTCGGCGCAGCGCGGGCAGCAGGCCAGACGCCGCCGCCCGAGGCAGGTGGCCCTCTGCCGCCGGGGTTGCCGCAGCCAATCGAAACGATCGACCTCTGGCCCGCCGGCGCTCCCGGAATGCCGGCCGAGGCCCCGGAAGAACAGACCGCCGAACGCTCTACCGATACGCTTGTCGCGGATCGCGCGGTGCTCGGCATTACCCGCCCGCGCATGGCGGTTTCCGGCCGATGCGACCAAATGGAGCCGCTGTCTTGCTGATGCCCGGCGGCGGCTACCGCCATGTCGTCGTGGACAAAGAAGGCTACGAGATGGGCCGTTGGCTTGCCGCCCGAGGCTTTACTGCATTTGTCTTATTCTATCGTTTGCCGGGGGACGGATGGGAAGCGGGTCCGAATACCGCTCTGTGATGCGCAGCGAGCTATCCGGTTAATTCGCTTCCATTCGGGTCGGTTTACGGCGTTAAGCCAGAGCGCGTTGCGGTAATTGGCTTCTCGGCGGGCGGTCACCTCTGCGCCGATCTCGCAACCCGCTTCGACGCGAATTTGTATCAACCGGTCGACGGTCGCCGACGGCCTTTCCGCGAAGCCGTTCTGTGCAGCGCCAGTATCTCCGGTCGTCAGTATGAATGATAAGATCGGGGGGGCTCATGCCGGATCCCGTGGACTTTTGCTGGGGTCCGCAAACCCCACCGAGAGAGAACTCGAACGAGGGCCATTCTCCGGATCAAAATGTGCCACGGAACGCGCCGCCATTTTTTCTGCTCCATGCAGAGGACGATGAAGCCGTCCTGGTGGAGAATACTTTGGTTTTGCGGGCGGCGGGGCTCAAGCGCAAATCGGTTCCGGTGGAGACGCATCTTCTTCGAACACGGGGGACACGGCTTCGGCCTCCGAAAAGCCGTCGGCAGACCGGTGGGATTTGGCCAGACCTTTGGCTGGAATGGGCGGAGAGCAAGAGGAATTTAGCATGAACATCGGCCGCCGCGATTTGTTGCTGGGCGCAAGTGCCGGGGCAGGAGTAGTAGCCAGCACGCCGATATCGTTGCGCGCTGTTTCCCCCATAGAAGAGCGCGTCCAGACTTTCCGAGGCGCGCACCTATCGCCGCGGCTTCGATAATCAGCGCATTCCTGACCAGGGTGACGGCACCTTCCTCAACCCGGTAGTGTCGGGAGACAGACCCGACCCGGCGATCTTGAAGGACGGGGAGGACTATTACATGACCTTCTCGACCTTCGATGCCTATCCCGGTCTCACCATTTGGCATTCTCGCGATCTGGTGAACTGGCGTCCGCGGGCGGCGGCCTTGCACAAGAATATCGGAGCGGTCTGGGCGCCAAGTCTGCACAAGGATAAGGGCCGATATCTGCTATATATCCCGGTCAAAGCCAGTGAACGATATTTTCGTCTCTTGGGCTGAAGATATCGAAGGACCATGGAGCGAACCGATAGCGCTCGGGCTGTCGGATCATATCGATCCTTGTCATGCCGTGGGTGAAGATGGCAGCCGATGGCTGTTCCTCTCCGGCGGGGACCGTGTGCGCCTGTCGGATGATAATCTGTCGCTCGCTGGTGCGGTGGAGCATGTCTATGATCCCTGGCGCTATCCGCCGGACTGGATCGTCGAAGGCTTTCGCCCGAAGGCCCTAAGATCCTCGGGTCGGGTGGTTCTATATGATCACGGCCGTCGGCGGCACGGGTGGACCGCCCACCGGCCATATGGTCATCGCCGCACGATCGCGCTCGATCCATGGGCCGTGGGAAGACCATCCGGACAATCCGTTGGTGCGCACGCAAAGCGGGATGAGGCCTGGTGGTCACGGGGCCATGCCTCGCTGGTCCAGGCGCCCGACGGCGCTGGTGGTCGCTCTATCATGGCTATGAAAATGGCTATTGGACATTAGGCCGCCAGTGCCTGCTCGATCCGGTGGCGTTCACCGACGATGGCTGGTTCCGGATGACCGGCGGCGATCTGTCCGCCCCGCTTCCCAAGCCAAATGGCGGCTCAGCGCAGCCCAGCGGCATGGCGCTGTCCGACGATTTTTCCGCCCCCTTGCTACTCGGCAGCAAATGGGCGTTCTTCCCGCGATGTTGATGAGGCCGCTCGTGTGCGCGTAGAGGATGGCGCGTTGCATCTAACGGGCAAGGGCGAGGCGCCTTCCTCAGGATCACCGCTGCTGCTGACTGCTGGCGACCGTAGTTATCAGTTCGAATGCGATATCGAGTGCGCGCCGGGCGGCGGCGGGCTGATCCTGTTTTATGACGACAAACTCTATGCGGCCTGGGTTTCGACGCTGAGCGGTTTGTGACCCATCAATATGGTATCGAACGGGCCCGGCCAGCCAATCCGCATGGCCACCGCATGCGCATGCGGGTGACCAACCACCGCCATATCGTCACCTTCGATACCAGCGGTGATGATGGCCAAAGCTGGAAACGGTTCGATCGCGGCATGGAAGTGTCTGGCTATCACCATAATGTGCGCGGCGGTTTTCTGATGCTGCGACCGGGGCTGTATTCGGCCGGGGCGGGTGCTACGAAATTTCGCGACTTCCGCTTCAGTGCGCTGACGGATCGGAGGGGATGCCAAGCGACTGGCGCGATGGCCGATGGGCCGGCGTGGCCTGCTGGGCGGCACGGCGCTGTCGCCGCTGCACTCTGCCGGGCTGCACGCCGGCACGTCGGGATACTCACCTGCGCGGATGCCCATCCGCAGGACTATCCCACGGTACAGGCAGTCGATTATCTCGGACAGTTGCTCGCGGAACGAACCGAAGGACGGCTCGGTGCCAAGGTTTATGCGGGCGGCCAGCTTGGCAACGAGAGCGACACGCTGGAAATCACCAGCTTTGGCGGCCTCGATCTAAACCGGGTCAACGTCGCGCCGCTCAATTCGATCGAGCCGATAACGATCCCTATCGCTGCCATTCGTGTTCGGATCGGTCGGACCATATGCGGCGAGATGGACGGCGACGTTGGGGAGGAAATTCTCGCCTCGCTTGACCCGCACGGCTGATCGGCTATGCTTCTACGATTCCGGCGCACGCACGTTCTACAAATTCCGCGGGCCGATCCAGTCACCTGAGGACATGAAGGGCTTGAAGCTACGGGTGCCGGCGTCGGACCTTTATATCGCCATGGTCCGCGCACTCGGCGCCAACGCGGTTCCGATGCCGCTGGACGAGGTTTACCAGTCGCTGGCGCAGGGTGTGATCGACGGGGCGGAGAACAACTGGCCTTCGCTCGAAAGCGGCCGCCATTACGAAGCGGCCCGTTCTACAGCCTGACCGAACACCTGTTCACTCCGGAAGTGCTGGTGATGTCGAAGATCAGTTGGGACCTGCTCGCCCGAGGACAAGCAGGTGGTGCGCGCTCGGCAAAGGACTCGGTCCCCTTCATGCGGAACCTTTGGGATGCCCCGCCGAGGCCAAGGCCGATGCTCGCGCCGGGGTGGAAGTGAACGGTCGATCCCGCTCCTTTCACCGAATTGATGACCGGGATGTGGGATGAATTCCTGACCACTCCGCAGCAGCACGTCTGGTGGAGCGCATTCTGGCGTGCAGAGTCATGACCATGAGCGGGCATAACTTCGAACTGGCTGATCCGGTGTCCGCAGCGTGGCCTGATCGCCATGACCGCGATCATCGGATGGCAGGTGTTCGGCCGATTCGTGCTCGGCAGCAGCCCATCCTGGACCGAACAGGCCTCCCTCGTCCTGATGATCTGGTATGTTTTTCGCCGCCGCGGCAGGAGTGCACGAGGGCTTCCATATCCGCATCGAATTGCTGGAAACCAGGCCCGGCCCGCGCAGCCGCGCCGGGTCGGGATTGCATCCAGATGATCGTGGCCGCTTCGGCCTGGTCCTGCTGGTCTATCGGCGCCCAGCTCGTCTGGCTGGTGCGCGATCATGTCATCCCCTCGCTGGGCATCAGCCGCGCGATTGGCTTACATGCCGCTGCCGATCTCGGGCTTGCTGATGGCGCTGTTTGCCTTGGCGCAGGCGAACCGATCGGCCGCCCGCCGCGGCGAGAGGACCGATAATGGAAATCCTGGTCCTTTTTGTAGTCCTGTTCCTGTTGCTGGCGCTGGGCGTGCCGGTCGGATTTTCGTTGCTCGGCGCTTCGCTGGCGCTCTTCGCCCTGATCGGCATTCCGCTGGTGGTGGCCATTCAGCGCATGGCGTCAGGCATAAGCGTCTTCACCCTGATGGCGATCCCGTTCTTCATCTTCGCGGGCGACCTGATGTACCGAGCCGGTATCGCCGACCGGCTGGTCCGGGTTGCCGATGCGGCGTTGGGACGGGTTCAGGGCGGGCTCGGCCTTGTCAATGTCGGCGCTTCGATGATGTTCGGTGCGGTCTCCGGATCGGCCATCGCCAGCGCTTCGGCCATCGGATCGACGATGGTCCCGCTGATGAAGGAAAAGGGTTATCCCGCCGACTATGCCGTCAACGTCACCGTCACGGCAGCGATAGTCGGCCTGCTGATCCCGCCGTCGCACAACATGATCATCTATTCCGCCGCCATCGGGCATGGGCGTTTCGATCGGTGATCTGTTTCTGGCCGGGATCATCCCGGGCCTGCTGACCGGCTTGATGCTGATGATGACCGCGTGGCTGGTTGCGCGCCGCGCGGAATCTGCCGCGCGGCATTTTCCCGGGTTGGCGCGCATTCATGCGCGCGGCGCTCTATGCAGTCCCCGGACTGATGACCGCGGTGATCATCATGGGCGGCATTCTCAGCGGGATCTTCACCGCCAACCGAGAGTTCCGCCATCGCGGTGATCTATACCGCTCTGGTCGGCACTTTCGTGTACCGAAGCCTGGGCTGGCCGGGTTTCTGGGAAGCCGCCGCGAAATCGGTCCGCACCGCTTCGATGGTCTTGTTCATCATCGCTGCTGCGACCGCTTTCGGCTTTGCGCTCGCCTTGCTGGAAGTGCCGGCGCAGCTGGCCGCGCTGATCGGTTTCATGACTGACAATCCCATCCTGACGCTGCTGATCATAAACCTGATGCTGCTGGCGCTGGGTACCTTCATGGACATGGCACCGCTGATCGTGATCATGCACGCCGATATTCCTGCCGGTTGCGATCGGTGCAGGTGTCGATCCGGTGCATTTCGGGATCATCATGATGCTCAATCTCGGGATCGGATTGGTGACCCCGCCGGTCGGCTCGGTGCTGTTCGTCGGTTCGGCGGTGGGCAAGGTGGCCATACCCGCGCTCGTCCGTACGATCTGGCCCTTCTACGCACGCTGCTCGCGGCGCTGGTCCTCATCACCTACGTTCCGTGGCTGTCGCTGTGGCTGTCGGCGTGTTCGCCGAGACGGCTAGAGCGTTACGCCGCGCTTCCACAGCGCAATCACCCGCTGGCCGCTCGCTCTGCCGCGTGGGTTCGCCGCTGGCGACGGCCAACAGCTGCGCGCGAAAACATCCGCCACCGCATCGGTCGCCGTCGAGCATCCGGCCCGCATCGAAATCGATCCAGCCGCATTTGGATCGGCCAGCCGTGAATTTGAGGCAACTTTGACCGTGGGCACCGGAAAGCCGAGCGGCGTGCCTCGCCCGGTGGTAAACAGGATCATCGTCGCACCCGCGGCCGCCAAGGCGGTGGAGGAAACCGCGTCGTTGCCCGGCGCTTCCAGCAAGGTACGCCCGGCTCGGCGCTGTGCCGCCATAGTCGATCACATCAACCAGCGGCGCCTTGCCCGCTTTCTGCACCGCGCCCAGCGATTTTTCTTCCAGTGTGGTGATGCCGCCGGCGATATTCCCGGGGAGGGGTTTTCCGAAACCGGTTGCCCCTGGTCGAGGAAGTAGCGCTTGAACCGGTTGAGCAACGCGCCCGATTCTTCAAGGACGCCTCGGAACCGGCGCGGCCGAACAACGCGTCTTCGGCTCCGAAGATTTCGGGAATCTCGGTCAGCACCAGCCGTCCGCCGGATGCTGCCACCCGATCGCTAAAGCGGCCAAGCAGGGGATTGGCGGTCAGGCCGGAAAGTGCGTCGGAACCGCCGCATTTGAGACCAACAGCCAAAGCCGACGCTGGGGCTTTCTCGCGGAACATTGCCAGCTCCTCGGCAAGCTCGTCGACCAGCGAATGCGCTGCCCGAACTCGTCGCCCGGTTGCTGCGCGCGCATCATCCGAATTTTGCCCGGCACTCGTTCGGGAACAAGGGGGATCAGAGCATCGAGCTGATTCGATTCGCAGCCCAAACCAACCAGCACCACCCCGCCGGCATTGGGATTATCGCACAGTGCGGCCAACACAGCGCGGGTGCCCGCCAGATCGTCGCCCAACTGCGAGCAGCCATGTGGATGGCCGAAGCCCACAATGGCATCGACCTTGCCCATGTCGCGCCGAGCCTCGCGTGCAACATCCTCGACCAGGGGAGCAACGCAGCCGACCGTGGGTAGCAGCCAAATCTCATTGCGCGTGGCGAACCGGCCGTCGGCGCGCCGATAGCCCTGCCACTCCGGAAGAGGCGCGGCCAGCGGAGCCGCCTTCGTCCGGGGCGCGGCAGAATAGTTGCGTTCGCCGGACAGCGCGGTAGCCAGATTGTGCGAGTGCACGTGGGACCCCGCCTCGATATCCGCGGTAGCGATATCGATCCGCTCGCCGTAGCGGGTGACTGCCGCCCCCCGTGGTATCGCATCGAGAGCGAACTTGTGGCCCGAGGGGATAGGCCCGGGAAGGCGGTCAGAACGGTGGCCAACCGAAACTTGCTCGCCCGCAGCAATGTCACGCAGTGCTACCGCCACGCTGTCGCCAGCGTGGCTTCTCAGGCGCCTTTAGCGGCTGCGCTGCCTCCGGAGTCCATCTTGCTACTTCCCAAGACGCATTTCCAGGGACTTGTTACCCGCCGGAAAACGTGCAAATGATCCGTTGACACCGGTTACCACAATCCTCTTACCGCAGCAATCGGCGGCCGCCTTTGCCAACTCTACGCGAAAGGAAGGCAATAGTGCCAAGGCCCCTTTACCTTGATCCCGATCGCCTGTTCCCGGCCGATCCCACGACCCGCGCGATCGCGCGCGACCTCTATCGCGAGATTGCCGAGCTGCCGATCGTAAGTCCGCACGGCCACACCGATCCCGCCTGGTTTGCCGCTAACGAGCTATTCGGCAACGCAACCGAGTTGATGCTCGTGCCTGACCACTACCTGTTCCGCATGCTCTACTCGCAAGGAGTTCCGCTCGAAAAACTCGGCGTAGGCGGGCATGAGGCCGACCCGCGCGAAGCCTGGCGCATTCTGGCGGGAAACTACGACCTTTTCAGGGGCACGCCGAGCCGCATGTGGCTCGATTGGGTGTTTGCCAAGGTCTTCGAAATCGACGTGCGCCTCGATGGCGAAACCGCAGATTTTTACTACGACACCATAACCGAAGCGCTCGCACGGGAGGAATTCCGCCCGCGTGCCCTGTTCGATCGCTACGGCATCGAGGTTTTGACGACCACCGAAAGCCCGCTCGACACGCTGGAGCATCACCGCACTATCCGCGAGAGCGGTTGGAACGCACGTGTGTTGACGGCTTACCGGCCAGATCCAGTCGTCGATCCGGAGTTCGAAGGCTTCTCTGAAAACCTCGCGTCGTTCGGAGAGCTGACGGGGCACGATTGCGGTACCTGGAAAGGCTACCTTTCCGCTCACCGCAAACGGCGCGCCTTCTTCGCCGAGCATGGCGCGACCTCGACCGACCACGGGCATCCGACTGCCGCCACCGCCGATCTTTCACAGACCGAAGCGGAAGCGTTGTTCGACAGGGTCAAAACCGGCCGCGCCGGAGCAGGCGACGCCGAGCTGTTCCGGGCGCAGATGTTGACCGAGATGGCCGGAATGAGCCTCGAGGACGGCTTGGTGAT
The DNA here is from genome assembly GCA_963728375.1 of uncultured Alphaproteobacteria bacterium. Taxonomy (GTDB): domain Bacteria; phylum Pseudomonadota; class Alphaproteobacteria; order Sphingomonadales; family Sphingomonadaceae; genus Tsuneonella. The sequence goes on from CAVSJL010000003.1 coordinate 53,552, forward strand.
GCAGATCCACCCCGGATCGTTCCGTAACCACAACCGAGGCTGTTCGAGGAGTTTGGACGCGATAAGGGTGCCGACATTCCGACGCGCACCGATTACGTGAGCGCGCTCAAGCCCCTGCTCGACCGCTACGGCAATGAACGCGCTCTCTCGATCATCCTCTTCACTCTCGACGAGAGCAGCTACGCGCGCGAGCTGGCGCCACTCGCCGGACACTATCCCTGCCTCAAGCTCGGTCCTGCATGGTGGTTCCACGACAGCCCCGAGGGCATGCGCCGCTTTCGCTTGGGCACTACCGAGACTGCCGGGTTCTACAACACCGTTGGCTTCAACGACGACACCCGCGCATTCCTCTCGATCCCCGCGCGTCACGACGTTGCGCGGCGCATCGATTGCGGCTTCCTCGCCCAGCTGGTCGCGGAACATCGGATCGAGGATTGGGAAGCGGCGGAGCTCGCTGCGGACCTGACTTACAACCTCGTTAAGCAGGCCTACCGCTTGTGAGGCTTTGCGAAAAAACCGTCGGAAGCCTTTCGAGCGGCGTCGAGCGCTATGCCTACGACCGGGATAATCAGGATGTGGGGATCGTCCACTTCGGGATCGGGGCGTTTCACCGCGCGCACCAAGCCTGGTACACCGACCTCGCGATGGACGCGGGGGAGAGCAACTGGGCGATCTGCGGTGTCTCGCTACGCTCCTCGACTGTGGCTGATCAGCTCGTCCCGCAGGACGGGCTCTATACGCTGACCCAGAGGTCCGCTGCGGGTGCCAGCACGCGCTTGATCGGCGCTGTGGCAGAGGTGCTCTTCGCGCCCCAGCAGCGTCAGCAGGTAATCTCCCGCATTGCCTCTGCGAGCTGCCATATCGTGAGTTTCACCGTCACTGAAAAAGGTTACGCCCGAACGGGATCGGGTAATCTCGATTTCGCTGCGGCGGAGCGCGGCTTCTATCCGTTACTCGCCGAAGGACTGGCTCTGCGGATGCGGCGCGGAGTGGCTGGCGTGACACTTCTCCCCTGCGACAACCTCGCTGACAACGGAGACGTCTTGCGCCGCCTGATGGGTGAATGGATCGCCGCGCGGCAACCCCAGCTCGCCGCCTGGTTCGAGCGCGAATGCACCGTCGCGGCAACGATGGTCGACCGGATCGTGCCGCGCACTACGGAAGGCGATCTGGCGCAGGTCGACGATCGAATCGGCCTTGCCGACGAAGGCGCCGTTTTCACCGAGCCATTCAGCCAATGGATTATCGAGGATAACTTCACGGGGCATCGTCCCCGTTGGGAAAATTACGGCGCCCAGATCGTCGAGGATGTTGCCCCGTACGAAACTGCGAAGCTCAGAATGCTCAACGGCGCGCACTCGCTGCTTGCCTACTGCGGCTTGCGAAAGGGCTACGACGTCGTCCACGAGGCGATTGCGGACCCGGAGCTGTGCGGACTAGCGCGACGATTGATGGTCGAGGAAGCGGCTCCGACTGTTGCCGCGGCTTCCGGGTCAGGATCTCGATGCCTACGCCGAACAGTTGCTCGACCGCTTTGCCAACCCAGCACTCGAACATCGTCTTGCGCAGATCGCGATGGACGGGACCGAGAAGCTCCCTCAGCGCTGGCTCGACACGCTCCGCTGGCACCTGGCTCGTGGCGCGAGCTGCCCCGCCATTCTGGCCGGGTTGGAAGCGTGGCGTTGGCATGTCCAGGATGGCCGCTTTCTCGACGATCCCCGAGCCGACTTCCTCCGGAGCGTGGTAGGTCTTGATCTCCCTCAATTCGTCGCGCGCTGCTTTGGCGGCGATCTGGATGCGGCCTTCGCCCAGTTGCATGGCGCGTTACCAGCGAGCCAATTTAATGAAGAGGGCAGTTCCCACACCCATTGGAACCATCGCGAAAGCGGATAACGCGAAAACCGCCCACAGGGGGGATCCCGACGTCACCAGCGTCCAGCCCCCGACGATGACGACGCCCAGTCTCATAGCTTGTGCCGCAATGGCCCCGCCTACGCGGCCCGCTCCTTGCGATGCAAAATACAGGCAAAGGCCAAGCCCGAAGAACGCGTAGGCGCAACCGGCGATTCTCATGTAGGTATAGGCCGCAGCCCTAACCGCTAGGTCTTCGGTGAACAGGTCCACCCAGGTCCCGGGGAAGGCCGCTAGAAGCAGGCCGAGTGTCCCGAGTATCGTGGCGGCAAGACCGCCGGCGGTCCATGCGATGCTGCGTGCGCGGGCAACGTTGCCAGCCCCGATCGCCGTGCCGACCATCGGCACACAGGCAACTCCGATCGAGAATGCAATGGGGATCAAGAGGAATTCGAACCGCACGCCGATTCCGTAACCTGCCAGAGCTCCTGGACCGAAGCGCGCCACCAGGCCTGTGAGGACGAGGACCGTCGCCACCGAGAGCAAGGGAGAGAGCATGGCGACCGCGCCCACCCTTGAGGATTTCGGCAAACCTCTCTCTTGAAAGTAATCCACGGGCGAACCGCAGTTGCAGGCGCGCGCCGGTCGAGCGAAGGTAAAGCGTCAGCACGATCGCGGCGGCGAAGAACGCGATCACCTGCCCTAGCGCTACGCCGGCCATGCCGAGGCGCGGTGCCGGGCCAAGACCAAGGCCGAGCGTTCCGCCGATGGCAATCTGTACCAGGCCTGCCGAAAGAAGCGTCCATGCGGGGATGGCCATGTTTCCTGAACCGCGCGCGATGGAAGCAAGCATGTTGGCCGTCCAGATCGCGACGATGGCCAGAGCGGCGACGTTGGAGAACGCGACCGCCTCTCGAAGCACCAGACCCCTTCCTCCGAGAAGCTCATAGGCCGAAGGACCGGCAAATCGGACCACCAGGGTAAGAGTGAGGCCAAACACCAACCCTATGACCAGCGCACAAAGCGCAAGCGACTGCGCACGATGGTAATCGCCCGCGCCGAGCGCACGACTGATCGCGCCCGATACGGTTCCTCCCATCGCTCCTGCCGAGAGCATCTGCATGAGCATGAAGATTGGAAAAGCCAATGCGATGCCGCCGAGGGAGGCGACCCCCAACGATCCCACGTAAGCGGTCTCGGCAATCGAGACGACTGCGGCCGAACACAGCGCAATCAGGTTGGGAAGACTGAGGCGCGCGAGCGTTGGAAGGATTGGTCCGTTGCGAAGCAGTTCGGCGCGCGCCTCGCCTGCCGCCAAGCTCTTTCGAATTTTTTCCGCACGCGCAGCGGCAATCGCGGTGGTCACCGTGAGATCTCCGGATCGGCGCGGCGGATTCGCACGACAATCTCGATCGCGACGACGACCTCCCCCGCACGTGCCACGGGGTCGGAAAGCTCGTGCAATGAGAGCGGGGCATCGTAAGCGCTAACTGCGTAAGCCTTCATTTCGGTGATCCCGCCAGGTTGTCAGGTTAGAAGCGACCCTGGGCTATGCGGCTCCAGGTCGAACACGAGAAGCGTCGAGGTAGCGGTCGCGTTCGTAGCGGCCCTTTGCAGCGCAGGTGATCGTTGTCGGAACGTTGCCAACCCGCTTCATCACCGCAAGAATCTGCATTGACTTGAGCGCGATGGTCACATCCATCTGCTGGAGCTGGGTCAGCGCGAGATAGCTGTAGGGACTACGAAAATCGTAGAAGAGTTCGACGCGTTGGGTCATGCGGACGGTCGTTGTGCTGGCTCGAGAATTCGGCGGACTTGATCGTCCGCGCCGGGTCCGGGACGGAGTGTGACTCGATTGATCGGAACCCGCTCGCCCGTCTCGGCATCCACCAGCGAGAGGATCACCGCGTGTCCCGTCGCGCGATCCACCATCTCGACCGAGGGTTCGCCAAAGCCGCTGGCATCCCAGCGGTCCCCCCATTCGCGCAGCGCAACGCTCACTTTCCAAAGATCGCGACCTTTTGGTGTGAGCTGATACTCAAGCCGTGGCGGGCGTTCGCTGTAGGGAACCCGCTCCACGATGCCCGACGACACCAGGTGCTTCAGGCGCGAAGCCAGAGTAGCCGCCGGGATGCCGGTACTCGAACGCAGGTCTTCGAACTTGTTGAGCCCGAACGAGAGGTCGCGGATCAGCAAGAATGCCCAGCGATCGCCGATGTGCTCCAAGGCGCCTGCGATAGAGCAGCGCATTCCGGCAAAGGAACGCGCCTTCATCGAGCCTGTCCATCAGCGCCCGCGGTCTGCGTAGCTCGAGGTACTCCCAAGCGGCACACGCAGCCGCGATACTCGCGCATTTCGACCCCGAGAGAAACCTCGATGTCCTCCATCGTGCGCTCCAATCGATAGTTTGTCGGTCCAACCCACGAGCTTCTCCAAATTCGGGGAATCACGTAATAGCGCATGTCACTTCAATGATTGAAGTTGTATGCTTCAGTGGGAGCGGAGCGCAAGGCCGACGCGAGCGTTTTTTCCTGACCGCAGTTCCCGAGCGCACGAATGGATCGACAGGGTGGTCCGAGGCCTATCGCGGTTGGATAACGAAGAGGAGTCTCGGTCGATGGCGTGAACTACGCCTTCCCAGGTGGCTTGTTCGGGTACCGCTATCCGGTCACACCGAGGTAGACCGCGCAGCTTGCGCAGATGAAGCTGGCAAGCGTCGCGCATATGACGGGGGTGGCGGCGCGCCAGCCCAGCCGGACGATCAGAGCCATGTCCGATCGCATCGCCGTCGCAATCACGGCGAGCAGCAGCAGCGCCTTGGAGGCGACCATCATCCCTGACTGGACCGCCATCGGGACCACGCCGGTACTGTTGACTGCGACCAGGATAACGAAGCCCGCGATGAACCACGGGATCGTTATCCGTCGCCAGATCGGCCGCTGCCGGTCGTTCGCCGGATTGCCGATCCACAGCGAGACCATGATCATGGCCGGACCCAATAGAGCGACGCGCGACAATTTGATGATCGTCGTCTCCGCGCCCGCCGCGTCCGAATAGGTGAAGCCGCCTCCGATCGCCTGCGCGACGTCGTGGATCGAGGCGCCGATCAGGAATCCCGCCTGGGCGTCGGAAAGTCCGAACTCGCCTGCGATTGCGGGGTAAAGCGACATCGCGAGAGCGCTGGCGAGGCTGATGCCGACCAGGGTGAGCGCGAATTGCGCCTGGCTGAGCCGGTCGCGCCCGATGATACCGTAAAGCGCGAGCGCCGCACTCGCTCCGCAGATTGCGGTCGCCCCGCCGGCCAGAATGCCCGCGTAGCGTGACTGGCCTGATACGGCAGCACCGCCGAGGCCCGCGGCGAAGGCCACTCCCATGATCGCAACCAGCGCTGCAAAGGGCCATGGGCCAAGCGCGGCTACCTGAGCGAAGGTCACCTGGAAGCCAAGCGCGACGATACCCCACCGCAGGCAGGTGCGGCTCGCCAGATCGAGTCCCGAATGCGTTGTCTGATCGCGCGCGACGAAATTGAGCGACAGTCCGATCAGAAGTCCAAGAAGGATGATCGGAAAGCCGTAGTGCTCCGCAAGCCACGCCGCGGTGCCCGCGGCGACGGCAACGATCGCGAGTCCCGGCAAAAAACGTGTAAGCGGCAAACGACCGGCGGCAGGGTCACCGGGCTCGGTCCGGGTCTCCGAGAGATAGATCTCTCCAAACAGGTCGCCGGCGTAGGGAAGCTCGGCCTCGATCCGATCCGGCGTTCTGCGAGGGTTCGGCGAGGTCATACGCGCGTTCCACTAAGCCGCGAAAGGGGCGGCCGTCTACCTGCAAAGGTCTTGCCCGGCTATCGAGACAAGAGCGGATGCTATATGGAGCCGCGCATGTCCAATTGCATACCCGGCTCGGCCCTTTGACGCTCGAGCGAGGAATGGCAAAACCTGGCCCCCTCTTCGACCTCGCAGTGATTGGCGGCGGCGTGAACGGCTGCGGCATCGCGCGTGACGCCGCAGGGCGCGGGGCAAGCGTTCTCCTGCTCGAGGCGGACGATCTGGCGAGCGGCACGTCGTCGAAGTCGACCAAGCTGATCCACGGCGGTCTGCGCTATCTCGAACATTACGAGTTCGCGCTCGTGCGGGAGAGCCTCTCGGAGCGTGAACGGCTGCTCGCGATCGCGCCGCACATCGCTTGGCCGATGCGCTTCGTGCTGCCGCACGTGCCCGGGCTGCGTCCACGTTGGCTCGTACGGGCGGGCCTGTTTCTCTACGATCACATCGGCGGCCGGAAACTATTGCCCGGAACGGATAGCATCGACCTGACCAAGCACCCTGCGGGCGCTCCGCTCAAGCCCGAATTCCACCGGGCGTTCGTCTATTCCGACTGCTGGGTCGACGACGCGCGGCTGGTGGTCCTCAATGCGCGCGATGCAGCCGATCGCGGTGCCGAAGTGCGCACGCGGTGCCCCGTCACCCGGCTCAGTCCGCGAAGGCGATCGCTGGCGGATAGAGGCAGGCAGCGACACTTTCGCCGCGCGTGCGGTAATCAATGCCGCCGGGCCGGAAGTGCTTGAGGTACTGGAGGTTGGCCGTCTGAGACCCGACCGGGCGATGCGGCTCGTGCGCGGGTCGCATATCGTCGTGCGCAAGCTGTTCGACCACTCGTTCGCCTACTTCCTCCAGTTATCCGACGGGCGGATCTTCTTCGCCATTCCGTACGAGGGGGATTTCACCCTGATCGGAACGACCGACGTCGACCACGACGGCGGTCCGATCGAGGCGAGCCCCGAAGAAATCGCTTACTTGTGCGAGGGTGCCAGCCGGTTCTTCCGCAAAGCTGTTACGCCCGACGACGTGGTCTGGACTTACTCGGGCGTGCGCCCGCTGATCGACGACGGCTCTGGCCGGCCCGAGGCGGCCACGCGTGGCTACGAACTCGATCTTTCGGAACCGGGCGAGGGCGCGCCGCTCCTGACGGTCTACGGGGGCAAGATCACCACCTACCGACACCTTGCGCAGGAGGCCGTCGAACTTCTGGCCGAGCGTCTTCCGGTCCTCGTGGGCGAGGGTTGGACGGCGCGTGCTCCACTGCCAGGTGGCGACTTCCCGGTCGGAGGCGAGGGCGGGCTCGAGGCACAATTCGCGGCAAGTTTCCCGTTCCTTGCCGACGCGGCGCATCGGCTGGTCCGGGCATACGGTACCGATGCCATGGCAATCTTCGAAGGCGCGGCCTCGCTCGCGGATTGCGGACGCGACTTCGGCCATGGCCTTACCGAGCGGGAAGTGCGCCACCTCATCTCCCGCGAGTGGGCGCGCAGCGCCGACGATATCCTCTGGCGCCGAACCAAGCTCGGCCTGCGGTTCACGCAGGACGAAGCATTTGCGCTTGAGGAATTCGTGTCTCGGGAACTGGTCGCTTGAAATCAGGCGTCGATCCGCTGAGCGAACCTCGTGCCGGTCAGGAGCTTGCAAGGCTTCCCAGAGTCGAGCGCAAGGGTCCGAGCCATTCCGAATAGGGTTGCCAGACCTCCATTCCATCCCGGTTCAGTGGACGGCGAACCTGCTCGCTACTTGGCGTGCGAACTACGCGGTCGAGCTTGTGGAACTCGAGAACGCGATCGTCCCAAGGCAGCCCCAGATAGTCGAGCGCGGGCCTTAGCTGCTCTTCCGGACGATCGACGAGTCGTTCGTAGCTGACGTGGTGAACGAGACCGGGCGCAACCGCGTCGAGGTGATTCATCAGCCGGACGTAATCGACATATGACTGACCGATATGCTCGAGCGCGAATGACGAGGCATGTGCGCTCGTGAAAGACTGGGTGAAGTTCGAAAAGCAGCAGTCCATCGCGGGCCGGCGAATATCGATGAACTTCGCTTGCGGCAGAATACGGTGGATGAACAGGATATTGTTCCAGTTCTGCGGCAACTTGTCGATGAACCACTTCCGGTCGGTCTTGCGGTGGAGCGCTACTCTTTCAAGATAGTCTCGCCCGAATGCATCCGCCTGCTGGTCCGTCATCGCGGCGATTGCCTGAGGTACGGTAATCGCTCCGCGCCGCGTCCCGAGTTCGATGAAAGAGCGCAGGATCGCGGGAACATAGGGCAGTTCGCCCACCGCCTCCACTTGCGGATGGCTGCCAAGCATCTGCTCGAGCAGGGTAGAGCCCGACCTGGGAAGGGAAACCACGAAGACGGGGACGTCTGCCGCTCCAGTGTCGCGCGTCATCCGCTGGACGAACGCTGAATCGACGGTCCTTTCGACCTCAGCGATTTCGTTCGTGAGTTCGCTCGGGTCGTAACCCAGCGTTTCCGCACGGAGACGGTTTGCAGTCTCGTATTGTTCGAATGCCTCGCGATGCCGGCCGCGCTCGGCAAAAGCGCGAGCGAGCGCGAAATGGATCGGAGTCTGGTTCCGCAGATCGATTGCGATCGCCGCCTGGGCTTCCATCGTCCCGATGTCCTCATCGGTCAGGACCTTCTTGCGGATGCCAGCGAGGCCCCACCAACCCTCGCCGAACTCGGGATCGATTGTGGTCGCCTTCCGATAAGCGGCGATCGCTTCGTCGACACGCCCCGCGGCACGCAGCCCGTGCCCGTACGCGATCCACAAGAACGGCTTATCGGGCTGCTCCTCGACGAGGCGTTCCTGTATTGCGAGCGCCTCGGCGCTTCGGCCAAGCCGCTCGAGTATGTTCGCGTGCACCCCTCGCAGCGAAGGATCGCCGCTTTCGCGCGATAGGTGCGCGAACATCGATTCCGCTTCCTTCAGCCGCTCCTGCTGCGAAAGGACCGATGCCAATGCGCGGCGCAGTTCGAACTGAGATTGTCCGGCAGCGATCGCCCGGCGCATGAAGTGGGCCGCCTGCTCAAGGGCACCGAGACGCATCGCAACCTGGCCAAGCATCGCCATGCCGTTCGGTTCGGCCGGATGCTGCTTCAGGTGCCGCATGAGCACCTGGGCGCTACCCTCGTAACGACCGTCGTTATAAAGGCGTTGCGCTTCGGAAACGAGGGGAAACGCGCGGACCGTCGTTACATTCGCCGGGTCAGACATAACCCAACAGGTCCCGCAGTCCTGGTGCCTGGTAATCGACGAGCGCCTTGTGACGCGCCCCGAGCTCCTCGGGTATGTCGAGAGCGATGCCGGTCAGGTTTTCGCGCGCTGTGCCGCTTTGCGGCGGTCCGATCCTATGCGGACTCGTTCTCGCCAGTCGTCCGGGCGATCGATCCCACAAGCGTCGAGAAGGGCGGTGAAGAACGATTCGGCGTCGTTTCCGTCGAGGTCGCCAAGGTGCCGCACGAGATCCTCATACTTCACGACGTGGCATCGCGCGCCGAGCCAGGCGGCCGCGTTCAGTTCGTACATGTCGTTGAGCGATGGCAGCTTCCCCGGGATGCCGAAGATCATCAGGGTCAGCAGCTCGTCCGCATTCAGTGCGCCCGAACTCAGATGATCGGTATTGCCGGAGAACTGGTCGGACAGCAGGAAGCGTGCGCGCGCGAGCACCCAATCGTAGGGATCGCGATAAAGAAGCACACGGCGCGCCGAAGCGGTCTCGATAGCCGACGCGTCCGCATAGAAGAGATGCCCCCAGCTCAGCTTGGGCGACGCGGGGTCGAATGCGCCCCGGTGTTGCTGCAAATTGCCCCACTGGATGAAATCGGCGCTGTACTGCTGTTCGACCGGCACGAACATGCGCAGCACGTTTCGAAGGAGATGGCTGCCGCTTTTCTGTACCGAGTTGAGGAACACCGGCTGGGAAAGCCTGATGCGATCGAAACGCTCGCCTTCCTTGTCGAGATCGTCTCGTCGGACAAAGATTTCAGGCATTGCGGCGATGTCTCCTTGGCGCAGGGCCCTAACAGATGGGGCGGCATGTCGCCATGCCGCCCCAGTTTTTTGGCGCTCCCGTAGCGGGAGCGATCCGGTTGACCCTTAGAACTTCGCCGTCACGTTGATGAACCCGCGGCGACCCACGAAGGGATACTGCGAAGCGGCAACGACCGGACCGAGAAGACCGATCTGGCCACCGTTCAACACCGAGACCCGCGGCGGGCGCGTGTTGAAGAGGTTGCTTACGCCCGCCGTGATCGAGAACCGGCCGTCCATGATCTCCTGAGTGATCGACGCGTTGTGATAGAACGTCGTCGGAGTCTTCAGGTCGGGACAGTAGGTGCCGTAGATCGGCAGATCATCCGACGGATCGGCGGTCCCCTGACGGTTGAAGGAGTTCAGGCAGGGGCCGCCATTACGGTCCTCGAAGTCCTGCTGGTCAGAGGTGGGGCCGATCACGTTCACGCCGTAGAACAGGCTGAGGCCGCTATCGAACGCCCAGTTAGCGCGGAAATCGGCCACCCACTTAGGTGAGCCGGCCTCGCCGTTGCTCGAAGTGGTGGGCGAGGTAGGCAGCAACTGGAAATCGTCGTTGAGCTGATACGTCATGTCGGCCGTGAGGCTCAGGCGTCCGAGCTTGCCGAAATTGTGACGCAGGTTCGCCGATACGTCGATGCCTTCCTGCTTCTGGCTCGCGATGTTCACGTACTGGTCGTAGACTTCGTCGACCTGGTAGATCGCAGTCGCGTTCTGCCCACGGGTGAACTGATCGCACAGCGGCTCGTTGGCGAAATCTTCCGAGTCATAGCACCCGAAGAGGATGCTCGCCGCACCGAGCTGCGTGATTTCCTTGTTCACCTCGATGTTGAAGTAGTCGACCGCCAGGCTGAACGACGTGTCTCCCAGGAAACCGAACGACGGCGTCAGGATAATGCCGGCAACGAGTGCCTTAGAGGTTTCCGCTTCCAGCAGCCCCAGGCCGCCCTGCGAGAACACCGTGGCCGATGCGCCGCTCGCGACGTAAGTGCCCGGGACCCCGTCGGCCGCGCAGTTATCGGCCACGCGTTGCGAAGTTGTGCCGTTTGCAAGGCCCGCGGCCCAGCTCGAACAGGGGTCGATGTTGCGCTGGGCAACAAAACCGGTCTCGTTCGCCTTGAACTGTTCGAACAGCGCGGGCGCGCGGAACGACGTGCCGTAGCTCGCCCGGAACCGCAGCCAGTCGTTGACCGCCCAGTTGGCACCCAGCTTATAGGTCCAGTTGCCCTTGTCGTTGTCCGTCACGCCGTCCGACGCGCGGGTCGACTTGACGTTGGTTATCCGCGCGGCGGCCGAAAGCGTCAGCTCCTTGAAGAAGGCAGTGTCCGCGAGAACCGGAACGCTGATTTCGCCGAAAGCTTCGGTCGTCACGCTCTTGCCCGCAGTGATGCCGCTTGCGGTGCTGCCCCAGGCGTTTCCTGCAAGCGTAATATCGCCAGGCGTATCATTGATACGGTCTTCACGCGCGGCGACGCCGACGGCGACGCCGACCGGACCAGCCGGAAGCTGGAACAGTTCGCCGGCGAGCGAAGCTTCCGCGGTCTTCTGCGTGTATACCGTCTTGCCTTCTTCCCAATCGAACAGGAAGCCGATCTGTTCGGGAGTCAGTTCGCCGCGCAGGAAGTAGGGATCGGCCCAGGGGATATCGACGCAGTTGCGCCCCGAGATCGGGGTGACCGTCCCGACGCACGAACTGGTCTGGAAGTAACCCGTGTCGTACGCGTCCTGCAGGATCTGCTGGTCGCGATAACGGCCGATGCTCTTCGAGTACTGGCCATAGATCTCGTACCGCCAGTTGCCCGTCCCGCCAAGGTCGCCGCGAAGGCCCGCGACGCCGCGATAGTAATCGACCTTCTGGCTCGCATCGTTCTGGTTGGTGATCGCCGTGGGGCTGAGGAAGTTCACGCCCTGAAAGCCATCGGCCCAGTAGTTGTAGTAATTACCTGCACCTGTTCCGTACAGGTCGCCCGTGTAGCCGAAGTTCCAGAACTGACGCCAACCGTTCTGATAGCTCTTGCGGCGGTTGAACAGGAATTCGCCAAACAATTCGACCGCGTCCGAAATTTCGAACGCACCCTCAGCGTAGCCGGTATAAAGATCGGCTTCCGGAATGATCGTCTGCTCTTCCACGAACGGGTGGTATGCGTTCTGAACCGCCGTCGACGCCGCGTTGTACCCGGTGGGGTACCAGCCGGCAGGAGCGCTGAAGTCGCCATTATAAGCGGGCGCGCCATAAGCAGGAATACCAAGATTGCCGCTGCCCGGACCGTTCGGATACTGGTACTGAAGCAGGACCGTGCTTCCGTTGGGCGACGTCTGGATGCCCGTGTCGGGCCCGCCCGCACCATCCAGATATAGGTTGTCGATCAGGTTGTAGGTCCAGATGTGACCCCAACGCAGATCCTCACAGTGCGGCTGGCCGGTGCGCGGATCGATCAGGTCGGCGCGGTTGCCGGATTGATCAAAGATGTACGCTTCGGGACACGCAAGATAATCGCGGTCGCCGCGGGCAAGTTCGTTGGTGTGCTTGTAGTCGCCGGCGATCATGATGTGACCGCGACTGAATGTCTTCCCCCACGACCCGCTGATCCGGTATTCCTCGCCGCCACCTTCGAAGGGAACGGCGGTGTTCAGGTTCAGCACGAACCCGTCCTGACGATCCTTCGTGAGGATGTTGACCACGCCGGCCACGGCGTCGGAACCGTAGATCGAGGACGCACCGGTCTTCAGGATCTGGATGTCCTTGATGATCGACAGCGGAAGCACGTTGAGGTCGAACGAAGACACGCCGCCGCGCACGCCCGCCGGGCCGGCCCGGCGGCCGTTGAGCAGGACGAGCGTGCGGTTCGCACCGAGGCCGCGCAAATCGATCGTCTGCGCACCCGGACCGCCGTCGGTCACGAAGTTCGAAGAAAGAGCCGCGGTGATCTGGGTCGAACCTGCCGCGATCGGCGAGCTTTGCAGCGCGTCGGCGAGATCGATCTTGCCTTCCTTCTGCGCAACCTCGGGGCTCACGATCGAAATCGGATCCGGGCTATTGAAGGGGGTGACCGATCGCAGGCGCGAACCCGTCACGACGATCGCGTTTTCGACCGGAGCCGCCGCTTCCTGCGGCGTATCGCAGACGCCGTCTGCATCCGCATCTTCGCAGGTGACAGCCGCGTCCTGTGCGAACGAAGCGGCCGGAAGACTGAGGGCGATCGCGGCAAGGCCAGCACCGACGAGAAGTCGCGCGGAGCTTGGCAGGTGATTCCGCAGGTCTGATTTCATTCTGTGTCCCCGACTTCGTGATTGCATCTGAAAAATGGTCGAAACGACAGCGCACCGCGATTTGTACGGCAGTACCCCACGCGGCGTCTGCCGCACGCGGGCGCGTATGATCAAGGACGACCGGTGGCGATCGCATTTTCCCTGCAAACGAGTTGCAAACTTGCAACATGCCTGAGTCCCGCGCCCCTCCCGAGCAAATCCGCGCGGACCGATCCTATTGCCCGTGGCCCGACTTTGTCCCCCTGAGTGTGAACGCGCTAGCGCTGAGGCCGGATGCGACGGCGGCGCAGGCTGTTGCGCTCAGGTCCTTTGCGGGATGGCTGCTGCGACGCGCGTCATCGCGAGCGCGGCGACAATCCAGCTCGCAGCGGCGAACAGCATCGTCCACACCGGATCGCCCGGGAAGGCGATTTTCATGATCGTGCCCATCACGGTGGCGACCAGGAGTTGCGGGATGACGATGAAAACGTTGAACAGGCCCATGTAGATGCCGAGTTTCGCTTGCGGCAGGTTCGAGGCAAGGATCGCATAGGGCATCGCGAGGATGCTGGCCCATGCAATGCCGATGCCGACTTCAGCGAGCAGCAGGACCTGTGGGTCGCGCACGAAGAAGAACATAGAGAACCCGGCCGCACCAAGCGTCAGACAGATCGAGTGCGTTGTCACCTGCCCGAACTTGCGCGACAGCCAGGGCAACAGGGCGAGCGCGGCGACGGCGGCGACGCCGTTGTAGACCGTGAACAGCACGTTCACCCAGTTCGCACCCTCGTTGTAGGCAGCGCTCGCGGTGTCGGTGCTGCCAAAGACGTACTGGGTGACGACGGGCGTCGTGTTGATCCACATGATGAACAGCGCGCTCCAGCTGAAGAACTGGACCAGCGCAAGGCGCTTCATCACGGGCGGCATCCCTGAGAAATCGCCGACTATCTGTGCCAGCATTCCGTTGGTCTTGCCTTGCTTGGCAAGCGAGATCGCGATCGCGCTGAGGATGCCGTAAGCTGCAAGCAGGCCGCCCAGCAGATAGACCTCCTTTTCGAGGGCGAGCAGATCGACCCCGATGGCTATCACGGCACCGGCCGCAATCCAGGCGAGACACGAAAGATAGCTTCGTGCGGCAAGCGCACGCATCGGTTGCTCGTCGACGAGCTCGGTTTCCTTGGCGAAAGCGACCTGTTCCTCGGGTGAGTATTCGCGTGTCGTCAGCACCGTCCACAGGACTGCGATAAACAGCGCCGCGCCGCCCGCCCAGAAGCTCCACCGGACCGTGTCGGGTATTATCCCCTCGGGTGCGACATTCGCGACGCCGAGATGCTCGAGCAGCCAGGGAAAGATCGACCCGACGACCGCGCCCGCGCCGATGAAGGCGGTCTGCACGGCATAGCCGGCGGCGTGCTGGTCCGTTCGCAGCATGTCGCCGACGAAGGCGCGGAACGGCTCCATCGAGATGTTGAGGCTTGCATCGAGCAGCCACAGCAGCGCGGCGGCGAATAGCAGCGGCGCGCCGAAGACGGGTGCCAGCGGCATCAGGAACAACGCAAGAGCGGCGAGGACGGCGCCGGTCAGGAAGTAGGGGCGTCGACGGCCGAGACGCGTCCACGTCCGGTCGCTCAGATGTCCGATTATAGGCTGGACGAGCAGGCCGGTAAGAGGTGCTGCAACCCACAGGGCCGGCAGGTCCTCCATGCTTGCGCCGAGCGTCTGGAAGACCCGGCTCATGTTGCCGTTCTGCAGCGCGAAGCCGATCTGGATGCCGAAGAAGCCGAAGCTGATGTTCCACAGGCCGGCGAAGCCCTGACGCGGCTTTTCCATCGCGCGACGATCCTTCCCAAGTGCGTGGCGGCTTGTGCTGCCCTCTCCTGCATCGCGGGCTGGCGCAATGCGGCGCGCGCGGCAAGACGCATACGAATGTGAGCGTTTCAGTCCGCCCGGGTGCTTTCGCGGACGACGAGCCGCGTCGGCAGGCGCGGATCCGGGCGGGGCAGGCCGTCGATGTCGGCCAGCAGCGTATCGACGAGGCGCTCGCCGGCCCCCTTGATATCCTGCATCACCGTCGTCAGAGGTGGGCGGGTCAGGCTGGCGGCGGGAATGTCGTCGAAACCCATGACGGCCACGTCGCCCGGCACGCTGCGCCCCGTCGCGGCGAGGGCGCGCATCGCGCCGATGGCGATGAGGTCGGATGCGGCGAAGATCGCATCGAACGGAACGCCCGACGCGATCAGGGTTCGGGCGGCGTCGTAACCGGCCTCTTCGCTCGTCAGAGCGTCGTGCTGAAGCGCGGAGTCGGGTTCCATGCCTGCGTCGTGGATGGCTGCGCACAGGCCTTCGTAGCGGCTGGCGAACTCCGGATAGTGCGCATCGGCGTGGCCGAGGAACGCGATATGCTTGCGGCCGCGGTCGATGAGGTGGGCCCCGGCGATCCGGCCGGCCTCCTGGTTGTCGGAACCGACGGTGCCGCCGTCGATCGCGTCGGACGAAACCGACCCCCAGCGCGCAAAATGCGTTCCCTGGCGGCGGAGTTGCTCGAGGCGCTGCTGGTAAAGCGTCCAGTCGCCATAGCCCAGGAGGATCAGACCGTCGGCACGATGGGAATCCTGGTAGCGCACGTGCCAGTCGTCCTCGAGGCGCTGGAACGAAATCAGGAGGTCGAGTCCGCGGTTCGCCGTCGCGCGCGTGATCGAGCCGAGCATGGCGAGGAAGAAGGGATTGATCATGCTGTCGTCGGGAGTGGGATCCTCGAAGAACAACAAGGCGATGGTGTTCGATCGTTGCGAGCGCAGCGAACTGGCGTTCTTGTCTACGGTGTAGTTGAGGTCGCGGGCGATCGCTTCGATCCGTTCGCGCGTCGCCCGGCTCACCGAGCGGTCGCCGCGCAGCGCGCGGCTTACGGTGGGCTGCGAGACGCCCGCGGCATAAGCGATGTCGAAACTCGTCGGCCGACCTGTGGGCTTGCGACCCATTATGCTCTCCCAAGCCCAGACAGCGGCCCGTCGGCAGACCATAGGCCGGGTCCGGATGCCTTACAATTCGACGAAAAAATTCGGCGCGAGCGCGTTGCTTTCTAACAACTATCAGCAGCCCATCGGAGTCCGCCAAGTTCATCGTATACGTATGCCGTATTCCGTTTCGCCCCGCTCGACAGGTATTCCGGCCTCAGATCGACCGTGGTCATTGCCGCGGCGGGACTTGGGACGACCGGCGGCGCAAGACCGTCCGTCATTGGGGAGTGATACTGAAATGGCCATCCGCAATTCCTTGCGCGCATCCGCCAGCCTCTCGGCTTTCGCGGTCGCGCTGACGACGCTGTCCACGCCCGCTTTTGCGCAGGACGCGACCGACGACACCGAGACCGCTGGCGTCGCCCCCGACGATTCCAACGCGATCGTCGTCACCGGCTTCCGTGCCGCGCTGCAAAGCGCCACGAACGAGAAGAAGCGCAGCGAGGCGATCGTCGAATCGGTCAAGGCCGAGGACATCGGCAAGCTGCCCGATAACAGCATCGGCGAATTGATCGCGCGCCTGCCCGGTATCGCCGCCCAGCGCAGCAACGGCCGCGCCAACATCATCTCGATCCGCGGCTTCGGTCCCGACTTCTCGACCACGACGCTCAACGGCCGCGAGCAGACCACCACCAACGACAGCCGCGCGGTCGAGTTCGACCAGTTCCCGTCGGAAATCCTGTCGGGCGTGAACGTCTACAAGACCTCGCAGGCGGATCACACCGCCGGCGGGCTCGTCGGTTCGGTCGACCTGCGCACGATCCGTCCGCTCGAGCAGCGCAAGCGGATCATCGCGATCGGCGCCCGCGGTACCTACATCGATGACCAGGTGAATCCGGAAGCCAACGACAAGGGCTACCGCGTGTTCGGCACGTTCGTCGATACGTTCGCCGATGATACGATGGGCATCGCCCTGTCCGCGGCCTATTCGTCCGAGCCCTACAGCATCCGAGACTGGAATGCCTGGGGTTACGGCGGGTACGGACCGAACACCTACGGCATCAGCGGCGTGAAGACCTGGGCGGAGAGCGAGCAGCTCGACCGGCTCGGCGTCAACGGCACGTTCCAGGCCAGAATTGGCGAGCAGCTGACCTTTACCGTCGACGGCTTCTATTCGCACTTCAAGAGCAAGCTCGACCAGAAAGGCTTCGAGATGCCGATCCTGTGCTGCGGATCGACCGTCACGAGCTATCAATCGCAGCCGGTTTCCAATCCGCTCCTGTCCGGATCGAACATCGTCACCGACGCGACGTGGACGGGGCGTCCGATCGTCGAAAATTACGCAACCGACCAGAAAAACGATACTTATTCGTTCGGCGGCAATCTTCTGTGGGACAACGAAGCCGGCACGCGCGCCATGCTCGACGTAAGCTGGTCGCGCACCGATCGCTGGCAGGATCGTCTCGAGACGACTGCGGGACTCGGCCGCAACCTGCCGACCCCGGGCGGCACCTTCAGCTCGACGCTGACCGATCATGCGCTCGAATTCACGAGCACCTTCAACGGCGCCAATCCCGCGCTCGTCCTGACCGACATTCAGGGCTGGTCCGGCGGTGATGGAATTCAGGCAGGATACGACAAGATCCGCAGAAGCCGCGACGACCTCAAGGAAATCCGCGCGCAGATCGAACAGGATATCGGCGGCGGGTTCATCGAAAGCGTCAAGGTCGGCGTCGATCACACCTATCGCACCAAGAACCTGACGCAGGACGAGGGCATCCTCAACCCGCCGAACGGTGCCGATTTTGCCGCGATCCCGGCCGACATCCTGCTCGAGCCGACCGTGCTCGACCGGGGCTTCGGCCCGCTGATCTCGTTCGACCCGCGCGTGCTCGTTCCCAGCGGCATTCTGACTTACAAGGCGCTGCCCTACGGCAACTCGCAGGCTTACGACATCTCGGAGAACGTGTGGACGCCATTCGCGATGGCGAATCTGCGCGTCGACCTCGGCACGACCGAGCTCACCGGCAACGTAGGCGTCCAGGCGATCCACACCGATGTGACGTCGGAGGGTTTGACCAATCCGACGATCACCGACAGCTACTGGATGATCCTGCCGAGCCTCAACCTCAACTTCCGTGCGCCGGAAGACGTGGTGGTGCGCTTTGCCGCATCGAAGCAAATGATGCGTCCGCGCCTGCCCTCGATGAACAACATCATCTCGTTCGGCTACAACCCGGCGTTCAATCCGCCGATCTACACCGGCAGCGGCGGCAACCCGCGACTGCGCCCCTACATGGCGACCGCGCTCGATCTGAGCGTCGAAAAGTACTTTGCCACCAAGGGTTATGTCGCGGTCCAGCTCTACTGGAAACACCTCGACAAGTATATCGACCCGAGCGCCAACAATACCGAGTTCGATTACGCCGGCTTGCCCGATCCGGGGGGTTTGACGCCTCCGACGACTGTCGGCCTGTTCAGCGGTCCGGTGAATACCAAGGGCGGCTACATCATGGGCGCCGAGCTTGCCGGTACCCTCCCGTTCGAGGTGTTCAGCCCGGCGCTGAACGGCTTCGGCCTGACCGGCGGCATCAGCTACACCGACACCAAGGCGTTCGACGTCAACGGCAACTCGAGTGTCATTCCGGGCTATTCGAAGTGGGTCGGCAACGTGACCGCGTTCTTCGAGAAGGCCGGGTTCAGCGTGCGCGGCAGCATGCGGTATCGTTCGGGCTTCCTTGGCGATTTCTCGCTGTTCAGCGGCGGTCTCGATCGCCAGGCCGTGCTCGGCGAGAAGGTCTACGACGCGCAGATCGGGTACGATTTCCAGCCGGGTTCGGCGCTCGAAGGCCTGTCGGTCTTCGTGCAGGGCCAGAACCTGACCGATGAGCGGCAGGCGACGCTGGCGCAGATCAACGGCGTGGCGATCGACAACACCTGGCTGAAGTACCAGACCTACGGTCGCCGCTTCCTCGCCGGTTTCACTTACAAGTTCTGATGAGGGCGAGGCGGGTCCGTACGGTTTGACCGGCCGGACCCGCACCGTCATGGATTGGTCCGTGAACGACAGCCCCCCTCTCGACATCGTTATCGCGGGCGGCGGAACCGCCGGGTGGATGGCAGCGGCAACGCTGGCGCGGTTCCTGGGGGATCACGCGTCGATCACCCTGGTCGAATCCGACGCGATCGGAACAGTAGGCGTGGGCGAGGCGACGATCCCGCAAATCCACAACCTGCTCGTCGGGCTCGGTATCGACCAGGCCGAATTCGTGACTGCCACCGACGCGACGTTCAAGCTCGGCATCGAATTCGACGGTTGGCTGCGCGAGGGTGAAAGCTACTTCCACAGCTTCGGCACCACGGGGCGCGGCGTTGGGCTGATCCCGTTCCGCCAGCTGTGGTTGCGCGGGCGCAAGCTCGGCGTGGCGGAGGACTTCGGCGCCTACGGGCAAAACGTGGTCGCAGCGCGCAAGGGCCGCTTCGCGTTCGGCAAGGAAGCCAACCTTCCCTACGCCTTCCATTTCGATGCCAGCAAGGTGGCGGTCGTGCTGCGCCGATACGCCGAGGATCGCGGCGTGATGCGGATCGAAGGCAAGATCGCGTCGGTCGAGCGCAATGGCGACGGCGGGAATATCGACGCTCTGACACTCGAAGGCGATCGCCGGGTCGCGGGCGACCTGTTCATCGACTGCACCGGCTTTTCGAGCCTATTGCTCGGCAAAACGCTCGAGGTTCCATTCCACGATTGGTCCCGCTGGCTCCCGTGCGATACGGCGCTGGCGGTGCAGAGCGAAAATGTCGCGCCTCCGCCGCCCTATACCAAGTCCATTGCGCGGCCGGCCGGATGGCAATGGCGAATCCCGCTTCAGCACCGCACCGGCAACGGACACGTGTTCTGCTCGCAATACATGGGGCAGGATGAGGCGGCGCGGCTGCTGCTCGAAAACCTTGAGGGCGAGCCGAAATCCGAGCCGCGCGCGATCCGGTTCACCACGGGACACCGGGCCGAGCACTGGTCGCACAACTGCATCGCGCTGGGCCTCGCCGCGGGTTTCATGGAGCCGCTCGAATCGACTTCGATCCATCTCGTCCAGTCGGGCCTCGCGCGGCTGCTCACCCTGCTGCCGAACAACCTCTCGGACGTGTCGACCGCGCGCGCAACGTTCAACCGGCTTTCGACCGCCGAGTGGGAGCGGATCCGCGATTTCCTGGTCCTGCACTACGTCGCCAACGACCGGCAGGGGGAGCCGTTCTGGGACCACTGCCGCCAGATCGACCGGCCCGATACGCTCGCCGAGAAGATCGCGCTGTTCGAGGAGTCGGGTCTGTTCGTGCGCGAGGAAGAGGAGCTGTTCCTCGACGACAGCTGGGGACAGGTGATGCTGGGGCAGGGGGTCGTGCCGCGCGGCTACTCGCCGCTGGCGGACAACGTTCCGGGGGATGACATCGGCCCCTTCCTTGCCAGCATCGCCAAGGCCGCGGGGGTGAAGGCGGACGCAATGCCCACGCATGCCGAGACCCTGCAGTCGCTGATCGGCGAGCGGGCGCGGGCATGACGATCGCTCGCCCGATGTTCGCCGCGACGGCATGTGCGATCCTCCTCGCCGGGTGCGCGACCGTCCGGGCGCAGGCTCCCAGCGTCCCGGTCGAAGCCGCCACCTTCCGCGAGCGGGTGCCGGCAGACGAGGTGGTCTACTTCGTCCTGCCCGACCGCTTCGCGAACGGCGATACCGCGAACGACCTAGGCGGCTACCCCGCCGACAGACTGGTCAGCGGTTTCGACCCCGCGGCCAAGGGCTTCTACCACGGTGGCGATCTCGAGGGGCTGACGGGCAAGCTCGACTACCTTCAGAACATGGGCGTCACCGCGATCTGGTTCGCACCGATCTTCCAGAACAAGCCGGTGCAGGGCCGCAAGGGCGAGGAGAGCGCGGGCTATCACGGATACTGGGTGACCGACTTCACCCGGCCCGACCCGCACTTCGGCACGCGCGCGGAATTCGCGGCCTTCGTCGATGCGGCGCACGCGCGCGGGATGAAGGTCTACATGGACATCATCACCAACCACACCGCCGACGTGATCAAGTATGCCGAGGGCGAGGCGAACGACTATCGCTACCGCTCGCGCGGCGACTATCCCTACTCGCGCAAGGGCGGGAGGGGAGGTGCGCCGATCAACGACGGGTTCGCCGGGGACGGCGATTCGAGCGAGGCGAACTTCGCGAAGCTGACCGACCCGAATTACGCCTATACGCCGGTCGTTTCAGCGGGCGAGGAACACGTCAAACAGCCCGAGTGGCTCAACGATCCGATCTACTACCACAACCGCGGCAACAGCACGTTCACGGGCGAGGACAGCCGCTTCGGCGACTTCGGCGGCCTCGACGATCTCTTCACCGAGAACCCGCGCGTTCGGCAGGGAATGATGAATATCTACGCCAAGTGGATAGATGAATTCAGCATCGACGGCTTCCGAATCGACACCGCCCGCCATGTAGAACCCGGGTTCTGGCAGGAATTCGTCCCCGCCATCCAGGCCCGTGCGGCGGCGAGGGGCATCCCGAACTTCGCGATCTTCGGCGAGGTATACAAGGATGGGCCCGACAACGGATACATTGCGCAGTACACCCGCCGCGATCGCCTGCCGGCCGTGCTCGATTTCGCTTTCCAGGCGTCGATGCGCGAGGTGCTGGGGCGCGGCAAGGGCACGGTCGTCCTCGCGCACCTCTACGACGGCGATGTGCTCTACGAAGGCGGCGAGGCGGCGGCGCGCAATTTGCCGACGTTCCTCGGCAATCACGACATGGGCCGGTTCGCGATGATGATCAAAGAGGACCGGCCCGGCATTCCGCAGGACGAACTGCTGAAGCGGGTCGAGCTTGGTCACGCGATGCTGATGACGCTGCGCGGCGCGCCGGTGATCTACTACGGAGACGAACAGGGTTTCGTGGGCGACGGGGGCGACCAGCTTGCGCGCGAGGACATGTTCCCCTCGCGCGTCGCCGACTACAACGACAACGACCTGATCGGGACCGCGGCGACGACCGCCGAGGCCAATTTCGACGAGGGGCATCCGCTCTACCGGCTGATCTCGCAATTCGCGGCGATCCGCGCTGCCCACCCCGCGCTCAGGACCGGCCGGCAGCAGGTGCGCCATTACGAACAGGAGCCCGGCGTCTTCGCCGTCAGCCGCTTCGATCCCGCGACGGGAGGCGAATACGTCCTCGCGTTCAACACCGCCGCGACAGCGAAGACCGCCAACGTCGTCGTCGCTTACGATGCGCGCGCGTTCGAGACGCTGGCGGGCGCCTGCCCCGCCGCGGTAGCCGCCCCGGGTTCGGCCACCTTCGCGCTCCCCGCCTTCGGATGGGCCGTCTGCCGCGTCAGCGAGACGTCCCGATGAGCGCGAACGGACCTGCCGTGTCGCCTGCGTCGCGGGCGGACGACGTGCCGTGGTGGAAGGGCGCGGCGATCTACCAGATCTATCCGCGCAGCTTCATGGATTCGAACGGCGACGGCATCGGCGACCTGCCCGGCATCACGATGCGGCTCGACCACGTCGCCTCGCTCGGCGTCGATGCGATCTGGATCAGCCCGTTCTTCACGTCGCCGATGAAGGACTTCGGCTACGACGTCTCCGACTATTGCGACGTCGATCCGATCTTCGGAACGCTGGAGGATTTTGGCGCTCTGGTCGCGCGGGCCCACGCGCTCGGGCTGAAGGTCCTCATCGACCAGGTCTATTCGCACACATCGGACGAGCACGCCTGGTTCGCGCGAAAGCCGTAGCGACCGC
The DNA here is from genome assembly GCA_963728375.1 of uncultured Alphaproteobacteria bacterium. GTDB lineage: Bacteria > Pseudomonadota > Alphaproteobacteria > Sphingomonadales > Sphingomonadaceae > Tsuneonella. The sequence goes on from CAVSJL010000003.1 coordinate 76,265, forward strand.
ACAAATCCCAGGCACGACTGGTACGTCTGGGCGAACGCGAAGCCCGACGGCTCGCCCCCGTCCAACTGGCAGTCGGTGTTCGGCGGTCCCGCCTGGACGTGGGACGCCCGGCGCGGACAATATTACCTGCACAACTTCCTCACCAGCCAGCCGCAGCTGAACCTGCACAACCCGGAGGTGCAGGACGCGGTACTCGGCGTCATGCGGTTCTGGCTGGAGCGGGGTGTCGACGGCTTCCGGATCGATGCGCTCAACTTCGCGATGCACGACCCGCAATTGCGCGACAATCCGCCCGCTCCGCCGAGCGACCGCCCGCGCACCCGCTCGTTCGATTTCCAGATCAAGAAGTTCAACCAGTCGCACCCCGATATCCCGGCCTTCATCGAGCGTATTCGCGGATTGACGGACAGCTTCGGCGCGGCCTTCACCGTCGCCGAAGTCGGCGGTGACGAGGCCGAGATCGAGATGAAGGCCTTCACGCAAGGCGAAACGCACCTCAACTCCGCCTATGGGTTCAACTTTCTCTACGCCGAGCGATTGACCCCGCAGCTCGTCTGCGCCGCGCTCGCGCAGTGGCCCGACGAGCCGGGCGTCGGCTGGCCGAGCTGGGCGTTCGAGAACCACGACGCGCCGCGTGCGGCAAGCCGATGGTGGGACGAGGCCGACCGGCCCGCGGCAACGCGGCTGAAGATGCTGGTCCTCGCCGCGCTGCGCGGAAACATCATTCTCTACCAGGGCGAGGAACTCGGTCTCGAGCAGGTCGAAATCCCGTTCGAACAGCTGCACGATCCCGAGGCGATCGCCAATTGGCCGCTCACGCTCAGCCGCGACGGCGCGCGCACCCCGATCCCGTGGAAGAGCGAGGCGGACGACCACGGTTTCGGGTCGCACGCGCCCTGGCTTCCGGTCGGCGATGCGAACGTCCTGCGCGCAGTCGACGGGCAGGAAAGCGACGCGGCATCGGCCCTTAATCACACACGCGCGATGATCGCGCTGCGAAATACCCATCCGGCGCTGCGTTTCGGCGCGGTATCGGCCTGCCGCGCGGCAGGCGATCTGCTGATCCTCGATCGCGAGGCGAAGGGCGAGCGGGTTCGGGTCCTGGCAAACTTCGGCAAGGAGAGAATTTCAATGGAACGAGAGCAGACCGCAGGAGCCGTTCTCGCGGCGATCAATGGCGCTTCGCCCGGCGAGCTTCCCCCGTTCGGCGCGCTGGTGATCGCCCGATGAAGTTCGCAGCATTCCTCACGCTTGCGGTGCTCTCCGCGCCGGTCGTTGCCAATGCCGAGACGGTCACTTCTCCCGACGGCAATATCGTCGTCACCGTCGATGCCGACGGCGAAGGCATTCCGTTCTACGAAGTCACTCGCGCCGGCAAGCCGCTGATCGCCAGGTCGCAGATCGCCTTCAACTTCACCGACGAGGATCCGCTGCGCCGCGGCCTCGAGGTCGAAGGATCGACGCGGGACAGTGCCGATACCCGCTGGGAGCAACCGTGGGGCGAACGCCGGTTCGTGCGCGACCATCACAACGAACTTGCCGTCGCGTTCGGCGAGAAGGCCGGTACCCGCCACTTCACGGTCCGTTTCCGGGTGTTCGACGATGGGCTTGGCTTCCGGACCGAGTTTCCCGACCGCGCGGATCATCCCAAGACGAGCATCGCCGAAGAACTGACCGAATTCGTCATCGCGAAGCCCGGTTCCGCATGGTGGATTCCGGCGGGCGATTTCAACCGCTACGAGCAGATCTACCAGAAGACCCCGATCGACGCGGTGTCGATGGCGCACACGCCGATGACCGTGCGGCTCGACGACGGGACTCACCTGTCGTTCCACGAGGCGGCACTGGTCGATTATTCGGGCATGTGGTTGCAGCGGATGAGGGGCCAGCATTTCCGCGCCACGCTCGCCCCGTCGAGCCGCGGGGCAAAGGTCGTCCGCACCGGCGCGTTCACGACGCCGTGGCGCACGATCCGGATCGCCCCCGACGCCGCCGGGCTGGTCGAGAACGACCTCGAACTCAACCTCAACGAACCGAACAAGCTTGGCGACGTCAGCTGGTTCAAGCCGGCGAGGTACATCGGGATCTGGTGGGGCATGATCAGCGGCAAGTGGAGCTGGGCGCAAGGCGCGGACCATGGCGCCACCACCGAACGGACCAAGCAATACATCGATTTCGCCGCGAAGAACGGTTTTCGCGGCGTGCTGGTCGAGGGGTGGGACCATGGCTGGGACGGTAACTGGTTCGGCAACGGCCGCGACTTCAGCTTCACCAGGGCGGTGCCCGACTTCGACCTTCCCGCGCTGGCGGCCTATGCGAAAAAGAAGGGCGTGCACCTGATCGGCCACCACGAGACCGGGGGCAATATCGCCAACTACGAGGCGCAGCTCGATGCGGCGATGGCGCAGAACGCCCGCTACGGGATCGACGTGACCAAGACCGGCTACGTGGCCGACGCGGGGAACATCATCTCCTGCAATGCCGACATCGCCGATCCGTGCGACGGGCAGGTGATGGAATGGCACGACGGCCAGCGCCAGGTGCAGCACTTCCAGCGCGTGATCGAGGAGGCGGCCGAAAACCACGTCGCGATCGATGCGCACGAGCCGGTCAAGGATACCGGCCTGCGCCGCACTTACCCGAACTTCGTAGCGCGCGAGGGCGCGCGAGGTCAGGAATACAACGCCTGGGCGCCGTTCAACAATCCGCCGAGCCATGAACCGACGCTGGTCTATACGCGGATGCTGTCGGGCCCGATGGATTACACGCCCGGCGTCCTGAGCGTGACGGGCGGCAACGGCGTGCCGATGTCATCGACGGTCGCCAAGCAGCTTGGCCTCTACCTCGCGATCTATTCGCCGATCCAGATGGCCGCGGACTTCATCGAGAGCCTCGAGGCGCATCCGAAGGAAATGGAGTTCATCAGGGCAGTGCCGACCGACTGGTCCGAGAGCCACCTGATCGCGGGCGAAGTCGGGGAATACGCGATCTTCGCGCGCAAGGACCGCAACAGCGCGGACTGGTATGTCGGCGGCATCAACGATGCCACCGCGCGCACGGTCACGCTGAAGTTCGACTTCCTCGATCCCGGCAAGACCTACACCGCGAACGTGTGGAAGGACGGCGAGGGCGCCACTTACGAGACCGAAGCGCGCCACCGCATCGCCTACGACACGAAGAAGTTGAAGAAGGGCGACACGCTGACCCTGTGGCTCGCGCCAGGCGGCGGCGCTGCCGTGCGGCTGCATCCGGGCAAGTGAGCGATCGCCCGATCTCCCCGCGCGTCGTCGTTCTCGGGGGCGGGAGCGCGGGGTGGATCACCGCCTGCCTGTTGCACAAGCAGTGGGCGGAGCGCGGCGGTTCGGTCACGCTGGTCGAGAGCCCCGAGATCGGCATCATCGGGGTAGGGGAGGGATCGACCCCGCAGCTCAAGGCGCTTTGGGATCATCTCGGCATCGACGAGGGCGACTTCATGTCCGCCTGCGATGCCACCTTCAAGCTGGGCATCCGCTTTACCGGCTGGAGCGAACGCCCGGGCTTCGAAAGCTATTTCCACCCGTTTCCCGGGCCCGTCGACCTGCACACCGAGCCGGCCTATGTAGCCGCGTGCGCCCTGGCGCGGCGCGGCGTCGACCTGCCCGTGCGGCCCGATCGCTGGTTCCTCGCCGCCCGGCTCGCCGAGGGGCGCAAGGGTCCCCGTCCGGCGCCGAACTTTCCGTTTCCGCCGTCATACGGATACCACTTCGACGCCCATAAGCTGGGCGCCTTCCTGCGCGATTGGGCGGTGCCGCGCGGCGTCGTCCACCGGACGGCGCGGGTCGGCGAGGTGCTGCTGGACGAAGCCGGGGACGTCGCCGCGCTCCTTACCGACGAAGGCGAGCGGATCGAGGGCGATCTGTTCGTCGATTGCTCGGGCTTCGCAGGCGTGATCGGCCAGCGCGCCCTCGGGGTACGGTTTCTCCCGTTTGCCGAGAACCTCTTCAACGACCGCGCCGTGGTGATGCCGACGCCGCACCGCGAACCCTATCGCCAGCAGACCGACGCGGTCGCCATGTCGGCCGGATGGCGCTGGTCGATCCCGCTGACGACGCGGGTCGGCAACGGCTATGTCTATTCGAGCGCGCACATTTCCGACGAGGATGCGGAAGCCGAACTGCGCGCCGCCTGCGGGAGCGAGGCCGACGCACGCGTGCTGCGCATGAAGGTGGGGCGGGTCGAGAACTCGTGGCACCGCAACTGCCTGTCGGCCGGCCTCGCGCAGGGGTTCATCGAGCCGCTCGAGGCGACCGCGCTCCACATCGTGATCGCAACCGCGCTCGACTTTGCGGATGCGTACGAGGCGGGCGGTTTCAGCTCGCGGCACCGCGACCGGTTCAACGAGGCCGTCGCCAGCCGGTACGAAGGCATCCGCGACTACATCGTGGCGCATTACCGCATGAGCCAGCGCACCGATACGCCCTACTGGCGCGAAGCCGGCGCGCTCGAATGCCTGTCGGACAATCTAAAGGCGATGATCACGGCGTGGTTCACTCACGCCGACCTGGGAGAGACCAATCGCCGCCTCCACGCCAGCCCCGCCTATTCGAACGCGAGCTGGCATGCGCTGCTGGCAGGTTACGGATCGTTGCCCGAAGCAAGCCGGATGCGCCCGGCGGACAGCGGCGTGCCGGATCTCCTGGCTGGCGTCGAAAAAACCCTTTCGGCCTGCGAAAGCAACTTCGCGCCAATCGGTTGCAGCCCAGATCGGGCCCCCACGTAGAAAAGCTGACTCCGCCCCTCGATTGGGGTAATGTAACCGACCCAAGGCGAACGGGACGAGGGCTATGAACAAGCATTGGCTGCTCTGGACGACCGCAGGCGGTATGGCCTCGCTCCTGTTTCCCGGAGCCGTTCTGGCGCAGGACGCGGCCGAGACGGCGATTATCCTCGGCGGAACGGGCGCCGCGCAAGGTCGCGCCCAGAAGTCGCTCGGATCGGCCATCTCGCGCAGCATGGGCAACGCGGCCAACGTGCTCGCGGCCCAGCGGCGCGCGCAGCAAGGGGTTCCGCATACCCCCACCCGGCGACCGCACCGGCGCGGCGGGGCGCACTTCTCCATTGCGCTGCCGGCGGACGTCGATCCCCTCGCCAATACCGACGCACCGACCTACGACCTCGCCAACGGCGCCTCGATACGGGTGAGCGGAGGACTGCGACGTCCCGTCGTTCCGACCGGCGAAGCGGGCGCGGAACCGCAATAGAGCCCACAACGTGGAACCGGCCCCTCGATCACATGGCACGGTTCGCCCGGATCGCATGGCGATCGAACCGCAAGCCGCGCAGTGCTTCGTCCTGAAGGCAGAGGAAATACCCGCGCTCAACTACATGTCGCGCGGTCATCCGCAACCGGTCTCGCTCGCGTGGATCAACCGCGGCACCAACCAGGAGCTTCGGCGGACCACCATCGAAATGCTCCTGCGGACCCTGTTCAACCGAACCCATTCGCCGAGCATCGCGCGCCTGCACCAGAGCTCGGGAATTCGCATCGTGTTCAGCACGCCGGAAGATCGCGCGAGGTTCGCCAGCCTCTACGACAACGCCTGCATCGAACTCCGGCGTCGGCAGCGGAGCGATCTCACGGCCGTTTTCGACGCGCCGGGGGCGGCGGAGAATGCGTTTCGCGACCTCGTTCGCGCTGGGGTCAAGGCGCGATCGATCTCCCTGCTGTGGCGCGCCGGCCAGTTCATGGAATCGCAGTTCGATCGCCCATCCGGCCATTCCCGGCTGAGCGTCGCGGCGGCGAGTGCCGGGGGCGGGCTGGCGGGAGCGATCGTCGGCATTACCCTGCTGACCATACCGGGACTGGGCCCGATCGCCGTCGGCGGGGCGATTGCAGCCCAAGCGATTGGAACGATGGGGGCCATCGGGGGCGCGCTGGGCGCATCGGGCGGAGCGATCGCGCGCATGCTGACCGACTTCGACGTCGAGGACCAGGAGATCCCCTATTTCGCGATGCGCATCTCGCGGGGCAAGATTTTCCTGTCCGTCGATCCGGCCGACTGCGGCTGTCCGGTGGGCGAGTTGCGCGCGATCCTGGAAAGGCACGGCGGGCACTTCGCGCCCAAAGCGGAGTGAGATCCGGCGCGCTTGCGTGTTCCCGAAAGGCACAGCGGCGCTATTCGGCTTGCCGCGCCCGGCTGCGACGGCGTAGTCATGCCGGCAGGATTTGGGGTTGACGGAACGCACGCTGTCCCGAACCCTGCCAGTCGCCAGCCTCAGGGGGCGGTGCGACTACGTTGGGGGGCGAGTGTATGGACGTTGATGCGATCGGACGCGTTGCGGGCACGGACGGCACGAAGGCGCTGTGCTTCGTCGATATCGACCGGCTGGCCGATCACCGGTCGGCGGCTGCGGCGCAGACCGACAACACCTCGATCGGCGCGTTCATTCGCATATCGGTGCAAGGGGCCAGCGTGTTCTGCGTCCTCGTCGAACTGGCGCGCGATCACGACGACGAGAGCCGCACGATCGCCGAGCTCGAATACGTGGGCGAGGGTATCCACGACGCCAACGGACGGCTGGCCGGCTTCCGGCGCGGCGTCACCTCGTTCCCCCAGCCCGGCGACCCGCTCTACTTCGCCACCGAGAGCGAGCTGGCGATCATCTTCGCCCCGCCGGACGTGCCGCACATCCAGATCGGCACCGTCTATCCCACCCGCAACGTGCGCGCGCCGGTGCTGTTCGACATGCTGATGGGCCGCCACTTCGCGGTCGTCGGATCGAGCGGCGCGGGCAAGTCGACCACCGTCACCCTGATGCTCGACCGGATCGTGTCGCAGGCGCATCACGGCCACGTCGTCATCTTCGACCCCCACGGCGAATACGCCCACGCGTTCGGCGACGCGGCGCAAGTGTGGGACGTGTCGAACCTCAAGCTGCCGTACTGGGCGCTCAACCTCGACGAGCATTGCGACGCCTTCATCGCCGCTGCGGGCGAGGACCGGACGGTCGACGCCAACATCATGGCCAAGGTCCTGCTGCGCGCCCGCCAGCGCAACATCCATACCGAGGCGCCCGGGCGGATCACCGCCGACACGCCCGTGTCGTACCAGCTCAAGGACCTGACCGACGCGCTGGAGGAAGAGGCGGGGCGGCTGGAAAAGCTCGCCGACGCGCACCGCTACACCCACCTGCGGCTGACGATCGAGCAGTTCTTCCACGACCGCCGGTTCAACTTCATCTTCAACGCCGACCATGCCGGCGCCTCGCTGCAGGAACTGCTCGGCCAGTTGCTGCGCATTCCCAACAACGGCAAGCCGATCTCGATCATCGACCTTGCGGGCGTCCCGACCGAGATCGTCAACGTCGTCGTCGCCACGCTCGCCCGGCTGATCCTCGATTACGCCATCTGGGCCCCCCGCGCAGATCGCGCGCCGGTCCTGCTCGTCTGCGAGGAGGCGCACCGGTACCTGCCCCGCAAGAAGAGCGAGGCGACCCGCTCGGTCGAAAAGCAGCTCGAGCGGATCGCGCGCGAGGGGCGCAAGTACGGCGTGTGCCTGGGCATGGTGACCCAGCGCCCGTCGGAATTGTCGGAAACGGCGCTGTCGCAGTGCGGCACGATCATGTCGCTGCGATTGAACAACCAGTCCGACCAGGCCGACCTCGTCGCCGCGCTGACGGAAGGGGCGCGCAGCATCGCCGGCACCGTCGGCGCCCTGCGCAACCGCGAATGCATCATCAGCGGCGAGGGCGTGCCGATCCCCATGCGCGTGCTGATCGACACGCTGGAGGCGGACAAGCGCCCCGCCTCGGACGACGCGGTGTTCTCCGACAAGTGGGCGCACGACCACGCCGACGCCAGCCTGCTCGAAGAAACCGTCCGCCGGTGGCGAACCGAGCGATAGGGGCGCGGCGCGATGGCGGATCGGGGCGGTGTAGGAAAATCTTGGCTCTCTTCGGGTAGTGCGTGCCCGCGAGGAGCATGACGTGGACAGTTCGATAGCGATCGACGGCGAGGGACTCGGGCTGCACCGGAGGGGCGAACCCGCTCGCACGCAGGGCAATGCCGCGCCGGTCGTCAGGCAGCGGAGGTTCTTCCGCGGCTATCATATCGCCTATGCCGCGCTGGCAGCGGTGCTGGTTTGCGAAGTCATCGCGGCGGCGATCGTCGGCCACATCGTCTTCGACATGTCCCCGCTCAAGCTGTTCGTTCTGGGGAACTATCTGAAGACGCTTCCCGGATGGTTCATCCTGCCGCTGATCTGGATCGGTCTGGTGACCTATCAACTCGTCAGGCGAAAGGTCGATCGTCCGACCCGGACCCTGCTGCGCCTGACCCGCTTCAGGTCGGACTGGTTGCTGCGGGGCGTGATCATTCTCGCTGGATATCCGGCGATGGCGAAGTGCTTCGGGGTGCTCAAATCGGCGATACCGGCGATCAAGAGCTATTATCTCGACCCCTTTCTGGTCAGGCTCGACGTCCTGATGCTCGGCGATGACGCGTGGCGGGTCTCGCACGACCTGATGCCAAGCTGGTTCCTGATCGCGATCGACCGCGTGTACATTCTCTGGTTCACCTACGTGATCCTGTGCACGGGGGTGTTCAGTTTCACCCGGGATCCGCGATTCCAGATACGCGGGGCGCTGACCTTCCACCTCGCCTGGTTCATCATGGGGGTCTGTCTTGCCACCGGCCTCGCGTCGGTCGGGCCGGTCTTTTACGACATGATCTACGGGGGAGACCACTTCGCCCCGCTGCTCGCGGAAATCAGGGCCGTCCACGAAGACCACGGCCTCGTTGCGGCCTACGCGATGGGCTTCCTGGTCAAGAACATGGGGACCACGAAGCTCGGTGTGGGCATATCCGCGATGCCGTCGATGCACGTTTCGATGGCCTACTTCGGCTTTCTCCTCGCGATGCATTACGATGGGAAACGCTGGCTCAAGATCCTGACCGCCGCATTTACCGTCGCGACACTGGTCGGGTCGATCCACATCGGCTGGCACTATCTATCGGACGGCCTCGTCGGAATAATCCTGATCACGATCATCTGGTTCGGGGTCGGGCGCTTCGTCGACTGGAGCTACCGCGAACCCGTCGTCAGATAGCGAAGCCCTGTGGCGATAGGTCACGTTCACCCGCTCGGACAGGATCAGGTAGGGAACCCATACGAACGCGCTGACGAGGACCTTGGTTACATTGCCCTTGAGCAGTTCCGTCAGGGGTAGCGCGACTTCCATCGGAAGGCCGGGCGTCGATCCCATCCGCTGCGCGATCAGCAACTGGATCAGGATGTCGAGCAGCCAGCAGAAGCCGAGCATTCGCGGAAACAGCGTGACGCTGTGCAAGGCGAACGCGAACGTGACCATGTAGAAGAACGACATCACGCCGACGTCGGCCGCCATCAGGACGAACAGTTCGCGCCCCCAGTCCGGCGCTTGCGACGTCAGCGCGGGCATCGAGAGCAGGAATTCGAAGCTGCGCAGCACTACGTTGAGCAGCAGCCCGACCAGCAGCGAGGCCATGAAGCCCGCCGGGCCGAACAACGGATGCAGCCGCGCCTGGCCGATCCTGAGACGACGCCAGCGGCCCCACTGGACGAGGCTCGTCTCGCTGGGAGCAGTCCGCCGCGCAGGCGGGAAGCTGGCTTCGGCCAGGGCATATCCGGCCAGCGGGGCCAGCGCGATCGCCGCGTAGGGGCCGAGGAGCTGGAGCCAGCCGGACAGGCTGGGATCGAAGCGGGGGGAGGCGAGGATGCGGAAACAGGCGGCAAGGAAGAACACCCCGGCCCAGCCGATCGCCAGCGCCGTCGCCAGGCGCCGCAGCGCGCGCGGGATCGCTTCGCTGCGGCGGGACAACCGCTCGCGATAGGACGAAAACGCGGCTCTGAGTTTCGACTTCGGCAAACGGCTGGAATCCCCGCCCTGCGATCCGCCTTCGCGAATCGATGCGAATCGCACGATTCGCGATCTGCCGGCAGTGAGTCTCAAAGGTCGTAGATTGTCACCCGTTTACCACAATTGTTAGTGGAAAATCGGGGTTAAACATCTGCCGAAGCGCGTTAATTTTTAGGTAACGAATTGTGTTTGACGGTTGCCCCGCAATGGAGGATTCTAATGGCGGTTTCGAAGCGTTGATGGTCGAAGCGAGCAGTTAAGTCTCGGTTCTGACTACTGAAAAATAACAAGGGTCGCTTCGGTCATCATCTCTGCGAGCTAGGCTAACCGGAAATAGATGCCGGGGCCTTCGGACGACGATTGCGGCGCGCACCATCCAGCGCGACCGCGGTTAACGGGGAATATGACAATGAAGACCTTCCTCAAGAACTTTATCGCTGACGAATCGGGCGCCTCGGCGGCCGAATACGCGCTGATCATCGCCATCGTCGGCGTTGGCATCGGTGCCGCTGCCCTGGTGCTCGGCAACAACGTCACCGCCGCCATCGGTGGCGCTGCCAACGAAGTCGACGACTGCAACACGGCGAGTCGACGCTGACTGGCACGGCTTCGGTGTCCTGGACGCCGGGCGACAGCTGCTCAGCGCCGTCTAAGTACTGTCAAAGGGACCGGCCCCGTGTGTTAAACACGGGTCGGTCGCTATCATGCCTGGAGGGGGGTCAGTGATGCAGGGGCGAAATCTACTTATCGTCGGCGCTGGCGATTATTCTCGGCATTTTCGCGGTGATCATCGCCAACGCCTATTTCTCGGGCGTCGAGCAGAAAGCAGACGCAACTTGCCGAACAGCAAAAGCTCGTTCGCATCGTCGTCGCGACCAAGCCCCTCGAATACGGTGAGGCGATCACCGAACAGGCGATCCGCCTGCAGAATTTCCCGGCCACTTCGGTTCCCGAAGGGGCCTTTACCTCCATCCCGGATGTGCTGAAGGACAATCGCGTGGCCTTGCGCCCGATCGTCATCGGCGAACCCGTTCTTCGCAGCAAGGTCAGCGGCACGGACGGCCGCGCCACGCTCGCCGCGCTGCTGCCCGACGGCTTCCGCGCCGTTTCCATCCCGGTCAACAACGTCAACGGCGTCGCCGGTTTCGTGCTGCCCGGCCTGATGGTCGACGTGCTGCTGATGCGCCAGATCGAAGGCGACGGCGCCGACACCCAGGACCAGCGCGCCGACGTCGTGCTCGAAGGCGCGCAAGTGCTCGCGGTCGACCAGCTCGCCGACGAAAAGACCGGCAAGCCCAAGGTCAGCCGCACCGTCACCCTGGCGGTGACGCCGCAGGATGCCTCGCGCCTCGCCATCGCCAACCGCATGGGCACGCTCCAGCTCACGCTCCGCAAGATGGAGCCGACCTTCGCCGTCGACGGCGAGGGCGACCAGCCCCAGCCTCGCGCGCACCACGACCAGCCGCAACCTCGGCCTGCCGCGCATCGTCATCGGCGGGAAGAACCGCGGCGGCGGCGGCGGCGGTGGAGGGGGCTACACCCCGCCGCCCGCGCCGCAGCTTGCCAGCATCAACCCTCCGTCAACGGTCAATGCCGTATCCATACCCTCTGGCCCCGCGATGACCGTCGTGCGCGGCGTAGAACCGACCAGTTACCAGGTCGGCAGCTTGGGAAGCCGTTGATGAAAACCGCTCGCACGATTTTCGCCGCCTTCGCCCTTGCGACAAGCGCCCTCACGGTCGCTCCCGCCGCGGCGCAGGAATACGGTCTCCATGCCGGCACCATCGAAGTGCCGGTCAACAAGAGCCAGGTGGTCTCCTCCGACCGCGCCATCGCCCGCGCCATGATCGGCAATGCCGAGGTGGCCGATGTCGTGCCGATCTCCGAACGGTCGGTCTATGTGCTGGGCAAGGCGTTCGGCACCACCAGCCTGACCCTCTACGATCGCACCAACCATGTGATCGCGGTGATGGACGTCGAAGTCGGCCCCGACGTGGAAGGCCTGCGCTCGCAGATGGCCGACCTCGTGCCCGGCCAGCCGATCGACGCGCGGATCTCCGCCGGCAAGCTGCTGCTGACCGGCATGGTCAACGATCCGGGCGCCGCGAACCGCGCCGCCCAGCTCGCCAAGGCCTATGCCGGCGACAACGTGATCAACCTGATCACCGTCGGCGGCAGCCAGCAGGTCATGCTCGAGGTGAGGTTCGCCGAGATCAACCGGACCATCGGCGAAAAGCTGGGCATCGATCACTCGTTCAACGGCAACCGGTTCGGCGGGGTTATTGGTGACGGTGCGGGCCTGTCGGGCTCCGGTCCGCCGACGCTCGGCGCGATCGTCGATTCGTTCGGCATCTTCGGCACCTCGTTCAACATCGGCACGCTGGGCATCAACAGCACGCTCAACGCGCTCGAGAGACAAGGGGCTGTCGAAGACGCTGGCGAGCCCGACGCTCGTCGCGCTCTCGGGCGAACGCGCCTCGTTCCTCGCGGGCGGCGAGTTCCCGATTCCGGTGTCGCAGGGCAACGCCGGCGGCGGCGGCGGCGGCGGAAACGCCATCACCGTCGAGTTCAAGCCGTTCGGCGTCAGCCTCGGCTTCACGCCCACCGTGCTGGGCGACAAGGTGATCAGCCTGGTGGTCGAGCCCGAAGTGAGCTCGATCGATCCCTCGGCCTCGGTCACCGTCAACGGGCTCACCGTTCCCGGCCTGCAGACCCGGCGCGCGAGCACCACGGTCGAACTGCGCGACGGCGAAAGCTTCGCCATCGCCGGGCCTGCTGCGGAACGACTTCCAGACCACGGTCAAGCAGCTTCCCCTGCTCGGCAACATCCCGATCCTGGGTGCGCTGTTCCGCTCGACGAATTTCCAGAAGGGCGAGACCGAACTGCTGATCGTGGTCACCCCGCGCCTGGTCGCTCCGCTTCGGCCCGACCAGGTGAGGCTGCCGACCGATCGCATCGCCGATCCGCAGCCGATCGACGTGCTGACCACGGGTGACAGCTACAGACCGGTGCCACTGGCGCCCATCGCGGGCGCGCTTCCGGCCGAGGCGGCATCCGCCGGCGCGCCGCCGCAGGCCGCGGCGTCGCAGATCGAACTTCCCGCCGCCGCGGATACGGCGACCAAGGATGGAGACGGATATGACTATTGACGCCCGTCGCCTGGCGCTTTTCGCGCTGCTGCCCGCGCTTGCCGGGTGCGAGACGATCTACGAACCGCAGGCGTCGCACTTCGGCGATGCCAACCGGATGACGATGGCCGCGCAGGTCGTCGATCCCGACCCGCAGTACGACACGCTCAACCCGCCCACCAGCGGCGAGCACGCCGGCCAGGCCGGGGAACGCTATCGCACCGACAAGGTCAAGAAGCCGGTCCGCCAGTCGAGCACGTCTGGCGGCGGCGGCGGTTCCTGAGGTGCGGTGCCAGCATGACCGGATCACCTTTCCTCCCGTCGCTGCTTAAGAGCGAACGCGGGGCGATTTCGCCGCATTTACGCCGTGGCGATCCTGCCGCTGATCGTCATGGCCGGTGTCGCGTTCGATTATTCGCGGCTGGTGTCGATGGACAGCGAGCTCCAGAACGCCGCCGACCAGGCCGCGCTTGCCGCCGCCACCCAGCTCGACCGGACCGATGGCGCTTGCGCGCGTGCGTCGCAGGCAGCGGTCGGGCTCCTGCGCAACCTTACGATGCTGTCCAACGACGGCGCCGGCAACCAGGTCACAATCACCCCTGAAGAGGATTGTGACGCGGAGGGCAGGATCCGGTTCTACCAGGACAAGGAAAAGACCCAAGCCGCCGATTCTATGAAAATGCGAACTTCGTCGAGGTCCATGTCGACCCGCGTCAGGCGTTCTATGCCCTGACGCCGGTCATGGCCGCGTTCCGTGGCTCCGGCCCAATGCAGGCCGCAGCGTTCGCGGGATTGAATGCGGCAATATGCCGGGTTCCGCCGCTGATGATCTGCAATCCGGTCGAGCCCGATACCAACGTCGACACGATGCTCGACTTCCCAGCCGAAGCCCACATCGGGGACGGCATCAAGCTGGTCGCCAACGACAGCTACACGCCTGGCGCGTTTGGCTTCCTGCAGACCGAGTTCGGTACCGGCGCCAACGGCCTGCTCGCTGCGCTCGGATGGGACGTGCGCGGCGGTGACTGCGTTTCGCTGACCGGCGTCGAAATCAAGAATGGCATGAATACGAGCGTGCTCGACGGGCTCAACACACGCTTCGACGTGAAGACCAACGGACAATACTGTCCGACGATCGACGGGATAACCGGCAAGTGCTCGCCCTCGGTCGCCGTTCGCAAGGACATGACGCGTCAGCAGAACAACAGCAATTGGTCGGTCTACGAGGGCAACAGCGGCAATTTCGATACTGCCGCATACAGGCCCACGTCCGCATCGCTCTACCCGAACACCAAGACACCGCTCGTGATGGGACTGCCGCGCGACCTATGTCACGCATGGAGCAACAACGGAAACTGCTCCTCGTTTAACGGCGGCCAGAACGCGCGCCTAGGCACCGGTGAGTGGGATATCAACGCCTACTGGCGGTCGGCCTTTGGCTCGAATTATGGCGGCCAGGTTTCAGAGGCGGACTACGGTCCCTATCCGACGGGACAGTCATACCCCACCCGATACCAAGTCTATCGTTGGGAGGCCGACCAGATCGTTGCGGGAACGATGAGCGGCACTAGCATAGCCAAGTCCGTTGGCGGCAATAGCTACGCTTATGCGCAGCCGCAGGCGGGCAGATCTCTGGCGCTGGCGAATGCCCCGTACGGCCTTGTTCCTGGGACCGATCTCGATCGCCGGCGTATCAGTGTCGCCGTCCTCAACTGCAATGCCCTCCAGGCCAAGTACGGGAACAGTCTGAATAACAAGGAACTCGAAGTCCCGACTTGGATCGACGTGTTCCTCGTCGAACCTTCAGAGACTCGCAAGAAATGCTCTGGCGGTAGCGGCTGCAATACGGTCTACACCGAAAAGTTCGATGTCTATGTCGAATTGATCGAGCGTACCGATATTGGCGGGGATAATGGTTCGACCACCCAGACAGTGCGGCGCGATGTGCCGTATCTGATCGAATGAGACGCGGGCCTTCCTTTCTACGCAACCAGCGCGGCACTGCTGCGGTCGAGCTCGCTTTGTGCCTGCCGATGATGATGGCGCTGATCTTCGGCGGCATGGAGGGCGGCAACTACCTGCTGACGGAACACAAAGTCATCAAGGGTGTGCGCGATGGCGCGCGCTACGCGGGTCGCCTCTCCTTCAGCACGTACGACTGCGCCACTGGTACCGTGACGGACACGACCGCGAGGGACAACATCATAGCCGTCACCCGCACCGGACAGCCCGGTGGGGGCGTGGCCCGGGTAAGCGGATGGGATCCGAGCGAAGTGTCGGTGACGATCAGTTGCGATGCGTCTTATGCCAATGGCCTTTACAGGACCTACGGAACCGCGCCCCGGGTCCTCGTTTCGACGGTCGTTCCCTATCCTTCGCTGCTCGGACTTCTCGGTTTCGACACCAGCGGTGCGGTCGTGCGTGCGCAGGCACAAGCGGCGGTGATGGGCGCATGATCGTTCCCCGCTTCCTCTTGCGCTTCATCCGAGCGGAAAGCGCGGCTTCGGCAGCCGAGTTCGCGCTCGTGTTACCGTCCTTTCTGCTTTTCCTTCTTGGCACGCTGGATGTAGGACGTTTCATCTGGTTCGTGAATGAAAACGAGAAGGCGGCGCAAATCGGCGCGCGCTGGGCCGTTGCGACCGACGTGATCTGCGACGGAACTCGAAAACTGGAGCTTCGCGGTCAACCAGAGCCCGCCGATCCTCCAGGGCGATCCAGTGCCGAAATCCGCCTTCCCCGGCGTGTCGTTCCCCGGTGGGAGCGCCACCTCATGCACCTGTGCATCGGGTGGCACATGCTCGTTTCCGCTGACCGCGGACACGGCCGCTTACGGTCGGCTCGTTTCGCGCATGCAGGAAATTCAGCCACGGCTCGGTGCGCAGGACGTATCCGTCAACTACGCGTGGTCCGGCCTCGGCTATTCGGGTGACCCCAACGGGCCTGACGTGTCGCCTGTAGTGACGGTCAGGATCAGGAACCTGGGTTTCCGCCCCCTTTTCCTCGCCGGCCTTCTAAGCATTGGCATACCCGGCGCCTCCTATTCCCTCACCATGGAAGACTCCCAGGGGAGTTTTTCAAATTAGTCATGATCACGCGCTCTACCTTTCTGGCTCCGTCCCAAGCTTCGACCGTTCGCGTGCCGCGCGACTTGATCGTCGCTGGTTCGCTGACGCTCGAAGACGGTCGCGGAACCCGCTCATATTGAGATCGCCATGTCCAAGACACCCGACCCCTTCCAGATGATCGAGAAGATGAACGCCAAACTGTCCGGGCGGTCGCTGATCGTCGCCAGCGACCGGTACCTCGATGCCCTGCGGGATCGCGATGTGCCGTTCAGCTGGCACGAAACCACCACGCTGATGGCGATACCGGCCGACGGGGAGCTGCCGTCCGCGGCGCTCGAGGACGTTCGGGTCCTCGTGCTTGAAGCCGATCCGGCCAACGAGGGGTCGCTGCGCCGCCTGGCGTCCGTGCGCGCGAACCATCCGAATGTCGCCCTGATCGTCGCCCTGCGCGACGCCAGCGTTTCGCTCGTCCGGACGCTGATCCGGCAAGGGGTGGCCGATGTCGCCGAATTGCCGTTCACGCCGGATAACCTCGCGGCGCAGATCCTGGACGCGCTTTCGAGCCAGAACGAAGTCGCCGACAGCGCCAACCTGGCGCCGGTGACTGCCGTCATCCAGGCGAACGGCGGCAGCGGCGCCACGACCGTCCTGACGCACCTGGCGCAAGCGATGGCGAAGCGACTGCCCGGCTCGCAGGGCGTCTGTCTGATGGATTTCGACCTTCAGGGCGGCGATGCGACATCGTACCTCGGAGTAAGTCCCGAGGTCGCGATCGATGCGCTGATCGAAGCCGGTTCGCGGCTCGATTCCGAGCTCTTTCGCAGCGCGATAACCGAAACCCGCTACGGCTTCGCCCTTGTCGCGGCGCCCGAGGTCATCCGTCCGATCCACAAGCTCGACGCGGATCATATGCTCGCGAGCCTTCGCCTCGCCCGGTCGATGTTCGATCACGTGCTGGTCGACATGCCGCCCGTCTGGACGGACTGGTCGCTTTCGCTGCTGAGTACCGTCGACCGGGTCGTGCTCGTCAGCGACACGTCGATCGCCAGCTTGCGACAGGCCAAGCACAAGCTTGCGCTGTTCGACGAGATCGACCTGCCGCGCTCGCGTGTCGACGTCGTGCTGAACCGGATGGAGCGCAAGCTCTTCCGGGCGGTCAACGAGGGCGATGCGTCGGATACGCTCGGCAGGACGGTCGCGGCAACCTTTGCGGCCGACCCGAACCAGCTCCGCGCGTCGCAGGACGAAGGCCGCCTGGTCACCGACGGCGGCTCGAAGTCGCGGTTCGCGGCGGACATCGATGCCTTCGCCAAGGATCTGCTCGAACGGAGGGGAGTACCCGCATGAGCACGTGGTCGCTCAAGAAGGCGGTCCCCGCCGCCAACAGTCTCGAGGTTCCATCGGAGCCGGTCGAGCAGATCGTGTCGATCTCTCCGGAAAATGAGCGCAAGCTCGGGCTCAAGGTGCAGATCCACCGGGCGCTGCTCGACAAGATCAACCTCGCCGCGCTCGATCAGCTGCCCCGCGCACAGATCGAATCCGAGATTCGCGAGATCGTGCAGGAGCTCCTGCACGAGCGGAAGGAAGCGCTCAACAGCCAGGAACGTCAGGCCCTGGTCGTGGAAGTGCTCGACGAATTGCTCGGCCTCGGCCCGCTCGAACCTCTGCTCGAGGACGATACGATCACCGATATCCTGGTGAACGGGTACCTCACGGTCTTCGTCGAGCGTAACGGCCTGCTCGAAAAGGTCTCGACCCGGTTCCAGGACGAGAAGCACCTGATCCGGATCATCCAGAAGATCGTCAGCGCGGTCGGGCGCCGGATCGACGAATCCTCGCCCTTCGTCGACGCGCGCCTCGCCGACGGGTCGCGCGTCAACGCGATCATCGCGCCGCTCGCGATCGACGGCTCGCTGCTCTCCATCCGCAAGTTCGCCAAGAAGCGGATCGGGATGGAGAAGCTGATCGAGTTCGGCAGTGTGCCCGAACAGATGGCGCAAGTGATGCAAGCCATGGTGCGCTCGCGCAAGAACGTGCTGATTTCCGGCGGCACGGGCTCGGGCAAGACGACGCTCCTCAATGCGATGTCGTCCTACATCGATCAGCGCGAGCGCATCGTGACGATCGAGGACTCCGCCGAACTCCAGCTGCAGCAGGAGCACGTCGCCCGTCTCGAAACGCGCCCGGCCAACATCGAAGGGCGCGGCGAGGTATCGCAGCGCGACCTCGTCAAGAACGCCCTGCGCATGCGGCCCGATCGCATAATCATCGGCGAGGTCCGTGCCGGCGAGGCCTTCGACATGCTGCAGGCGATGAACACCGGTCACGACGGCTCGATGACCACGGTGCACGCCAACACGCCGCGCGACGCGCTTTCGCGCATCGAACAGATGATCGGCATGAGCGGCATCGAGATTTCCCCGGCATCCGCCCGTGCGCAGATCGCCTCCGCGATCGAGATCGTGGTCCAGGTGGCGCGACTTGCCGACGGGCGACGCCGGGTCGTGAGCCTCGCCGAAGTGACCGGCATGGAAAGCAGCACGATCACGATGCAGGAGATCTTCCGCTTCAAGACGACCGGCCGCACCGACGAAGGCGAAGTCATCGGCCATTTCGAGGCGACCGGCATTCGTCCCAAGCTGCTCGCGGATGCATCGGCGGCCGGCATCGACTTGCCGTCCGAGCTCTTCCGTCCCGATCTGAAGTTCAGCTGATGCTGGACGTCGCCCTGCGCCTTGGAATCCTGCTGGCGATCTTCGCCTCGGTCTTCATCCTGTCCCAGGTGGTTCTCGGGACGGCATGGCAAAGCCGGTCGCGGTTCGCCGCGATCAACCTGCGTCTCGAGCTTATCCGCAAGGGTGAGGACCGGGCGGCAATCGCCGCGCAACTGCGCAAGAATGCGCCGAGCGACTTCGATGAGTATCCGTCACTCATCGCGCGACCCTTGCGAGCCTTGCAGAGCGCTCTTTTCGCTTCGGCCGTCAGTTTTACCCTGGGACAACTGCTGTTCTGGATGGGTTTCGCATTCGTGCTTCTGAGCGTGGGCCTGCTGCTCATGATGTCGTTGTCGGGAATTACGCTTTCGGCAGGTGTCGTGCTGCTGGCTCTTGTCCTGGCTGCGAGCCTCGCGATTGGCATACCGGTCGTGATCATCAATGTCGCCGCGCAGCGCCGGCGCAAGAAGATGGAACAGCAGTTTCCCGTCGCGCTCGACATTTTCGTCCGGGCGCTGCGGTCCGGCCACCCCGTCGCAGGCGCGATCAACCTGCTGACCAAGGAAATGGAAGACCCGATCGGCAGCGAATTCGGCATCGTCGGCGACGAGATCGCCTACGGCGCCGACCTCACCGATGCGCTGGAAGCCATGGCGGACCGCTGGGACATGGAGGACATCCGCATGTTCGTGGTCTCGCTGGCCGTCCAGGCCGAGACCGGCGGCAACCTGGCCGAAATCCTGGAGAACCTGTCCGGGGTCATCCGGGCGCGGGCCAGCCTGTTCATGAAGGTTCGCGCGCTCAGTTCCGAAGGACGCATGACCGGATGGATCCTGACGGTCCTGCCGATCATCACGTTCGTCAGCATGTTCGCGATCAACCCCCGATTCTACACCGACGTCGCGCGGGATTCGATCTTCATCATCGGGTTTCCCTCGCTGATCATAGTCTATTTCATCGGCGTCTTCTGGATCCGCAAACTGGTGGACATCAAGGTCTGACATGATTGATCTCGCCGCACAGAACAGCACCGTCCGCATCCTGATCCTGTTGATCATCTTCGGGGTCGTGGCGGCGGGATCGCTGTTCCTTCTCGCCGCCGCCAACCGCCGCGTCGCGGTCCGCGCGCAGCTCAGCAAGCTGGAATCGATGGACCTCATTCAGGCGACGCACGGCGAAAGCCTGCGATCGCGCGAAACCAGCACCGCCTGGGCCCGCATCGCCGAGGCAGTCGAAAAGGCGGGCCTCAACCTGACCGACACCAAAAGCGAACGGCTGACACAACTCCTGCGACAGGCGGGCTATACCTCGGCATCCGCGCCGCGGGTTTACACGCTGGTTCGGCTCGGGCTGATCTTCCTGCTTCCCCTGACATACGTGATACTCGCCTTTTCGGGCGAGGACCCGCCCTCGTTCATCAAGGTCTATCTGGTCGGCTCGATCCTCGCGCTGATCGGCCTTTACCTGCCCAATCTCTACGTTCGCGCGAAGGCGGACCGTCGGCGTGAGGAGATCATCAACGGATTTCCGGACTGTCTCGACCTGCTTCTCGTCTGCGTCGAGTCCGGCCTTGGCCTGGAAGCGGCGATGGACCGGGTGGGGCGCGAGATGGCCATTTCCCATCCGCTGGTCGCACAGCTCCTCTCGATCACGACCCTTCAGCTTCGTGCCGGATCATCGCGCGACGAGGCATTCCGGAAAATGGCGGATGCGTCCGCGGTGGACGAGATCCGTTCGTTCTCCACGCTGATCATCCAGTCCGACAAGCTGGGGACCAGCATCGCAACGACGCTGCGGATCTACGCGGCGGAAATGCGCGAGCGGCGCCAGATGCGTGCCGAGGAAAAGGCGCACCGCCTGCCGGTGCTCATTTCCATTCCACTGGTCGCGTGCATGCTCCCGACGATGATCGGCACGCTGATGCTGCCCGCCGCGGTGTTGATGGTTCGCAGGATTTTCCCGTTAATGACTGGAGGAGGCTAGAAATGACCCAAGCCAAGATCCGGATGGCGACTGCGCTGTCCGTTGCAACGATGGCACTGGCGCTCGGCGGCTGTCAGGCGCTCGGGATCGGTGGACATGGCCTCGCGCGGGGGTCGGCACATGCCGAACGGACCGCGATCGCGGAATTCGGCGCGGGCCAGCTCGAGGAAGGGCGCCAGGCGCTGAAGGACGGTCGGACCGTCGATGCCATCGACGCTTTCATGCTGGCCAAGTCGTTCGAAGAGCAGGCCCCTGCGGCGTACAACGGGCTTGCCGTCGCCTACAGCCGGCTCGGCCGCGAAGACCTGACCGAGCGCTTTTTCCAGATGGCGATTGCCCTCGCGCCCGAGGACGACCGGTTTCGTTCGAACCTGGCGGTATTCTACTCGAGGAACGGCGCGGTGCGGAGCAATGGTCCCGCGCTGGCTTTCAGCGAGGTAGCGCCGCTCGTGGACGACATCCCGGTGGAAACGGTCGCAATGATCGACGCCGCTCTTCCGGTCGTTCCCGAAGCGCGTTCGCTCGGCGGCGGGGTCTCGGTTCGTGCGCCCGCCTCGTATCTGCGACGGGTTTCATCGTCCGAGGTCAGGATCGCGAGCGGTCGTGCAGCAACCCCGACGCTGGCGAGTGCCGGCGGTCACCGAGCGGTCATCGAAATCGGCCGTTCGGCGGAAAGGGCGCCAAGCGGCGCTCGCGTTGCCGTCATCACCAAAAGCCGCGGGCAGCCCGCTTACCCCATCCGGATCAGACTGGACGACTGATCGATGATCGAAGGGCACCTCGGGATCAGGGTCGCCGCGTTTCTCCTGGCGTTGCTCGCGGTAGTCGCGGTTGCTGCCTGGACCGATGTCCGCGCGCGGCGAATTCCGAACTGGCTCTGCGCTCTCAACCTGGTGCTGGGCCTCTCCTACACCGGGTTCGCGTTCGGCGGCTCGGGTGGAGGGTGGCCGGCCGTAGGCTGGGCCGCGCTTCACGTCGTCGTCGCCCTGGTGGTGACGATCGGCCTCTTCTCGCTCGGCATCATCGGTGCAGGCGACGCCAAGTTCTACGCGTCGATGGCGGCGTGGATGCCGATCGCGAGCGGCCTGACACTGCTTGTGGCAGTGGCCCTGAGCGGGTTCGTGCTGCTGGTCCTGTTCCTCGCATACCGCCTTCCGGGCCGCTCGCGGCGAGACCCGGCGAAGGCAGGCGACTTCGACAAGCTGCCATACGGGATCGCGATCGGAGTGGGCGGGATCGCGGCCGTGGTTCTTTCATGACCCACTGTGCCGCCCGCGCGAGCCGGCGATTGGCGCCCGTTGGCTCAGCCGGCGTCCGCGTGGCCGCGGCGATCTGCGCGCTGGCATGGACGACCGGCGCACATGCCGACGATGCAGGCGCTCTTCCAGCCGGTATCTCGATCGAACGCGGGGACGCTTCGGCTGGCGTGTCGGTGAGCAAGGCGAGCGATGCACTGGGGGCGCCGATTGCGTTGCGCGCGCGCATGACGGGGACGGACGCAAGCGAAAGCCTTGTGAACGGTGCGCCCCCGTCGGGCCTCCCCGTCCACTCGCGCGCGATAACCAGCCGGTTCGGGTACCGGCACCATCCGATCCTGAACGGCGTCCGCATGCATTCGGGTGTCGATCTGGCGGCGCCCATGGGGTCGCCGGTTGTCGCTGCGGCGGCCGGCGTGGTGGCCTTCGCCAATTGGGATGGCGGCTATGGACTGCTCGTGAAAGTCGCGCACGGTGGCGGATACGAATCCCGGTTCGCGCACTTGTCCCGGATACTCGTAGCCCCTGGACAGAAAGTGGCCCGGGGACAGACCATCGGACTCGTGGGTTCCACCGGGCGTTCGACCGGTTCGCACCTGCATTACGAGGTTCGCAAGAACGGATTGGCCATTGACCCCCTCAGAGCGCATTAGCCTTTGCGGCCAGGTTGTACCGGCCTTGCACGCCAGGGTCCCACCGTTTGACGTCGTAGCACGGCCATCGTATGCCGTTCGCTCGAACGAAACCTCGGGCAAGTGAAGGGCTGAACGCGATGTTGCTTCGTTTCTTCCGCGACGAATCTGGTTCGTCGGCTGCCGAGTATGCACTCATCCTTGCGATCGTGGGCGTGGGCCTGGGGGCCGCTGCGTTGGTGCTGGGCAACAACGTCACCGTCTCGATCGATGCGGCACCTTCCGATTTCGATGATGGCGATCCCGGGATCGAACCCTCATTTGTGGGGCCGAGCTAGGCGCACATCTCGATTGGTTTCGCGTAAGATCCGGCCAGCTTAACCCGATCTAAACTACGGCGTCCTATTGCGAACTCCATGTCGAGTTCGCTTGCATTACTGCTCAACGGCATCCTCAAGATCGGCGCGCTTGCGCTCGTCGTCAACGAGGTGCGCGGACTGATCCTTGCCGGACCGGTCATCTATGCGATGTATCACGCGGGCGGAACCCTGACGGCCATCTGGCTTGGGATTTCGTCGCTCGGCGGCATCGCGTTGTCGGTGATCGTGCCCGTCTTTGCCGCAAGGAAGATCGGCAAGCGGTTCGACAAGCGTCTGTCGCGGCAGCCCACCTGATCATCAGGGTCCCTTGAAGGGACCCCGAGATAGCTAATTCGGCGCGGTCGAATTCGGCCGTCATCGCGATTGTGCCATCACATCGCACGGCCTCGACAGCATCGCTTCCAGCCGTGCGAAGGTAGATCGGCTGGCCAAGAAAGAGCGGGGCGACCGCCCTGAATTGAAATCGTCTCAGCTCACCATGCCGCGCGGCGATCGCCGCGAGTTTCGCTGCGGTGAAAGGACCATGGACGACCAGCGCCGGGTACCCTTCTACCTCGCGCGCGTAAGGCAGATCGTAGTGAATGCGATGGGAGTTGAACGTCGCGGCCGAAAAGCGAAAAAGGTTCGTCTCGCCTGGATGCCAAGGCTCCCCTTCGGGCGGGTCGATCGCGGGGACCGGCAATTCCACCCTCGGCCCGTCGTTGCGGTAAACGAAACTCTGGCGCTCGCGTATGCGGGTCACGCCATCCTGTTCGATCGCCCGGTCGACTTCGACGAAAACGAGATCGCCGCTGCGTCCGGACTTGTGACTGACACCCGCGATGCGCTGGATCTGGCTGGCTTCGCGCTCCAGTGCCAGCGGTGCCAGGAACTCGACGGTGCTTCCGGCGAACATCCGGCGGGGCAGGGGCACTGCGGGAAGAAAACCGCCGCGTCTTTCGTGTCCGTCGATCCCCAGATCGCCGTCCTCGGGCTCAGGAAGGAAGAACGCCCAATGGGAAAGCGGGGGCGGCTCGTCCCGAACGGCGGGGCTCGTGCCGACGGCGATTGCGAACCGGCGCAGCGGCTCCATCGACAAGACTTCTGTCCGGGTCTCTGTCCGACCGATCGCATCCTGCCAGGCGGCGATATCTGCCTGCGAGATTGCCAGGGATGAGTTCCTGCCTTCGGACATGCCTACCTCTGGATCAACCCCGGGGGCCGCCTCGATAAACCGAACGGCGCGCGCACGGAAGCTTACCGTTGCCCGTCGCCACCCGGAAGTTTGCACGCGCGCTTTTGCACTCGGCGACGATCGGCCCGGTTTGCGCGAGCGGCTGGCGTGGTGCATGCGCGGTCGCTCAGTGATTGGCAAAGGACGGAACTGACGCGATGAAAATCCTGGTGACCGGATCGGCGGGGCGGGATCGACCGCTATGCAATGGCCTCCGACCCCCGGACCCGGCTGGAGGATGTTGACCCGCGGATGCCGGTTGGCGAGGCGGATGACGTCCCAGACGTCGAACTCCAGTTCCTCGGCCACCATCGACAGTTCGTTGGCAAAGGCGATGTTGACGTCGCGGAACGAATTTTCGACCAACTTCACGGCCTCGGCGGTCCGCGCGGTCGTCGGGATGCAGTCTCCCTCGACGAAGGTCTCGTAGAATTGCCTGGCACGCGCCGCACAAGCCGGCGTCATGCCGCCGATGACCCGATCGTTGGCGACCAGTTCGACGATAATCCGGCCAGGCAGGACCCTTTCCGGGCAATAGGCGAGCGCGATGTCATAAACGCCCGCTCCGTCGGTATGCGGAATTGCCAAGTCGGGACGCTCGTCGCGCAGGATATCGGCAGCGCGCTCGGTCGTTCCCACCGGCGACGTGGACTCGATGATGACACAGCACCCCGGGCGCAGTGTGGGGGCGATCGCCCGCACAGCTGCTTCGACGTAGCTGACGTCCGGACTGCGATTATCGCCAAGCGGGGTGGGTACCGCCACGACATAAATGTCGGCTTCGGGCACCTCGGTCGACGCCCGCAGGCGTCCGACGCCAACCATGTCGCGCACCAGCCAGTCGAGGTCGGTTTCTTCGATATGGATCTCGCCCGCGTTGATCCTTTCGACGATTTTCGGATGAACATCGACACCGCTGACGCTGTGCCCTGCGCGGGCGAGCACGGCTGCGGTCGGCAGGCCGATATAGCCGAGGCCGATGACCGCCACTGATCCGGTGTTGCCCATCGCTATGTAATTCCTTGCAAATGACGCTTCCCGGCCCGCTTTGCGATCACTCGGTTAGGGGCGCCTCGGTGGCAATTCAATGGATGCGCGAGGCAGATCCATGCCCCGCCAATAATTCTACGATCCGCTGGGTCGCCTTTCCGTCACCGAAGGGATTGTGCGCCTGAGCCATCGCATCGTAGGCGCGCGGGTCGTCGAGGAGTCGAGTGGCTTCGGCGACGATGCGGTCGGCGTCGGTACCGACCAGCCTGGCCGTGCCGGCCTCGACGCCTTCGGGCCGCTCCGTCGTCTCGCGCATGACGAGTACCGGCTTGCCGAGTGCGGGCGCCTCTTCCTGCACCCCGCCGCTGTCGCTGAGCATCAAGGTGGAGATGTCGAGCAGGCGGGCGAAGTGCGGGTAGTCCAGCGGCTCGATCAACGCGACATTGTCGAGCCCCGCGAGCGCTTCGTTCATCACCGCGCGCACATTGGGATTCAGGTGGACGGGAAAGATCACCGCCACATCGTCTCTTTCGGCAAGACGGCGCACCGCGCTTGCGATTGCCTCCATCCCGCCCCCGAAGTTCTCGCGCCGATGAGTGGTCATGCCGATGATGCGCTTGCCCGTGAAGCGCTGTTCGAGGTCGGCGAGGCCCTTGGCCAGTTCCGGCTCACGTTCGATCTTCGCGGTCACCCAGTGCAGCGCGTCGATCACCGTGTTGCCGGTGACGTGGATCGTCGCCGGGTCGACGTTTTCGCGCCGCAGCGCCTCGGCCGCGGTATTCGGTTGGAGCGAGATGCAGCGCGGCGATCGTGCCGATGATCTTGCGGTTCACTTCCTCGGGCCAAGGGTGATGAATATTGTTGCTTCGCAATCCCGCTTCGACATGCGCGACCGGGATCTTGCGATAATAGGCGGCGAGTGCACCGGCCATCGCGGTGGCAGTGTCGCCTTGGACGATCACCCAGTCGGGCCGCTCATCGTCGAGCACCCGGCCGATCCCTGTCAGCAGGTCGGCGGTAAGGCGGTCCAGCGTCTGATCGGGCTGCATGAGGTCAAGGTCATGATCAGGGCCCACGCCCGCGATCTCGAGTACTTGGTCGAGCATGCCGCGATGCTGGCCGGACACACAGACGCGTCCCTCGAAGCGCGGATCGGCATCGAGCGCGTGCACCAGCGGAAACAGCTTGATCGCCTCGGGGCGAGTCCCGAAAACGGTGAGGACACGGATCGTCTGGGGCACTGCGCTCGTCATGCGAGGCGCCTTAGACGACAAGCCTTACGATTTTCCAGACGCGTGGTCCTGGCGCGCGATTTCGTGCAGCCAGTCGGCGTGACGGGGCGCTTTCTTCGTCTGCGACCATTCGTCGAGCATCATCGGGGCGACCCGCTTCAATTCGGCGTATTGCTCGTCGGTGCCGATGTCGGCGGCGAGTTCGACGCGGTGGCCGTTGGGGTCGAAGAAATAGATCGACTTGAAGATGCCGTGGTGAGTCGGACCAAGCACCTCGATGCCCTGCGCCTCGATATGCTCCTTGGCGGCGAGCAGTTCATCCTCGCTGCCAACCCTAAGGGCGAGGTGCTGGACCCAGGCGGGGGTGTTTTCGTCGCGGCCCATGTCCTTCTGGTTGGGCAGCTCGAAGAAGGCGAGCACGTTGCCGTTACCCGCGTCGAGGAAGACGTGCATGTACGGATCGTACTCGCCGGTCGAAGGCACGTGATCTTCGGCAAAGGCAGTGGTGTAGTCCATGCCGAGCACACGGCCGTACCATTCGACCGTCTCCCTGGCGTCCTTGCAGCGGTATGCCGCGTGATGGACACCGCCCAAAGAGATGGGGTGCTTGACGGGATGCTCGCTCATTCCGCGGGCTCCTCTACCTTGAGCGTGCCGCGCTGGACCTGGTCGCGCTCCATGCTCTCGAACAGCGCCTTGAAGTTACCTTCGCCGAAGCCCTCGTCGCCCTTGCGCTGGATGAACTCGAAGAACACCGGGCCGACTTGCGCCTGTGCGAAGATCTGCAGCAGGAGGCGAGGGCTGCCGCCCTCGGTCGTCCCGTCGAGGAGGATACCGCGCATCTTCAGTTGCTCGGCATCCTCACCATGGTTCGGCAGGCGCTCGTCGAGCATCTCGTAATAGGTCGCCGGCGGCGCGGTCATGAACGGCACGCCGAACTGCTTGAGCTTGTCCCACGCAGCGACGAGGTCGTCACAGATAAGCGCGATGTGCTGAATGCCCTCGCCGTTGAATTCGCGCAGGAATTCCTCGATCTGGCCGCCGCCGCTCTTGCCTTCCTCGTTGAGGGGAATGCGGATCTTGCCGTCCGGCGCGGTCAGCGCCTTCGAGGTAAGGCCGGTATATTCGCCCTTGATGTCGAAGTAGCGGATCTCGCGAAAGTTGAAGAGCGTTTCGTAGTAGTCCGCCCAATACTTCATCCGCCCGCCGTAGACGTTGTGCGTCAGGTGATCGATGTGCGTGAAGCCCGCGCCCTCGGGGTGCTTGTCCACGTCGGGCAGGTACTCGAAATCGATGTCGTAGATCGACAGGCCGTCGCCGCTTTCGTTCTCGTAGCGATCGACGAGGTAGAGGATCGCGCCGCCGATGCCGCGGATCGCGGGAATGTGCAGTTCCATCGGCCCGGTGTGCACCGCGACCGGTTCGGCGCCCTTGTCGAGCAGGTGGTCGTAAGCCTTGCGGGCGTCCTTCACGCGGAACGCCATGCCGCAGGCTGATGGTCCGTGTTCGCGGGCGAAATACCACGCAGCGCTCTTGGGCTCGTAATTGGCGATCAGGTTGATCCCGCCCTGGCGCCAAAGATGCACGTCCTTCGAACGGTGCTGCGCCACGCGGGTGAAGCCCATCGCTTCGAACACCGGCTCGAGCACGCCTTTTTCCGGCGCACAGAACTCGACGAACTCGAATCCGTCGAGGCCGGCGGGATTTTCGAACAGGTCGGGCATGGGCGGTCTCCGGTGATTAGTTTCTTGTGAAACTATCTAGCAAACGGCGGGCATTTTGTCAAAGCCCGCCGCCCACGGACCGTTCCGCGTTCAGTCGACGAAATCGTCCACCCGTTCGACGATGATCGCCGGCGCCATGCCGCCCGCCGCGCACATCGTGACGAGCCCATAGCGCCCGCCCGTCCGCTCGAGCTCGTCGACGATGGTGCCGATGAGGATCGAGCCGGTTGCGCCGATCGGGTGACCGAGCGCCATCGCCCCGCCGTTCACGTTGACCTTGTCCTCCGGCAGGTCGAGATCGCGGATGAACTTTGCCGCGACCACCGAGAACGCCTCGTTGATCTCGAACAGGTCGATGTCGTCCTTGGTCAGTCCCGCCTTCTCGAGCACCTTCTTGGCCGCCGGGACCGGGGCATTGAGCATCAGCGTCGGGTCGTCGCCCTGGTTGGCGGTGGCGACGATGCGTGCGCGCGGCTTCATCCCGTGCGCCTTCGCGTAGTCCTTGCTGGCGACCAGGATCGCCGCTGCGCCGTCGACGACGCCCGAGCTGTTCCCGGCGTGGTGGAAGTGCTTGATCTCCAGATCGGGGTACTTCTGGTTGATCAGCTTTCGGAAGGTCGTGCCCTTTTCGTCGAGCGGGGCGTCGGCGACCTTTGCGAAGCTGGGGTTGAGTTCGGCGAGACCCTCGGCGGTGGTCTCGGGGCGGGGAAATTCCTCACGGTCGAGGACCAGGGTGCCGTTCTCGTCGTAGACGGGGATTACCGACTTTTCGAAGCGGCCTTCCTTGATCGCGCGGTCGGCGTTCTGCTGACTGCGCAGGGCGAGGCCGTCGAGATCCTCGCGGGTGAAGCCCTCCATGCTGGCGATGGCATCGCCGCACACGCCCTGGTGGCTCTGCGGGTGAACCTCGCGCAGCCGCTCGTTGCCCGCACCCATGCCGAGCGGGCGGATGCCCGCCTGCATCTCTTCCTGCATCGAGGACGAGGTGTAGCTCATCATCTCGGTCCCACCGGCGACGACGAGGTCGGCCATCCCGCTCATCACCTGCGCCGCGGCAAGGTTCACCGAAGTGATCCCTCCACCGCAGAACCGGTCGAGCGTCATGCCGCTGCTGGTGACGTCGTAGCCAGCGTCGAGCGCGGCCATCCGCCCGAGGTCGCCGCCCTGCTTGCCCTTCTGGCTGCTGGTCGACCAGATCACGTCGTCGACGTCTTTGGTGTCGAGGTGATTGCGCTCGGCGATCGCCTTGAGCACCGTCGCGGCGAGGTGCTGCGGGTGCATGTGCGCCAGCGCGCCCTTGCCGACCTTGCCCACGCCCCGGGGGGTGCGCACCGCGTCGATGATGTAGGCTTCGCCCATAAGTTCAATCCTCTCACGTTTCTGGAATCAGGTTGACGCAAGCGTAAACCTTGCCGACAACTCGCACAAGACAAGTTGCAAAGAGAAATGGGAGACGGCTGATGTCCGACGAACTGCTGACCGAGGTGCGAGACGGAGTCCTGATCGTCACGATCAACCGTCCGGAAGCCAAAAACGCAATGAACAAGGCCGCGGCCGAGGGGATTGCGGCCGCGATGGACCGGCTCGATGCCGAAGACGATCTGCGTGTTGGCGTGCTCACCGGCGCTGGCGGCACGTTCTGCTCGGGCATGGACCTCAAGGGGTTCCTGCGAGGCGAATCGCCGTCGATCGAGGGGCGCGGCTTCGGCGGGGTGGTGCAGGCGCCGCCGAAGAAGCCGCTGATCGCCGCGGTCGAAGGCTATGCGCTCGCCGGCGGGCTCGAACTGATGATCGCCTGCGACCTCGTGGTCGCGAACGCGGGCGCGAAATTCGGGATTCCCGAGGTCAAGCGCGGGCTCGTTGCGGCGGCCGGAGGCGTGATGATGCTGCCCGACCAGATCCCCGAGCGGATCGCGATGGAACTGGCGCTTACCGGCGAATTCATCGACGCCGCTCGGGCCTATGAGCTGGGGCTGATCAACAAGGTCGCCGAGGGTTCGGCGCTCGACGCCGCGCTCGAGCTGGCGGCGAAGATCGTCGCCAACGGGCCTCTGGCGGTGCGCGTGTCGAAAGCGATCGTCAAGGAATCGCGCGGCTGGCCGATGGACGAACGCTACGACCGGCAGGGTGCCCTTATCGGCCCCGTCTTCGTCAGCGAGGATGCACGTGAAGGCGCCGCCGCTTTCGCCGAAAAGCGCGCGCCGAACTGGAAGGGCAGATAATGCCCGGACCTCTCGAGGGCCTCCGCATAGTCGAATTCGCCGGGATCGGCCCGGGGCCGTTCTGCGGCATGATGCTCGCCGACCACGGCGCGGAAGTCATTCGCGTCGACCGCGCAAGCGGCTCGCGTGGTGGCTCGCAGCCGGTGACCAGCAAGGACGTCCTCGCACGCGGCCGCAAGTCGATCGCGATCGACCTCAAGAGCCCCGAGGGCGTCGCGCTAGCGCGCAAACTCGCGGCGAGTGCGGACGGGATCATCGAGGGGTTCCGACCCGGGGTGATGGAGCGGCTGGGGCTGGGGCCCGACGAGCTGCTCAAGCGACAATCCGAAGCTCGTCTACGGCCGGATGACCGGCTGGGGGCAGACGGGACCCTATGCCCCTTATGCCGGGCACGACATCAACTACATCGCGCTCGCCGGCGCTCTGGCGCATTTCGGACGCGCGGGCGGCAAGCCGACCCCGCCGATCAACATGGTCGGCGATTTTGGCGGCGGCGGCATGATGCTCGCGTTCGGGATGGTCTCGGCGCTGCTCGCGGTCGCACGCGGGGGACGAGGGACAGGTGATCGACGCCGCGATGACCGACGGCACCGCGGTGCTGATGAGCATGATGCACGGGATGACGCGCATGGGCGTGTGGTCGGAAGAGCTGGGGGTCAACATGCTCGATACCGGCGCGCACTTCTACGACACCTACGAGACCGCTGACGGCAAGTTCATCTCGATCGGCAGCATCGAACCCCAGTTCTACGCCGAACTGCGGCGGCTTGCGGGCCTTGCCGACGATCCCGACTTCGACGCGCAGCACGACCGTGCAAGCAGTGGGGCGCGCTGAAGGACAAGCTCACCGCGCTGTTCAAAAGCAGGACTCGCGCCGAGTGGGACGGCCTCATGGAACACACCGACGTCTGCTACGCCCCGGTGCTGACGATGAGCGAGGCGTACGAACACCCGCACAACAAGGCGCGCGGCACGTTCGTCGAGGTCGGCGGCGCGATGCAGCCTGCACCCGCGCCGCGATACTCGGCGACGGGGACCGCCAAGCCGCGGCCCGCGCCGATGCCCGGGCGACCAGACCGACGAAGTGCTTGCTTCGCTCGGGCTGGGTGCGGACGAGATCGCCGGATTGCGGGAGGCTGGGACGGTGGCATAGCCGCCGCCGTCTATCACTCGGTGAAAGGCGTCGGATTGGCGAAGTTGTCGGTGGTCGTGGCGAAACCCCAGCAGTTCTTCGCGTTGAATTCGACCGCTTGCTGGCAATAGTCCGGACTGGATGTCGCGCAGGCGTCAGTCAGGAGTACGGCATTGTAATCGCGGAAATAAGCGTCCTCCATCGTCGTGGTAACGCATTGATCGACGTTGACCCCGGTAAGATACAGCGTGCTTATGCCCTGAGTGCGCAAGACCTGGTCTAGGTGAGTGCCGTAGAACCCGCTCATCCGGACCTTCTCGATCAGGACGTCGTCGTCCTGGATGAGCGGCTGGAGCTCATCTACCATGGTCGCTCCCCACGAACCCTCGGTGAGGACGGGGCCATGCTCGAGATCCTCGCCGATACCGGCCTGGCCCGGCTTGTGCTTGAACGAATAGAGCGTCGGCGCGCCCAGATTGCGCAGGTCTGGGCGGTTGTGCCAGAAGACCCAGATCACCCACATCTTGTGCGCTCGGGCGGCCTCGATCGCGCGTCGGACGCCGGGAATGGCCTGTCGACATCTTTGATAGTCGAGGCCCGACGCATCGGTCCAACCACCGGGCGAGCAGAAGTCGTTCTGCATGTCGATCACGACCAGAGCCCCACGGTCGAGGCTGTCGACGAACGGCTTGAGTTCAGCTTCGAACCGGACAAGGCGATCGTGGCGGCGCGCCCGGCGCCAGGTGGACGAAATCCTCGTGCAATCGCCAACGATCGCTTCCCGCGGCGAGCCGGATCCCGCCCTCTTCATTTTCTTCGTAGATAGCTGGATGCGACGACGACGACATGCGAACCTCCAAGGTGACTGACCTCTGGACCAACGTCGCATTGGAAATGAAGGTCCCGGGGACGCTGCGATTGGCCGGCTCGCTTCAGGCGATAAACGCCGCCACCTCCGCCACGAAATCCTCGAACCGGTCGTGGTGCACCCAGTGGCCGGCGCGCTCGTATTCGCTGACCTTCACGTTGTCGCCGAAGTGCTCGATCCGCCCGTCTTTCTCGGGGTTGCTGGCCCACGAATCCGCGCCGTAGATCATCAGCGTGGGGCAGGTGATCGCGCCCCATAGCGCGTGCTGGCCCCTCGTCGGCACGTCGTCGGGCGGCCAGGCGTGGAGGTGGGGGTCGAACTTCCAGCTGAAGGTGCCGTCCTCGTTGCGCATTACCGCGTGGAGGGTCAGGTGGCGGGCCTGCTCTTCGGCTGAGGTAGCTGTTGGCCTCGCGCATCCGCTTCAGGCAATCCTCGAACGTGTCGTACTTGCGCACGGAGCGAGCGCTCGCCTCGCGCTTCTTGTCGATCCAGCTCGTCCACAGGTCGCCGTAGGGGCGTTCGCGGCGTTCCTTGATGATCCTTGGGCTGGGGCCGAGGCCCTCGATCGCAACCAGCCGGCGGACCTTGTCGGGATAGAGCCCGGTATAGCGGGTCGCGATGTTGCCTCCCAGCGAGTGCGCCACGATCGTCACCGGCTCGAGCGCCAAGCTGGTGGATCGAGCTGGGCGAGGTCGTAGACATAGCCCATCGTCGTGTAGACGCCGTTGTTGTTCCACTCGCTGTCGCCGTGGCCGCGCAGGTCGGGGCAGATCACGTGCCAGTCGTCGCGCAGCCGCTCGGCAGTCCAGTCCCAGTTGCGGCAGTGGTCGCGCCCGCCGTGGAGCAGGATCAGCGGCGGCGCATCCGGGTTGCCCCAGTCGGCGTAATGCAGCTTGGTACGCTGGCTAATGTAGCTTTGCGAGGTCGGCCCCTGCTCGATCATGCCTGCCCTTTACGTAAGCGGAAAATTCCGTTGCGGATTGCTACCCGCCTGATACGCTTCCGCCAACGAAAGAATCAAACGAGAGGACCTCCACCCATGCCCGTCGTAGACGTACCCGATCCCGAGTTCATGCAGGACGAGGAGATCGCGATCTTCCGCGATGCGGTTGGCAAGTTCTACGAACAGCACGCGCCGCAAAAACGGGTCGAGAAATGGCGCGAGGACGGCCAGGTCGAGGCCGAGTTCTGGCGCGAGGCGGGTGCGGCGGGCCTGCTCGGCATGACCGTGCCTGAGGAATACGGCGGCCACGGCGGCGATTTCCGCCACGACCTCGTCGTGCTCGACCAGCAGGCCGAGAAGGGCGTCGACGGCTTCGCGGCCAGCCTGCACAACGTGATCATCCTGCCCTACATCGTCCGCCACGGGACCGAGGAGCAGAAGAAGAAGTGGCTTCCCAAGCTCGTTTCCGGCGAACTCATCAGCGCGATCGCGATGACCGAACCGGGCGCGGGCAGCGACCTGCAGAGCATCACCACCAGCGCGACCAAGGACGGTAACGGCTACCGCCTCAACGGCGCCAAGACCTTCATCTCGAGCGGTCAGCTCGCGAACCTCATCATCGTAGTCGCCAAGACCGATCCCACGGAAGGTGCCAAGGGCATCAGCCTGATGGTGCTCGAGACCGAGGGAGCCGAAGGGTTTCGCCGCGGCAAGAAGCTCGACAAGATCGGGCAGGATGCATCCGACACCAGCGAGCTGTTCTTCGACGATGTCTACCTGCCGTCGGACAGCGTCCTCGGCGGAGTGGAAGGGCGGGGCTTCTACCAGCTGATGGGCGAACTGCCGCAGGAACGCCTGGTGATCGCCATCGGCGCGATGACCACGATCGAGAAGGCGCTCGACACCACGGTCGAATACGTCAAGCAGCGCAAGGCCTTCGGCAAGACCATCTGGGACTTCCAGAACACCCAGTTCGTGCTCGCCGATCTCAAGGCCAAGGCGACTGCCGCCAAGGTCTTCCTCAACGACTGCATCGCCAAGGTGCTCAAGGGCGAGCTCGACGTCACCACCGCCTCGATCGCCAAGTACTGGCTGACCGAGCTTCAGGGCGAGGTCGTCGACAAGTGCCTGCAGTTCCACGGCGGCTGGGGCTACATCAACGAATACGCCATCGCGAAGATGTACCGCGACAGCCGCATCACCCGCATCTTCGGTGGATCGAACGAGATCATGAAGATGCTGATCGCGAGAGCGATGTGACCGGGACCTCGGCATTCCGCGAGGGGCTGCTGGAAGGCAAGGTCGCCTTCGTGGCCGGCGGCACAAGCGGCATCAACCTCGGCATCGCCAAGCGCTTCGCTGCGCTTGGCGCGAAGGTCGCAGTGTGCGGGCGCGACCCCGAGAAGGCCGCGCGGGCCGCGGGCGAGATCGCTTCCGATGCGCTCGGCCTGTCCGCCGACGTGCGTGATTTCGGAGCGATCCGGGGCGCGCTCGAGCAGGCGAGCGGCGACTTCGGGCCGCTCGACATCGTCGTCGCGGGCGCGGCGGGCAACTTCCTTGCGCCCGCGCTCGGCATGTCGGCCAATGCGTTCAAGACGGTGGTCGACATCGACCTGCTCGGCACGTTCAACACCTTCCGCGCCTGCCACGACCTGCTGGCGAAGCCCGCCAGCCTGATCGCGATCACTGCGGGGCAGGCGGAACAGGCGATGGCGCTGCAGGTCCATGCCTGCGCGGCGAAGGCCGGGGTCAACCAGGTGATCCGCACGCTGGCAATCGAGTGGGGTCCGGACGTGCGCGTCAACGGCATCTCGCCGGGGCCGATCGACGGAACCGAGGGAATGGTGCGGCTCGCCCCGAACCCGCAGCTACGCGCGGCAAGCGAGCACCGCATCCCCCTCAAGCGGTGGGGCGAGATCGACGAAATCGCCGAGGCCGCGGTGTTCCTGAGTTCGCCGTCGGCCGCCTACATCACGGGAGCGATTCTGGACGTCGACGGCGGCAGCAGCGTGGGCGATGCGGGCCGGATGGATATCGCCGAGGGTCTTACCTAGCCGAGCGCGCTAGATTTCGGGCAAGGCTTGCTCTGCAAAGCCCCAGCCGGCGAGGCCCTTCCCGTTCGCG
Organism: uncultured Alphaproteobacteria bacterium; assembly: GCA_963728375.1. Classification (GTDB taxonomy): domain Bacteria; phylum Pseudomonadota; class Alphaproteobacteria; order Sphingomonadales; family Sphingomonadaceae; genus Tsuneonella. The sequence continues at coordinate 111,748 of CAVSJL010000003.1, forward strand.
CGCGTGATCAGCTTCTTCGCGTCCGAGATCGAGAACGGGTGCGCGTTTTCGAAATCCTTCAGCTCCCCCCACGAGATCGGGGCCGCAACCGGCGCGCCTTCGCGGGCGCGGGCGGAGTAGGGGAGCACTGCGGTCGATCCGCGCTGGTTGCGCAGGTAGTCGATGAAGATCTTGCCCTTGCGCTTGGCCTTGCTCATGTTCGCGACGAAGCGGTCGGGTTCGGCCATGCTCATCGCTTCGGCAAAGCGCTTCGAGAAATCCTTGTGGGTGTCCCACGAATGGCCGGTCGTCAGCGGGACGACGACGTGGATGCCCTTGCCGCCCGACAGCATCGCGTAACTGGCAAGGCCGATGTCGGCGAGCCGATCGTGGATGTCCTTGGCGGCGCTTTTGACGTCTTCGAAATCGAGGCCCTCGTCGGGATCGAGGTCGAATACCATCCGGTCGGGCATCTCCACGTCGGAAGACCGCGAACCCCAGCCGTGGAACTCGATCGTGCCCATCTGCACACACGCGAGCAATCCCTCCGCGTCCTCGACGTACAGGTAGTCCTCGGTATTCCCTCTCTTCTCGACGACCGGAACATGGTGGACGTGGGGTCCGAACGAGCCGCTGTCGTGCTTCTGGAAGAAGCATTTCTTCGCCCTGCCTTGCGGACACCGCACGAGGCTCACCGGCCGCAAGGCGGCCCATGACAACATGAGCGGTGCGATCTGTTCGTAGTAGTCGGCGAGTTCGCCCTTGGTCTGGCCGCTTTCGGGGAAAATGACCCGCTCGCGGCTCGATACCTTCACTTCGACCTCGTCTTTGGCGACGGCCACGGCCTTTTCGGGCGTCACATCTTCGGCATCCTTGTCGCCGCGCAAGCCCAGGAAGCTGCCGTGGCGCACGTTGCCGTCGGCGGTGAATTCGGAAAAGGCGATCTCGGCGACGAGCTTGGGCGTGACCCAGGTCACCCCGCGCGCGGACGGCCTGTCGACCTCGGCGGGCGGCGTCTTGCGCTCGAGCCGGGCGAACTTTGCGGCGAGGTCGTCCATCGTGTCGGCGGAGAACCCGGTGCCGACGTTGCCCTTGTAGACCAGCTCGTCGCCTTCGTGCTGGGCGAGCAGCAGCGAGGCGAAGGGGCGCCCCTTGGCGCTCGATTTCTTCCAGCCGATGATCACGAATTCCTGTCGCCGGGTGCACTTGACCTTTACCCAGCTCTTCGACCGGCTGCCGCGATAGGGCGCGTCGATCGCCTTGGAGATGATGCCTTCCTGCCCGGCCGCGCACATCGAGTTGTAGAGCTTTTCGCCCGCGCCCAGCACGTGGTCTGCCACATGGATCGGCGGCTCGGCCTCCGCCAGCAATGCCTCGAGCCGCTCCTTGCGCTCGATATTGGGAAGCCTGGTGAGGTCCTCGCCGTTCACCTCGAGCAGGTCGAATGCGTGGAAGCTGAGATTGTCCTTCTTGCCCTGCGATCCGTGCCCGCGCTTGAGCACGGACTGGAGCGAGGAGAAGTCTGGGTTGCCGTCCTTGTCGTAGGCGACGATCTCGCCATCGATGAGGCAGGAGGGCAGGTCGAGGCCGGCGATCGCTTCGACCAGCGGCGCGAACTTGTCGGTCCAGTCCTTGCCGCTGCGCGTCCAGACGACGACTTTTTCCCCGGCCGCGGCGATGAGCGCGCGATAGCCGTCGAACTTGATCTCGTGCATCCAGCGATTGCCGGAAGGCACGCTGTCGACGAGCGTTGCGAGCTGCGGTTTGTGGAATTTCGGCGGCTTTCCGGGTGATGAATCCGTCGCTGACCTGGCTTTCTTGGCATTATGTCGGGATGCCTTGGCCATCTCGGCGGCAAAGGCCTTTCCCTTCTTGCCCTTGAGCGAATGTTCGCCCCCGGCGTCCGCGGCAATCTCGGCCATCGAGCGGCCGGTGAGGACGCTGGTCAGGCCGTGCTCGACAAGCGGATCGCCTTCTTCGGCGTATTCGTCGTCGATCTTGCGCAGCAGCCAGTTTTCGCGCTTTTCGTTTCCGCGCGGCTTCAGCCGGAAGATGATCCACTCGCCCTTCATCCGTTCGCCGTGAAGGGTGAGATGGAGGTGGCCCTTCTCGAGGTCCTTCCAGCTCTTGCCTTCGACCGGCTCCCAGGTGCCCTTGTCCCACAGCATGACCGTGCCGCCGCCGTACTCGCCCTCGGGGATCGAGCCTTCGAACTCGGCATAGGACATCGGATGGTCCTCGGTCCGCACCGCGAGGCGTTTGATATCGGGATCGGGCGAGGGACCCTTGGTGACCGCCCAGCTCTTGAGCACGCCGTCCGCCTCGATCCGGAAGTCCCAGTGGAGCCGGCTCGCTTCGTGCTTCTGGACGATGAAGATGTTGCCGCCCTTGCTGCTTTCGCGCTTGCCGGCGGGCTCGGCGGTTTTCTTGAAGTCGCGCTTCTTGTTGTATTCGGCGAGAGGATTGGTCTTGCTCATGCGGTGGCATCCTCGTCCGGGAAGAACTTTTTCTCGATTAAACGCAGCAATGTCAGCATGATGAGCGAAATCACCGCGCCGGTCGCCACCAGCGGCCATTGCCCGGCACCGCAGGCGAGGCCGATCACCGCCGCGAGCCACAAGTGCGCCGCCGTCGTGAGGTTTTTCACCGCACCCTTGCTGAAGACGATCAGGCCGGCGCCGATTATGCCGATGAATGCCCCGGTCGCCTCGAATACGCGCAAGGGGTCCATGCGGACATCCGGCGACCCGCCGCCAAGCTCGTGATAGAATGCCACGACCGACACCATCATTGCCGCCGCCGAGAAGCAGATCAGGCCGTGCGTGCGCATTCCTGCGGCTATACCCCGCATCTCCCGGTCGAGACCGAGCAGCAGGCCGAGTATGGCTGCAATTCCGAGCCGCAAGAGGAGGTCGGGATTGAACCAATTCACCAGGACGGGATCGTTCAGTTCCATCAGGCGCGTTTCTTTGCAGGCGCCTTCTTGGCAGTGGATTTCCTGGCAGTCGCCTTCTTGGCGGGCGCCTTGTCGTCCTTCACCGATTTCTTGAGCGCGGCCATCAGGTCGATCACGTTCGAACCGCCGGTGTCGCTGGGCTCCTCGACATCCTCGAGGATCTTCTTGCCCTTCGCCTTCGACTTCTTCTCGATCAGGCTGTGCAGCGCCTCGACGTAGCGGTCGTGGAATTCGCCCGCGTCGAAGGGCGCCGACTTCTGGTCGATCAGCGTCTGCGCAAGCTGGAGCATCTCCTTCGCCGGCTTGGTGTCGGGAATGTCCTTGAAATAGCCCTGGGCGCGCCGGACCTCGTCCTCGTAACGGAGCGTCTCCATGACGATGCCCTTGCCGCACGGCTTCAGGCTGACGAGGTATTCGCGGCCGCGCAGGGCAAGCTGGCCGAGCGCCACCTTGTTCGCCTTGCGCAGCGCCTCGCGCAGGACGACGAAGGCTTCCTCGGCCAGTTCGTCCTGCGGCACGACGTAATAGGGCTTTTCGAAGTAGAACACGTCGATCTCGCCCTGGTCGACGAACTGGACGAGTTCGAGCGTGCGCTTGCTTTCGATCTTCACCGCCTCGATCTCGTCGTCCTCGAGCAGGACGTAGTTCCCCTTCGAGATCTCGTAGCCCTTGACGATCTCGTCGCGGTCGACCGGGCCGATGCCCTGGACGACCTTTTCGTAATTGATGCGCTTGCCGCTCGGTTCGTGGATCTGGCGAAAGCTGATCGCCGCGCCGCTCTTGGTCGCCGAATAGACTTCGACCGGGATCGAGACGAGCGCCAGGCGTATCTGCCCCGACCAGTATGCGCGTGCCGCCATCGTCAAATCCCCTTGTCTGTATGGTGGATTCGACTCAGCAGCGGCGGTTTGGTTTCCAATTGCCCGCCGGATGCCTATTTCGCCAGCCATGATCGCCCAAACCATTCAGCTCGCGCTCGCGCCCGTTTTCGTGCTCGTGGCGATGGGCAACATCATGAACGTGCTCTCGACGCGGCTTGGCCGGATCGTCGACCGCAGTCGCGCATTGCAGCAGCGGCACGCCGATACCGTGGGCGCGGAGCACGACATGGTCGTGCGCGAGATGCGCCTGGTGGACCGGCGGATCAAGCTGATCGTCCGGGCGATCCTGCTGCTGGTGATCAGCGGCATTTCGGTGGGATTGACGGTCGCGCTGCTGTTTCTCGAGGAACTCGCGGGCGTCGATCTGCAGCGACTGGCAGCGGCCACGTTCCTGCTCGCGGTCGCGCTGATGATGTGGGCGCTGGTGCTGTTCCTGCGGGAAACCCAGACCGCATCGGCGGCCTTGCGCATACCCGAGGAGTTCCTCGAGCGGGAGCGGCGGCTCTAGTCTTTCGCCTTGGGCGGCGCGAGCAGCCGGTCGCCCTGACTGCGGATCGCGCCCGCGACCATCGGCTCGACGAATGCGAGCGCGGGCGGCAGATCGACGGTGAGGACGACCTGGTTCGCCTCGACATCGACGTTGGCGCGCAGCGACTGGCCCATCGCGCTGATGTCCATCGTCATCCGGTCCTCGCTCGGCCAGGCGGTGCTGACACCGGCGCCGCCGGGAATGTGATCGCCCACGGACTCGGTATTCGACTTGAGGCGGCGGCGGACTTCGTCCTTGTCGAGCTGGTGCGGAATGGCGACGCGCATCAGGCGGTGTCCTTCGTGTGATCTCGGGTGCTGTGGTCTTCGAGGGCGACGTCGCGATCCGCGAGCTCGCCGCCGTACTTGTAATCGAGGTAGCGGGTCTTGACCGCGAGATCGTCGAGCGATCCTTCCGCCAGTTGCCGTGTCACCCGGTCGATCTCGTCGCTGACCTTTGCGAGCCCGCCGGTGAGCTGATCGTCGGGGGTCGCGCCGCCGGCGCGCTCCTCGCCGCGCAGATGCTGCGGAATCCTGCGGTAGCTGTCGACCATCTCGGGCAGAGTCTCGCCGACGAGGCTTCGCACCTCGCGCGCGGCGGGGTGGTTGGGGTCGATCCCGTCGAGCTGTAGGCCGAGCGCGTCGAGCTGGACGCCGATCCGGCCCACCATGTCGGCGGCGGGCGCGGGCAGGGCGGGACGCTGGGCCTCGAGCCAGAGCTCGGTCCTGCCGACGAGCTCCTTGGCGTCGGTGCTGCGGGTAAGATCGGCGCGCTGCGGCACCGCCATCTTCGGATACTTGCCGAGCACGAAGGCCGCCACGACGATCGCCAGCGCGGTGACCATGACGCCGACGAAGCCGATCCCGTCGATGATGAGGCCGGCGATCATCGCCGCGACGACGATGCCGGCGATCGTCAGCACGATGCGCTGGAGCTTCTTGCTGAGGTGCTTCGACTTGATCCGCCGCGATTCCCGCCCGATCGAGCGATTGAGCTCGCGGCGGTGACGCCCGCCCGCGCGGTTGTCGTCGCGTACCGCTCGTGCTTCGGACAGGACCCTGTCGGAATTTCGGGTCAGATCGTTCACTCCGTCACTCCGCGGTCAGCAGCTTCGATTCGTTCACCGATGCGGCGGCCTTGGCCTGCCCCTCGGCGCGGGCGATGTAGCCCTTCGACCGCTCGACTTCGGTCGAGAGCGTGTCGACCGTCTGCTTCATCGAATCGAGCGCGCGAAGCTTGAAGCTGTCGACCTCGTCCATCGTGTCGTAGATGTTCTGGAACGCGCGCTGGAGCGTCTCCATCGGGATCGTGCTCGACGCGGCCTGTTCATGGATCTTGCCGGTCTGCTCGCGCAGCAGGGTCGACGTGCTGTCGATGATGTTCGCGGTCGTCGTGTTGAGCGCGGTGATCTGGTTGAGCACGAGGCGCTGGTTGGTCATCGCCTCGGCCACCGTGACCGCGGTGCGCAGCGCGCCGACGGTAGTGGTGCTCGCACGGTCGACGCCCTTCACCAGCTCGACGTTGTTCTTCTTCACGAGGTCGAGGCTGAGGTAGCCCTGCACGCTGACGGCCATCTGCGTCAGCAGGTCCTGCGTGCGCTGGCGGACGTAGAACAGCGCGGTCTCTCGCAGCGCCTTGGCCTTGGCGGGATCGGTCGCATCGAGATCGGCGGCCTTTTCCTCCAGCTTCTCGTCGAGCACCTTGGAGATGTGGATCATCTGCTCGAGGTTGCCCATCGCCTCCCACAGCTTCTGCCGCTCGACGTCGATCGCGGCGTTATCCATCAGCAGTTCGTCCTTGCCGCTGGCGAGGTTGCCGAGGATCGACTGGATGTGGGTCTGGGCGCTCTGATAGCTGCGGAAGTAATTGGTCAGCTTGTTGCCGAAGGGGATGATGCCGAGGAACTTGCGGGTGCCCGACTTCGCGCCGCGCTTGCCGGGGTCGAGGTCTTCGACCACGCGGCGCAGCTCGGCAAGATCGGCGCCGACGCCCTGATCCTTGTCCATCGCGCGGACCGGGCGGTCGAGGAAGCGGTTCGACATGCCCGCCGCCGCCATGATCTCCTTGCGGCCCATGTTGGTGATCGCGTCGACCTTCTTGCCGAATTCGGGCGAGTTGGCATCCTGCGAGACCAGGTCGGCGATGAAGGCTTCGGCCTTTTCCTCGAGCTTGGACTTCTTCTCGTCCGATACCGGAACGAGGCCCGCGGCCTTTTCCGCAGAAACCGCCGGCACCGGGTCGGGCGGCGTCAGCTCGAGGTCGGAAGCGGTTGCCGTTTTGGTCTGGGTCTTGGTTTCGGCCATGGGATCCTCTGGCGTGGGTGTGTTATCTAATTAGGACAGCTGCGGGCTGACACAAGTATTTTCCGTGTACAGGCTAGCATGTTCTGCGCCGCATGCACGGGCTATGGACAAATAAGGGACGCAGGGAATGCCCTTCCGCTGGGGAGCCCGATTGGCTAATCCCACGGCGGACAGGACGGGGATCGGATGAGCGAAGCGAACCAGGCCGCGGCACGGACGACGCAAGTCGCCTCCCCGGAGGCCAACGATCCACATGTCGCGGGTTTCGCGAGCGTCATCCGGTCGCTGCGCCGGTGGTGGCGCCACGTTATCGTGGAGATCGACCAGAACGAGGTGATCGCCGCGCGGCACGAGGAAGCGTACCTGTCGGGCCGCTACATGTTCATGACCGCGATGAGCGGCGGGATCGCGATCCTCGGCCTGCTGCTCTCCAGCCCGGCGGTGGTCATCGGCGCGATGCTTCTTTCGCCGTTGATGGGGCCGATCATCGGGCTCGGCTTCGCGCTCGCGATCGGCGACTACGCGTGGCTGCGCAAGTCGGCGAAAGCGCTGCTCGCGGGTAGCCTGATGGCGATCCTGCTGTGCGCGCTGATCGTGTTCCTCTCGCCGATCCAGACGGTGACGAGCGAGATCGCCAGCCGCACGCGGCCCAACCTGTTCGACCTGCTCGTCGCGCTGTTCTCGGCGCTGGCGGGCGCCTACGCGATGGTCCGCGGGCGCGAAGGGACGATCGTCGGCGTGGCGATCGCGACCGCCTTGATGCCGCCGCTCGCGGTCGTCGGCTATGGCCTGGCGACGTTCAACGGCACGGTGTTCTGGGGCTCGCTGCTGCTGTTCGTGACCAACGCGATCACCATCGCGCTGACCGCGATGCTGATGGCCCGGCTCTACGGCTTCCGCGCCGCGCTGACCGAGCGGCAGACGATGCTGCAGAACCTGGCGGTGACGGTGGTGTTCATCGGCCTTGCGGTTCCGCTCGGCTATTCGCTGGTCCAGATCGCCAGGGAGGCCAACGGTGCGCGCGTCGTCAACAGCGAGATCGAGAGCCTGTTCGATCCGGCCTCGCGGTTGAGCCAGGTCGATATCGACTGGCGCGCCCAGCCCGTGCGGATCGACGCGACCGTGCTCACCCCGCGGATCGAGTCAGGGGCGGAAGCGCGAGGGCAACGCGCGCTGACCGCGATGCTGGGCAAGCCGGTCGATCTCCAGATCAACCAGTACATGGTCGGCACCGGCGCCAAGGCCGCCGAAGCCGCGCAGCTCGCCAAGGCGCAGGAGCAGCGCGAAGCGGCCGAAAGCGCGCAGGCGGCCGAAGTGTCGCGCGACCTCGCGCTGGTGGCGGGCGTCAGCGAAGCAGAGGTGACGATCGACCGGGGCAAGCGCCGCGCGGTCGTCCGTGCACGGCCGCTGCCGGGCGCGACCCTCGCCTCCTACCGCGCGCTCGAACGCCGGGTCGCCGCCGCTGTCACGAACTGGACGATCGAGGTCCAGCCTCCCGTCGGCTCGCTGCCGGCGGTCGAATTCAAGGACGGCGAACCGAGCGCGAAAGGCGTGACCGCGCTCGAGCTGATCGCGTGGGCAGCCGCCCGCACGGGTCAGCGGATCGAACTCGTCGGCCCCGAAGCCGATACGAAGATCGCCCACGACTGGCTGGCCGAACAGGGCATCGATGCGGCGACGGTTGACGGCCCCGCGCCGGTGAAGGCGCGGTGGACCAGCGGGGGCGAAGGCTAGCTCAGGCCGCTTCGGGCAGCCGGATCGGCTCGATTTCGCCCGCAAGGTAGAGGCGCTTTGCCTTCGCGCGGGAGAGCTTGCCGGACGAGGTGCGCGGCAGCGTGCGCGGGGGCACGAGTTCGACCACGCAGTTCATGCCCGTGATCGAGCGCACCTTGTCGCGGATCTGTTCGTGCAGCCGTATGCGTTCGTCCGGATCCGACACGCGGCAATGAACGAGCACGGCGGGCGCTTCCTCGCCGTTTTCCATCTCGAAGCTGAACGCGGCGACGTCGCCGTGGTTGAAGCCGGGCAACTGCTCGACCGCCCATTCGATGTCCTGCGGCCAGTGGTTCTTGCCGTTGATGATGATCATGTCCTTCGCCCGGCCGACGATGAACAGGTACCCGTCGCCAAGGTAGCCCATGTCGCCGGTGTCGAGCCAGACGTCCCCGTTTTCCTTGGCCACGAGGCAGTCGTGGGTGGCCTCCTCGTTGCGGAAGTAGGAATGCATGACCGATTCGCCGCGGCACCAGACCTTGCCGATCTGGTGGTCGCCCTTGATCTCGCCGTGCTCTCCGCGGATCTCGACGTCCATGCCGGGTAGCGGCTTCCCGCAATTGACGATCGCGCGGTAACGAGCGGGGCGGCTGAGAGTCGCGTGTCCGCACCCGACAGGCGCTCTTCCTCGACCAGTTCGACGCGAATGCCTTCGCCCGGCGGCATGACGGTGACCGCCAGCGTGGCTTCGGCAAGGCCATAGCTGGGGGTGAACGCGCTCGCCTTGAAACCGGCTTCGGCAAAGGCGTTGACGAAGTTCTGCATCACGTCGGGCCGGATCATGTCCGCGCCGTTCCCCGCCGTGCGCCAGCGCGACAGGTCGAAGCGCTCCGACACCTGGCTCTGCGACGAGATACGCCGCGCGCAGATGTCGTATCCGAAAGTCGGCGAATAGCTGAGCGTGTTGCCCTTGTTGCGGCTGATGAGGTCGAGCCAGGCGAGCGGTCGGCGCGCGAAATGCTCGGTCTTGAGGTAGTCGCAACTCGCCTGGTTGGCGATCGGCGAGAGGAAGCAGCCGACGAGGCCCATGTCGTGGTACCACGGCAGCCAGCTGACCACGCGGTCGTTCTCTCCCAGGTCGACGCCGGTCGCGTGGCCATAGAGGTTGTGCAGCAGCGCCTTGTGCGTAACCGCGACGCCGGTCGGGAAACGGGTCGAGCCGCTGGAATACTGCAGGTAGCAGATATCGTCGGGCGAGAGCTCCGGGAAGGTCGACTTCCGGCGCGTCGGCCTTGGCGAATTCCTCCCAGCTCACCCCTTCGCACCCTTGCCGCTCGGCGGCGGCCTGCGCCATTTCGGCGATCTCGCCGGGATAGATCAGCACTTTGGGGTCCGCGCTCGCAAGCTGGACCGAAAGCTGGTCGATATAGCTGTCCTTGCCGCCGAAGGTCGTCGGCAGCGGCAGCGGCACCGGCCAGGCGCCGGCATAGATGCAGCCGCAGAACAACGCCGCGAATTCGGGGCTGGTTTCGGCGATCAACGCCACGCGGTCTTCGCGTTCGATCCCCGAGGCGATCAGGCGGCGAGCCATCCTGAGCCCGTCTTCGCGCATCTCGGAAAATGAATAGGCGCGCTCGAGGTCGCCCCGCATGTCGTGGAAGTTGAGACCCTTCTCGCTGCGGGCGGCATAGTCGATCGCTTCGGCGAATGTGGCGAAGTCCGAGCGGCGCCGCGGAAGCGGACAATCGTTCGGCGTCGGCGTCAGATTCGAATCGGTCATGTAAGAAGTGAAACCCGTTGTCTGCGCGCCCCGTCAGCGCTTCCCGTGTGCAGTCTGCGGCGCCCTATACTCCCGGAACACCGGGCGCGCGAGGTTCAAGGTTTCCCATTCGTTACACAGTGTGGCACGAATATGGCGAACGATGTCCCGCCGACCTGCCCGAGAGCGCCGTCCACCGCCCCCGCTGACTGCGGCGAAGCTTGAGGAAATGGCGCTCTCCTACGTTGCGCGCTTTGCAACCAGCGCAGGGAAAGTCGAGCAATATCTGGTGCGCAAGCTGCGCGAGAGGGGATGGGAAGGCGACCGTCCGGCCGATCCCAAAGCCATCATCGAGCGTTTCGTCGAGCTGGGCTACATAGACGACGAAGCGTGGGCGCGTTCCAAGGGCGGCAGCCTGTTGCGGCGCGGATACGGCGCGCGCCGGGTCGATCAGGCGCTTGGAGCGGCGGGGATCGACGAACAATTGCGGGGCGAAGTGCGCGGAGACGAAGCGGAGCTGCGCCGGGCGGCGATCACGCTGGCGCAACGGCGGCGGCTGGGTCCGTGGGGCGCGGAGCCGCCCGACCGCGCCGCGCGGGAGAAACAAATCGCCGCAATGCTGCGCGCGGGGCATGGATTCGACGCCGCGCGCGCGGTAATCGACGCGCAGACGGTCGCCGAAGCCGAGGGCTGGGCGGCCGAGGTCGAGGAGAATCCATGAGACGCACCCTAGTTCTGGCCGCACTTGCCGTGCTCGCCGCCTGCTCGCCGCAACACGCGGCCGAAGCGACGCCCGCCGCCAAGGTGCCGGCCACACACCCGGTTTCCGGCCTGCCGGTGATCCCGCTCACGGTGGCGACCCCGAAAGGCAAGCACACGTTCCGCGTCGAGGTTGCCGCGAGCGATGTCGAACAGGCCAAGGGCCTGATGTTCCGCACGCAGATGGGCCCGGACGAGGGAATGATATTCCCGCGTGACCCGATCGACGTGCCGAGCTTCTGGATGAAGAACACGGTTCTGCCGCTCGACATCATCTTCATCGGCACCGACCACAAGGTGCTGAACGTCGCGGCCAACGCGCAGCCCTATTCGCTCGCTCCGATCGCTTCGGCAGGGATGGCGAGCGCCGTGCTCGAACTCAACGGCGGACGCGCCGCCGAACTCGGCATCGGGCCGGGCGCCAGGGTGGATTGGTAGCGGTCACGAGGTCACCGGAATCGCGGGTGCCTGCCTCAACCGGCGCGGCACGAAAGTGACGTAGATCAGCGGGATCAGCAGCAGCGGCCCGAAGAAATAGACCGGAAAAGTCGCTCCGCCGAACAGCGGGGGCGCGAAAGTGATCAGCGGGGCGCGGACGACTTCGGTCGCGGCGGTCGCCATCCGCACCGCGTGTCGACGCTGGAGCCGCGCTGGCGTAACGTTCTTCGCGCGAAGATATCGGACGTCGCCGTACACGAACGCGCTGTAGATCAACGCGAGGACAACGACGCCGGCAAACATCGAATAGGCTTCGGCTTCGCGACCCGGCGGGATGCCCTGCAACCCGAACATTGCGAGCGAACCCCAGCAGAACAGCGCCAAGCCGGGCGCGATCAACATGCTCGCGAGTTCGAGCGCCCGTAGCGCGCCTGCGCGAGGCCGAACGCCCAAAGCTCCCGTACCGATGCCATAGAGCGCTGTGAGCGCAGAAACTGCCGCCGCTCCGCCCGGCCGATCGAACTGGAACAGCAGCGCGGTACTCGCCGCGACCCCCATGGTCACCGAAAACGCTACCCCGGCAATGCGATGAACCCGGCTGCCCTTGGCCGCTGCGAGCGCGACTATCGCCAGGACGACCGATGCCACGCCGAGCGCGACGTGCGGCCAGTAGGCAAATGGATTGAGATTCTGCGGATCCAACACGCGCTTTCCCCTCGAAGCGGCGATGTGCTTGCGCCCAATCTACATCAACGATGCCCGGACAGGCAAACCTGGGTGCGAGGCCGCTTGTGCTGGAAGCCCGAATGGCGCTAACGCGCGGTCCATGGGAATCCTCTCGAAGATCTTCACCTGGTGGGACGGCGCGACCATCGGCACCATGCTCGACACGTCGCTGAACGGTGAACTCGTGGGCACCGATGCCCAGGGTAACAAGTACTATCGGATCAAGGAAACGAAGCAGCCGCGGCGTCGCAATCGCGAGCGGCGATGGGTGATCTACAACGGTTCGAACGACGCGAGCCGTGTGCCGCCGGAGTGGCATGGATGGCTTCACGGCTCCTTCGATTCGGTGCCCGAGAGCAATCTTCCTCCCGCGCGGATCTGGGAAACCGATCACAGCCCCAACGCGACCGGCACGCCGGGGGCCTACCGCCCGCAGGGCGCACTCGAGCGCGGGGGCCGGCGAGCGGCCGCGACCGGCGACTACGAAGCCTGGAGCCCGGACGCCTGATCGTGCGGCTGGTCGTCGCCCGGTCCGCGCTGGTTCTGTGCGCCGCGGGCGCGCTTGCCGCCTGTTCGCAGGAACCCCCCGATCCGCGCCCGGTCGAGACCGAGGTGCCCGAGGAACTGCGGGCGCCCAAAATGGTCGAGCCGGTCGAGAAATCGGCCGGCACATCGATGAAGGATCGCGTCGCGGTGATCGGCGTGCTCAACAAGCGCAACAACCTTTCGCAGACCTTCGAAATGAAGCCCGGTGAAGCGAGGCGCTGGGGCAACGTGATCGTCCGCCTGTCCGCATGCGAGCGCACCGCGCCGTGGGAATTCCCGCGCCAGACCGGCGCGTTTGCGCAGGTCTTCGTGCAGAAGGCGGGGAGCGAGGCGGCCGACTGGCAAAAGGTTTTCTCCGGCTGGCTGTTCAAGGAATCGCCAAGCCTCAACGTCGTCGAGCACCCGATCTACGACGTCTGGGTCAAGGACTGCAAAATGAGCTTCGGCGGCTCCAAGCCGGCGCCCGACGCTTCCTCCAGCAGCGCACCGAAAGCGTCGGGAAGCGATGCTGCGCCTGCGCCGGCGGCCTCGCCCAGCAACGCGACGTAACGCGCCTGCGCGATCTCCACCGCGCCAAGCGAGGCGAGGTGCTCGGTCATGAACTGGCAGTCGAGCAGTGAAGCGCCCGCGTGCCGCATCAGCGCGACGAGCCAGGCGAGCGCGACCTTGCTGGCATCGGTCTCTCGGCTGAACATCGATTCGCCGCAGAACACCCCGCCGAATCCGACGCCGTAGAGCCCGCCGACGAGCTCATCGCCCCGCCAGCACTCGATCGAATGGGCGTGCCCTTCGGCATGAAGGCCGCGATAGCTGGTCATGATCCGCCCGCTGATCCAGCTTTCGGGGTGACCGGGGCGCGGCTCGGCGCAGGCGGCGATCACCTCGTCGAACGCGGTGTCGCAGGTAACCCGGAACCGGTTCTTGCGGATCGCCTTGGCGAGTGACTTCGACAGCCGGAATCCGTCGAGGGGAAGAATCGCCCGGCGCCGCGGCTCGACCCAGAACACCTCCGGATCGTCCCGGCTGTCGCTCATCGGGAAGATGCCGTTGCGATAGGCGAGCAGCAGCAGTTCGCTGGGGATCGGAGGCGGGGCGGGGGCGTGCATGGTCGGGTCGAAAGTCCCTAGCAGGGTTTGCGCCCTTGCGGCGCGAAACGTTTGCACCTAAAGCGCGCCTCCCTGCGCAGGGGTGTAGCTCAGCTGGTAGAGCATCGGTCTCCAAAACCGAGGGCCACGGGTTCGAATCCTGTCACCCCTGCCAAATTTTTCCCGACATCGCAGATTCTCGCCCGACGCCCCCCGCGGCGGGTCACGAAAAATCGTGGTCGAAAGACAGCGTCTTACATGGTTACCAAGGGGTTAGCCGCCTGTTGGCCGGGAACCGGAATGACGAGCCGTGGGTTATCAGCGACAGCCGGAGGGGCAATTCGGTTCATGGAGATAGCCATGTCAGGTTTGTCGTTTCGTAGCAGTCGTCCCGATTCGTGGGTTCAGCCGCGTCCTTTCAGCGATCCTTCGCAGCGCTTTCGGATGCATGGCCCGATCCGTCCGATGGAAGAGCCCGGGTTTCTTGCCCGGTTGTTCGGATTGCGTTGAACATCGTCCCCGCGTGCAGCGGGCCAGCGGGCTGGTCGCTTGCGGGCGACCGGCCCGCTTGATTTCCAAGCGAGGCACGGTTAGGGCGGCATCGCTTTTCCCGGCAAATGAGCGAAGGTAAGCCCTCCCGGTACTTGAACCGGGGCGGCGCTGACCCCATCCCGGGAAGAGCGATCAATCTACGGGGGGCGAAAGCTTCATCATCATGGCCAAGACCAGTCCTGCTGAATTCATCAACCAGGTGCGCGCCGAAGGGCGCAAGGTCGTCTGGCCGAGCCGCGACGAAACCATTCGCACCGGGATCTTCGTCGGCATCATGATGCTGATCCTGTCGCTCTTCTTCCTCGGGATCGATTCGCTGTTCGGCGCGCTCATGCGCTGGCTGCTGTCGCTCGCCTGATTCTGCACGGACGAGACACACACACCCCATGGCACGCTGGTACATCATCCACGCCTATTCCGGTTTCGAGAACAAGGTCCGCGATTCGATCATCGCCGAGGCCGAGCGGCTCGGCCTGTCGGAGGCCGTCGAAGAGGTCGAGGTTCCGACCGAGACCGTGACCGAGGTCAAGCGCGGCAAGAAGGTCCAGGTCGAACGCAAGTTCATGCCCGGCTACGTCCTCGCCAAGCTGACGATGACCGACGATGTCTACCACCTCGTCAAGAACACGCCCAAGGTCACCGGCTTCCTGGGTTCGGGCAACAAGCCGCAGCCGATTTCCGAGCGCGAGGCCGCCCGCTACTTCGGCGGCGTCGAGGAAGCCAAGGCCGCGCCCGAAGAAGCACGTCAGCGTCGATTACGAGATCGGCGATCAGGTCAAGGTGCTCGACGGGCCGTTCGCCAGCTTCAACGGGCTGGTCGAGGAACTCGATTTCGACAAGCAGAAGGTCAAGGTCTCGGTCTCGATCTTCGGCCGCGCGACCCCGGTCGAACTCGACTTCGAGCAGGTCGAACTGGTCAAGTAAGTTTGCTTGAATTCGGACGCCCCGTGCGATTAGGGGCGCCGCTTCCCGCGCTTCGGCGACGGGATTTCGCGCGGGAGAGCCTCCGTAAGGTTGCTCGCTTGACCGCTTACCATGAGCTTCGTTCGAAGGAGCGGGGCAACAGTGAGAAAGGAGGCCACTCGTGGCCAAGAAGATAGACGGCTATATCAAGCTGCAGGTGCCCGCGGGCGCCGCGAACCCGTCGCCCCCGATCGGCCCCGCGCTGGGTCAGCGCGGCGTCAACATCATGGAATTCTGCAAGGCCTTCAATGCCGCCACCGGCGACATGGAAAAGGGCATGCCGATCCCGACCGTCATCACGGTCTTCGCCGACCGTTCGTTCACCTTCGTCACCAAGACGCCGCCGGCGAGCTTCCTGATCAAGAAGGCGGCCAACCTCAAGTCGGGCTCGAAGGAGCCGGGCAAGGTGACCGCGGGCACGATCAAGCGCTCCAAGCTCTCGGAAATCGCCGAGATGAAGATGAAGGACCTGAACGCCAACGATATCGAAATGGCGACCCGGATCATCGAGGGCTCCGCGCGCTCGATGGGCCTCGAAGTGGTGGAGGGCTGAACCGATGGCCAAGCAGAGCAAGAAGCAAAAGGTCGTCGCCTCGATCGACCGCGACGCGTTCTACAGCTTCGGCGACGCGCTGAAGATGCTGCGTGAAAACGCTTCCAAGAAGTTCGACGAGACGCTCGAGGTCGCGATGAACCTCGGCGTCGACCCGCGCCACGCCGACCAGATGGTCCGCGGCATGGTCTCGCTGCCTTCGGGCACGGGCAAGGACGTCAAGGTCGCGGTGTTCGCGCGCGGCGACAACGCCGACAAGGCGCTCGCCGCCGGGGCCGACAAGGTCGGTGCCGAGGACCTGATGGAAGACATGCAGGCCGGCAACCTCGACTACGACCGCGTGATCGCCACGCCCGACATGATGGGCGTCGTCGGCCGTCTGGGTAAGGTGCTGGGTCCCAAGGGCCTGATGCCGAACCCCAAGCTCGGCACCGTGACTCCGAACGTGGAGCAGGCCGTAAAGGACGCCAAGGGCGGCCAGGTCGAATTCCGCGTCGAGAAGCAGGGCATCATCCACTCCGGGCTCGGCAAGCTGTCGTTCTCGGACGAGGCGCTGAAGAAGAACTTCGACGCGCTGACCGAAGCCGTGGTCAAGGCCAAGCCGACCGGGCGCCAAGGGCAAGTACGTGCGCAAGGTCTCGCTGACCACCACGATGGGTCCCGGCCTGAAGATCGACACGGCGGAAGTCGAAGGCGCCTGAGGCACTTCGCCATTCCGACAGAACGAGGGCCGGTGGAGCGATCCGCCGGCCCTTTCTGTTTGGCGCAGCACGTAGCTCGTCAGATCTCGCTGCGGCTCACCGTATGACCCGCCGCCTCGAGCGCCGAGACGAGGTTCTCGACACATCGGTCGAGCAGTAACGGGTCGGTCGAGCGGACGACGAAATTGGCGCCGACCCGCCCTTCGCGAAAGAACGGATAGCTGCCTATCTGGATACCGCCCGGCTCGTCGGCGTAGTCCTTTTCCACCTGCCGCAGAATGTCGGCGACCTCGCTCTCGGCGGTCCAGCAGCCGATCGTCCGCGAACGTAGCGGCGCGCCGCCTTCGAGCGTGCCGGTCAGCGCATCGAGCATGCCCGCCGTGATGTGCGGCACGCCCGCCATCAGGAACAGATTGCCGATGCGGATGCCCGGGGCGCCCGACATGCGATTGGGGATCAGCTCCGCCCCTTCGGGCGTGCGCGCCATCCGCAACCGCGCTTCCGTCAATGGCTGGCCGCGACCGGTGTAATACTTCTCCAGCATCGCCCGCGCGTCGGGATGAACGATCACCGGCACCCCGAGCGCCTTCGCCACCGCATCGACCGTGATGTCGTCGTGCGTCGGCCCGATTCCGCCGGTGGTGAACAGGTAATCGTTGCGCGCGCGCAGAGCGTCGACCGCTTCGACGATCCGCTCCTCGACATCGGGCACGACCCGCACTTCGGCGAGCCGGATACCCTGCACCTGCAGCCAGCTCGCGACCTGGGCTATGTTCTTGTCGTGCGTGCGGCCCGACAGGATCTCATCGCCGATAACGACGAGCGCGGCGGTCCAGATGCGGTCGGTAGCGGCCATGGATCTGCGTTAGGCGAGAGCGCGCGGCGACGGAAGCCGCCTATTCGGCAGCCTCGAGCTGTTCGTCGGGGTCGATCGCATTCGCGCCAGCCTTCCGGAACTGGAGCAGACCATCGTCGATCGGGCTCTCGGTCATGAACTTGCGATCGTGCAGGAAATCGTGGTTGAGACGCCAGGGATCGCTGCTCGAGCTCTTGGGAAGCATGTTGCCAGACCGCTGGACATAGCCCGCGTTGAGGTCGAACGCCTGGACCTCGTCGAGACCGGTGCCGTCGGGCACTTCCGGCACGGCGATCTGAACGCCGAGTTCCGCCATGGTGTTGAGCACCCGGCAGGTGTAGTCCGACAACAGGTCGAAGCGCAGCGTCGAGCCGGCGTTGGTATAGGGCACCGGGTGCACCAGGTTCGGCACGTCCGACAGCATCGCGTTCTTGTAGTACCAGTGCTCGCTCGCGACGACCGGCCTGCCATCGACCGCGAGGTCGATCTTGCCGCCCATCGCCAGGCGCAGCCCGGTCGCCTTGACGATGATGTCGACCGGCACCGTGCGGCCGTCGCTCATCACCACGCCTTCGGGGGAGAAACGCTCGATCGTGCCGTTGACGATCTCGACCTTGCCGTCCTTGATCCGTTCGAACAGGTCGGCGTCGGGGACGAAGCACATCCGCTGGTCCCACGGCTTGTACGGCGGCGAGAAGTCCTCCGCCCGGTAGTGCTCGCCCAGGTGCTTGCGCACGTCGCGGTCGAGGTCCGCGCGAACCTTTTCGGGCTTGTTGCGGGCGGTCTTGTACATCTTGTCGGTGAGCTGGATGCGCATCCAGCGGTTGATCCTGAGCGCGGTCTTCAGCGGCAGGATCTTGCGCAGCACCCGCCCGATCGGGTCCTCGGACGGGATCGAGCGCACGTAAGTGGGCGTGCGCTGGATCATGAATACTTTTTCAGCGTCAGGCGCCATGTTCGGCACGATCGTGACCGCGGTCGCGCCGGACCCGATCACCGCGACGCGCTTGCCCGCGTAATCGAGGCTCTCGGGCCAGTGCTGTGGGTGGACGATGGGGCCGGGAAAGCTCTCCTCCCCCTCGAAGTCGGGCGAGTGCGGCTCGTCGTAGTCGTAGTATCCCGCCGCGAGGTAGAGGAAATTCGCGGTGATCGTCTGCCACCCGTTCTCGTCTTCGACCTGCACGGTCCAGCACCCGGCCGCGGTATCGAAGGCGGCCGACAGCACTTTCGTGTTGTAGCGGATATGATCGGCGACGCCGTACTTGCGGGCCACACCGGTCAGGTAATCCTGGATCCGCTCGGCGCGGGCGAGGGTCTCGGTGCCCGTCCAGGGCTCGAACTCGTAACTCAGCGAATGCATGTCGCTGTCCGAGCGGATGCCGGGATAGCGGAACAGGTCCCACGTCCCGCCCAGGTTCGCGCGTCGTTCGACGATCGTATAGCTGCGGCCCGGGCACTTCATCTCGAGCTTGGCCGCCATGCCGATACCGGAAATCCCGGCACCGACGATCAATACGTCAATTTCGCACGCAGTCTGGCCCATCACTTGTCCTCTCGCTTGACGCGAGGGTAAACCGATCGATTGCAACGCGCAACCGACTGAGACGGTCTGCGCGGTCAGCCTCCCTTGCGGCTTGCTTCGGCAGCGGCCGCGACGCCTGCTGGCCAGGTCACTTGCGTCTGCGTCTGCGGGTTGAAGACATTGCCGGGGTACTGGGCCGATTCCGCTGCCTTGATTTCCTCCGCGGTCAGGAATTCGCTGGGAGCCAGCGCGAAGACGTCGAGACCGCGGCTGATCTCGGTGGCGTAGATGCGCCCGTTGTACCAGTAGGCCGACCAGTACCCTCCAGTGACGAGTTGGTCCTTGTCGATCGGCCCGCGGTCGAAATACGCGATTTCGTGGACGTTCGCGGGATCGGTGAAATCGATCACGCTGATGCCGCCCTGATACCAGGCCTGGACGAAGATATCGCGGCCCGGGACCGGGACGATCGAGCCGTTGTGCGCGACGCAATTTTCCTTGTCGCTTTGCGGCGCCGGCAGTTTGTAGTGACCCCTCGGCACCAGATTGCCGTTCTCGATGCCGTAGAATGCGTCGGCACCCCAGTTCGTGGGATCGCCGGCCTGGCAGCGTGGGCGACCGCCTCCGCCCCACTCGTCGGTGAACAGCACCTTGGTGCCGTCGTTGTTGAACGTCGCCGAGTGCCAATAGGCGAAACCCTTGTCCGTCACATCGTCGATCCGCCTGGGCTTGAGCGGATCCGACACGTCGAGGATGATGCCGTTGCCCGAGCACGCGCCCGCGGCGATGTTCTTGGCCGGGAACACCGTGATGTCGTGGCACTGGTTGGTGTCCGAGGTCTCCTGCGTTCCATCGCCGTGATCGCCCCCGCGCCAGAGGCCGGCGATCTGCCCGTCCGACGCGAATACGCGCGGACGATCGACGATGCGCGCCCGTTCGGGGTGGGCGACCGGGATTTCGATCACGTCGATCGAGAACAGCGCGGTCCGGTCGTCTCCCTGCGTGTCGACGCAGCCGGCGAGTTCCTTCTCGTCGCGCACGTAGCTTGTGCCCGAATTGTAGACGATGATCCGGTTCTTGTCGGAGGAAACCACCGAATGGGTATGGCTGCCGCGGCAGGTCTGGACCTGGCCGACCTGGCGGGGCCGCGTGACGTCGGAAATGTCGAAAATGCGCAGGCCGCGGAAGCGCTCGTCGCTGATTTTCTCGCTGACGCCCTGCAGCCCGCAATCGACGCGCGCGCGGCTGTCCTGCACGCTCATGAGGAGTAGGTCGCCGACGACGGTCACGTCGCCCTGGCCGCCGGGACATACCGTGGAGCTGACGAGGTTCGGCGTTCCGTCCTTGCCCAGGCGGTAGACGTTGAACCCGTGGTAGCTCCCCGCGAACAGCAGGTCGTCCTTGAAGGCCATGTCGGTCGCCGCGAAATCGAGCAGCGAGCCGCGCTTGGCGAACTTGGGCTCATCCTTGTCGCCTTCGTCGTCGGAAGCCTTTTTCGCTTTCGCGTCTTCTTTTTCAGGGACCTTGGGCTGCAATTGCGCGGGATTGGCGGGGTCGAAGAAGCCGGCCGGCTTGGGTAGCGCGGCCACCTTGCGCATATTGAGGATCGCCTCGCCCGCGTCGCGGAAGCCTGCGGCAAGCGTCGCGCGGGGGTCCTGCGACAGCCCGGCAGCGATCGCGTTCATCCTGTCGATCTCGGCATTCTGGTCCGTCACCACTTCGTTGGTGAATTCGAACATGACCGGATCGTAGGCGGTGCCGGGCTGCTTTTGCAGCTCGTCGACCATATCGACCGCGCCGCGGTGGTGAGCGATCATCAGCTGGAGGAACTTGCGGTCGAACGCCGTACCCTCGGCGGCGGCGAGCGCGGCCATCTGTTCGGGGCTCGCCATGCCCTTCATCCCGTGGTGATCGTGACCGGCATGACCCATGCCGGGCATCGAGACCTCCTCGTTGCGATCGGTGAGCCACGACGTCATGAATTTCATCTCGTCCTTCTGACCCGCTTCGATGCGATCGGCGGTCTTCAGGATGGCGGCATTATTGGTGCGCTCCTTGACCAGCTTGGCCATGTCCACCGCCTGCTGGTGGTGGACGATCATCGCCTGCATGAAGGCGACGTCGCCGGGCGCATAGCTCGTTTTGGCAAGCTTGGTAGCCTGCTCCGCGGTCAGGATGCGGCTCGGCGCACCGGGCGCGCCGGGTTGCACGATCGGCGGAGCGGCAAGGGTGGTCCCCGAGAGACAAGCGGCGGCGCCCGCCATCAGAAAACCGCGGACGTAGGGCCGAAAATTCGTAATCATCTGAAATCGCTCCGCAACCAATGGAGCGGTTCTCGTTGGTTTGTTTCCAGCCGTCAAGCAGGCCCGAGGTTAGCCTTGTGAACGGGGATCAGGACGCGCGAACGTGGCGCAGGAAGCCGTCGACCTGGCTGCGCAGGCTGGCCGCCTGGTTCTTGAGGTCGCTCGCCGAACTCAACACCTGGCTGGCGGTGGCGCCCGTCGCCAGCGCGGTTTCGCGCACTTGCACGACGTTCGCGGTGACATCGCCCGAGCTGCGCGCGGCAGTGTCGATGTTACGGGCGAGTTCCTGCCCCGCCACCGACTGCTGATCGACCGCCGAGGCGATCGACACCGCGGTCGCCTCGAGCTGCTGGACCTGGCCGGAGATCGCCTTGAGAGCGCCGACGCTGGCGCCGGTCGAATCCTGCATCGCGCGGATTTGCGCAGCGACCTCGTCGGTCGCCTTGCTGGTCTGCGCGGCAAGTTCCTTCACCTCGCTCGCCACCACCGCGAAGCCGCGCCCTGCCTCTCCGCTGCGCGCCGCCTCGATCGAGGCATTGAGTGCGAGCAGATTGGTGCGCCGCGCGATCGAGCTGATGAGTTCGACGATCTCGCCGATCTCGTCGGCCGAGACGGCAAGCGCCTTGACCGTCGTGTCCGCCTGCTCGGCGGCGGTCGTCGCCTCGCGCGCGAGCCCGGCGGACTGCGCGGCCTGCCGGCTGATCTCGCCGATCGACATCGCGAATTCGTCGCTCGCCGCCGCTGCCGCCGCAACGCCGGCGGAGGCATCGTTCATCGCGTGGCTGACCATGTCGACCTGGTTCGCCGACTGGTCGGCGGCGGCAGCCATCGAGCTGGCGGCGTGTTCGAGCTGGTCGGCAGCCGAGACGACGGCGGTCATCACCTGGCCGACCTCGCGTTCGAAATTGCCCGCCAGTTGAAGCATCATGCGCTGCTGCTCGCCTCGTGCGATCTTGCGCTGCTCGAACATCTCGTCGAGCTTGTGTCCGGACCTCACGAAGACCTGGAACGCGCGCGCCATGTCGCCGATCTCGTCGGCCCGGTGGAGGTGATCGATCGTGAACGAGCGATCGCCCTTGCTCAGTTGCAGCATGTCGGTGGTGAGCTGGCGCAGGGGCAGCGCAGTGTCCTTGAGGATGCGGCGCATGGCAATCCCGCCGAGGCCGATGCCGAGCAGGAGAAGGAAGACGAGCACGCCCGTCGCGCCGCTTTCCGGGATCAAGCCGGCAAAGGCGCCAATTCCCACCAGGGTGGCAATCGTAAGCCCGCCGAGCAGGCCGCCGACGAGCAGGCCCAGCTTCTGGGCGAGCGGCAGGTCGTTGTACCAGCGCGCCGCGACCCAGCGATAGGATTCGGCGGCGATCGTGGTGTCGCCCAGCGCGGTGGCGGCGATCTCCTGGTGGAGGTCCTCGCCCTCGAATTCGATTGCGGTGATAGCGTTCATGCTGCCCTCGTCGTTCCGCTTGTTGGTTTGCCCGCGATTTCCTGCAACCGCGCCGTCAATTCGTCGGCCGGCATTGCCTTGTAATAGAGCCAGCCCTGGATCTGGTCGCATCCCGCGGCCCGCACCAGGTCGGCCTGTTCCTCTGTCTCGACACCCTCTGCGGTGACGTCCATGTTCATCGCCCGCGCGACCGAAATGCTCGAAAGCATCATCGCCCTGCTGCCGTTGTCGAGCTGCGCCTCGACCACCAGCGAGCGGTCGAGCTTCAGCTTCTCGAAACGGAACTGGCGGAGGAAGCCGATCGATGCGTAGCCCGTGCCGAAGTCATCGAGCGCGATGTTGACCCCGAACTTGCGGATCAGGTCCAGGCTGCGCTCGGCCACAACGGGGTCGAGTACCAGGCAGGTCTCGGTGATCTCGAGCTCGAGGCGCTCGGCGGGAAATCCGGTCTCGTCGAGAATCTGTCCGAGCTGGATCGGGAACTCGGGGTTGCGCAGCTGCGCAGCCGATACGTTCACCGACAGCTTGATGCTTTCCCAGGCCAGCGCGTCGCGGCAGGCCCGTTCGAGTACCCACAATCCGATGGCGTTGATCAGCCCCGATTCCTCGGCGACCGGAATGAACACGTTGGGCCCGATCCGCTTGCCGTCGGGGCGCTCCCAGCGCACCAGCGATTCGACCGCCACGATCGCGCTGGTCCGGGCATCGACGAGCGGCTGGTAAGCGACTGCGAATTCTCCGCGCGCGAGCGCAGTGCGCAGCTCTCCGTCGAGGATCTGCGCGGCTTCGCGGCTCTGGTCGAAATCGTCGCGGAACCACGTGCAGCGCATCTTGCCCCCGCGCTTGGAGGCATACATCGCAACGTCGGCGCGGCGCAGGAGTTCGGACGAGCCGAGGCCGTCGCTCCCGGTAGATCGCGTGAGGCCGATGCTCGCGCCGATCGGTATCCGGCGATCCTCGATCGGGATCGGCGAGCCCATCCGGTCGATCAGGCTGCGGCAAATGCCTTCGAGAATGGTCCCCGCGACCGTGCCGACCTTGAGGATCGCGAACTCGTCTCCGCCCAGGCGATAGGGGCGGGCTTCGTCACCGCAGATGTCGAGCAGCACTTCGGCGCATTCGCGCAGCACCTGGTCGCCGACCACGTGACCGTAGTGGTCATTGACGAGCTTGAACCCATCGAGGTCGATCAGTGCGACCGCGACTTCTTCGCCCGGCTTGGCGGAGCGGGCGGCGTCCTCGTGCAGCGCACGGCGATTGGGCAACCCGCTCAGGCTGTCGGTGCGGCTGAGGCCTTCGAGCCGGTTGATCTGACGCAAGCCGAACCGGCCCAGCATCGCTACCGCGGCGGCATAGCTGACCACGCCGATAGCGACGATCGTGATGCCCGAAAACTGGGACAAACGCGCCCCGGCTGCGAACAGGGCGGTGAAGGCGCCGAACAGGCCGGACAGCACGACGAGGGGTGCAAACACGAGCACCTTGGTCCCGATCGATTCGTGAATAGCCCCCGAAAACACGCGGTTCCCCCAATCGCGCGGCGCGATGCGCCGACAAAGGCGATAAAGCGCAGTGCCTAAAGAAGCGTTAAATCGTTGTTTACCGAGCATTTCAGGGCAGAGCCGCGCGACGAGGCGCGGCTGCCTGGGGCGCGCGGCGATAAAGCCCGCTGGTATCGCAGGCCGGCAGGAACTCGCTCGAGTGCCCCTTGGCCGACTCCCCGGCGCCGATCATCAGCCACCCATCGCTCGCTACCGCTTCGGAAAGCCGGTCGAACGCGCGCTCGCGATAGGTCCGGTCGAAATAGAGCAGGACGTTGCGGCACAGGACGAGGTCGAACCGACCGGGTTCCGGAGGCGCCTCGAGCACGTTGCGGCGTTCGAAGCGGATGCGCCGGGACAGCTCGCGCCGGGGGCGCCACCCGTCGCTGGTCTCGTCGAACCAGCGAAGCATCTGCGAAACCCCCAGGCCGCGCTGGATCTCGAACTGCGAATAGCATCCGCGCCGCGCGGCCTCGATCGCCCGCCCCGAGATATCGGTGCCGAGGATATCGATCCGCCAGCCATCCCACGTCTTGGGATCGTCGGCGAACAGGATCGCCAGCGACAGTGCTTCCTGTCCGGTCGAGCAGCCTCCCGACCAGATCGTCAGGCGCCGGGTCGTTGCGCGCTTGGCGGCAAGGTCGGGCAGTACTTCCTTCGCCAGCAGGTCGAACATCAGCCGGTCGCGGAAGAAGTAGGTCTCGTTGTTGAGCAGCGCCTCGACGA
The DNA here is from genome assembly GCA_963728375.1 of uncultured Alphaproteobacteria bacterium. Taxonomy (GTDB): domain Bacteria; phylum Pseudomonadota; class Alphaproteobacteria; order Sphingomonadales; family Sphingomonadaceae; genus Tsuneonella. Next base: position 136,583 of record CAVSJL010000003.1, read on the forward strand.
CTTCCTGCGCCAGGCCTTCCTCGCGCGGGTCGGCGAGCAGGCAGACGAGCTGGTCGATGTTCGAGATACCGCGTTCGCGGAAAAGGCCGGCCAGCGCGGTCTGGATGCGCCACCGGCGGCTTTCGGCGAGTTGCTGGCCCGTACGCGAGAAAAGCAGGTCGGCTACGATCCGCTGGGAAATCTCGCTCATGCCCGCACCGCCCGCGTGTCGCGTGTGGGACCGCGCAGGTCCGCGCTGACGAGTGAAGCGGCTCGCTTGGCGATCGCTTCCGGGGCGCCGACCATCGCTGCCAGCCCCGCCTCGACGACAGCGCGGGGCATCCCCCAAACGGCAGAGGTCGCGGCGTCCTGTGCCAGCACGGTGCCGCCAGCGCGGACCAGTCGCTCGGCGCCGATCACCCCGTCGCGGCCCATCCCCGACAGAATAACGCCCAGCGCGCGCCCTCCGGTGGCGTCGGAAAGGGTCTCGAGCAGCGGATCGACCGAAGGCGTGCAGCCGCTCGGGACCGCGTGATAGGCGATGCCGGTCACGAGCCGGCCGTCCGTCTTGCGAACGATCATGTGACCCTCGCCCGGGGCAACCAGGATCGCGCCGGGCACCAGCGGAGTGTCCACTTCGGCGACCGAGGCGTTGCGACCGGACGCGGTCGCAAGCTGGCGCGCGAGCGTCGGCATGAAGCTGGCGGGCAAGTGCTGAACCACGAGGATCGGCAGGGTAAAGCTGCGCGGCAAGGCGCCGAGCAAAAGGCACAGCGCATGAATGCCGCCGGTCGAAGCACCGATCGCAAGCGCCAGCGGCTCGCCCCGCGCGGTCGAAACCGGTGCGGTGGGCGATGCGGCCTGGACCGCGACATTGCTGCGCACCCCGCCGGCGCGCGGCGCGAGCGCGCGGATCTTGTTGACCAGCGTACGCGCGTAAGCGGCGTCGAATTCTCCCGAGCGGGGCTTGAGCAGCGTATCCGCCGCGCCGATGGCGAGCGCGGACAGCGTGGCCTGCGCGCCGCGCTCGGTCAGCGAGGAGACGACGAGGACCTTCGCGTCCTTCGCCAGATCGAGGATCCGCGGCAGCGCGCCCATGCCGCCCATGCCGGGCATCTCGAGGTCGAGCAGGACCACGTCGGCCGGCGTTTCGGTCAGGCGCTGGATCGCCATTTCGCCGGTGGTGGCCTTGGCCACGATCTCGAAGTCGGGCTCAGCTTCGACGATGCGCGAGAGCACGGTCCGCGCGACGAGCGAATCGTCGACGACCATGACGCGCACCGGGCTACGTCCGTTGCGGGGTCCTGACGACCCTCCGGCGGTGGCGGCACCCCGGTCCATCTGCGAACTCAGGCGAAGCCGACGAGCTGGAGCTTGATCTGCAACGTCTCGTGATCGAACGGTTTCATCACGTACTCGTCGGCACCGGCGCTGATCGCCTCGCGAATGTGAGCGACGTCGTTCTCGGTGGTGCAGAAGACGACCTTCGGCTTGTCGCCGCCATCGCGTTGACGCAGCTGGACGATGAACTCGATCCCGCTCATCACCGGCATGTTCCAGTCGAGCAGGATGACGTCCGGCATCGACTGCGCGCACCGCTCGAGGCCCTCGCGCCCGTTTTCGGCCTCGTCGACCACGAACTCGAGCGACTCGAGGATGTGGCGCGATACCTTCCGGATTACGCGGGAATCATCGATGACGAGGCAGTTTTTCATGGGCGGGTGCGATCCGTTTTCCGGTTATTAGGTAGCTGCTGTAGGGCCGGGCGGGTAAGCATCTCGTTAAGCCGCCGCTTCGGCGGGTCCGGCGAGCACGGCGGCGAGCGAGAGGAGGAGGGCGGGACCACGCGCGGTTTCGACGAGTCCTTCGCTCACGCGCTGCCAGCCGGGACCCGCCTCTCCCGGTACCGGTGCGGGCTGGGTAAGGAGTTCGGCAACGTCGTCGATCGCATCGACGACAAGGGCATAGCGATGACCGTCATAATCGACGATCGCCGCGCGCGCGCCGCTTTCGGGCTTCGCCGGCGCGGCAAGGCCGATCGCCGCGGCGGCATCGACGACGGTAAGCGTGATCGAGCGCAGCGCGCTGAGCCCGAGGACCCAGGCTGGCGCGCTCGGAATCGCGGTGACATGCTCGATCTCGACCACGGAATGGAGGTCGGCCGTGCGCAATGCGACCCGCCGTCCGGCGAGCGTGAAGACGAGTGCGAGGTCGTTCATGCCGCCCTCCCGGTGCGCAGCGCCGCAAGCCGCGCGAGCAGCCCTGCGCGGTCGTAGCGATAAAGCCTTCCGCCATCGGGTGTGGCATCTTCGGGATCGGCGCTGAGGGTGATCACGGTGCCCCCCGTCTCACTTGTGAAGGGATTGTCGCCGGTGGCGATCGCCACGTCGGCATCGCCGGCAAATGTCTCGTCGACGACCGCGTACCCCGCGTTCTCGACCAATGGCGCGAGGATCGCCTGCGCCCACGGATCGCCGGCGGGGATGCGGCAGGTGAGCCGCCGGGCCTCGCGCGCCGGAGCGGCATGGGCTGCGAACAGCCAGTGCGCGTCGAGCAGTTCGGCGGTCTCGCCCTCGATGAGCACGGTCCCCTCGATGGGACCGGCGCGCCCGCTGGGCACGATCTCGTCGGGCAGGTCGACGGTGTCCACGATGCGATCGAAAGCGTAGGCAATCTCGCTCGCGCCGTCGCCGAGGCGCAGGACCGAGACCTGTCCTTCGGGAAGCGGCCGTCCATCCACGCCGGTAAGGGCGAGAATGCGATCGTTTATGACAACCTGGGGCCGCTCGCCGCCGAGGTCGACGGCGGCTGCGGGCACGCGCTCGAACCGCCGGATGAGCGACAGGCGTACGACACGCCGGCGGCCGTCGAGGCCGATGAACAGCATCGCCGGAATGCTTGCACGCCCGGCTTCGCGCTCGTCCTCGCTCGCCGCCGAGCGGACGCGGCCGCGCACGTCGCCGACAAGTGCCGCCTTGCGGGCGATCCCGGCGACGTCGAGCATGAGCACCGGCTTGCCGTCGTCGAGCAGCGTGCTGCCGGCGTAGAGGCCGGATGCCATGACGGCGGGGGCGAGCGGCTTGATGACGAGTTCCTCGTGATCGTGCACCCGGTCGCAGGCGATCGCAAACAAGTCTCCTCCCGCCAGCCGGATGAGGACAAGCGTGGAGGCCTGCGGGTCGCATTCGCCGCCCATCCCCAGTATCCCGGCGAGCGGAACGCAGGCGATGCGACGGTCGCGCACGGTGACCAGAGTGGCTTCGCCCGCGCGGGCGACTTCGATGTGCCCGGCGCGGCCGTGAACGATTTCCTCGACGTACGACTGCGGCAGGGCGAACAGGTCGCCGCCCGCGCTCACCGTGAGCGAAGGGACGATGCTGAGCGTCAGCGGCAGGCTGAGGACAATGCGGGTGCCTTCGCCGGGCGTGCTCGAGACTTCGATGGTCCCGCCCACCCGCTCGATATTGGCGCGAACCGCGTCCATTCCCACGCCGCGGCCGGACACGGCGGTCACCGCGTCGGCGGTCGACAGGCCCGGCTCGAAGATCAGCGACTGGCGCTCGCCCGTCGGCAGCGCTGCGCCTTCGGCAGCCGTGAGCACGCCCGAGGCGATGGCCTTTTCGACCAGCCGGTCGCCGTCGATCCCGCGCCCGTCGTCGGACACGGCGAGCATGATGCGGTTGCCGCTCTGGCGGGCGGAGATCAGCAAAGTACCGATCTCGCGCTTGCCGGCGGCGAGGCGGGTCGATGGCGTCTCGATCCCGTGGTCGATCGCGTTGCGGATGATGTGGGCGAGCAAATCGCGGATCATCTCGATCATCTCGCGATCGAGTTCGACTTCGCCGCCCTCGAGGTCGATCATGACCTGCTTGCCGAGTTCGGCAGCAAGGTCGCGCACGAGCCGGGGTAGCGCCGCGTAGAGATAGTCGATGCGCTGCATGCGCAACCGGGTGACCGCCTGGCGTACTTCGTTGAGGATGCCGTTGAGCCGTTCGAACGGGGTGTGCACCGGCGAATCGCTGCCCGACTCGCGTACCCGCAGGGCGAGGTGGTTGCGCGCGAGAACGAGGTCGGAGACGCTCGCCATCACGTCGTCGAGCAGCGCGACCGGCAGGCGGATCGTGCGCTGCGCACCGGCAGCGGAAGGAGCGGAGCGGGTGTCGCCAGGTTCGAACGCGAGTCCGTCTCCGGCTTCGTGTTCTTCGCCGTTGGCCAGCGCGGCAATCAGCGTGTCGTCGTTGCCGGCGGGCATATCCTCGCCCGCCTCGATCGCGTCGACCATCGCGCCGATCCGGTCGACGATCGCGAGAACCGCGGTGACCAGTCGTGCGCTCGCCGGGCGTTGGCCGGCGCGAACTTCGGACAGCGCGTCTTCGGCCGCGTGGCTCAGCGCCTCGAGCCGGGGGAAGTCGAAGAAACCGCAGTTGCCCTTGACCGTATGGACGAAGCGGAAAATCGCATCGAGCCGCGCGCGATCGGCCGGGTCGGCTTCCCACGCGACGAGCTCGCTGCCGATCGCCTCCATCATCTCGCGTGTCTCGGCCAGAAATTCGGCCAGCAGGTCGTCCATCGTTGCCCCCGGGTACCCCTCACTGGAAGCTATGCCGGACGATGGTTAACGATGGGTTTGCGTGGGGCGCGGTTTGTGGCGCGGGTTTGTGGCACGGGACGGCTTCCGCCATAGCGGCCCGATGACAGATTCCCCTCGCTGGCAATTCTGGATCGACCGCGGCGGCACCTTCACCGACGTCGTCGCGCGCAGTCCGGACGGTATGCTCACCTCTGCCAAGCTACTCTCCGAAGACCCCGCGCACTACGACGACGCGGCGATCGAGGCGATGCGCCGGCTGACGCAGTGCCCCGAGGGCCCGCTGCCGCCAGCCGACGTGCGGATCGGCACCACGATCGCGACCAACGCCTTGCTCGAGCGAAAGGGCGAGCCGGTGCTCCTCGCGGTCACCAAGGGTTTCGGCGACCTGCTGACGATCGGCACGCAGGACCGGCCCGACATCTTCGCGCTGGATATCGAGAAAGTCCCGCCGCTCCCCGCCGAGGTGCTGGAGATCGACGAGCGGGTGACTCACGAGGGCGAGGTCGTGCGCGCGCTCGACCGTGCGGCGGCACTCGCGGGCCTGAAGGCGGCGCGCGGGCGAGGGCTGAAGGCGGTCGCGATCGCGCTCATGCACGGATACCGGCACCCGGCGCACGAGGAGGCGCTGGCCGAACTCGCCGCCGAGGCGGGGTTCGAGGAGATCGCCGTCAGCCACCGCGTATCGCCGCTCGCCAAGATCGTCGGTAGGGCGGACACGACCTGCGTCGACGCCTACCTCTCGCCGGTGCTGCGGCGCTATGTCGAAGGGTTCAGCGGCGCCCTGGGAGCGGGGCACGATCCGCTGTTCATGCAGTCGAGCGGCGGGCTCGCGTCGGGCCGCGTGCTGCGCGGTAAGGACGCCATCCTGTCGGGTCCGGCCGGAGGGATCGTCGGCATGGCGGAGACCGCGAAGGCCGCTGGCTATCAGCGCGTCATCGGCTTCGACATGGGCGGCACCTCAACCGACGTATCGCTGTTCGCGGGCACCTATGAGCGCGACAGCGAGAACCGCGTGGCGGGGGTGCGCATCCGCGCGCCGATGCTGCGCATCCATACCGTCGCGGCGGGCGGCGGTTCGGTTTGCCGGTTCGACGGCGCGCGGTTCCTTGCCGGGCCGGAGAGCGCGGGCGCTCAGCCGGGCCCCGCGTGCTATCGCCAGGGTGGGCCGCTGACGGTGACCGACTGCAACGCGATGCTCGGCAAGCTCCAGCCCGATTTCTTCCCGCCGGTATTCGGGCCGAACGCCGACCAGCCGCTCGACCTGGCGGCCGCCCAGGCGCGGATGGACGCGGTGCTCGAAGAGGTCGAGGCGGCGACCGGTCGCAGAATGACCCGAGAAGAGGCGGCCGAGGGCTTCATCGCGGTCGCGGTCGCGCAGATGGCACAGGCGATCCGCTCGATCTCGGTCGCCAAGGGGCATGACATCGCCGGCTTCGCACTCAGCTGCTTCGGAGGCGCGGGCGGGCAGCACGCCTGCCTCGTCGCGGACGCGCTGGGGGTCGATACGGTGCTCGTCCATCCGCTCGCGGGCGTACTGTCGGCCTATGGCATGGGCCTCGCCGATCGCCGGACGGTGCGCGAGGAGACGCTCGGCGTGCCGCTCGAGGATTGCGGCGCTGCGCTCGCGGAGGCGGTCGCGCGTCTGGAGATGGAGGCGCGCAACGACCTCGCGGCACAGGGCGTCGATCCCGCGCGCATAGAGATCGAGGGCGAAGCGCATATCCGGCTCGCGGCGGGCGACAGCGCCGTCGGCGTGCCGCTCGGAGACGAAGCGGCGATGCGCGCAGCCTTCAGCGCCATTCACCGCAAGCGCTTCGGCTACGACACCGACGCCCCGCTCGTGCTCGACATGCTGCGGATCGAGGCGGTCGCACCGAGCGGGCATGACGCGCAAGGAGACTTCGTCGCCGAAACGCAAACGGGGGCCTCGGTGGCCGAGGTGAGGTGCACGATGTCGGGCGAGGGGCGGGCAACGCCAGTCTTCAAGCGTGACGGCCTGGGTGCAGGCCGAACGATATCGGGTCCGGCGCTCGTCATCGATCCGGTCTCCACACTGGTGGTGGAGCCGGGCTGGTCGGCGACGCTCGGCAGCGACGGAATGCTGGTCCTTTCGCGCACTCGCGCGGCGAAGAGCGAGGCCGGAGGAGCAGAGGTCGATCCGGTGCGGCTGGAAATCTTCGGCGGGCTGTTCATGGGTATCGCCGAGGAAATGGGCGCCGCGCTCCAGCACTCGGCAAGCTCGGTGAATATTCGCGAACGGCTCGATTTCTCGTGCGCGGTATTCGATCGCGCGGGCAACCTCGTCGCCAACGCACCGCATATCCCGGTCCATCTCGGCTCGATGGGCGACAGCGTGCGCACCGTGATCGCAAATCGCGCGGGCGATATGAAACCGGGGGACGCCTATGCACTCAATGCGCCCTACGCTGGCGGCACCCACTTGCCCGACATCACCGTGATCGCCCCGGTCTTCGTCGATGGGGGAGCGAAGCCCGCGTTCTTCGTCGCCGCGCGCGGCCACCATGCCGACGTCGGCGGGATCGCACCGGGATCGATGCCGTCGAATTCGACGCGGATCGAGGAGGAGGGGATCGTCCTCGACGACGTCCTGATCGCCCGCGACGGGCGCTTCCACTCGGAGGACCTGCGCGCGTTGCTTGGCAACGGACCGCATCCGGCCCGCAACATCGACCAGAACCTCGCCGATCTCGCCGCGCAAGTCGCGGCGTGCCGCCGGGGCAGCGCCCGGCTGCTCGAACTCGTGGCGGCCCACGGCGAGGGAACCGTCGCAGCTTACATGGGCCATCTGCTCGATTTCGCGGACCACGCGGTGCGCGACTTGCTCGGCGGGCTTTCCGACGGCGAGCACGCGGTCGAAATGGACAACGGGGCCACGATCCGCGTCGCGGTGCGCGTCGACCGCGTGGCGGGCCGCGCGACGATCGACTTCGCGGGGACGAGCGACCAGCTACCCGACAACTTCAACGCGCCACGCCCGGTGGTTCGCGCGGCGTGCCTCTATGCCGTGCGCACGCTGCTCGACAGTGCGATACCGCTCAACGACGGGTTCCTGCGGCCGGTCGAGCTGCGCGTGCCCGACGGCTCGATGCTTTCGCCGAAGTGGCCGGCGGCGGTGGTCGCCGGGAACGTCGAGACGAGCCAGGCGATTACCGATGCACTGCTCGGCGCGTTCGGCGCGCAAGCGGGGAGCCAAGGGACGATGAACAACTTCACCTTCGGCGACGCAGATCGCGCAGTACTACGAGACCATCGCCGGGGGATCGGGCGCGGGACCCGGCTTCGACGGAGCCGACGTGGTGCAGACGCACATGACCAACAGCCGGCTGACCGATCCCGAGGTTCTCGAGGCGCGCTTTCCGGTGCTGGTCGAGGAATTTTCGGTCCGCGAAGGGTCGGGAGGCGCGGGCGCTCGTCGCGGCGGCGACGGGGCGGTGCGGCGCATCCGTTTCCGCGGCGCCATGCAGCGCGAACATCCTGTCGAACCGTCGCCGCGTGCCGCCCGCGGGGCTCGAAGGCGGGGCGGACGGTGCGCCCGGCGCCAACCTGATCGAACGTGCCGACGGGAGCATCGAGCGGCTCGGCGCAACCGCCTCGGCAGACCTCGCACCCGGCGATGTGTTCGTCATCGAGACCCCCGGCGGCGGTGGATGGGGCATGCCATGAAGCTTACGCAGGATCAGGCCCGGGCGTTCGCGCAGCTCACGCTGCCCAATTGACCCGGCGCTGGCCGTTCAAGCTCGACCAGGTTCTCGCTGCGCCGGACGACCTCGTCACGCCCGCCAAACTGCATCCGGTGTTCCACGGCAGCTTCGACTGGCACTCGTGTGTTCACGGCTACTGGCAAGTCCTGCGCCTCGCGCGGTTATATCCCGACATACCCGAAGCAAAGGACATCCGCGTACTCGCCGATGCGATGCTGACGCCAGGCAAGATCGCCGGCGAGGTTGCGCGGTTCGACCGGCCCGACGGCAGCGGTGCGCACCGGCCCTACGGCTGGGCGTGGCTCCTAGCGCTTCACGACGAGGCGACTTGCCACGATGCGCCGTGGGGCGATGCGATCGAGCCGCTCGCGGTCAAGCTTGCGGCGATGATGGGCGATTACCTTGAGCGGCTGACATATCCGATCGTCACCGGAACGCACGGCAACAGCGCCTTCGCGATGCTGCTCGCGCTCGACTGGGCGCGCGGGCGCGACGACGATCTGGTTGAGCGGATTCGCGAGCGGGCGCTCGAATGGTTTGGCGGACGGACCGCCTATCGTGGATGGGAGCCGGGGGGCGACGAGTTCCTCTCTCCCGCACTGACCGTCGCCCTTCTCATGGGCCGTGTGCTCGCGCCCGATGCGTATCCCGCGTGGTTCGACAACTTTCTTCCCCGAGCGGCGCACGAGGAGCCTGCGCCGCTGTTCGTGCCCGTCCGCGTATCGGACAGGACCGACGGCAAGATCGCGCATCTCGACGGGCTCAACCTGTCGCGCGCGTGGTGCTGGCAAGGCATCGGCATCGAACTTGGCGAGCCGGATCGCTTTGCCGAAGTGGCCGAGCGGCACATTGCGGCGAGCCTGCCGCACATCGGCGACGACTACATGGGCTCGCACTGGCTCGCGAGTTTCGCGCTGCTCGCGCTCACCGGCGGGACAGCATTCGCCAGGCGATGAACGCGGCGAGCGCGCCGCCGATGACATTCGCAGCCAGTTCGGCGGAGTAGATTGCCGCCGAACCCCATGCCGGGCGCAAGAGCCACGCGACCGGCAGCATCACGAGGAATACGCGCGCAAAACTCTGCCCGAGAGACCAGTTCGCCTTGCCGATCGCGTTGAGGGCACCGTTGGCGACGATCAGCAGGCCGAACCCGGCATAGCCCCAGGCGGCGATCCGCATGTACCGGGCGAACTCGGCGATGACCTTCGGATCGTCGGTGAAGAACTTCGCGAACCACTCGCCCGCGGCGAACAGCACGACCGCGAGCGCCAGACCGTAGATCACGCAGAACACGCCCGCCTCGACGAAGGCGCGGCGCGCGCGGTCGGGCTGCTCGGCGCCCCAGTTCTGCCCGACGATAGCGCCGATCGAAGCCGAAAGCGCGAGCAGGGGCACGGTCGCGAAGCTCTGAAGTCTTCCGGCGGCGCCATAACCGGCGACCGCTTCCTGCCCTTGGCTTGCGAGGAGCGCGGTCAGGACCGAGAGTCCGATCGGGTTGATCGCGTTCGAGAACGAAGCCGGCGCGGCGACGCTCACGATATTGCGCATCGCCTTGCCAAGGCGCGCCTGACGCACCAGCGCGGGGTTCAGGGGCAGGTCGGTGCCGCGCACCAGCCACGCCGCGAGCATGACGGCGAAGAGGTATCCGATGGTCGTCGCCCAGGCGGCGCCCGCGATGCCCATCGCCGGGATGCCGAACCCGCCGGTGATCAGCAGCGGGTCGAGCGCCCAGTTCGCCGCCGCATAGGTCACCGCGACGGCGGACGTGCGCTTTGCCTCTCCCTGTGCACGCAGCACGCCGTTGAGGCCCATCTGCAGCAGAAGAAGCGGCATCCCCAGCGCGAACGGACCCATGTAGCGTTCGATCAGCGGCATGAGGTTGGCTGGTGCCTGCAGCAGGCGGAACAGCGGGTCGGTCAACGCCCACAAGGCAAGACCCATCAGCGCCCCGAGTACGAGCGCGAAGACCACGCCGACATTGGCCTGCCGGGCCGCGCGCTCCATGTCGCCAGCCCCGATCGCCCGCGAGACGACCGAGTTGACGCCGACCATCACGCCGACACCCAGGCTCGCGAGCGAGATCGTGACGGGGAAGATGAAGGACATCGCGGCAAGCTCGTCGCTGCCGAGCTGGCCGACGAAGTAGGCGTCGATCAGGCCGACCGACATGAGTGCCGCAGAGGCGACGATCATCGGCAGGGTTTGGGTCACGAGATGGCCGCGGATGCTCCCGCGCGTCAGTCTGGCCGCCTCGCTCATCGGAGCCGCCGGTAGCGCGCGCTGCGCGCGGGGCCAAGCGGCTTGTGCGGCGGCGGGCTCGCGTGCGATAGATAGCGAAACGCTACGCAAGGAGAGGCGCGCCATGGCCACCCAGCTCAAACCCCGTATCGAATGCAGCGACGCCGAGTGGGAGGCGCGGCAGGACCTTGCCGCCTGCTACCGCATCTTCGACCTGATGGGCTGGTCGGAATCGATCTACAACCACATCAGCCTGAAAGTGCCGGGCGAGGACGGTGCTTTCCTGATCAACCCGTTCGGGCTGCTCTACGACGAGGTGACCGCCTCGAACCTCGTCAAGATCGACATCGACGGCAACGTGCTTTCCGGCAACTACCCGGTGAACAAGGCCGGGTTCGTCCAGCACGCCTATTTCCACCGCCACCTCGAGTGGGCGCACGCGATCTGCCACACCCATACGACCGAGGGCATGGCGGTATCGAGTCACAAGGACGGGCTGCTGCCGATCAGCTTCTATGCCTGCAACTTCCAGAACCAGATCGGCTACCACGACTTCGAGGGCGTGACGGTGCGCGAGGAAGAGGGCGAGCGGCTGCTCGCGAACCTCGGCAAGAACCGCATCCTCATGCTGCGCAACCACGGACCCGTCGTTCTCGGGCGCACCATTCGCGAGATGTTCGTCCAGGCATGGGCCTTGCAGCGCGCCTGCGAGATCCAGATTGCCACGCTCAGCCAGGGCAATCCGATCATGGTTCCCCAAGAAGTGATCGACGTGCACCAGCGCGACATCGGCCAGGCGCAGGCCCCGGGCGGACCGGGGTTTGCCGATTTCGAGGCTTGGAAACGCAAGGTCGACCGGATCGACCGTTCGTGGCGCGACTGATCGTTTAGCTTTTCGATATGACCGCACTCACCGTCAACGGACGGCCGCTCCGCTTCGACATCGATCCCGACACCCCGCTGCTGCACGCCCTGCGCGAAGCGGCGAACCTGACGGGAACGAAGTATGGCTGCGGGACCGGCGATTGCCACGCGTGCACGGTGATCGTCGATGGCGAGGCGCTGAGAAGCTGCCTCGTCACCATCGCCGAGGCCGAGGGGCGCTACGTCACCACGATAGAAGGCCTCAGCCGCGACCGCAGCCACCCGGTGCAGCAGGCCATGGTCGCCGAACAGGCGATCCAGTGCGGGTTCTGCACCCCCGGCATCGTCATGTCCGCCGCCGCACTGTTGCAGAAAAATTCGAACCCGACCGAGGCGGACATCAAGGACGCGCTTCCGCACTTGTGCCGCTGCGGCGTTTACCCGCGACTCGTTCGCGCGGTCCAGCGTGCCGGGCGCGTGGCAAGGCGGGAAGAGACCATAAGCGCCGCCCCCGCACCGGGGATCAGCGCCGAGGACGCCGCGCGCGCCGTCCCCGCGATGAACCCCGACGAGTAATCGCTTCCCTTAGAGCTTCACCTTCACGCCGACGCGCACGCTCAGCGGGTCGCCCGGCTGGATGTTGTTGTCGCCATGCGCGCTCGGGTAGTAGTTCGCGTCGAACAGGTTTTCGACGTTGAGCTGTAGCGCGAAGCGATCCGACAGGTCGTAGTACGCCGCCGCATCCACCCGCACCCAGTCAGGAAGCACGACGTCGTTGCTGATCGAGGCATACTGCTTCGCCTGGTACACCGCGCCGAGGCCGAAGCCGAGGCGGTCGGAGACGTCGTAGCGGGTCCACGCGCTCGCCTGGTGGCGCGGCAGCTGCTGGAGCCGGGTGCCCGCCGCAGCGCGGTCGGTGTCGGAGCGGATTTCGCCGTCGAGGAAAGTGTAGCCGAGGCTCGCCTGCCAGTTGGGCCGGATGCGCCCGACCAGGCTCGCCTCGACCCCTTCCACTCGGCTCGCGCCGGTCAGGATCGTGAAACCCGGGTTGAGCGGATCGGCGGCGCGGGTGTTCGAACGATCGACGCGAAACACCGCGGCGGTCGCGAACAACTGCGGCGTGACTGCGTACTTGGCGCCCAGCTCGAGGTTCTCGAACTTCTCGGGCTCGAGGCCCGCGGTGGTCGCGTCGAGCACCGAGAACTGGTCGCCCGACTGCGGCAGGAAGCTCGTCGCATAGCTGGCGTAAAGCGACAGCGACTCCTGCGGCTTGATCACCACGCCGAGCCGCGGGCTCCATTTCCGGTCGGTGCGCGATAGCGCGAGGTCGTTGACGAGATTGACGCTGTCGAGCGAGAATTCGTCATAGCGGATGCCGCCAATCAGTTGGACTACGCCGAAGTCGATCTGGTCCTGCACGTAACCCGAAACGAAATCGAGTTGCGAGGAGGTCTGCCTCCCGAGGGGGCCGGCCATCGCCGACGGAACCGCGAGGCGCCGGGCGAGATCGACCGTCACGCTCGTCGCGCCGCCGCCGAAGTCGACCTCGTTGCGCCGGGCATCGGTGTCCTGTCGGCCAGCCTCGAAGCCGAGGAGAACGGTGTGGCGGGCGGGGCCGGTCTCGCCCTGCCAGACGAGGTTGCCCTGCACGATGCGGTTCTGCCGGTCGGTGCCGCTGGTGTAGCCGGTCAGGCGCGCGGTCGTGGCGGTCGTGCCCGAGCTCGGAACGACGTTGGCGTAGAACAGCGCATAATCGGCGAACTGGCCGGTCAGGTTGAACGAGAGCGAGTCCGTGAAGTCGTGGTCGAGCCGCAGACGCGCGATGTGCGCCACGTTGGTCGCGAGGTTGAAGTCCGGATCGCCGAAGAATGTCCGGTCGTAGCCGTAGAGCGGCTCGCCATCGAGCGAGGGGATGCCGCGGTCGGTCACCCGGCGATCGTCGTCGTAAGTGTAGAACGCGCTGATCCGCGTATTCTCGCCGATATCGGCGCGGACGGTGGGCGAAATGCCGATGAAGCGGCCTTCGGAGAAGTCGCGCGCGTTGTCGAACTCCTCGTAGGTCGCATTGAGGCGCGCGGCGGCGGTAGCCGAGAGCGGCTGGTTGACGTCGGCGGCGAGGGCGAAGGCGCCAAATGTGTCGACGCTCGCATCGAAGCCGAGCGATTGGCGCATCGGGTCGGCGACCTTGCTCACACGGTTGATCACGCCGCCGCCGCCGCCGCGCCCGAAGATCAGCGCGTTGGCGCCCTTGAGCACTTCGATCCGGCTGACGTTGTAGAGCGAGCGGTAGTATTGCGCGTCGTCGCGCAGACCGTCGAGATAGAAGTCGGCGGTGCTCGCCTGCCCGCGGATGTAGACCGCATCGCGGTGCCCTTCGCCCGTGTCGAGCGTGACGCCGGGAACGTAGCTCAGCGCGTCGGACAATTGGGTGATCGCCTGGTCGTCGAGCTGATCTTCCGTGATCACCTCGATGGTCTGGGGTACGTCGATCAACGGCGTCGGCGTCTTGGTGGCGGTCGATCCGTCTTCACTCGCATATCCGTCGCGCTGGCCGACGACGAGTATGTCACTGGCGAGGTAGTCGCCGGGCGCTGCCGTATCGTCTGCCCGGACCGGGGCGGCAATGGCGGTGCCGGAAAGGACCGTCGCGCAGGCAAGGGCGATTCGAAAAGTCGGAAGGTTCATGAAAGATGCCAATTTGCGAATCATTCTCGATTGCAGGGCGCTCTATTGAGAGTAATTCGCATTTACAACAGAGGATGTCGCTTGGCGCGTCGATTTTCCCTCGCTAGCGAATCCGGGACAGGCCAAAATCGAGAGGGACGGATGCGATGGAAGCGACGATCTGGCACAACCCGCAGTGCGGCAAATCGCGCGCGACACTGGCGATCCTGCAGGAGCGCGGCGACGTCGACTTGACGGTGATCGAATATCTCAAGACGCCGCCGACGCGCGAGAAGCTCGCCCAGCTTTATCGCGATGCCGGCATGGCCCCGCGCGACGGCGTGCGCACCTTCAAGACCGATGCGGAGGAGCGCGGGTTGACGAGCGCCGACCATGACACCGTGCTCGATGCAATGGTCGCCGACCCGAAGCTGATCGAGCGCCCGCTTGTCGAGACACCCAAGGGCGTGCGGCTGTGCCGTCCGCCGGAAAAAGTCGAGGAAATCCTCTAGCTCTTTCGCTCAATCGTCGTGTGGCGCTTCCAGCAGGACATCGGCGTCGAGCGCTCGCCAGCCATGCACGAACACGATTGCGCAGAGCCCGGCTATCGTTGCAAACCCGATTACCTCGTGGTGGCCGTAGAGCCAGACCCCGAGCGCCGGTGCGACGATATAGGCCGCACCATTGAGCGAGGCGACGATGCCGCCGACCTGGCCCTGCTCGGCGCGGGTCACCGCCAGAGACGCCCCCGCGGTGAAACCGGGACGGTATAGCCCGAATCCCATCGAGGCGATCGCCATTCCGAGCGCGATCGCGTGGAGCGAGTGCGACAGCGCGAAGAAAACGACGCCGACGAGGGCCATCGCCATCCCCCACATCGTCGATGAACGCGGGCCGAGCTTGAGCATCGGGATAAGCCCCCATTGCGCAAGCAGGGTCGCGATAGCACCGCACATCAGGACGAGCCCGATCGGCCCGGTCCCGGCGTTCGGGTCCGCGCGCAGGCCCAGTCGGTCGAGGATGAAGAAGCCCGCGATGCCGAGGAACGCTGCCTGCGCGTGTCCTCCGATGAGACCGGCGGTCAACCACGGACGCAGCCGGGAATCGCGCCACGAAAGGTCGGGAATATCGCCGCCGACCCCGTCATTGGGTTCGTCGTCCCGGTCCTGCACCCGTGGATTGGAATTGCCGCCGAACGGCGCATTCGCGACATCGCCGCGCGCCGCGAACTGAGGATCGTCATTGGGCAAGCTCGCCCGCAGCGCGACGAGAACGACCAGGCCGAGGATCGCAAAGGCGAAGAACGGCCCGACGAGGCCGGTCGCGGGAAACACGAGCAGCGGCGCGACCGCCGGGCCGATGACGGTGCCGAGGCCGAAGCTGGAAGCGATCAGTGCCATCGCCTGTGTGCGTTCCGCGCGCGGCGTGCGGCTCGCGACATAGGCTTGCACCGCGGGGGGCGCCGCAGAACCGAAGCCGCCGTAGAGGCTTCGCGATGCGGCGAAGAGCAGCAGTGTCCACAGTGCGGGCAACCAGCCGTTGAGGCCGAACCAGAGCATCAGCCCGCACAGTGCGAAGCTGGCGATAAATCCCACGAGACCCAGCGCCATCATCCCTTTGCGCCCGCGCTTGTCCGATCGCCGCGCCCAGATCGGTGCGCAGATCACCCACAGCAGCGCCGACCAGGTATAGGCGAGGCTGATCCACACGTCCGCAACGCCGAGCTCGGTTCCGACCGAGGGCATGACCGATTGCATCGCGGTATTGCCTGCCGCGGTGGTCAGCATGACCATGAACAAAAGCGCCATGCGCTCGCGCGAGATCGGCTTGCGCGGTGCCTCGACCGGCGGGGAGGGTGGGTCGGCTTCGGCCATGCGCCACGGCTAGCCGCACGGGTCGAAGCTTGCAATCGGGCGGGGAAGCTGCCAGTTCGTGCGCCGATTATTGGCCCTGTCTTACGGGGTGCGGACAGGGCGCGTTGCTTGACCAATTCCAGTGATTTCGCGATTCGCCGGGGCGAGACCGTGGGCGGTCGTCTCGCGCGGTTCTTCGGCCAGTGGGGCGTGTTCTTCCGCGGCTTTGTCGAGCACCCGAAGATGGTCGGATCGATCATCCCGTCGTCGCGCTTCACCATCGCCAAGATGCTTGCACCGGTGAAGTGGGACGAGTGCAAGCTCTTCGTCGAGTATGGACCGGGCGTGGGCACGTTCTGCCGCCCTGTGCTCGAACGGCTGCGGCGCGACGGCACGCTGATCGTGATCGACACGAACCCGCTCTATATCGACTACCTCAAGAAGACGATTTCGGACGGTCGTTTCCACGCCGTTCTGGGCAGCGCGGCCGACGTTGAGGAGATCGTTCGCGCGCACGGCTTCGACCATGCCGACTATGTGCTGTCGGGCCTGCCGTTCTCGACCCTTCCCGACGGGGTGGGGCCGGGGATCGCCGCAGCGACGCACCGCGTGCTGCGGTCCGGCGGCGCGTTCCTGGTCTACCAGTTCAGCGCCGCGGCGCGCGATTTCATGGCCAAGCACTTCGCCCGCATCGACAGCGGGTTCGAAGCGCTCAACGTGCTGCCCTGCCGGTTGTTCTGGGGTTGGAAGGACTGATCCTTCAGCTGAAGGTTTCGCTCACCGTGGCAGGGGCCGTTGCCGTCAACTGGCGGTAGATTCCCACCACCAGCCCCGAGATCACGATCGCTGCAGCCGCGCCGATCAGGCCGTTGAGAAATCCGAACGCGGCCGGCGAACCGACCGCGGCGAGGACCAGGCCGAGCACCATGAACACGACCAGCGCCAGGACCATGTAGGCGGCGAAGAACAGCGCGTAGAAACCGAGCAGCCGCCACTGAACCGGGCCGGTCATGGCCCACGAGCGGCGGAGCGCAACAATCGGGTTGACGACCCGCTCGAGCGCGATGACCGCCATTGTCATCGACACCCGCGTCAGCACCAGCATGACACCAATGAACAGCGCGATGCCGATCAGCACCGCAACTCCGTAGGCCAGCCCCTGTGAAACGGCGGCAAGTCCGCCGACGATCAGGCCCAGCAGCAACCCCACCACAAGCGCGAACAGCACGTAAGCCACCGCTCCGATCAGCAGCACGCCGATGAGAGGTAGCAGCGCCTTGAAGCCCACGCCGATAGCCTCGCCGACCGACAGCCGCCCCCGATCGCCGATCAAGGCGATCATGGCCGTATAGCCGACGAAACTGGCGATCATCACGAGCGAGTAGATCGCCGCGAGGCGGGGAAGCGACGCCTCGAGCATGCGCGTCATCGCCTCCGGATCGCCGCCGGGCATCATCATCATGTCCATCAGTTCGGGCATCGCGATGTACATGATCACCGCCGGGACGAAGAAGAACACGCCCCCCAGTACCGCGAGCAGCGACAGGTTGGCGCCTACGCGCGCCACGCCCTCGCTCCATGCCGTGCCCATGTCGAATGTCATCCCGTGCTCCCCTCGCATCAACTTATGGCCTTGATAACCGCGCGAAGCGGCCCCACGCAATCGGCGATGTCGACAAAGCTGCTGGAAGGGATCGAATTGCGCGTTAGCGCGGAGCCGGTGCCCTATCGCGCCGCGCTCGCGCAAATGGAGGCGCGCAACGGAGCGATCGCCGCCGGCGAGGCGGACGAACTCGTATGGCTGCTCGAACACCCGCCGGTCTACACAGCGGGGACGAGCGCCGCCGAAGCCGAACTGCTCGACCCGCGGTTCGAGGTCGTCGAGGCCGGGCGGGGCGGGCGCTATACCTATCATGGCCCCGGCCAGCGGATCGGTTATGTCCTCATCGACCTGTCGAAGCGCGGCAAGGACGTGCGCAATTTCGTCCATTCGCTCGAGGGGTGGGTGATCGCGGCGCTTGGCGATCTGGGCGTCGAGTGCTGGCGCGCGCCGGGCCGGATCGGGATCTGGACTCGCGATGCCGATGGTTCGGAGGCCAAGATCGGCGCGATCGGCGTGCGGGTGCGGCGCTGGGTGACGATGCACGGGTTCTCGGTCAACCTGTCGCCGGATCTCGCGCATTTCAGCGGAATCGTACCCTGCGGTATCGCCGAATACGGCGTTACCAGCATGGAGAAGCTCGGCAAGCCGCTTGCGCCGGAGGCGTTCGATGCGGCATTGCTGGCCCGCGCTGGCGAATTCCTCGCCGCGCTCAAGCCTTGCGAGACCGCGTGACCAAGACCTGCCGCCTGCTGGCCCTGCCGCTCCTGATCGCAATTGCCGGTTGCGGCGACAAGAATCCCGGCAGCGATGGCGAGCGCAAGACCGCCGCGGGCGAAGTGCTCGGCGGAACGATCAGCGACGACATGTTGCCTCTCGACTCGGTAACGTCGCAGAGCCCGCCGCTGCGGGAAGACAGCGGTGCCGACAAGAAGTCGTCAGAGAGTTCCTCGACGGAAGGGTCACCATCCGACGGCGCGTCCGAAGCTCCCGCAGAAACTCCGGACGCGTCATCGGAGGAATAGTCACTTACTCGGCGGCGACCCGCTCTTCCTCCATTGTCGGATAATCGACGTAACCCGCGGGGCCGGGCAGGTACCAGCTTTTCGGAACATCGACGTTGGGCGCCCACTCAGCCCCTACCCGAATGCGCTCGGGCAGGTCGGGGTTCGAGATGAAGGGTCGACCAAAGCTGACCGCGTCGCAGCGCCCGCCCTCGATGTCGGCAACCGCATCCTCGGCAGTGTAGTCGCTATTGAGAACGAGCGGGCCGGTGTAGATCTTGCGGATCACGCCGTCCTGCTGCGGCACCTCGGTCTGTCCGAAAGTACCTTCGGGCCCCGGCTGGCGCAGTTCGACGAAGCCAAGCGAGAGATCCTCGCACACCTGCGCTGCGGCGCCGAAAGTCTCCGCCGGGTTGCTGTCGTTGCATCCCTGCGTCTCGCCGTTGGGCGAGAGGCGTACCGACACGCGCGGCGCGCCCCATACCTCGACCAGCGCGGTCAGCACTTCGCGCAGGAAGCGCGAACGGTTCTCGGGCGAGCCGCCGTATTCGTCGGTCCGCAGGTTGGTCGAATCGCGCAGGAACTGGTCGACCAGATAGCCATTGGCGCCGTGGAGCTGGACCCCGTCGAACCCGGCCGCCTTCGCGTTTTCCGCGGCCTTGCGATAGTCGTCGACGACGCGCGCGATTTCCCCGGCCGGGAGTTCACGCGCCTGCTGGTTGTCCTGCCGCCCGGTCGGGGTGTGCGCGTGGCCGGGGGCCGTGGTCGCGCTCGCTGAGACCGGCGGGTTGCCGTCGAGCATGCTCGGGTGCACGAGCCGGCCCATGTGCCACAGCTGCAGCACGATCGCGCCGCCCTCGGCATGGACCGCGTCGGTCACTTTCTTCCAGCCGACGACATGTGCATCGGTCCAGATGCCCGGCCCGTTCGGCCAGCCGCGTCCCTCGACACTGATCGCGGTCGCTTCCGAGATGATCAGCCCGGCACCCGCCCGCTGGCGGTAGTACTCGACCATCAGGTCGCTGGGATCGGCATCGGGATAGTTCGACCGGCCGCGCGTCAGCGGCGCCATGAGGATGCGGTTCTTGGCGTGGATCGCACCGAGATCGATGGGTTGGAAAAGGGCGTCGTGCATGGGCAGTCATTTCCTGCTGGTTTCGATTGGCAACCGAGCTAGGGGCACGGGATGACCGGCACAACCGCGAGGGCGGACAAGAATAGCTACTCGGGGGGCGGGTGGCACTTCGCCGCGCTGCTCGGAGGCAACCTCGCGCTATCGCTGGGGCCGTGGTTCGTGCGCCTCGCCGACACCGGTCCGGTTGCCGCCGGGTTCTGGCGAATGCTGCTGCCCATGCCGCTGTTCGTTTTCCTGGCCTGGCGCGAGCGGGACGACAGCCGGCCGACACGCAAGTCGGTGTTTATGCTGTTGGCGGCGGGCGCATTTTTCGCCGCCGACCTCGCGTGCTGGCACATCGGGATCGAGCAGACCCGGCTGGGCAACGCGACACTGTTCGGCAATTCGGGCAGCGTTCTCCTGATGCTGTGGGGCATTGTCGCCCTGCGTCGCGCGCCGCGCCGTGCCGAGTGGACCGCGATCGCCGCGGCGCTCGCGGGAGCCGCGATACTGATGGGACGCAGCCTCGAGATTTCGACCGCGACGCTTATCGGCGACCTATTCTGCCTCGTGGCGGGGGTGTTCTACGTCTTTTACCTGATTCCGGCGCAGGCCGCGCGCGCGACGATGGGGCAGTGGAGCGTGCTCGGCCTGGTCTGCGCGGCCGCCGCGCCGGTGCTCCTCGCCATCGCGCTCGCTCGCGGAGAGCCGGTCTGGCCGCAAGCGGCGGGCTGGCTGCCCGTGATCGGTCTGGCGCTATCGAGCCAGGTCATCGGGCAGGGCCTGCTGGTGTTCTCGATGAAGCATTTCCCGCCGCTTATCCTCGGCATGGCGCTGCTGACCCAGCCGGCGATCGCCTCGGCGGTGGGATGGTTGGCCTTCGGCGAGACGCTTGGCGGGCCGGACCTTCTCGGAATGGCGCTCGTCAGTGCGGCGCTGGTTCTGGCGCGCACGCGGACACCTGTAGTGCCAGCGGTGCGCGTTTAGCCGTCGTCGAAGGCGCGCGAGAACGAGGCGTGGCGAGCTTCGACCTCCTGGATTTCAGGCCCCGAGAGGTGGATCTTCGCCTGTTCCATCAGCAGATCGCCCTGTCGCTTGAGGTCGCGGCACCGGGTTTCATCGTCCAGTGTCGAGCCAGCGTCGCGCAGCGCGTCGAGCATGACTAGCGCGGCGATCCGGTTGGTAGCAACGCCGCTGCGGATCGCTCCGAAACCGCGCGCAAGGAAGTGGGCGAAATCGTCGTTCATGGGGACGATCAGGTCGTCATCGCGGTCTTCCGCGGCGTTGATCCGCATCCTCAGGTCGCGTGCGCCGATCCGCGCGGTCGACGCGCCCAGCCAGTGAAGCGCGGTGATCGCGGTGAAGGGATCGTTGATTCCGGGAGACAGTGCCCTGAGGCCGATTTCGACGAGTTCGTCGATGAGGAACTGAAGGTCCTGGTAGGGCGTGCGCGCGCTTCCCAGCGATAGTGAATCGCGGATTGCCTTTGCCGGCGGCTCGGCGCCCGTGTTGCCGCCCTTCGAGCACCAGTAGGCGATCGTCACTCGCGGGTGGATGAAATCGCCCGAGCGCACGTTCAGCAGGATCTTGCCCTCGTTCCGCTCGGCGACCGAATGAAGCTGCTTGAAATCGAGGACCTGGACGTAGCCGGTCCCTTCGGCGTGGATCGCGACCCCGCCGTGTTCGGGCTGGATACGGTCCCCGGTGTTTGCGTCGGGATAGATCTCGTCGATCTCGCGCAACAGGCGCCTGCCGATACCGCTCAGCACGGTGTTGATGCGGATCGACGAAGGGACGTGGTTGAGGAAATAGACGAGCACCGCGACCGCGATCGCCATCAGGAAATAGGCCACGAGCAGCGATAGCTGCGGCACGAATCCGGGGAGCGAATCGTGGCCCGGCACGAGCAGGGTGGATTCGTCCTCGCGCCGCACGCTGCGCAGCACGGTGATCGCGTAGACGAACGTGCCGATGAAGGTCGCCAGGCTGATCTGGTTGCCGCGATCTTCCATGAAGTTGTTGAGCAGGCGCGGTCCGTAGTTACCGCTGGCGTAGGCGACCGCCGCGATGGTGATCGAGAACACGGTCGAAGCCACCCCGATCATCGAGCCGGCGATGATGTTGAGCATCGTGCTTGCGCTTTGCGGACGCGCGGGCTGGATGATGGAAACGTCGCTCAGCCAACTGGCGAACCCGTTGCGGTCGAGCCAGAGAGTGAAGATCGCCAGTCCCAGCGAACCGAGCGCGAAAAGCGACGGATAGAACCAGTAGCTCGCGTTGACCCGGTGCCAGAAAGCCCTGAGCGCGGTCAGCACGGGTCAGCCCAAGAATTGGCCCCCGCACTCATCAGACTTTGCCGAGATCGCCCTGACCGATGGTGCCGCTCGCCATCTCGAGCATCCGGTCGAGGCTCTGCTTCGCCTTGAGGCGCAGGCCTTCCTCGATTTCGATCCTGGGTTCCAGGTCGCGCAGCGCGACGTAGAGCTTCTCCATCGTGTTCAGCGCCATGTAGGGGCAGATGTTGCAGCTGCAGTTCCCGTCGGCGCCGGGCGCCCCGATGAACGTCTTTTCCGGCAGTGCGAGCTCCATCTGGTGCATGATGTGCGGCTCGGTCGCGACGATCAGTGTGTCGCCTTCGAAGGTCTTCGCGAACTGGAGGATGCCGCTCGTCGAGCCGACATAATCGGCATGATCGATGATCGAGGGCGGGCATTCGGGGTGCGCGGCGACCGGCACGCCGGGGTACTGTGCCTTGAGCTTCAGGAGCTCGGTCTCGCTGAACGCCTCGTGCACGATGCATACGCCCGGCCACAGCAGCATCTCGCGGTCGAACTTGCGGCTGAGGTAGCCGCCGAGGTGCCGGTCGGGGCCGAAGATGATTTTCTGATCCTTCGGAATCTGCGCGAGGATCGTTTCGGCCGATGAACTGGTGACGATCACGTCCGACAGCGCCTTCACCTCGGTCGAGCAGTTGATGTAAGTCAGCGCGATATGGTCGGGGTGCGCCTCGCGAAACGCCCTGAACTTGTCGGGCGGGCAGGAATCCTCGAGGCTGCAGCCGGCATCCATGTCGGGCAGCACGACGATCTTCTGGGGCGAGAGTATCTTGGCGGTATCGGCCATGAACTTGACCCCGCAGAACGCGATGACATCGGCATCGGTATCGGCGGCCTTGCGGCTGAGCTCCAGGCTGTCGCCGACGAAGTCCGCGATGTCCTGGATTTGCGGCGTCTGGTAGTAATGCGCCAGGATCACCGCGTTGCGTTCCTTGCGCAGGCGGTCGATCTCGGCGAGCAGGTCGTCGCCGGTTGGTGGCTTGGTCTCGAGGCTCATTGCGGCTCCCGTGTCTCGGTCAGGTGACCCCTATAACCGCAACGGGCGAGAGCGCGAGGGCGTTCCGCTACATCGTGAAGCCGGGCGGGACGTAGGGCTCCATCGGCCGCTCGGCCCCGGGCGAGCCGGCGACCACCCATTCGGTGAACGCGACACCGGGCGCGCTGTAGGCGAACAGCATCGAGACGACGAATGTCGCCACGTAGATGCCCGTGCCCCACCAGTAAGCCGGGTGGACCCGGCCGTGGCGCCGCTTGTCGGCGATCATCGCGATCGCCGGGAAGACCAGCGTTGTTAAAAACGAGACGGTCCATGCCTGCGGGATGATCGGCATCGGGAGCAGGCGGCCGAGGCCCGGCCCGGTCAGGATCGTCATCGCCACGAGCATGAGTCGCCGGTGCCATCCGCGGTGGCGCGGCCGGCGTATCGCCCACAGCGCGAGCCCACCGAAACACAGCAGCAGCATCGAATTGCTGATCATGAACTCGTTGAGCGAAAAGAAGAATGGTCCCCCGTTGCGCCGTGCGACAACCGTCATGATCGTCAGCCCGGCGAGGATCATGCCGGGGATCCACACATAGGCGAGTTTGCCGAGCGTGAGGTGGAGCGTGCGTCGCCCCGTGGCGATCGTGAACGCCTGAGTCACGTAGAGCGCGATCCAGCCCATGAAGATCAAGGCGTGGACGTGATAGGCAATCGGTACCGCGAAGGTCGACCGGCCCATCGCCAGGTTGAGTGAGAAGCCGGCGACGATCGTCGTCGCCATCGCGATCGCCATGATGAAGAAGAAGCGCCGCTCGCCTCGCTCGAGTGCGAGCGGCGGCGGTGTATCGGTTGCCACGGTGGCCATGTCCACGATTCCCCAAATCGAAGGACCGTAAACTAGCAGATCGGCAAGTTGCCGACTTGTAGATTTTTCCCGCCGCGTCGCGGTCAGGTGGCGGGAGCTTTCTCGCCGTCGAACCGAACGTTCACGGTCACGTCGCCGTAGCCTGCCACCTGCAGCGGGATGGCGAGGTTCTGGCGAACCGCTTCTTTCGCTGCCTTGCGCGCCATCGAGAGAACCTGCGGGTTCTTGGCGAACTCCGCCGCCTTCTTTTCGGCCTGCAGCGAATTGTTGCGCGAGAGATCCCGCGAAGCTTCGCGGGTCACCCAGGTGCCATCGGTGAACACCTTCTGCTGCGCCTCGTCCAGATTGGGCTTCGAGATGCGCAGCGGCGGCAGGGTGACCGACAGGGTGTCGCTCGCGTCGTCCCAGGTGAACCGGTCGCGGTCCATGCTGCCGAGGTCGAGTCGATATTCGACCGTAGCCGGGATGATCGAGGCCTGCCGGCTCTTGAGCAGGTCGAGACCGAGCACTCCGCGGCTGTCGGTGCTTTCGGCGACGACCTCGAACCGGCTGGAGAAGACGTTGAGCGAGTTCTGTTTCTCGAACGCGAGCATTGCGCTGCCGACCGGATCGCCTTCTTCCTGATAGAAAAACGCGCGCCAGGCGAGCCAGGCGACCGCGGCGATGAGGACGATGACCAGCAGCCACGGGGTGGCCTGCACCCGCGGGCGCGGACGTTCGTCCACGCCGGCGCGTTCCAGCGGTCCCTCCCGGCTGAGGTCGGGATCGGCGCGGGTCTTGTCTACTGTATGGTCCATGTGTCCCCAGAACGGGCGACTATCCCACGACGTTCCAGATCGATGAGGTGCGCGCTGACGCTCATCTCCGCGGCGCCGGTCAGACGCGGGTCGAGGCCCTTGTACATCCGCGGAACGAAGTCTGCAGCGGTGTGGGGATGGTCGGCCAGAATGCGCAGGATCTGGTTCTCGCGCTGGCGGCGGTGACCGATCATCCCGCGCACGAGCTGGCGCGGTTTGTCGATCTGCGGCCCATGGGCGGGGTAATAGACGCGGTCCTCGCGCGCATAGAGCTTGTCGAGACTCTTCAGATACGCACCCATGTCGCCGTCCGGCGGGACGACGACGCTGGTCGACCAGCCCATCACGTGGTCGCCGGTGAACAGCGCGCCGCTTTCCTCCAGCGCGAAGCACAGGTGGTTCGAGGTGTGGCCGGGGGTGGCGACCGCGGTCAGCGTCCATCCGGTCCCCGTCATCGCCTCACCGTCGGCGAGCACGCGGTCGGGTTCGTAGGTACGGTCGAACGCCGCATCGGCGCGCGGGCCGCTATCGTCGAGCACCAGCGGCGCGCAGCCGACCACCGGTGCGCCGGTGAGCCCGGCCAGCGGCTTTGCTGCGGGTGAATGATCGCGGTGCGTGTGGGTGCACATGATCGCCGCGACCGTCGCCTCGCCGATGGTTTCGAGCAGCGCGTCTATATGGCGCGGGTCGTCGGGCCCCGGGTCGATCACCGCCACCCGGTCGCTGTCGCCGACCACGTAGGTCTCGGTCCCGGTGTAGGTATAGGGCGACGGATTGGGCGCGAGCACGCGGCGCACCAGCGGTTCGAGCCGCTCGGCCTTACCTGTGGGCCAGGGTTTGGGAGGAGGTCCAGCCATGTCCCATACTTGGGGGCGCGGAGTGACGAAGTCGAGGGCGGGTGCCCGAACCTTGCGGGTCAGCCCGCGCCGAATTCGCGCCCCAGCCGCTCGCGCAGGCGATGGACCGCGGCGGGGCGCACCACGAACCGGTCGCGCCAGGCCGCGTCGAGCCGGGCGATGCGACCATGAAACGCCTCGGTTTCGGCGATGAGGTCGCAAGTGGCGGGCTCGAGCAGGACGAGTTGCTCGGGATCGGCGGGACGGTCGGGCGGCAGCACGCCGCTGCGGCGCAACTGGAATTCGCTCAGCTCGCCACTGAAATAGGCGCGGTGATTGAGCAGCCATGCGAGCACGTGCATCATTCGCGTGGTCGTGCGCAGCCCCTCGACCGACAATGCGATCCGCACGAAATCCTCGTCGCCCGCGCGTGCCGGCGCCAGGTCGAACGCCGTGCGCACCTCGTCGGCAAGGACGAGGGCTTCGCAGTACAGCGTCTCGATGATGGGCTGGTTGATGTCGGTC
Source organism: uncultured Alphaproteobacteria bacterium (assembly GCA_963728375.1). GTDB lineage: Bacteria > Pseudomonadota > Alphaproteobacteria > Sphingomonadales > Sphingomonadaceae > Tsuneonella. The sequence goes on from CAVSJL010000003.1 coordinate 162,553, forward strand.
GGGCTGTTCATTCGGTTTTTACCGATATGCCCCTGCGAATCGCCCCGCCACCGGTTTAACCGAACTATCCTGCGGCTTTTTATGACCTGTGCCGGGGTGGGACGGTTTTTACGCGATGATATCGGGCAAAAGCTGATCTTCGACGATCGCGATCTGGTCGCGCAGGCGAAGCTTGCGCTTCTTCAGCCGGGCGATCTGGAGCTGGTCGATCGACCCGGTCGACGTCAGTGCGTCGATCGCCGCGTCGAGGTCGCGGTGCTCGGTGCGCAGCATGGCGAGCATCTTTTTCAGTTCCTGCTCGGTCACGGTCTCGCCCCCCGGTTGCTCGCCGGCGGCGAGGCGTCCATCGCCTCGTCGCGGTTTGCCCTGCAGCCCGTCGCTTAGGCATTCGTGAGGGGTTCGCAAGGCATGATCGTTGTGGTTCAATGCTCCCCCCGGCGGCTTCGTGCCCGCCAAACGGCACGAGTCGCCTTCGGGATACCACCTGAAAGGAGACACAGATGCTGTCATCGTCCCACGCAAACGCTCTGGAAACCAAGCACGCGACTCTCGAGGAGCGCCTGCACGAAGAGATGAACCGGCCCCAACCGGATGCGACGACGGTCCAGCAACTCAAGCGCGCGAAGCTGAAGATCAAGGAGGAACTCAATCAGATCTGACGCTGCGGCGCCGCTCGCAGAATTGCCGATGCCCTAGGGAGGGATGGCGCGCACCGGTCGCCCGCACGGGCAGGCCGTGCGCGCCATGTCGTTTCGGCCCGGGTTCTCGAGTCAGCGACCCGCTCGCGCGCAGCGCCGGGACGCAGGCAATTTTCGCTCCCGCCATTGCCAGTTTCCGGCGTGGACCCTAACCGGTTGGCAGCATGACAGCCGCCGCAGCCGCCCGCACGATCCTCACCCGCCTGCATGAGGTCATGGCCTCGCGTCTCCATCCGCAGGGCAAGCTCGACCAGGTCGTCCAGATCATCGGCGAAAGCCTCGATAGCGAAGTCTGCTCGATCTACCTCCTGCGCGAGGGGATGCTCGAGCTGTTCGCCACCCGCGGTCTCGAGCAGAGCGCGGTCCACGTCACCCGGCTGGGGATCGGCGAGGGCCTCAACGGTATCATCGCCGAACATATCGAGACGCTCAACCTGGCCGAGGCGGCGGCGCATCCCGATTTCGCCTATCGCCCGGAAACGGGGGAAGAGAAGTTCCACTCCTTCGCGGGCGTGCCGATCGTCTATCGCGAACGCGCGGTAGGCACGCTGTGCGTCCAGCACGCCGACCCCCGACGCTACGAGGACGTCGAGATCGAGGCCTTGCAGACCGTCGCGATGGTGCTCAGCGAGTTGATCGCTCACGCCGGGCTGGTCGACGAGGAATCGACCACGCTGGGAGAGGCGCTGACCGGCCCCCAGGTTATTACCGGTCTCACACTCGTGAAGGGCATCGCCGGCGGCATCGCGACTTTCCATCAGCCGCGCGTCCACATCGACCACGTCGTCGCCGAGGATACCGAGGCCGAGCGCCAGCGAGTCTACCGCGCGTTCGACAAGATGCGCGACCAGATCGAGGCGATGGCCAGCCAGGCGGAGTTCGGCACCGGCGGCGAGCACGACGACATCCTCGAGACGTACAAGATGTTCGCCTACGACGAAGGTTGGGGACGGCGCATCAACGAGGCGATCGATTCCGGCCTGACCGCGGAAGCGGCGATCGAGCGCGTCCAGCAGCGCACCCGGATGCGCATGCGCGAGATCGACGACCCGCTCCTCGCGGACCGGATGCATGACCTGGAAGACCTGTCGAATCGCCTGTTGCGGACCGTTTCGGGCCAGCTGGGCACCGCGGCGACACAGGGCCTCAAGCGCGACACGATCCTGATCGCGCGCAACCTCGGTCCTGCGGAACTGCTCGAATACGATCGCCGGCGGCTGAAGGGCGTGCTGCTCGAGGAAGGCTCGCTCACTGCGCACGTGGTGATCGTCGCGCGAGCGATGGGCGTACCGGTGCTCGGCCGCGCGCAGGGCCTGCGCGGAGTCGTGCGCGAGGGCGACGAGATCCTGCTCGACGCCGACAAGGGCATTGCGCACGTTCGCCCCAACCAGCAGACGCAGGACCTGTTCGCCGAACGCTTCGCACAGACCCGCCAGCGGCAGGCACAGTATGCCGAACTGCGCGACATCGAGCCGTTCACCCGCTGCGGCACCCGCATCCAGGTCATGATCAACGCGGGTCTGCGCGACGATATCACCGCGCTCGGCCTGACGGGCGCCGACGGCATCGGGCTGTTTCGCACCGAGTTCCAGTTCCTCGTCTCCGCCACGCTGCCGCAGCGAGAGCGTCAGACCCGGCTCTACAAGGATGTGCTCGAGGCTGCGGGCGACAAGCCGGTGATCTTCCGCACGGTCGACATCGGCGGCGACAAGGCGGTGCCCTACCTCGATTCCGAAACTGCCGACGGTGACGAGAATCCGGCGATGGGCTGGCGCGCCCTGCGCCTCGCGCTCGAGCGCGAGGGGCTGATGAAGGCGCAGGCTCGCGCACTGCTCGAGGCGGCGGCGGGCAAGCCACTCTACGTCATGTTCCCGATGGTCTCCGAACCGTGGGAGTTCGACGCCGCGAAGGAGGTGTTCGACCAGCAGCTCGCCTGGCTCAAGGGCCAGAAGAAGATTCTTCCCGAGATGATCCGTTACGGTGCGATGCTCGAGGTGCCCGCGCTTGCCGAGGTACTCGACCTTCTGCTGCCGCGGGTCAGCTTTATCTCGGTCGGGACCAACGACCTGACCCAGTTCCTGTTCGCCGCCGACCGCGCCAACCCCAAGCTGGCCGAGAGATATGACTGGCTGAGCCCGGCGATCTTGCGGTTCTTGCGGCGGATCGTGCAAGGCACCGTCGGATCGGGCGTGGACCTTGGCATTTGCGGCGAGATGGGCGGGCGGCGGCTCGAAGCTCTGGCGCTGCTCGGTATCGGCTTTCGTCGGCTGTCGATCACGCCGGCCGCGGTCGGCCCTATCAAGGACCTTATCCGGAAGGTCGATTTGGAAGAGATCACGGGCGCGATGACAGCCTGGCTATCCACGCCCCCTGCCTCATTGCGCGAGGAATTGTCGGCCTGGGCCGAGGAACGCGGAATCGACATCGACTGAATTTGAAGGCGAATTCGTCGTGCGTGGAGCGCGCTTTGTCGCTGGCTGGTGAACGGCCTTGCGACGCAAAGCTTGACAGTTCCCCGGCACCTCTCTTGAGTCGCGGGCGGGGGCGGTAGGCACTATTTCGGGACGCCGCATGGAAATGGAAACGGGTTCGCTCGACGAACAGCTGCCGCTGCACGGCGTCGGTGACAAGCTACGCATGGCGCGCGAAGAGGCCGGGCTCACGCTCGAGCAGCTCGCTGCCGAGACGCGCATCCCGCAGCGGCACCTCGAGGTGATCGAGGCAGGCGACTGGAACGCGCTGCCGGCGCGCACTTATGCGACCGGGTTTGCCCGCACTTATGCCAAGGCGGTAGGACTCGATCCGCGCAAGACGGTCGATGACGTACGCGCCGAACTGGCCGCGAGCGAGCCGGGCGACCGCACGCGCGGCGTTGGCTTCGAACCGGGCGATCCGGCGCGGGTCCCTTCGCGCGGCCTCGCGCTGTTCAGCCTATTCGCGGTCATCGTGCTGCTGGCGGGCGGGTTCATGTTCTACACCCGCGTTCTGGCGCCCGGTGCCGGCCCGGGCTCTTTGCTGGTCGAACAGCGCGCAGCGGAAGCCCGGGCGCGCGCGCAGAATGCGGCGGCCACGACTGCCGCTCCGCAAGCCGCACCGACCGATGGGCCGGTGGTGTTCACCGCACTCGAGGACGGCATGTGGATCAAGTTCTACGACGCGGGCGGAAACCAGCTGCTGCAGAAGGAAATGGCCAAGGGCGAGAGCTATACCATTCCGCAGGACGCCGACGGTCCGCTGGCATGGACGGGGCGGCCCGACGCCTTTGCGATCACCGTGGGCGGCCAGCCGGTGACCAAACTTGCCGAGGAGCAGACTATCGTGCGCGACGTACCGGTGAGCGCCGAGGCGCTTCTGGCGCGCAGTAGGCCGCAAGCGACTGCGACGGGTTCTGCGGCAACGCAGGAGGTTTCGACACCAACTGCAACCACCGCTGCGCCTTCCCGCTCAGCCCCGCGTCCGACCGCCAGCGCAACAGCCAGGCCGGCGTCGAAGCCCAAACCCAGGCCGCAGCCGCGTCGGACCGCCACACCGAAGCCTACGCCGTCGACCACGCCGAGCGCACCGGCAACGGTTTCCCGGCCGGTCGTGCAGGCCCTGCCCACCGGCGGGGAGTAGTTCGCTATCCACCGCGGTGCCGCGCGAGCTTCTCGACAAGCCCCGCGGCGCGGCGGTATCCGTTTGCCTGACCGTTCACGCGCCGTTCGAAAGGCGGTAGCGATATCGTCAGGCAGGAATTTCTTCGAGGGGATGATTGTCCAATGGGTTTGAGTGTCACCCGCGCCGTGGTCGCATCGCTCGCGCTTGCCGGGGCCGCCGTACCGGTCGCCGCGCTGGCGCAAGACGCCGCTACCGAAGTGCGATTGAAGAAGGCCGAGGCCGAGATTCGCGCGCTGCAGCGCAAGGTTTTCCCGGGCGGGGACGGCAAGTACTTCGAGCCGCAGATCTCCCCTGCGCAGCCGACCGGAACGACCGCTACCGGCGCGCCTTCGACGACGGCTGTGACCGACATTCTCGCCCGGCTCGACGCGATGGAATCGCAGATCGCGCGCCTGACGTCGCAGACCGAGGAAAACACCAACGCGATCCGCCAGATGGGAACGCGGCTCGCAGCGCTCGAAGTGACCACAGGGGCGGCGGCTACGGCGACGGCGGATAAGCCGGCGGCAGCCGACGCCAATCTCGCCGCGATGAGCGGCGGCGCTTCGCGTCCGACGCCAGCAACTACGCCCACCCCGACTCCTGCCGCGAAGCCCGCGGGCCCGACCGCCGAACGGCTTGCCGCAGTGCAGGCGATCACCAAGCCGCAGACCGACGATCCGGGCGACGACGAATACAGCTACGGTTTCCGCCTTTGGGACGCGGGCTTCTATCCCGAAGCCGAGCAGCAGCTCTCGTTGTTCGTCGAGAAGTATCCGCGTCACGACCGGATCAGCTACGGCCGCAATCTGCTCGGCCGCGCCTATCTCGACGACGGCAAGCCCAAGGAAGCCGCACCGTGGTTCCTCAAGAACTACCAGACGGACAAGCAGGGCGCCCGTGCGCCGGACAGTCTGCTTTACCTCGCCGAGGCGATGATGGCGATGAAGGACACCAAGCGCGCGTGCATCGCACTCGCCGAGTTCGCCGACACTTATCCGGCGATCGCCTCGGGTCGCCTCAGGAGCCAGTATGAGGGCGATAGGGCAAAGGTGAAGTGCAATTGATAGAACGCCCGCTCCCGAACTGATCGAACGCTTCCGGGCGGATCTCGCGAAGGTCTGGACCGCAGCGGTCGATGCGAACGTCCGCTTTTGCGTGGCTGTTTCAGGTGGGCCCGACAGCCTTGCGTTGTTACTACTCGCCCGGGCATCCAGTCCGGGTCAGTTCGAAGCGGTGACCGTCGACCACGGCCTGCGCCCCGAGAGCGCGGATGAGGCAATGAAGGTCGCGGCGATCTGTGCGCAGATGGGCGTCCCGCACACTACGCTCAAGGTCGAGGTGGGCCCGGGCAATCTGCATGATTCGGCGCGTGAGGCGCGCTACCGCGCGATGGGCGATTGGGCGCTGGCCAGCAGGATGTATGGTATCCTGACGGCGCACCACGCCGACGACCAGGCCGAGACCGTGCTCATGCGCCTCAATCGGGGAAGCGGGCTGTCGGGCCTCAGTGGCATCCGCGAACGGCAGTCGTTCCCCACGGGCGTCGGTGCGATCCGGCCGCTTCTCGGCTGGCGCAAGGCTGAACTCGAGGCGATCGTCGCCGACAGCGGTCTGGAACCGGTGCGTGACCCCTCAAACGACGATCCGCGCTTCGATCGGGCGAGAATCCGCGCGGCGATCGGCGAGGCAGGGTGGCTTGATCCGCTCGCCATCGCTCGCTCGGCCCAGTACCTGCAGGAAGCCGAGCTGGCGCTGGGAATCTACGCTCAGGAACTTTACGAGCGAACCGTTGAATACGAAGGTGAGACAGTGATCTGGAGCCCGGTTGAGGCTCCCCGCTTGGCGCGGCTGACGTGTGTCGGGCGCGCGCTGGCCGAGGCGCGGGGGGCTGACTACGCCATGAGCGACGTTGCGCGGCTGCACGACCGGCTCATGACGACGGGCGCCGGCGGCACGCTGGGCGGCGTCGAAGTGCGCTTGAGCAAGGGCAATTGGATCTTCGCACGCGAACCCGAACGCCGCCCGGGCTAGCCCTCAGATGATCTTGTCGCCCACGTCCGACATCACGCCGCGGGTGATCACGACCTTGTCGCCCTTGCTGGCGACGGCGAAGATTTTCGACACGAAGTCGTCGGGCGCCGAGATGCAGCCGTGGCTGGCGTACCCGTTCTGGACCACGCTGCCGCCATGGATCGCCACGCCGTCGCGAGTCAGGAACATCGACCACGGCATAGGGGCGTTATCGTATTTCTCCGAGACGTTGTGGCGCTGCTTGGAGAGGATCGGGAATGTGCCGAGGGGCGTTGGATACTCGTCGGTCCCCACCAGCACCGCGGCGGCGCCGATCTCGTAGCCGTTCCTGAATACCGAGAGCACGCGCGCCTCGAGGTCGACCGTGATCACGATCGGGCCGTCGGGCACGTTCTTGTCGTCCCAGTGCCACTCGCCATACTTGATCGGCCCGTCGATCGGCAGGATGCGCTTGATCGTGAATGGCGTTTCCGCCGGCGCCTTTTCTGGCGTTTTCGCGGGCTCGGACGCTGCAGCGACCTGCGCTGCCGGCGCACTCGCTTGGTTTGGCTGGACCGCCTGCTCGAGCGCGGTTGCACGGTTGGAATGCCCGCTTACCGCGCCGGTAGCCAGCGCCGCTCCTCCGAGGCCGAACAGCGCCGCTGCGATACCGCCGCCGATCCATTTGAGTGTCGAATCCATGAAACCGGTATGCCGCTAACGGGCGTTAGGTTCCAGTACCCGACGACCTAGTCCCTCGACGGGACGGCGCGGATGCAAACGTTAACCCGACCGGGTGACGGTCACCGTCTTGTTGCCGAAGTGCGAGGGGCCGAAGCTGGTCAGGAAGCTGACGTCGGCGGCGTCGCGGCCGACGCCGATCTTCACGGTGTCCTCCGGTGTCGCCATGCCCGTCGCATCGACGATGTACCACGCGCCGCCGCCCTCGATCGTGCGGTCGGCGAGGAATACTTCGGCGACCGCGTGGAAGTCGGGCGGTTCGACCCCCGGCGCGAAGCACGAGACGAACCGTGCCGGTATGGTCGAGGCGCGGGCGAGGGTGATCAGGACATGGGCATAGTCGCGGCAGATCCCGCGCCGTTCGACAAAGCTGTCGAGTGCGGTGGTAGTGGAGTTGCTGCTGCCAGGCTCGTAGGTGAAATGATGCGCGATCCAGTCGCGGATGGCGATGATCCGGTCACCGCCGCTGGTGCCGCCGAACTCGTCCTCGGCGAACGATTGCAGCCGGTCGGCCGGACAGTAGCGCGAATCGAGCAGGTATTCGAGCGGGTCGCCCGGCAAGTCATGCGGCGACAACTGCTCGAGCCCGGCGAGCTCAGGCGCGAGCCGCTGGACTTCGACCTCGGCATCATAGGCGACTTCGAACCGGCCTTCGGAATGGATCAGGATCCGCTCGCCTATGGCCTCGTGCGCGGGCACGCGAACGCAATCGAGACCGCAAGTCAGCGAGGTGCTTTCCGACAGGATCGTCTGCTCGGGGATCGTCGCCGCCTCGAACTGGAGGATGACGTCGGTCGGCGCATCGAGATGAAAATCGAACTTGGTGGAGATGGATATGGTCATGGTCTCGCCCGAACGGTTGTCCCTCGCGACGGTTTCATCGCCGCCCCTGTCAATTGTCGAAATGGCGCGCTAGTCGCTCGATCAAGCAAGGAGAAGAGCATGCCGGGCCTGTGGTTCGATGAATTGTCGGTAGGACAGACTTTCGATCATCCGATCCGCCGGACGGTGACCGAAACCGACAACCTCCTATTCACGACGCTGAGCCACAATCCCGCAGCGCTGCACCTCGATGCCGAGGCGATGAAGGACAGCGAGTACGGCCGGATCCTCGTCAATTCATGCTTCACGCTGTCGCTGATGGTCGGGGTGTCGGTCGGCGACACGACGCTCGGCACCGCAATCGCCAATCTCGGTTGGGACGAGGTGCGCTTCCCTGCGCCGGTTTTCATCGGCGACACCTTGCGGATCGAGACCGAGGTGCTCGAGTTGCGCGAAAGCAAGTCGCGGCCCAACGCGGGCATCGTGACTTTCGCCCACCGCGCCTACAACCAGGACGGCACGCTAGTGGCGCAGTGCAAGCGCAGCGGACTTCAGCGGAAGAAACCGGCATGACCCAGACCGCTTACCGGACGCTTCGCAGCCTGCTCTTCATCCCCGGCGACAGCGACAAGAAGCTGGCCAAGGTCGCCAGCTGCGGCGCGGACGCGGTCATCCTCGACCTCGAGGACTCGGTCGCGCCCGCAGCCAAGCCTGCCGCGCGCGAGAAAGTCGCCGATTTCCTCCACGGCTTCGACCGCGAAGCGGATGGCGCGCCGCAACTCTGGGTGCGGATCAACCCGCTCGCCAGCGGGATGGCCGAAACCGATCTCGCCGCCATTGTGCCCACGAGTCCAAACGGGATCATGCTCCCCAAGCCCGACGGCCCCGAAGACTGCGCGAAGCTGTCGAGCCTGCTGGATCACATGGAGCTTGCACATGGAGTGACGCGCGGATCGATCGGGATCATCCCGGTCGCCAGCGAAACGGCGATCGCGCCGTTCCGGCTGGGCGACTACGCGACCGCCGACCTGCCCCGGCTGCGCGGGATCACCTGGGGCGCGGAAGACCTTGCCGCGGCGCTCGGTGCGACCGGCAATCGCGGCGCGGATGGGGAGTTCCTGTTCACGTTCCGCATGGTCCGCTCGCTCACGCTGATGGCCGCGCACGCCGCGGGCGTGCAGGCGATCGAGACCCTTCACGCCGACTTCCGCGACGAAGCCGGTCTTGCAGCGAGCAGCCGGCAGGCGTTCTCCGAAGGCTTCTCGGGCCGCCTCGCGATCCATCCGGCGCAAGTCGGCCCGATCAACGAAGGCTTCACTCCGAGCGAGGAGGAAATTGCCTTTGCCCGCCGCGTGGTCGCCGCGTTCGAGGCCGAGCCGGGCACGGGCGTCGTCGGCCTCGACGGCAAGATGCTCGACATCCCGCACCTCAAGGCGGCTCAGCGCACGCTCTCGCTCGCTGGCGAAGGATGAAGGTCGAGACCGGCATCCTGACGATCGAGACCCCGGGAGCGGGGCTCACCGACATTACTTCAAAGGTCGCGCTCTGGCTCGCCGAAAAGCGAATGGTCGCCGGCACACTCACGCTGTTCTGCCGGCACACCAGCGCGGGCCTGCTGATCAACGAGAATGCCGACCCGGCGGTCCAACGCGACCTCATGCGCTGGCTGGCGAGCTTTGCGCCCGAGGGCGACCACTATGAGCACGACAGCGAAGGACCCGACGACATGCCCGCGCACATCAAGGCGATGCTGACCGGCAGCGCGCTGACGGTGCCGTTTTCGGGCGGGCGGATGATGCTCGGGACCTGGCAGGCGATCTACCTCGCCGAACACCGCGCGCGCGGCCATCGGCGCCAAATCGCGATCAACGCGTTGGGTACGTAAGACGCGAATGAATAAGTATGCCCGCGCTATCTTCGCAGCCGCAGCATTGCTAGGCGAAGGACACGAACTTTCGTCGATGCCCACTGGAGCGCAATGACCGAAGCCAAAACCGCCGCCGATCCAATCACCGCCGACTTCACGGCGGATCGCCTGCTCCTGTTCGGCGCCACGGGCGACCTGTCTCAGCGCATGCTGCTCCCCTCGCTCGCCGCGCTGGCGCACGATGGGCTGCTCTCGCCCGATCTCAAGATCGTCGGCACCGCTCGCAGCGAGATGACCGACGGCGAGTTCCGCAATTTCGCGCGCGAGGCGCTGGAGAAGTATCTTCCGTCCAATCGCCGCGGCGGGATGGCGGAGTTTCTCAATCTCCTGAGCTACCAATCCCTCGACGCATCTACGATCGAGGGGTTCGATGCGCTGGCGAAGAAGGTCGGCAAGCCGAAGCAGGGCCTCGCGATATTTCTTTCGACCGCGCCGAGCCTGTTCGAGGCGACGATCGCGGGCTTGAAATCGGCGGGTCTCACCGGGCCGAACGTGCGCATCGGCCTCGAAAAGCCGCTCGGCACCGACCTCGGCTCGAGCCGCGAAATCAACGACGCGGTGGCGGGCGCCTTCAGCGAGGACCGGATATTCCGGATCGACCACTACCTCGGCAAGGAGACGGTGCAGAACCTTCTCGCGCTGCGGTTCGCCAACGTGATGTTCGAGCCGATCTGGAACGCGAACTACATCGACCACGTGCAGATCACGGTGGCCGAGACGGTGGGGCTGGAAAGCCGCGTCGCCTATTACGACGACAGCGGCGCGCTGCGCGACATGGTGCAGAACCACATGCTCCAGCTCCTCGCGCTGACCTGCATGGAGCCGCCGACCAGCTTCGATGCCACCGCCGTGCGCGACGAGAAGGTCAAGGTGCTGCGCTCGCTGCGCCCGACAGGCGACGGCGAGACGGTGACCGGCCAGTACCGTTCCGGCGCGGTCGGCGGACGGGCAGTGCCCGGATACGACGAGGAACTGGGCAAGGATTCGGACACAGAGACTTTCGTCGCCATCAAGGCCCACGTCGACAACTGGCGCTGGAAGGGCGTGCCGTTCTACCTGCGCACCGGTAAGCGCCTGCCCGAGCGGGTGACCGAGATCGTCGTCCAGTTCCGCTGCATTCCGTTTTCGATCTTCGAGGGGCGCGGCGCGAAGACGGTGCCTAACCGCCTGGTCATCGGTATCCAGCCCGAAGAGAACATCTCGCTGCGGCTGATGGCCAAGGTGCCCGGGCTCGACCGCGAGGGGCTGCGGCTGCGTCCGGTGCCACTCGATATCTCGATGCCCGATGCCTTCGCCGGCGCGGTCAAGCGGATCGCCTACGAACGGCTGCTGCTCGACCTCGTCGAGGGCGACCAGACGCTGTTCGTCCGGCGTGACGAGGTCGAGGCGCAGTGGGAATGGATCGACGCGATCCGCGCGAAATGGGCCGAGGCGGGCCTGCAACCGCGGACCTATACCGCCGGGTCCTGGGGCCCGAGCGCGGCGATCGCGCTCGCCGAACGCGATGGGGTAAGCTGGCATGAGTAATCTTCACGACACCGTTCACCGCGTCACGCAGCGGATCATCGACCGTTCCCGCACAAGCCGGGCGCGCTATCTCGATCTGATGGAGCGCGAGGGCGATCGCCACGCGGACCGAAACGTCGCCTTGCCATGCTCGAACCTCGCGCATGGGTTCGCCGCGACAGGAGAGGACAAGGACTCCATCGCGACCCGCGCGGGGCCGAATATCGGCATCGTCACGGCTTACAACGACACGATCTCGGCGCATCAGCCGTTCGGGGCCTATCCCCCTCAGATGAAAGTTTGGGCGCGCGAGGTCGGCGCGACGTGTCAGGTGGCTGGCGCCACGCCGGCGATGTGCGACGGCGTGACCCAAGGCACCGACGGCATGGAACTCAGCCTGTTCAGCCGTGACACGATCGCGCTCGCCACCGCGGTAAGCCTGAGCCACTCGATGTACGATGCGGTCGCGATGCTGGGCATGTGCGACAAGATCGTCCCCGGCTTGCTCATGGGAGGACTGCGCTTCGGCTATCTGCCGACCCTGTTCTTTTCCGCCGGCGCGATGCCGACCGGTATTTCGAACAAGGAAAAGCAGCGTGTTCGCCAGCTCTACGCGGAAGGAAAGGCGACCCGGGCCGAACTGCTCGAAAGCGAGGCTTCGAGCTACCACGCACCGGGCGTGTGCACCTTTTACGGCACCGCCAACTCGAACCAGATGATGCTCGACCTGATGGGCCTGTCGCTGCCCGGCGCGGCATTCGTCAATCCCGGCAGCCCTCTGCGGCAGGCACTCACCCGCGCCTCGGTCCATCGGCTCGCGGAGATTACGCGGGATGGCAATGACTACCGCCCGCTCGCCAGGTGTGTCGACGAGAAGGCGATCGTGAACGCGACCGTCGGCCTCTTGGCGACGGGCGGCTCGACCAATCATGCGCTCCATATTCCGGCCTTCGCCAGAGCCGCCGGTATGGAGATCGACTGGACCGATATGGCCGAACTGAGCGCGGCGGTGCCGCTGATCGCGCGAGTCTATCCGAACGGCGCGGCCGACGTGAACCACTTCCAGTCGGCCGGCGGACTCGGTTTCGTCGTCCGCGAACTTCTCGAAGCCGGGCTGGTCCACCGCGACATCATGACGGTGTTGGGCGACGATCTTGGAGCCTATGGCATGGAGCCCTGGCTGGATGGTGACGAGCTGGCTTGGCGCGATCCCGGTCCGAGTGGGGACGACGCCGTGCTGCGGACTGCGAGTTCTCCGTTCCAACCCGACGGCGGGATGCGGCTGGTCGAGGGCAATCTGGGCCGCGCCTGCTTCAAGACCAGCGCGGTCGAAGAGGAACGCTGGACGATCGAGGCCCCGTGCCGTGTGTTCGACAACCAGCGCGCCGTCGCCGAAGCCTTTGCGCAGGGCGAGCTCGACCGCGACGTGGTGGTCGTGGTCCGCTTCCAGGGCCCGCGCGCGAACGGCATGCCCGAACTGCACAAGCTGACACCGCCCTTGGGCGTGCTCCAGGACCGCGGCTACCGCGTCGCGCTCGTCACCGACGGGCGGATGAGCGGGGCGAGCGGCAAAGTGCCCGCGGCGATCCACTGCACGCCCGAAGCGCTGGGCGGCGGACCGCTCGCGCTGCTGCGCGACGGCGACGTGGTGAAGTTGTGCGCCAATACGGGCACGCTTTCGACCGAGGCCGACCTGTCGAGCCGGGAGCCGGCGGCGATGCGTGAGGACGAGCACGGCGTCGGGCGCGAGCTGTTCGCCATGTTCCGTCTTGGCGCCGACAGCGCCGAACGCGGTGCCAGCGCCATGCTTGCGGCGGGAGGCCTCTGATGGCGAAGAGCGGAATGGAACTGGTGGCAGTCGACATCGGCGGCACTCACGCGCGCTTCGCGATCGCCTCGGTGGCAGAGGACGGCGCGATCACGCTCGGCGAGCCCGAGACATTGCACACGGAGGACCACGCGAGCTTCCAGACCGCTTGGGAGGATTTCCGTGAGCGGCAGGGCGGCACCTTGCCCGACGCCGTGAGCATGGCGATCGCGGGCCCGGTCGGCAGCCCGGAAGATACTACGCGGGTGATCCGTTTCACCAACAACCCGTGGATTATCCGCCCCGCTCTGATCGAGGAAAAACTGGGCGCGACCAGCTTTACCATCGTCAATGATTTCGAAGCCGTCGCCCACGCCGTCGCGCGGGCGCCCGAGGAACAATTCGTCCACCTCACCGGTCCCGATGGGCCGCTTCCTTCGACCGGGCGACTGACGGTGCTCGGCCCCGGCACGGGGCTGGGTGTCGCGCATCTCTATCGCGAGCCGGACGGCACCTACCGCGTCTCGGCGACCGAGGGCGGACACGTCGATTTCGCCCCGCTCGACCAGATCGAGGATGCAATCCTTGCCCGACTGCGCAAACGCCACACACGCGTGTCTGCCGAGCGCGTCGTCTCGGGACCAGCCATCGTCGACATTTACCAGACGCTCGCCGCGCTCGAGGGAAGGGCGGTAAAGGACGAAGACGACGTGGATATCTGGACTCGGGGAATGGAGGGCAGCGACAGCCTTGCCGCCGCCGCGGTCGACCGGTTCTGCATGTCGCTGGGTTCGGTCGCGGGCGACATGGCCTTGGCGCAAGGTGCCAAGGGTGTCGTGATCGCCGGTGGGCTCGGCTACCGGATCCGCGATACGCTGCGGAAGTCCGCCTTCGCCGAGCGGTTTCGCGCCAAGGGCCGCTTCGCCGAGATGATGGCCGGCATCCCCGTCAAGCTGATCGTGCACCCCCAGCCAGGCTTGTTCGGTGCCGCCGCCGCCTACGTATCCGAGCATTCGGGAAAGCAAGCATGACCGATATCGCCACCATCATGCGGACCGCACCGGTGATCCCGGTGATCGTGATCGACGATCTTCCCACGCGGTGCCGCTCGCCGAAGCACTTGTCGCAGGCGGCTTGCGCGTGCTCGAAGTAACGATGCGCACGCCCGCCGCGCTCGACGCGATCGCCGCGATGAAGGCAGTCGAGGGAGCGATCGTCGGGCGCGGGCACGGTGACCAACCCCGACCAGCTGGCGCAGGCGATCGACGCGGGCAGCGAGTTCATCGTGTCGCCCGGCCTGACCGAGCGGCTCGGCAAGGCGGCGGTCGAGAGCGGGGTTCCGTTCCTGCCCGGCATCGCCAACGCGGGCGATATCATGCGCGGGCTCGACCTGGGGCTTACTCACTTCAAGTTCTTCCCCGCGATGGCCGCGGGCGGGCTGCCGGCGCTCAAGGCGCTTGCGGCGCCGTTCGGGCAATGCCGATTCTGTCCAACCGGCGGCATCGGCCTCGACAATGCGGCCGAATGGCTCGCGTTCGACCCCGTGCTTTGCGTCGGCGGGAGCTGGGTATCGCCGAAAGGCGCGCCCGACCGGGAGAAAATCACGGCGCTGGCACGCGAGGCTGCGGGGCTGGGCGCATGAAGACCGTTGCCGACCTCGTCGAACGCCTGCGGCTGCATCACCAGCAGACCGCCGATACCCCGTTGTTCAATCCCGTCTTCCAGCTTTCGCTCGATCTCTCGCGCGAGCTCGAGAGCGGGGACCTCTCGCTGGACGGCTTGGCGGCGATGATCGCCGAGCTCGAGTGCAGCGGGCTCAAGAGTCGCGCCGAGCGGCTGCGCTGCCTCGTCAAGCCGGCGAGCACCCACGACACTCTGGCCAGCATCGTGAGCGAGGAGGACAGCTTCGAGGCCTTCGCCGCGCGCTGGTCGCACCCCCAGCTCCACGCGGTCTTCACCGCGCACCCGACGTTCCTGCTCCCGCCCGCCCAGTCCGATGCGGTGGCCGAGGCGGCCAGCGGACCCGAAGGGATCGACGAGAGCGTCTGCGTGCTGGCGGGTGAGCGACCCGCGATTACGCTCGATTACGAGCACGGCCGCGCGATGCGCGCGATCGGCCACGCGCAGGATGCGCGCGACCGGATCGTTCACGACCTGCTCGCATCGGCGAAAGAGCGCTGGCCCGACCGATGGAGCACGTTCGATCCGCTGCCGTTCCGCTTCGCGACCTGGGTCGGCTACGACATGGACGGGCGCACCGACATCAAGTGGCACACCTCGATCGCCTATCGCCTGGCGGAAAAGGCGATGCGGCTGGCGCGCTACGCCGACAAGCTGGAGGTGGTCGCGCCCGATCACGAGATGATCGGCGTGCTGCGCCGCGCGGGCGATCATGCCACGCGTCATGCCGAGGCGTTCGCGCAGGACTTGACCGAGTCCGACGAACTAGCCGAAGCGGCCAACAAGCTGACCGTCGACCATCCCGACAAGCTGCTGTCGCTCGCCCCGATAATCGAGCGGCTCGAAGCGGACGCCACGGGCGACAATGCCGTGGCCCTGCGCACGCTCGCTGCGGCGATGCGCGCCGACGGGCTCGGGATGGGCTGGATCCACTTCCGGGTCAACGCGAGCCAGCTCCACAACGCGATCCGCCGCCGCTTGCCCGAGGGGCAGGAGATCGACATCGGCAGTCGCGGCGCGCTCGCGACGCTGCGCACGATGCTGGCCGAGACCGAACCGCTGAAGGCGAATTTCGCCGCGCTCGCGGTCGAAAGCTCGACCGCGATCCGCCAGTTCCTGGCGATGGCGCAGATCCTCCACCACGTCGATGCGGACGCGCCGATCCGCATGCTGATCGCCGAGTGCGAGCAGCCCGCGACGGTGCTGGCCGCGCTCTACTTCGCCAAGCTGTTCGGAATTGCCGACAAGGTCGATGTCTCGCCGTTGTTCGAGACGGAGAGCGCGCTCGAGCACGGCGGCCGCCTGTTCGACGCGTTGCTCGCGGAACGGACTTTCCAGGATTATGCGCGCTCGCGCGGCAGGGTCGCGATCCAGACCGGCTTTTCCGACGCCGGGCGCTTTGTCGGGCAGATCCCCGCAAGCCTTGCGATCGAACGCCTGCAGGGCCGTCTTGCCGCGGCGATGGAGGCGAATGGCCTCACCGATGTGGCGGCGCTGATCTTCGACACCCACGGCGAGAGCATGGGCCGCGGCGCGCACCCTTCGGGCTTTCGCGACCGGCTCGAATGGCCGCTATCGCCATGGGCGAGGCGCCGCTTCGTGCGCGCCGGTATCGCGCTCGAGCCGGAGGTCAGCTTTCAGGGCGGCGACGGTTACCTGTTCTTCTTCACCCCGGAACTCGCGCTCGCCACGCTCACCGAGATCGCCTCGCTGCGCCCGGCCGACGCCGATCCGGACGCACCGGCAGACCCGTTCTATCGCCGCACCGACCTCAGCCTCGACTTCTACCGCGCGGTCAAGGAGCACCAGCGCGACCACCTCGAAAGCCGGACCTACAGCCGCGCGATCACCGCGTTCGGACTGGGGATGCTGGTCTCGACCGGTAGTCGCGTGGCGCGTCGCCAGTCGGACCTGTCGGCCGATCGCGAAATGAGCCTGCGGCAGATCCGAGCCATTCCGCACAACGCGGTCCTGCAGCAACTCGGCTACCCGGTGAACGTGATCGCCGGGGTCGGCAGCGCGGCTGACGGCAATCTCGACGACATGGCGGCTCTCTTGCGCGAAAGCCCGCGCGGGCGGCAGATCGTACGCCTCGTGCGCGCGGCCAATGCGCTCGCCAGCATCAAGACGGTTGCCGCCTATGGCGAGCTGTTCAATTCGGCCTATTGGGCCAGCCGGACTTATCGCGGGACCGAGGCGCACCTTGCGCCTGCCTGCGCCGCGCTTGCAGAATACCTCACGCAGGACGACCGCAACGGCGTGTTCCGGCGCCTTGCATCACGATTGCGGGTGGACGCACTCAAGCTGCACCGCTTGCTCGATCTGGTCCCCGACGACAGTCCGCTCGCCACTCGGGAGCAGGTCCGGCGTGAGATCGGCGTGCTGCAGGCGCTGCGCCTCGCGTTGCTCCAGCACATGTTCCTGAAGGCGGTGAGCATCCCCGCGTTCGCCCGCGCCAACGACATCAGCCGCGACGACGTGCTCGAGATGGTCTTCACGCTCCGGATCGACGACGCGCTTGCGCAGTTGCGGCGCGCCTATCCGGTGCAAGTCAGCCGGGCGAGCGACTACGCGGTCGATGAGCCGGGCACCTATCCCGACGGTGAAGGTGAAGGCTACGCGGCAATCCACCGCGACTACATTCGGCCGATCGAGGAAGCCTACGACCTGTCGCTCAGGGTTTCGGTTACGATTGCCAACCTCTTCGGGGCGCACGGCTGAGACCCTGCGCGGCCACCCTTCAATCGAGATCGTCGAGATCGTCTTCGACGAACAGCGGACCGTGGCTATAGAGATAGGCCGGATCGAAATCGCCGTGGCGCTCCAGGCGCGCCCGGTCGCGCACGACGACAAGGCCGCGGCGGAACTCGGCGACATCCTCGCGCCGTAGTTCGGAGAGCGCGCGATTCATGTGGATGGCGGTCGTGCCGCACATGTCGGCAAGGTCGGATTGAGTGAGCGGGGAGCGGAAGCCGTTCTTGCGTCCAAGGCCGACCATCTCGAGCCGCCGCCAGATCTCCGCCAGGCGGTGCGACACGCGGCGACTGGCCTTGAGTTGTCCGAGCTTGAGCGTCCACTGCCGGTGGATCGCTGCGTCGAGCAGGGTGGAGAACCAGAACAACCGCGACAGGTGCGGTTCGTGCGCATGGATTTGACCGATCCGGTCGTGCGAAACGAGACCCACTTTCGTGGGGCCGAGCGTGACGATATCGTGATCGAGCCGTTTGAGGGCATAAGCGTGCAGGTCGACGAAGTCGCCCGGCACCTGGATCCCGACGATGTACCGCCGATCGTGTTCGATAATCGTGCGGAGGATGAATCCATCGATCAGGAGCGTCGATTTATCCGTCGGTTGCCCACGCGCCAGAATGCAGGTCTGCGTATCGTAATCGACGACCTGCTCGATCGACTCCTCGAGCAGGGCCTTTTCGCGCGCGCCCATCGCGTGCCGCGAACGGCCCATGAGAAAGCGGCCCGTCAGAGGGTATATTTTGACATCGTCCACCACGTCCTATCGGTATCGAATGGGATGTGCATTCGGTTCCGGCGACGCTTGAAAAAAGGGTGATTTAGGCGGACTCTGTTCGGCGATGGAGGGTTTCGTCGTTCTGGCCTTGATCGGGGCCGTGGTTTTCCTGTGGCGGCGGGTCGACGGGCTCGAGCGCGAAGTCGCGTCATTGCGCAGCAAATCGCTTCAGAGCGCCGCCGGGGGACGGACCGTCGCGCCGACGGAAGACCACAGCGCGGTTCCGGCAACGACGGCGATTGCCGCCGAGACCGTATCCATTCCGGCGCCCGCAGATGCTCCCTCTGGCGATCTGCCCAAACCTGCGACCCGGTGGGGGAGGATGACGCTCCCCCGTTTCGATTTCGAGGACCTGTTCGGCCGCCTGCTGCCGATCTGGGCGGGCGGCGTCACGCTCGCAGCCGCCGGGTTCTTCCTGGTGCGCTGGTCGATCGACGCGGGACTGCTCACGCCCACTGTTCGCGTGCTGCTCGCCGGCCTGTTCGGGATCGCGCTGGTTGCCGGTGCCGAAGCGGCATTCCGCTGGCGCGAGCGGGTCGCCGATCCGCGGGTGGCGCAGGCGCTAGCGGGAGCGGGGCTCGCGACGCTTTATGCCGCCTTCTACCTTGCCGGCAGCGCTTACGGCCTGATCGGATCGACCTTCGCTTTCGTCGGCCTCGCGGCAGTGACTGGCGCGGCGATCGGGCTGTCCTTCCGCTTCGGCCTGCCGAGCGCGGTGCTCGCGCTCGTCGGCGGTTTCGCCGCGCCCGCGTTGGTCGGGAGCGAGGACGCGAACCTGCCACTGCTTACGCTCTACCTCGCGCTCGTTACCGCGGGACTCGCGTTCACCGGCCGGCGACAGGATCGCGCCTGGCTGGGTGTCGCGGCGCTCGCGGGAGGGATCGGCTGGGGTGCGCTGCTGATCGCGGGCGGGGTGGATCGTACGCCCGAGACGCTCGTGCTCGGCGCCTACCTCGTGCTGCTCGGAGCCATTGTGCCCGCGTTGTCGGGCGGGGGCGGGCGACCGCACTGGATTGTGCGGATCGGCGCGGCGGGGCTCGCCGCGGTGCAGCTCGCGGTATTGGTTCAGCAGGGCGGGTTCGGCACGCTCGAGTGGGGGCTCTACCTGCTGCTCGGCGCGGCACTCGCATGGTTCGGCTGGCGCGAGGCGGCGATGCGCGAGGCCAACGCGGTGGCAGCGGCGGTCGGCGTGGCGTTGCTCGGCTTCTGGCCCGAGGCATCCGGGCACGAATTTGCGCTGGTCGCGAGCGGTCTCGCGGCGATTTTCGCGGTCGTTCCGCTGGCGCAGCTATGGCGCGGCAGCGGCCGGACGATCGACGTCGGGCAGGCGGCCGGCGTCGCGCTCGGCGTCGCGGCGATGACGCACTTGCGGTTCCTCGACGACCTGTACGCCGCCCCCGCACCGCTGGTCGCGCTTGCGCTGATTGCGCTCGCTGGCGTCGCCGCGACCGCCGCCTGGCTCGCCGAACGGATCGACAACGCCCGCTCGCGCTGGGCGTGGGCTGCGCAAGGGGCTGCGGCGCTGATCGCCTACGACGCTGCGGGGCAGGTCGCGCCCCAGGAATCGCTTGCGTGGCTCGCCGCCATCCTCGGCGCGGCGCTGGCATGGCGGGCATCGCGGCTCGTCGGCGCGCTGGCGGTGCTCGCGGGGATTTGCGCGTTGTGGGCGCTGGGGCCGCTCGGGACGTGGGCGGTCGCGGGTCTTATGGGCATCGGCGGGCAGCCGATCCTCGCCGGAGCACTGCCGTCGTTGCGTGCGGTCGCGCTCTACCTCCTGCCGCTGGCCGCCGCTTCTGCGGCGTGGCGCCTCGCGGGCGTGGGGAGTGAAGCGACACGCCGGCTGCTCGAGGCCGCAGCGATCGGCAGCGTCCTCGTCGCCGTACACATAGGCTTCCGGCTGCTGTTTGCGGCGATCGTCGGAGTGAATTTCGTCGAGACCGGGGTGATCGAGCGCGCAATGTGGCAGGCGCTGCTGCTCGGCGCCGCCTGGATGGCCCATGCGCGCGGGCGGCCTCGCGTCGCAGTGCTTCTTGCGCTCGCCGCACTTGCACACTTCGGGTGGTTCTCGATTGCCCTCCACAACCCGTTGTGGAGCGAACAGGCGGTCGGCTCACTGCCGGTCGCGAATGCGCTGGTCGCGATGTACGGCGCGGGGCTCGCCGCGCTCGCGCTACTGCGCCGATGGTTACCGGCGGAACCGCGCTGGCTGGGCTGGGCGGTCGACGCAGCTGCGATGTTTGTCATCGCGCTGTTCGCATTGTCCGAGTTGCGGCAGGCGTTTGCCGGATCGATCCTCACCGCGTCGCCGGTATCTCAATCCGAGGACCTGCTGCGCTCGCTCACCGGGATCGTCCTCGCGATCGGCTTCCTGCTGTGGGGTTCGCGCGGTCAGGGCGGGCGCAGCTGGCGAGTGGGGAGCCTGGCAGTGATGGTGATCGCCGTGCTCAAGGTGTTTCTTGTCGACGCGGCGGGACTCGAAGGGCTCGCTCGGGTCGCCTCGTTCATGGCTTTGGGCTTCAGCCTGATCGGCATCGGCTGGTTCTACAACCGTCAGTTGCGCGGCATGGCAGGAGAAACGCTGCCGCCGTAACATTAGTCACGCGCGCGTCACATCATGCCGCCATTTCGGGACGATAGGCCCGGGGGGATGGATGGACGTGGTCAATATTTTTCTCACCGATCGGGCCGCCGAGACGATGGACGATTTTGTCCACGAAGGCCGGCGATACACGTTCGCGCACATAGGTCGCGAGGGGCCCGCGCGTCTGGTCGAGGGGCCGGTCTGGGCGTTCATCGACTGGGTGCTCGACGATCTCGCCGGGCTCGAGATGTGCCGCCGCCTGCGCTCCGACCCGCGTACGAGCGAAGCGCACATCACTATGGTGCTGGAGCATGACGACGTCGAGGACCGCCGCCGCGCGCTGAAGGCGGGGGCGGACGATTACATGCTCGGCCCCGTTGCCCGCACCGCAGTGCTCGATCGGGTGATGGCGGTCGATCTGCAGCACCGCCACAGCGCGGTCGGCCAGCGGTTCGAGATCGGCGAATTGACGATCGATATGGCCGCTCTTCAGGCGCGCTGGGCGGGCAAGCCGCTCGTCTTGCCGCCCAACGAGTTTCGGCTGATGCTGTTCTTCGCCGAGAACCCCAATCGCGTCATGACCCGCGAGCAGTTGATCGCCGGGCTTGGCAAGCGCGAGCCGGCAATCGACGCCCGCACAGCCGATGTGTGGATCGGCCGCCTGCGCCGCGCCTTGCGGGCGGCCGGGGCCGGCAATCCGCTGCGCACCGTGCGTTCGCTCGGCTACGTCCTCGATATACACTGACTTTCCGCAAGAACCGAAAAGGGCCGCTTCCGCGACGGAAGCGGCCCCACTTTTTCGCCGTCGCGTTCGGCCAGCGTCAGATCTTCACCGCCAACGAGAACGCCAGCGTAGTACCGAGATCGTAGCTGTTCACATCGATCCGGTTGTCCCCGTACTGCTGGAATTCCTGGTGCCGCGTGCCGAGGATGTTGCGCGCCTCGAACTTGGCCTCGAGCTCGGTGCCCAGCAGGTCGAAGCCCTCGCGCCAGACGAAATCGAGGTTGAGGCCGGGCTTCTCGATTACGTCGGGCTGCGGCGGGGTGCCGTTAAGGCCTCGGCTGATCACGCGCTTGCTCGCATAGGCGAGAAGGATGGTCTGCTGCGAAAGCCGGTCGGTGTTCTCGAGGCCGAACTGCAGGTTGACGATGTGATCCGACTGTCCCGTCAGCGGCGAACCGTCGATGAAGTAGTCGGTCGCGAGGCCCGTCTGCTGATCGATCATCGTCGTGTCGCCTGCGGCGACCGATAGCTTCGATTGGGTGTAGGTGTAGTTCGCAACCGTCACCACCCGGCGCGGGGCGAAGAAACCGCCACCCAGACCGTTCAGCGGCCAGTATTTCACCGCCTCGAACTCGGCACCGTAGAGGCTCGCTTTTGGCGCGTTGGCGTACGAGGTCACGAAGTCGCCGCCGAAATTTCGGACGTAGGCTTCGATCGGGTTATCGATCCGCTTGTAGAAGCCGGCGAGCGAGATGCGCTGCTCTGGGGCGAAATAGTATTCGACGCGCGCTTCGGCGTTGTAGAGCTGGCTGTCGACCAGGCCGCTGTTGCCGCGGTAGGAACGGTTGTCGTCGGGATCGTAATAGGGCTGGGCGATCAGCTCGCGGAACTGCGGCCGGGCGATCGTCTTTGATGCGTTGAGCCGCAGCTGCAGGCCGTTCTGCACCTCGAAAGTCAGTGTCGCCGCCGGCAGCCAGTAGCTGCGATGGAGCTCGGTCGGGGAGATCGAGGGCGGGACCGACAGGAAGGTGACCTGCGGCGTCGTCGATTCGACCGCGTCTTCGTAGCGCACGCCCGCGTCGAGGGAGACCGGGCCAAGCGCCCAGTTGCCCTTGAGGTAGCCGGCCTTGATCTCGAGCTCGGCGTCGAATGCCGGAGTCCCCGGATCGCTCTCGATGAGCTTCAGGCCGCCCGCGCCAGGCGAGTTCGCCGCGACGAACGCCGGATCGGTCAGCGTCGCGACGAGGTCGTCGATCCGCTGCAGGCCCAGCGCACTGATCACGTCGCTGTTACCCTGGAAGTTGTTCGGTCCGGCGAACAGGAAATTGCGCCGGGTGCTCGAACGCAGCGTGTCCGAATAGGCGCCCCCCGCGGTGATCGCGAAGTTCGACAGAGGCCGCCAGGTCAGGTCAGCGCCTCCCGCGAACAGGTCCTCGTCGAGGTAGGAATAGGTTACATCGCCATCGCCCAGCGCGCCGTTGTTCAGCCGGTTGAAGAACTGGCCCGCGAACGGCCCGGTATCGGTGCGGACGTATTCGAAGAACAGATCGGATGGTGCGTTGCGCTTTGTGTTCGCATAGCTCATCCGGCCTTCGAGCGAGACCGCGTCGCTCATCTTCATCTCGCCGACGATCTGGCTGTCGATCAGCTGGCGTTCGAACCAGGAAGTCCGCTGGCGCAGGAAGTCGGTGCCAGCACCGCTCTGCGCGGGCTTGGTGCCAATCCCCAGCGAGGCCTTCTTGATCGTGTCGTGGATGTAGAGGTTGGTCCAGCGCAGCTTGCCGTTGCTGCCCTCGAGGCCGAGGCCGAGCAGGCCATTGACGAGGATACGCTGGTCGGTGTTGACGGTGCGGAAGTCACGCTCGATCGAGGTCAGGTCGAAGCCCGATGCGTTCTGCTGGGTGATGTCCTTGGTCAGCCACTTGTTGCTGTAGCCAGCCGCCGCGATCACGCCGAAGTCGAGATCTCCGAGCGGGAATGTCTTCCCTGCCGAAAGAGAGCCCGAAAAGTTCGGCTGCACGTGGTGATCGCGCTGCACGACGGCGTTTCGCGCGGTTACCAGCTGGCGTGCGATCGGAGTCGTGTCGACGTTGTCGGTGCCGATCAGTTGCTTGCTGTCGAAATACTGCTGCAGGAGCGGCGGCACGTCGCGATTGCCGTTGTCGTAGCCGCTCCAGTCGGTCTTGCTGCCGTAATAGGTGAACCCGAGGTTGTTCGTCGTCTCGGTATCGCCCGAGACGCCGAAGCCGATCGAGATGAACGGCTCGTTCGGGGTGGTCCTGGTGGTCAGGTTGATGACGCCGCCGCCGAATTCGCCCGGGTAGTTCGCCGCGTAGCTCTTCTGGACGAGCGAGGAGGCGACGACGCCGGTCGGGAACAGATCGAGCGGAACCACGCGCTTCAACGGCTCGGGGCTCGGCAGCGGGCTGCCGTTGAGCAGCGCGAGGCTGTAGCGATCGCCGAGGCCGCGGACATAGACGAACCCGTTGCCGACGACGCTGAGACCGGTAACGCGCGCCAGTGCGCCTGCGATGTTGCCTTCGCCGGTTCGCGCGATTTCCGCCGTGCTGAGCACCGAGACGACTTGCGCGGAGGCGCGCTCGACGTTGCGCTCGCGGCGGCCGGTGACGATGATTTCGCCCGCGCCGCCCGGGACCGAGACCTCGACGTCTTCCTGCGCCGGCTGATCGGGGCCCGGCACGTTCGCCTGCGGGGTGTCGGGCTGCGGCTCGGCCACCTCCTCGCCGCTCGTCGGCATCGCGGCGGGCGGAGTCGTGATGGTCTGCGCGTGGGCAAGACCGGGTGCGGTGAGCGCGCTGGTGATCAGCAGGGCGCCGGCGAGCCGCGATTTGGTGGACATCTCGTGTTCCCCCTGGGGTATTCTCTTTGCGAAGAAGGGGGCAGCGCGCGTCAGCGGCGGCTGCCCCCTTCGTATCGGGTCGGCGCCGCTCAGGTCGTCGGCAGCGAGGTGCAGGCGCTGCCGCCGCCGAGGGCCGCGTACGAGCTGTTGCAGGTCCAGCCGGTGTACCAGGTGGTGTTGCCGGTCCACGCCGCACCGATGTGGTAGGGGGTGGGGCTGGCGGCGAAGAAGCCGGCGGCGATCACCGAACCGGTGGCGAGCCCGCTGGGATCGGTGGTCGCCACCGCGTCCTCGTTGGTGCCGTTGACGAAAGTCATCGTCAGGGTGTTGGTGAAGCTCTCGTTGTTCGACGCGTCACCGGTGATGTAGCTGCGCACCTGCGCCGCGGTGAACGGGGCGGAACCCGAACCGTCCCCGATGTACTTGGCATCGCCGGTGCCCGAGCACTGAAGCACGACCGACTTCGCCGTCAGCGTCGCGCGGTTCCCCGCATCGGTGTTCGACGTCATCCGGATGCACTCGTTGTTCGGCGAGATGATCATGCCGTTGTAGAGCGTGACATCGGCGTTGCCGCGGAACAGCGTCGACGCCTTGTCGCCGGTCGAATTGTTCTGGTTGCTCGCGATCGGCTGGATCGCGGTGAAGTTCACCACCTTCAGGTTTGTGCGCGGAGTGTCGGTCTCGTTGCCGTTGGAGTCGATCTCCATCAGCGCGTCGCCTTCGCCCGGCCGCTGGAGGAGCAGCGCGTACTGCACGCTCATCCGCGCACCGGCATCGACGTCGAGGCTGTCGTCGTCGGCGCCGGTGGCGATGTAGTTTTTCACCTTCGGCGCGCCGCCGAACCACTCGGAACCGTCGTCCGAGCTGTTGTGCGACTGGAAGTGGTCGATCTGGGTGCCGGTGCCGATCGCCTCGCCGGTGAGCGACTGGAGTTCCTTGTCCGCGCTGAGCACGAAGCCCGAGTAGCGGACCTGGACGTAGCTCATCCGGCCTGCGTTGTAGCTGTCGTCGTTACCGCCGAAGTACGCCTTGTTGACCGCGCCTTCGGTGTCGCGCTCGCAGGTGCCCGCGGCGACCGAGCCGAGCACGCAGTCGGTGACCTTGCCGCGACCGAGCAGCACGACGCCGCCCCACTGGCCGATCGAGCTGTCGGTATTGAGGCCGGCGACGTTGTCCTGGCTGGTGAATACGATCGGAGCAGATGCGGTGCCGACGGCGTTTATCTTGTTGCCGCGGTTGACGGCGAGCCACGACTGGCCGGTCCGGGCGTAAAGGATCACGCCCGGATCGATGTTGAGTGTGACATTCGTGTCGGCAGTCAGCGTGCCGCAGCCCACCGTCGTAGAGACATGGGGCGAGCCGGCGCTCGGGGCCGAGAAGCCGCCATCGCAACCCACGTCGACGCGGCCGTTCAGCGCATACAGCAGCCCGGTGATCTTCGGCAGCGTCACCGTCTTGCTGATCAGACTCGGCAGTTCGCAGATGCGGTAGTTGCCGGTCGGGCCGCTGATCGTTCCGCGATCGACGAGGTTCACGCTGCCGTCGTTGGTCAGCGTCGGGCAAGCACCTGCTGCAACCACGGTGGGGGTGCCGGTCGGGGTCGGGGTCGGGGCCGGGGTCGGGTTGTTGATCGTGATATCCACGCCGGTGCCGGGTGATGCGATGTCGTCGGCGCCGCAGCCGGACAAGGTCGCCAGGCTGACGCCTAGCACGAGAATGCGCTTGAAGTTGGTGGTCACGGAAACGGTCCCCTCATGGTCCGAGTGAGTCGGAAGAAAGCGTTGCGAACGCTCGTCGCAACTCGCCGACTAGGACCGGCACGTGACAGTTTCTTGGCAAGATTGCGGCTTTGCGAAAGCGACAAAACTATGACGAATAAACGACTTATCGGTCGTAAATCGAGGTGAAGCTCAACCGCTTGGCGGGGTCTCTCCGTGCGTGCCAATGTTACGCAAAAATGACAGTGTTACGCATTTGTTGCAGTTCGCCTCGAAGTGGTCGAACTTCCCAATCGATAAAACGACTCGAGTGGGAGAATTCGTCATGTCCATCACCCTACTTGCCGCCGCGCTGCTGGCGCAGGGACCGACGGCCGGACCCGTCGACGTCGCTTACGACGCGCTTACCGCTGGCGACGATCGCGCTGCGGTCAGCCGGCTCGAGACGAAGGCCGACGCGAACGATCCCGCGGTTCTCATCAACCTGGGCGTCGCCTATGCCCGGCAAGGCGACAACGCGCGCGCTCGCGCCGCGTTTGAGAAAGTGATCGCCGCGGAGCGTTTCGACCTCGAAACCGCGAGCGGCGCCTGGGTCGATAGCCGCGCCCTCGCGTTCAAGGCGCTCGCCGCGCTCGACAGCGGAAACCTCGCCGCGACCCGCACCGCGCTGCGCTGATACTTTTCCTAAGTTACGGACTTTACAGCCCGTCGGTTCGTTCCGGCGGGCTGATTTTTACCTGATGCTTTGCCGATCCCGGTTCAGGAATCTGTCACCCGTGTGTCATTTAGTGTAGGCACTGGGGCCTGAATGGAGGGTTGTGCGATGATTCTGTCCCGGATGGGCGGTCTTGCGGTTCTGGCGCTGATGTGCGCTGCCGTTCCCGCGCACGCCGACGTGATGGAGATCGGTCCGCAAGGGCCGCGCTGGATTTCCGGCGCGCTGGCCGCTGCCCCCGCCGCAAATCCGGCCGCCACCCCCGACATCGTCGAGCTGTCTGCAGACTTTTCCGTGCCAGCCGACGCAGTCGCCGATGCCGCCGCCCAGGCGGGTGTCGTTCCCGCGCTCTATGCTGCCAAGGTGCAGGAACTGGCCCGCCGGTTCGATCTGTCGCCGACCTTGATCGAAGCGTTGGTCTGGCAGGAAAGCCGCTGGAACGCTGCCGCCCGCTCGCCGGTCGGTGCGCGCGGTCTTGCCCAGCTGATGCCGGGAACCGCCAGCTATCTCGGGGTGAATCCCGACGATCCGTTCGCCAACCTTGAGGGCGGGGCGCGCTACCTGCGCGAACAACTCGATCGGTTCGACGGCAATATCGAAAAGGCGCTCGCCGCCTATAACGCCGGTCCGGGCCGCGTGATCGCCGCGAACGGCATTCCACGCATCCGCGAGACCCAGACTTACGTATCGTCCATCATGAGCCGCCTCGCGGACCACTCACGAAAGCCGAACTGACCACATGAATCGTATAACGCGCCTTCTCCCTATTGCCCTTCTCGCCTCGCCGAGCGCCGCTTTCGCGCAGACCGATCCGGCTGGTTCGGGCCCGATCGTCGCCGCGCTGTCGTGGCTTCAGGGTACGTTGCTCGGCAACGTCGCCACCGCGGTCGCGGTGATGGCGGTCGCCGCGGTCGGCTTCATGATGCTCACCGGACGGCTCAACTGGCGCTTCGGCGCGACCGTGATCATCGGCGTGTTCATCCTGTTCGGCTCGGCGAGCATCGTCGCCGGGATCCAGGGCGCCGCGGCGGCGAGCTGAGCGATGGAACTTGTCCGCCACCCCGTCCATCGCGCGCTGACCCGCCCGCAGATGTTTGCGGGCGTGACGTACAACTATTTCATCGTCAATTTCGCGCTGACGACCGAGCTGTTCCTGATCACCGGCAGCTGGTGGGCGTTGCCCGCCGCGCTGGTGTTCCACCTCGTCGGCTATTTCGCCTGCCTGCGCGAGCCGCGCATCTTCGACCTCTGGCTGACCAAAGTCAGCAAGTGCCCGCGCGTTTCCAACTGGAAGCGCTGGGGCTGCAACAGTTACGCCGCCTGACGGAAGGAATGGCGATATGACCAAGTGGATCGGCGCCGCCGCCTGGAGCGCGAAGGAAGCCCGCGCGGGCGACCGGCTGCCCTATGCGCGCCTGATCGACGGCAGCACCGTGCTGCTGCGCGACGGCAGCGTGATGACCGCGCTGCAGGTGCCGGGACTGCTGTTCGAGACCGAGGATTCCGACGCGCTCAATCATCACGCCGCGACGCGCGAGGTCATGTTGCGTTCGACCCTCGACGCGCGGTTCGTGCTCTACCATCACGTCGTCCGGCGCCGGGTCGAGATCGAGCTCGACGCCGAGTTCGCCGATCCTCTCGCTGCGCACATCGACCGTCGCTGGAAGGAGCGGCTCGCGGGCGGATCGCTGTTCGTCAACGACCAGTTCGTCACCCTCATCCGCCGTCCCGCGCGCGGCAAGGCAGGCCTCGCGGAGCGCGCCGGCAAGATGTGGAGCCGCAAGGGCAGGCGCGAGATCGATGCCGACCCCAGGGACGTGCGCGCGCTCAAGGCGGCGGCGACCGGGCTCGTCGCATCGCTGCAGGCCTATGGCGCGGCGCTGCTCGACGACTACCAGGGGCCGAGCGGGGCGACCAACAACGAGATTCTCGAGCTGCTTTCGGCGCTCTACAACGGCGAGATGCGCCCCGTGCGCCGGCCGGCGGAAGACACCGACATCGGCCAGATGCTGCCCTATCGCCGCGCGAGCTTCGGGCTCGACGCGATGGAATTGCGCGGGTCGGGCGAGCCTGATTTCGCGGCGATCCTCAGCCTCAAGGACTATCCCGAGGCGACCAGCCCCGGCCTGCTCGACGCGCTGCTACGCCAGCCGTTCGAGATGGTGGTAAGCGAAAGCTACGCCCCGTCCGAGCGCACCACCGCTCGCGAGCGGATGGACCTGGCGATCCGCCGACTGAAGTCCGCCGACGAGGAAGCGATGGCCGAGCGGCACGACATGCTCGCCGCGCGAGACGCGCTGGGCAACGGCGCGGTCGGCTTCGGCGACCATCACCTGACCGTGCTCGTCCGCGAGCGCAGCCTGCCCGAACTCGACGAGGCGACCGCCGCCTGTGCCGCCGCGCTCGCCGACACCGGCGCCATCGTGGTGCGCGAGGATACCAATCTCGAACCCGCGTTCTGGGGCCAGTTCCCCGGCAACGAGGCTTATATCGCCCGCCGCGCGATGATCTCGAGCGCCAACATGGCGAGTTTCGGCAGCTTGCACGGCATGGCGCTCGGCCAGGCCGACGGTAACCACTGGGGCGAGGCGGTCACGCTGCTGCAGACGACCAGTCGCACACCCTTCTTCTTCAACTTCCACACCGGCGACCTAGGCAACTTTACCGTCATCGGTCCGTCGGGCTCCGGCAAGACGGTTGTGATGAATTTCCTCGCCGCGCAGGCGCAGAAATTCAGCCCCAGGACGATCCTTTTCGACAAGGATCGGGGGGCGGAGCTGTTCATCCGCGGAATCGGCGGCCGCTACGATCGGATCGCCAGCGGCGAGCCGACCGGGTTCAACCCGCTGTCGCTGCCCGATACCCCGGGCAATCGCGCGTTCCTGCGCGACTGGCTCTCGGTGCTGCTCAAGGCCGATGGCCCGGAAGAGCTGGCGACGATCGCGGGCGCGGTCGACGCGGCCTATTCGAACGATGCCTCGCTGCGCCGCCTCAGGCATTTCCGAGAGCTGCTGTCGGGTACGAAGCGCCCCCAGCCGGGGGACCTCGCCGACCGGCTCTCGGCTTGGATCGCAGGCGGCGAGCATAGCTGGCTGTTCGACAACGAGCGCGACGAGCTTGACTTGTCGCAGCGCGTGCTCGGGTTCGACATGACCGCGCTGCTCGAGAACCCGCGGCTGCGCACGCCGACGATGATGTACCTGTTCCACCGGATCGAAGAGCGGCTCGACGGGATGCCGACGATGATCCTGATCGACGAGGGCTGGAAGGCGCTCGACGACGAGGTCTTCGCCGCGCGCATCCGCGACTGGCTCAAGACGCTGCGGAAGCGGAATGCGCTGGTCGGTTTCGCCACCCAGTCGGCGCGCGACGCGCTCGAAAGCCGCATCGCCACCGCGCTGGTCGAGCAGACCGCGACGATGATCTTCATGCCGAATGCCCGCGCGCGAGCAGAGGATTACTGCGACGGGTTCGGGCTCACCAGTCACGAACTGGCGCTGATCCGCTCGCTCCCGGCACACAGCCGCGCGTTCCTGATCCGCCAGCCCGACGCGAGCGTCGTGGTGCGGCTCGACCTGTCGGGCGCGCCCGAAGTGCTGGCCGTGCTGTCGGGCCGTGAGAGCACCGTGCGCCGCCTCGACCTGCTGCGCGAAGCGGTGGGCGACAACCCGGCCGACTGGTTCCCGGCGCTCACCGGCCATGCCTGGCCCGGGGGCACTTCGATCGATCGGGAGGGCGGCGACGAGACCTCGTTCCGCCTGGCAGCAGAATGAGCGCGGCCTGCGATCAGGCGGCCCAGAGCGTCGGCAATGGGGTCGCCGCGGCGCTGCAGGCAGTCGATTGCGTCGCCGGCGAGACGATGGCCTCGGCCTTCGGTCGGCTGTTCGCACCCGGCGGTGCGATGGTCACCACGCTGACGATCCTGCTCGGACTGTTCGTCGCGTGGTTCGGCATCAACCTGTTGCTCGGCCGGGCGAACCTCTCGGTCCGCTCGCTCACCCCGCGGATGATGACGATCGGCGCGGTGCTGACGGTCGTGACGAGCTGGGTCGCGTACAGCACGCTGGTCCTGAACTTTACCGTCGCCGGCCCTGACTGGATCGCAGGAGTCATCACCGGCAGCAGCGAAAGCGCGACGCACGTCTTCGCCCAGAAGATCGACGTGGTGTTCCAGGCGCTTCAGCAGGCGAGCCCGCAGGTCGAAGGCAAGAACGTCAGCGCGTTCTCGCCCGAGGGCATGATGTGGCTCGGCGCGATGATGTTCCTGCTTGGCACCGTCGGGGTCCTGGTCACCGCGCGCATCGCGCTCGCGGTGCTCGTCGCGACCGGGCCGATCTTCGTCGTCATGGCGCTGTTCGACAGCACGCGCGGGCTGTTCACCGGCTGGGTCAAGGGGCTGGTCATGCTGGCGCTCGTGCCACTATTCGCGGTGCTGGGCGGCAGCGTGATGCTCGAGCTTGCGGTCCCGATCCTGGCGGCGCTGGTGCAAGTTCCCGGCCAGATCAACCCGCAGGCGGCGATGGCGTTCTTCCTCGTCGGCGCGGTCCACGTCGCTCTCATGATCATGGTGCTCAAGGTTGCCGCGACGATGGTCGGCGGCTGGCGCGTATTCGGCCTCGCTAGTGACAAGAACGAACGCGGCGAGGGGCGCTCGACAGGCTCGGCGCCCACCGTCGTGCCACCCGCCGCCACGACCGCCTCATCCAATGCCGGGCAGCCTTCGGCCGCCACTGAGCGGCGCATCCCGGTCGCCGCCTTCGCCACCTCGCCCGCTGCCAACGACAGCGGAGCAAGCATGAGCGGCGGCGGTAACCGCGAGACCCGCATCGTCACCAATTCGGTCGCTTCAGCCCCGGGTCAGGCGGGCTCCCCAATGGCGGCCACGACGCGCGCGCGGGGGATCGGCAGCCGATTCAAATCGCCGCCTCCCCGTCTCAAAGCGGGCCAATCGGAGAAAGTGAAATGATCCGCGCAAGTCTTGCGCCCGTTCTCGTCGGCGCTCTGCTCGCCGCCTCGACCGCCGCCGTCGCGGACGATGCGCGCATCGTCGAGACACTCTACGACGCAGGCAAGATCGTCCGTATCGAGGG
The DNA here is from genome assembly GCA_963728375.1 of uncultured Alphaproteobacteria bacterium. Taxonomy (GTDB): domain Bacteria; phylum Pseudomonadota; class Alphaproteobacteria; order Sphingomonadales; family Sphingomonadaceae; genus Tsuneonella. The sequence continues at coordinate 194,597 of CAVSJL010000003.1, forward strand.
CAGGACCAAAGTCCAGGCGACGATCCAGTTCGACGAAGACGAGCATATCGAGAACGTCGCCATCGGCGACAGCGCGGCGTGGCAGGTCACCCCGAACAAGCGCGCCAACCTGCTGTTCGTGAAGCCCTTGAGCCCGAGTGCGGCGACCAACATGACGGTGGTGACCGACCGGCACACATACCTTTTCGATCTCGTCGCATCGGCCAAGGCGCGGCCTGTCTACGTCCTCAAGTTCGCCTATCCCGAGGAGCCGAAGCCGGCTGGCGAGCTCGCGGCGAACGAAGCGCCCAGCGCGATCGAGCTTGCCGCGGCGAGCGAGCCGCAGGCGGTGACCGATCCCGCCGATCTCAACTTCGCATGGGAGGGCAGCGGCGATCGCAAGCTCCTTCCCGCCCGCACTTATGACGACGGTTCGGCTACGTTCCTTGCATGGCCCGCGGGCAGCCCGGTCCCGGCAATCCTCGTCAAGGACGAGAAGGGCACCGAAGGCCCCGTCAACTTCACCGTGCGCGGCGACGTGATCGTCGTCGACGGCGTGCCGCGCGAGATCGTCCTGCGCTCGGGCAAGGCGGCCGCCGCGCTGATCAATGGCGGACCGGTCCGCGCCCCGAACGGACCGCAAGCCGCGCTCGCGCGGTCGGATATGCAGATCAAGGAAGGGAACCGCTGATGCGCCTCGCCATGCGCCTGCCGGCGAAAAAGGCCGGAGAACCTGTCGCCAACGACCTCGACCCGCGCGAGGGCGAGAGCGCCGAGATCATCGATCTCGCCAGCCGCAACGCGTTCCCCGCGGTCACCCAGCGCAAGGGCAAATCGGACGGGCTGGGCCTCGCCGCGGGGGTCGCGGTGATCGGCCTGCTCGGTGCGGTGACGCTGTGGAGCATGAACGCCGCACGGACCGAGAAAACCGAAAGCGTCGGCGGCCAGCAGGCCGTGCAGCAGGCGCCGGCGGTGCCCGCGCAGGCGGTCACCACGATTGCGCCCGCCACCGCGCAGCCCGCGGTTGTCCCACAGCCCGATCCGGCTCCGCAGGCCGTGTTCGCGCAGCCGGTCCAGCCTGTGCAGGGCGTGCAGGCGAATCCCTATTCGAACCCCACGGTCGTGTTCGACGCAAGCAACCTGCCGGGCGGCGGGCTGGGTGAACCGGCGGGCGGAATACCAGCGGGCGAAACGGGCGCCACCACCGGCAATGCGAGCGATTTCGCGAGCAAGATCGGCGGCGTCGGCGGGGCGCCCGCGCAGGCCCGCGCGATGGTCAATCCGCAGACCACGGTGACTCAAGGCACGCTGATCCCGGCGGTGCTCGAAACCGCGATCAATACCGACGTCCCTGGCTACGTGCGGGCGGTGGTGAGCCAGGACGTGCGCAGCTTCGACGGCACCCGCGTGCTGGTGCCGCGGTCGAGCCGCTTGATCGGCCAGTACCAGTCGGGCCTCCAGGGCGGTCAGAAGCGCGCCTACGTCATCTGGACCCGGCTGATCCGGCCCGACGGCGCCTCGGTCAACCTCGCGTCGCCGGCGGTCGGATTCGACGGCACCACGGGGCTGGAGGGCAAGGTCAACAGCCACTTCTTCAGGCGGTTCGGTTCCTCGATGCTGCTCTCGGTGATCGGGGGTCTCGCGACGGGCGGCGCTTCGGTGATCCTCGGCGGAGGCGCCAGCGCGGCGCAGACCGCGGCGCAGCAGGACGGCCAGATCCCGCCGACGGTGCGCGTTCGCGCCGGCGAGCCGATCCGCGTCTTCACCGCGCGCGATCTCGACTTTTCGTCGGTGCAGTAACCCGGTTCATGGCGGCCGACGTCCACTCCTTGCCGACCGGAACGGGCGAGCGCAGCGTCTATCTCGACGCCTACCTCGCGCCGTTCCAGCGCTGGCTCGATGTCGACACGGTGACCGAGATCCTCGTCAACCGGCCGGGCGAGGTCTGGATCGAGGATGCCGCGCAGGGCGGGATGGTGCGGGTCGAAGCGCCGGAGATCGACGACCGGCTCGTCCAGCGCCTTGCCGAACAGGTCGCCCGCGTCAGCCACCAGGGCATCAACCGCGAGCATCCGCTGCTCGGCGCGACTCTGCCGGACGGTGCGCGCGTGCAGTTCTGCGGACCGCCCGCTGCGCGCAAGCACTGGGCGATGGCAATACGGCGCCACCGCCGACTCGACCTGCCGCTCGACGCCTACGACACTGGACCGCTGGGCCAGGACGAGGCGCCTGCGATGCCCGACGCGCAGAGCCAGCCGATCGCCTTCCTGCGTGAGGCGATCCGCCAGCGCCGCACGATCCTGATCTCCGGCGGCACGAGCACCGGCAAGACGACGTTCCTGAATGCGATGCTCGGCGAAATTCCCAAGGGTGAGCGAGTGATCCTGGTCGAGGACACGCCCGAACTGCGCCTGCCGGGCGAGAACGGCGTCGGCCTGGTCGCGGTGAAGGGCGAACTGGGCGAGGCGAAGGTGACCGCGAACGAGCTGCTCCAGGCGGCATTGCGCCTGCGTCCCGACCGCATCGTGCTCGGCGAGCTACGCGGGGCGGAAAGCGTCAGCTTCCTGCGCGCGATCAACACCGGACACCCCGGCAGTTTCTCGACGATCCACGCCAACTCGCTGACCGGTGCGCTCGAGCAGCTTGCTCTGATGGTCATGCAGACCGGAATCGGCCTCTCACGCAGCGATACGATCGCCTACGCCGCGGGCGTGATCGACGTGTTCGTGCAGCTCGGCCGCGACGCCGATGGCCGCCGGGGAATTACTGCGATCGCCAAAAGTGGCGATATCGTTCGGTAATTGCGTTCGGATTGCTTTCTCCGGAATAATATTTTTCCACTTGTTTGACGCGCATTCCGTAGCGTTCAGGCTGGTTTGGCTGTTGCGGCTACCGAAGCCCGTGCATGCGAACGCTTGCCTAGAAGGCCTCTGCTGACTTAGCCTGACGACGACAGAAGTCGCATCAGAGACGGCTCAGTCGAGGAGAGGATCCATGAGGGTCAAGGCAGCCCTGTTCGTAGGCGTGTGTGCAACTGCTGTGGCATTTCCCGCAGCGGCGCAGGACGTTACCACTTCACCGAAAACCAACCAGATACCCGACGACCGGTACGCACCAGCGACCGAGATCGTGGTCACCGCCCAGCGGCGCAACGAGGCGCTGCAGGATGTGCCGATCGCCGTCAGTGCGTTTTCGGCGGAAACCCTCGAAAAGCAGCAGATCAAGAACACCTCGGACTTGCAGCTTACCCTGCCGAACGTCACCTTCACCAAGACCAACTTCACCAGCTCAAGCTTCACCATTCGAGGGATCGGCGACCTGTGCGTCGGCGTCACCTGCGACAGCGCGACTGCGATCCATCTCAACGACGCGCCTCTGTTCGGCACGCGCCTTTTCGAGGGCGAGTTCTACGACCTTGCGCAGATCGAGGTCCTTCGCGGACCGCAGGGCACGCTGTTCGGCCGCAATGCGACCTCGGGCGTGGTCAACATCCGCACCGCGCGACCGGACCTCAGTGGTTTCGGTGCCGCGGTCGAAGGGGACTATGGAAACTACGACAGCGTTAAATTGAAAGGCATGATCAACGTGCCGATCGGCGACACCATCGGTGTGCGCGTGGCAGGCTACTACCTCAACCGCGACGGCTATACGAAGAACCTTTACGACGGCGACCGCTACGACGATCGCAACATGTACGGCATTCGCGGCTCGCTGCGGTTCGAACCCACGAGCAGCACGACCATCGATCTCGTGGCGCAGTATTTCCACGAAGACGACAAACGCATGCGCATCCAGAAGCAGCTGTGCCAGCGCGACAGCACGCCGGTGCTCGGATGCCTCAACTCGCGGCTCGATTACAGCTTCCCCAACGGCAACTCGACGCTGGGTACGATCTTCGCGTCGCAGGAATTCTTCCGACTCCGCGGCGTGCCTGCTGGGCAGACGCCGCTCACGCCGAACTTCTCGGTCGGCAGCCTCTATGGCCCCGACGTCTTCGGTACCGCCCTGAACCCCGCCGATCCGCGGGTGATCAACACCGCGTTCAAGCCGAACTATTTCGCCGAGGAATGGATCGTCCAAGGGCAGCTCAACCAGGAGCTTGGCAACGGCCTCAGTCTCAAGGTCGAAGGCAACTGGCAGAATGTGAAGGTCGATTCGCAGCAGGACTATAATAACGCCGCGCAGGATCGAGCACCGCTGCAGAACGGGCTCAACACCCTCGCCGCCGCCGCGGCCGGCACGTTCGGTCCGGTGCTTCAGGCCTATCTCAAGCCCATCGCCGACCGGCTTATCCCCGACGGTCCGGCCGGCGTGCTGTGTACGTCGAACTCCGATCCGAACCTCGTCGGCGTTTACGGGGCGACCAACAACTCCGTATGCTCGATGAACCCGCTTGCCTTCGACCGTTCGATCCAGTCGCAGAAAAGCTGGACGGCCGAGGCGATCGTCAGTTCCGATTGGGACACCCCGTTCAATTTCCTGCTCGGCGGTATTTACGGCCAACTGCACATGGACGAGAACAGCTACTACGTCAGCTCGTTCGGCCTTGATTACGCAGCGGGTATTCTCGGAGCCTTGGGCGCGGCCGGAGCGGGGATTCCCCCCGGTGCTGGGACTTCCTACTCGCTCGGTTCGCCGATGTACCGCAACAACTCCGACGATCTAAAGGTGAAGACCTACGGCATCTTCGGAGAGGCCTACTACGACTTCAACGACAAGCTGAAGTTCACCCTCGGCCTGCGTTACAACAACGACAAGAAGGACATCGTCGCGCGGACGTCGCTGTTCCAGGATGCAGTTGGCGGTTCGGTTCTCGTCCCGACGAATTCGCCCGATATCACCAGCGCACTGGGCTACGCCGGACTTGATTACGACGCGAGCACCCCGGGCGCGCAGGAGTATTCCGTGCGCCAGGCGAATTTCAGCGAATGGACCGGCCGTGCGGTGATCGATTACAAGCTGTCGCGCGACAACCTGCTCTACGCCTCGTACTCGCGCGGCTACAAGTCGGGTGGCGTCAATCCGCCGCTGTCGCCGATCTTCGACGTGCCCGAATCGTTCGCGCCCGAATTCGTCAATGCGTTCGAGATCGGATCGAAAAACACGTTCGGCGCCTTGCAGCTCAACCTCACCGGTTTTTACTACCAGTACAAGCAACTGCAGTTGAGCCGGATTGTCGCGCGCACATCGGTGAACGACAACGTCGATGCCGACATCTGGGGCCTGGAGGCAGAGGCGGTCATCCGACCGACGCGTGAGCTGTCTGTCAACATCACCGCAAGCTACCTCAAGACGAAGGTCTCTTCGGACAAGTACCTGTCGAACCCGCGCGACTTTGGGGGCGGGCGCAGCGACGCAGTGATCATCAAGGATATCACCAACGCGGCAAACTGCGCGGTGGCACCCAATACCCCCGGGAACGCCGCGGGGGCGAACGCCTTCGTCAATGCCTTCAACGCAAACGTCAACGCCTCCACCGGGGCGGGGCTGCAGCCAACGACCTCGTTCGGTCCCAACAGCGGCATCGCGTCCACTGGCGCACTGAGCATATGTTCGCTGGCGTCGACGGGCGGAGTGGGCCTGGCCGAGTTCGCTACCTTGGCGGGCACCGCGTTCGATCCCGCCGGGATCACCGTCTATACCTCTGGCATCCCGGTCAATATCCGCGGCAACGATCTACCCGGTGCGCCTGACTACAAGGTGTCGGCGGGCATCCAGTATGCTGCGCCGGTCGGGGAGATGACGCTGACGCCGCGGTTCGACCTCGCTTACACGGGCGAAACCACGGGCAGTATCTTCAACGGCAACGTGAACAAGATCGACAGCTTTGTGCAGGCCAACGCGCAGGTCCAGCTCGACGGGATCGACAGCCGCTGGTTCGTACGGGCCTATATCCAGAACATCTTCGATACGAGCTCGATCACCGGACTGTACGTGACGGATCAGTCATCGGGGAACTACACCAACATCTTCACCCTCGAACCGCGGCGCTACGGCATCGCGGCCGGCATCAAGTTCTGACCTGATCGCTCGGGATTGATGGAGGGCCGGCCGCGCTGCGTCCGGCCCTCTCGTCTATCGGGATCGCCCGAAAGGGGAAAAGTCCGTCCCGCGGTCGAATACCTCGACGCCTTCGCGCCTCTTCAGGAAGCCGACCGCGGCATAAGTCACCGGGGTCAGCAACGCCTCCCACGCGGTCTTGATCGCCCATTGCGATATCACGACCATCGCGAGCTGCTCGACGGGCCAGCCGGCGAGGCCGTAGAACGCAAGCGGATAGAAGATCAGGCTATCGAGGCCTTGGCCGACGAAAGTCGACCCGATCGTCCGCATCCACAGGTGCTTGCCGTCGGTGAGGAGCTTCATCTTGGCGAGCACGAAGCTGTTGGCGAACTCGCCGACCCAGAACGCGGTCATGGACGCGAGCACGATGCGCCACGAATTGCCGAACACGAACTCGTATGCCTCTTGTCCCGGCCAGCCGGCGGCGGGGGGCAGGGCGACCACGACCCAGGCCATGAACGCCATGAACACGAGCGCGGCGAAGCCGGCCCAGATCACGCGGCGCGCACGGGCGTAGCCGTAGACTTCGGTCAGCACGTCGCCGATCACGTAGCTGATCGGGAAGAACAGCACCCCAGCTCCGAATGCCCATTCGGTGCCACCCGGCAGGACGACGTAGCTCGGCTTAGAGGCGCCTATGATGTTGGACAGCAGCAGGATGGCGACAAAGGCCGCCATGATGAGGTCGTAATAGCGGAAGTGCCGCGGCGCGGCGGCTCCCCCCTCGATCGCTGCCACCTGTTCGCTCATGCGCGGTGGTTATCGCGATTTGTGCCCCGCGAAAAGCACGCTATGCGCATCCAGCGCGCGCCCGTAGTTCAACTGGATAGAGCACGAGCCTTCTAAGCTTGGAGTTGCAGGTTCGAGTCCTGCCGGGCGCGCCAAATTGTCCTGTCGCGGGCACCGCTAAAAGAAACGGACGGACAAGTTTCACAGAAATTTTGGTGGCCCCGCCTCTGCGCTGGCAGGGCCCGCCGAGCCTTTCATCCTCCCACGAACCCGAAGGGCGCTCGGCCTTGGCGAGGAAGCTAGGGTGGAAATTCGCCTCCGCAATCGGGCCGTTCACTTTCCTGTTGATTACCGGTGTGTAACTTTTGCGGACCGATCCCGACGAGTGCTCCGATCAGCCGCGTGCCACGCTCGTCAGCGGTTCGCCCGCTACCGGATAGCCGGCATCGTCGGGTATTCGCAGCCAGCGCTCACCGTCTTGCTCTTCCATCCACGGCGTGATCGTCTTGACCGGGATCGCCTCGGCCTGTGTGCGGGCTTCCTCGAACGAGGCGAACTGCGCCAGGCGTTCGAGGTTGCGGCGGGTGGGGAAGATGACCGACAACTCGCCCCGTTCGGCCATGTCGAGCGCGCCGGACGCGCTGGTCCAGAACAGGTGCGTGTTCTCGCTCCCGTCGATCTCCAGCTCAACCGCTCCGGTGCCAAGATCGGCGAGGTAGAAGCGCGTGTCGAAAATGCGTGGAATACGCTCGTTCTTGGGATGCCAGCGGGCGAAGGGGACCACGGCATCGAGAGCGAGTGTCCAGTCCATCGCGTCGAGCACCGGGCCGAGCGCGCCATGCTCCTCGAGCAGTGCACGCGCCTTGCGCGCGGTGTCCGCCGATATATCGCCGGTCAGGCCAACGACGAGGCCGGTCTCCTCCAGTGTCTCGCGCACTGCGGCAATCCGATGCGCTGCCTCGTCGGGATCGAGTACCGTATCGAGCGCCGCCGCCAGGTCGTGATCCTCGGGATCGACACGCCCACCGGGAAACACCGCCATGCCGCCGGCGAACGTCATGGAGTTGTGGCGGGTGACCATCAGGATCTGCGGCGGCCCGCCGGCGGGATCGTTGCGGAATACGATCACGGTCGCAGCGGGGATCGAAGGGCGGGGCTGGTCTTCGTGCATGGCAGCGACTGTGGCGCGCGGCGGGTTGCATGCCAAGACCGATTATCGACCCCGGATCTGTCGGGATTCCTTACACACGCGTGATTGGGCCCGGCCGATTAACCATCACAAGCCGCACGATTGCGTCGCCCGTGCGATTTGGCACGAAGTGTGCAGAGTAACCGATACCCCAACGGTCTTCCCACGAGGCGGGACCACCGGTCTCCCGGTCCAGCCTCCCCGACCAACGAACCCATAAAGATAACCCGTCCGGCCTACCCAGCCGGACGGGATTTCTTTTGCCTGAATGCGGTTTCTGGACGCGCCGGCGCGCCGGCGTCACTCGGCGGTGGCGACGCCCTTTTCGGTCATCATGGTCTGCAGTTCGCCCGCCTCGAACATTTCCATCATGATGTCGCTGCCGCCGACGAACTCGCCCTTCACGTAGAGTTGCGGAATCGTGGGCCACTCGCTGAAAGACTTGATGCCCTGGCGGATTTCCATGTCCTGCAGGACGTCTACGCTTTCATAGGTGACGCCGCAGTGATCGAGGATCGCGATCGCGCGGTTCGAAAAGCCGCACTGGGGGAAGAGCGGGGTGCCCTTCATGAAGAGCACGACATCGTTCTGTTCGACGATGTCGGCAATGCGTTGTTTGACGTCGGACATGTCCGGACCTTGCCTGGTAATTTGAGAGGTATGCCGATTCAGTTGGGGACGGCGGTGGTCAGTTGCAAGGCGTGGAGCTCTCCGCCCATCCGCCCGCCGAGCGCGTCGTAAACCAGCTTGTGCTGCTTCACCCTCGACAGCCCGGCGAACTGCGGCGCGATCACGTGCGCGGCCCAGTGATCGTTGTCACCCGCCAGGTCGCGCATCTCGACCACCGCGCCGGGAAGCGCGGCCTCGATCAGTGCCACGATATCGGCACCTGCCATCGGCATCGCTGAACCCTCAGCTCTCGCTCATGAGCTGGCGGCGCGCCTCGACCGCCTTTTCCTCAAGCGCAGTGCGCACATCGCTCTCGCTCACGTCGCAGCCAGCCTGTGTCAGATCGCCAAGAACCTTGCGGATCACGTCCTCGTCGCCGGCTTCCTCGAAGTCTGCCTGGACTACCGCCTTGCCATAGGCGTCGGTTTCTTCGGGCGTCAGGCTCATCTTTTCGGCTGCCCAGTGACCGAGCAGACGGTTGCGCCGCGCCGCGACGCGGAAGGCGGTATCCTCGTCCATCACGAACTTGCGTTCCTCGCCGCGCTCGCGATCCCTGAAATCGGTCATCTTCTGTCTGCCTGCCTATTTGAGCTGGTATGTATCGTGGCACGCTTTGCACGCGGCCTTCGTGCTGGCAAGGGCGGCTTCGATCGCGGGACGGTCGTCAGCCGTCACGGCGGCAAGCAATCGCTCGGTCGCCGCGCCGTACTGGTCCACACGGGCGGCGAATCCCTCGGGATCGCTCCAGACCGCGGGCGAAGCTTTCGACAAGCCGTCGCCCTGCGTTCGCGCGTCGAACAGCGCCGGCAGGGACTGCGCGAAATGGGCAAGCCCGCTCGCGGGAAGACGATACGATTTCGTCGGGGCACCGCTCTCCAGCCCACTGGAAATCGCGCCGAGTGCGGCGACCGACATCGCCATCCCGCCCTTGCGCGCGTCGACCAGCTTGTGCGCGTCAACGAGTGTAGGCGGGGGCGGGGGCGGAGTATGGTTTTCGACGTTGGCGACGCAAGCGGTGAGAGCCCCGCTGGATGCGAGGATCAGAACAACGGCACTCTTGCGCATGACAGTCACTCCATCGTTACAACCAGTTTGCCCACCGCCTCGCGGTTTTCCAGCTTGGCGATCGCCTCTCCGCCACGTTCGAGCGGGAAGGTTTCGGAAATCAGCGGATCGATCTTGCCGGTCTTCATCAGGTCGAACAATTCATCGGCCTGCGCGCGGAACTTCTCCGGCTCGCGGGCGGTGAAGGCGCCCCAGAACACGCCGCAGATGTCGCAGCTCTTCAGGAGCGTCAGATTGAGCGGCATCTTCGCGATGCCCGCCGGGAATCCGACGACGAGAAAACGGCCCTCCCACGCGATCGAGCGCAGCGCCGGCTCCGAGTACTGCCCGCCAACGATGTCATAGACGATGTTGGCCCCTTCTGGCCCGCAGGCAGCCTTGAACTTGCTGGCCAGCTCCTTGCTCTCGTCCTTCGACATCTCGCCCTTGGGATAAATGACGACCTCGTCGGCACCGGCCCGCCTTGCTACCTCGCCCTTTTCCTCGCTCGAGACGGCGGCGATCACTTTTGCCCCGAACGCCTTGCCAAGCTCGACCGCGGAAAGACCCACGCCGCCCGCTGCGCCGAGCACGAGCATGACGTCGCCTTCCTTGATGTGGCCGCGATCCTTGAGGCCGTGGATCGTGGTCCCGTAAGTCATCATCAGCGAGGCGGCTTTTTCGAACGGCACGCCTTCGGGCACCGGGAACAGCCGCCGCGCATCGACCGCGACCTTTTCGACAAGGCCGCCGTTGCCGATACCGCCGAACACCCGGTCGCCGACCTTGAACTGGTCGACACCTTCGCCGATCGCCTCGACCACGCCGGCGATTTCGCCGCCGGGCGCGTAGGGACGCTCGGGCTTGAACTGGTAGAGATCGCGGATCATCAGCGTGTCGGGAAAATTGATCGCGCAAGCTTTTACCGCGACCACGACCTGGCCCCTGCCGGGGGTGGGATCCTCGACCTCGTCAAGGGTCAGCGTGTCGGGTCCGCCGATGGCGTGGGTGCGCAAAGCTTTCATCGTTTGAGGGCCTTCATGCAGTCATCTCCGTTCCATGCGCCAGCCATGGCATGTCGCGTGCCTGCCGGTCTTCGTATGTTGCGATCGCTTCGTCGCGTGCGAGGGTGAGACCGACCTCGTCGAGCCCTTCCATCAGGCACGCCTTGCGGAATGTGTCGATCTCGAATGCGAAGCGGTCCTGGAAGGGCGTCGTGACCACCTGGCTCTCGAGGTCGATCGAGATCGGATCGGTTCGCGCCACGTCGAGCAGGCGGTCGACTTGCTCCTGCGGAAGCGCGACGGTCAGGATGCCGTTCTTGAACGCGTTGCCCGAGAAGATGTCGGAGAAGCTGGGTGCGATCACCGCGCGCACGCCCATGTCGAGCAGGGCCCAGGCGGCGTGCTCGCGGCTCGACCCGCAACCGAAATTGTCGCCGGCGATCAGGATCGGCGCGCCCGCGTATTCGGGATCGTCGAACACGTTGCCCGTCCGCGCCCGGACGGTTTCGAACGCACCGCGTCCGAGTCCTTCGCGGGTGATCGTCTTGAGCCAGTGCGCGGGGATGATGACGTCGGTATCGACGTTCTTCGCGCCGAACGGGATCGCCCGGCCTTCGACCTCGCGGACCGGATCCATCAATCGGTTTCGGGCGCTTCGCCCGAAGGGATCGGAGGCAATTGCTCGGGCTCGTGCTTGTCCTTGCGCTTGGTCGCGTAAAGGAGCGCCGCGGCGATCGCCGCCGAACCGATTGCCGCGCCCGCGGCGACGGCCTTGCCAGTGAGCTTTTTCGTCATGCGCCCATCCATGCGGCGCAGCGCACTGGCACGCAAGGGGTCAGCCGAGGAAATCGGCTAGCCGCGCCCATAGTCGCTCTTTGTCCGCCAGCGGCATCGCGGCGTAGGCGGGTGAGGACGAGGGCAGGTCGATCAGCGCGAGGGCGCTGCCGACAAGCTGCGGCCGCCCGATCGCGCTCGCCTTGCGCCCGTTGAAGGCTACCGCTCGCAGCACGGGCAAGGTGGCGACGAGATCGGCCAGCGGCGCATGCTCGGCCTCGCGGATCGCGGCATCCAGACTGCCCTGGCGCTCGGCCGACGCGACCGTGTCCCACAGCGCGATCCGCGCCTCCTGCAAGGTTGCCAGCCGCGCATCGTAGTCGAGCGCGGACAAATCGCGCCCGATCGCATGGCCGACGAGATGCCAGAACCGGTTCTGCGGGTGGGCGTAGTAGCGTCGTGCCGCCAGCGACGCCTCGCCGGGCAGGCTGCCGAGAATCAGGACCCGTGCGTCGGGCGCGGCGACGGGCGCGAAGGCCGACTTGCGATCGGTCAGGTCACGAGCTCACGCACATCGGTGAGCCTGCCCGTCACCGCCGCTGCCGCCGCCATCGCCGGCGAAACGAGATGGGTGCGCGCGCCGGGACCCTGGCGGCCGACGAAATTACGGTTGCTGGTGCTGGCGCAGCGCTCGCCGGGCGGGACCTTGTCGGGATTCATCGCAAGGCAGGCAGAACACCCTGGCTCGCGCCATTCGAGACCGGCGTCGAGGAATACCTTGTCGAGGCCCTCCTCCTCGGCTTGGCGCTTCACGAGGCCCGATCCGGGGACGACGATCGCCCATTTCACCCCGTCTGCCTTTCGCCTGCCTCTCAGGACGTCCGCCGCGGCGCGCAGGTCCTCTATCCGGCTGTTGGTGCAACTGCCGATGAAGACGTTTTCGATTTCGACCTCGGTCATCGGCTGGCCGGGCTCGAGCCCCATGTAATCGAGGCTGCGACGAACGGCATCCTGTTTCGACGGGTCGGCAAAGCTCTCGGGCGCGGGCACGACGCCGCCGATCGGAACGACGTCTTCGGGGCTGGTCCCCCAGCTCACCGTGGGTTCGATTTCGGGCGCGTCGATGACGACCGACTTATCGAACGAGGCGCCCGCATCGGTCGCCAGAGAGCTCCACCAGTCTACGGCGCGATCCCAGTCGGTGCCCTGCGGAGCGAGCGGGCGGCCCTCGAGATAGGCAAAGGTGGTATCGTCAGGCGCGATCAGTCCGGCGCGGGCGCCCGCCTCTATGCTCATGTTGCAGACCGTAAGGCGGCCCTCGATGCTCATCGTCTCGAACACGGGCCCCCGGTACTCGATGACGTGACCGGTGCCGCCTGCAGTCCCGACAACTCCGACGATGTGGAGGATCAGGTCCTTGGACGTCACGCCGGGACCGAGCTCGCCCTCGACCCGTACTTCCATCGTCTTCGACTTGCGCAGCAGCAGCGTTTGCGTCGCGAGGACGTGCTCCACCTCGCTGGTGCCAATGCCGAAAGCGAGCGCGCCGACTCCGCCATGCGCGGCAGTGTGGCTATCGCCACAGACGATTGTGGCGCCGGGCAGCGAGAAGCCCTGCTCTGGTCCGACGACATGGACGATGCCCTGCTCGGCGTCGGTCGCGCCGATGTAGCGAATGCCGAATGCGGGGGCGTTCGCCTCCAGCGCGGCGAGCTGTGCAGCGCTTTCGGGATCCGCGATGGGCAAGCGGCTGCCGTCAGGCGCGCGGCGCGACGTGGTCGGCAGATTGTGATCGGGGACCGCCAGGGTGAGATCGGGACGGCGGACCCTGCGGCCCGATATCCTGAGCGCTTCGAAAGCCTGCGGGCTCGTCACTTCGTGGACGAGGTGACGGTCGATGTAGATCAGGGCCGTCCCGTCATCGCGGGTTTCGACGACGTGGGCGTCCCAGATCTTTTCGTACAACGTGCGGGGGCGGCTGGCCATGGAAGGGGGGCTAGGCCCGCCGCCCCCGCGGGGACAAGATGGATAATCTTGTCCGTGGTCCGAGTGTGCGTTTAGCGGCGGTGATTGTCGCGTCCGCGCTCGTCGCGATGGTCGTAGCGACTATCGTAGCCGCGGCGGTCGCCGTCGCGCGACTGGAGCACGAACTGGCGCTTTACCATATCGATGCGGCTGTCGAGCGCTGCCAGTTCGTAGCGGGTGAACCCGCTGCGGGCATAGCTTCGAAACGTCGCCTGCAGCCGGTCGACCTGTGCATTCAGCTGCGCAGCCTCTCGCCGAGATATCGTCCGGCGCGCTTCGGCACGGTCGATTTGGCGGTCGAGCTGGGCAATCTCGGAGCGCATCTGGCCCGGACGATCCCAGACGGCGGCGGAAGCCGGAACGGCCACTCCCAGCGCCAGCGAGGCGGCGAGGGCCGATGCGGCGATCTTGGTGACAACTTTCATGACTTGGTTCCTTTTTCTGAGAGCGGTGTCGAACCGCACGTTCAGAAATAGGCCTTCGAAAATGAACAGATGAGATATGTTCGGTCGCAGCAAAGCGCCATTTGGTAACGGAATGTCGCGCAGTCCGGCCCAAGCGCAGCGAAATAAAGCCTCTTCCGGTCATGGAAATGCAAGGACCCATGCATTAATTGACAGCCATGTCAGCAGCGAAGCCCTTCCACTTCCCGATTCGGATCGTGCCCGCCGACATCGATTTCATGGGTCACGTGAACAATGCGCGTTATCTGGGTTGGGTCCAGGACGCGGTGCTTGCGCACTGGCAGAAGCTTGCTCCTGCCGAAGCGGTCGCCGAGCGTCTGTGGGTCGCGCTGAAGCACGAGATTACCTATCGCCGCCCGGCCTTTCTCGACGACGACATCATTGCCAAGACCGTGCTCGAGAAGATCCACGGTGCGCGCGCGTTTTACCGCACGGTGATCCAGCGCGGCGAGGACGTGCTCGCCGAGGTCAGTTCAAGCTGGTGTTGCGTCGATGCAGGTACCCTGAGGCCCGCGCGCATCGGCGAAGAGATCTCGCAGTTCTTTTTCCCCGCCGACTGACCTATATCGGTCCGGCAATGGACTGGCTGATTCCGACCCTGATCGTGCTCGCGACCGTGTTCGCGATGGAGTGCGTCGCGTGGGGTAGCCACAAGTACGTGATGCACGGATTCGGCTGGGCGTGGCACCGCGACCACCATGAACCGCATGACAAATTCCTTGAGAGGAATGACCTCTACGCGATCGTCGGTGCGATCCTGAGCATCGGGATGTTCGCGGTCGGTAGCCCGATGATCATGGGCGAGGCGGCGTGGTGGCCGGGAACGTGGATCGGACTCGGTGTGCTTGTCTACGGTATCATCTACACGCTCGTGCATGACGGCCTGGTCCACCAGCGATGGTTTCGCTGGGTGCCCAAGCGCGGCTATGCGAAGCGGCTGGTCCAGGCGCACAAGCTCCACCACGCGACAATCGGCAAGGAAGGCGGGGTCAGCTTCGGCTTCGTCTTCGCACGCGACCCGGCGAAGCTGAAGGTTGAGCTCAAGCGCCAGCGCGAAGCGGGGATTGCCGTGGTCCGCGAGAGCGCGGGGGCTTAGGCGCGAAAGGGACTTCTCGATCGCTCCGATTGCAGCGAGCCCGCTGTGCCGTCAGCCGGCCCCGATGCGGGCGGCGTGATCCTTTACCAGCGCGATCATGTTCGGCACGCCTTGCGTGCGATTGGAGGACAACTGGTTCTTCAGGTCGAACGGCGCGAGCGCGCCGGTCACGTCCATCGCCGCAACTTCGCTCGCCGGCTTGTCCTGCACAGCCGCGATCACCAGCGCGACGATGCCCTTGGTGATTGCCGCGTTGCTGTCGGCCAGGAAATGCAGCTTTGCAGCGTCGCCCGTCGGATAGACCCACACTTTCGCCGAGCATCCGCGTACCAGCGTGGCGTCGGTCTTCAGCGCATCCGGCATTGGATCAAGCTCGCGGCCAAGCTCGATCAGCAGGCGATAGCGGTCGTCGGGATCGAGGAACTCGTATTCCTCGGCGATGTCGGACAGGCTGCGCATGGCGCGCGCCCTTAGCGAACCCGGGGCTAACCCGCCAGCCCGCCGGGACGGGTCAGAGCATAGTAGAGGACGTAGAACCAGCCGAAGAACCCCTGGATGGCCGCCCAGACGATCGACTTGTGCAACGACCAGCTTATCGCGACCGCGATCGCGCTGCCGAGGCCGATCCCGGCCTTGGTGACATCGGCTTGAACGGTCGCCATCCTAGAGATCCACCCCGCTTGCGATCGCCTCGAGCTTGCGGATGCGCTCCTTGAGGTCGCTCAGTTCGATCCGCGCGGCGCCGAGCGCGCTGCCGGTGTCCCGCTCGTGCTCATGCTCACGCTCGGAAGCGCCTGTCGATGCGCGTTCGAGTTCGTGTTCCTTCAACGTGAGCCAGCCCTGCCAGCCGCGCAGCATGGCGAACGCGACGATCGAGATGGCGGTCAGCGAGGTGGCAGCAAGAATGATCGGTTCGGTCATCGGAACAGCTCCCAATCAGGAATGCTCGCGGTCGCGCAGGGCCTCGATCTCGGCGGAGATGCGGCTGCTTTCGCGCGCTTCGGCAGAATTGGCTTCGGTAACGATACGTTCGAGCACGCGTACCCGGTCGCGCAGCTCTTCGACTTCGCGTTCGAGGCCGGCGGTGTCGGGCAAGCTTTGCTGAACGCCGCGCAAGTCTTCGCGCTGCGCAAGCCGATCCTCGAGATAGCGCCGGTCCCGCTTGTGCCGCATGATCATCACGACTGCGAAGATGAGGAGGATGAGTGCCGTCGTGCTCACTGGGCCAGCTCCCGCCGGGCGCGCAGGTCCTCGATTTCGCGGGCAAGGTCCTGCCCCCGGTCGGTGGCGAGACGTTCGAGCACCTGGACGCGCTGTTCGAGTCGCTCGGCCTTGCCGGGCTGCTCGGGATCGCCGTTGGCAAAAGCAGCAGCCTGCACTTCGAGCTGGCGCTCCTTCAAGCGCAGGTGGCGGAGCCAGACCTCGCCGATCGTGCGGATGACCACCACGGCGACGATGAAGCTGAGCAGCATCGCGATGATGAATTCGATGTCCATCAATTGATCTCCCCATCGCGGCGCAGTCGTTCGATGTCCTGCGTCAGGTGATAGCCGCTGTCGGTGACGATCCGCTCGACGGTGGCAAGGCGGTCCTTCATCGAACCCAGTTCGGCGCGCAGTTGGGCGTTCTCCTGCGTGACGAGCTTTATCCGCTCGTCCGCATCGGCGGTGCTTACCGGCCTCAGCGGTTGGCCCCACATGCTTTGCAGCGGATAGCCGTTACGAATCTTGAGTTTGGTCGTGTGGACCCAGCCCAGGATCCCCGCTCCCGCGACAGTGACGGTGCCGACGACGCCCAGAATGACGAGGATGAATACCTCGTGCGGCATTACACGCGCTCCTTGCGCAGGCTTTCGATCGACACGCCGGTACTGGCATCGTCGACGCGGCGCTGGTCGCGCAGGGCCTCGATCTGGGTGGCAACGTCATAGCCCTTGTCGGTCACGATACGTTCGAGCACGCGGACGCGGTCTTCGAGCGACTGGACGCGGCTGGAATACTGCGCCGCCTTTTCGGCAGTGGCGTCCGCCGTGGTGTTCACCTGCAACTGCGCCAGCTTGGTCTGGTGCTTCGTCCAGACGATGAAGCCCACCATGATGAACGGTGCCAACGGAATAAGTAGTGCCAATTCCCCCATCGTAATTCTCCCGGAAAGCTGTTCTTAGCGAAGCCGCTCGATCTCGGCGTTGAGGCGCGGATTGCTGGTGACGTAGTAGGTTTCGACTTCGGCCAGCCGGCGGTCGATCTCGCGGAACTTGCCGCGGATCTCGCGCGCCGTGCGCTTCGGGCTCTGGCGAACGCGCTGCCAGTACTTCGTCTCTTCCTGGTCGACGTAGAGGTGCGGCGGTTTCTTGTTCAGGAGCAACCCGGCGATGAAATAGCCCGGAAGCAGGATGGGTGCGATCGTCAGCAGAAGGACGATGAAGCCCAGCCGCACCCAGAGCGCGTTCACACCGGTGTAGTCGGCGATTCCGGAGCAGACGCCCATCAGCTTGGCATTCTGCTTGTCGCGGTAAAGCGTAGTGCGCGGGCTGTTCACTTCGACACTCCCTTCTTCTCGGCAATCATGCGGTCGAGTTCACGCAGCGATTCATTGTCTTCCTCGCTATCGTGGATGAGGCGCGCGGGCTTGAAGCCCGGGTCGTCGGTGGCGACGAGGCGCTCGACGGTCTCCATCCGCGTATCGAGCCGCTTGGCGAGGTGGTAGAGTTCGTCGAGCAGAGACTCGTCGTCGGTGGTGATGGTCGAGGCGGTCTTCCACTTCGTGATGTAGTGGAGGATGATCCACGGCAAGACGATGAAAAGAATGGCCACTACAGCTACGGTATCCACGGATTATTCCCCCTTGGTCTTGTCGGTTTCGCCGTCGCTCATGCCGAGCGCACGCTTCATTTCTGCCAGTTCGTCGTCGATCTGATCGGCGCCCGCGAGCGCGGCGATCTCGTCGGCGAGGGTCGGCTTTCCGCTGCTGTCGGCAATGCTGAGCGCATCGGCGCGGCCTTCGGCATAGTCGACCCGGCGTTCGAGCTGGTCGAACCGCGCGAGGGCTTCGTCGGCCCGTTCGTTGGTCATCAGGCTGCGCAGCTTCACGCGGTTCTCGGCACTCTCGAGCCGGGCGGCGATCGCGGTCTGGCGACTGCGCGCTTCGCGCAGGCGCACCTGCAGCTTCTCGATGTCCTGCTCGTAGGCGCGCAGGGCATCGTCGAGCACGGCGATCTCCTGGCGGAGCTGTTCGCCCATGTCGGCGGCCTTCTTCTTCTCGACCAGTGCGGCGCGCGCGAGGTCCTCGCGGTCCTTGCTCAATGCCAGCTGCGCCTTCTCGCCCCAGTCGGACTGGAGCCGTTCGAGCTTGACCGTGTGGCGGTGCATTTCCTTCTGGTCGGCGATCGTCCGCGCGGCACTGGCGCGAACTTCGACCAGCGTCTCCTCCATCTCGAGGATGATCATGCGGATCATCTTCGACGGGTCGTCGGCCTTGTCGAGCATGTCGTTGAAGTTCGCCGCGATGATGTCCCGCGTGCGGCTGAAGATTCCCATGAAGGCGACTCCGTAATTGGCAATGTCGCGCACTTCGCGCGGTGACTGGGTGGGGGTCGGGCTGCGCCGCAGCCGCTCGACTTCCTCGTCGAGCCGGCTGGTGCGGGCAAAGGACTGGGGGCGGGCCGGAGCGTCGTCGGCGCGGGGGGACTGAGTCCCGCGCAGGGGGGATTCGTCGCGCTCCGGCCCTAGGGGGTCGTTTGAAGTGGGCTTGTTCATGCCAGTTCCACGCTGGCGACCGGGTTGTCGGCAGCATAGGCCGGGGTAGCCTGGATCTGCGCGCTCAGCGCGACAAAGAGGGCCATCGCGGCAACGCTCGCCATTGCGGCTTGGCCGAGGCGGGTCTGCAGGAAACGACGGTCGAACATGGATACCTCCCGGTGAATGATGTTCATCACGTAGCAAGGGGTGTGCCAATTGCTGTTTTACGGATGGTTCACGCTTTTCGACGAACGGCATGATGGTTTCTGTTGCCGAGAGTTGGTGGTTTTCGCTATTCTTTGGGCATGGAGCGGGAAAACCAGTTCATCGGGCAGTCCGATGCCTTCCTCGACGCGGTCGACCGTGCGAGCCAGGCCGCGCCGATGCACCGCCCGGTGCTCGTCATCGGTGAGCGCGGGACCGGCAAGGAACTCATCGCCGAACGTCTCCACCGCCTGTCGACCCGGTGGGGCGAGCCGCTCGTCACCATGAATTGCGCCGCTTTGCCGGAGACACTGATCGAGGCAGAGCTGTTCGGGCACGAGGCGGGCGCGTTTACCGGGGCCACGCGGGCGCGAACAGGGCGCTTCGAGGAGGCCGATCGCGGAACGCTGTTTCTCGACGAGCTCGCCACTCTGTCGATGCAGGCCCAGGAGCGGCTCCTGCGCGCGGTCGAATACGGCGAGGTCACGCGGATCGGATCGAACCGGCCGATCCGGGTCGACGTGCGGATCGTCGCCGCGACCAACGAGGATCTGCCCAGACTCGCCGATGAGGGGCGCTTCCGGGCGGACCTGCTCGACCGGTTGAGCTTCGAGGTGATCACCCTGCCGCCGCTGCGCGTGCGCGAAGGCGACGTACAGGTGCTCGCGGAGTTCTTCGGCCGCCGCATGGCGAGCGAACTGCGCTGGGAAAAATGGCCGGGCTTTGCCGATCACGTCGGGGAACAGTTCGAAAAACACCTCTGGCCGGGCAACGTGCGCGAGCTTCGCAACGTGGTCGAGCGGGCAGTCTATCGCTGGGGCAACGCTAACCAGCCGATCGCGCACGTCGTGTTCGACCCGTTCGAGAAGTCCGTGGAAGCCGAAGAGTGCTCCGGCGCCGTCAAGGAACGGCAGCGAGGGCGAGGCCGCGCGCCCCATTGCGCCGTCCGCCGCCGACTACGACTCGATCGAGGATCTGCGGGCCGCGGTCGAGGCACACGAACGCGCGATCGTCGAGCACGCGCTCGGACGCAATCGCTGGAACCAGCGCCAGACGGCGAAGGCGCTCGGTCTCACCTACGACCAGCTGCGCCACTGCATCAAGAAGCATGGACTGGCCGAGAGCGATTGAAGGCTAGCGTTGCGCGCTTGCCTTTTGGGGGACTCGCGCCTATCTGGCCTTTCATCCCGACATCGCGAGGTTAAGGGGCTGGCGCCGCGAGGGGCCGGCACCGAACGCTTTTGCCGGTTCGGGATGTCGATACGAATCCCGGAGACCGAATGGCCGACATCGCACGCCTGACCGAGTTGATCGAACCCGAAGCGCACGCGCTGGGGTTCGAACTCGTGCGGGTGAAGATGATGCCGTCCGAAGCCGGTGACGGCGGCCAGGCGCTGCAGGTCATGGCCGAGGACCCGACGACCGGACAGCTGATCATCGACCAGTGCGCCGCGCTCTCGCGCCGCGTGTCGGAAATGATGGACGCGCACGAAGAAGCGGGCGACGAACTGATCCCCGGCGCCTACCACCTCGAGGTGTCGAGTTCCGGCATCGACCGCCCTCTCACCCGCGAAAAGGACTTTGCGAATTGGGCCGGTCATGAAGCCCGCATCGTCATGGACAAGGACTATGACGGGCAGCGCGTCCTCAAGGGTGACCTCAAGGGCATCGACGGGAACGACGTGACCATCACCGATCGCAAGGCGGGCGATGTCACCATCCCGCGCGACCAGATCCATTCGGCACAGCTCGTCCTTACCGACGCGCTGATCGCCGCGACCAAACCGCTCGACACGACAGGTGCCGAGGAAGAATTGCTCGAGACAGAGGAAGAGTAAGGACCAATGGCCAGTTCGATTTCCGCCAACAAGGCAGAACTGCTCGCGATCGCCAACTCGGTCGCCTCGGAGAAGATGATCGACAAGGCGATCGTCATCGAAGCGATGGAAGAGGCGATCCAGAAGGCCGCCCGTTCGCGCTACGGCAACGAGAACGACATCCGCGCCAAGCTCGACCCGCAGACCGGCGACCTCCGCCTGTGGCGCGTGGTCGAGGTCGTCGAAGAGGTCGACGACTACTTCAAGCAGGTGAACCTGGAACAGGCCGGCAAGCTGCAGGCCGATGCGAAGGTCGGCGACTACATCGTCGATCCGCTGCCCCCGGTCGACCTTGGCCGCATCGACGCCCAGTCTGCCAAGCAGGTGATCTTCCAGAAGGTCCGCGACGCCGAGCGCGAGCGCCAGTTCGAGGAATTCAAGGACCGCGCCGGCGAAGTCATCACCGGCGTCATCAAATCGGTCGAGTTCGGCCACGTGATCGTCAACCTCGGCCGGGCCGAGGGCGTCATCCGCCGCGACCAGCAGATCCCGCGCGAAGCCGCCCGTCCGGGCGAGCGCGTGCGCGCGCTGATCACCAAGGTCGAGCGCAACAACCGCGGTCCGCAGATCTTCCTCAGCCGCGCGCACCCCGACTTCATGAAGAAGCTGTTCGCGCAGGAAGTGCCCGAGATCTACGACGGAATCATCACCATCCAGGCCGCCGCGCGCGACCCGGGCAGCCGCGCCAAGATCGGCGTGATCAGTCGCGACAGCAGCATCGATCCCGTCGGCGCCTGCGTCGGCATGAAGGGCAGCCGCGTGCAGGCCGTCGTGCAGGAACTGCAGGGCGAGAAGATCGACATCATCCCCTGGAGCGAGGACACCGCGACTTTCGTCGTCAACGCGCTCCAGCCTGCCACCGTCAGCCGCGTCGTGCTCGACGAGGACGACGGCCGTATCGAGGTGGTGGTGCCTGACGACCAGCTCAGCCTCGCGATCGGCCGCCGCGGCCAGAACGTGCGGCTGGCGAGCCAGCTCACCGGTCACCAGATCGACATCATGACCGAGGAGGAATCCTCGGAGAAGCGCAGCAAGGAATTCGCCGAGCGTTCGAAGATGTTCGAGGAGGAACTCGACGTCGACGAGACGCTGTCGCAGTTGCTGGTTGCCGAAGGCTTCTCCGACCTGGAGGAAGTCGCCTATGTGGAGCTCGCCGAAATCGCGAGTATCGAGGGCTTCGACGAGGAGCTGGGCGAGGAACTGCAGAGTCGTGCGATCGAGGCGCTGGAGCGTCGCGATGCCGCCTACCGCACCGAGCGCCGCGAACTGGGCGTCGAGGATGCGCTGGCCGAGATCCCGCACCTGAACGAAGCGATGCTGGTCACCCTCGGCAAGGCGGGCATCACCACGCTCGACGACCTCGCCGACCTCGCGACCGACGAGCTCATCGCGAAGAAGCGCGAGGCGCCGCGCCGCCGCCAGGCGCCGACCGAAGGGCCGCGTCTGCGTAGCGAACAGGTTCGCGTACGTCCCGAGGACAAGGGCGGCGTGCTCGGCGAATACGGCCTGACCGAAGAGCAGGGTAACGAGATCATCATGGCCGCCCGTGCCCATTGGTTCGAGGACGAAGACGGTCAGTCCGCGTCCGCGGGCGAATCCTCATCCGAGGAGGCCGCTAATGCGGACTCCAAACAATGAGCGCCTGACGCCCGACATCGCTGAGGCGCGAGGCGCGGGGAAACCCGCGCCGGAGCGTAAGTGCATCCTTTCCGGGGAGCATGGCGGGCGCGACACGCTCGTCCGGCTGGCGATCTCGCCGGATGGAGAAGTGTTGCCCGACGTCCACGCAAAGGCCCCGGGCCGCGGCGCGTGGGTCGGGGTCTCGCGTGCCGAGCTCGAGACGGCGATCGCCAAGGGTCGGCTCAAGGGCGCGCTGGCGCGGGCGTTCAAGGGTAGCCCGCTGACGGTGCCCGAAGATCTGCCGCAGCGGATCCAGGATGGCCTCACGCGGACCCTGCTCGACCGGCTGGGACTCGAACTGCGCGCCGGACGCCTTATCTTGGGTTCCGACAGGATCGCCGAACATGCGCGGGGCGGGGCGGTTGAGCTGCTGCTCCACGCCGCCGATGCGAGCGCCGACGGAAGCCGCAAGCTGGACCAGGCATGGCGCGTAGGGCGCGATGCCGAAGGATCGGGCGAGACCGGAGCGCGCTTGCCACTGGACCGGACGGCTTTGTCTGTGGCATTGGGCCGCGACAACGTCGTCCATATGGCGCTGGCCGACAGGGCCGCAGCCGCGCGAGTCTCTCTCGCGCTCGAGCGCCTGATGCATTTCCTGGGGCCGCAAGTGGCGGCCGATACTGGCGCCGGAAGCGATTCCGGCGCACTGGACGACTGATCGAAGGACGAAGACGAGTTATATGAGCGACAGCACCGACACCCCGCGCGAACGCAAGCCGCTTGGCCTCAAGCGATCGGTCGACGCCGGCGAGGTCAAGCAGACCTTCAGCCACGGCCGCACCAACAAGGTCGCGGTCGAGGTCAAGCGCCGCCGCAAGCTCGTCAAGCCGGGCGAGGAAGCGGCTGCCCCGCCGCCGCCACCTCCGCCGCCGCCACCGCCCCCGCCGCCGGTCGCGGACACTCCCAAGCCGGCGCCGAAGAAGAAGGCCGCGCCTTCGAGCGAAACGCCGCAGGAGCGCGTCGCGCGCTTGCAGCGCGAAGCCGAGGAAGCACGCCTCGCCACGCTCGCCGAACAGACCGAACGCGAGACGGCCGAGCGTCTCGCCGCCGTCGAGGAAGAAAAGCGTCGCGCGGAAGCCAATCGCGAGGCCGAAGAAGAGGCAGCCAAGCGCGCCGCCGAGGCCCCGGCCGAGCCGGAACCCGAGCCCGAAGCCGACGCCGACGCCGTGGCAGAAGCTGCATCGGATGAGGCCGACTCTTCAACCCCCGCGCCTTCGCCGCGCCGGTTCACGCCGGTCGCCCGGCCCGAGCCGAAGAAGCCCGAGCCGAAGAAGAAAGAGGACAAGCGCGGCGGTCCGGCTGCCCCCGAACGCGGCGGCGACCGCCGGTCGGGCAAGCTTACCGTCACCCGCGCGCTCAACGAGGACGAAGGGCGTCGCGCCCGTTCGCTCGCCGCGCTCAAGCGGGCCCGCGAAAAGGAACGCCGGCTTCACGGCGGTCCGGCGCAGAAGCGCGAGAAGCAGGTGCGCGACGTCGTCGTGCCTGAGGCGATCACCGTTCAGGAACTCGCCAATCGCATGGCCGAAAAGGGCGCCGACCTGGTGAAGGCGCTGTTCAACATGGGCATGATGGTCACCGTCAACCAGACGATCGACCAGGACACCGCGGAACTGCTGGTCGAGGAATTCGGCCATAACATCCAGCGCGTGTCGGAAGCCGACGTCGATATCGATCGGACCGAGGACAGGGACCCCGATGAAATCGCTGAAGACCCGTCCGCCGGTCGTGACCATCATGGGTCACGTCGACCACGGCAAGACGAGCCTGCTCGACGCCCTGCGCGGGACCGACGTGGTGAAGGGCGAGGCCGGCGGCATCACCCAGCACATCGGCGCCTACCAGATCCAGACGAAGGGCGGCGACAGGGTCACCTTCCTCGACACCCCGGGCCACGCCGCGTTCACCGAAATGCGCGCTCGCGGCGCGAACGTCACCGACATCGTGATCCTGGTGGTCGCGGGCGACGACGGAATCATGCCGCAGACGATCGAGGCCATCAATCACACCAAGGCCGCTGGCGTGCCGATGATCGTCGCGATCACCAAGTCCGACCGCGACGAATACAATGCCAAGAAGATCCGCGAGCGCCTGCTCGAGCACGAAGTCATCGTCGAGGAAATGAGCGGCGACGTGCAGGATGTCGAGGTTTCCGCCAAGACCAGGGCGGGTCTCGACGAATTGCTCGACAAGGTGCTGCTCCAGGCCGAACTGCTCGAACTGAAGGCGAACCCCGATCGCGACGCCGACGCGGTTGTGGTCGAAGCACAGCTCGACAAGGGCCGCGGCCCCGTCGCGACGGTGCTCGTCACCCGCGGCACGCTCAAGCGCGGCGATACATTCGTCGTCGGCACCCAGAGTGGCCGCGTGCGCGCTCTCATCGACGACAAGGGCAAGCAGGTTAAGGAAGCCGGACCATCGGTACCGGTCGAAGTGCTCGGCCTCGGCGGCGTGCCGATGGCGGGCGACCAGCTCACCGTCGTGGAGAACGAACAGCGCGCCCGCGAAGTCGCCCAGTACCGCCAGGAAAAGGCGACCGAGAAGCGTACCGCGCTCGCGCCGACGAACTTCGACACGATGTTCGCCGGCCTGCAGTCGAACGTCGTCGAATTCCCGGTGCTGGTGAAGGCCGATGTGCAGGGCTCGGTCGAGGCGATCGTCAGCGCGCTGCACAACCTGTCGAACGACGACATCAAGGTCCGCGTGCTGCACGCCGGCGTGGGCGCCATCACCGAGAGCGACGTTCAGCTGGCCGCGGCGAGCAAGGCGCCGATCATCGGCTTCAACGTCAGGCCCAACCCCAAGGCGCGCGACCTGGTGAAGCGTGACAACGTCGAGATGAAGTACTTCGACGTGATCTATCACCTGACCGAGGAAATCGGAAAGGAGATGATCGGCGAGCTCGGTCCGCTCAAGGTCGAGAACGTCATGGGCCGTGCCGAGGTCAAGGAAGTCTTCAAGTCCGGCAAGAGGGACAAGGCGGCAGGCCTGCTCGTGGTCGAGGGCGTCATCCGGAAGGGCTTCCACGCCCGCCTCACGCGCGACGACGTCATCGTCTCGGCAACGACCATCGCGTCGCTGCGCCGCTTCAAGGACGACGTCGACGAGGTCCGCTCGGGCCTCGAGTGCGGCGTCGTGCTGGCCGACACCAACGACATCAAGCCGGGCGACCAGCTCGAGGTGTTCGAGGTCGAGGAGCGCGAGCGCACGCTCTAGCCGATGCCGCGCTACGTTGCCTTGCTCGGCTCGATCAACGTGGGCGGCAACCGGCTGAGCATGGCCGACCTGCGCCACGCGCTCGAGCGAGAGGAGTTCGAGAGCGTGGAGACGGTCGTCGCGAGCGGAAACGTGCTGTTCGACCACGAAGCGCGTCCCGTGGAGGGGTTGGCCGAAAAGATCGGCTGGATCGTCTCCGACCGCTTCGACATCGCCTCGGCGGTTGTCGTGCTGGACCGGGATGCGCTTGCCTCCGCGATTGCCGAAAATCCTTTCAACGGGGTGGGTGAGGACAAGTTCGTCCACACGCACTTTCTCGAATGCCAGCCGACCGACGATCAATTCGCCTCGCTGATCGCCGATCACGCCCGGCGGGGCGATGAGAAGCTGGCCCCGGGCACGCGCGCGTTGCACATCGACTTCGGCGACGGGGTGGCCGGCAGCAAGTTGACGAGCGCCTTCATGGAAAAGCGCCTCGGCTGCCGCGGGACGGCGCGCAACATGCGTTCAATGAAAAGAATACTCGCCAGGATGGAGGCAGACGATGGCGCGTAATGCGTCGACCCCCGAACAGCAGTCGGTCCGCGTGCTCAAGGTAGGCGAGCGGGTGCGGCATATCCTGTCCGAACTGCTCGCGCGCGGCGAAGTCCACGACGTAGTTCTGACCGCGCACTCGGTCTCGGTGACCGAGGTGCGGATGACGCCCGACCTCAGAAACGCCAATGCGTACGTGAAGCCGCTGCTCGGCGAGGACGAGGCGGTGGTGCTCAAGGCCCTGCGCACCAACACCGCCTTCTTCCAGCGCGAGGTTGCCAAGCGTCTCGGCCTGAAATTCGCGCCCAAGCTGCAGTTCAAGCCCGACGAGAGTTTCGACGTGGCCGAGCGGATCGAGCGGCTGCTGAACGATCCCAAGGTCGCGCGCGACCTGGAGGACGAGAGCGACGACGACGCGTGATGGCAAAGCTCTATTTCTACTACGCCAGCATGAACGCGGGGAAATCCTCGACACTGCTGCAGGCGGATTTCAACTATCGCGAACGCGGGATGCGCACGATGCTGTGGACCGCGCAGCTCGATACGCGGAGCGAGGGCATGGTGCGCAGCCGCATCGGGCTGGAAGCCGACGCGCACCGCTATACTCCCGATACGGACCTGTGGGATGCCGTTATGGCGACCCACCGGGCCGAGCCGCTCGACGCGGTGCTGTTCGATGAGGCACAGTTTCTGACCAAGGCACAAGTCTGGCAACTCGCCCGGTTGGCGGACGAGGCTGGCCTGCCGGTCGTTGCTTACGGCCTGCGCACCGATTTCCAGGGAGAGCTGTTCCCGGGCTCGGCCGCGCTGCTCGGCATCGCCGACAAGCTCGTCGAGCTCAAGGGCGTGTGCCACTGTGGGCGCAAGGCGACAATGAACCTGCGGGTCGACGCCAGCGGCGCTGCGGTGAGCGAAGGCGAGCAGACCGAGGTCGGCGGCAACGATCGCTACGTCGCGCTTTGTCGCAAGCACTTCAGCGAAGCATTGGTGGGATCCGGCGAGCACACTACATAAGCCGCATGTCCGATACCCTGCAGCTTGCGCTGGTCCTCATTCCCTGCCTGATCGTCGCGATCGTGTTCCACGAGGTGGCGCACGGTTGGACCGCGCTCGCGCTCGGTGATCCCACGGCCAAGGAACAGCGGCGGCTGAGCCTCAACCCCCTCCGTCACGTCGATCCGATCGGTACCCTGCTGGTTCCAGGCGCGCTGGCGCTGTTCGGAGGACCCGTGTTCGGTTGGGCGAAGCCGGTGCCGGTGAACTTCCGCCGATTGAACAATCCACGGGTCGGCATGATGCTCGTGGGCGCGGCGGGTCCGGCGATGAACTTTCTTTTGGCGACGATCGCAGCGATTCTGCTGGGTGCGACGCTGACGGCCGGTTCTGGGCTCGGCTTTGCGGAGAACGGCTTGCCGACCATGATCGACGCAAACGGAGCGACTTCACTGCTCGGCACCGGCCTGTTGGTGTTCATTCTCATCAATACGTTCCTTGCGCTGTTCAACCTCCTGCCGATCCCGCCCTTCGACGGGTCGCATATCGTGGAGGGGTTGCTGCCGCGTTCGATGGCGCGCCACTATGCGAAGCTGCGCAACCTCGGGATGCTGCTGTTTATCGCGCTCATCGCGGCGACCTGGGCATTTCCCGACGCGGGCATCCTGAGCCGCGTGATCGGACCGCCGGTGGAATGGGTGCTCAATCAGTACCTCTCGCTGGCGACGCTGGTCGCGGGCGGATGAGCGGACCCGCTGCGTCCCCCCACGGCTGGCTGATCCTCGACAAGCCACGCGGTCTTGGCTCGACGCAAGGCGTCAGCGCGGTCAAGCGCGTGCTGCGCGAGGCCGGGTATGGCAAGGTCAAGGTGGGACACGGCGGCACGCTCGACCCGCTGGCGGAAGGCGTGCTGCCGATTGCGCTGGGCGAAGCGACCAAGCTCGCCGGGCGGATGCTCGATGCGAGCAAGGTGTACGAATTCACGGTCTCCTTCGGGGAAGAGACCAGCACTCTCGACACCGAAGGCGAAGTCGTCGCGACCTCCGACCGGCGGCCCCCACTGGCCGCGGTCGCGGCGATCCTGCCTCATTTCACCGGCCCGATCGAGCAAGTCCCGCCCGCCTATTCGGCGCTCAAGGTCGACGGAAAGCGCGCCTACGACCTTGCGCGGGCAGGCGAAGAGGTCGAACTGGCGACGCGGTCGGTGACCATCCACGATCTGTCCCTGGCGAGCGGTCGCACGCCGCCCCGGATCGATTCCGCATTTGCCAATACCGCCGGGCGTCCCGACCCCTTCGATCCGGCCGCGCCGCTCGAGCTGGCGGAGACCGTGACCCTCGTCGCGCACGTGTCGAAGGGGACATACATCCGCTCCCTTGCACGGGACATCGCACGCGCGCTTGGAACGGTGGGGCACGTGACTTATCTCCGGCGCACAAAGGCCGGTCCGTTCGGCGAGGATCGGGCGATTTCGCTGGACTTGCTGAACGAAATCGGTAAGGGCGCGCCGCTTGAAGACCACCTCCTGCCGCTCGAGGCGGGGCTGGACGGTATCCCGGCCCACATACTCGACCCGGAAAGCGTGCTGGCGGCCCGACAGGGCCGGGTCATTTCCGGAAATGCCCTTCCCGACGGGCTCTTCCTTGCGATGGCGGACGATGTCCCTGTCGCGCTGATGGAATCCGACGGGGCGACCGCGAAGGTGGTCAGGGGCTTCAACTTTCCCGATACCGCGAAGAAAGAACATTTATGAGCGTTACTGCCGAAAAGAAGCAGGAAATCATCGAGGACAACGCCCAGGCCAAGGGCGACACCGGTTCTCCCGAAGTGCAGGTCGCGATCCTCACCGAGCGTATCCGCAACCTCACCGGTCACTTCAAGGACCATCACAAGGACAACCACTCGCGCCGCGGCCTGCTGATGATGGTCAACAAGCGTCGCTCGCTGCTCGCGTACCTCAAGAAGAAAGACGTCGAGCGGTACAATGCGCTGATCGCGAAGCTCGGACTTCGCAAGTAACCAGTTTCTCGGAGGGGCGGCCATGTGCCGCCCCTTCGTCTATCCGGCCCGTCGCATCCGGCGACCGGCCCTTGGGGCGCGAATAGCCCCGCACCGGACCGGGACGGCATACCCGGCATTGTAGGCCCCGCTCCGCAATCAGGCGCTGCGGGTCATAAGGAAAACACATGTTCGACACCAAGAAAGTAGAACTGGAGTGGGGCGGAAAGACCCTCACTCTGGAAACCGGGCGTATTGCCCGCCAGGCCGATGGCGCGGTTCTCGCGACTTACGGCGAAACCGTGGTCCTGTGCGCCGTCACGGCGGCCAAGACCGTCAAGGAAGGGCAGGACTTCTTCCCGCTGACCGTCCACTATCAGGAAAAATTCTCGTCGGCCGGGCGCATCCCGGGCGGCTTTTTCAAGCGCGAGCGCGGGGCGACCGAAAAGGAAACGCTGACCAGCCGCCTCATCGACCGTCCGGTCCGTCCGTTGTTCCCTGAAGGGTTCTACAACGAGATCAACGTCATCGCGCAGGTCTTCAGCTATGACGGCGAGTGCGAGCCCGACGTTCTGGCGATGATCGCCGCCTCGGCCGCGCTGACCATCTCGGGCGTGCCCTTCATGGGCCCGATCGGCGCCTGCCGCGTCGGCTTCAAGGATGGCGAATACATCCTCAACCCGAAGCAGGCGACCGCGCTTGCCGATGACGGCCGCCTCGACCTGATCGTTGCCGCGACCGGCAACGCGGTGATGATGGTGGAATCGGAAGCCAAGGAACTGAACGAGCAGGAAATGCTCGGCGCGGTGGCTTTCGCCCACGACGCCATCAAGCCGGTCGTCAACGCCATCATCGACCTGGCCGAGAAGGCCGCGAAGGAACCGTGGGACGTCGCCACCAGCGACGGCAACGCGGAGATGAAGTCGGCCATCAAGGCGATGATCGGTGACGATATCGCCAAGGCTTACAAGACGACCAGCAAGTCCGACCGTTCGGACATGCTCAACGCCGCTCGCGACAAGGTCAAGGCGCACTACGCTTCCGACGAGTTCGACGGCCAGCAGCGCATGACCGCGATCAAGCTGACCAAGAAGATCGAGGCCGACATTGTTCGCGGCGCGATCCTCAAGGACGGCACCCGCATCGACGGCCGCAAGCTCGACCAGGTTCGCCCGATCGAGGCGATCGTCGGCGTGCTTCCGCGTGCCCATGGTTCGTCGCTGTTCACCCGCGGCGAGACGCAGGCGCTGTGCTCGACCACGCTCGGCACCAAGGAGTCCGAGCAGATGATCGACGGGCTCGAGGGCCTGACTTACGAGCGCTTCATGCTGCACTACAACTTCCCGCCCTATTCGGTCGGTGAAGTGGGCCGCTTCGGGGCGCCGTCGCGTCGCGATACCGGCCACGGCAAGCTCGCCTGGCGCGCGCTGCACAACGTGCTGCCGAGCCATGACGAGTTCCCGTACACCATCCGCGTGCTGTCCGACATCACCGAGTTCGAACGGCTCGAGCTCGATGGCGACCGTCTGCGGCGGCTGCCTGAGCATGATGGACGCTGGCGTTCCGATCGAGCGTCCGGTCAGCGGAATTGCGATGGGCCTGATCCTCGAAGGCAACGACTTCGCGGTCCTCTCCGACATCCTCGGCGACGAGGATCACCTCGGCGACATGGACTTCAAGGTCGCGGGCACCGAGGCCGGCATCACCACGATGCAGATGGACATCAAGGTGGCCGGCATCACGCAGGAGATCATGGGCAAGGCGCTCGAGCAGGCCAAGGCCGGCCGCACGCACATCCTTGGTGAGATGCAGAAGGCGCTTGGATCGGCTCGCAGCGAGCTGTCGGCTCACGCTCCGCGTATCGAGACGATGCAGATCGACAAGTCGAAGATCCGCGACATCATCGGCACCGGCGGCAAGGTGATCCGCGAGATCGTCGCCGAAACCGGCGCCAAGGTCGACATCGATGACGAAGGGATCATCAAGATCAGCTCGTCCGACCTCAGCCAGATCGAGGCGGCCCGCAAGTGGATCGCCGGCATCGTGGAAGAGGCCGAAGTCGGCAAGATCTACGACGGCAAGGTCGTCAACATCGTCGACTTCGGAGCGTTCGTGAACTTCATGGGCGGCAAGGACGGTCTCGTCCACGTGTCGGAAATGAAGAACGAGCGCGTTGAGAAGCCGACCGACGTCGTGTCCGAAGGCCAGGAAGTGAAGGTCAAGGTCCTCGAGATCGACCAGCGCGGCAAGGTCCGCCTGTCGATGCGCGTGGTCGACCAGGAAACCGGCGAGGAGCTGGAGGACACCCGTCCTCCGCGCGAACCGCGTCCCGACCGCGGCGGAGACCGCGGCGATCGTCGCGGCCCGCGCGGCGGCGGCGGTGGTGGCCGCGGCGGCGATCGAGGCGGTCGTGGCGGCGGTGATCGCGGTCCGCGCCGCGACCGCGAAGATCGCGGCCCACGCGAAGGCGGCGGCGAGAGCCACATTCCGGACTTCCTGAAGGACTGATCCGACTGAAAACGGTAAGAGGGCCGTCGGAGCGATCCGGCGGCCCTTTCCGTTTGCCCCGCTGACGCTTAAGTATCTCCGGGAATCGGAAGGGGGCGGTATGCTTGAGATCGGCAAACGTCCTTGGCTCGAGTATGTGCTGGCCGTTCTCATACCAACCGTGGCCCTTGCCATCCGGATGGGATTGGAGCCGGTCCTGCAGGGGGGCTATCCGTTCGTCACGTTCTTCCCGGCGGTGGCGCTTGCCGCGTATCTGATCGAGGAGCGACCCGCTCTGGTCACGGTCGCGGTGTCGACCTTCCTCAGCTGGGCGTTCCTGATCACCCGCGATACGACGTATGCATACAACCTCTCCCAATACGCAGCACTCGCCCTATTCCTGTTTTTTGCACTCGCGATCGTGCGCGTGTTAGGCGGCCTTCGCCGGGCAAATCAGGCGCTGGCGCGCGAACGAGAGGCCAATTTGGAGCTGCTGGCGCACCGGGAGGTCCTTTTTCGCGAATTGCAGCACCGCGTGGGTAACAACATCCAGATGATCGCATCGCTCATTGCTCTTCAGCAACGCCGGATGGAGGATCCCGCAGCCCGAAGTGCGCTCGAGGAAGCCAGCCGGCGCCTCGGCCTCGTAGGACGTATCCACCGCCAGCTTTACGATCCTGCCGGCGCTCAACTGAGCCTGGCCGCCTATATCGACCAGATCGCCCGAGACGTGGTGGCGGCGTCGGGCCGCGAGAAGGTCGAGTACTCGTTCGAAGCGCTCAGTGACACGATGCTTCCCGCCGAAAAGGCAATCCCGACCGCCCTGATCGTGGCCGAGGCTCTCAACAATGCGCTCGAACACGGGTTTCTCGCCGATACGACGGGGCGCATCGCGATCACCCTGGAGCCCAGCGAGACCGGGATCGTGGTGCGGATTGCCGACGATGGAGCTGGCTTGCCCGCCGAGTTCGATCTCGAAGCGGCCGAGAGTCTGGGCCTGAAAATTGCGCGCACCCTCGCGCAATCGCTCGGGGGACGCTTTTCGATGACGGCAGCACCCATTGGGCGGGGGACGCTTGCCTGCCTCGAGATCGAACTGGCCCGCCCCGAACCTCCCGCGGTACCCGCTTCATGATACCCCGCGAGACAGTGGCCGTGGCGCAGATCCCCGGCGGCGACACGTTGACCCTCGTGCGCCACGGCAGCGACCATGTGGTCATGCTCGGCCGCGACGAGCTGATGGGCACGCGGATGCGATTTTCCGAAGAGCAACTGGCCGAGCTGACTCTTGCCGAATTGGAAACCGATGCGCCGCGTTTGCTGGTCGGCGGTTACGGCATGGGCTTCACCCTGCGGGCAGCGCTGGCAAAGATGGGGCCGAAGGGGCGGGTGACCGTGGCCGAGATCGTGCCGGAGATTATCGAATGGGCGCGCGGACCGCTAGCGCACCTCACCGGCGAAACGCTCGATGATCCGCGCGCCACGGTCGATCTGTGCGATGTCGCGGCGCTGATCGACGATGCGCTCGACGGGACCATCCCGAAGTGGGATGCGATCCTGCTCGACGTCGACAACGGTCCCGACGGGATAGTGCGCACGGGCAATGAGCGGCTCTACACTCGTACCGGCCTGGCCCGCGCACGCGATGCCTTGTCCCCGCGCGGGCTGTTGGCGGTCTGGTCCGCAGCACCCGACCCGAAATTCACACGGCGGTTGATGGACGCAGGCTTCACTCTGGACGAACGCACGGTGCGCGCGCGACCCAACAACAAGGGACCGCGCCACACGATATGGTTCGCCCGGCGACCGTGAGGGGGCCCGCTAGCTCGTCGCCAATCGAAGTCTGCCCAGGAAGTCGCGTTTGCCGACCTTGACGCCCTTCATCCGCAGGATGTCGTAGGCGGTCGCGGCGTGGAAATAGAAGTTCGGCTGGCTGAAGCTCAGCAAAAAGTTCTCGGCGGTGAACGGCATTTCGAAATCCCGGAACGCGAACTTCACCGGCTTCCCGATCCACTCTTCCATCTCGTCTTCGCTCAGACCCTCCATTGACGCGATGGCCTCATCGAGATGGCCGCGCATGCCGTCAAAGCTCGCCGGTGGCTCGGTGATGTCGGGCGAGAAGATACCGGCGCGCACGCCCTCGATTGCGCCCTTGGTATGCACGGAGACGCTCTTCACCTGGTAGTCGAAGGCGAACATGTCCTCGATCAACCGGGTGGCGATCAGTGAGGAATGCTCGTGGCCCTGCTCGCTGCACCAGTTCTCGGCCTTGTCGACCAGACCACGCGTGGAATGGAGCATCTGCAAGGCGCTGGGCACATAGGCGGTATGGAGCGAAAGCGGCATCGGGTCTCTCCCTAGAAATAAAAGACCCGGCAGTCTCGCGACGGCCGGGCCCCTTGGTGATCTCTGTCCTCGGCAAGGGCCCTCAGCGCACGCGAGGGCCGCCGAACGGCAGCGGCGGAGGGGGACGGCGCGCGCCGCGAGGCAGCTGCGCCTGGTACGCCCGGCCGCAGTGCTCGACGCAGTAGGGGAAGCCGGGATTCACCGCTACGCCGCAGAAATGGAAATCGGGCTCGCCCGGGTGACCCATGGGCCAACGGCAGACCTTCTCGCTCAGATCCAGCAGACTGGTCTTGTCGGCGATCTCCGGGCTCGGCTTTGCCGGCACGAGGCGCCGCGGCGGAGCCGGCGGTATCGGCGCCTGCTGGTCGCCTGGACCCTGCCGCAGGAAGCCGCCCGGCCCGACCGAGACGATCTTGGGCAGATTCGGGCTTGGGTTGGGGATCGGCTGGCTGGGCGTATCGCTGCGAGGAGCGGGCTTCGCCTCGGCCGTCGGAGCCGGATTCGGCGTGGGAGCAGCCGCGCGCGGAGGGGCGACCTGAGGTGCGGGCTTGCGCGGCGCCGGCTTGGGCGCGGGTGCGGCTTTGGCGGGTTCCGGCTTGTCCTCATTCGCCTTGACGGGCGAGGGACGCGATTTGAGGCCGAGGCGATGCGCTTTGCCGATCACCGCGTTGCGGCTCACGCCGCCCAGTTCGTCGGCGATCTGGCTGGCGGTCGCCCCGCCCTCCCACATCTTTTTCAGCGTCGCGATGCGTTCGTCGGTCCAGCTCATCGAGGGATATCTTTTCCTGTCGTCTCCGGCCGATTGGTCCGGGATACTTGCCTGTGGCGGCGCTTGGCCCTAGTCGCCGCGCCATGGCCGATCAAGCCCAGCCCCTGGACACCACCGTTACGCCCGCCGCATCGTTTCGTCCCCGCGGAGAGCCGGTGATCCAAGGGGTAAACCGGATCGGTGTGTGGAGCCTCTATATTAAGGAGGTTCGCCGGTTTCTCAAGGTGCAGACCCAGACTGTCTGGGCCCCGGCAGTCACAACGCTGCTGTTTCTGGTGATCTTCACGGTGGCCCTGAGCGGTTCGGGAGGGCGTTCGGGCCGGATGATCCTCGGCGTTCCCTTCGCGACTTTCGTGGCGCCGGGCCTGATCGTCATGGGGATGATGCAGAACGCTTTCGCCAATTCCAGCTTCAGCTTTTTGTCGGGAAAGATCCAGGGGACCATCATCGACCTGTTGATGCCGCCGCTGTCCTATGGCGAGCTGATGAC
The DNA here is from genome assembly GCA_963728375.1 of uncultured Alphaproteobacteria bacterium. Classification (GTDB taxonomy): domain Bacteria; phylum Pseudomonadota; class Alphaproteobacteria; order Sphingomonadales; family Sphingomonadaceae; genus Tsuneonella. The sequence continues at coordinate 229,961 of CAVSJL010000003.1, forward strand.
AGGGATCGTCGGCGCAGCGGTGACCCGTTCGGTCATGGTCGGATCGGCAGTGGCGCTGGCGATGTTACTCTATCCCGGCGTGAGCCTGAGTGTAGCGCACCCATGGGCGGTGATCTGGTTCGGCCTGATGGGTGCCACGATGCTCGCGCTCCTCGGCCTGCTGACATCGATCTGGGCGGAGAAGTTCGACCACGCCGCCGCGGTGACCAACTTCGTCGTCGCGCCGCTCAGTCTGCTGTCGGGCACCTTCTACGTGATCCACAACCTTGCCCCCGCGTTCCAGGCGATCAGCCGGGCGAACCCGTTCTTCTACGTGATCTCGGGCTTCCGCTTCGGCTTCCTCGGCGAAAGCGACATCGGAAGCACGAATGAGGCGGTGGTTTGGAGCGCCATCGGGCTGGGCCTGTTCGTCGCGGCCCTCGGCGCGGTGACCTACGCCATCCTGCGCAGCGGGTGGAAGCTCAAGAGCTAGTGAGTGAGGGCGCGGCGGAGGCGATAGCGACCGTCGGCAAAATCATCGAACAGCTCGGCGACTTGCGGGTGGTCGACGGGCCCGTTCTCCGCATCGGCGAGCAAGTTTTGCTGGCTGACGTAGGCGACGTACGAGCTGTCGCCGTTTTCGGCGAGCAGATGGTAGAACGGCTGGTCCTTGTTCGGACGAACGGCTTGGGGGATCGAACTCGTACCACTCGTCGCTGTTTGCGAACACCGGGTCGATATCGAACACCACACCGCGAAAATCGAACATCCGGTGACGCACGACCTCGCCGATCGCAAAACGCGAACGCGCGTGGCGCGGCGCCTCGATCGTGCGCCCTGCGGTGGCGGAAAAGAAATGCGCGCGGTCCATCGGAGCGAGAATATAGGCCTTCGCAGGTGCGAAACAAGCGGTGCGGCCAAGCTCTCCCCGGCAAGCTGCCGAACGGGTCTTGGCAAGCGCCCAATGCTCGGCTAGGCGGCGCGCTCGCTTCGGCCGGCTCCCAGAGGGAGCGTAGCGCACGAACCTCGCGGAGAGGTGGCAGAGTGGTCGAATGCGCCGCACTCGAAATGCGGTGTACGGGCAACCGTACCGTGGGTTCGAATCCCACCCTCTCCGCCACCTAGTCCGATAGTCTTGCTCTCAGCGTGAGGACCTGGCGCGGAACAGCGCAGAACCGCGGTATTGTGGCGCCCGAAACCGTGGAGCCTTGGCAGTCGATCTGGCGATTTGGTGGGGTTTCCCCGCCGATTTGCCCGTCGGTCTCTGGGCGTACTGCGCCACACACCGTTTCAGCTTTCGCCGCTTTTTCCCTGCTACCTATGATTTTGAGCCATGTACTGGGCTTCAATCAACGGTCTCGTAAGCCTTCGAATGGCAGATTTCCGCCATTCTCCGGTCGCGCATACCGCCAAATCCGCGCAAACGGAGCAGGGATTTAGCAGGTGCCTAGCAGGGACTTATCAGGTGGCTATCAGGGACTTTGCAGGTGCCTTGCAGGGATCGAGCAGGACCTGCTCACGCAAGACCCAGCAGCAGCCGCTGGTCGTCCCAAGCCAACGGCAGTTCTCGCGAGATGAAGTCGGCAAGCTTCAGACCCGGCGGCTGCCGGCCTTCAAGAATCGCTCGCTGGATGTCGGGCGCGAGAAACGCGAGACCGGTCAGCTTGCGCAGGTAGGGATCATCAACACCGCGAGCATCAAGAACCGGGTTCCTGGTCTGTGTCATGTCGATCCCGCGGGCCTGCAGCTCAGCATGCGCGCGGCGAAGGCCAGCCATCAGCGCCTTGTCGGGTCGCGCCCGGACCGGAGTTGCGGTTCCGTCTATCCGGGAAGTGCGACCGCCTCGGGTCAGAATCTTGACCGGTGAGACCATCCGGATTCCGTTCGGCAGCGCCGAACAGTTGCTCCGGTTCTTCCGCGGTCCAGTTCTCATGCATCGGAGGCATCAGCTCGACCGCGATTGTATTGCTGTGCAGCTCGACCCGCTGAACGAATGGCAGGAGATCGGACCAGCCAGCGTTCGGGCGGCAAGTCCAGCAACGCAACCGCTCGATCAGGATCTCCTCGATCCCGGAAGCCGGGACTCTCCGCAGCACGCGGGCAGCATCAGGATGCGAGGCCGGGACCGGGGAGATGTAATAGAGGTAGCGCTTGTTTCCGCGGCCGCGAGCTGCGTGGCCGCCATCCTGTTGCCGAGCGCATCGAAGAGGATGCCTGCGAGCGGAGCGCGTGAACGAGTTCGCTGCCTGGGTCCCTGACTCCGCTCATCCAGAAGATCCTGAGCGGCATCGAACAGCTGCTGATCGATAATCGGCAGATGCAGGCCCGGGTAGCTCGTACCCTTGTGCACAATCTCTCCCAGATAGACGCGGTTTTTCAGCAGATGAGCCAGATTGCCGCGCCCGAACGCAGCGCCGCCCCGGACGTTGCCGTTCTTCGCTGTGCTTATTTTCGTCCGGACACCCTCTCGCTCCAGTTCCGCGTGCAGAGAGTAGACCGAGCCCAGCTCGAGAAAGCGGCGGAAGATGTGGCGAACGGTAGCCGCCTCCGCCTCGTTGATCACCAGCGTGCGATCTTTTAAATCGTAGCCGAGAGGAGGGTTGCCGCCCATCCACATACCCTTCGCTTTCGAAGCCGCGATCTTGTCGCGGATGCGCTCGCCGGTGACCTCCCGTTCAAACTGCGCGAACGATAGCAGCACATTGAGCGTCAGGCGTCCCATCGACGTGGTGGTGTTGAACGCCTGTGTGACCGACACGAACGACACGTCATGGCGGTCGAACAGATCGACCATTTGGGCGAAGTCAGAAAGGCTACGGCTTAGGCGGTCCACCACTCACGCTCTGTTCCGATTGGAAGTCCAGTCCATTCGGCGCGGAACATCGAAGTTCTTGCGGCTCCAGCTCCTAGCGGTCGAATGATTGAGGGATCTGGCGAAGTGTCAGGCGGGCACCACTGCATGCGCCCTGACGTGACCCCCAGCTTTCCTCCAGCTGGAATTAGAGCCGAGCGGCTTTGTTGCGCATGAGCGCGGTTGAAGCAATGGGCTGCGTAGCGGAGCCCGTAGGGCGTAGCGAAGCAGGCCATTGCTTATTCAGTTCGGCGGCGAACGCCGCCGGGGTTGCGTAGCCAAGGGCCGAGTGCGGTCTCTCCCGGTTGTAATCCTCGACCCAGGCCGCGATCTCGACGCGGGCATGAGCAAGGCTGAGGAACAGGGTCTCGTTGAGCAGCTCGTCGCGCATCCGGCCGTTGAAGCTCTCGCAGAAGCCGTTCTGCATCGGCTTGCCCGGCGCGATGTAATGCCACTCCACGCCGATCTCCCCGCACCATGCCAGCACCGCATTGCTGGTTAGCTCGGTGCCGTTGTCGCTGACGATCATGCCGGGCTTGCCACGCTCTGCGATCAGATCGGCTAGCTCGCGGACGACCCTGCGACCCGAGATCGAGGTGTCTGGCACCGCTCGCAGGCACTCCCTGGTCACATCGTCGACGATGTTGAGCACGCGGAACCGTCTTCCTGACGCCATCTGATCGTGAACGAAGTCCAGGCTCCAGCGCTGGTTCGGCAGGGCAAGCACCGGAGCCGGTGCTCTGGTGCCGACCGCACGCTTGCGACTGCGTCGACGCCTGACCGCGAGCCCTTCCTCCTGGTAGAGTCGCTGGGTCTTCTTGCGGTTGATCATCACGCCCTCCCGGCGCAGCAGGATATGCAGACGGCGGTAGCCGAACCGGCGACGCTGGTTGGCCAGCTCGCGCAGCTTCTCACGAAGCGCGACGTCATCGTCCCGCGTGGAACGGTAGCGCATGCTCTTGCGATCGGCATCGATGACCCTGCACGCCCGCCGCTCGCTCATCCCATGGCAGTCCTGGAGATGAGCAACAGCTTCCCGCCTCGCGACGGGCGTCAGAACTTTTTTGCCAAGAGATCCTTCAGCGCAGCCTGGTCGAGCATCGCATCGGCCAGCAAGCGCTTGAGCTTCGCGTTCTCGCTCTCGAGCGCCTTCAACCGCCGAGCCTCGGACACCTCCAGCCCGCCATACTTCGACTTCCAGTTGTAGATCGTCGCTTCGGACACGCCGTGCCGACGGGCCAGGTCAGCGGTCTTGGCTCCCGCCTCGACCTCCTTCAGCACGCCAATGATCTGCTCTTCGGTAAACCTCGTTCTCTTCATCTCGTCCGTCCTTCTGCCAGGGTCGGACTCTAATCGAGACTGGAGGAAAATCAGGGGGTCACGTCAATGCCCTCCCGGACAGCATCGGCCGTACACCTGGCGCCAAGCTTCGCCATGAGGGTCTCTCTCACCTGCAGCGCGTGCGCCTCGAGAATGCCCAGTTCGTACGCAATCGCCGTTTGAGAAAGGCCGCTAATCAGGCATCGCAGGAAATGAAGCTCCTCAGCGCTGAGATTTCTCACAGGGTCTGGCGCCCGGTTCGCACGGCGGAGACGATAGTCGCTCATCAAATGCGCCACGATTTTCACGCCTGAATCCCCTCCGACAGGAGGGAGCCGATGAAACACCGGCCCCCTCTTAAGTCTCAGGTTCAGCTGCAGTTTCTCACCACGCCTTTGCTCACCACACCGTCGAGACAGAGAACTTGACCGACGGCGGTGGAGCGAACGCCACGTAGTTGCTGCTGGTCGATGCGAAGTACCGCTTTCCGGTGACATTCTCCGCGTTGACCCGAAACGTCACTTCCGTCCCGCCGATGTCCGTCGCGAACGATCCCGCCCAGATCGAAGGTCGTATAACCTGGCAGGAACAGACTGTTCTGGGGATTGATCGCCCGCTGGCCGACGTGGAAGGCGCCCGCATGGATGGCCAGCCCGGAAACAAGTGAGTCCAGCTTGTAATTGCCGTAGACCGACCACGAGGCCTTGGCGGTGTTCTCAATCCTATTTCCGATCAGCGTGGGATCCGAGGTCTCACCCTGTTTGGCCTTGAGGAGCAGTGCGCTGATGTAGACCGAGAGTTGGCGGGTAACGTCGCCGGTCGCACTGAGCTCGAGCCCCTTGTAAGTCGCGCGTCCATCCTTGACGAAGACGTTGGCGTCATTGGTGTAGGTCAACTCGCGGTCGATATCGAAGTAGGCCGCCGTCAGAAGCAGGTTCCGCCAGGGTTTGACCTTGATGCCCGCCTCGTACTGTGTGCTCTGGCTGGGCCCGAGTTGCTCGGCTGCATTCACTGCGCTGAAGGGAGCCAGAGGGGTGGCTTCCAAACCTTCGATGAAGGTTCCATAGACGCTGACCCAGTCCACCGGCTTGAGGACCAGGCCGGCCGAGAATGAAAACGGCGTGACCTTTGATGTTTGTCCGGAGGCTGCGTTTGATTCCTTATAGATCGACTTGCGACCGCCGAGCAGCACACTGATCAACTCGTTGTCCGGGCCGCCGAATTTCATTCGATCGAAGGCGTAGAATCCGACGTCGTTGTTCAGGGTGTCGCGTGACGGGGTGTAGGGCCGGTTTGCGTCGAAGCCGTCCAGTGGGAGCAGTGGCGTAGGCGAATAGTAGCTCTGGTTGCAGTTCGAAGGCAGCCCGATGCGCGTGCAATCGGTTGCGGCCAGCCCGGCCCCTGGTGGCGAGTACTGGGAAAAGAGGTTCTGTGCTGCGCCGATCAGCAACTCGTGAATTACCGGCCCAGTGGCAAAAGTTCCAGCCAGTTCTGCCCTGTAGTGGCGGTTGCGGTAGACCTGACCGCGAGCGGCTGAAAGCGTCAACTTGCCGACACCAGTTAGGGGGTTGAAATTGGCCAGTCGGGTGAAATTCCGGTCCCGTGTAACCCTGGATTGCCCGACATCTGCCGAAATTGTCCAGGCAGGTGAAAGATCGTACGATGCGTGCGCGAGGAGATTCACCGCCTCGTTCGTCGAGTAGAAGTATTCGGCCCCTGGGTTGGTGCTCGGATTCACCAGCTTAGGCAGCGTCGTCGCCGACGTCGCAATCTGTAAAATCGTCGGCTCAGTCACCTTCTTGTAGATGTGCTCCGCATCAAAGGCGAAAAGCAGGCCGTCCGCCGGCCGTAGTTCGAAACGACCGCTCTGGAAGTTGCGGTTGCCCCTCGTGTTGTCGATCCCCGAATCTACGCTCCCTATTGAAGCGTTTACGCGAGCTCCGAAGATGCCCATCGTTCCACCGACATCGACGCGGCCCAGGATCCCCCCGTGATCGTTGCCCAGCGCTTCAAGTTCGATCCGCGGCTCGAGGGTAGGCGCTTCAGTGGTCAGATTGATAATGCCGGACGGAGTAGTGAACCCGTAGTACAGCGCCGAAGCGCCCTTGAGGGCCTCGACGCGGGCCTTGTTTTCGAGGGGCAGGTCCACGAGGTTGACGATCGGCAAGGAGCCGTTGAGCCGATAATTCACACGGTTCTCAACTTCGATCCCGCGGATCGAGAGGTTGTTGTACACGGTCGGACTGGTCTGTGCACTGGTTACGCCGGGCGTATTGCGAAGTGCATCCAGAAGGCTGGTAGCGATCTGCTGTTCGATCAAACCTTTAGGAATGACGCTGACCGTCAGGGGGGTGTCAAGCACTTCGGCGCCACGGAAGCTACCGACCTGGACAACTTCGGTGCCGCTCACATCGGCGGTAACCACGATCTCCTCGAGTTCCGGCCGGGCGCGCTCGGTCGAGCCGCTGTCCTGTGCGAAGGCGGCGCTCGAAAGCAGAAGCGAAATCAGCGAACCGCTGCTGAAAAGCACGGCTGTGTGTGACGTGATGCGCATTGTGTGTTCCTCCCGAATTTGGATGTGCAGTTATTTTCGTATCAGGGCCGCAGCCGGTCAGATGCGCTTTACGGGGACAGGTATTTTTCGAGCCACGCGAACACGCGGTTGTGCGCGTCCTTGGCCTGCGGTGTGTCCGCGTGCTCGAACTGATGGCCCCCTGGCGCGTCTTCGTAGATTTTGTAGTCGAATGTCTTGTCGTGCTTCGTGAGCTCCTCGATCACCCGCTTCGAGTGCATTTCGAGCGGGACGATCGCGTCTCCGGTCGTCGCGAGGACCAGAAGCGGAGTCTCGATTCGTGCGATGGCATTGACCGGTGAGGCGCGCAGGTAGGGCGCCATGTCCTCCGAGGGCAGTTTGCCGCCATAGGATGGATTCTCGTCAGCGATCTGACGACGTCGGTAATCGGGCTTGTAAGCCATATAGGCAACCATGTCGGCAAGGCCGACGATATCGACCGCGGCACGAAACAGATCAGGCTCGTGCTCAATGGCGAGCAATGTGATCATTCCGCCTCGGCTACGCCCCACGATCCCGAGCCGATCCCCGTTCACGAATTCCTTGGTCTTGAGGTAGTGCGCTGCTGCGAGCACGTCGGCGACGTCTGTCACGCCGTAGTCGTTACGGTAGATGTCACTCCCATACCCGCGCGAACCCCGATACTCGGGAACCATTACGACATATCCCCGCTCTGCGAGCGCCGCGATCGTGCCCAGCCATTCGGTCGTCAGGCTACCGTGAAAACCTCCGTGGACCATGACCACAGCCGGTTGCCGACTTTTTGACGATATCCGATCGCGGGCGCGGAACAGGTATCCGGGAATCGTTTCGTGACCCGACGGGTACCAGACGAACTGCATCGCGACCGTGTCGCCAAATGTTTGCTGGAACTGGAGTCCGACCAGCTTTTGCTGGTTGGCGTATACGTCCTGCCGGACTTGCTCGATGAGCTCGCCAGCATCCTTGCTGTCGAGATCAGCGTACGCGCGCAACGGCGTGACCGGCGCAGCCGACGTAACGGATTTCTGGGCCAGGGCGCTTGATGACAGGAGGGCGCACGCAAATCCGAAGGCAATGGTTCCCGGCTTCATGATGGTATCACCTTTCCACCGGCAACCCGTCGCAGCGTGACGCCGGATTGCGCGGCCAGGGCGCGCCGGGCAGCATCCGGCACATCGATCGTCTCGTCGTCGCAAACGAATTCGGTCGCGACGACCCGGAACCCGCGCAGATCTGTCGTACACACCAACCCGCTCTTCTGCTCCTTCTTGGGCGCAGAGGCTGCGACGAGGCGCTTTTCCTTGCTGCTGCGAACGGTCGCGATGGTGTCGAGCCGCGCATGCACCTGTGGGCCCGCGTCGAACACATCGACGAAGCCTTCGAAGCGGAATCCTTCCTCGAGCAACATTGCCATCGCCGGGGCGCTGGCGGCGTGCGGTCTTCCGATAGCGGATCGGGCCGTTTCGGCGAGCAAGTCGACATATATCGGGTGTTTGGGCAGGAGTTCGGAAATAAAATCATTGCCACGCGTCGCACTCAGCCGGTCGGCAGTCGCGAAATCCATGCTGAAAAAGCGCTCCCCTACCGCGTCCCAAAAGGGGCTCCGGCCATCAGCGTCCTGCCAGCCACGCATCTCGGCCATCAGGAGTTCCGAAAAGCGTTCGGGGAAGCACGCTGCCAGCAGATAACGTGCCCGGGCAAGAAGGCGACCCGCTCCGCTGCCCTTGGCCAAGGGGCAGACCGCAAGCGTTCCCACTTCGGTTGCGCCCGTGTAATCATTTGCCGGCATCAACAGGCTCACATCGCAACTGTGCCCGACTGATTGGCTTTGCTGGACGAGGCGGAGGCGTTTGTAGCTGAAAAAGCCGAAGCGTCCCCCGACGCTTGGGTAGAGGGCGGATGTGCCGAGCAGCTTTCCGCTATCCAGATCCTCTAGAACAAGGAGATAGAGCGCGTCTTCCCGATCGAGGCGATCGTCGAATGTGGCGAGCGAGCGCTCGATCTTTTCTGCGAGAACCTGACGATCGGCCGGTAACGTGGTCATACCTGGACCGAGGCTGTCCGCTAGGTCGACCAAGGCGGGGAGATCATGAAATTCGATAGGACGGACCACACGCATCAGATCGCCTTCATCGCTTGTCGAGCCGGCTTGCGGCGCGCGGCAGTCCGGCGGCCGAAGCGGCGCGCCGCCCACAAGTACACGCCGCTCGCCGCGAGCGCGGCGAGGCCAAGGCCGCCAAGCATGATGACGATCATCAGGAGAACGCCGCCGGCAGCGCCTGTGTGCAACGGAAAGAGCCAGTCGATGGCTTCGTTACCAGTGGGTACCTCGCCGGATACATAGGCACCCAGCTGCTCTCCGGTGTGGGCGTCGAACCAGACCTGCTTGCTCGCGTTGGACCGGGCGGATCTCGGCGCGTCGAGATAAACTGTCACTGTCCGCCCCGTGCCGCCTGGGAAACGAAGCTGCTGCAGGCGCTCGGGACCGTAGATAGACTGGGCGCGGGAGATCAAGGCGTCCACCGGCAACAGGGCCGTCCCGGAACGCTCGACTACCTTGGGCGCGGGCTTGTCGATCGCCCAGCCTCAGGGCTCAAGAATATCGCGGAACCTGTCCTTGAACACCATGGCAGTCCCGGTAACTGCCGAGTACAAGAGCACGAGCGTAATCGCTGCACCGCCCGCACGGTGCAAGCTTCGCAGAAGCGGTTGCAGGCCCTTACCGCGCCAGAGCCGAAAGCCGTTGCGCCACCGTTTGACGCCCGGCCACCAGACGATCGGTCCCGTAATGGCGAGGAGGATCAGCGTGATCCCTTCAATGCCAACGATCGTCTCGCCCAACTCGCCAGCGAGCAGGGCGTGGTGCAGCTCGAACAACCAGCGGAGCGGCCACTGTTCGAGTCCGCCCGTCCGCAGGATTGTCCCGGCCCCATCGATCGCTACGAGAACAGTCTCGGGCCATCGAGCTCCGCCATTGCTGCCTGTCCGGGCGCGGCCGGGAAATCGATGCGGCGCAGGCGGTGTTCGGGATAGGCGGAGCGAGCGCTATCGACGATCACCTGGACCGGCGCGGCAAGTCTGAGGGCTCCCGGCGTTAGAACAGGATGCAGAGCCGTTCCAAGCGGATCACGAAACACCAGGATGGCGCCGCTCAGCCCCTGCACCAGGAGCAGCACGAAAAGCGCCAGTCCACCCAGCGGTGCACGGTTAGAAGCGTTGATCGTGTAGGGCTCACTGTGCCGTTGCCCCTGCGTAGGCGCGGATAGCCGATGGAGAAAATCGCGAGCGTCCATCAGCGACTTGATCCGCAAACGCTCGTTGAGCCCGTGGACCCCGTTTCCGTCCGGGTCGACGAAAATGCCGCTCACACCATAGGTCGGGATACCCGCCGCAAGCAGGAAGCGACCGTCGGTGGCGCCGGTGCTCATGGAAGGTATGACCGGCACGCCCGGCCACTTCTCGCCGGCGATAGCTTCGATCGGTCCGAGGATCTCCGGCGTCAGCGGCGGGGCCGGCGTAACCGGGCCGGGCGCATCACGCATCGCGACCTCGATTGACGGATCGGCGAGTACTCCTTCGAGCGCCGCCTTGACGTGTTCCACCGACTGCCCGGGCAGGATGCGGCAATTGACATTCGCTTCCGCGTGCTGCGCGATGGCGTTTATGGCGTGTCCGGCATCGACGATGGTGACGACACACGTCGTACGCAGCATGGCATTCCAGATCGGCTCGCTATCGGACAGCAAGGCGAACGCACCGAGATCGTCTTCGCCCCGGCCGACCGCGCGCATGGCCGCGGCGATCTCCCCCGTACGCTGCGGGGCCGAACGAGCGAAAAAGTTACGCGTGGTAGCGTTCGGTTCCGCGGGAAACGAATAGGCGCCTAGCCGCGCCAGACCATTGGCGAGCCGAGTGATAGGATTGTCCTTTCCCGGTCGCGAGCTGTGGCCGCCGGGGCCCGTCGTGGTGAGTGTGAAGTCCTGGTAGATCTTCTCACCGGCCTGGATGCCGAAGACCACGGGCAGGCCGGCTTCGTCGAGCCACGACTTGCCCCCTTCGTTTAGCGCGAATCCGGCGTCTAGCGAGGTAGGATCGTTTGCAAGCAGATACTGGACGCCGTTGAACACCGAGTCGGTCTCTTCGCCGCAGGTCAGTGCCAGCTTGATCGTCCTGCGGGGGAGGGTGTCTTGGTGCTTGAGGCGGATCAGCGCGTCTGTGAAGATGGCGGCCATCGCCTTGTCGTCCAGCGCTCCGCGCGCGTAAACGTACCCATCTTCCTCGACCAGGGAAAACGGGTCGCGGTCCCAGTCTGATCGATTAGCCTCAACAACGTCAATGTGGGCGAGGAGAAGGACCGCCGGGAGACGTCGGGTCCGTGCCCGGCAGGCGCGCGACGAGGTTGCCCTGGCGGGGAAACTCCGGTGCAATCACCACGCGCGCGTCATCGGAATCGAATCCGGCCGTACGAAGGCGGGCCTGCATTTTCTGTGCAGCCTCGGTGCAGCTTCCGGCGGACAAGCGTGGTGTCGGTTTCGACGAGCTCGCGATAGAGCTCACGAAATTGGGTATCGCTGACGTTGGATGCCGCCACGGGCGCCGCCGTTGCCAGCAGCAGCGAGGCAACGTCCGAAAGGCGACTTCAATGGGCGATGAGTTCGGCAATGCTATTTTCCGTCTCGCTGCGAACGCCGCCCTTGCGTTTGTGCCAGTCACTCCAGGTCGGGTCATTGCGCAACGCTCCCGCACGCTGTCAAGGATCGTCTGACGATGTCCGAAGGCTCCAGATCGCGATATTCGAGGATCGCCAGCGAATCCCACGGCGGGCCGACAGGATATCGGTTCATCGCGACTTCGTAACCGGTAAGCGCGCCGCCAGAACGCCAGCCATCGAACTGCGGAAGCACGTAGCCTTTCAGATAGGCACGATATTCGCCAGCATTCTCGTATTCGTAAGGCAACATGTAGAAAACAGCGCCATCCTCGGTTCCTCGCCAGCCGCATGCGCAATATCGGCCGGGATCGTGCGGACCGGCCTACCCAAGGCCAGGCCCTTCGCGTCCAGTCCACCTGGCCGAGTGGCCTCTAGGCGATTCCAGCGCGACGGCCTCGAAATCGTTGAACTGCAGTTCGACCATTGCGTCCCAGAGGCCGGCTTGAACGTACCAGCTGTAATAAATACGAAAGCTGGAAACAGCCCTCGGCCTCGAGCGTGCGAAGGCAAGGTGCCAGCTCATTGACGAGATATTCGCGAAAGGCCGCGCGATGCGACGGATCGGTGCGATATTCGATAAAGAGCGCGCGAGGCCCGCTCGCAAGTTCGTCCTGCGCCAGACGTGAGTGGGTTGCAGCACCGCCATAAGAACGAGCATAAGCGCAGCAGAGGCTGCCTTGGCCGATATTGCTCGATCTCACGACTTCTCTGTTCTCCCCGGCGCGGGCGAACCTTTGGAAGGCTCGTCTCCGATAGATTTTGCACGCTATGGTCCTTCCTGTCAGCAACCTGTCGCTATTGGCTCCGCCCCATCGTGCAATTCGAGGTACTCGGCTGAGCGCGGTTCATGCGGACGCGCTGCTGACAGCCCGGTGACAGGAACTGACCTGCCAAAAGGGCCCGATGCCGGACAGGGTCATTCCGTCATCACTGGAGCCGGACCAAATGATCGTCAACCGATAAGAAATCGCGTACTTTCCTCGATCGTCGTCGTTTCGGCACGGTGCTTGCTCGGCGGAGCCGCGACTTCGCTGTTTCCTGGCTGCACGACGCGCGCGGGAATCGCGCTGACGGGGCCTGCGCCGGTATCGTCATCGGCTGTCCCGGAGGACGGGCTTGCGCGAACCGCGCCCCGAGACGGTGGGCGTAAGGTCGCAGGCAATCCTGGATTTCCTCACGGACGTTGAGGCCGACGGGCTCGAGCTTCACAGTTTTATGCTCTCGCGCGCGCGGTCAGGTCGATCGCCGAGGGCTGGTGGTGGCCCTATCTCCCGGGCCGAATCCACATGACCCATTCGCTGACCAAGAGTGTAACCGCCACCGCCGTCGGCCTCGCGCATCGGGGAGGGCAGGTTCGGCCTCGACGACACGGTGGTGTCCTTCTTTCCCGAATACGTGCCGGCCGACGCCAGCCATAACCTGAGGACGATGACCGTTCGCGACCTGCTGACGATGCGAACGGGCCACGCAAACGAAACATCCGGCTCGCTATGGCGCCCGATCCCGACGAGTTGGGTCGCAGAATTCATGAAGATACCCGGTCCCCTACGAGCCGGGCACAAAGTGGGTCTACACGAGTGCTGCCAGTTTCATGCTCTCGGCCATCGTCGACCCGCACGACCGGGCATGACGATGGAAGCCTATCTTCGCCCGAGGATGCTCGATCCGCTGGGGATCGACGAGCTCCACTGGGACCTAAGCCCCGGCGGCATCAATCCCGGTGGAAACGGCCTCAGCTGGACCGACTTCGGCTTCGCTGAAGCTGGGCATGCTGCATGCGCAGAAGGGGATGTGGAACGGACAGCAAATTCTGTCGCCGGACTGGGTCAAAGCGGCGACAAGCGAGCAGGTGCCGGAAGGTCCCTATGGCTATCAGTGGTGGATGGGGCCCGGCGGCGCGTACTATGCCCTCGGACTGTTCACCCAGCTGGCGGTGGTGTTTCCCGAGCACAGACGCGACGCTGGCGATTTTCTCCGCGATCGACGGCAGCAGCAAGTTGCTGCCCCATATCTGGAAACATTTCCCGGCGGCGTTCGGGGCCGCTTCTTTGCCGATCGGCCCTGAAACCGGCGCGCTGGTGCGCCGGACGGACAAGCTCCGGCTACTGCCGCAGCTTGCGGTCACACGCAGTCCCCGATCGAAGGGCGCATTTCGGGCCGGAGTTTCGAAGTTCTGTCCAACGACCAGGGCGTGACCCGCGTTGCGTTCGATGTGCTCCCGGACCGTATCCGCTACACGATGAGCGATCGACGCGGGGACGCACACCGTCGTCAACGGAACCCGCGAGTGGCTGGAGCAGGAAACGTCCATGAGCGGGGCCCGCCTTCATCACGAGTACGAACTGGCGAATGCGCCCGTGGTCGCTGGCGCCCGTTGGCTGGATGCGAACAACGCTCGAGATGGTCTGGCAGTATGTCGAAGCTGCGTTTCGCGACACTGTCACGTGTCAGTTCGAGGGAGACTCGGTCTTCGTGAAGCGATCGGTCAACGTCAATTCCGCGGAAACCAGTCTGCCGACGCTGACGGGTGTCTTGGGCGAGGCCTGACGCGTTTCATAGAGGTGCCCTCGCAGGCATGGCATTGCGGCGACTGGCAGTAATCCTGCGGTTTCGTCCCGCACAGTGGTCGCGACAAGGTCGCGCACGATTTGTCCAGGCGCGCCCGCCCGGCACTTTGTCTTTCCCGAGCACGACGGCGGTGGCGAAGGCGATCATCCGCTGTGAAATTCGCTTCCGCTCGCTTTCCGGCCAAGTCTCGAACGGGTGTGCGCCCCGCACCACTGCAAGTTCCTTCGGGCCGGTAACGCGGCGATAGACATCGACGGCGCCTTCAAGGCTTTCGGCATAATCGTAGGTCCCCCGCCCGATGAACAGGGCCGGCCAGCTGATGGGCGCTCGCCAGGATCGCGGAACTCGGGAAGAACACGAGTCCGTGCTCGACTTCGTTCGCGCCGATGAAGAGGGCGCGATCACGGTCGTCCTGGGAGGTGTTGGCAATGCCGTAACCGGGACCGGCGCTGAAATCGGCAAGCATCATCGCGCCCTTGATGTTCTTCAGCCCGACTGGCGGCCCGCAGACGATCGGGGTCGCGTCGAACGAACAGGTGCGATCGAAATTGCGCTGCATCGCCCATCCGGTGGACATGGTCCCCCGCGAGTTGCCGGCGAGGATAATGGGCATCATCCGGCGCCCTTCTTCCCCAGCCAAGCGGCATCACCGCGTCGCTGCCCGAAAAGCTTCGACCGTCCGGGGACTCAGCGCGCGAACGCCCATTACCCGTGTGCAGGCTTGCGATGACGGTGAGGATATCGCGGCCCTGCTGAAGGGTGTTCGTGTCGACATAGCCACCCGAGAGCGCCGACACCTCGCCGGTCATAGGCGAGAACGTCGAACCCCGCTCGATTCAGCTCGTACATGAACTGGCGCCAGCCCCGCTGGCCGGAGGCTCCGGTGCGTCTCGTTTGGATAGTCGATTGAGCACACTGCGCCCGGTCGCCGGATCGATGTGGAAAAGTTCGTCATCGGGATGCTGGATGGCGGCCAGGCGAGTGCCCCCACCCCCGCTCATCAGGATCAGAGCTCGGCGGCGTCCGCCGTTTGCGTCCGGCACGCCCGACCCCTGCATGTACCAGCCGCGCAACTTGACGGGTTCCGTCATGCCGTGTCGCTGCTCATACGGGCCTGCTCCGACGGTGAACTCGACCGTCAGGGTCGCCGGGTCCAGCTCGGCGATTGGCTCCTCGATAGGGCGCGCGAGCGAAGAACACCGGCCGCCGTACGTCCGACCAGATCGAGATCAGGGCGTTCGTCGAGCTTTCCGAGCAGGAAGCGGGCGTGGGGATCGGTTGATCCGATATTCGCGATTGGGCGGCAGGCGGCGATCGACGTGCTTTTCAATCCGCTCCCGACAAACATCGTCCGCTTTGCACGAGAACCACCGCTGTCGCAGTTGCTCGTCGGTAAACTCATCGACGTAGTAGTCGCCGCGATATCCTGTCGGCGCGCCGAGCGCGGTTCTCGAGAACGGCACGCAATTTACCCGTCCGATCTCATCGGGAAGCAGGTATCCCGCCAAGGTCGTGTCGCGGTCGTACCCGACATGAACTGCGCAATCGGGCTCCGGGAACAACGATCTCGGGATAAGAGGCTGCGCTCCGGGAGCTACTCACTCTGGCGAACCCGATTGCACACTACTGCAGGCCAGCGTCATCGCACAGCTACCCAACGCAAGCGCCATTCTGCGGATTCATCTTGATCTCTCCTCTAGCTCGCGCTGCGGCGGTCATCGCGCGACCACGTTGGGGCGAAGCGCACACCACTTCCGGCCGTCCCATGGCGGCGAAGTTTGAACAATGACCCGGTCCTCATCCGACAAGGTTCGTGTCGGAACCTGTCGGCCACCTGTCGGCCGTGCACTGAGAAGTCGGCATCGGAATTTCTCCGTCTAAAGAGCAAGGCCAATGCCTGCATAGGCGGTGAAACGCCCGTTTTCGGAGCGATGCGTGAGAACAGGTCCCGCGGACACCAGCAGCGAAAGTGTATCGTTCAGCTTTACCTCCGCGCCCAGCGCGGCGCCGGTCACCGATACGCCGTCCAACTCGCGCGCAGCCTCGTGATAAACTTCTGCGCCGAAATTCACGCGCTCGCCGAATTGGTGCGTGATTGCCACTCCCCCGGACCAGTTGTTCTTTTCCCCATCGCCGCCGTTGATGGCGTATCCCCCGCCGCCGAAGATGCTCCAGGACCCGAATTCCTTCTCGGCCCAGACAGGAAGGAAAAAGCCGACCTTTTTGGAGCCGAGACCGGCGCGTGCAGTCGGCAATGTCATGCTCGGATAAAGCGCCACGCTTATGCCATCGCCGTCTTCAGCCTGCTTGGCCAAAAGATATTTCACGCCGACTTCGAGATCGCCGAGGCCTACGCGCGATCCGCCGTCTCTGTCTTCGCTGGCCAGCGGCAAGGTAGCGGATAACTGCACCCGCGGCAAAACGCCGTAGTTGACGTCGAGGCCTGCCTCCACCTCGCTCCCATCGTCGAGATCGAGTCGCTCGGCGAACGTGATGATTTCCCACTTTCCGTAGTCGGCTGGAATTGGATCGTCGGTAGCATAAGGCGGTCCGGCCAGCGCCGGGAAGGCGACAAGCCCTGCGGCGAGCGCGAAGAACTTCGACAGGATTTTCTGCGGCGTGAACTGAAGTTGCATGTCTTTCACGGCTCCCATCCCCGCCGCTGTGAGAAATGCGGCCCGGCTGCCCTGGGGATCGAGTAGCGCGGGAAGCCATCGGCTAGCTGTCACGGGGAGGCGTGCGCGATAAGTTAGAACAGCCGAAGCCCGAAACTGAGCCGAAGACCGGCGATGAGCGCATTGCGGCGGCCCGGCTTCCAACCGGGATTGACGACGTACTGCATGTTCGGCTGGATCGACATGCCGGACGCGATCCGCCGAGCCCAGGTGAGCTCGAAGACGGTCTCCGCGCGCGTCATTTCCTCGCCCTCGCGTGCGGCGCGGCTCAAGGCCTGCTTGCCCAGCCGTGCATGGGCGATCGCGGCTCCGAAACGGCTGGCGTCGTCACCGAAGGACGCGCCGCCTCCCCAGTAGTTCGCGATCGGATTTACCGCTTCGCTCGCGACTCCTGCACGAACCCATGCTTTCAGGCTGTGCCCAGTCTCGAAGCGCAGGAGAGAACCTTCTATCATCGCGTAGGCGCCTAAGCTTCTTTGCTCCGCGCCAGTCTGGGCGAGGGGCTCGAAGCGTCGTCCGTAGCGCCACGCGCCCAACCGGACGATCCCGCGTTCCGCGAGCGCGAGGTCGACCTCGCCAACGAGAAGCGCGCCGTTCGCGCCCGGCCAGCGGATCGCAGGTCGCGCCGGATCGGCCTCGCCGCCAGCAACAGCATCGAATACGCCGAGCCGCACTAGCCCACCCGAATATTCCGCTTCGATGATGGCGCCCACGCTCGTTATCGGGAAGATCGAAGGGCCATTTGTGCCGGACTGGGAGAACTCGGGTCCGATCCCGTGCGAACCGTTAAGGAACAGGGCTCCGATATCCTGCACATCGAATTCACTGTTGAGGTCAATAAGCCCGACCTTGAAGCGCGATCCTCGCGTCAGCGGCATCTGGAGCCACGCCTCGATGGGGCGAACGGCCGCTGGCGCCTCGATATTGCTGACGATCTGGGCATCGCCCACCGAATGCTCGGATAAGCCGTCGCCGTGAACGGCCATTAGGTCGAGGAACAGAACCCCCCCGGGAAGTGCGAATTCATCCAGATCAACAGTCAGCGTCACATCACCGCGCGCCAACAGGACCGCGTCATTCCGCAGTCCGCCCCGATTGGCGAGGACGTCGACCACATAGCTTGCCTCCACCGTAACGGGTGCCGCTTCGGCCACGAGACTTTCGTCGGCCAGCACGGGCGATGTTGCGCAAAGGCCAAGGGCAGACGCTCCCGCGGAGAGAGCGCGCCAAAGTGTCGGCGTTTGCCGCTCCGCAGTGGCAAGGGAGTGCGGCACCGGTCTTATGTCCGGGTGACGACAATCAGGCGGAAGCTGCCCGGCTTGGCATTCGGCAAGCGCTTTTCGCTTTGCACTTCTTCCGGCCAGATGAGGTCAGCGCTCGAAGAGAACAGGCGGCCAGTCTTCGGGTCGAGGGCGATTGTCTTGGCGTACTCGTCGATCGGCAGATCTGCGCGCTTCGCGTAGCGGTCGGGACCCAGCTGGTCGACGACCGTCCACGAACCGTCGCGGTTGGCGACGACGATCCGCCTGTTGCGCGCATCGTACACGATCCCGTCGGGGTCCTCGCCGACGGGCAGCGAGGTTATGAGGGCACCGCTGTCGGCATCGACGACTTTCATCAGCCCGTTGCCGCATCCTGCGAACAGGCGCCTATGGGCCGAGTTCGAACGCAAGGGGCGCAGGGCCATCGCAGGTGCCGAGCTTGATCCGCGATTTCAGCTTCATTGCCTTGCTGTCGATGACCGCGATGGCATCGTCGCCTTCAAGATTTACCCAGACTGTGCCGTTGCCATCCGCGTGCGAGAACTCGGGACCCGATGGAAGCTCGATGGTCCCAACCACCTCGCCAGAGACCGGATCTATGACGGTGACGTTCGCCGATTTATTGTTAAACGCCATCACCTTTCCCGAAGATGGGTCGAACAGGATGCTATCGGGTTTCTCGCCCGCCGGAATTCGCTTCAGGACCTCTCCCGTCGCCAGATCGAACATCACTACCTGGTTCGCAGGCACACCATCGGTCACGAAGCCCCGGCCATGGGCCGCATCAAGCGCGACGCCATGTGCCCCGGTCAGACCCTTTACCTCGGCCAGCGTTGCAAGGCTATCGAGGGCAAGTATGTGCACTCTAGTAGAGTGCGTGACGTACAGTCGGTTGGCATCGGGGTCGACGGCAATGTAGTCGCCGCGTCCTTCACCGGGCAGGCCGAAGCGGGCGACCGACCATCCGTCGCCCCCCGCGTTCGCCTTCAGCCCCTGTCCGGCCTGGCATCCTCCCAATGCCATTGCAAGGCACGCTGCCAGTCTTGCCGTCTTCGCCATTTCTTTGCGGCTCCTCTTTTTGCGCGTTCGGGATGGAGCGTTAATCTGTCACCTCGCTGTCTAGCGGGGCTGCCGTCACGAGACCCTGGCGGTATAGAGGGCGCTGATTACCTGGTTTGGACAACGCCCGCCAAATCGATCTTCAACCACTCTTTCTACTCCTGCTAGCAATTGCTCGCGCCGTTCGGCGGGCAGGGCAGAGACAAAGGAATAGCTCGCGAAGAGAGCACGCGCACCGGATGCGTCGATCCAGCGCTCACTCCGGAAAATCTCGAACTCGATTTCGCCGAAGCCTGCCTCGGCTAGTTGGCGTCGGTGAAACGATTCATCCAGACTGTAGTGGCCGTGCCGCGTTTCGGAAGGAGCAAGTGCCACATCGTCGAGCAGGTGCGAAACCGCGTCAGCGAACGGGTCGTCGCTATTGGGCTGCCGGTATGAATTCCACCATAACGCCACAAGTCCGCCGGGTTCGAGGGCTGTGCGGATGTCGCGCAAAGCAGCCTTTGGCTCGAGCCAATGGAACGAGCTGGCGGCAGCAACGAGATCGAAAGTCTCCCCAATCGGCCCGTCGCCAAAACCCTGGGCGCGCACTTCGACCTTTGGATCGTCGATCTGTCTGCGCAAGTATTCAGCCAGCGCCGGGTCCGGCTCGATCGCCAGCAGTCTCTCCGCTGATAAATTGAGCAAGTCGCGAGTGGCAAGCCCGGTGCCGGCGCCGATCTCCAGAATCGTGCGACACCGGGACCGCCGCGCAATGGCCGCGAAGAGGCCCTCCGGATAGCCGCTGCGAGCGTTGTGATATCCATCCGGGTCTTTCCCGAACGCGCTGCGCCCGGCGGACCGCGGAAGGGAAGCGGGAGTGCCCATACCCGTGGGCATCACGTTGTCCCCGCATCGCCGGGGAATTTAGGCTTCAAGATTGCGGGGGGTGCGGACACGACCTGCTCCGTTCCTAAAAATCGAGGAGAAGATTCAACCGGACACGCTCGAGCCAGTCCTCGGCCAGGTCGCCGGCGGTGTAGGTGGGATCGAGCGGCCTGTAGTGGTACCATGTCAGGTTGAGCGCCGTGTGGGTTTGCGGCATATAGTCGACGCTCAGGGTATGGAGTCGGTAGTTCGTGCCGATCGTCAGATTGTCGTTCGAGAAGGCGGCGAGCACCGCGTCAGCTTCGGCTTGAGCGTAACCATAGCCGAAGCGCCAATCGTTTGACTCGGAAGCGCGCCCGAGGAATCCTTCGATGTTGAACCCTGTGTCGGCAGATGTGCGGGCTCCGCTATTTTGCACGTAGTCGCCCGCGATTCCAAGCGGCCAGCGCTCGCCGAGGCCGGAATAGCTGACCGAAGCGATGGCATCGAAAAGATTGAAATCCGACAGGTAGCCCCCGGTCGACGCGCGCAGGTTGCTGCGGAAGTCGCCAGCATCCGCACCGGCAAGCCCAGCTAGTCGATAGTCATAGTACGCGACGGCGGCGCTGATCTGGACTGGGCCCTCTGGCGACAGGAAGCCCACCTGACCTCCGACCATCCTGCTGTCCGGTCCTCCGGCTGCCTCGTCGATCAGAAAATAAAGCGCCGCGGCCTTCAACACGCTGCCTCCGCGGGTAGCGAGCCGATAAGCTGCCGACACACCTTGCGGACTGACGTCGCCATCCCAGACCAGATCGGTTCGGGTGAAGGGCAGTGGTATTTTTCCGCCGGTCAGGGTTACGGGGCCCGCCGAATATCGCATGTATGCCTGGTCAAGGCTAACGGTGAGATCGTCGGCGAAATTGCCCAGAGTGACATCGGCGGTGTTGGGGTCGTCGGGATCGCCGGTCGAAAGTTGTCCGCCAACCGACAGGGAGGGGCTGACCGCATAACTTCCACGCAGCCGCGCGCGGAGGACGCCGCGGTGACGATCGCGCGAGTCGCTGTCGCCGGTGTTCGCTTCATACCTCAGACGGACATCACCGCTCAGCGACAGGCGAGCGGGCCCCTGTTCCGGTCCTGCCGGGGAGACGGCCGATACGGCTGTTACGGTCCGGCTCACCGAACGGACTGTCGCAGGGGTCGGTGGATCGACTGAGAGGTTGTCGATTGCCGCCTCGACCGCCGAGATACGCTGGGCTGTTTGCGCCTGCGTGGCCTTTAGATCGGCAAGTTCCAGGCGCAGCGCCGCCAATTGATCGGCCGACTGGGCATGGGCGGGGTGCACTCCCAGGACGAAGAGAACCAATACCGCCCCGCAAACGGTCCTACCGAAGGGCGCCCCGGCATAACCCAACCGTTTCCCACCGCTTTGCATGTCCGCGATGACCCCCTCTTCCAAATAGTCCGCCACGACGCCACGTTGATCTGCGATGGCGTCATTGTCCGACCCGCTTGCCAAGCGGCCGGGCTGCTCACTAGATGTCGCTCCGAACTGTCAGGTAGCTGTCAGCCGCCGGGTTTTCAGGCACATCGGGAGAGACTGTCATTCGCATGCTCGTCGTCGAGGACGATCCGGATCTGGGGGAAACGTTGCAAAGGCGGCTCCGCCGCGACGGGCATGCGGTAGATCTCATCGCCGACGGCGAACAGGCGGACGAGGTGCTCACCTATCAGGATTACGACGTTGTCGTCCTCGATATCGGCCTTCCCGTGATGGACGGAGTCGAGGTCTTGCGCGCTTTGCGGCGGCGAGGCTCGAAAGTGCCGGTCCTCATGCTCACCGCCCGATCGGACGTGAAATATAGGGTCGACGCGCTCGACGTGGGGGCGGACGACTATCTCGCCAAACCGTTCGATTTTCGCGAATTCACGGCGCGGTGCCGGGCGCTGCTGAGGCGCTCGCAAGGGATCGCTTCCAGCGAAACTGCCGTTGGCGGTCTGGTGCTCGATCGAACGGCCAAAGTTGTGCGTGTTGGCGACACGCAGCTTACCCTCCCGAACCGAGAATACCGGCTTCTCGAGATCCTGATCGGCAGTCTCGGTCGAGTGCTCAGCAAGGACCAGATCGCTGCGCAATTGTTCGATTTCGACGACGAGGCCAGCGGCAATGCTATCGAGCTCTATGTCGGGCGGCTGCGCCGGAAACTAGGTGATTTCCATCGTCATTAGGACCGTGCGCGGCTTCGGTTACGTAGCGGAGCGTCCGCCTGCCTCATGACGGCCAGGACGGCCTCACTGCGAACCCGGCTACTGGTACCTCTCGGGGCCCTGTTCCTTGTAGGGATGGTCGCTCTCTACCTCGCGGCCAGTGTTTACGCTACGCTGGCGGCCGATCGGTCTTACGACCGTCTGCTGGCCGGATCTGCCTTGTCGATCGCTGAGACCCTCTCGCTTTCGAATGACCAGGTCACCGTCGATATTCCGTACGCGGCACTCGACATGCTCTCGGCGGCACCGAATGATCGCGTTTTCTATCGAGTGGAAATGGAGAAAAAGGGTACCGTGACGGGTTATCCCGACCTCCCGCCGGTCCCAGAGCCGAGATTCCAGCGGGCTGGTCTAGCCCGGAGCGAGGACCTTCAGTTCTTCGACGCCATGTATCGTGGCGAAAAGGTTCGCTTTGTCTCCCTCTCGCGTAAGGTGTCGAGCCCGGGGCCAGCGCAATTCGTGGCGGTACAGGTCGGTCAGACGCGGCGCGCACGGCAGGGACTGGCCCGCGAACTGCTGATCGGTGCCCTCGCTCCCATCCTTCTGATGACACTCCTTGCCTTGCTGATAGTCTGGTTCGGCATTCGCGTCGCGTTGCGTCCTCTGTCCCGGATCGGGCTGGAGCTGTCGAAGCGCGAACCCGATGCGCTCGGTGAATTGCAGACCCCGGTGCCTGCTGAGGTGCTGCCCTTGGTCGACGCGCTCAACCAGTTCATGCACCGCCTGGCCGCTGCGATTGAGGATCTCAAGACCTTCATCGCCGACGCGGCGCACCAGATCCGCACGCCGCTGGCCACCATTTCCGCTCAAGCGCAACTGGCCGAAACAGACGACCCGGCAGAGTGGTCTCGCAGCATTGCAGCCATTCAGCGCAACACCAACCGGTTGATCCGCCTCGTCAATCAACTGCTCAGCGACGCCACCACGCTCCATCGATTGAACTTGCGGCGGTTCGACGATCTCGATCTCCTTGACATCGTCGCGCGTGCCGTCCGTGAAACAGTGCCGCTTTTGGAAGACAGCGATGTCCGCTTCACCTCGCCGCTCAAGAGCGCGCCGCTCTACGGCGACGAACTGATGGTGGGTGAGGCCATCAAGAACCTCATCCACAATGCCATTTTGCACGGTCGGGGAGAAACAGAGGCCGAGGTCACCATCATATTGGACGGTACGGATGACACTTACACATTGACCGTCGCGGATCGTGGGCCAGGGATTCCTCCAGAGCACCGTGACGCTATTTTCGAACGCTTTTCGAGAGCCAACAGCAGCGCGCCGGGTGCAGGCCTGGGAATGGCGATCATCGCACGGGTCGTCGAGGCGCACCATGGCACAATCACTCTGGACGAACGAGAAGGCGGGGGTTTGGCGATCCGGCTTCGGCTGCCGAGGCGAGGACGCTGATGACACGGACGTGGATACTTCTTGCGGTACTTTTCCTCTCCGCCTGTGCCGGCCGGTCCGATGAGCAAGCTGGGGCTGGCCGGCTGACCGTCTACGGAACAACCGATCGGGCGCAGTTCGCGGCCGTGGTGGACGACTTCGAGCGCAGCTATCCCGATACTTCGGTTGAGTATGTCGAGCTCGAAGCTGAACCTCTCTACGACCGGTTCCTCCATGAAGAGGCAGAAGGCCGCGTGCGAGCGGACTTGCTCCTCAGCTCGGCAACCGATCTTCAGGTCAAGCTTGTGAATGACGGCTATGCTGCCGCACATTTATCGCAGCACGCCTCGGAAATGCCCGATTGGTCCAATTGGCGAAACGAGGCATTCGGCTTCACCGCCGAGCCCGTGGTAATGGTCTTCAACACGCGCCTGATGGCCGGTCGAACGATACCCTCAAGCCGTCCCGAGCTGCTCGCCGACTTGCGTTCCGATCGCAAATTTTGGCGCGGACGAATCGGAACGTACGACATCGTCGAGAGCAGCGTCGGCTACTTTCTGGCTTCCCAGGACGCGCGATTCAGCAGCGATTTCGGTGCCCTGATCGAGGCCTTCCGGGATGCGCGCGTCGAGCAGCGGGGCACGACCGCTGCGCTGCTTGACGAACTCGCTGATGGCAAGATTGCCCTCGGCTACAATCTGCTCGGCTCGTACGCCCACTCCCGTGCTGAACGGCTGCCTTGGCTCAAGGTAGTTTACCCGGAGGATTACACGCTGTCGGTGTCGCGAACGGCAATGATCCCGAGGTCGGCGCCCCATCCCGAGGCAGCTCACCAGTTCCTAGAGTACCTGCTCTCTCCTCGCGGGCAGAAGATTCTAACGCAGGATAGCGATCTCAAGGCCATTCGCGACGAAACCAATTCTCCCGGACGGCAGCGAGAGATCGATTCCATTCGCCCGATCCCGCTCGGCCCTGGTTTGCTGGTTTATCTCGATCGTCAGAAGCATGCGCGCATGCTCGACCTCTTCGGCATTCAGCGCAGCGCGGATCACTCGGATCGAGGCGAAGGGCCTTTGCGAACGACGGAAATGCCAATGACAGACTGACGACAGACTGGTGCTCCATTCCAGAAGTGCGGGCCGCCGGTCGGTCCGGTGTTATCTGGCTCGTGCCGGCGGGAGAGAAAATGGTGTTGGCGATACTCGGCTTTGGCATGGTCGTGACTTTCATGACCCTCATCATGGCGCGTCGTCTCTCTCCGACAGTCGCCCTGATAGTCATTCCAATCCTGTTCGCCCTCGTAGCCGGATTCGGAAGCGAGAACCTGGGCGACATGATGCTCGATGGCATCAAGACGCTCGCCCCAACGGGCGTCATGCTGATGTTCGCGATCCTGTATTTCGGTCTAATGATCGACGCGGGCCTGTTCGACCCCATCGTTCGGCGAATTCTCGCCTTGGTTGGCGGGGATCCGCTCAAGGTGGTGATCGGGACCGCGGCTTTGGCGGCCTTCGTATCGCTCGATGGCGATGGGTCGACCACCTATATGATCGTCACCGCATCGATGCTGCCTTTGTATAAGCGGCTGAACATGGACGCGCTCAACCTGACGTGCGTCACCATCTTGGCCAGCGGCATCATGAACCTGACCCCTTGGGGCGGGCCGTTGGCCCGGGCGGCGAGCGCCTTGCGTCTCGAGCCCCAGACAATCTTCGTGCCGCTCATCCCGGTCATGGTGGTGGGCGTTATCGGGGTGATCGCACTGGCCTGGCATCTCGGTATGGCGGAGCGCCGAAGACTGGGGACGGTCGAACTCATGCCCCCGGGTCGTCTCGTAGGCGCCGGATCGCTCAGTTCCGCTGCGACCACCACGGCGTCTCCCAGAGACGACGGCTTTACCAACGATGGGCTGATGGAGAACGTGGCACTGCTTCCGCCCGAAGAAGCCGAAGTTGCTGCTTTGCGGCGCCCAAAGCTGCTGTGGTTCAATGGTGCGCTCACCATTGGTCTTCTAGTAGCCCTGATCACCGGCCTCTTACCCCTGCCAGTATTGTTCATGGTCGCCTTCTCTATTGCTCTTGTGGTGAACTATCCCAATCTAGAAGAGCAGCGCCGAAGGATCGCGGAACATTCTACGAACGTCATCGCAGTTGTTTCTCTGATCTTCGCGGCGGGCATATTCACCGGGATTCTCAGTGGTACGGGTATGGTCGATGCCATGTCATCGAGCCTGCTGGCGATCATACCGGAAGCGTGGGGCCCGTATCTTGCGCCGATCACCGCTATCGCCAGCATGCCGCTTACGTTTTTCATTTCCAACGACGCATTCTACTTCGGTGTTCTCCCCGTCGTCAGTGAAGCAGCGAGCCACTATGGGATCAGTGATGCAGAAATGGCGCGCGCATCGCTTATCGGACAGCCTGTGCACCTTCTGAGCCCGCTGGTCGCTTCGACATATCTTCTGGTGGGGTTGGCCGGTGTCGAGTTCGGCGATCACCAGCGCTTTACGATCAAATGGGCCGTCTTGATCTGCGTCCTTATGCTTGCAGCGTCGCTGCTCTTCGGAATCTTTCCGCTGGCCGGGGGCTGACATGGGCAGCGATCTGTAGTGAGTGTTTCAAACCCCTCATCCTGACCGCCCTAGGCCGCTCGGCCAAGCTCGCCAGCCAGCCGGCGATACGTTGCAAGACGGGCTGGCGTGTTGCGCAGGCGGATCGGCACGGCGTTGTTTTGCAGCCTCTCTTGAGGAGACTTTTCATGAACGCATGCAACTTGCTCGATGTATACAACCGGGCGGATCCCGTGTTCGTTCGGGGCGGGGGTCCTTGGCTCTACACCGATAGTGGAGAGGCATGGCTGGACTGCGTCTCGGGGATCGCGACCAACGCGCTAGGGCATGCCCATCCTCGCTTGCGCGAAGCGCTCGAGCGGCAGGCAGGCAAAATCTGGCACCTGTCAAACATGTTCCGGATCGAAGGTCAGGAACGTCTCGCGGCGAAGCTTACAACCCACAGTTTTGCGGACCGGGTTTTCTTTACCAATTCTGGCGCCGAGTTAGTGGAGTGCGCGCTCAAGCTCGCGCGGCGCTATCATCATTCGAGGGGGGAGCCGCAGCGTGCGGTCATTTACTCGCTGGAGGGGGCGTTCCACGGTCGGACCTATGCCACATTAAACGCGGCGGGCAACCAGTCCTACCTCGACGGCTTCGGCCCGGCGCTACCGGGGTACGGAGTTCTTGATCGGTCGGATCGGGCCGCGGTCACACAAGCCATTGCGGCCCCCGACACCGCAGCGATCATCGTCGAACCGGTGCAGGGCGAAGGCGGCGCGCGTGAAATCTCCGGGGAAATGCTTCGCTGGCTACGCAACCAATGCACGCAGTTCGGCGTGCTTTTGATCTATGACGAGGTTCAGAGCGGAATGGGGCGCACGGGGCGGTTGTTTGCCCATCAGTGGCACAAGGGCTGCGAGCCCGACGTCATGGCCGTGGCGAAGGCTTTGGGCGGCGGATTTCCGGTCGGAGCTTGCCTTGCCACAGACAAAGCAGCCGCGGGGATGGTTCCGGGCACTCACGGTTCGACCTTCGGTGGAAATCCGCTCGCAATGGCTGTCGCCGAGGCAGCGTTCGACATCATTTCCGACAGCGAATTTCTCGGAGGGGTGGACGCGACGTCCAACATTTTGCGGGACGGTCTTGGCGAGATCGCCGAGCGCTACCCCGCCATCGTCCGAGAAGTTCGCGGGAAAGGACTGTTGGTCGGAATTGCGCTCAATCCCAATAATCGTGGATTTATGGCGACAGCGCGCCAACAGCGGATATTGCTGGCCGGCGGCGGCGACAATATCGTCCGCATCCTTCCGCCGCTCAACATCACGGCGAACGAAGTCGAGGAGGTCCTGGATCGTTTCGATGCGACTTGCGCTGCCCTGATCATGGCGGAGGCGTCGTGAGCATGCGCTCCCTAAATCCGGCCAACGACGAAATCGTCTGGGAGGGCGAGGCCGCCGAAGCATCGACATGCAGCGCCGCCGTCGAGCGTGCGCGAGCAGCCTTTGGCCCATGGCGGAGGCGCCCCAGATCTGAGCGGATCGCGATCCTCAGCGAATATGCCGATGTCCTCCGCCGAGAAGCGGCCGAAATCGCCGAACTGATTTCCAGGGAAACGGGGAAGCCGCTCTGGGAAGCACGCGGCGAGGTCGTGACGATGATCGGAAAGGTCCCGCTTTCGATCTCCGCAATGCATGAACGTGCCGGCGAGCGGACCAATGATACCGATTTTGGTCGGGCAACTTTGCGACACAGACCGCACGGCGTGATGGCGGTCCTTGGTCCCTACAACTTCCCCGGACATCTGCCGAACGGGCACATCGTACCTGCTTTGCTCGCCGGCAATTGCGTTGTGTTCAAACCATCGGAGCATACCCCCGCGGTAGGTCAACGCATGGTCGACTTGCTGCGCAAGGCGGGTGTGCCGCCGGGTGTCGTCGAGCTCGTCCAAGGCGGACGCGAAACAGGCGCGGCGCTTCTCAATTGCATGGTCGATGGCGTGCTCTTTACCGGCTCGGCGGCGGCCGGCAGAAACCTTCGCCGAACGTTTGCCGATCGGCCCGAAGTGATCCTCGCGCTCGAACTTGGTGGAAATAACCCGCTCATTGCGTGGGACGGCGAGGCCGATGCTATTGCCGAGATCGTGATCCAGTCTGCCTTCATCACCACTGGTCAGCGGTGCACATGCGCACGGCGTCTCATCGTTCCTCAGGGGACTGCGGGTGAGCGAATAGTCGAGGCGGTGGCGGAGAGGACTGATCGTCTCCGCGTCGGCGCGTGGGACGACCCGGACGAGCCATTCATGGGCCCTTTGATCGCAGCCCGGCCAGCAGGAGCGGCAGCCGCGACGGAGGCCGCGTGGGTCGGACGCGGCGCAAAGCGGATTCGTGCGTTGGGACCAATCGCCGCTCGGCCCAGCTCATTTGTCTCGCCCGGCATCATCGATGGAACCGGTATAGTTATACCTGACGATGAGGTGTTCGCACCACTCTTAACGGTGCACCGTGCTAAGGACTTCCGACAGGCGATTAAGCTCGCGAATGCTACTCGTTTTGGGCTCTCGGCAGGGCTCGTGAGCGGAGATGATGCGCTGTGGGAGATCTTCCTCGACGAGATCAGGGCCGGGGTCGTGAACCGCAACCGTCCGACGACCGGCGCCTCGGGCGGCATGCCGTTCGGCGGTATTGGGGAATCGGGCAATCACCGGCCGAGCGCGTTCTACGCGGCCGACTACTGCGCCTATCCGATGGCAAGCCTCATCGCCGACCGCGTCACTGGCATCGGGTCGATGCCCGGGACGGGCGTATAGGCTCGAAAGGTCTTTTTCTCGCGGGCCAGTTCGGAGACCGGTTGCGATTAGACTGACACCACCGCCATGGACTAAGTATCTTATATA
>CAVSJL010000004.1:0-223587 GCA_963728375.1 uncultured Alphaproteobacteria bacterium
GCAATCATCGTTGCCGGCCAGCGCGTGGCGAACGAAGCCGCTGAGCAAGCTGCTAAGACCCCGGGTGGCACCGATGTGGTCACCTACGAAGACTATGCGGACAAGTCGCTGGCCAGCTTGCGGGACGCACTTGCGTTCTCACCGGGCGTCGACCTCTAGCCGCGCTCGGGCAGGAGGTGCGTGTATCGATCAGAGGGTCTGGTTTGTCGCGCGGGTTCCACATGCGGGGACTCACGCTCTTGCAAGACGGCGTGCCGATCAATCTCGCCTATGTCAATGGTGACTTTCAGGAGCTTGAGCCGACATTTTTCGATCACCTGGAGGTCTATCGTGGAGCCAATGCACTCCGGTTTGGCTCAGGAACGCTTGGAGGCGCCATCAACGGAGTGACACCGACCGGCAAGACCGCCTCTGGAGGTTCATCCTACGAGCCGATGCGGGAAGCTTCGATACCTATCGCGGTCTGGTCTCCTACGGCGTCCAAGGTGGTCCAGGCGATGCGTGGGCGGCTCTGAGCTACGATAGCTCGAACGGCGATCGCGAGCACGCTATGCGCCACTCTTTGCGCTTTCACGGCAACGTGGGCCTGCAACTGGCCAACAGCATCGAGAATTGCACTTACGCGAGCATCAACCGCATCAACCAGGAACTGCCGGGGGCGCTTGACCTGATGACGGTCCTGACCAGCCCGAAGACAGGCAGCTTCAGAGGCAATCAGGCGCGCGACATCATTTCCTGAGGCTCCAGAACCGAACGCGCTTCACCTTCGCGGACGGCCATCTCGATGCTGGTGTTTCTCAACGTCAAGTCGCTCTTCCATCCGATCTTTCAGGTGGTTGATCAGGAGTCATCAGACAAAGGCGCTTACGCGCGGTTCGATTATGCTACCGGTCTGATCGAGTTGACGTTTGGGGGCGAGGCCCGGTTCGGCATCGTCGCGTCCAAGCGCTTCGTCAACTTCAACGGCCAGCAGGCGCTCTCACATTCAATGCCGACCAGATTGCCCGCACGGCCAACATCTATGGCGAGGTGCGCTTCAAACCGGTCGACCGGCTCCAGCTCATTGCTGGCGGCATATACGCGGACGGATTGCGCAAGCAGCACCAGATCTTCAACAGCTTCGCGGGCGGAGCAACCGATGTGACCGGAAAGGCTGAGTTCGGCGCCTTCTCTCCCAAGTTCGGCGTCCTCTACGAGCCGAGTGCAGGCATTCAGGTTTTCGGCAACTACAGCCGCTCGGTCGAGTTTCCGGGCTTCATCGAGCTGGCTCAAGTGGCGAACTTCGTGCCGATCGATGCGCAGCGGGCGTGGACGCTTGAGGTGGGAACGCGCGGCAAGGTTGGCATCGCGGAGTGGGACGTCGGGCCTATCGCGCCAACCTTCACGGTGAGCTGCTTCAGTTCGATATTGGACCGAGCATCCCCGCTTCCACCTTCAACGCTGACAGGACGTTGCATCAGGGGCTCGAAGCTTCCCTTGCGCTCGACCTCACCGAGTGGCTGCGGCTACGGCAGGTCTACCAATACAGCGACTTCCGCTTCAGCAACGACACGCAGTATGGCGACAACCAACTCCCGGTGATCCCTCGACACGCCTACCGCGCCGAGCTTCGCATCGGGTCCGATAGCTTCCATATCGCCCCTAATGTCGAATGGGTCCCCCAAGGCGCGTGGGCCGATTACCGCAATACCCTGCGCACCGACAGCTACGCCCTCGTTGGGATAAGCGCTGGTGCAGCCATCGCTGACGGGATCGATCTGTTCCTCGATGCCCGCAATCTTCTGGGCGAGAAGGCGGTAGGCGACATCAGTGCAGCGGTGACGGCTACCCCATCCTCAGCGATCTTCTATCCGGTTGAGCGTCGTGCCGTCTTCGGCGGCGTGCGGGCACGGTTCTGAGGTGATGCATGGCTGACACCGCAACCTATCGCACGTTCTGGCGCTGGCATTTCTATGCTGGCCTGTTCGTGCTGCCGTTCATCATCGTGCTGTCGATCACGGGGTCGATCTACCTGTTCAAGCCGCAGATAGACCGCTGGGAAGAGCGAGCCTTTCTCGACCTCGGAACAGCGGGCGCGGTCTCTCCCGATGCCCAGCTTGCAGCCGCGGTTGCGGCAACCCCTGACTTGCGCTTCGATGGCTATCGCCTGCCTCGTGAGCCGGGTGACGCAGCAATGATCGCCTTCGGCTTGCCGGACGACGATCAGCGACAGGTGTTCGTGTCGCCCCAAGGTAAGGTGCTTGGCTCGCTAGACCGTAACGAACGCATCTCGGACACTGTTGCTCGCATCCACGGTTCACTGCTTCTGGGCGAATGGGGCGACAGGCTGGTGGAGCTGGCGGCGAGCTGGACCGTCGTGATGATCCTGACCGGCGCCTATATGTGGTGGCCGCGTCCTATGCAGGCTGCCGGGACACTCTGGCCGCGTCTGACGCTTCGCGGCCGACCACTGCTCAAGGACCTGCACCGCGTAACTGGGTTCTGGATAGCGGGCCTCGTGCTGGTCATGTTGGCGAGTGGGCTTCCCTGGGCAGGGACCTGGGGCAGTGCGTTCAAGTGGGCGCGCACGGAGCTGGGACTTGTCGAGGGGCCGCAAGACTGGAAGATCGGCGTGGATGGTGGCCATGCGGGGCACCACGGTGCCATGGCACCGGCCGCTCCGACCTCGCGCGTTCCCAGCCTGCCTCTAGCTGCCTTTGTCGAACGCGGTGAAGCCGAACATATGGCTTTCCCCGCCACCGTCATACCACCAGGCACACCTCAACGATTCGGCCCGCCGACGGGCGCAGATTGGACGGTCAAATCGGAAGCGCAGAACCGCACCCTCAACCGGCAAGTAAGTTTCGATCCACTGACCGCTCAAGAGACTGGTGCACGGGGCTTTGCCGACCAACACATCCTCGATCGCGTCGTCAACACAGGGGTTGCCTGGCACGAAGGGCAATTGTTCGGTTGGCCCAACCAACTCATTGGAGTCCTAACCGCGCTGACACTTCTCAGCATGAGTGGAGTGGGAGTATGGATGTGGCTCAAGCGCCGTCCGAGCGGCGAGCTTGGGGCGCCGTCCGGGGACGGTAAGGCGACACCCCGGTGGGCCATTGTCGCTATTGTCCTCCTCGCGATGGTGCTGCCACTTTTCGGTATCACGGCCATTCTGATCGTAATCCTAGAGGCGCTGGAGCGGCGAACTAAGGGAGCGACGCCTTCGAGCTAAAGTCGGCTTTGGGGTCGACTGCGGACTGTCCGCTTCTGAGGTCAAAAATGCGCCAAGCAGACTTTCCGCAAACGACCCCAGAGCAGACGTTGCGATCGCCCGTTTTCCGGCGGCTTAGCGCCTTGATCGAGACCGTGTCGCCTGGTCGGGAGCTGCCTCACACATTCAATACCCCGGATCGACCGCCGACGGCCCGGACTTTGTTGTTGCGTAGTCTGCTTCTGCCCGGCCCATCTGCACTCTGCCATCCTCGATCTGCTTGAGAGCGGCCGCCCTCGTTGCCGAAGCATCGCTGATCTGCTGCTCTGCCAGGGCAAGTTCCTTGCGGGCCCGCGCAAGGTCTCGCTCGCCTTCGGCGAGACTGCGGTTACTCTTCTCGACGATCTTCTCGCCTTTCTTGACGTTCTGCTGGCCTTCGGACCAAGTGGTCCCATAGGCCCCGATTTCCCTGCCGCGATCGGACAGGCGCTCGCCTGTGTCTCTTGACGCTGTATCGGTGGCGCAGGCCCCCAAAGACAGCGAAAGTGCAAGCGCTACGCCAGCTGCGCTTTGCCAAGCCATCGATTTCGGCCCCACAGAATGGGTTATGCTTGTTGATGAGATTTGAGACATCGAATAGCTCCCTTGGTAAGCGGGAGCCCGGATGTCTCTCGGTCGGCGGCGCTTACGAGAAGGATGCCATGCCGATTAATCCTAGATGGGGTTGCTTTAAGCGGATGCAATGACAGCCAACCGCAAGCGCAGCTGCCTGCGATCTCCAATTGGCGATGGGCCGATGGCGAATTGATGAATGGTTTTTCCTCGAAGCGCCTAAGCTGAAAGCGAGAAGATACCGCATCGCCCGCAGCGGACATCGTCTCGACCTGCATTGGCTTGCACTAACGCAAGCTCGGCGGCCACCCAAGGCGCCCCTCATGTCGAACGCATTGCCGACCCTGCCCGTCACGGCTGAAAGTCTCGCGCTTGCGCTCGTTCGAGCCTCGCGTGCACCGGTGTTGCTCATCAATGCGGACCTGCGCGTCGTGGGGGCAAGCGACAGCTTCTGCACCACCTTCGGCTTTGCGTCGGGCGGCGTCGCTGGACGTGACCTGACAAAACTGGGCGCGGGCGAATGGGGCGTTCCGCAGCTTCGCTCGCTGCTACGCTCGACGTTTGCGAGAACTGCAAACATCGATGCCTACGAGATGAACTTGGTGCGATCGGGTCATCCCACCGCCTGCATCATAATCAACGCCCACTTGCTCGACTATGATGGCGATGCTGCGCTGATCGTTCTCACAGTCAGCGATGTGACCTCCGCCCGCCTTGCCGAGCGGATCAAGGATGACCTGATCAAGGAAAAGCAGGTTCTCCTGCTCGAACTGCAGCATCGGGTCGCCAACAGTCTGCAGATCATTGCCAGTGTGCTGATGCAGAGCGCACGAAGCGTTCAATCGGAAGAAACCCGCGTGCATCTGCGCAACGCTCATCGCCGGGTCTTGTCCATCGCGACCCTGCAAAAGCAACTTGCCGTATCCAGCGACGACCGGGTCCAGCTTGGCCAGTATTTTGCGGGCCTTTGTGACAGCATCGGCGCTTCGATGATGGATGAAGAGGGCAAAGTCACGCTGACCTCCACGACCGATGACAGCTCGGCTACGGCAAACGTCTCGACAAGCCTGGGCCTGATCGTGACCGAATTGGTGATAAACGCCCTCAAGCACGCGTTCCCCGACCGCGAAAAGAGCGGCAAAATCCTCGTCGATTATCATGCAGACGGAACAGGCTTCGCCCTGACGGTATCAGACGACGGCGTGGGTATCGCGGCGAGCGCCGAACCCACGACGCCGGGACTTGGGACGGGCATCGTGGAGGCTCTGGCAACGCATCTGGGCGCGACGGTCGAAACGACCGACGCAACACCCGGCACCAAAGTAACCGTCGTCCGCCAGAATTGAACGCCCCAAGGGGGCTGTAGCTTCCGCCTGACCTCCGACCCATTAATGGAACGATCGCTGCGAACCGCCCGAACGCCTCCAACTGCGTGCTTGAATCAATTGTTCGATCGGGGCTTGTTTATTGCGACGCGCGCCCCATTTACAGGTCAGCTACCAGTCGCAATCGACGGTCCCGAGGGCCATTGGCTCTCCCTTCTTTCTTTTTCGCCTCTTAGCCCGCGCACAAGCGGTCGCTAATGATCGCCTGCGCGAGACTGAAGGACATTCCCATGACCCATTTTGGCAAGATCAAGAGCTACGACAGTGGCAAGGGATCCGGCATGATATCACCTGAAAAGGGTGGTGAGCCGCTATCGTTCGCTAAGAACGATCTTCAGCAGGAAGCCGCGGAACCGAAGGCAGGCCAGCGCTACGGCTATGAAACAAGCCAGGTCGATGGAGGAAAGGCCCACGCGACCAATCTCCAGCCCGACGACGGACATCGTGCACAGGCCGAAAAGCAGCAGGCCTAAGCCTACGACCCCGGGGCATTCCATCGAGTGCCCCGGGACCCGCCGCCTGACGAATATCCTGCGCTCCGTCAGCGCTACCGTCCCGCTTGCAGCAAGGGAGCAGTTCGATGTCTCATCCCCAACCGAATCCCCTCCCGCCCAGAGCAGAGTCGTGGGAGAACGAGGGAGGGAGCATTGCGCCGGAACAGAGTGCAGAGTCCCTCGGAATAGTTCGCCACCTCACAGAGACTTACTCGGTAGGCGGCTTCCAATACACCAATCTCACCGACGCCATCGCGCAAGCTCGCCGGATGGCCAAGCTTGAGCCGCACTTCTGTGAGTGCGCGCGAGAACTTCGGGCCGGACTACATTGGCGTATTGCTGCCGCTCGCGGCGCTGGCGCTGTTGCTGTTCTGGCTGATCGGCTGACGGGCTTTCCCACTCTTCGAAGGGTTCTAATTGCATGGCGGAAGAAAAGACCAGCGCACCCGCGTCTCACTGGCGCAGACGCGCCAAATCCTCCCCCATCCCGCACGATCAGGCCGCGCGGCAGGGAGACATCACTCACCTTGCGTTCGTATCGCTCGGCAAGGACGCCGCGATCGCTTTCCTGAACACCGAACTGCCCGAACTGGGCGGGCGTCCGCTTGCCATCGCAACTGCCAGCCAAGCTGGCGAAGCGGAGGTGAGAACGATGTTGGCAGATCTGGCTGCCGATCAGGCCACAGGAGCGCGAGATGGACCTCAATGAACTGCTTTACGCCCATCAGCTCGAAGTGATGAAAG
Source organism: uncultured Alphaproteobacteria bacterium (assembly GCA_963728375.1). Lineage (GTDB taxonomy): Bacteria > Pseudomonadota > Alphaproteobacteria > Sphingomonadales > Sphingomonadaceae > Tsuneonella. The sequence goes on from CAVSJL010000004.1 coordinate 6,429, forward strand.
CCAGCGCCTCGGGAGACGCGAACCACATCGGTATGATTGCCGAATACGCAGAGCGCATCCGGCAGCTGCGGACGGTCTCACGATCGACGCCGATCGCGCAGGATCCCTCCGCACCACCCACGATCATCTATGGCAGCTACGCCGGACACACTGCGGCGACGGATGGTGAGGCCCACTCCATGCAAGCTTCCGACGCTTCGCGCCGCGCACAAAGCGAAAATCCGGATCGGGGACGAGCGGACACCTGAATTGCGCCAGCCGAGAGCGAAACATCGCTCTTGGCGAAGAACAGCTAGGGTCATCTTCACTCCGGCGCTATTCGCCTGCCAAGGGTGACCCCGGTCGCAGGAACAGGCCATCGCGCTCAATCGTCGCGATGATTACATCCGGCTCTACGCCCCACCTGGGCCGGCCACCTCGTGTCACCTCGGTTTGCCCATCAGCTTTCCAGCCGCTCGGCGACTTGGGCAGGTTCGCCCCGGTAATGTCCCTGGTTATCACGACCAAGGAGCCCGCAGCTTCGTGAAATCGATAGAAGATCATCGTGCGCCGCTCCTTTCAACTTAGACCTATAGGTTGCTTGGCCAGAAGGCGCCAATGCGCCGTCTGAACTTCACTCCGGGGCCGAAACGGGCGCTGACACGCGGCTTTCTCCCAACCCGCGACTAGCGCTGGTTTTGTTACATTATTGAACAGCAGCATCGTCCATTAGCTGAAAGCGAGCGGCGGCGCGCGAATCCCAAAGCCTCACGGCAAGGCTTAGGAAGGGGACCTGATCCGCCGTTGCGGACAACGAGCATAGAGTAGCCCTGACGAGCTATAGAACCTCGCTGTCTCGGCAGACCACGACCGCGTCATCGAATAGCATCGTGAAGGCAACAACGCCGGACTCATCGCGCACTTCCAGTCGGTGGCGCAGATCGATACGACCATGCTCTTCCACGCTCACCTGGATCATCTCGCGCGCCTCTCGCAGCGCGTAAACCTTCGCAGCGTCCAGGTCGGCAAACTCCCGGCCCTCTTCGTCGATGACATCGGCGTCGTTATGGAGATCGAAAAAAAAGCGGGTCACCCCGAGTGCAACGGTCTCATCCGTCTTGGGTTTCCGAACCTTGCTTTAGGTTAGCGATATTTATCGCGCGGTCGGTCTCCGCGTCCGCTTCTCACCCGAGATGCGGTTGATTGCTGAACCTCGACGCCCGCCTAAAAGTGGTCGACCAGCAACACTGATCGACCGCGGCTTAGGTCAGATTTCAGTGCGCTCCGCCAGCAGAAGGGGCGTCTTCGACATCGACCCCGAGATAGCAAACCGTATTCTCGATCTTGGTGTGGCCGAGTAATATCTCGATCGCGCGGATGTTGCCCGTGGCGCGGTAGATCATCGCGGCGTTCGTCCGTCGAAGCGAGTGCGTCCCTGAGGAGGACGATTACAGCTTAGCGGGATCGTAATTGGTCCATTGCGGGCACAGCGTGCGAAGCAGTGCATCGCCCCCGCCGCGACGTCCCGTCTTTGGGCGGCTTGCAGCCCGGCAGGCTCTGGGCCGTGAATAGCGGACCGCAGGCCATGGCATGGATAGGCGCGCGCTTACATTTAGCCCGCGACGACCCCACCTTACATCAACTGCTCATAATGAGTGGCTGAGAGACAACGATCGTGCTCCCCAACCCGCGGAGGACGCTATGTCGCTAAATCAGTTGATCGCCTTCCGACCGCCCCGTGCGGCGCGGCGAATCGCGCTCGTCGGCAACTACTCGCCGCGCAAGTGCGGTATCGCCACGTTCACCGCCGACCTCACCGCGCAACTCGCGCGCTTCCGACCGGAAGTGTCTTTTGACGTCTGGGCGCTAGAGGACGCCGCCGACCCGCTCGCGTATGATGTGGTGCGCGACACGATCAACCGCGCCGATCCCGCCGATTTCGCACGCGCCGCCGAGGAGATCAACTCAAGCGGAGCCGAAGCGGTTTGGCTGCAGCACGAGTTCGGCATCTTTGGCGGGACCGACGGCGAGATGGTGACGTGCTTCGTCGACCGGTTGGCAGCGCCGCTGATAGTCACCTGCCATACGGTGCTAACCGAACCTTCCGCCAATCAGCGCCGCATCCTCGAACACCTCGTCCAGCGCGCCTCGCGCATCATGGTCATGTCGCGCCGAAGTCGCGAACTCCTGATGTCGCAGTACCATGCGCCCTCCGAGCTAGTCGAAGTGATTCACCACGGCGCTCCCGACCGGCCGTTCGGACGGCAGGCCGAGTTCAAGGAGCGGCTCGGCCTCGCCGGGTGCAAGGTGCTCACAACCTTCGGTCTACTCGGTCCGGGAAAGGGGCTCGAGCACGTGATCGAGGCGCTGCCCGCGATCCGCGCAAGGCACCCCGACGTGCGTTACCGGATCATTGGCGCGACCCATCCCAACTTCGTCGCCGCGCATGGCGAAAGCTACCGCGAGGGGCTGCAGGCGCGCGCATCCGACCTGGGCATCGCCGACGCGATCGAATGGGTCGATCGCTTCCTCGACACAGACGAGCTGCTCGACCAGCTCGAGGCATGCGACATCTACCTAACCCCCTATCCTGGGCTCCAGCAGTCCACCTCTGGCACTCTAAGTTACGCGGTAGCGCTCGGCAAGGCAGTGGTCTCGACGCCCTACGTCCACGCGCGCGAGCTGCTCGCCGACGGAGTCGGGTACCTGATCGACCCGAACAGCTCGTCCGCCATTGCCGAGGCCGTCACGAGCCTGCTCGACCACCCGCGCGAGCTCGCGGCGATGCAGCGGCGCGCATATGCCAAAGGGCGCGAGACGATCTGGCCGCGCTTTGCTGCCGCCGCTGCCGCGTTCGTGGAGCGCGCGGTCGCGGCTCCGGCGCGGGTACCGAGCCGGCGCGCCGCGCCCAACCTTACGGCGATGCTGGCGATGAGCGACGCTACCGGCATGCTCCAGCATGCGCGCGGCGTGGTCCCTGACCGCCGCCACGGCTACTGCGTCGACGACAACGCCCGTGCGCTGATGCTGATCAATGTCGCGCAAGGGCTGTCTTCCGACGAGCGGCTGACGCGCAGCATGACCTACGCCGCCTTCGTGCAGGATGCATGGAACCCCGACGCGGGCCGCTTCCGCAACTTCATGCGCTACGACCGCTCGTGGTGCGAAGAAATGGGATCCGAGGATTCCAACGGCCGCTCGCTGTGGGCGCTCGGCCGCACCGCCGAGGATTCGCCGTTCCCCGAGATTCGCGAATGGGCCAGGGAGCTCTACGACACCGCGCTTCCCGAGCTTTCGACGATAAAATCGCCGCGTGCGATCGCCTTCACCATGCTCGGCGCCTGCGCGATGCTGCGGGCCAAGCCGGGCCACGACATCTCGCTTGAGCTGCTGCGCAACGGCGCCGACCTGCTCGAACGGCTGCGCGGCGGCACGCGCCGGCCCGACTGGGCCTGGTTCGAGAGCGTGCTCGGATACGACAACCCGCGGCTGCCGCAGGCTCTGATCGAGGCCGGCGTGGCACTCGGGCGCGAAGATTACCTCGCCGCCGGGGTCCAGACGCTCAACTGGATCTGCGGGATCCAGACCGCCGCCAACGGGCAATTTCGCCCGATCGGCTCGGAGACCTTCGGCCGCCACAGCACGCATCTGCCGTTCGATCAGCAGCCGCTCGAGGCCCAAGCCGCGATCGACGCGGCGGTGGCCGCCGCGCGCGCGACCGGCGATAAGCGCTGGCCAGACCACGCCCAGGCAGTCTGGGGCTGGTTTTTCGGCGCCAACGACCGGGGGGTCGTGCTCGCTGACCTTGCGACGGGCCGATGCCAAGACGGGATCAACCCGCGCGGAGCCAATCGGAATTGCGGGGCCGAATCGATCCTGGCATTTCAGCTCGCACATTATTCCATGTTAACGCTCGCCGCAGTCGCACCTGACGATTCGGCGAGGACAGGGTTTGAACAGCAATCACGGGTCGGCCGCGGGCCCATTGCAAATACTTGATACCAGGCTCCACGCCGACCCTTCGCGGGTGGTGCTGCGTCCGTTCCATCTTGGCTGGCAGGCGGAGCGCGCGGAGAGCGGCCGCGCCCGGCGCCTAGTCGACGATGTCGCCGCGCTGAGCGACGCTCGGGTCAAACAGGAATACCGCAAAGTCCTGAAAGATTTCAGGGAACGCCACTGGCAGACTGAGGCCATGTTCGCCGAAAGGTGGGACGAGGTGCGCCAGTCGCTAGGCTTTGGCGGCGATGATTACTCGCCCGTCCGTCGCAAGCTGATTGGTGCCTACTTCTGCCACGAGTACACCTACTCCGCCGCGGCGCTGATGAACCCCTCGATCGTCCCCCACCCTGACCAAAGCGGGATGGCGGAGGGCGCATGCCGGTTCGTGATGTCGATGCGCGCGGTCGGCGAAGGGCACATCAGCTCGATCGCTTTCCGCGAAGGCATCGCGCATCCTGACGGCCGCTTCGATTTGTGGCCCCAAAGCGCGTTTGCCACCTCGGTCGAGCTCGACAATTCGAGTCTCTCTGACGCCGACAGCGCAGTCATGGTCCACCGCCATCCGGAAAGCAGTTTGTCGAACACGGTCATCTTCCCGATCACCGAGCAGCAGCGCAATGGGCTCGAGGATTTGCGCCTGGTGCGCTTCGAGCACGGCGCAGGAAACGGCAAAACGGAATACGAATGGATCGGCACCTACACCGCCTATTCAGGCAGCACGATCCGCTCCGAGCTCCTGCGCACCACTGATTTCCATCGCTTCCTGCTCGAGCCGGTCGAAGGCCGCGCGGGTCGCAACAAGGGCATGGCACTGTTCCCAAGGCGGTGCGGCGGCTTCTACACCATGGTCGGGCGCCAGGACGGAAAGAACCTGTTCTTGCTTCGCTCCCGCCGGATCGACCGGTGGGACACCGAGGGTGTGCTGCTGATGGAGCCCAAGTTCCCGTGGGAATTCATCCAGATCGGAAATTGCGGCAGCCCGATCCACACCGAGCACGGCTGGCTGCTGTTCACTCACGGAGTTGGCGCGATGCGTAAATACGCGCTCGGCTGCGCGTTGCTAGACCTCGATGATCCGTCAAAGGTGATCGGCCGTACCAAGGAGCCGGTGCTGACTGCGGAGAACGCCGACCGCTCGGGCTATGTACCCAACGTGGTTTATACTTGCGGCGCGCTCCGGGTGGAGGACCGCCTGTTCGTGCCTTACGGTATCTCTGACAGCTCGATCGGCGTGGCGACGGTAGAGATCGACACCCTGCTGCAACTGATGCGGTGACTCGCTGGCCGTTGGCGGGATGGTCGGAAACTACACAAGTACGTGCCAGGACTACACCTTGCGGCGCGGCTAGGCACTTAGCCTTTCGAAAGGTGCCTTTCCGCGAGCCGCTGTCGTTTCGGCTGCCGATGCTATGGATGTCTCCTGTCGAGTTAAGCTTCAAGGGGTAAGCGACCGCCTTTAGGGTGCAATGCGGACATCGACGCTGGTCTGATCCAGCGGCAGCTTTCGGACGAAAATCGCGACCACTTGAATGGCCGATAAGAGGGCGCTTTGCAGACCGGCAGTAACTGGGCCGTCTGCTGCCAGTCCGCTTTCGGGCGGCAGCGCCCTCTAAGCTGCCGTTCGGCTTTACGACCGCATTGCGGACGTTCAGCTCGTCGTGCCAACTACCGCAATGAACGTGCTATTCCTATGCAGTCAAAACCGGCTGCGCAGCCCGACGGCGGAGCAGATCTTTGGCTCCGACAGCGGCCTTGAAGTGACCTCCGCTGGCTTGAACAATGACGCAGAGAACCCAACCACACCGGAACTGGTAGCTTGGGCGGACGTCATCTTCGTGATGGAACGGACACACCGGAACAAGCCTCAGAAGCGTTTCAAGAAACATCTAAGGGCCCGGGTGATCTGCCTCGACATATCTGACGATTACGAGTTCATGGACGAGGAACTCGTTCGCTTGCTGAAGACAAGAGTGTCACGTCACCTGCCGGTGTGATCTCGATGTCCTCTAACTACCCTCTTCTCGGTCGAAGGGATTACCATCGCCTGGCCTGAAGGGGGACCGGCAGCATCGAGCGTTTCTGACCCAAAACCGGGCCACCTGGTAACGACCCAAGCCGCGCGGGGGCCACGGTATCGTCGGCGATCCGGCCAAGCCGCTGGAGCCCAACCCTCAGTATATGCAGCTCAGGCTCTCCGGCCGGGAAAGTGTCTCACCGCCACCTCGTGGTGGGCGATTTCACGTTCGCGCGCCAGTCGGAGCGAAGATCCCCCACCCCCGCAAAACCAAGGACCGCGCCGGTCATTCGGTGATCTCGTACTCGTAGTGTGCGGGCGAGAGATCGCGCGCGAACCCGAGCCCCGTCTGGGAACTCGCGTAGATGCGATACGAGCGCCTCCCCGCTCGAACCTGGCCACCGGTCTTGTGCGCGAGATCGATCCCTGCGCCTTTGTCCAACGGGGCGTCCGGGAGGTGCGCGATGCGGGCAATCCGCTCATAGTCGATCGGACGGACGGTCCCGGTCTGCGGAGCAGGGATATTATCCGGTGACACCCGAACGCTGGACGCGCTGTTTTCCGAAATGGCGAACCAGACGAAGTCGTCATCTCGGAAGTCCAAGTCCGCAAAAGCTGAGAAAGCGCCCTACGTAGGTTTCCCAATGCCGCCCCCCTGCCGGGAAAGACACACTCCACACAATCACATTGAGGAGGCGAGTCATGCGCGATGTCCTGGTTCTGATTCACGAGGACGCCGGGCAGGAGAGCCGCCTACAGGCTGCGCTGTCGGTGACGCGGGCGCTCAATGGTCATCTAACCTGTCTCGACGTGTTCGTGATACCGCTGATCGCTGCGGACCCGTGGACCGGTTACACCGACGCTACCGTCGTGCAGACCGCGAGCTCCGACGACGTGACCAACCGCGCCCTCATCGAAAAACGGCTTGGGCGCGAAGACGTCGCGTGGACGATGCTGAATATCACGGGCGACCCGGCCGAAGAGCTGCGAATGGCTTCGGAGCTTGCCGATCTTGTGGTGGTCACCAGCCACGGAACCCCCCGGAGTGTGGTCGTCGATCGCGCCATCGTCGGCCGGGTCGTGACCAAGGCCAATCGTCCGGTCCTGGCGGTTCCGCCCGAGTGCACGCGTTTCAATGTTTCGGGACGTGCGCTCGTGGCTTGGGACGGTTCGCACTCGGCCAATGAAGCGGTCCGGGCTGCTGCGCCGCTTCTCGCGCTGGCCCAGGACGTCACCATCTTTACGGTCAATGAAACCGACGGGCCCTTCCCGGCCGAGGACGTTGCGCTCTATTTGTCGCGGCACGGCGTCGAGCCTCGCGTCACCACGCGCAACACCGGGGATCCCGTGGCCACGACAATCATGGAGGAGTCACGTGTCAGCGGTGCAGACTACATCGTGATGGGCGCATTCGGACATTCTCGAGCGCGCGAAGCGCTGTTCGGCGGCGTGACCAGGACGTTGCTCGAGAACAGCGAGATACCACTCCTCCTTGCCCACTAAGCGGACTTTGGCGTATTCTGCCGTACCCACTTGGCGATCGCGCCTGCAGGCAGCGCGCCGGACTGCCGCGCCAATTCCTTGCCCTTGTGCACGATGACGATCGTCGGAATGGACTGGATGCCGAACCGCGCGGCGAGCTGTTGTTCACGCTCGGTATCGATCTTTCCTAGGCGCACTTCGGGTTCAAGCTCGGCAGCCGCCTGTGCGAATGCCGGAGCCATCTGACGGCAGGGCCCGCACCAGCTCGCCCAGAAATCCACGACCAGTGGCAGATCGCTTTTCGCCGCATGCGCATCGAATGTCCGGGCGTCCAGTTCGAGTGGCTCACCGGTGAACAGTTGCGACCCGCAGCGTCCGCACCTTCCGAGCGTCGCGATCCTGTTCGCGGGGAGGCGATTGAGGGATGCACAGGAAGGACAGGAAACGATCATGATTGTTCAGCCTATTGCGTGCGTGACGGTCTCCGCACCCTAGGAGATTACCGGATGATCGAACCGGGGATAGGGGCACAGACTTGGCCCTCCCCGCGAAAGGCTGGCCATGTCCCGAGAAGATATCCTGGTTGCCCCCGAGGCTCTGACCGGCGCGCCGCTGGACCGCACGCTCTCCGAAGACCTCGGCGTGCGCGTGCAGACCCGGACCGGCATCGAGCTCGCACTCCGCCCCGTAAGAGTCGATGACGGACTCGCAGTAGCCGCCCTGTTCGACAACCTCGGCCCTGAAGGCCTGCTTTTCCGTTTCCTGAGCGGGATGACGCACATGAATGCCGACAGGGTCGCCGAGCTGATCGAGGTCGATCACCGGCATGTCGAGCACCTGCTCGCCTTTGCAGCGGATCGCACCGCCCCTGTCGCCAGCCTGATGATCGCGGCCGATGCAGCCATGGATAATGCCGAAGTGGCGATCGCGGTCGCGCAGGACTGGCGCGGCAAGGGCATCGGATACGCGCTCCTGCACCACGCCGTAGAGCTGGCGCGCGAGCGCGGAATTCGAGTTCTGCGGGCTGTCGAGAGTCGCGCAAGCCATGATGCTATCGAGGTCGAACGCACATTGGGATTCGTTGGGCGTCCCTACCCGGAAGACCCGACCCTGATCGTGCTCGAGGCCCGACTTGGCTGATCGGCGACGGTGGGCGATTTTCTTGGCGCTGGCGCTCATCGTGCCGCTGATTACCGCCCAACTACCATCTTCCGTACAAACAACGAAAGCCGAACCGGTCGCGGAATGGAGCGTGCTTGCAGCGCAAGAGCTCTTGGCGTTTATCGAGACGTTGGAAAGTCATGGCCTCGATCCGCGCGACTACCAGTCGACAGCCTTGGAAAGCGCAATCCGGGCGGGCAAACCTGCCGACATCAGTGAAATCTCCAGCACGAGTTTTGCGGCGATCGCGCACGACTTTGCCAAGGGACGTCTGGCCGAGGACCCCGTCGCCCGGCGATTCGGTGGAATGAATGCGGTCGATCCGTCGGGACTGATGGAATTGGCGCATCAACGGGGGCAGGTGCGCGCCGCCCTCGACAGCATGGCGCCTCAGGATCTGGACTATCTGGCTTTGCGAAATGCCCTTGGCGCTCTTGCTCCCGATGCTCCGCCCGAGCGCCGCGCCGCGCTGGTCGCCACGCTCGAGCGGCGCCGCTGGATGCCGCGAGAGGCACAAGGGCGCCATATCGTGGTCAATGTCCCGGCATTCCGCCTGGAATTGTTCGACGGCGATCGCTTGCTGGAAACCCACCGCGTGATCGTCGGAAAACCCGCAACGGAAACCCCGCAGTTCGCTGCCACTGTCGAAGCGGTGACGGTAAACCCAAGCTGGTACGTGCCGGCTTCGATAGTCGCAGAAAGCGTTGGCGGTTTGATTCGCCGGAATCCTGCCGCCGCACGGGCAAAGGGCTATCGCTGGAGCCGCAGCGGGTCGGGATCGCTGTCTGTCGTTCAGATACCGGGGCCAGGGAATGCGCTTGGGCAGATCAAGTTCGAACTGCCGAACGACTTTCGCGTGTACATTCACGACACGCCCGACCGCAGCCTCTTCGAGAAACAGGATCGTGCGCTGAGCCACGGTTGCATTCGGCTTGCCGAGCCGACGAAGCTGGCAGCGACCCTGCTCGAATCAGAGGGTTGGAGCATCTCCCGGATCGAGGACAGTATTGCCGCCGGACAAACGTCTCGCATCGAACTTGCCAGGCCGATTCCGGTGCAGGTTGTCTATTTCACGGCTGAACGAGCACCCGATGGGGCCATCCGGTACTGGCCGGACATCTATGATCTGGACAGATCGATGGCCCAGCGATTGACCGGCGATCGGTCTCGCCCACTCGCCGCAAGGCAGACCGTTCCGGAATGCGCAGGGCTGGCGTGATAGCGCTACCGGGTTGCTGAGCCGGGATGCAAATTATTCGAGTCGGGCGCGGGCGCTCGGGCGCCATCAACGGATGATTCAGAGGACTTGGGAATCGTCCCCGGCGCTGCCTGGTTGGCGAAGCCCGGCACCGGTTCAAGACTGAACTCGGGTGTCCTGTTGGCGAAGCCAATGTACCAGAAGACGGCGATTGCGAGGATGGCGGCAAGCAGCAGAAACCAGGCGATCGCCACGCGCGCTCGCGAAAGTCTGGAGGTGGTCATCTCGAACTCCTCGACGTGAGAATTGCCGTGTAAGTGCACCCCGGAACCGCCGGCATCAGGTAAGTTCCGGATGTCGTGACAATCGTATGAGGGTCTAGCTACCCAGTACGCCGCTCACTCTCGCGTGGCGCAACTTCGAGATGTCCAAGGAGGCTCACGATGAACGAACAGGCCACACTGCCAGCCAAGACTCACGCGGAACCCACGCTGCCGGCGGTCTTCGGTCGCCTGCGCGATGAAATCGACCAGTTGTTCGACGACTTCAGTTTCACCCGTCCGAGTCGATCGATCTTCCATTGGCCGACCGTCGCGGGTTTCACCCCGGCGCTGGACCTCAAGGATCGCGGAGATCACTACGCGCTCGCACTCGAAATCCCCGGAATGGAAGATAAGGACATCGAGGTCACCGTTACCGACGGGGTCCTTTCGGTTTCGGGCGAAAAGCGCGGCGAAAGTGAGGAAAAGACCGGTGACTGCCTGATCAGCGAGCGCAGCTATGGCGCGTTCCGCCGACAGATTTCGTTGCCCGCAGACGTCGACGCCGACGCGATCGAAGCGAAGTATCGCAAGGGTGTGCTTCACCTCAACCTGGGCAAGGACAAGGACGCGGAGAACCGGGTCCGCAAGATCGCGGTCGGCTGAGTCGGCGTGCAGTAGATGGCGACCATTCCTCCTCCCCTGCCCGACGAGAGCAGTCCCGCCGAATGGCCCGGGATTGAACCATCGCCGCCCGAGCCGTCCAGGGAAGAGCCCCCGGGCATCATTCCCCCTCAACCCGATGTCGACGAGCCTGATCCCGGCTCGCCGGAGGACGGAATGGCCGTCGTGCGCTCCATGGGCTGACGAGCCCATGGAGAGGCAGGTCGGGCGCAACGAAGTGAACGACGCGAGACCTGCTCGCGTGACCACGCGCAACTCAAGGGCTGCGCCGTGCTCGCGGAGCTGAGCCTCGCGACCGTGATGGTAACCCTGACCGTGCTCATACACGGCCTGGGGCTGATCGTTCTGGCGCGTTTTCTGCGGCTCGAACACCACGTCGAAAGCAGCGGGCACGCGCATCCTTCATCGTTGCGCGATCTGGCGATCGTACTCCTGGCGATCCTGGCTTTGATCGGATTACACGGGATCGAAATCTGGTCCTATGCCGGACTGTACCTGTTGATCGGCGCGATCGACGAATTGCGCGAGGCGGTCTACTTCTCGACGATTACCTATGGCGCCATCGGCTATGACGACCATGCAATGGCGCCCGATTGGCGGCTGGTATCGGCGATCGAAGGGATCAACGGGATCATCATGATAGGCTGGTCGACCGCCTTCCTGATACGCATCGTGGGACTGCTTCGGCGGTTGTGAGCGAAGGCGGATTACACGCCCGTGGGCGATTTGCGGCGACGGGGCCAGAAAGGCGAAACCACCGAACGGTGGCTCCGTAACATTCCGGATGCCGCAGATGGTGCAAAGCATCCATCATGCGCTTGTCAGTCACGAGCCAAGACGGCGCTTCAGGCCACTCCGAAAGGTAGGGCCCAGATCCGAGGCCGGGCGACGACTGGCTGACAGGGTTTGCGGCGTCTTCCGAGGCATGGTGTGCGCAAGCGCGCCACGGATCAGGAAGCGCCGCAAACTTTCCTTTTCGGAATACTGCCGGAACGTGCCGGGTTTCTCCATTGGAGACCACGATGGATTTGCCCAACGTAGCCAGGCCTTCCCATGATATCCCCGCTCTCTTCGGGGTGCTTCATGCAGCCGCAGAGCCGCTACCCTCCCCGCTCAATCAGGAAGAGTTCGGAGCGTTCTTCGATCGCTTCGGCGATGCGCGGGTCGTTCTTCTCGGCGAAGCGACGCACGGCACGAGCGAATTCTATCGCGCCAGGGCGGCGATCACCCGGCGGCTGATCGAGCGCCACGGATTCACGATCGTGGCGGTCGAGGCGGACTGGCCCGATGCTGCTCGCATCGACGATTACGCCCGTCACCGCGCGCCCCGACCACGCCGGGGTGACGCCTTCGTGCGCTTCCCCACCTGGATGTGGCGCAACCAGGAAATGCTCGACTTCGCGGACTGGCTGCGAGGACACAACGCGCGCGTCGACGCTCCGGAGCGCGTCGGCTTTCGTGGGCTCGACGTCTACAGCCTTGCCGAATCGATCCACGCGGTTCTTGCCTATCTCGATCGCGAGGATCCCGCGGCCGCAGCACAAGCGAGACTGCGTTACGGGTGCCTTACGCCATGGCAGGATCAGCCCGCGGCCTATGGTTTCGCCGTCGAACGGGCAGGACACAGTCCTTGCGAAGAAGCTGCCGTCGCGCAGTTACGCCAGCTTCTCGATTCTCGTATCGCTCGGATGCAGGAAGACGGAGAGCTATGGTTCGACGCGGTGCAGAACGCGCGCATCGTGGTGGCCGCTGAACGCTACTATCGCGCGATGTATCGCGGCGGAGCCGAAAGCTGGAACCTGCGCGACAGACACATGTTCGGCACACTGCAAGCTCTCCTCGCGGACCGGGGACCCGCGGCAAAGGTAGTGGTATGGGCGCACAATTCGCACATCGGCGATGCATCGGCCACTGCGATGGGTTGGCGGGGCGAATTCAATATCGGCGAACTCGTCCGCATGGCGCACGGCGATGAGGCCGTGCTTATCGGGTTTTCAACCGATCGTGGCAAAGTTGCTGCCGCAGACGATTGGGACGGCGACATGAAGGTCAAGACGGTTCTTCCGTCCCGCGTCGACAGCTGGGAGTACGCATTCAAGCACGCGGGTTACGCCCGGTCGCTGACCGACTGGCGCGGACCGGCGAGACGCGAACTGGCCTCGCATTTGCGCACGAGTCTTCTCGAGCGGGCGATCGGCGTGATCTATCGGCCGGAAACCGAACTCGCGAGCCATTATTTCGAGGCAGTTATTGCCGATCAATTCGACGCGATGGTCTGGTTCGAGGAAACGCACGCGGTCACGCCGCTGGGTATCGAGCACCCGCGCGGAGCGCCCGAGATCTATCCGTTCGGGCTGTAGGCTTGGACCTCGTCAAGCACCCGTGTCACTGACTGCGCCACTACGTCGGGGGCTTGATGCGTAAGATCTTTTGCGATCTCCGCCGTCACTCGCCGTCTCAGCGAAGTGGACATACGCTGCCGAACGTAGCCAAGGAACTGCGGCGCGGCGGCGATCACGACATCGTTCGCGCAGCCCTGCGCCGATTGTTCCAAAGTCTCGACCACCCGCTCGGCGAACCGTTCTTCCGTCTGCCGGTGCCAGTCGGTGTCGCTGAAGCTGCTGCGCGCAGGGCCGCTGCTGGAGAACGACCGGCTCGATGCGATGAAATCCGAACGCCGGATGGTCGTCGTCCCGGGAGCGGGCCATCTGTTCGAGGAGCCTGGCACGCTCGACATCGCGGTGGGCCACGCGTCCGCGTGGTTCCTCACCCATCTCGACCAAAGGAACCATCGGTGAATCGGCCTTTTCCCGATCGCCGGGAAGCCGGTCGCCAGCTGGCAGAGGCGCTTGCCAAGCTCGAACTGCGCGATCCGGTGGTGCTTGCCCTGCCTCGCGGTGGCGTTCCCGTCGGACTGGAAGTTGCGCGGCGCCTTGATGCTCCGATGGACCTCCTTTTCGTCCGCAAGATCGGGGTTCCGGGCAATGAGGAATATGGCATCGGCGCCGTGGTCGACGGCCACTCGCCCACGACCGTCATCGACGAGCGCCTGGCAAGCCTGGTGGGCGCCTCGCCCGCCTACATCGAAAAGCAGGTGGCGCGAGAGCTGCGCGAGATCGAGCGACGCCGCGGGCTCTACCGGACCGGCCCGGCGGTCGATCTCAGGAATCGAAGCGTTGTCGTGGTGGATGACGGGATCGCAACCGGAGGAACGGTAAAGGCCGCTCTCCTCGCCCTGGCTCAAGTCGGCGCAAGGAAAATCGTCCTGGCCATACCAGTCGCGCCGCCAGAAGCTCTGACGAGCCTGCGCCCGCTGTGCGATGAGCTCGTCTGCCTTCAGGCGCCGCGCCCCTTTTACGCGGTCGGCGCGCATTATCTCGATTTCACCCAGACGACCGACGCACAGGTCATCGAGGCGATGCTGACGGCCAATCGGCTTCACCCTGAAGAGGGGCGCCCGGCATGATCCGCGTGTCGGACCTGCGGGTCGTCGTGACGGGTGGTGCGCGCGGCATCGGCGCTGCTACGGCGCGACTTCTTGCCAGCGAGGGTGCGCATGTCCTGGTTGCCGACGTCCTTGAGGACGCGGGCGTCGCGCTCGCGAGCGACCTGGGGCCGCACGTGGCGTATCGGCACCTCGATGTTACGAAGGACCACGATTGGTCCGCTGCAATCGCGGCGGCGGAAGCGATGTTCGGGTCGGTCAACGCGCTTTTCAACAACGCGGGCATCCTCGGACTCGGCACCGTAACCGATTGTACGCCGGACGAATTCCGCAGGATCGTCGATGTCAATCTAACCGGGGCCTTCCTCGGCATGCGCGCGGCTGCGCCGGCGCTCGCGCGGGCAGGTGGCGGTGTGATCGTGAACACTTCGTCGACGGCCGGCCTGCAAGGCTACGGTGGGCTCGCGGCCTACGTAGCGAGCAAGTGGGGCCTTCGCGGGTTGACGAAGGCCGCCGCGCTGGATCTGGCGCCGCTTGGTGTTCGCGTGGTGTCGCTCCATCCCGGTCCGATCCGCACGCCGATGACCGAGGATATGCCTGACGATGTTGCCGCCGCCCAGCCGATTCCCCGGTTTGGCGAAGCGGACGAAGTCGCGCGGATGGTCCGCTTTCTGCTCACGGAGGCAACCTATTCGACCGGCAGCGAGTTCGTCGTCGACGGCGGAGCGGTCACAGGACAGGTCTTGAACCTCTCGCGGTAGACGCCGAGCGCTATCGTTATCGTACTGAAGCCGTCAGATTGCGCGGACCGCACAGGTTTCCGGTTCGGTCGGTGTCAGCCCGGAGGCATCAATCGTGCATGGTCGGACATTCCGCCGGCGGGCCCCAACACCCGCCAGCGGAATAGCCAGTCATGCCACGGCGATGTGATCGACAACCTGTCTGACACCCGGCGCCGACCACGCGGCGTGCTCGGCCGTCTGTCGATCGTGCCATGCGTGCACATGCCCGCCGAGGGTCACCTTGTCCCCGTCGAGAGCAATCGTTACCGTCTTCGCATCCAGTCCCGCCTGGCGCTGGAATGCGTCTTCAATCCGCTTTCGGACGTCGGTGGCGGTGAGATGGCTGGCGATCGCGACATCGTTGGAAACGCCGACGACACCGCCGATCCGCGAGACGAGCCTGGCGGCTTCGTTCCGCTGGTAATTCCAATCGACGCTACCGGAAAGCGTGACCCAGCCCTTTTCGACCTTCACGCCGATGCGGTCGTCGGGGATCGTCGAACTCCATGAGAACATGTCGAGGATGCGCTTGGCGATCTCGTGGTCTGCCGTCTTCGCGTCGGAGGCGTAACGAACCTTGATCTCCTCGGCGATCGCCCTGACCCCGGCGACCCTGCGCGCGGCTCGCTCGGCTGCAATCTTCGCGGAATAACTGGGCACGTATCCACTAAGCGTTACGACACCGTCAGCGACCGCCACGCCGATGTCGGCATGATCTACGCTCGGCTCCCACGCTGAGCTCGGCCATGACATCGCGTTGCAACTGGCTGTCGGTCTTTTTCATGAGTCGTCTCCTTCACTGGTAAGCCGCTCGAGCATGAAGCTTGTGCGGGCCGTTTCTGGAATGTCAGCTTGCTCCGTGACGGGGCGGCATCGACATCGGGATTGTTACGGAGGCGGCCAACGATATTGACGTGCTTCAGGGGTTTCCCGCGTTTGCGCGCTATTCACCGGGCCGGCGGGCTTTCGTCATCGTCGAGGACGATGCGCTGCCCTCCAGCAGACGCTCGATCGTGCGTGCAAGGATCGAAGCGCCCAACGGCTTGGTCAGCGCGGCGTCGAAACCGGCACTCTCGACGTACCTGGACCAGTCAGCCACCGGATAACCGCTGATCAGGATCGACTTGCCGCGCCAGCCTTTCGCGCGCATTTCGGCCAGGAGCTCTAAGCCACCCTTCCGCGGCATGGAGAGGTCGGCGATCAGACACGATGCGCGCAAGGCGTTCGGGTCGCTGGCGAGATCGTCCGCGTTCGAATGGGCAATTACCGCATATCCCAGTGATTGGAGCAGCAGATGTATGCTGCGCCGGACGTCGTCGTCGTCGTCGACAAGAACAAGCTTGATCGGTGGCTTGGCTGGCGTCGGGACGGGCATCCGCCATCATATCCGTCAGCCACGACGATTGTGCACTCAGGGAATATCCCGATGCGCCAGCTGTGGATTGTTCGACTGAGCCGCGAGCGCGAGTGTGAAGCTGAACACGGAGCCTCCACCGGTGCGGCTGGCGATCTCGATCTTGCCGCCGTGACCCTCGACGATCGTGCGGCAGATCGACAAGCCCAGTCCCATTCCGGCAGGTTTGCTGCTGTTGAACGCCTCGAACATACGCTCGCGGATCTCGTCGGGAATTCCGGAGCCGGTGTCGCTTACCGTTACGCGGACGGTGGCCGTATCGACCAGCTCGGTTCCCATCACGAGCTTTCTCTCGTTGCTGTGTTCCATCGCCTCGACGGCATTTCGGATGAGATTGATGAGCACCTGCTGGATTTGGACGCGGTCCACAAAAACGGGATTAGCGGCCTGGTCGAAGGAATACCGCGTGGAAATGCCCTTGTCGGCTGTCCCCAGCAGCGCCCATGCCGCTGATTCCTCGATGAGTCTGGGCAGGTCTTCGCTCGTCCTGACCAGATCGCCACGAGATACGAACTCGCGCAGCCTTCGGACGACGGAACCAGCCCGCAGCGACTGAGAGGCCAGTTCGCCAAGAGCTTCCCGCAGAATTGCGAGGTCGGCCTCGTCGCGTTCCACCACGATCTTGGCGGCCTCGGCATAGCTTGCGATAGCCGTCAGGGGCTGATTCAGCTCGTGCGCCAGGGTTGTGGCCATTGTTCCCATCGCGCTCAGGCGGGAAACGTGAATCAACTCCTGCTGGAGCTGCGCGATCTTGGCTTCGACCGCCTGTCTTTCGGACAGATCCTGTATGAACCCCGTGAACAGCCGCTGATCGCCGAACCCGGCCTCGCCGACGGAAAGGTGCATCGGAAAGACACTTCCGTCCGATCGCTGGCCCGCCACGGCACGCCCAATGCCGATGATCCGTTTCTCCCCGGTCGCAAGGTAGCGCTCGAGATAGCCGTTGTGATTCTCGCGATGGGGTGACGGCATAAGGCAGTCGACATTGCGCCCCAGCACGTCGGCCTGTGAATAGCCGAACAGCTTTTCGGCAGTGGCACTGAACGAAAGAATGATCCCTTGTTCGTCGATCACCACCATGGCGTCGGGGACGGTTGCGAGGATCGAATTGAGGTGTTCTTCGCGGCGCTGGAGCGCCAATTCCCTGCTGCGGCGCGCTGTCGTGTCGAAAACGACCTTGGCGAACCCGATTTCTTCCCCGTGCTCGTCAGCCACCAATGAAATCGACAGGTTCGCCAGGAACTCCGAACCATCCGAACGCTTTTGCCACACTTCGCCGGTGAATTGTCCCGTTCGGCGCACCTCTTCCAATTGAGCGGCGGCACTTTGCTCGGGGTCGGGGCCCGAGAAGAACCTTGACGCCGGCAGTCCGATCACGCGGCCTCTTGTCCACCCCAGGAGTCGTTCCGCCCCTGTGTTCCAAGTTCGGACGCGGCCGAGTGTATCGACCATGAAGATCGCGTAATCCTGGACCTGGTCGACGAACAACTCCAGCTCGCGGCTGGCTCGCATTGCAACGGCGGTCTGTCGCGATCGCCGGGCATCGAGCCAACCGATCCCAAAGCATACGAGCATGAAGATTGCGATCTGAAGGGCTGTCTGGAGCGTGTATCGGTGCACTGGCTCCACAAAACTCACCCCGGCCAGCACCGATAGAATTCCGGCCAGGATCCCGGGGCCGCGGCCGCTGATCAGCACAGCGAACACCACCGCGAGGATAAAGGGGAAAAACGGCGCTGCTTCATGGACGACAGGATCGACGAGCAGTCGAAAAGCATAGGCCATTGCGACTGCGAGAACGGCCGATGCATAGCCGACGACACCGCTATCGGGCACAGCCGTCACCTTCGCCGCTTGTGCAGCCGTGCCATCCGGGTCCTTCGCAGGTGAGATCACGGAACTCGGCCTCCAATCGTAAAAGCCACCACCCTGCGGCACGACTTGTGCGATACTAGCATCTATGAAAGCGTGTTACACGAGCGTCGAACAATGGGACTTATCGAACCATGCAGGCGACCGAGCGAGTACATATCGTCGATGACGAGGAAGCCGTCCGCCGCTCGGTAGGCTTCCTGCTGCGTACAAGTGGTTTCGAGGTCGAACTCTGGGCGGATGGCGAAAGCTTTCTCAAGAACGTCGACGGCCGTGTGCCTGCGTGCGTGCTGCTCGACATCAGGATGGGCTCGCTGGGCGGACTTGAGGTGCAGGCGGCGATGGCAGAGCGGGGAATCAACCTGCCGGTAATCATCCTGACCGGTCACGGAGACATCGCCACGGCCGTCGCGGCGATGCGCGCGGGCGCCGCCGACTTTCTGGAAAAGCCCTTCGATCGCGAGCGATTGCTCCAGGCACTCGAGACTGGCTTCGCGCAGTTGGCGGACCGGCGGGGACAGAGGGAACGGCAGCAATGGGCCAATGTCCAGGTTGCGGGACTGACCCAGCGCGAGCGCGAGGTGCTCGATGGTCTCGCTTGCGGTTATCCCAACAAGACGATCGCTTACGACCTTGGCATCAGCGCGCGCACGGTCGAAGTCTACCGGGCGAACGTCATGACCAAGTTCGAAGTGTCGAACTTTGCCGATGTCCTGCGAATTGCCTTCGCGGCCGGGATGGGGTCGGAAGAAGCTTGGCTTGCCGCGCACAAGGGCGCCGGCAATGCGCCGGTCGTGCGGAACCCTGATACCGCCTGAAAGACCTTTCGGATCGGCGACAGGTTCGGATCCTGAAGCTGGGAACATTACGGAGTGATCGTCCGACGCGCCCGTCGCAATATCACCTTGCGACCCGAAGGGTGCTGTCCCCCAGCCCCCTTAACTATCGGAAGGCGATCCTCGACGATCGCCTTCCTTTTTTTCGAGCACAGGGGTCCTTCGAGTGAGCGGGGCATCACGCTTTCGAGCCACGACAATGTGCGGCTGGGCCTAAAGGGCATTTGCTTCATCGCGCGTGACCGGCGATGCGGAACGAAGCCATGACAGCAGAAAGGGCCGAAGATCATTATCCCTGGCGCGGGGGGATACTTCGTCGAGCGATCCGCGGCTGAACTGCCAGTAGATCATGACGCTCGAGATTGCAGCGTAGAAGCACCATACCGAAGCGAACGCGTAGTACCACGCCAGTTGGGCGACGATCAGCCCAGCGACGGTGAGGAGTCCGAACCAGCGCACGACCCGATGTTCCGACAGGAGAAGGGCACCGCACGTCGCCAGAATATACAGACCGGAAAGCCAGGGGTGTCCTGTTGCGGGATTGTGGTAGGCGATCGACGAGTTCTGGATGGTTGCGGTGCTTGGATAGGTGAAAACCCCGTAGGCATGCCGCGCGAAGACGACGGTGCCCAGTGCGATCAGAGCGAGGATGGCGCGCCGACGCCATCCGGCGGGCTCCATCAGCGCGACCGAAACCGGCATGACCAGCGGTAACAGTCCCACCGCGTACAGCATGTACAGGAAAACCGCGTGGTCGAGGGCGACTGCACCCGTACGGCCTTCGAGACCGAGCCACACCAGGCCTTCGATCGACTGATGCAGCGCAAATAGCAGCGGTACACAGGCGAAAAGCAGTGTTCGCGGTTCCCTTACGTGCCTCAAGGTCGCAACGCCTGCGATAGCGATCGCACCCGAAGCGGCGAAGCTAGCGTTGGCGGAAAAACACATCTGCAGCTCTCTGGCGGGAAGAAAGTCGGGCGCGCATCGCTTGGGTCTTGGTCATGCCGGCTCTTCTTGCGGCTGGCCCAGCGTGGCCGCACGGCCATCATCGCGCAGGACGATGTAGATCGCGGGAATCACCAACACGGTGAGCAGGGTCGACGATGCCAGCCCGAACAGCAGCGAGATCGCGAGGCCCTGGAAGATCGGGTCGGTCAGGATCACCGCCGCGCCGATCATCGCGGCCGCCGCAGTAAGCACGATCGGCTTGAAGCGGATCATGCCCGCTTCCAGCAGCGTATCGCGCAGGCTCTTGTCGGGACTGGCCGAGTGACGAATGAAATCAACCAGCAAGATCGAATTGCGCACGATAATTCCCGCGAGCGCAATGAAGCCGATCATCGAGGTAGCGGTGAAGGGCGCGGCAAACAGCATATGGCCGACGACAATTCCCACGAGCGTGAGGGGGATGGGCGTCAGGATCACCAGCGGCAGCTTGAAGCTGCGGAACTGCCCGACGACCAGGATGTAAATGCCGATCAGCGCGACCATGAACGCCGCCCCCATGTCGCGGAAGGTAACCCAGGTGATCTCCCATTCGCCATCCCACAGCAGGGTGGGCGCGGACTCGTCGTCGGGCTGGCCGTTGAGGCTGACCAGCGGCTTCTGAAGTCCCGCCTTTGCCCAGTCGAACCGATCGATCGCCCTGCCCACTGCGAGCATGCCGTAGATCGGCGCCTCGTAGCGGCCGGCGAGTTCTGCAGTCACCATTGCGGCCCCGCGCCCGTCGCGGCGAAATATCGTCCGCTCGCCCGGTACGATCGACGCATCGACCACCTCGCCCAGCGGAACCAGATGCGGTCCCATCGGTCCCGGCATGGCCGCAACCGGGGTTGCCGACAGCACCTGGCTCCAGCTGCGCTGCGACTGGTCCAGGCCGATTCGGATCGGAAGCGGGTCGCGCCCGTCGCCCCGCGGGACGTAACCCACGGTCCGCTCGCCCATCAGCGCACCGATGCTGTCGAACACATCCCTTTCCGACAGGCCATAGTGGTCGAGCTTGTCGCGGTCGGGCACCAGTCGCAGTTGCGGAGCCGGTGCGCCGAAACTGTTGTCGACATCGACGATGTAGGGGACGGTGCGGAACAGCCTCTCGACCTGGAGCGCGGTCGCCTGCCGCGTCGCCTCGTCGGGGCCGTAAATCTCGGCGAGCAGCGTCGCCAGCACCGGCGGTCCCGGCGGCGTTTCAACGACCTTGATCGAGCCGCCAGCCGGCAGCGCGATCGCGGCGAGCTTTTCGCGCAGGTCCACCGCTATCTCGTGGCTCGGGCGCGAACGCTCCCCCTTTTCCTTGAGCGTCATCATCAGGTCGCCCATCCACGGCTTCGCGCGCAGGAAGTAATGCCGCACCAAGCCATTGAAGTTGAACGGCGCGGACGTGCCGGCATAGGCCTCGATCGTCTCGGCTTCGGGCAGCGACCGGGCGACCGCCGCGGCCTCTTCCAGCACGCGCGCTGTTCCCTCGAGGCTGGTTCCTTCCGGCAGGTCGACGACCAGCTGCACTTCCGACTTGTTGTCGAACGGCAGCAGCTTCACCGTGACCGCCTTGAAGTAGAACATCGAGCAGGCGACCAATGTCGCCACCCCGACCGCGATCAGGAACGTGCGCGCGCCCTTGCGCGTGGCAATGACCCGCCGCGCCGCGCCGGCGTAGAGCGCGCCCAACCGGCCACCGTGCGCCGCCTCGTGCGCGTGATGCGCGCTGGCGGAACGGGCGAAGCGGACCATCAGCCACGGCGCGATGATCACCGCGACGAAGAAACTGAATACCATCGCCGCGCTGGCGTTGATCGGGATCGGCGCCATGTACGGGCCCATAAGGCCGGAGACGAACAGCATCGGCAGCAGCGCGGCAACCACGGTAAGCGTCGCCACGATGGTGGGATTGCCCACCTCTGCGACCGCCTCCACCGCGGCGTCAATGCGCGTGCGGTCGTCGTCCATCGCCCAGTGGCGCGCGATGTTTTCGATGACCACGATCGCGTCATCGACCAGGATTCCGATCGAGAAGATCAGAGCGAACAGGCTGACCCGGTTGATGGTGAAGCCCATCACGTTGCTGGCGAACATCGTCAGCAGGATCGTGGTTGGAATGACGATTGCGGTGACGCCAGCTTCGCGCCAGCCGATCGCGAATCCGATCAACACCACGATAGATACCGTCGCCAGCGCAAGGTGGAATAACAGCTCGTTCGCCTTCTCGTCGGCTGTCGCACCATAGTTGCGAGTGACAGCGACCTCGATCCCGGCCGGAATCAGCGGACCCTTCAACGCCTCGACCCGGCTAACGATCGCGTCCGACACGTTGACCGCGTTGGCCCCGGCGCGCTTGGCGATGGCGAGGCTGACCGCCGGCGCGCTGCTCCAGCGATCGCCCCGCTTCGCCCACCGCCATGCTCGCGCCTGATCCTGCGTCGGTCCCTGCGAGACGATCGCGACATCGCCAACGAATACCGGGGCGCCGGTGACTGAACGCACCTGCAGGCCGGCGACCTCTTCTGCGGTCGCCACCTGCCGGCCGGCGACGACAGCGGCGGCCTGGCCGTTCTCTCGCACCGTGCCTTCGGGGAACGCGCGGTTCGCCTGGGTGACGGCATCGATGAGCGAACCGAGCGAAACCTGATGGAGGGCAAGCCGGGCGGGATCGGGTACGACCCGCAGGACCTCCTGCTGACCGCCAACGATGAAGGTCAGGCCGACGTCGTCCAACTTGGCGATCTCCGTACGCAAGCGGGTCGCAAGCTTGTAGAGTGCCTGGTCGTTCCAGGCGCCGGCTGCGCCTGGTCTTGGACTCATGGTCAAGACCACGATCGGCACGTCATCGATTCCGCGCACGCTCACCTGCGGCGGTGGGATGCCGACCGGAATGCGATCGATGTTGGCCTTGATCTTCTCGTCGATGCGGGTCGCGGCGTCTTCCGGATCCGATCCGACGAGGAACCGCGCGGTCACCAGCACGCCGTTGTCCTCGGCCTGACTGTAAACGTGCTCGACGCCGTTGATGCTCTTGACGATCGTCTCGAGCGGCTTGGCCACCAGTTCGACCGCGTCGCTCGCCGACAGCCCCGGCGCGGTGACCCGGATATCGACCATTGGCACGCTGATCTGCGGCTCCTCTTCGCGTGGTATGGTCATTGTTGCGAGCAACCCGACGACGATTGCTGCAAGCAGAAGCAGCGGCGTGAGCGGCGAGCGGATGGTCGCTCGAGTAAGCGCGCCGGAGATGCCGAGGGTCACTCTGCCGGTACCAGCGTATCGCCCGCCGCGATGCCTGAGAGAATCTCGACCTGGCCCGGTTCCCGGCTGTCGCCGACCTGCACCGGCACATTGGCGATGCCGTCCCTGGTCCGCAGATTGACCGTATCGATGCCGTAACGCGTCGCGACGTATCTTCTGGGCACCAGCAGCGCGGAATGCCGACCGTTCTCCACCCGGGCTGCGATGCGCCGGCCGATCAGACTTTCGGCTAACCCGGGTATCGTGGCGTCTGCGCGTACCTGGCCGGCGATCACCGAAGGATACACGCGCGACACCGTGCCGCGTACTTCCGTGCCGTCCAGCGTTGCGCTCACCGCCGCGCCGACACGAACGGTACGCGAGAGAGATTCAGGCAGATCAAGCCTGAGTACGACAGGACCCGAAGTGATCGTCGCTATCGGCGTACCCGGCGCGACGGCTGAACCTGCCGGCACATCGGCGATGAGGACTCTCCCGCTCGCCGGCGCGAGCACGGCTCCTTGCGCGGCAATCGCGGCAACCGAGCTTTGCTGCTGCTGGAAGGCGCGGACTTGCGCCTGCGCCGCAGCGGCCGCCGCTTGAGCTTGCTCGAGCCGCGCCTTGGCGTAGACGCCGTTATCGTAAAGAAACCGCACGCGCTTGAGGTCGCCTGTGGCCTGCACGGCTTGCGCCTGCGCGGCAGCCGCTTGCGCTGCATAGGCTCCGCTCTGATAGCCGAGTGAGCTGTCGACGATGCGCCCGATCGGCTGACCCTTGCGGACATAGTCGCCCTCGGAAACCGTCAGCGTCGTCAGGATGCCGGGAATGCGCGCCATCGCCAGCGCTTGGTCGACGGTCGAAACCTCGGCGCTGACCGGCGTCCATTGCGCCACCTCGCTCTCGCGCACGACGAACTGCGGCCCCGCGGCCGCGATCTTCGCGGGGGCGGGCGTCTGTTCTTCGCTTCCACACGCGGTAACGCACGCTAGGAATGCCAGCGTGGTGATCGCCGCTGCGGTACGCGTCACGCCCAGGTCTCCTCAATGTTCTTCGCGACGCTAGCGAGAGGAGGCGCACGCGCCCCTTGGTAAAGTTCCGGATGTGCGGCCCGGCCCTACTCCGCCACTTTCGCAGCGATCGCGGAGGTCCGGACCGACTTGACCCGGCGCGCGCATCTAAATGGAGGTCCGGCATGGCCGAAGCGCATATCGTGGTCCTTGGCGCAGGTTTGGGCGGGACTTTGGCGGCTTACGAAATCAACCGCGCTGTGAAGGGCCGCGCCCGCGTGACTGTTGTCAACAAGGGCGACGATTACTGGTTCATTCCGTCCAACCCGTGGGTCGCGATCGGCTGGCGCGAGCCCGACGCGATCCGCGTCCACCTGCCGCCGATCATGGCGCGGCACGGCATCGCCTATACGGGCGTGGGTGCGGCAAAGGTGGATCCGGCCAAAAACCGGCTCGAGCTGATCGATGGCACGCAGATGGATTACGATTACCTTGTCATCGCGACTGGTCCCGAACTAGCGTTCGACGAGATCGAAGGTCTCGGGCCGGATGCTCACACGGTCTCCATTTGCCAAACTGATCACGCAGCGAACGCGCGCGAGAAGTTCGAGAAATTCTGCGCGAACCCGCAGCCCATCGTGGTCGGCGCGACGCAGGGCGCCTCGTGCTTTGGACCCGCTTATGAAATGACGATGCTGCTCGATACCGAGCTCAAGCGCCGCAAGTTGCGCGACAAGGTGCCGATAACCTTCGTGACTCCCGAACCCTACATCGGCCACCTCGGCCTCGATGGCGTCGGCGACACCAAGGGCATGCTCGAGAGCGAGATGCGCGACCGGCACATCAAGTGGATCACCAACGCCAAGGTCACCTCAATCGAGGAAGGCAAGATCCACATCGAGGAAGTAGACGATAACGGGGATCCCAAGAAGGTTCACGATCTCGACTTCGGCTGGTGCATGCTGATCCCGCCGTTCCGCGGTATCAAGCCGCTGATGGGCATCGAAGGGCTGGTGAACCCGCGCGGGTTTGTCATCGTCGACAAGCACCAGCGCAATCCGAAGTATCCCGACATTTTCGGGTTGGGGGTGTGCATCGCCATCCCGCCCACAGGCCCCACTCCGCTGCCGGTTGGCGTGCCGAAGACCGGATTCATGATCGAAAGCATGGTGACCGCGATCACGAAGAACCTGTCCCAGCTGCTAGACGGCAAGCCGCCGACGAGCGAGGCGACCTGGAACGCGGTATGCCTGGCCGACTTCGGCGATGGCGGCGTCGCCTTCGTCGCCAAACCGCAAATTCCGCCCCGCAACCTCAATTGGGCAAGCGAGGGCAAGTGGGTCCACCTCGCCAAGGTTGGCTTCGAGAAATACTTCCTGCGCAAGATCCGCAAGGGCGAGAGCGAGCCATTCTACGAGAAGCTCGCGCTCCAGGTCCTGGGTATCGAGAAGCTGCGCGTCGTCGAGGAGACACTGCCATGAACATCGACCGCGCCGTTCTGGCGTTCGCCGGCCTAGTCGTGCTGCTCGGCTCGATCCTGAGCTTGACAGTGAACCCATGGTGGATCGCGTTGACGATCTTTGCCGGCCTCAATTTGCTTCAATCGAGCGTGACCGGATTCTGTCCTGCTGCGATCGTGTTCCGGCGCCTCGGCGCCCGCTCCGGCAACGCGTTCTAGTCCGCGTGGGGATGTCCCGCGTCGGCCTTGCGGGGCTTCTTGCCGGGGCAGCGCTTCCGTGCACTCCGCTCACGGCGCAGACGCTGAACGAAGCCATCGCCGCGAGCCTGTCGCACTCGCCCGCCCTCGCTGCGTCGAAAGCGCGCGAGGATTCGGCCGCCGCCTCGGTCGACGAAGCGCGCGCCCAAAGAATGCCGAGCGCACAGGCCCAGGCCCAGCTCGGCGCCGGGTGGATCGACCCGCAAGGCTTCTTCGGCTTGTCGGCCGACAATGTCGTCCCCAGAGTCGCACAGGTTACAGCCCAGCTGCCGCTCTACACGGGGGGCCGTATCGGCGCGATCCGGCAGGCGGCCGAAGCCGGACGCGCCGCGGCCGCCTTCGGAATTCAGGCGACAGAACTCGACGTGCGCCTCGAGGTCGTGCGCGCATACAGTCAGGCACTGGCGGCGGAGCAGCAATCTCGAAGCTATGCCAAACTTGGCGAAGCGCTCGACGAAACGCTGCGGCAGGCGAGGCTCAAGTTCAGTGTCGGAGAAGGAACCAGCACCGAAGTTGCCCAGGCGCAAGCCCGGCGCGCCGAGGCGCAGGCTGGCTTTGCCGCCGCTCAGGGATCGCTGGCAACCGCGCTGGCGCGCCTCGCAGTGCTGGCGGGCCAGCGGGTCTCACCTGTCGAGCCCATGCCCTTACCCCCGCAAGTGCCGGATACGGCCGCCGAGGCGACCGACTTGGCCCTTGCCACCAACCCGTCCCTCGCGCAGGCGCGTTCCACCGCCGATGCCGCTGCTGCCGGGATCAAGACCGCCCGCGCCGAGGGGCTGCCGACGGTCGGTCTCTACGCCGAGGGCGCGAGCGTGCGCGACCAGTTCTTCCCGGGCTACAAGGCCGATAGTGCGAGCGCTGGCATTCGCGCCAATTGGAGGTTCTTCAGCGGGGGCCGCATCTCGGCGGGTGTGCGAAAGGCCGACGCCGATGCCCGCGCCGCCGAGGCAAATACGCGATTGGTGGCGCAAGAGGTTGAAAGCCAGGTCCAGCACGGCTTTGCGGCCGTCGCGTCTGCGCGGGCAATCCTTGCCGCAGCAGAGGCGCGCAGCGCCGCGTCTCAAGAAGCACTGCGAGGAACGCGGCTCGAAGTTTCTGTTGGAGAAAAGCCCCCGCTCGCGCTTCTCGATGCGGAGCGCGAAGCGATCGAGGCAGACACCGCGCGGATCGGCGCGCAGGCGCAGTTGCTGGTCGCAGCTTACACGCTGCTTGCGACAATCGGTAACGGACCCGAGTAAGCTTCTCGACGGGCGTCTTTCCCGCGTGAGCGGCCGCCGCTTAGTAGAACTACGAAGCGCGGGGAGCGTAGCCCGCCGTTAATGCCCACGGCGATGATGTTGCATTCCGGGGGCAATCATAAGCACTTCCATGACCTTGCGAGCCTTGCTGCTCGCCAGCGCCGTCTTTCTCTCGAGGCCGGTGCTTGCGCAGGAGGCAAGCGAATCTCCCGATCCCTCTCCCGTTCCCGAGGCCGGACAGGAGAGCCCGGTCAACGCCGGCGTCTCAATCGCGACCGGCTATGACGATAACGTCTATGCAACCCGCAACCGCAAGGCCGACGACTTCTATGCGTTAATGCGGCCGTTCGTGACGATCGATCTCGCGAGCGCGGGCACGACCTTGAAATTGCGCGGGGACGGGGAGGTGGGCCGCTACGACAAACTGACCGCCGAGGATTACGAGGACTGGTCACTGGCCGCTGACGCGCGAGCGCCCCTCGGCGCCGATCTATCGCTGATCGGCGGCGCAGAATGGCAATGGGATCACGAAAGCCGCGCCTCGCCCGAAGCGGTAAGCGGGCTCGAGCCTACACAGTACCAACGCGGCTTCGGCTATCTCGGGCTGGTTGGCTCCACAAAGCGGTTCACCGGGCGTGTCGCCGGCACCCTGAGGCGATACAACTTCGATGATGTGGCCACCGCCGACGGGTCGATCAACAACGATGACCGGGACCGGCGTCAGGGTGAGCTGGGCGCACGCGCTGGGATCATTCTGGCCTCGGGATCGACACTGTTCGTGCAGGGAAATTACGACTGGCGCGATTACGACGACCGGATCGACGACCGGGGTTTCAATCGCTCGTCGCGCGGGTTCTCGCTCGCGGCCGGGGTGCGGGGGAAGCTTGGTCCGGCCTTCAGTGGCGAGCTCTTCGCCGGTTGGCTGGAGCAGGACTATCGCGACACTCTGCTGAGAAATGTCGACACGTTCGACGTCGGGGCGGTGCTCGACTGGAACGGCAGGAACGGGCTCGGGGGCTCCCTCCGGCTTGAGCGGACCGTGGAGGAGACCACCCTCCCGGGTGCCTCGGCCTATATCCTCACCAGCGCGCGCATAGGGCTGCGCAATGACGTCCACCCGCGTCTTGGCGCAGGGGCCGGTCTGACAGGCTCGCACTATGATTACGTAGGAAACCCACGAACCGAGTTCGTGATCGGCGGCGATGTCTGGGCGAAGTACTGGCTTAGTCGCAACTTCTACCTCGGCGCCGATTATGTTCACGCCGAGCGCAGTTCGAACGCGGCCGGCTTCGACTACGAACAGAACCGCTTCTCGCTGAGTGTCGGTGCGCAGCTGCGCCCCGCTTTCTCCGCCGATACAATGCCCCTGCGGCTTGGCGCTGAGGTGCCCGGGGGTCTCTATATCGGGCTCCTCGCTGGACATGGCACGCTCGTCACCGGTCTCGATGGCCCGCGGGGAGAGAACGGCAGCAACACGGCGGACTTCGGAGACCACGGAGCGGCGGCTATGGCGGTGGGCGGGTACGGAGTGCTGGCGGGCGATCTGTATCTTGGTCTGGAGGCGGAAGGATCGGTGCGGGGGCCGGCTTGGCTCCACACGTCCGACCGGGTTTTCTCCATGGACAAGCGCAACGCATTCGGCCTCGCCGCGCGGGTCGGGTGGGCGACCCCGCGCCGCGATCTCGTTTACGCGCGTTTCGGATGGACTTCGGCCGCCATGCGGATCGACTACGCCCATGGTGATAGCGCGTATTCGGCAACCAATCGTCTGACCGGGTTCGGCGGCGGCGGGGGCATCGAGGTGCCCGTCGGTGTGGGTGGCTTCCTGCGCACCGAGTATGTCGTCACCTCGTACTCGGACATCGATGTGCCGGCCGGCGGGGGCAAGTTCGACAACATGTCCGCGAGCGAAGGGCAATTCCGCTTTGGTGGTGGATTTCGCTTCGGCGCAGCGCCGACGAGCGACCGGGGAGCGTCGCCACCGGTCGAATTCGGGGGTGCCTACATCGGCGTTCAGGTCGGACACGGCGGGCTCGTTACCAGCAATCAGGGTCCTCGCGACGACGGAAACTCGATCGACGTCACGCGCGCCAGCAACGGTGGCTTGGCGGGCGCCTACGCAGGCTATGGAGCCCTACTCGGCAGCCTCTATTTCGGTATCGAAGCCGAAGCCGACGTCAGCGCAATCGACTGGAACATCGAGCGCGACCCGAACGGGCGCATCTATTCGGCGCAGCACGATTACTCCTTCGGCGGATCCGCGCGCGCCGGCGCGCGGGTGGGCGGATCGGCCTTGCTCTACGCCCGCGCGGGCGCGGTGCGCACACGCTTCGAGGTGCCTTATGCGACGAGCGGCGCGGCGGTTAGGTCGACCATGGTCCGCGATGGCCTGCGTTTCGGCGGCGGGCTCGAAATCGGCCTCGGCGGGCGCGCGCGGATGCGCGCCGACTACGCGCTGACCGAATACGACGGGTACGATGTTGCCTACGGCAGCAAAGCCGATGCCTTCGACCACTCGGAGGCGCTGTTTCGCCTCGGCGTGTCCTGGCGGCTCTAAGTAATTCTACGATTGGGAACTGACCCGATTTGGCGCTTCGGAGACATGGGGCAAGTCGCACAGGCGAGTACAACACATTGAAGCAAGGACTTAATCAGATGACGATCAAGGGTAACTTCAGGACCACGACTGCCACTGCGGCGCTGTTCGCCATGGGTATCGGCTTTTCGATGGCGGCTGCAGTGCCGACCGCGCTTGCCCAGGATCACGGCGGCGGCCAGGATAGTCATGACAGCGGTGACCATCAGGACAGCGGCGGACAGGGCAGCAAGGGCGGAAAGGCCCGCGCGCCCGGCGAGACTTCCTCCAGCGACAAAGGTCATCGCAGCCTGGACGAGATCTTGCGCGACGTGGACGCCGCGGTTGATGAAGACTCCGATCGTCCGTCCTGGGCCGGGACCGGCCGCAAGGCGGCTGGCGAGGCCACAGGCGGCGAGGGCGAGGAGGAAGATTCCGATCGTCCGGACTGGTCTGGCGAGAAGGGCGGCAAGAACGAGCACGGCGAAAAACCGGGCACAGCTGGCAGCACCAAGGGCGATCTTTACGGCGACCTGTACGTTATCCTGCGCGATGCGAACGGCGTTCCGATCCTCAATGCCGGTGGCTTCGTCCAGCCAATCGACAAGGATGGCAACCTCATCCCGCTCGACGCCGAAGGGGCGCCGATCGATGCCTCGCTCGCGCTACCCGTCGAATTCAGCCGGCTGAGCGCCGGCCGTTCGCCGACACAGGTGCTCGACCAGCGAGCGGAGGAAGTGGTGGCGCTGCTTAACGCCGCGACCGCGATCACCACCGATCCGGCGGGCCGTCTCGTAGTGACGAGTCCCGATGGGACCACCAAGACCATCGACGCTCCGCTGGAGAACATGGCGCTTTACGTCGCGTTGATGACCCAGGGCACCATTCCCGGCGTGAGCGACCTGCCGGGTACGGAGTTCGACTATCTGGTCGACGGCAATCTGACTACCGCCGACATGAAGGCGGCCACCAGTTTCCTCGCCGCCGCAGCCGATAAGTACACGACGATCTCGCTCGACACCGTCGCCTATCAGAATGCCATTCTAGGCATTAATACGTCTATGATCGGCGACACGACCTATTCGAACGTGGACTACAGCGCATACAGCTATGACCGTTCGGATACCTACACCGACCAGACGGCGACCGTCTTGGTGAAGCAGACCGATGGCAGCTACATCCCGACCGAAGTGAACGTCTACGAGGCGGTCTTCGGCAGTCAGGATTATTCGGGCACCGGCACTATCGCGTCCTTCGCCCAGGCGATCGACGACGAGCGAGCGGTTATCGCCTTCCTTCACGACAACGAGGTTCGCTGAATCTCTGGACCAAATAGCCGAGGTTCTCATCGAACCTCGGCTTCCTTCCAGCCACGTAGGCCAGCCTTAACCGATGGAGATTTGACGATGCAGTCCCACACGGTTCTCCGCAGTTCGCGTCTCGGCTGCCTGGTGATGGGTGTAGCGCTATTACTCCCCTCATGCGCCACTCCCACGCCTTATCAGCCAGTGTCAGCTTCTTCGGCAGTCAAGGGAGGCTATTCGCAGGAACAGATCGCCCAGGATCGCTGGCGAGTCACATTTGCGGGCAACACACTGACCTCGCGCGAAACGGTCGAAGGGTATCTGCTATACCGAGCTGCCGAGCTAACCCTTGAACAGGGGCGTGACTGGTTCGAAATCGTCAACCGCAGCACCGAGCACGAGATCCAGCGCAGCACCGTTCGTGACCCGATGTACGATCCGTGGTGGGGTTACCCGAGCTGGCGTCCCTCGTGGCGTTACTATGAGGCGCGACGCGGGTGGAACGCGTGGGACCCTTGGTACGGTGACCCTTTCTGGGCGCGTTCTGTCGATGTGCGAACTGTCGAGCAGTACGAAGTGAGCGCCGAGATCGTCATGCACACTGGTGCCCGCCCAGCAGGCAACGGCAACTTGTTCGACGCGCGCGACGTGATCACTCGAATTGGCCCGAAGGTTCGGTTCCCGGAATGACAGCCAGATTTCTCCCACTGGTCAAAGACAACATCGGCTTGGCCTAGTCTTTACCCACCAGTCATGGGCGAACCGGATGTGCGGATGGAAGGCGAACTCGAGGGCGCGAAGCTGCCGCTGGAGCTATTCTGAACGAACGACTGCTTTCGGGCATTCACCATTCTGGCCAGAATGACCGATTACGGGGCGCGCTTTGCTGACCGGCAGCTTGTGGGCCGATTTCGGGCAGTCTGCTTTAGGGAGCCAGACATTGAATTGCGGCCGTTCCATTCCTGTCTTCGATCTTTCCTTAGGTCCCCGCGCCTACCGGCGCTCCGCCTCGATCCGCGCCACGCGTCTGGCGATCCTAGTCCGGGATTGGGGCTCGGCGCGAACGACGGGATCGTTTTGACCGCGAGGCTCATTCTCGGCGTTGCCGCCGCCGCTCAAGGCCGCAGCGAGATCATGCTTGCAGGGGTGGCCGGGCTCATCGCGGGGGGCAATGTCGATGGCAGCCGGAGAATATGTCTCGGTTAGCTCGCAGGCGGATACCGAAGCGGCCGATCTTGCGCGGGAGCGAGCAGAGCTCGCCTCGTCTCCCGTGGCGGAGTTCAACGAACTTTCCGGAATCGACCAGCAACGCGGCGTCGCGAAGTCGACGGCCGATGAAGTTGCCCGCCAAATGATGGGCCATGACGCCCTAAGCGCGCATGCACGCGACGAACTCAATATGTCGCACGTCACGACGGCTCGGCCCATCGAGGCTGCGCTGCCTTCGGCGGCAACCTTCACGGTCGGGGCGGCGCTTCCTCTGCTGGTTGCCAGCGTTCTTCCTCGTGGGCGGCCGCTTGCCGGTGGGGTCGCGCTTGCCTCGCTGGTCTTTCTGGCTGCTCTGGGCGCGATCGGCGCTAAAGCTGGCGGTGCGCAAGTCACAAAGAGCGTTTTCCGGGTAACCTTCTGGGGAGCCGCTGCGATGTCTGTTACCGCAGGGATCGAATCGCTCGTGGGTACGGTCGTTTGAGAAGTGGCTGACCAGCGCTCTTTGCGAAGGGAGCAGCTGTCGACGATGGCGCGGCAATCGAAAAGGAGAGCCCGGTGTATTCAAGGATTTTAGTCGCAGTGGACCTGGATGAACGCAGTTCATGGCAAAAACCCATCGCCACCGCTCTGGCCCTGGCAAATTGTCTCGATGCCAAGGTCGCGCTTGCTTATGTCGTGCCCGACACGGTGCTGACGTTGCAGGCGCAATGGTCGGTATTGTCAGTTCGCGCAATCATGGAGGATGCACGGATCAAGCTGATGAAGGTCGCGCGCGATCACGCTGCAGACAGGGATGTTGGAGAAATTGTCAAAAGTGGCACCGTTTATGCCGGAATAATCGAGGCCGGCGAAACGTTTGAAGCCGATCTGATCGTGCTATCGTCGCACCGACCCGAAATGAAGGACTATCTGCTGGGCGCCAATGCCTCGCGCGTCGTCCGCCATGCGAAGTGTTCGGTGCTGGTCGTCCGGGATTAGTAAGTTGGCTTTTCGCCAGACGCGCAACCTTGCCGACGAGCACCGGACGGACCGTATCCGCGAACGCTTGGAGAGCCCAAGGGGAGAGAGCCCGCTCGGCGACTTCGTGCTTGGCGGCGTGGACGGCGTGGTGACGACATTCGCCGTGGTCGCCGGAAGTGCTGGAGGCGGTTTATCCGTCACGGCAGTGATAATCCTGGGACTCGCAAATCTGATCGCCGATGGTTTCAGCATGGGAATCAGCAATTATCTAGGCACCCGGAGCCGGCAGCAGGAAGTGGCGCAAGCTCGTGCGGACGAGAACTGGCAGATCAAAGCTAATCCCGAAGGCGAAAAACAGGAAATCCGTCAGATATTCGCTCGCAAAGGACTCGAAGGCGAGACCCTTGACCGCGTCGTTGATGCCATCACCAGCGACGACTGGGTGTGGATCGATACGATGATGGCGGAAGAGCTCAAGCTTAGCGAGATTTCCGCTCGCCCCCGGCGTGCAGCGTTCTACACCTTCGTGGCATTCTTACTATGCGGCTTCGTGCCGCTGTTGCCTTTCATTGCCGGTATCGGACTTTTCGATCGCATGTTTGCCATCAGCACGGCGCTTGCCGCTGCAACATTCCTCGCACTGGGCATTGGCAAGGGCATGGTCCTACGCGCTCCGCCGCTCCGCTCTGGCCTGCAGACGTTGCTGATCGGCAGCGTTGCAGCGGCCTTGGCCTATGGCATCGGATTCGGTTTGCGTACAATGTTTGGGCTGGCGCCAGCATAGAGCAACAAATGCCAAATTCGGCCGAAAGCGGACTGAACGCTTCCATGCCCGTGCGGTATCAAAGCTGCCGTTAGTCCGCTGACGACCCGTAGCCGTCCATTCCGGCGAAGCAGCGACGGCCTGAGTCAGGTCATCTGCCGGAACTCTCCCCATTCAGAGCGGAGAAATCTTGCCGAACCGAAAGCGCCACTTGCCGCAATTTGGGCAGCATTTCTAATGGAGAGATCGATGCGACTTGCTATCCTATTGGTCGCGGCTGTCTGGAGCGCCCCTAGCTTCGCTCAGGCCGGTCAGCCACCTGCGGCCGCGTCTGGTCGCCCTGCAGCCGATGAAGGATGGTCTGTGACCCTTGGCTTGGCACCCGTTGTCAGCCCAGCGTGGCAGGGGTCCAAGGACTTCGTGTTGTCGATCTATCCCGATCTCCGGATCAATTATGGCGAGGCATTCTTCGCGTCGATTCCCGATGGCGTCGGCTTCAACGCGATCAATGCGAACGGCTGGCGCGCCGGCCCGATCGCCAAGTTACGCTTTGGACGGGACGAGAATGGCAGCGGGTCGCCGTTCGCAGTCACCGGCGGGAGCGATGCGTTAATTGGTCTTGGGAACATCGGCTTGACAGCCGAGGTCGGCGGATTTGTGGAGCGGCGGTTTGGCCAGCGACAGCAGTGGCGCGGCCGTTCGGAGTTGCGCAAGGGGTTTGGCGGACATGAGGGAGCGGTGGGCGATGTCTCGCTGTCCCATCAGGTGCGCAGCGGCCGTGCGATCCTCAACATCGGGCCCCGCGCCACCTTCGCAACCAAGGGCTTTACCCGCACTTACTTCGGAATCGATGCCGACCAGTCCGTGCGGTCCGGGCTGAGCGTCTACCAGCCGAAGGTTGGACTCGTGTCGTATGGTCTCGGGGGCTCGCTTATTCGTCCTCTGGGTCGGCACAGCGCGATCACCATGTTCTCCAGCCTCGAGCGACTTGGCGGAGTGGCGAAGAACTCACCCCTTGTCGTGGAGCGCGGACAGACCACGCAGTTTACCGCTGGAATAGGTTACGGGTACCGCTTCTGACCACGCGGCACGAGCGCTTGGCGGCAGAATGCCATCGACATTGAAGTGCTCGTGAAAGCAGGGCTGCGACGGGAAGCCAAAACGTAGCTGCGCTTCAATCGAGCAGGTCGAAGACTAGCAGCAGAACTGACAGCAGCAAGCCGGCGTAGACGATCGGCAATGGACAGTTGAACACGTTTTTCGGCACGGGCGCGCCACCGCGCTTGATCTTGATGAGGGCCGCATTGACCCCTGCGAAAATCACCAGCGTTCCTCTTGCCGCCCATTCCGCCAGTCCCTCGAGCGGGACCAGCACCGCCAGCAACAGGATCGCGCTCACCGCAGCCGCAGTGGCGACCAGCGGTGTGCGGGTGAACCGGTTCACACGCGACAGCGGACCGGGAAGGCTGCCCTGGCTCGACAGGCCGTAGAGCACCCGAGCGATCATGATCATGTGAACCACGATACCGTTGAGCGTCGCCACGATGGCGATCACGCTCATGAACTGCGGCGGCCGGCCGGTGATCCGCTCAAACACCGTCGCAAGCGGGGCGGAAGACCGTGCGAGTTCGTCAGGTGGCACCGCCGTGACCGCGGTCCAAACCACCAGCCCATAAAGCAGCGCGGTAATTCCCAAGGTCGCAAACAGCGCCCTGGGAAGCGTGCGTCCGGGGTTCTTGATCTCCTCCGCCACGTTGACGATGTGCTCGAACCCGACAAAGGCAAACACCGCGATCAGCGTGGTGCCGCCCAGCGCCATCCACGCGGACCCTTCGCCGGGCGAAGGGATCATTTCGGGCAGGCGCGCGAAGCTGGCGGTTCCCTCGGTCATTCCAGCGCCGATGATCACCAGCAGGCCGCCGACCTCCACTAAAGTCATCAGGCCTGCGACCGCGATAGACTGGGTCGTCGCCAGACAAGCGACCGCTCCCATCAGGAGAACGACGCCAACGATGATCGCGGTTGGCGGCAGATCGAGGAAGACCGCAACGTAGCCCGCGCTGCCGGAACTGATCGTCGCACCCGAAATAGTCGCCGTGATGATGACCAGCAGGCCCATGCCAAGGCTCAACCACCGGCGATGAAAGGCTCGTTCGACATAGGCCGCCTCGCTGGCACTCACCGGCATCCGGGTACCAAGCTCGGCAAACGAAGCAGCGGTCATACCCATCGCAATCGCCGCCAGAAGAAACCCGAGCGGCGCGTGCATCCCGCTTCGGCCAGCCGCCACACCGACCAGCACGTATATCCCCGCGCCGATGGTTACGCCGACCCCATACAGGACGGTGTGCGTGAGGGTCAGCGATCGAACAAGCCTCGTCTCGTTGCTCTGGACGCCGGTCACCTGCGGTTCGGGGGGGATCGTCATGGGACCCTGACCAGAAGCGCACCGACGGCGTAGATTCGAGTTTTAGGTGGCCTGCGCGGCTCGCTTGGGGGTCGTGTCGGAAAGATGCCTCTTCGCGTCATGACCGGGTAATTCGGCCATCCAGGAGTTCGATACGACGCCGACACTGCCCCGCTATGTGTTCGTCATGGGTTGAGATCAGGAAGCTGGTATCCATCGTTTCGTTTATCGATCGCAGCAATTCCATGACATGATCCGCCGCCGCGCGGTCGAGGTTTCCGGTCGGCTCGTCCGCGAGTACAAGAGCCGGGCCGTTCATTAGAGAGCGCGCTACCGCGACGCGCTGACGTTGCCCCCCGGACATGGCCGCGGGGCGGAATTCGCGGCGATCCGCGAGGCCGACCGCGTCCAACAGTTCGGCCGCCCGGTGCCGCATCGCGCTGCTTTCCCTTCCGGCCGCGCACGCCGCAGGCATCATGACGTTCTCTACTGCCGAGAGGTCGGGGAGAAGATGGTGAAACTGAAAAACAAAGCCGAGGTGCTTGCTGCGAAACTCCGTTCGCTGCGCGGCGCTGGCGTGCATGAGATCGACTCCCAGCATCTCGTGGGAACCGGCAGTCGCCCGCATCAGCGTGCCAAGGATGCTGAGCAAAGTGCTTTTTCCCGAACCGGACGGACCCAGCAGCGCAGTCATTTCACCCGAGTTGATCGACAGATCGATGCCTTTGAGAACCAGTACCTCGCTGTCCCCCTGACCGAAGTTCTTGGTGAGAGCGCCCACGCGAAGGATCGGATCGCTGCTCACGCGCCGATCGCCTCTACCGGGTCGACCCGCGCCGCGTTACGAGCCGGCAGGATTGACGCGAGAATGGCGGCCAGCGTGGTCAGCGCAATCGCCAAGAGGAAATCCCCCTGCTGCCGGTCTATCGGCAATCCGCCGCTGCTGATCTCGGTTACCGGCGGCAAGGGCAACAGCGCGACCCAGGCGCACGCCGCTCCGACAAGCGCGCCGATGAAGCCGATGAGCGTTCCTTCCAGAACGAAGATCGAGATCACCAGCGATTTACTCGCTCCCATCGCGCGCATGATACCGATTTCGGACTGACGCCTCACGATGGACAGCAACATCGCGCTGGCGATACCGACGACAATCGTGATGAGCGAAAAGGCCTTGATGATCGTCCCGGTGCGCGCCTGGGCATCGAGGCCCTCGAACAGTTGACTGTTGTCCTCGGTCCAGGCGGTCGCCTTTAGGCCGGTCGAGCGGCGCAGACGCGTGGCGATCTTGGCGGCATCGGTCGGGGGCTCGACCTTCACCTCGATTCTGGAAATCCCGGTGGGAAGATCGAACAGCGCGCGGGCGGCTGTGAAGTTCATGTAGACGGCCTGGCGATCGGCGCTGGCGATGCCCAGACTGAAGATACCGCCGATCCGAAAGCTGCGTGATCGTCCGCGATCGGAGTTCAAGCGCACGACCTGCCCGATCCGCAGCCCAAGGTCGCTCGCAAGCCTGCTGCCGATCAGTATGCCATCGGGCGGCAAATTGTTGCTTCCCTCCGAGAGGGCGCCCCTGATATCGGCGATAACCGACAGCTTGTCCTGCATCACCCCAATTACGCCGACAGGTGCGACGGCCTGGCCGCGTTCGACGAAGGCCGAACCCCTGATCTGCGGCGATACCGCCGCGACACCCGAAGTCATCTCTATGATCGGTATCGCCGGCTGCCAGATCGCTATCTGATTTCTGCGGCTGAGATCCTTTTGAAGCACCGATTGCACGCCGTTCACGTTAGACAAGATCACAGGGTCCCGATCCGGCATCTCGAGGACGACATGAGGAATGCTCCCCACCGTTCGTAATGTCAGCAAGGTCGCCAATCCGCCGATAAGCGCGCTCATGAAGATGAATACGCCGACGCCCAATGCGACGCCTGCCATCAGCAGTGCCGTTTGCCCCGGATGGCTCAATAGGTGGCGGGTGGCGAGCTTGACGGCATAAGGATTCATGTCATTCGGTAACCGTGACCTTCTCGCCCGGTGCGGCCGAATCCGGATCAACGAGAATCCGCTCACCTGCCTTCAGTCCGCTGGTGACAATGACCTCTTCGGCGGGCCAGTCGACAAATCCGATCCGACGCTCTGTCACTGCACCATCCTCGTCGATAAGTCTCACGGTCGCGCTGCTGCCGCTCTGAATAATGGCGCTACGTGGCACGCTGATGGCGCGGCTCCTTCTTTCGATTAGCAGGTTCACTGTAACCGTCAGACCAGAAGGCGCATTCACAGCCTCGTCGATCAGCTCCAGTCGCACATCGCGCGCACCCGTCGCGGGATCGACCCGTGGCTCCACATGTGCAACCACTGCCTTTAATTGTTCGCTCTCGCCGGGCAGACTGACCCGAGCCTCCATCCCGGGGCGGATTTCCGCTGCATAGATTTCGTCGATCTCTGCGGCCACTTCGGGACTCGAGAGGTTTGCTAGCCGGTAGATGATGCTTTCCAGTCCGACTGTCTGGCCGGGGTCGACGAGCCGCTCAAGGATTACGCCGGCAAATGGCGCGCGCAGGACCCGGCGCTCGCGCTGCTCTCTGACCTGAGTCACTCCCGCCCGGCGCCGGTTCAGTTCTCGTTCCCCTTCCACCACCGCGAGGCGCCTCGCTTCGACGTCGCGTTTGGTGGCAAATTGACCAAGCGCTTCGAACCGTCGGAGATCCCTGCGGGCTTGGGCAAGCGTCGCCTCCTGCGTGCGGACCGATGCTTCCGCCTCAGCGATGGCAGCCAGTTCGGGGGCATCGTCAATTCGGGCGATAACCTGCCCATTTTCCACGCGATCACCCACATCAAACGGCAGCGCGATCAGTTCGCCCCCTACGGATGGACGAATATCAACCTGGAGACGCGGCCGAATGCGACCATTCACCGCGAGAATGCGCTCGGCCGGGGCGACCTTGACAGTGAGCGTGAGGACTTCCTTTTCCCGGGGCACCAGGAACCAATAGGCCGCTGCCACCATCGCAATGACGGCCAAAGTCGCTAGCAAAGCTTTCCTTGTGGTCATGGTGATCCGGTCAGATGTGTTCGAAAGTTCTGTGTTGGCCGAGCATGGGCACATGCCGATCTTGGCGTCAAATCACTCACCGGGGTTTGCTCGCTTGCAGCGGCAGTTGATGATCGCGCGATTCTTGGCTGGGGCGGCCAAGAAAGATGTCCGTTTAGAAGCTAAATCGACACAGGCACGAACGACCGAAGATGGGGCGCGTGCTGACCGGCAGCTCCTCGGCCGGTTACGGACTGTCAGCTCTTGATCAGCATTCAGCTGAAGCCGACTCTGGCAATTCGGCCCGAGCCCTGGTCAGGCGATCGTCGCGATGGTCATCATCCTCACCAGATCGGAGAGCGTCTTCGCCTGCATCTTCATCATCGCGTTCGCCCGGTAGACCTCGACCGTCCGTGGACTGATGTCGAGGTCGATCGCGATGACCTTGTTGGCCTTGCCTTCGACGAGGCCGTCGACGACTTCGCGTTCTCGGCCGGACAGGGTCTCGATCCGGGAAAGAACTTCGCGCCGCCGCGATTGCACCTCCTCCTCTTCTCCGCTTCGCGCCAGCGCCGTGCGGATAGCGGAAAGGATCGTTTCGTCGTCGAAGGGCTTTTCGATGAAATCGGCGGCACCGGCCTTCATCGCCTGAATCGCCAGCGGAACGTCGGCATGGCCGGTGATGACGATAACGGGAGCCCCGCCATCCCGCTCCGACATCCTGGTGGCGAGATCGATCCCGCTCATGCCGGGCATCCGAACGTCCGTGACGATGCAGGCCCGAGCGAGCGGCGGTGCGGATTTCAGGAAGGCGTCCGCAGACGAAAACGAGCGCACCCGTATCCCGGCGACGTCGAGCAGGAACTCCAGCGACTGACGCGCGCCCTCGTCATCATCGATCACGTAAACGATCGCGTCCTTCACCGCCTCATTCTCCATCGTAGAGTTCCTCATCTGCGACTGCCTGCAGAGTAAAGCCGAATTCGGCGCCGCCATCCGGCGCTCGCTTTCCCCATATCCGGCCGCCGTGCGCTTCGACGATCGTGCGCGAAATGGAGAGGCCCACGCCCATGCCGGTTCGCTTGGTCGTGATGAAGGGCTGGAACAGTTTCTCGGCCACGTCGGGCTCGATGCCCGGCCCGGTGTCGCTTATCCGGACAAGCGCCATTCCCTCGTCCGCCGCCTCTATCCCGATTGTCAGGTGGCGCTCACCCGCTTCCGATTCCGCAAGCGAATCGACCGCATTGCGCACGAGGTTAAGAACCACCTGCTGGATCTGCACCTTGTCGGCGAGGACAAGATCGACTGCCGGATTGAATGCGTATTGCACCCGAATGCCGTGCTCCTTTGCGCCGACCAGGGCGAGTGCGCTCGCCTCTTCGACCAGCTTGGGCAGGCTTTCGATGGTCCGCTCTGTCTCGCCCCGCGCCACGAAATCCCGCAACCGGCGGATGATCTCTCCGGCGCGCAAGGCTTCGGTCGCGGCCCTTTCCACTGCCTCGGCCACGCGCTCGTGCGGGACCTCGTCGCGCCCCAGGAGGATGCGCGTGCCCTTCAGGTAGTTCGCAATCGCCGACAGCGGCTGGTTGATTTCGTGTGCGAGCGCAGAGGCCATCTCACCCAGCGCGGTCAGACGCGAGATATGGACCAGCTCGGTCTGCAGTTCCTGCAGCCTCGCCTCGGCCTGCTGCCGCTCGGTCAGGTCGCGGATGAAGCCGGTGAAGAAGCGCTGTCCGTCCGCAGCCATTTCCCCGACGGCGAGTTCGATCGGGAAAGTGGAACCGTCCCGCCGTGATCCCACCACAACCCTGCCCTTGCCGATGATCCTCTTCTCGCCGGTGCGATAGTATCGCGCGAGATAGCCGTCGTGCGCGCTGCGATAGGGCTCGGGCATCAGCAAGGCGACGTTGCGGCCAGCCACTTCGGACGCCTTCCAGCCGAACATGCGCTCGGCAGTCGGGCTGAACTCGCTGATCGCTCCGGCCTCGTCGATCACGACCATGGCATCGGGCACCGTGTCGAGGATCGACTGCAAGTGCGCTTCCCGGCGCGCCAGGATCGATGCCGATGCTTCGGTTTCAACCCTTGCTCGCTGGAACCACTCGCCCCCGAAAGCGACCGAAACGCCGATGACCACGAACGCGACCGCCGCGATGTAGCTGCCCTCGGTAATCGGTCCCGCGAGGGCGTCGCACCACAAGCCCGCGGCCGCTCCGGCGACGGCAGCAACGGCGCCTGCGCGCAGGCCCGACAGGGCACTGGCTACGACCACGCCCGGGACGAAGAAGATGAACGTCGCGCGCTGCGCCAGTTCTTCGGCAAAGAGCAGCCGGATCCCCGCGCCGGCGCCGATCGCGACGAGCGCCAGCAACAGGGCGGCCGCAAACGACAGGCGCGGCAGGAACCGGCTCATGAAGTTTGCGGGGGGAGCCTCCGGTAAGGCCCTTAGGGCGCCCTCCGTAGGGTGATCATCCAAATTTCGCGTTCCCGTTCAAAGGCCTAGATCAACTCCAGCAGCGGCGCTTTCAGTTCAACGTGTCGCCAAGCGGAGAAGTTTCAATGACTGCACCCTTCATCGATCTGGGCGTTCACCACAACCCTCGCGGGATGTCGGACCGGATCGCATTCGGTTTCACCAAGGCGCTTCGCTGGTGCGCCGATACCTTCTTTGCCGAACGGTACGGCCACCGCGCGGTCGTGCTCGAGACGGTAGCTGCCGTACCCGGAATGGTCGGGGCGACGATCAATCACCTCGCCTGCCTGCGCCGCATGTGCGACGACAAGGGCTGGATCAAGACGCTCATGGACGAAGCCGAGAATGAGCGCATGCATCTGATGACCTTCATCGAGATTTCAAAGCCTACGCTGTTCGAGCGAGCGGTCATCATCGGCGTCCAGTGGGTGTTCTACCTGTTCTTCTTCGGGCTCTACCTGGTCAGCAGCAAGACCGCGCACCGGGTCGTCGGCTACTTCGAGGAAGAGGCGGTGATCAGCTACACCCATTACCTCGCCGAAATCGACGAGGGACGCAGCGAGAACGTGCCGGCACCAGAGATTGCCAAGCGGTACTGGGGCCTGCCCGACGACGCGACCCTGCGCGACGTCGTCCTCGTGGTCCGGGCCGATGAGGCACACCACCGCGACGTGAACCACGGCTTCGCCAACGAACTCGCCGGCCTGCCGGTGGCCCAGGTGGCCGAATGCCCGCCGCACGTCGCCCTCGAACCCAACTGGAAGAAGGCGGCCTGATCGAGGGCCGCGAGCAAGGAGGAACGGACATGGACCGCTCGAACGTGATCGGATTGTTCATCGACGATGCACCGGTCCTTTCCTCCCTGCAGTTCTCGCTCGCCACCGAAGGGTTGACGACTATCGAAGGCGACCGAGCGAGCAGCGGAATCCCGGCAGAGGGTCTTCTGGTCATCGACCAGAGCTATCAGGACGACGGTCTCCGCTTCCTTGCGGAGCTTCGGGAAAGAGGATGCGCGGCCCTGGCCATCATCCTCGTGACGAATCCGAACCCGCTGTTTCGAACGCGTGCAGCAGCCCTTGGGGCGCACATCATCGAGAAGCCCCTGCTCGGGGACGAGCTCAGCGACGCGATTTCGGCCCTGCTCGGACAACAGAAGGCAGCATGACATGAAACCCGCGCTTCCCCCCGGCCTTGAGGCCTACAAACAAACCGCGACTTTCACCGAAACGACCGTTCCCGCAGGCTTGCTGAGCGATCACTCGACGAAAGAAGGAGTCTGGGGCCTGATCGAAATCGAGAGCGGCGAGCTCCGCTACCTGGTGACCGACCCCCGTCGGGCGAACCGCGAACAGACCCTCGTGGCTGGAGGCGACGCGGGTATCGTCGAGCCCACGATCCTGCACCGTGTCGAACCCGTTGGCGAGGTGCGCTTCCACGTCCGGTTCCTGCGGGAGCCGACCGGTCCATTACAAGCCGACGAACGCCCTGAAGGGGACGGGGCATGACCATGCAATCTGCGCTTCCGGAAGAGGAGCGACCCGACACCCGCGAGATTGCAGCGCTCAAGCGTGCCGAGAAGCGCGAAGCTGCTGAATCCATCGGAGTGGATGCTGATTTCATCGATGATCTGGTGGAGAATTTCTACGGAAAGATCCGCGAGGACGACCTGCTCGGCCCGATCTTCGCCGAGCGGATTGCCGACTGGCCTCCGCACCTGGCGCGCATGAAGGCCTTCTGGCGTTCGGTCCTGCACAACAGCGGCGAGTTCTCGGGCAACCCGATGCTCAAGCACCTCGCGATCCCGGGCCTCGAACTGCAACACTTCGCTCGCTGGCTTGAACTCTTCTACGAAACACTCCGCGAGGCAGAGGGTGACCGCGAGGCGACCCAACTCGTCGGGGGACGCGCCCGGATGATCGCCGACAGCCTTTTGACAGCAATCGCAATGCGCCGCGACGGATTGACCGCCGGGCGCGCAGGAAAGGACCTACCTCATGCCTGAAGCACTTCTCCGCTCGCAGCTTGCCCCGGTTCAGGACATTCGCACCGGTACGCCGGGTCCGTCGCTCGTCGTCGAAACCGAAGCAAACGACAACGTGCGAGTGCTTGCGCCGGAAGCGCGGCTATTCGAGCTTCCCTC
This sequence comes from uncultured Alphaproteobacteria bacterium, assembly GCA_963728375.1. Lineage (GTDB taxonomy): Bacteria > Pseudomonadota > Alphaproteobacteria > Sphingomonadales > Sphingomonadaceae > Tsuneonella. Next base: position 50,600 of record CAVSJL010000004.1, read on the forward strand.
CGCCGTCTGGATTACGATGATCGGTTCCTACGTGGTCTTTCTGCTCGCCCTGCTCGGTGCGACCGGCGGAGCAAGTGCGGCATTCGCGATCGCGATTTCTGCATTCTATGTCGCGATGTTCTTCGGAACTGCGCGGGCCCTGCTGCGCCAAGGTCCGGCCCAACCCGACAGCCCGTTGCAGCGCACCGGAGCCGTCCTCCAGACCGCGTTCGGCCCCCTCACCCGCAGCGAAGTCTACGGCCAGGTACTGATCGTGCCCGTAGCCGTTGCGTTCTTCGGAATAGCGATCGCAATCATCAGCGCGACGGTCATGTGAGAGAACTGCGATGAGAAGGAACAGCCATGTTCTGTCCTGACTGCGGAGAGCCGATCTTTCCTGGCCGACTCGACATCCGCAATTGCGCACCGCGTTCGCGACGCGGGAGCAGGCGAGCAGGTCATAACGATCATCGCCGTCAAACGACCGCTATCGGGACGACGAAACAGTTGCCGGGATGACGGCTGAGGGGCGCTTAGCGGACATCTAGCATGAGCGGCTCAGTGCCGTCACCTGGAACAAACGAATACCTGTTTGCGCTCGGTTTGATCGGCGCGAGGCCGCACTAGACACATACACATAACCCGTGCACATCCTCCAAAGCCATTCTGAAAACCCGCAGAATTCCGTGGGTTGAGGGCGACGGTATTCTGGGCTCGAAATCCTGTCTCCCCGACCAACCACTCTCCGGTCCCTTCTTCGCGAAATCGTATGCACGCGAATCTGCGAGTGACAACGACTTGCGCGGCTGGCATCTCGTGGCGGATAAATATTCAGCCGGGCGCCAGCATCGGCAAATCGGGGAGTATGATGACAATGGCATCCCAGGCACCCGCGGAACGTGGCGCTCCGCCCTCGACAGTCGGCGCGTTCGCCAGCGTTACGACGCTGTTCTTCGCCTGGGGCTTCATCACATCGATGATCGATCCACTAGTCGCGGCGGTCAAAGGTATTTTTTCGCTTTCCAACGTCGAAGCGCAGCTGACGGCGTTCGCGTTCTTCATCGCTTATGGCGTGGTCTCGATTCCTGCCGCCATTCTCGTTTCGCGCCTGCGGGCAGTACCTTCGATCGTGCTCGCCATCGGCCTAATGATCGGTGCGTGCTTCATCATCCTGGCCGCGAGCAACCTCGCGACATACGAGGGCGTGCTGCTCGGCCTTTTCGTTCTCGCGAGCGGAATCACGATTCTGCAGGTCGCGGCAAACCCGCTGGCCGCCGCGCTCGGCCGGCCGGAGCGCAGCCATTTTCGCCTTACTTTCAGCCAGGCTTTCAATTCGCTCGGCACAGTCCTCGGCCCGTTGCTCGGTGCAAAATTGCTGCTCGAGCGGGTGGAGGTCGCCCCCGGCGCGCAGATTGGCGCGGAGGACCGCGCCGCTGCGCTCGGCTCGATCGACACCAGCTTCCTGCTCATCGCCGGGCTGCTCGCGGTGCTCGCCGCGTTCATCTGGCTGTCGCGCCAGCGGATCGTCCGCGCCGCGCCGCACACTGCGGAAGCGCACGGCTTCGGCGCCACCCTGAAGGAGGTGGCCAGCTCGCGCTGGGCGCTGATCGGCGGACTTGCGATCTTCCTCTACGTCGGGGCGGAAGTCTCGATCGGCACGCAGATGGCGCTTTACCTTCATTCGGACCAGAGCTGGGGTATCCCTCTCCAGCGCGCCGGTTATTTTGTTAGCCTCTACTGGCTGGGAGCGATGATCGGCCGCTTCGCCGGGTCCGCCCTGCTCACCCGTATTCCCGCTTCGCGTCTGCTGGGCGCATTCGCGGTATTCAACACGCTGCTATGCCTGTTCGTTCTTGTCGTGGGCGGCGTGGCGGGTGGCTATGCCGCACTGTCGATCGGGCTTTTCAACTCGATCATGTTCCCGGTCATCTTCACGCTGACGCTCGAGCGCTCGACCGCCTCGACCGAAGCGACTTCGGGTTTCCTGTGCACCGCGATCATCGGCGGCGCGCTGTTGCCGGTGCTGACCGGCGCGGTGGCCGACGCGACGACTTATGCCACCGCGTTCATCGTGCCAGGCGTCTGCTATCTCGCGCTCGCACTGATCGCATTTGCAGCGGGTCGCGCCGTGCTGCGCACGGACCTCGAGGCGGCGCCCGCGGTGGGTCACTAGGCCGGAGCTCGTTCGGCGCTCCATCCGCGCCGAATCGCTTCAGAAAGAGCGCGGCATCCCCAGCACGTGTTCGCCGACGTAGCTGAGGATCAGGTTCGAGCTGATCGGCGCGACCTGATAGAGCCGTGTTTCGCGGAACTTGCGCTCGACGTCGTATTCGGCCGCGAAGCCAAATCCGCCGAAGGTCTGCATACAGGCGTTGGCCGCCTTCCATGAGCTTTCCGCGGCGAGGTGCTTGGCCATGTTCGCCTCCGCCCCGCACGGCTGGTGCGCATCGAAGAGGCGGCACGCTTCGTAGCGCATAAGGTCGGCGGCGCGCACTTCCATGTAAGCCTGCGCGATGGGAAACTGGATGCCCTGGTTCTTCCCGATCGGCCGGTCGAAGACGATCCGCTCGCTACCGTATTCGGCAGCCTTTTCGACGAACCAGTAGCCGTCGCCGATGCATTCGGCGGCGATCAGAGCGCGTTCAGCGTTGAGCCCGTCGAGGATGTAGCGAAAGCCCTTCCCCTCTTCGCCGATCAGGGAGTCTGCGGGCAACTCGAGCCCGTCAAAGAACACCTCGTTCGTCTCGTGGTTGACCATGTTGCGGATCGGGCGGACTTCCATGCCGTGGCCGATCGCCGCGTGCAGGTCGACAAGGAAGATGGACAGGCCGTCCGCCTTCTTCTTGACCTCCGCCAAGGGAGTCGTGCGGGCGAGCAGGATCATGAGGTCGGAATGCTGGATCCTGCTGATCCACACCTTCTGCCCGTCGACCACGTAGCTATCGCCCTTGCGCACCGCCCGTGTCTTGAGCTCGGTGGTGTTCGTGCCGGTGGTCGGCTCGGTGACCGCCATCGACTGCAGCCGCAACGCGCCGCTGGCGATCTCGGGCAGGTAGCGCCGCTTCTGGCTCCTCGCTGCCGTGCCGCAGCAGCGTGTTCATGTTGTACATTTGCCCGTGGCAGGCACCCGAATTACCGCCCGCCCGGTTGATCTCTTCCATGATGATCGATGCTTCCGTGAGCCCGAGGCCGGCGCCGCCGTACTCGTCCGGAATCAACGCAGCCATCCATCCGGCCTTGGTCAGAGCCTCGACGAACTCCTCGGGATATGCGCGCGCCTCGTCTGCGGCGCGGAAATAGGGGTCACCGAACTCGCGTACGAGCGCGCGAACCGCGTCGCGGATTTCGGGATGGTCGGCGTGAGCGGCTGGTATCGTCATCGGGAGCGACCATTGCGGCGCTCCCGGCGCGGCGTCAATTCGCAGCCTTGAGCGATCCCAACTCGTTGGCGACGATTTCGAGCACTCTCGTCCAGGCGTCGACGTTCTGCGCCAGTTGCGCGGGATCGACTTTGTCGAGGGTGTCGTCGGGGGTGTGATGCAGGTCGAAGTAGCGAGTGCCGTCCTGCGCCAAGTCGATCACGGCAAGGTCCTGCGCTCTGATGATCGCGCCTACGTCGGCTCCGCCCTCCACTTCGCTGCCGCGCTGGGCGACGATGCCCATCGGGTTGAGCGCCGCGGCGATGCGACTTGCCAGCGCCGGGTTGCCCTCGCCAAAATTGGTGCGGACCGCCCACACGCGGTCGGCGCCGAAGTCGCTTTCCATTGCCAGCGCATGCGGTTCGCTCGCGTGCGCCTTGGCGTAAGCCGCTCCGCCGTAGGCGCCCAGCTCCTCGCTGCCCGCCCACAGCACGCGGATCGTGCGCTTCGTCCCCGCCTCGTGCGCTGCCAGCGCGGCGGCGGTCACGATGCCGCAGCCCGAAGCATCGTCGATAGCTCCCGTGCCAAGGTCCCAGCTGTCGAGGTGGCAGGCGACCAGGATCAGCGGAAGCGACGGATCGCTGCCGGGCAGGTCCGCGATGACGTTGCCCGACGGCAAGTTGTCCTGCGGGTAACTGGTGAGCGTCAGCGCGATCGCCATCGGCTGACCGCGGGCGGCGGTGCGGGCGATGAGGTCGGCGTCTGGGTTGGAAACCGCGCCAGCGGGGATCGGCGTCGCGTCACCGAAGCTTGTCCCGCCGGTATGCGGGTTGCGGTGGCTGTCGGTCCCGGCCGAGCGAATCACCGTGCCGATCGCGCCCAAGTTCGATGCGATCGCCGGCCCCTGCCGGCGCACGCTTCCGTACGGGCCGTATCCCGAGCCGTCCTGGTTCGCGCGCATGGCATGGTCGATGAAGGCGATCTTGCCCTTGAGCGATCCGGCTGGTGCGGCCTTGAGCGCGTCCAGCGTCGGGAAATAGATTAGGGGAGCGTTGATCCCCGCAGCGGGGGTCGGTGCGCTCATCCCGAGCGCGGTGATCGCGAGCGGCTGCGGAACCGGCGCAACGAGCGCGGCATGGTCGTCTCCGCGCACGAACCCGCGGATGGTGAAGGGTTCAACTCGGACGTTTTCGAACCCGAGCGCCGTAAGCTTCCTCTTTGCCCACTCGCGCGCGGCGGCCTCACGAGGGGACCCCGCCAGGCGCGGACCGACTTCGGTGGTCAGACCCTCGGTGATCTCCCACGCGATGCCTTCGCCCTGTTGGGGCGTAGCTTGCGCGGCGGCGGAAACGAGGAGCGAGAGTGCGGCAACCGCGATCGTTTTGTGCGACATCGACGCGGTTGGTAGCGGTCTTGCCCGGCGTTGAAAAGCGCTCCGTTCGAACGCCCCGCAACGTTCCTCATATTTGGCAAGTCTGGGCCCATGAACCGCGGTCAGGAGTATGGTTCGCGGATGGAATGACGATGCCCAGATTCACCGTAAAGATTGCCGCCGATCACACACAAACCGCGCACATGGTCGATGTGGAGGCTGCTACCCCGTGGCTCGCGCTCGAGCAGAGCCATGCGCGGCTCCGCTGGCTAAGTGCCGATCTATATCAGGGTAAGATGCACCTGGCGCACGCCGAGCACTTTCCGTTCCGCCGGGCCGGTGTGTGGCAGATCACACGGCCCAGGCGGGAGGCCTGACCGGCAAGCAGTTGGCGCCGGTCAAATGTGTGCCCCTATTTAAACACCACAGTGATTCCCGGCTCTACAGCGTGAGCGACCTCTTGCGCGTCCCAGTTCGTCAGGCGCACACAACCATGGCTCGTACGTTTGCCGACCATCTGTGGGTCGGGCGACCCGTGGATGCCGTACCCCTCTTTCGTCAGATCGATCCAGATGCCCCCTACCGGGTTGTTCGGGCCCGGTGGAATCTTGAGCCGTTTTTCCGGCCCCCATTGGCGACCCTCCGGCGTGAAGTAGTAGGCTGCTTCGGGCGCGACCGCCTTTACTTCCATGCTGCCGCTAGGGCTCGGAAAATCGTCACTTCCGATCGTCGTTGGATAGCTGGCGAGGAGGTTTCCGCTGTCGTCGAGCAGCGCGACCGTCTTGTCGGATTTGCGTATCTCGATCTTGCCGATGTCAGCAGAGAGCTCTTCGTCGCCGTGCGAGACGATTATCAGCTTTGTGCCTGCTTTGCCGAAGTCTGCATCGGGATTGAGCGCGACGAGGAAATCCCGGTCCATGTGGAAACGCTCGGCGAACATCTCCTGCGCTGTTTCATATCCGATGCGGTCCTCTCTGGCCAAGGCAGTGAACGAATCCGGATTGTTGTCGAAGGTTTGCGACACGTCTTCCTCGGTTAATGTATACGTCCGGAAGATGTCGCCGCTCTGGGTATCGACGAGCAACCCAAGTAAGTCCTTGTCTATGCTGTTGCCCGCCGGGAGACCGTTCGCCTGCCGGTAATATCGGATTGCGCGCCGAGTGTTGCCGCCCATGTACCCATCGATCACGCCAGGCGAATGGCGGCTGCGGTCGAGCATGACTTGCACCGCCATTGTCTCGAGGCTGCGCTTGCCGAGCATGTCCTCGGTAAGTCCGTCGGGTAGCGTGAGTTCGAGGCCGTGCGGCGTCACTTGAGGGGCTACGGCAGCCGGACTGACCGACTGTTGTCCGTCCTGTGCGAATGCGGAAGAAGTGGCGAGTCCCAATGCCGCCAGCGATATCAATGTTGTCCTGATCATACAAAACTTACGGACGAGGCGGGGGCAACGTTCCGATGCGCAGCCTTCGCTTGCAGGGTTTGCGGCCACCGCCTCTCCGAAGGGTGCCCTCTTGGCCCTTGCTGGTCAGGTTCCGTTCTGAAGGGACTGCGCCGTCTCGAGATGCTTCTGCAAGGTCGGAACGGTCTGCTTGGCAAGATCGGTCACGGCTGCTGCATCACCACTCGAGGCTTCCTGTTGATAGGTGGCGATGGTCTTCTTATGATCCTCGATCATCGCGATGATGAAGGCTTGGTCGAAGTCCTTACCACTAAGGCCCTGCAGTTTCGCATAGACTTGATCAGCTTCCGGCTTGGTTTCGTCGGTGGTGGGGACGCCCAGCGATTGAGCAACCGCAGCGACCTTCTGCAGGTGGCTGCCGTGTTCCTCGGCCAGCATTCTGCCGAAATCCTTGACCCCCTGAGTCGAGCCCTTTTCCGCCGCAAGTTTGCCGACACGCACCTCACTGTTGTCGCCCTTCATGGCATCGGTCAGGAACTGGCTTGCATGATCGCTCGCATCCGCGGTGGTCGCGGCGGTTCCCGCGGCGTCCGCCATCGCGGTATCGTCGGACGCCGCGGTGTCGGCGGGCGCGCTCTGTGAACACGCCGCCAGCGCGAGTGCGGCAGACACGGGAACGGCAAGAAAAGTAAACCTATGTTTCATAACACAAACTCCTCAGGGATGGCCCGCATCTGCAACTCACCCACAGCCGGCTCGTTCCGCCTCCGGGGAAACCGAGGTAATCGGCCGACGCTTGCCGGGATGGGCATTGCCCCCTATCTGGCCGCCAACTCCTGACACCTAACGAAATTCCCGAAGGACCTCCGATGGCCGCCCAGTACGCATACGTCATGAAGGACATGACGAAGACCTTCCCCGGCGCGCAGAAGCCGGTGCTCAGCAATATCAACCTGCAGTTCTACCAGGGCGCAAAGATCGGCATCGTCGGCCCCAACGGCGCGGGCAAGTCGACGCTGATCAAGATCATGGCCGGGATCGACAAGGATTACACCGGCGAGGCCTGGCCGGGCGAGAACATCACCGTCGGCTATCTCGAGCAGGAGCCCGAGCTCGACGAAAGCAAGACGGTGCTCGAAAACGTCAAGGATGGCGCGCGCGAGACCGCCCAGCTGGTCGAGCGTTATAACGCGATCGCCGCCGAGATGGCCGAACCCGACGCCGATTTCGAGAAGCTGGGCGAGGAGATGAGCGAGCTTCAGACGAAGATCGACGCAGTCGACGGGTGGACGCTCGACAACCAGCTTGAGATCGCAATGGAAGCGCTGCGCTGCCCGCCGGGCGACTGGTCGGTCGACAAGCTGTCTGGTGGCGAAAAGCGCCGCGTTGCGCTGACCCGCTTGCTGATCCAGAAACCGTCGATCCTGCTGCTCGACGAACCGACCAACCACCTCGACGCCGAAAGCGTCCAGTGGCTCGAAAACCATCTCAAGGAATATGCGGGCGCGGTGCTGATGATCACCCACGACCGCTATTTCCTCGACAACGTCGTCGAATGGATTCTCGAGCTCGATCGCGGATCCTACTACCCCTACGAAGGCAACTACTCGACCTACCTCGAGAAGAAGGCCAAGCGCCTGCAGCAGGAAAGCCGCGAGGAGAGCGGCAAGCAGAAGGCGCTCCAGCGCGAGCTAGAGTGGATCCGGCAAACGCCGGCCGCGCGGCAGACCAAGTCGAAAGCGCGCGTACGCAAGTTCGAGGAACTGCAGAACGCGCAGGACAGCCGTCAGGTCGGCAAGGCCCAGATCGTCATCCAGGTGCCCGAGCGCCTCGGCGGCAAGGTGATCGAGGCGAAGAACATCTCGAAGGCATATGGGGACAAGCTCCTGTTCGAGAACCTGTCGTTCATGCTGCCGCCGGGCGGAATCGTCGGCGTGATCGGGCCGAACGGCGCCGGCAAGTCGACGCTGTTCAAAATCATCACGGGCAAGGAAGAGCCCGACAGCGGAACGATCGAAATCGGCCAGACCGTGCACCTTGGCTACGTCGACCAGAGCCGCGATCACCTGAACCCCAAGAACAACGTGTGGCAGGAAATCTCCGACGGGCTCGACTACATGACGGTGAACAAGCAGGACATGAGCACGCGCGCCTATGTCGGCGCGTTCAACTTCAAGGGCGCCGATCAGCAGAAGAATGTCGGCAAGCTGTCGGGCGGCGAACGCAACCGGGTCCACATGGCCAAGATGCTCAAGGAAGGCGGCAACGTCCTTCTGCTCGACGAGCCGACCAACGATCTCGACGTCGAAACGCTGGCCGCGCTCGAGGATGCGATCGAGAATTTCGCCGGATGCGCCGTGGTCATCAGCCACGACCGCTTCTTCCTCGATCGCCTCGCTACGCACATCCTCGCGTTCGAGGGTGACAGTCACGTCGAGTGGTTCGAAGGCAACTTCGAAGCTTACGAGGAAGACAAGCGCCGCCGCCTGGGCGACGCGGCGGACCGCCCGACAAGGCTGGCGTACAAGAAATTGACGCGGTGAACGGCCGTTTCAGCATCAACTGTTGCAGCCAATCGGAATAAGGCTGGGAGCGCGTCGGCTCGCGGCATCGCCAATGTAGAAATGGCCGGTCCGAGATAACCCCCCCGGACCGGCCATTTCTATTGATTTGGTACGGTTTTGGTGACCGTTAGGCCGCTCAGCAGTTGCCCTGCACGCCGTCGGCGCAATCACCAACCAATTCAACGTCTTCGCCGGCGCCCTTGATGGTGTTGCACGCCGACAGGACGAGGCCGCTGGAGAGTGCGAACGCGATGAGAATCTTCTTCATGACAGGCTTCCCTTGTATCCCCGGCGATCGGTACCGGCGGGGTCTTGCAATTGTTAGGACACCTGAAAGGTCGTCGAGGTTCCCGGGAATCTTTGGCGCGTAAGGTTTCCCCCCTTGTAGGTGCCGGCCTTCGCTTCTGGCATCGCAGCATGAAATGGCAGATTTGGACCTGGTTCACCTTCCTCGGATTCCCGCAATCGGATACGGGCCAAGGCCGCGATCGACATCACCGCAGGCGAAGCGCTGGGATTTTTTTCGAGCGTTGACCGAGCCTAGCTAGGCAGCACGCGTCAGCGCTTCGTCGTATTCGGCCCGGTTCGCGTGGATCTGCGGCAAATGCGCGAAGGTCCAGTCGGCCAGCGCCATTACCGGTATGGCGAGCGACTGACCCAGCTCCGTCAGCGCGTATCCAACCGACGGCGGCACCGTCGGGTACACCGTCCGCGCCACCATACCGTCACGTTCGAGCGTGCGCAGCGTGCGGGTGAGCATCTGCTGACTGATTCCGCCGACCTCCCGCTTCAGTTCGTTGAAACGGCGCGGCCTCGCTTTCAGCGCCTTGACGATGAGGACGGTCCACTTGTCGCCCACGCGGCTGAGCAGTTCACTTACTGCGCGACAATCGGGATCGGCGTGCGGGTGGGGGTTTTGAGTCATCGGGCCTCGCCTGTCCGACCGGGTCACACGGCTATGACCTGGTCATCGAAATTTGCGTTCTTGCGGGACCTAAGTGGTCACTTATGTGGTTCAGGTCAATAATTGTGACCACTCTTCCGGAGTCTTTACCGCATGAACATCCTTCATCTCGATTCGAGCATCACGGGCGACAACTCGGCGAGCCGCGCTTTGTCCGATGCCATCGTTCGCGAACTGACCGATGCCGATCCGACGGCCAGATTGACCTATCGCGACCTCGTGGCAGAGCCGCTCGAGCACCTCACCCTGCCCGGTTTCGGAACCGACGCGTCCAAGCGCGTGCTCGAGGAGTTCAAGGCCGCCGACGTCGTGGTCATCGGGGCGCCGATGTACAACTTCACGATCTCGACGCAGCTCAAAGCCTGGCTCGACCGCGTGCTGATCGCTGGCGAGACATTCCGATACACCGAGACCGGAGCCGTTGGCCTCGCCGGCGACAAGACGGTGATCGTCGCGCTCGCGCGCGGAGGGCTCTACGGTGAGGGCACCGCACAGCGCTCGATCGAGCACGCCGAGCGCTACCTGACCGACGCACTCGCGTTCATCGGCATAACGGATCCTCAGTTCGTCATCGCAGAGGGGTTGGCGCTCGGTGACGAGGCGCGCACCGCCGCGCTCGAGGCGGCACACGATGCCGTCCGCAAGATCGGCGCGGCCTGTCCCGTCGCCTAGCGCTCGGTCGGCACCGCCTCGGGTTCGATGGTCGGCGGCTGGGGCACGAAACTCTCCGCGAGACGGTGATAAAGCCGGTCGCGGCAGACCATCGCTCCGGCCCAGTCGCCGATAAGTGCGGTCGCAAATAGCGGCAGGATCGCGTGGCTGGTGCCGGTCGCTTCGCTGAGGATGATCACCGCCGTCAGCGGCGCGCGGACGACGCCCGTGAAATAGCCTGCCATTCCCATCAGCACGATCAGTCCGGCCTCGTCCGCGTCGAACAACGGTGTCAGGAGGTCGCCGAAGCCGGCCCCGACCGCCAGAGATGGGGCGAAAATTCCGCCCGGAATGCCGCTCACGCTGGTGGCGAGTGCGCTGGCGAACTTGGCCGGACCGAACCAGTACGCGCTGTCGCCGCCGCCCAGCAGCATCTGGGTCGGGCCGTATCCGGTGCCCGCGGTCGCCCCGCCAGTCGCCCAGCCGATCGTGCCGACGATCAGCCCGCAGGTGAGCGCGGTCAGCACCGGCCGCTCGCCGAGCAAACCCGACCAGCGTCCGCGCGGCCCGCGCAGCGCGAGAAGCGCACGCGAGAAGAGGCCGCCCAGCATTCCCCCCGCGATCCCGGCGAGCGGCGCGGCGATCAGCACGGTGGGGATGTGCACCAGCCCGCTCATCTGGCCGAAATAGACATATTCGCCCGCAATGCCCTGCGCGGTTAGGCCGGCGATCATCACTGCTCCCATCACCAGCACCGCGACCCGCTGTTCGTAGGCAACCGCGAGTTCCTCGATCGCGAAGGCGATTCCCGCGAGCGGGGTATTGAACGCTGCCGCCACCCCGGCCGCGCCGCCGGCGATCAGCACGCCTGCGCTCAGCGGCACGCGCAGCCACTTGTGAACCTGCACCATCAGTGCCGCGGCGAGCTGGACGGTGGGTCCCTCGCGGCCGACCGCGGCGCCGCCGAACAGGCCGGCAATGGTCAGCCCCACCTTGGCGATTGCCGCCTTGAGCGAAACGAGCGCCCCGCTCGATGCCTCGCCCGGACGACGCGCGGCGGCGATAACCTGGGGAATGCCGGACCCTCTCGTCTCCGGCGCGAATTTCAAAGTGATCACCGCGATGGCCACGAACATCGCCGGAGTGACGAGCACGTTGGTCCATGGCAAGTCGGCTTGCATGGTAAAGAACAGGTCCTGCGCACGGTCACCGGCCCAGGCGAAACCGAGCGCCGTCAGACCGATCAGCACAGCGCCGACCAGCGTCGCGGCCCGGCGCTGCCAGTCGGCCGCCGTGACGAAGTCGTCGGGCAGGGATTCGCGTACTCGAGTCCAGCTTGCAGGAAGGCGCATTGCGCGGCAGCGCATATGGCCGGGCGGTCGGCACGTCCAGCCCTGCGGGTTGCCGGAGAAAATGAACGGACGGATCTCGTTATTGTTCAGAATTCGGACAGCCAATATGAACTAGCTAGCGAATCGTTAACAGGTAACCGCAGGTGGTGGGGCGGTTCTTGGACGAAAGGACGCCCAATGAACATGAAGACCTTCCTGCGTACCTGCGGGGCATCGGCGCTGGTCGCCGCCGTCTCGCTCGGTGCCCTTGCCGCCCCCGCCTCGGCCGAAGAACGCCCCGCTCGCGAACGCGTAGAACGGGCGGAACGTCCCGATCGCGGTCAGTTGCGTCAGCAGCGACAGACCCAGCGCGCCGAGCGTGCTCAGGCCGCGCCGCAGCAGGCGGCGCCGCAGCGCCAGCAGCGCGCCGAGCGCACCTGGTCGGCTCCGCAACGTACCGAGCGCACTGAGCGCACCTGGTCGGCTCCGCAACGTGCCGAGCGCGCCGAACAGCGCAGCGGCCGCGACTGGAATCGCAGCGACAACAATGCATGGGGACAGGCGCGTGCCGCTCAGGCTCAGCAAGCCCAGGCCGAGGCGCAGCAGCGTGCCCGGGCGCAGGCCGAAAGCCGCCAGCGTACGCAGACCTGGGGCCGCCCTGCCGAGCGCAATCGCACTTACGCCGACAACAGCCGCAACCGGACCTATCGCGAGGGCTATCGCGAAGGTCGCACCGCCGACAATCGGCAGGATCGCGCCGACAGCCGTAACGCTTACCGCAGCGGCTACCGCGACGGCCAGCGGACCGACCATTATCGCGACGGCCGCCGCTGGGATGGAGACCGAGATGGCCACCGCCGCTACAACGGCGGGGACTATCGCCGTTGGTCGAACGATTGGCGCCGCGACAACCGGTATAACTGGCACAGCTACCGTAACTCCAACCGCAGCATCTATCGGCTGGGGCATTATTACTCGCCGTACCGTAACTATCGTTACAGCCGGCTGAGCATCGGGTTCCAGCTCGACAGCGTGTTTTTCGGCAGCCGTTACTGGATCAACGATCCGTGGCAGTACCGCCTGCCGCCGGCCTACGGTCCCTATCGCTGGGTCCGCTACTACGACGATGCGTTGCTGGTCGACATTTACAGCGGCGAAGTCGTCGACGTGATCTACGACTTCTTCTGGTGAAGCTTCCGGTTCCGGTCTCCGGGCGAGATTGAGTGGCTCGAACCGGGCGATCGAACTGGAGAACTGAGCCCCCGCCAGCGTTTGCGCCGGCGGGGGTTCTTTATTGGGAGGAACTCAGGCTTTCGGAGTGCCAAAGGGCAGCATTCGCCACAAGTTGCCATCTTTGTCCCAGAACGTGTGCTTGAGAGCGCCGAGGATGTGCAGGCCGATCAGGTAGATCATGATCGAGCCCGCTGTCCCGTGCACCTCGAAGATTGTATGAGCCAGATCCTTGTTCAGGCCGGTCGGCAGGGTGGGTATCGCGAACAGGCCGAAGAAGTCGATCGGCTTGCCGTTCATCGAGTTCGCCAGCCAGCCGCCGAGAGGCAGCGCAATCAGCAGCACGTAGAACGTTGCGTGGACGAAGTGAGCGAGTCCCCTTTCCCACGTCCTGAGGTGCGCGGCGAGCGGCGGCGGCCGGTGCATCAGCCGCCAGAAGATGCGCAGCAGGGTAAGCGCGAGAATCGTCATCCCGATCGCCTTGTGCGTCGCCATCAGGCTCGCCCCCGCTTCGCGCGGCCCTTCATGCGCAGATTCGGCGAGCCGCCAGTTTACGATGACAGCGATCGCGATCGCCCAGTGAAGCAGCATGGCTACCCCCGAATACCTTCGCCCGCTTTCCGCTCGCTGCATATCGTGTATCTCCCTTGCGCCCGTGGCACCTTCCTTAGCGGCGGCTTTTCGCGCAGCAAGCGTGTTGCTAGGACCGCGCCATGGCGACGACAGAGATGATTCCCGACAAGGACGCGCTGCGCCGCGTCGGCGAAACAGTGCGCAAACGGCTCGAAGGCAATCCCCGGGTTTACAAGGTGCCGACCGACAAGGCGGAAATTTTCGCCATCGGGGATTTCCTCAGCCCTTCGGAATGCCAGCGCCTTATCCGGATGACCGATACCGTCGCGCGGCCAAGCTCGCTTTACGACCAAGACTACGCGACGGGCTTTCGCACGTCCTATTCGGGCGATCTCGACCCGCATGAGCCGCTGGTCATGGCGGTCAGCCGGAGGATCGACGATCTGCTCGGCATCAACGCGATGTGCGGCGAGGCAATCCAGGCGCAGCGGTACTTCCCCGGCCAGCAGTTCAAGCCGCACAACGACTGGTTCTACACTGACCAGGACTACTGGAAGGGCGAGCGCAAGCGAGGCGGTCAGCGCGCGTGGACCGCGATGGCGTTCCTGAACAAGGTCGACAAGGGAGGCGAGACTCACTTCGTCGAGGTGGGTGCCAAGATCGAGCCCAAACCCGGCGTGCTACTGGTGTGGAACAACGCCCTGCCAGACGGTTCGCCCAACGAGAACACGCTGCACGCGGGCACTCCGGTCGAGGAAGGTGTGAAGTACGTCGTCACCAAGTGGTACCGCACGCGCCGCTGGAAGTAGCCGTTCCTATTTGTCGGCGATAACTCCGCTGACGACGTCCTCGAGATTTTCCTCTGCCCGCTTTGCCCCGCGGATCGCCAAGTGCATCATCCGGTCGAGCTTTCGCGAGAGGCGCACGATCTCGAAATGCGCACGCAAGTTGACCTCGTAATCGTGCTTCGCGGCAATCCGGTCCTTCTTGGCTTGCCGGTTCTGACTCATCAGAATGACGGGAGCCTGCAGCGCAGCGACGGTTGAAAGCGTCAGGTTGAGAAGGATGAAGGGAAAGGGGTCGAATTGCGCGCCCCAGGCGTGAGTCACATTGACCGCCATCCACGCCGCCATGACGACGACGAACACGATGATGAAGCCCCAGCTACCGCCGATCGCCGCAACGCGGTCGGCCATCCGGTCGCCGAAGGTCGCCGAAAGCTGCGCCGCCTCGGACGCGTCGATTCCCAGGTAGGTCCCGGCAGCGACGCGCTGGATGACGTCCTGCTCCTCTTCGTCGAGTTCGCACAGTTCGCGCCCGAGGAGTTCCTTCGCCAGCTTCTCCGGGTCGGCCGCTCGTTTCATCGCGCAAGTGCCTCCGCGATCAGATTGCGCGTGTTGGCGATCCCGTACAGCGCAATGAAGCTGCCCATGCGCGGACCCTGGTCGCTGCCCAACAACGTGCGGTAAAGCGCCTGGAACCAGTCGCGCAGCGACGCGAATGCGAATTCCTCGCGCTTGCCGATTTCATAGACCATCGTCTGCAAATCTTCCGCGGGCGTATCCGGTTCCACGCCTGCCAATTGTCGGTCTAGCTCGCGCAGGGCGGCCGCTTCGTTCGCCGCAGGTCTGGAACGCACCAGGCCTGGCGCGACGAAGTCACGGTTGTAGGCGAGCGCGGTCCCGACCAGCCGGTCGAGCGCAGGGTGCGCAGCGGGATCGGCATCTTCGACATAGTTGCCGAGGTAGGACCAGACCTGCTCACGTGTCGCGTGCGGGCCGAGCACGCCGATAAGGTTGAGCAGCAACGCATAGGTCACCGGTAGCGTGTCCCCAGCCCCCGCCCGTTCCGGATCGGTGGAACCGAGCAGATGCCACACCGGGTTACCGAGTTGCTTGTCGAGCGGTTGGTCGGCCAGTGCGCCGCGAAACTGCCAGTAATCGTCGACCGCGCGCGGGATCACCCCGGCGTGAAGGCTCTTCGCGCTCTTCGGATTGGGGAAGATGTATAGCCCCAGGCTCTCTTCGCTGCCGTAGGTCAGCCATTCCTCGATCGTCAGGCCGTTACCCTTCGACTTGGAAATCTTTTCGCCGTTCGCGTCGAGGAACAGCTCATACACCAGCCCGTCCGGCTTGCGCCCGCCCAGCACCTGCGCGATCTTGCCGGACTGCACCCCGCTGTCGGTCAGGTCCTTACCGTACATCTCGTAATCGACGCCCAGCTCGACCCAGCGCATGGCCCAGTCGACCTTCCATTGCAGCTTCGCCATGCCTCCCAGCGCCGACTGCTCGATGATCGCGCCGTCCTCGTCGGTGAAACGGATAGTGCCCGCCTCGGCATCGATCACCTCGACCGGGACCTGCAGCACGCGGCCGCTCGTGGGGCTCACCGGCAGGACCGGCGAATAGGTCGCGGCCCGCTCCGCCCGCAAGGTCGGGAGCATGATATCGAGGATGGCCTGGTAGTTGCGGAGGACTCCGCGCAGCCCCTCGTCGAATCGGCCCGAATGGTACATCTCGCTGGAGGAGACGAACTCGTAATCGAACCCGAACCGGTCGAGGAAACGGCGCAGCATCGCGTTGTTGTGGCCGGCGAAGCTCTTGTATCCGGCGTCGAACGGGTCGGGAATGCGGCTGAGCGGCTTGCCGAGATTGTCGGCGAGAAGCTGCGCGTTGGGCACGTTGTCCGGCACCTTGCGCAGCCCGTCCATGTCGTCGCTGAATGCGACCAGCCGCGTCGGCGCGCCGCCCGTCAGTGCCTCGAACGCTCGGCGTACGAAAGTCGTGCGCAGCACTTCCTGGAATGTCCCGATATGCGGCAGGCCACTGGGGCCGTAGCCGGTCTCGAACAGCACCGGCTGCCCGTCCGGTCGGCGGCCGTCGGGATAGCGCTTCAGGAGCTTGCGCGCTTCCTCGAACGGCCAGGCCTTGGACGTACGGGCGGCTTCCATGAGAGCTTGGTCGGTCATAGTGCGCGCGGCTGTTACGTAAGTGCCGGAGTTAGGCAAGCCCGCCGTCGCCGAGGACGATGTCCGCCTGCGGCTTATGCGCGCGAATTTCATCGTCTGTCAGGCCGATGAGTTCGTGCGGGAAGACGAGCCAGTTGTCGCAGCTGTGAACGTAGAAATCGGGCTTCAGGTCCGTCGTGTTGCGAGCCGGCTTCCAGTAGACGGTGCCGATCCGCACATCCTTCGGCATGTTGTGGCGGCAGCGCGCCTTGAGTTCGCGCAGGAAGGCCTCGATAGAACGCCCGGTGTCGAAGACATCATCGATCAGCAGTAGCCGGTCGTCGGGCTCCAGGGTGTCGACGAGGTAGCCGAGCGCGAAGACGCGGACTTGCGATGTCTGTTCGTCGACGCCGGTATAGCTCGACGTACGGATGGCGATGTGGTCGCAGGCGATGCCGTGGAATTCGAGCAGTTCCTGCACCGCTATTCCAACCGGCGCTCCGCCGCGCCAGATGCCGACCAGGTGCGTCGGCCGGAAATCGGACTCGAGAACCTGGCGCGCGAGGCGAAAGGAATCGGCAAGAAGGTCGTCGGCGGTCAGCCAGATCTTTGCGATGTCTCCGCTCATCGCAGCGCCTCGATCGCGGCAAGGTGCGGCGCCTGGGCCTCGGGCGGCAGGAACGAGCCGGTGAAGCTATTCGCCGCAAGCTCGATCAGCTGCTCACGCGACAGGTCGAGCGCGTCCGCCACAGCGCGGTAGTTGTCGCCGATGTAGCCGCCGAAGTAGGCCGGGTCGTCGGAATTGATCGTCGCCCTGAGCCCCGCCTCCAGCATCCGCCGGACCGGACTCTGCGCGATGTCGGAAATGACGCAGAGCTTGAGGTTGGAGAGCGGGCAGACGGTCAGCGTCAGGCCTTCCTCGGCGATGCGCCGGGTCAATGCGGCATCCTCGAGCGCACGATTGCCGTGGTCGATCCGGTCGACCTTGAGCAGGTCGAGCGCCTCGTGCACGTATTCGGGCGGTCCCTCTTCGCCCGCGTGCGCGACGGCGTGCAGGCCGAGTTCGTGCGCCCGGGCAAAGACGCGCGCGAACTTCGAGGGAGGATGCCCGACCTCCGAACTGTCGAGCCCCACGCCATCGATCAGGTCGAGCCACGGGCCCGCCTCTTCCAGCGTGGCGAAGGCATCCTCCTCGCTCAAGTGGCGCAGGAAACACATGATCAGGCGATACGTAATTCCCAGTCGCGCCTCGCCTTCGCGCAAGGCGCGAGTGATCCCCTCCACCACCGTGGCGAACGGGACTCCGCGCTCGGTATGGCCCTGGGGATCGAAGAATATCTCGACGTGCCGCACGTTGTCAGCGCGTGCCCGTTCCAGATAAGCCCAGGTGAGATCGTAAAAGTCCTGTTCGGTCCGCAGGACGTTCATCCCCTGGTAGTAGATGTCGAGGAAGTCCTGCAGGTTCGAGAAGGCATAGGCCTCTCGCACCTCGCCGACCGAGGCGAAGGGAATATCCACTCCATTACGCTCTGCCAGCGCGAACAGCATCTCCGGCTCGAGCGAGCCTTCGATATGGAGATGCAGTTCGGCCTTTGGCAGCGCAGCGATGAGGGCATCGCGGTCGTCGGTGGTCATTCACGAACGCTGGCGCAGCGCGTGCCGACGGTCAATGCGCTTGCAGAAACGATGCCCGCACATACCGGCTATGTATGCGCGAGATCGCTTCAGGCGGTAATCAGTCGTTCCACTGCCCCGTGCCTGTGCCCTTCCCGTCTTTCCCGGCCCACGTAATCTGGCCGCGCTTGCCGGCGAGGGATCCGGTCTTGCCGTAGAGTCCGCCTACGCAGCCCTGCGCTCCGTTCTCGCCCGTCTGGCAGCCAAACAGAGCGGTGTAGCTCCCGCTCGGCCCCGTCGCATCGCACATGGTGTGGGTTTGGAAAATCGAATCGTTTTGCGGCTGGGTCATCCCGATGCAGGTGTAGGTCTCGGTGGTGGTCTTGCCGTTGTCCCACTTGATCGTCGAAGTGCCAGTAGCAGCTGTCGCGCCGACCATCTGGCCGGTCGGTGCCTGCATTCCCACGGCCGTACCGCCCGCATTGTCCGCCGTGCTGTAGGTGTAGCTTGCCGCTTGGGCTGCTCCGGCCATGCACATCGTCATCGCCGCAATCGTCGCAATCGTCGTTCTGGTCATCGGGCTTCTCTCCCCAAAGAGGCGACCCAATTACGAGCTTCGGTCCCGAGCCGCGGCGATTCCGCGACCCGGCCAACTCCCGGTCAGCGACCCGAATTTCTGCGATGGCAGTCAAACTGCGCCTCGCTCACGGTGGAGTCAACCGCGGTCGACGGTCCTCGACGCGCGTCTTGTTTACTTTTCGTTCCGCTTCTTTCACGACGAGCCCGTGATCGCTCCGCTCGTCCTTCCCGCCCTGCACGCCAGCCATGCAGGCACCTGGCTTCGCGATGCGGGGGGCACGCGCGGGTGCAGCAAGGGCGAGGCGGTGACCTCTGCCGCCGACACGCCGCTGCTGCTGCTCAATGCGCCGCTGGTGGCGACGAGGCTCGGCTACCCCGACCTGTCCGGGCTCGACCTGCTCGAACTGTTCGCCTTCGTTCATCCCGCACGGTTCGCGGTGCCCACGCCCAAGGGCCTCGCGCATGCACTCGGCCTCGACGAGCCGGGAAGCGACGACGCGGTGCCCGCATTCCTCCAGCTGGCTGCAGGCACGCTGATCGCAACGTGCGAGACAGACGACTGGGTCGAACGAGAGGGTGCGTGGTCGACCCTGCAGTCGCTCGTCCGGCTGCGCTGGCCCTGGGCGCAAGTCCTGCTGCCGCACGTCCGCAAGCCCGAGCGTGCCGAGCGCTGGCTATTCACGCGCCTGCCCGAATGGGAGGAAACGCCTGAGCGCCCCCAACCCGCGCACGTGCTGATCGAGGAGGAGGAGGTCGAGGCCCGCCTCGCCCGCCTCACCGGCGAGGGGGCCGAGCGCCGCGAAGGACAGCGGCGTTATGCGCGCGAGGCAGGCAGCGTGTTCGCCCCACGCGCCAAGCGAGGGGTGCCGCACGTGCTGCTGGCGCAGGCCGGCACCGGAATTGGCAAGACTCTCGGCTACCTCGCTCCGGCATCACTGTGGGCGGAAAAATCGGGCGGCACCGTCTGGGTATCGACATTCACCAAGAACCTGCAGCGCCAACTCCGCGGCGAAAGCGGCCGCGCGTGGCCCGCCGCCCGTGCCGACGGATCCCGCCCGGTCGTGGTGCGCAAGGGACGCGAGAACTACCTGTGCCTGCTCAATCTCGAGGACGCTTTGCAGGGCGGGTTCGGCGGGCGCGCGGCGATCCTCGCGCAGCTGGTCGCGCGCTGGGCCGCGTTTTCAGCCAGGACGGAGACATGATCGGCGGTGACCTGCCCGGCTGGCTGGGAACGCTCTTCAGGAAGCGCGGTATCGCGGCGCTGACCGACCAGCGCGGTGAATGCGTCTATGCCGGGTGCCCGCATTACCGGAAGTGCTTCATCGAGCACGCCGCGCGCGCCTCCGCGCAGGCCGACCTCGTGATCGCCAACCACGCACTGGTAATGGTCAATGCCGCGCGAGGACGGGACCATGCCCAGCGCCCGACCCGCATCGTGTTCGACGAGGGGCACCACGTGTTCGAGGCAGCCGACAGCACGTTCGCCGCCGCCCTGACCGGGGCGGAAGCGATCGAGCTTCGGCGCTGGATCGTCGGACCCGAAAAGCAGTCGCGCGGACGGCGGCGCGGTCTTGCCGCCCGACTGGCCGACGTCGCGAGCTACGACGAGGCCGGCGGCAAGGCGATCGAGGCAGCGCTCGCGGCTGCCCAGGCGCTGCCCGCCGACGGGTGGCTCCAGCGCTTGGTCGAAGGAGTACCGCACGGCCCCGTCGAGGCGCTGCTCGGCGCGGTGCGCGCGACAACTTATGCTCGCGACGAAAGCGGTGGGCAGGAGGCGGGCTACGGCATCGAGACCGAGGCGGCAGGGCTCGATGGCCCGGTGGTCGAGCTGGCGGCTCAGGCGGCGGGCGCGCTCGCGGCGATCCGCTCGCCCCTGCAGCGACTCGGCGGGCGGCTCGAGGCGATCCTCGCCGATCCGCCCGACTGGCTCGACGCGCAGGGCCGCGCACGGATCGAAGGGGCGCGGCACTCACTGAGCTGGCGCTGCGACCTGCTCGCGGCGTGGGAGGCGTTGCTCGACCGGCTGGGCGGTCCCGGCGATCCCGAATTCGTCGATTGGCTCGCGGTCGAGCGCAGCGATACGCGCGAGTTCGACGTCGGGCTTCACCGTCACTGGCTCGACCCGATGAAACCCTTCGCGCACGTCGTGCTCGAACCCGCGCACGGGGTCATGCTGACGAGCGCGACGCTGAAGGACGGGCCCGACTGGGATGCCGCGGTCGCACGCAGCGGCGCGAGCCATATCGAGGTGCTGCCCAGGCTCGGCGAGGCGGAAAGCCCGTTCGATTACGCCAACAATGCCGAAGTGCTTATCGTCACCGACATCCAGCGGGGCGACATTCCCGCGCTCGCCGGCGCATACGGTCGCATCATCGAGGCATGTGGGGGCGGCGTACTCGGCCTGTTCACCGCAATCCGCCGCCTGCGGGCGGTGCACGGGCGGATTGCCGACCGCCTCGCGCGCTCAGGATTGCCGCTCTATTCGCAGCATGTCGACCCGATCGACACCGGTACGCTGGTCGATATCTTCCGCGATGATCCGGCGGCCAGCCTGCTCGGCACCGACGCCTTGCGCGACGGGGTCGACGTGCCAGGCCGCAGCTTGCGCTGCGTGGTCATGGAGCAGGTGCCCTGGCCGCGCCCGACGATCCTCCACCGCGCGCGGCGCGCGGCGGGCGGCGGCTCGGCTTACGACGATCGGATCATCCGCGCCCGGCTGGCGCAGGCGTTCGGGCGGCTGATCCGCAGCAAGGACGATCGCGGGCATTTCGTCGTTCTCTCGCCCGCCTTCCCCAGCCGGCTGCTGACGGCCTTTCCGGAAGGCACTCCCGTCCGCCGCGTGACGCTCGACGAGGCTTTACAACGCCTCGCCGAGGGGCGATGCGGCGCGGAGGAAGTGCCGGCCGACGCCGCCGCGTCGCAGGAAGGATGATCGAAGCCAAGTGAAGCGTCTCGGCCTGCTGCGACATGCCAAGTCCGACTGGGACGACATCGGCCAGCGCGATTTCGATCGCGGACTGAACGAGCGGGGACGTCGCGGCGCGCGGCTGATCGGCGAACAGATCGCCTCGCAGGGCGTCGGACTTCGATCGTCGTCGTGGCCAGTCCCGCGGAACGCGTGAAGGCCACGCTTGCCGAGGCGATGCCGGGCGTCGAGGTTCGCTGGGACCAGCGTATCTACCTCGCCGACGTGGAGACGCTGATCGAGGTTTTGCAGGGGCTGCGGCGACGCCGAGAGTGTTCTCCTGGCTGGCCATAACCCCGGGATGCAGGACGTACTGCTCAAGTTGATCCCGCCGACCAACGAGAACGAGCTGTTCGACGAGGCGGCGGTCAAGTTCCCGACCGCCTCGTTCGCGCTACTCGAACTCGATCTCGACGACTGGTCGAAGCTTGGCGAACCGTGCGCCACCCTCGTCCACTTCGCCCGGCCGCGCGACCTCGATCCTGAGCTTGGGCCCGAGCACTAGCTATCTCAGCACGCGGGGCCCTGCCCCGCTCTCGCCCCAGCGATCCTCGGGATTGTACAGCTTGCACTTCTTCAGGCTCAGGCACCCGCAACCGATGCACCCGTCGAGGTCTTCACGGGTTTTTTCAAGCGTGGCGATCTTCGCATCGATCGCGCTTCGTACCCGGCCGCTGATCCGTTTCCAGTCGGCTGCGGTCGGATTGCGCCCTTGCGGCAACCGGGCGAGTTCGCTTTCGATCTCTGCGAGCGACAGGCCGAGGTTCTGCGCGATAAGGACGAAGCTGAGCCGGCGGATTTCGCCGCGCAGGAAGCGCCGCTGATTGCCGCCGGTGCGGATCGGTTCGACCAGCCCGCGCGCCTCGTAATAGCGGATTGCCGATACGCTCAACCCCGTGCGCCGTGCGAGTTCGCCGATCGAGAGCAGGTCGGTCGATCGCAGCGTCATTTCAAAAAAACTCCTTGACCTCAAGTTAGCTTGAGGTTGCATCAAGCGCAAGCGGGCGATTCGATCCGCGTTGAAGAAGGATAGTTGTCCATGACCAGTGGCAGGCTCGAACACGTGAACATTTCGGTTTCCGACCCTGATCGCATAGCCGACCTGCTCGGCAAGCTCGCCGGATGGCGGCGGCGGTGGGAGGGTCCGGCGCTCAACAACGGGCGCACCATTCATTGCGGCGACGACGACGCCTACGTCGCGCTTATACCACCATCCCGACTTCCCCGGGCCGTTCGAGAAAGGCGCGCCGCTCCAGCACATCGGCATCGCGGTCGACGATATCAGCGCCGCGGAAGCGACCGTGATCGAGGCGGGCCTCAAACCCTTCAACCACCGTCAGAACGACCCAGGCCCGTTCTCATTCTATTTCTTCGACTGGGACGGCATCGAATGGGAAGTCGCCAGCTATGCCTGAGCCGAGCCCGCTCGGCGGTCCCCTCCGTAGAGCCGGTAGCCAAGCACGCTCAGCGCGGTGAGCACGACGCACGAAGCGATGACGTAGAGCGCGGTGCCCGTCCACCCGAAGGCGTCGAAGACCGCGGTCCCGGCAATGCTGCCCACGCTTCCGCCGACGAACATCATCACGATGTAGATCGTCGTCAGGCGCGTGCGCACGGCCGGTTCGAGCGACAGGAAGGTCATGCGGCTGGTGACATCGATCGCCGGGCCGACAATATTGCCCAGCAGCAGCGGGATCGTCAGCAGCCACAGATTGCCGCCAAACGGCAATAGCAGCGCGCACCCGACCGTCTGGATGAGGGAGAACGCAACCCGCGCGCGTCGTGGGCCGATCCGGTCCGCGAGCCGGCCCCACGCCGGCGTCGTGAACACGCTCACGGCGGCGAAACCGGCGAGGTAACCGACCACGTCGGTGCCGTAGCCCATCTCGGGCCCAGTGAGGTGCAGCGCGAGACCGAGCCAAAGTGCGATGAACTGGCCGAAACCGATCCCCTGGATCGCGCCTGAGAGCAGAATTTCCCGGTGCTTGCGGGCCAAGGTCACCAGCGATAGCAGCAGCCGCCCATAGGGCAGCGGGTGCGTCTCGCGCTCGGCGGCACCGCCCGACATGATCCGCGGCAGCGCGAACGTGATCGCGATCATGGCTCCGCTCGCCAGCCAGTAGACAGTGCGCCAGCCCAGATAATGCGCCACCACGCCCGCCCCTACCCGGGCGATGAGAATCCCGAAGATGACCCCGGCGGTCAGTGTCGCGGTGACGTGGCCGAGCCGCTCGGGCGCGACCCGCTTCGAGGCGTATGCGGGCAGCAGGTATGGCGCGATGGTGAAGAAGCCGAGCAACGTCGAGCCGGCGGTAAACAGCGCGAAGCTCTGCGCCAGCGTCATCCCGATGAGCCCGACGCACTGGCCGATCGTGAATACGATTGTCAGCGTCCGGTTCGAATAGCGGTCGCCGAGCGGCAGGAGCAGCAGGATTCCGATAGCGACCGCAAGCTGGTTCAGCGCGGGCACCAGTCCGATTCGCGCGGTGCTGACACCAAAGTGGCCGGCGACGTCGCCGATGATCGGGTGAATGTAATAGGCGTTCGCAGTGACGACCGCGGCGGCGAGCGCGAGCAGGTATTCCTGCCTCGTTGTGAGGTGGCGGGGTTCGCTCAAGACTTGTCCTCTAGAGCAGCGGCTTCTGCGCCGGACGCTCGCCGGTCACCCACAGCGCATCGGTCCGCTCTACCGCGAGTTCAAGATCGCAGGTGCGCGCCAACGCCAGGGCCTCATCCTCGCTTCCTTGCAGCCAGCACGGCCATTGTTCACGGGTGAGGATCACCGGCATCCGGTCGTGCACGTCGACCATCTGCGAACAGGCATCGGCCATCACCATCGTGTAGGAGTGCCCCCACTCCGCTGTCGGCCGCCACAGCCCGGCGACCGCAAACAGGTCGTGCCCGGCGAGCGAATACCAGGTGCGCGTCATCTGCCCCGCTTTGCCCTCCGCCTCGGCCCACTGGGTGACCGGAATCAGGCATCGGCGCTTGGCAAAACTGTCCCGCCAGAACGCGGTTGTCAGCTTGTCGTCGCGCGCGTTGGTGACCGGCTTGGGCTTCAAGGGCTGCCCCTTCTTGCCCTTGAGCACGACCGGGAAACCCCAGTTCATCTGCCGCACCTTGCCCTCCGCGACGACGAGGCCGGGGTACCCGGGATACAGCTCTTCGCCAAAGTTGGCGCCCGCTGCATCGTTAATCGCTTCGAACCACTTGGCCACTTCGTCTGCGTTTTTCGTCATGCGATAGAGGTTGCACATCAGGCGTTGCCCGCAACGAAGCACGCCGCCGCAACCAGCAGTCCGGCGAACCGGTTCGAACGGAAACGCTCGAGCGGGTTGGCGGGGTCGGCCGGATCCAGTGTCGCCACCTGCCAGCCGAGGTGCAGCGCTGCCGGAGCGAGCGCGAGGAGCGCGATCGGGTCGCCCCGCAGCAGCCAGAACGCGAGCAGCCACAGGGCTAGGGCGGCCGCGTAGAACAGCGCCACCCCGCCCTTCACGTGCCGTCCCAGCCGCAGCGCGCTCGAGCGGATGCCGACAAGCGCATCGTCCTCGCGGTCCTGCAGTGCGTAGATCGTATCGTATCCCATGCACCAGAAGAATGCCCCCGCGTAGAGCGCCGCCATGACCCCAATGTGGTCGAGCCGGATCTGCGTCCAGCCGACAAGCGCACCCCAGGTAAACACGAGGCCCAGCCACGCCTGTGGCCACCAGGTTATCCGCTTCATGAAGGGATAGGCGGCAACCAGCGCGACGCTCGCGAGCGCAATGATCTGCGCCTGCCAGCGTAGTTGCAGCAGCACGACCAACCCGGCGAAGCAGAGCGTCAGCAGCCACCCCCAGGCAAGCTTCTGCGAGACCCGGCCGCTCGCGACCGGGCGCGAGGCCGTGCGTGCCACTTGCCGGTCGAGATCGGCGTCGACGATATCGTTATAGACGCACCCCGCGCCGCGCATTGCGATGCTGCCGAGAAGCAGCCAGCCGAGCAGCGCGAACTGCCAGCCCGCTCCCGCCAGCCATACGCCCCATGCGCAGGGCCAGAACAACAGCCACCAACCTATCGGCCGGTCGAACCGCGCCAGCAGCGCGAGATCACGCGGCCTTTCGGGCAGTGCCGAGACGAGGCCGCGGTGCTGGCTGTCGGGGGTTATCGCATCGCTCACGTCTTGTCCCCTACCCGCCCTCGTGCCACCTGCAAAGCACATGCCCGCAACACCCGCCTGGCCGCCACGGAGCGCCCCTCGCCTGTTCGTGCCGCCTCCACTCGCGCAGGGCGTGCAGGTCACGGTCGAGGGCAATCAGGCGCACTACCTCACGCGTGTGATGCGCGTGGCGCCGGGGGATGCGGTAATCCTGTGCGACGACGAAACCGGCGAATGGGCCGCGCGAGTCGTGTCGTCCGCCAAGCGCGAAGCCGTGCTCGAGCCGGTCGAACGTCTGCGCGCGCGGGAGGCCGTACCGGATTTCTGGCTCTGCGCCGCGCTTCTCAAGAAGGATCGGTTCGACCTCGTGATCGAGAAAGCGACCGAGCTTGGAGTCGCGCGTATCCAGCCCATCGTCACCCGCCGGTGCGTCGCCGACAAACTCAACCTCGAACGCGGACGAACGGTAATGATCGAGGCAGCCGAGCAATGCGCGCGAACCGCCTTGCCGGACATGGCCGGAACCGTTCGTCTGACGGACTTGCTCCGAGATTGGCCGCTGGATCGCGCGCTATTCTTCGCTGACGAAGCGGGCGGAGAACCCGCTGCAGAGGCATTCGCCCGCGCAGGCCCCTCCGCGGCCCTGCTGGTCGGGCCAGAGGGCGGCTTCGACGATGACGAGCGGACGGCAATTCGCGCGCACTCGCAGTCGGCGGCAATCTCGCTCGGCCCGCGCATCCTGCGCGGCGAAACCGCAGCGATCGCCGCCACCGCGCTATGGATGGGAACGGTCGGCGACTGGTCCGGCAAGCAAGATTAAATGGCTGGCGCAGAGGTTATCCGTTTTCTAGTGCAACCCGCATGAGCACGCGGCAGGCCTCCGAGGCGGACGACCCCATCATCGAAAGCCGCGACCAGCTCGTGGCGCCTATGGCCGCCGGTGAGAAACCTCGCGGACAATGGCGGATAGGCACCGAGCACGAGAAGCTCGTTTACAAGCTGCCCGACTATCACGCGCCGGCCTACGACGAGCCCTGCGGGATTCGCGATCTCCTCATGTCGCTCACCCAGTTTGGGTGGAGCCCGGTCGAAGAGGGCGGGAAAGTCATCGCCATGAGCGGCCCCGACGGGACGGTCAGCCTTGAGCCTGCCGGTCAACTGGAACTCTCCGGCGCGCCGGTCGTGAGCCTCCACCAGACCTGCGCCGAGACCGGTCGGCATCTTACCCAGGTGAAAGCGATCGGCGAGAAGTGCGGCGTCGGCTTCCTCGGTCTTGGCATGTGGCCCGACAAGACGCGTGAAGAACTGCCGATCATGCCCAAGGGCCGCTACGCGATCATGATGCGGCACATGCCGCGCGTCGGAACGCTCGGCCTCGACATGATGCTGCGCACCTGCACGATCCAGACCAACCTCGATTATTCGAGCGAAGCGGACATGGTGCAGAAATTCCGGGTTTCGCTCGCACTGCAGCCGCTCGCAACCGCGCTGTTCGCGAACTCGCCGTTTACCGAAGGCAAGCCGAACGGCTATCTCAGCTATCGCAGTCACATCTGGTCGGACACGGACCCGCAGCGCACCGGCATGATCCCCTTCGTGTTCGAGGATGGGTTCGGCTACGAACGCTACGCCGATTACATGCTCGACGTGCCGATGTATTTCGTCTTCCGCGACGGGAAATACATCGATGCGGCGGGCCTAAGCTTCCGCGATTTTCTGAAGGGCGAGCTGTCGGTCCTGCCGGGCGAGAAGCCGACGATGAGCGACTGGTGGGATCACCTGTCGACCGCATTTCCCGAGGTGCGGCTCAAGTCCTTCCTTGAAATGCGCGGCGCCGACGGTGGGCCGTGGAGCCGCATCTGCGCGCTGCCCGCGCTGTGGGTCGGACTGCTGTACGACCAGGCAGCGCTCGACGCTGCGTGGGACCTCGTCAAGGACTGGTCGATGGAAGAGCGCGAGGCGCTGCGCTCCAGCGTGCCGAAACTCGCACTCGACGCGCCCGTCCCCGGAGGCCGGACCTTGCGCGACATCGCGCCCGAAGTGCTGAAGATCGCCCGCGCCGGACTTGCCGCCCGCGGAGAGCTCAATTCGAGCGGTGACAACGAGACCGGTTTCCTCGAAACGCTCGACGAGATCGTCGCCAGCGGCAAAGTCCCGGCCCAGCACCTGCTCGACAAGTATCATCGCGAGTGGAACGGGGATATCACCCGCGTCTACAAGTACAGCTTCTGAGGAGACCCCGGCGATGATCCTGATCATGGGCACGGTGCGCGTGCCAGCCGAAGTGTTTGAGACCGCGCGCGGTGCGATGGAGACGATGATCGTCGAAACGCGCAAGGAGGACGGCTGCATCCGGTATGCCTTCGCACAGGACGTCGTCGATCCCGGCCTTATGCACGTCGCCGAAGCGTGGCGCGATCACGAAGCGCTGAAGGCACACGGCGCCTCGCCGCACATGGCCGAATGGCGCAAGGCGATGGCCGGCTCGGGCGCCAGCGAGCGAAACTTGCGGGTTTACGAAACCGACGAAGGGACGCCGATCTAGGCCGCTACTCCGCGGGCTGGGCCATTGGGTCGAACCCACGTACGCGCACTCCAAGCCGCCGTTTGAGCCGCGTGAGCGGCGCGCTGATGAGGCCGTGCTCGCTCATCCACGCGTGATAGGCACGGTACTTCGCATCCTCGTGCCACAGGTGCTCCTCTTCGGTTCGCGCGCGCCAGTAGTAGATCGCGTTGACGAGACAGAGCGCGACGACGTTGCGTACCGCGTCGGTCGCCGAGGCATTCGTCACCAGGAACGGCAGGGTCGAAAGCCACCAGAACAGGTTCTTGCTGAGATACGCGGGGTGGCGGGTAAAGCGGTACGGCCCGTTCGTCAGCACTCCGCGATAGGTGAGATTCGAGAACCGCAGCCCGAACGCGACCGTCGCCCAGGCATAGATCCCTGTCAGCAGCACCAGGGTCCCGGCCCAGCCCCACATCAGCAGCGGCCGTCCGGCAAGCCAGACCGTCCAGTTCGCATCGCCTTGTCCCGGGGTGCCGAATTCGTATCCGAGGAGGCCGGAGCCCATCATCACGAACACGAACGGCGGATAGCACATCAGGGCCGCCAGCCAGCCAGCTAGGTAGGGATTGCCGCTGCGGATGTGTGCATCGAGCGGGCGGAAGGTCATCAGGTATCCGACCGTGCCGATCTGCACATCGACGCAGAACAGCAGCATGATCAGCGCCATGCCGATCGCCGCGGGGTTCGCTGCGATCCCCGAGAAATCGGCATTGACCGCGGACGCGAAGCCCGCCGGCAGGATCGAGATCATGAAGGCGCCGAAGAAGCCCTTGATGATCCAGCCGCGCCAGTGCTTCTTCACCGCTTCGAAATCGTGCGCCTCCCGCCCCAACAGCATCGCGCCGAAGTGCCATGCGTGATCTCGCGGATTGTCGAGATACCGGTCGAGCCACAGAACGTAGGGAATCGAAAGCGCGAAAAGCGGCGCTGCCGCGACCTCGAGCACCCGCATGGCGAACAAGTATTGGCCATCCCAATACCAGCGTCCCAAGGCGTAGATGCAGGCAAGGACGATCCATGTCGTCCACAGGCCGGCGAGTTTGACCAATGAAGGGCGCAGCGTCTCCCGCAGCGGCCGGCGGCGCGTCCAGTCGATCCCGGTCGACGCGCGCAAGTGCACCCGGTCGACCAGCAGCGACACAGCCACCATCGGCGCGGTCGAGAACAGCATCGCAGCAACCGCGGCGTTCGGACCATCCAGCCGCGCCCGCGGTCCTGGTATGCCAAGGGTGTCGGCGATCAGGGGCCAGTGTCGGCAGACCATGATCCAGGCGAACAGCCCGGCGAGCCCCGCGAGTCCAACCCAGGGCGAGACGTCGCTCCTGGGCGGAGCAGATGACGTGTCCGGGGCGCGCGTATTCGTCACGCGCCCGCGTTAGCGGCAAAGGGTTAAGCAGCCGGTAAGCGTCCCCCGGCGGCAATCTTACCGGTAGGCGTGGATCGTGCCGCTTTCGTCGAGGATGTAGAGCGTACCGTTCGCAACCACCGGCGGCTGCATGATCGGACTCTTGACCGTCTGGAACAGGTTCGCCGAGCCTTCTTCCACGCTCACGCGGTAGATCTGGCCTTCGGTATTGGCGACCCACAGGGTGTTGCCGGCAAGCACCGGGCCGGTCCAGAACACCGGGTTCTTCTTCTTTTCGGCGTTCTTCCACCGGCCGAGGTCGGTCACCCAGCGCACCCGGCCACTACCGCGAGCGATCGCCAGCAGGCGCGCGTCGTCGGTCAGCGTGAAGATCCATTCGCCGGCGACCGCAGGGGTCGAAATGCCGGCGAGGTTGAGTTCCCAGATGCGCTGGCCGGTGACCAGTTCGTACGCCGCCATGCGGCCGCCCTGACCGAGCGCGTAGACGCGGCCCTGGTCGATGATCGGGTCAGCGTCGATGTCCGACAGTGCACCGACCTCGGTAGAGATCGAGGTGCGCGCCAGCGCGTCGGCCCACAGCGTCCGGCCGTTCTCATAGCGGTAGGCGCTCAGCTCGCCACTCGCATAACCGGCGATAACGGTGCCTTGCGCCGCAGCCGGAGATCCCACGCCGAACAGGCCGGTCTGGGTGGTCGATCCCAACTCGTTCCACAGGAGTTTGCCGTCCGCGGCAGACAGCGCGAACAGCTGGTTGTCCTGGGTCATGACGTAGACCGAACCGAACGCCACCGTAGGCGCGCCGCGCAGAGGGCCGGCAGGCTTGACCTTCCAGACTTCGGCACCGGTCTGGGCATCGAGCGCGAGGACTTCGCCGACCCCATTGGTCGCGAAGACCTTGCCCTCGTCGTAGCTGACGCCGCCCCCGAAGTTGGCCGGACGCAAGTCACCACCGACCTCAGCCGTCTGTGTCCAGAGCTTTCCGCCAGTCTGCGCGTCGAAGGCGGTTATGACACCTTGAGTGTCGGCCACGAACATCTTGCCCCCGCCGATGACAGGCGCGGAGGCAAGGCGTCGACGATTGCTCGAACCCGCGACCGAAACCGTCCACGCCTGGCTCAGCGTATCGGGCAGCGCGAGGTGGCCATAACTCTTGCCGGCGTTGCCGCCGGCCTGCGGCCACTCGGTATTGGACTGCGGCGGCGGCAGAACCACGGAGACCCCGGCGAGCGCCGGATCGACCTTGGCAGTCTCGATCCGCGACAGGACGGGCACGCGATTACCGACCGTCGGAGTGACGTTCTTGTCCTTGCTTCCGCCGAACAGACCGCCAGCACATGCCGACAGGCCGAGCGCCAGACCAACGGTAAGACCCGAGCGGGCCAGGGTGCGAAAAGCGTGGGCAGTCGTCATCGGGGTTCCGGTCCTGGACTTGATCATTGGGCGGCGGGCGCCGCGGACTCGCCGAGCACGGTATCGACATCGTCGATCGCGTCGACGCCGAGCAGACCGGCCATCTGGCGCGAGCGCGCCTTGAGCGTTTCGGGGGAATTCTCGTCGCGGGCGATCGCTGCGAACAGCGCGCCTGCTTCGGCTTGCTTGCCCTGGTCGAGATAGGCCATCGCAACGAACTCGCCGGCCGGGCCGAACCACGGGCTGCCCGGGGCCGCCAGCGGCTTCAGCCTGGCGATCACGTCGCCTGGCTTCATCGTGTCATAGCGCGCAGCGACGCCGCGGATCGTGGCCAGATTGCGCATGACCTCGGGCGCCTCTTCGTCGGCGGAAATCTGGTCGTAGATCGCCGCCGCCTCGGCCGGCTTTTTCTGCTCCATCGCGATGCCCGCCTTGAGCATCCGCGCGGCGGCCTGCGCACCGTCGCTGCCGTCGGCGATCACCGGGCCAAGCGCCTTGTCCCCGCTGGCGAGATTGCCACGCTGCACTTCGTCGAGGGCACTCACGAACTGTTCGCTGTCGGCCTCGCGCGCTGCGTCCTGCCGGCTGTCCCAGTAAAGGTACCCACCGAATGCCGCCAGCACGAGGACGATCACCGCGACTATCGTCTTGCCGTACTTTTGCGCGGCCTCCGAATATTGGTCCTGGCGCACGGCATCGTCCACCTCGCGCAGCAGCACGTCTTCCTGTGCCGCCTGGGCACGGGCGCGTTTTTCTTCGGGGGTCAGGTCGCTGTCGGGTCGAAGGGCCACGGGGGTCGGTCGTCTCGTGCTGAGGGAAGGGTCGGGTGCGCGCGGTCTTTAGCCGATGGGCGGTTCAATTCAACGTCGAATCCCGGATGTCCCCCTTTCGATGTCATTGGGCGGGTGAACGCGCCGTGAAGCACAAACGACCGCTCCGCGACGATCAAGGAAGCGTCTTGCGCCCCATCGCGCTCGCATAGAGGCGACGGTAAGCGTCGATCATCGTCTTTTCGTCGAACTCGCGTCGGGCCTTCGCCTTGTTCGCCTTGCGCAGCGCGGTTCGCGCGTCGGTGTCATAGAGCATGGAGCCGATCGCCTGCGACAGTGCGTCCTCGTCGCCCGGCGCCACGATCAGGGGCCGGTTTTCCTGCGAAACCATCTCCTTCACGTCGCCGACGTCGTAAGCCGCCACCGGTCGACCTGCCGCCATCGCCTCGGCCAGTGAGATCGGGAACTGCTCGGAGTGCGAAGACAGTGCAAACAGGTCGAACAATCCGACGTATCGTTCCGGCGCCTCGACGAAGCCGGGCAAGTGGACGCGGTGTTCGACGCCGAGCCTTTCGGCTTCGGCGCGGATCGCCTCGCGCTCCGGCCCTTCGCCAACGATGACGAGATGGCAGAAATCCTGGAACGAAGCGATCGCGCGAACGAGCGCGGTGAGGTTCTTGACCGGGCGCAGGCCCGCCAGCGTGCCGACCCAGAATTCGCCCGGCCGCTTGATCAGTCCCGGCAGGGCATCTGCCTTGGGCGGCTTCGCGAATGCGTCGGTATCGATACCGTTGGCGATGCGTCTCACTCGGCCGATCGGCTGGGCCCATGTCGTCAGCGCGATCTCCTCGAGCGTCTCGGAGGGCACCACGAGGCCCCTCGCCCTGCCCAGTGCGATCCGCCGGTACCAGTTGCGCGTCGGTTTGAGGCGCTGGAGTTCGTCCTCGTTGAAGCCGTCTTCGTGGTGGATCAGCGGAGGGAGGCCGAACGCTTCGCCGAACAGCGTGTTGGCCATGACCGCGTCCATCGCACCCCAGTTGTAGGTCAGCACCAGGTCGTAGCCGCGCATCGCCTCGGCCAGCTTCTTGAGCCGTCCGGGCGTCGGGCGGCCTTGCAAGGCCGGGAAATCCTGCGGCCAGGACACCTTGAGCGCGCGGTCGATTTCGCCGGCTGCCGAGGTCGCTCCCGGCACCCCGGTCACGACGGTGTGATGCACCTTCGGGCCGAAGGCGTTCATCAGCCGCACGGCACGCCGCTCCTTGCCGCCGCTGGCGAACGTCGAATGAAGATGGAGAATGCGCGCCGGCGCCGTCTGCGCCGCGTTCATGCCGCCGCTCGGTCCCTGATCATTGCGCCCGTGCGGCCCTTCCTGTTCCAGCCGCGGGTTGAACCGCTGCGTCCATGCCCCCACTATCGCTGCATGAACGCCGGAGAGCAACCTGCCGCATACCGGCCCGAGCGCCCCCTCATGGGTCTCGCCGACTGGCTGGCCGACCCGGTCGAGCCAGCCGACTTCCCGAAAACGATCGTGCGCTGGCGCAATGATCGCGCAGCTGCCGAGGTCGGCCTTGAGGGTCTGTCGAACGAGGAATGGAACGCGCATTTCGCCCGGTTCGAGCCGCTGCCTGGCACCCTGCCTAGCCCGCTCGCGCTGCGGTATCACGGACACCAGTTCCGCGTTTACAATCCCGAGATCGGCGACGGGCGCGGCTTCACCTTCGCGCAGATGCGCGGGAGCGACGGACGCCTGCTCGAGCTCGGCACGAAGGGATCGGGGACCACGCCGTGGAGCCGCACCGCCGACGGCCGACTGACGCTGAAGGGCGCGGTGCGCGAACTGCTCGCGACCGAGATGCTCGAGGCGCTTGGCGTCGATACCAGCCGGACGTTTTCGATCGTCGAGACCGGCGAGGAACTATGGCGCGGAGACGAGCCGTCCCCGACCCGCTCGGCGGTCCTCGTCCGCCTCAGCCACGGTCACATCCGCATCGGCAGCTTCCAGCGGCTCTCGAAGCTTGGCGAAGCCGAACACCTGCGCGAACTGATCGACTATTGCCTCGCGCAGTTTCCCGGCCCCGTCCCGCCCGAGGATGCACCCGGGCGCGACGAACCCGCGGTGATCCTGATGCACCAGGTCGTCGAGCGGCTCGCCGACCTCGCCGCGAGCTGGATGGTCGCCGGCTTCGTCCACGGCGTGCTCAACACCGACAACATGAACGTGTCGGGCGAAAGCTTCGACTACGGGCCGTGGCGCTTCCTCCCGGAATGGGATGCGGGTTTCACCGCGGCCTATTTCGACCACGCCGGGCTCTATGCCTTCGGCCGCCAGCCGGAGGCGCTCTATTGGAACTGCGGCCAGCTCGCGATCGCCCTGCGCACCGTAAGTGACGCGCCGCCGCTGCTCGAGGCGCTCGAGCGGTTCGGGCCTCTCTACATGGCGAACGTGCGCCGCCGCTGGCTCTGGCGTCTCGGCCTGGCATCGCAGGGCGAAGAACGCGACGCCGCGCTCGTCGCTGCGTGCGAAGCCGACATGCGCGACAGCGGCGAGGTGCCGGATCGCTTCTTCCATCGCCACCGCTTCGGCCGCGCGGCCGAAGGTGCGCTTGTCGAGGCGTTCAAGGGCTACGAAGCGATAGGAATTTCCCACCAATTATGGGACGAAGCCGATCCGCCAACGCTGGTCATAGACCGGGTCGAGGAGCTCTGGTCCGCTATCGACAAGAACGACGACTGGTCGCCCCTGATGGAAGAAATCGACGCCATCCGTCGGCTGGGGGAGGCGCTGGGACCGCCCCCACCACCGGCGGGTCATTAAGCTTTCGGTGGAAAGTTCTTCACCATCGCCCGCATCATTGCGTAAGGACGCCCGGCCTCAATACCCCACAGGAACGCAAGCGGAGTAACCTTACTTGTCAGCCCCGACCGATATCGTTTCCATCGAACCCGCCACCGGAAGAGAACTGTGGCGCGGCACGGCGGGCGATGTCGACGCCGCTGTCGACCGCGCGCGTGGAGCCTGGTCCGAATGGGCGGCCAAGCCGCTATCGAACCGCGTCGAGCTCGTCCGCCGCTTCGCCAATGAAGTGCGCAAGGAGCACGAGGCGTTCGCCGAGCTGATCGCACGCGAAACCGGCAAGCCGCTGTGGGAGGCGCGGACCGAGGTCGAATCGGTCATCGCCAAGGTGGACATCTCGGTCAGCGCCTATGCCGAACGCACGGGCCAGAAGAAGTTCGATAACGGGCTCCAGGGCACCGCGGCAGTGCGCCACAAGCCGCATGGCGTCCTGGCGGTACTCGGCCCCTACAACTTCCCCGCGCACTTGCCGAACGGGCACATCGTCCCGGCACTGATTGCGGGCAACGCGGTCGTCTTCAAACCGAGCGAGAAGACGCCAGCGGTGGGCGAGTTGCTGACCAGGTGTTTTCACCGCGCAGGAGTTCCCTCAGCTGTCGTCCAGTGCCTCCAGGGTGGCCCTGCAGAGGGACAGGCGCTCATCGCGCACCCCGGTATCGACGGCGTCCTGTTCACGGGTAGCGCGCGGGCAGGGATCGCGATCAACAAGAAGCTCGCCGGTAATCCGGGCAAGATCGTCGCGCTCGAAATGGGCGGCAACAATCCGATCGTGGTGCTCGATACACCGAAAATTTCCGATGCCGCTGTTCTCGTGATCCAGAGCGCGTTCACCACCGCCGGCCAACGCTGCACCGCGGCGCGGCGGCTGATCGTGAAGGACAGCATGTACGATCCGCTGGTGCGCGAGGTGAAATCGCTCGCCGACCGGATCATCTTTGGCGAACCGTTCGCCGATCCGGCCCCGTTCATGGGTCCCGTGATCGACAATCAGGCTGCCGACCAGCTGACGGAAGGCTTCCTCTACCTGCTGTCGAAGGGCGGCAAGGCGATCAAGCACATGCTGCGCCCCGACGACAACCTGCCCTTCGTCAGCCCGGCGATCATCGACGTCACGGCGGTGAGCGACCGCCCCGACGTCGAGTTGTTCGGCCCCTTGTTGCAGGTGATCCGCGTCGAGAATTTCGACCAGGCGATTGCCGAGGCGAACGACACGCGGTTCGGGCTGTCGGCATCTCTCGTCGGCGGCTCGCCCCAGGACTACAACCGGTTCTGGGCGAATATCCGCGCAGGAATCGTCAACTGGAACCGCCCGACGAGCGGAGCGAGCAGCAAGGCGCCGTTCGGTGGTGTGGGGCTATCCGGCAACCACCGCCCCTCGGCGTTCTACGCTGCAGACTATTGCGCCTACCCCGTCGCCAGCACCGAGATGGACCAGCCCCGCGCCAGTATCGGGGCAGGATTTCGCCAGGAGCGCAGGAAAGTTCCCCGCGAGGACTAAAGCTCCACCGTCGCCAGCCGGACGATCGTGCGGTCGCCTTCCTCCCGCACTCTCACGTCGTACGCGAGCGAGCGATTCCCCCCGCGCAATTGCAGGTCCTCGCCTGAGCGCAGGTACTGCGGCGGTGCGCCTGCGACCCGCCCTCGATCGGCGTAAAACGCCAGCACGTCGGCTGGCGAAACGGGGGTCGAGAAGGTGACGAGGCGCGCCTTGCAGCCCTTCTCGTCGCTTCCCGCAGCAGCCAGCGTCGCGCCACGCGGATAGATCGGCAGGATGGCAGGCATCCGGGCCGCCCAGATCGCGGAGCGTGGTAGTTGCTCGGCACAAATCCTGCCGCCCAGCAACGCCGCGAGTTGTTCCCGCGGGCCCGCGTCGCGCGACAGGGGGGTGCCGGTTCCTTGCGGTTCACCCAAAGCGACAAGCTTTTCCGCCCCGCCGGCGATGCGCGCCGCTTCGGCCCGCGCGGCGGTTACGGCCTCGGGAGTGGCTGGGAGCACGGGCAGCGATGCATCGCTCTCGACCGTCAGCGCGGCGGCAGCCTCGTTCCGGCTCGACAGGTCCGGATCGGTCATCAGCGGATCGTCGAGCGCCTGCGCAACTTGCGGATCGCGTTCAGGAACCGGCCTTTGCGGTTCCGCTTCGCCGCACCCCGCAAGGGCGATCAAAAGCGGCAAGGAGCAAGCGAAGTTACGCACCAATCGCGCCTTAGCCGAACGCGCTCGCCAAAAGAAGAAGGCGCCCTCCGCCGAAGCGAAGGACGCCTTCCGCGTCCCCTATCGGGTGCGCGCTTGCGACCGCGGGTGGGCACGGCCGCGAAGCTCTATGCCTTAGCGGCAGCGGGTCCCACCGCCGGCGATCTCGCGGCCGAGCAGCGCACCGCCCGCAGCACCGAGGATCGCGCCGAGTGTCCGATCGCCGGAGCGGCCGGCGATCTCGCGGCCGAGCAGCGCACCACCGGCGGCACCGATCAGCAGCCCGGTCGTGCCATTCGAACGGCGGCAGTAATAGCGGTCGTCCTCGCCGCGCCAGACACGGGTGTTGGCGTAGACCGGCTCGCCGTAATAGCTCTGCTGGTAGCCGTAACCGTTGCCGTAATTCCGGCTATCGTAACGGCGCTGGTGGCGGTCATGCCCATGACGCTTGCCGTGCTTGGAATGCTCGACCGCCTGGTCGCCCCACACCGCGCTGTTTTCATAGGCGGCGCTGTGCGTCGCGGGCGCGGCGGCGACCGGTGCGGCGACCATCAGGCCCGGTACGGCAAGCGCCATCGCAGCGGTCTTGAACTGGTTCATCTGCATCGGTGTTTCCTTCCTTGGTCTCTCGTGACGGAGAGGCTGAGTGAGAACCCCATCAATCACGTTCATAAATAGAGGGGCTTAGCTGAACGGACAGCAACGGCGTCTTCAGCTTCGAACTTTTTTGCAATCCGGTTGGAAATCCGCGGATTTGCGAAGATTTTCCGCGCTTGCCGGTCCGATGGAGCGGGCTTAGGGGCGCGCAAAGATGAACGACACCGACCCCAATCCGCCCAGTGGCCTGCCCGCGGCACTCGGCGCATACCTGATCTGGGGATTCCTGCCGCTCTACCTGATTCTCGTGAAGAGCGTGCCGCCGTTCGAATTCGTCGCTTGGCGAATCGTGTGGACCCTGCCCTTGTGCGTCGTGATCGCGGCTTTCCGCCACCAGCTGCCGGAAATCGTCGCGACGTTGCGCAACCCGCGCACGCTCGCCTGGCTGGCGCTGTCTTCGCTGCTGATCGGAATAAACTGGCTCGTCTATATCTGGGCGATCCAGACCGGTGAGGTCTTCGCCGCGAGCCTGGGGTACTACATCAATCCGCTAATCAACGTGCTGCTCGGCACGGTGCTGCTCGGCGAGCGACTGTCGCGGCGCGGCTGGATCGCGGTCGCCATCGCCGGGGTCGGCATCGCAATGCTGCTGGGCGGCGCGCTGACGACGCTGTGGATCAGCCTGACGCTCGCGTTAAGCTTCGGGACCTACGGTCTCGTCCGCAAGCAGGTGCCGGTCGGCGCCCTGCCCGGTCTGACGATCGAATCGGGTATCCTGCTCGTGCCCGCGCTCGCGCTTGTGGGCTGGTACGCCGTCTCTCCCGGCGGATCGTCCTTCGGCCACGAACTCGGCCTGAGCCTGGCGATCATGCTCGGCGGCGTCGTCACCGCGATCCCGCTGTGGCTGTTCGCGGTCGCTGCGCGGCGGATGAGCTACTCGACGCTCGGCTTCGTCCAGTTCCTCGCCCCGACTATCGTCTTTGTCCTCGGGCTGACGGTATTCGGCAAGCCGCTGCACCCGGCCGAACTGGCCGCGTTCGTCGCGATCTGGATCGCGATCGCGGTATTCGTCTGGGACCTGGTGGCTAGGCGACCAGCCGCCAGCTGAGCGTCTCGCCGGCGTGGAAGGGCACGACCGGCGTCCCGCTCGCATCGACCGTGTCGGGCACGACCGTCTCCCCGCGCTCGAGCGTAACCCGCTCCTCATTGACCGGCAGCCCGTAGAACGCAGGGCCGGCAAGCGAGGCGAACTGCTCGAAGCGGTCGAGCGCCTCTTCCTCGTCGAACACCTGGACGTAGCTTTCGAGCGCGAACGGTGCGTTGAATATCCCCGCGCAGCCGCACGCGCTTTCCTTGTCGTGCTTCGCGTGCGGCGCGCTGTCGGTGCCGAGGAAGAATTTGTCCGAGCCCGAAGTCGCCGCCTTGCGCAGCGCGAGACGGTGCTCTTCGCGCTTGGCGACCGGCAGGCAATAAGCATGTGGCCGGATGCCGCCAACGAGCATCGCGTTCCGGTTGATGTGCAGGTGCTGCGGGGTGATCGTGCCGGCAACATTCGGCCCTGCGCCCTCGACGAAGGCGATCCCTTCGCTGGTGGTGATATGCTCTAGGACGACCTTGAGGCCGGGAAAATCGCGCACGATCCGCGAGAGGTGGCGATCGATGAACACCGCCTCGCGGTCGAATACGTCGACGTCGTCCGTCGTCACCTCGCCATGAACGCAAAGGACCAGCCCGACCTCCTCCATCGCCGCGAACACCGGCGCGAGGTGAGCGATGTCGGTCACACCGTGCGCGGAGTTGGTCGTGGCATTAGCCGGATAGAGCTTCGCCGCAGTGAGCACTCCTTGCGCCTTTCCGCGCGCGAGGTCGGCCGGATCGGTGCCGTCGGTGAGGTAGGCGGTCATCAGCGGCTCGAATGAAAGCCCTTGCGGCACCGCGGACAGGATCCGCTCGCGGTAGGCGCGCGCAGCCTCGGTCGTGGTCACCGGAGGCGAGAGGTTGGGCATCACGATCGCGCGGGCGAACTGGCGGGCGGTGTATTGCGCCACGCCCGCCAGCATCGCGTCGTCGCGCAAGTGCACGTGCCAGTCGTCGGGGCGTCGGATGGTGAGGGAATCGGTCATCGCCCTTCCCTTAGTGGCGGGGCCTCCTATCTGCCAGTCATGCCCGCTACCCGACTTTTCGAACGCGCCGTGGTGCGCATCTCGCCCCAGGCAGAAGGGGAGGACGCTGCTGCGTTCCTGCAAGGTCTTCTGACCAATGACGTGACCGGTCCGCTGCCCGTCTATGCGGGCCTGCTGACCGCGCAGGGCAAGGCGCTGTTCGACCTGATCGTCTGGCCCGGCGCGCCGGGCGAGATCCTGCTCGACTGCGAGGCCGAACACGCCGACGAACTCGTCAAGCGCCTGTCGCTTTACCGGCTGCGCCGCAAGCTCGCGATCGAGCGCGACGACGCCGTCGCCGTCCACTGGGCGCCGCACACCGGCGATGGCGGCGCGACCGACCCGCGGCTGTCGGCACTGGGCGAACGCTGGCTCGCCCCCGTTTCGGATGACGACCAATCCGCGGACGATAACTGGCGCGCGCACCGGCTGCGTCTCGGCGTTCCCGAAGGCCGCGCCGAACTGGGTGACATCCTCTGGCTGGAGACCAACGCGGCCGAGCTTAACGGCGTCAGTTTCTCGAAGGGCTGCTACGTCGGGCAGGAGAACACGGCGCGGATGAACTGGCGGCAGAAAATCAATCGGCGGCTTGTCGTCGTCCCGCTAGCCTCATCGGACGAGGCGCGGCGCAAGGCCGAGTGGCCGGGCGAAGGCTTCGCGATCGATCACCTGCGGATCGAGTCGATCGAACGCGACGTTCGGCCTGACTGGATGCAGCTCGCCGATTGATCCTGCGCCGGCGCGGCCGTTCTCTTCGCCGATGTGCTCAGGCAAGACCTTGCCGGCTAGCTGGCAGGCGCCATCCCCGACGGCATCGTGAAGGGTTGCTTGTCGGTCCACGCGCAGCCCGAGCGCTGTTCACCCTTCACCTCGAGCGTGACCACGTAGGGGTAGGTCCGATCGCTCATCCCGTCTGAACATTGGCCCGGAGTAGCGGCAAGCACGAACCGCGCGCCGTCATACACGCCGGTCCACGACACGCCGCCGCGCCCCGCGAAGCGGGTCACGGGGATGTCCGTCCCTTCACTGTTCTCCGGCGTCGAATACGTTAGCGCGGTACCGACAACCTGTCCGCCCCAGAAGGGCTCGGTCCCGGTGAACTTCACCGTCTCGCCTTCGCCGATCATGGCGAAGGGGGCCTGATATTCGGCGTCCGCGGTCGATTCCGAGGCCTTGCACCCGGACAATGCGATCGCGAGCGGCAGGGCGAGGAGCAGGGCATTTCTGATCATGAGACCTCCGTGCGTCAGGATAACGGCGGTTGAATACTTTCGGAACGGCACAGTCGGCTCGTGCGTTCCAATGGTCAAACGGTTCACGATTTTCGGAGTAACGCCATGAAGGCTACGCCCTTGTTTCTGGGCGCCTGTGCACTTGCGTCGGTTGCCGGCGCGATCGGCGGCGCGACCACGAATACGAAGCCCATCCAGGACGCCGCAATCGGCATGAACATGCTGCCCGATCGGCAGATTGCATTCAATCCGGCCGACAGCGGCCTTCCTGAAGCTGCCCCGCCGGATCACTACGCGATGGTTACCCCCCAGGGACGCATCGAGGCTGCGGAACTCTCGACCCGAGGGCTCTATTCCCAGCGACGGTTCGGATGGGATACGGCGGAGTACGATACACAGCCCGAAGCCGCATTCATCGATGAAACAGCGCCTTCAGACTGGTCGGATAGTCCGGCCCATGCGCCGGCGATCAAGGCACCGCCCCTTCCCGCTCCGGTGGAGCCGCTACGTCTCGATAAGCCGGCAGACGCCTCCAGCGGACAGCCGCGAGTGATCGACGTTGCAGTCGCGCTGGCCTCGGCACGCTAGACCGGCCCTGCCGCCAACAACCGCGCTGGGTCGCTACCCTTCGATCATCACGATGTCCCAGCCATAACGGTGGTCTGCCATCGCCGACGCGATTGAGGTCGGGGCGCCGTCGTCCAGCGACCGATAGAGAATGTCCTTGGCGTTCGCCTCCGCCTCTTCGGGAAAATACATCTGGAAAATGCCCCGTGCGTCGCGGCCGGTCACGTCCATATGAATGTGCGGCGGGCGCTGGCCGATCGGGCTCGCGTAGCTGCCCGGCTTGACCGTCAGCAGCTTCCAGCTTCCGTCAGCCCCGGTGTGAATCGAGGCGAATCCCTGGAAATTCGGGTCGAGCGGCATAACCGCCGGGTCCTGCGGATGCGCATACCGTCCAGCCGCGTTCGCCTGCCAGATGTCGAGCCGGGCGCCCGGTATCGGCTTGCCGCGACTGTCCAGCACGCGCCCCATGACCTCTATGACCTGCCCCTTCGCACGATCGGTGCCGCCTGCGACGCGCGTCATGTCCGCATCGGTCTCACCGCGATACGATGCGGGGAAGAAGGGTCCGATATCCGAAGTTGCAGTGACCGCCTGCGCGAGAGCCGGACCACCCACCGCGACACCGCCTACCGCGCCCGCCACGAAAGTCCTGCGAGAGATTATTCCGACCATCGCTCGTCACCCCTGAAAGGGCGACCCGCAGAGAGCAGGCTAAACTCCGCAATTCCCCGAAGCAAGGTGCCTGCGACGGGCAAGGCTCAGTCGTGCGAGCGTCGTCCGTCAGGCTCCTGCGCGACGCCCTTGAACGGCTCACCGTCGCTTTTCACGTCGATGAACTCGCCGGCCCTCTCGCCGTCAGAGCGGTCGCGCTTGGTCCATTTCCCGGTGACCGGGTTCAGCACCTGGGTACGATCATCGACCGAGCCGATGCGGTGTCCGTCGCCAGTGTTCTTCGCCATCGTGAATCTCCTTTACGGGATTCGAATCCCCGACGATTCGCGATGTTCCCGGCTATCCTGGGCGCGCGTAGGTTCCGGTCAGTACGGCCGCGCCGATCACGTGGCCCTCCATCGCTTCGACCACCGCTCCCCGCCCTTTGCCGGGCCCCAGTTCGAGCGGGGCATCGAGGGCGAAGAGCTGGAAAACGTAATCGTGGCTACCGTGGCCGCTCGGCGGATCGGGCGGAAGCCAGCCAGCCTGCTGATAGGAATTGAGGCCGAGCATCGGCGGGTCTTCGCCCTCGAAAAGCTCACCCGCGGCAGGCTCAAGGCCCCAACCGAGCAGGTGGACGAAAGGTTCGGGCGTCGGCGCATCGGGATCTTCGACCAGGAGCGCGAGCGCCTTCGTGCCCGCAGGCGGCGCGGTCCAGGCAAGCGGCGGACAGCAGGCGTCCTCCTCGTCGGCCGTGAACATCGGGTCCAGCAAGCCGCCGTCCATGAACGCGGCGCTCGACAGCGCGAACCCGTCCGCGCCCATTGCCGCCTCGCTGCCGAGCTTCGACACCGCGAGCTTGCCGTGGCCGGCGCGGACGTTGTGCAGCAATCGGCCGAGGAAGGCGGGTACGTGTTCGAGCATTGCGTGAAAATCTCCTGGCAAAGGGAATGAATTGCGTCCCCTGCCGTTCCGGGGCCGCCAGTGCAAGGTGCGAGGCCGCATGGCCCTTCGCTTCGATCGGCCCGCGGGAACGGCCTCGTCCCTACGTCGCTTTCTAAAAAAGACACGAGGAAACGAGGAAAGCGATCATGCCCGACAAGGTACCGACCCCGGCAATGCCGACGAAAGACCAGCGCAAGGGTTCGCGCGATGCCACCGGTGAGAACGACGGCCTGATCCCGCGCGACAAGCGCGGTGCGGGCGGCGGAGGCCCCCAGGGCCCAGAACATGCCGACGGCGACTTCCACGGGGGACAGACCGGCGCGGCCTACCACGGATATGGCCAGCTCGGCGACAAGGACGTCGAAGGCCAGAAAAACGTGAACGCGCC
The DNA here is from genome assembly GCA_963728375.1 of uncultured Alphaproteobacteria bacterium. Classification (GTDB taxonomy): domain Bacteria; phylum Pseudomonadota; class Alphaproteobacteria; order Sphingomonadales; family Sphingomonadaceae; genus Tsuneonella. The sequence continues at coordinate 93,963 of CAVSJL010000004.1, forward strand.
CAGTGAGGACCCATAAGGTTCGGCCCCCTGCGCACGGCAGCCGGGCCGTGCTAAGCCCAGCCTGATGTCCGAACCCCTTACGATCCTGGTCGATGCCGACGCGTGCCCGGTGAAGGACGAAATCTATCGGGTCGCCGCGCGGCATGACGCGCACGTGCGTGTCGTCAGCAATGCCGCTTTCCGCGTGCCGGTGAGCGATCGGGTCCAGCGCATTGTGGTGTCCGATGCGTTCGACGCCGCCGACGACTGGATCGCCGACCATGCACATCCGCGCAGCGTGGTGGTGACCGGCGACATCCTTCTCGCCGACCGTTGCCTGAAAGCGGGCGCGAAGGTCCTGTCACACAGCGGTAAGCCGTTCGATTCCGCGAGCATCGGCAGCGCCATCGCCACGCGCGCGATCATGGCGGACCTGCGCGCCGGGTTGGACGGCCCGGGTGGCGGTCCGCCCCCGTTCGCGAAAGCAGACCGCTCGCGCTTCCTCCAGGCTTTGGACCGTGTGCTGGTGGCACTCTACCGCGGTTGAGAGCGCCGCCGACCCGCCAGCGGCTTGAGAAGAGCACATTTCGTAATTGATCTGGCTCAAGGACCGATCCCGTTCCCCGGTCTAGCGCGAGGTTATCCGAGCGAGGGAGACGCCTTGTGATCGACATCGACATGACTCATCCTGGAATCGTCGTGCTGCGACCGGAAGGGGCGTTGTCCGAAGCCGACTTCGCGGCGCTCGCCAAGGCGATCGATACGCGGATCAACGAGAGCGACGAGGTGCCCAACCTCGTCATCCGGGTTGATCGTCTGCCCCACTGGGACAGCCTCGGCGCGCTGTCGCGGCATTTCCACTTCGTAAAGAGCCACGGAAAGGTGATCCAGAAGGTCGCGATTGTCGGCGATTCCCCTCTGCTGACGCTCGCCCCGGAAGTCGCCGGCCATTTCGTATCTGCCAAGATCCGGCGCTTTCCGGCCGACAAGTTCGAGGACGCGAAGGCATGGGCGCGCTCGACCGAAGACGATCCCGGCCGGTTCGTGGAAATCGATGGTCTGCCGCGCGACGTGATCGCCCTGCGTGCGGTCGGCGTTATCACCACCGATGATTATCGTGACACGCTCATCCCCATCATCGAAACCAGGCTGAAGGAGCACGACGAGCTCAAGTGCCTGATCGTCCTCGGTGACGATTTCGCCACCTACTCCGGAGGCGCAGCATGGGAAGATGCGAAACTGGGCTTGCGGCACTGGAACGCGTTCCGGCGCGTGGCGCTGGTGAGCGACATCGGCTGGATCGTAAAGACAACTCGACTGTTCGCCCCGTTTGTCGGGGCGAAGGTCGAAACCTTCCCGCTCGCGGAACTCGACGCGGCCAAAGCCTGGATCAAGCGCTAGTCAGAGGCAGGTCTCTCGCGACCGGAATTGCCGAGGCCGAGGCGGCGTGCCCAGTCGATCCGCGCAAGCGCGACCAGCAAGCCGATCATCACGAGTTGCAGCGCGATCCCGAGCGGACTCGTCAATTCCTCGCGGAAAGTCTCGCCCAGGGTTGTCGCGCTGACCTGGTGCGCGGTGAATGCGTAAATCGAATAGGACACGAATCTGCCCGCGAAGAACGCGGCAGTGAAGGGCAACAAGCGAACCCCGGTCAGTCCCGCGGCTTCGAACAGCTGTGCCGAGGGCACCGGCGAGAGCGCGAACAGACCGAGCCCCAGCAGCGTGTTGCGCTTGCGGCGTTCGAGCGCTTCGCGCGCGGCGGCGAGGTTGCCCTGCGCCTTGTCGGACAGCCAGCGCGCGCCGAAGCGCCGTGTCGCGTGCCCAAGAAGGTATCGCCCCAGCGCCGCCGCAATCGCGCCCACGAGCACGAGCAGCGGGGTCTCCATCTCCGAATTGAGAGTGTAGAGCGCGATGATCGACCAGGTCGGAGGCCCGAATGCCGGCAAAAGATTGACGCCCAGGACGAGCGCGAAGAAAACCAGATATTCCATTCGCTCGCTCCGTACAGGCCGGCCGACCAGCAGATCAGCTTTCGCCTGCCCCAACCACCGGGTCGCCGCGCTTGGCGACCAAGACCTCGCGTATCCTGGCGGATCCGACAACCTCATTGATGAGCGCAGGGTTGATGCGGGTCGCTTTGATCATGGAAGCGGAGTGTTCTCGCGCCCGGCAAGCTCGTCAACGCGGGCCGACACGCGCGACGGCAGACCCCGACCGCAGCCCCGTCGACGTCTGCTCTGAATCAGAACTCTCCAGCTCCACGGCCCTGCAGCGAATTGATCGCGCGGCGGAGCTTCTCCGCGACTTGTCCGGCCTTGTCCTTGAGTTCGCCACTGGGAATCGCCTGCATCGAGGCGACCGGGTCGATCGCGGCGACTTCCACGCCCTTTTCCAATTGCTGCACCACGACGTTGCACGGCAGCATGGTGCCGACCTTGTCCTCGATTTGCAGCGCCTCGTGCGCGAGGGTCGGATTGCAGGCGCCGAGGATCGTGTACGGCCGGAAATCCGTGCCGATCTTGTCCTTCAGCGTCTGCCGCATGTCGATCTCGCTGATGACCCCGAAGCCCTCGCCCTTGAGCGCCTCTCGAGCGCGGGCGAGAACATCGGGGAAGTCGCCTTCGAGAATGGTCGAGAAGTAATAGGACATGGCAGCCTCCGTGCGATCGGGAATAGAAACTCAGTCAACCCACGCGGTCGATCCAGTCGGCGAAGGCGGTGACGAACTTGCCGAAGAACTTGCGCGTGCCCTCATTCGTCAGCGCGCCATCCTCGCCGAACATGTCGCCCGCGCCGCCGATGTAGGCTTCGGGCTGCTGCATCGCCGGCATGTCGAGGAAAACGAGCGACTGGCGCAAGTGATGGTTGGCGCCGAACCCGCCGATCGCTCCCGGCGAGACAGTCATGATCGCTGCCGGCTTGCCGCTCCAGACGCTCTGGCCATAGGGGCGCGAGCCGACATCGATCGCGTTCTTGAGCGCGCCGGGCACCGAGCGATTGTACTCGGGAGTGACGAAAAGAACAGCCTGCGCTTCGCCCATATCCTGACGAAAGCGGGTCCATTCCACGGGTGGTCCCGAGCTTTCCGCGTCCTCGTCATAAAGCGGCAAGTCGCCGATCTCGACGAAGCGCATGTCGAGCGTGTCGGGAGCGAGTCTTTGCAATGCGCGCGCCGCCTTGCGGTTGAGCGATTCCTTCCGCAGGCTGCCCACCAGCACCGCCACCACCAACTTGTCTGCCATTATTCGCTCTCCGTCACTGCTGGCTTAGCGGATTGAGCGGGGCGCAAGTTCCCCGGACGCGCCTGTGTGCGGCTAGAGCGCCTTTTCGGGACGCTGATCGTGGCCATGGCGTTCGGACTTGCCGAAATGCCGGTCGAGCCGCTGGGCAAGCTTCGTGGCGGCCAGCCGCGCGGCATTGTCGACCGTGTCGGCATGTTCGGTGACGCCGATCGCCCGACCCCCGCGCGGACGCGCCTCGATGGTGCAGGCCTTGTCGTTGGCGCCGTGCTTGGGCCCGTTCTCGTCACGCACGTGAACCTCGACCCGCGTCAACCGATCCTCGAACCGCGCCAGCTTTGCCCGCACACTCGCCTCGACCCTTTCGGCGACGTTTTCGGTGCCCATGACGCTGCTGTCGGAATTGAACTGGACCTGCATGGTGAGTGGGTTCCTCTCGGTTGTTGTCGTGTGGATCCGAGATGGGGACTGTTGTGGTTCGTCGCTAGCAATATTGGCAGGGACGTCGCAGCCGCCCTTCGGGCGCCGCCGCGGCGCTTCTGGCGGCAAGAAGACCAAGGGTTCGGGAGTGGCGGCCGACCGGCGAATGCCCGGTCGGCCGCTTGGCTTCCCTCTCTTTTTCAATGCAGCTGCGACGGACTGCCATCATGGGTCATAGCGGATCTTCGAAAAGTGGATGGCTGCAAGAAGAGACGCCCCCGCCTCTCCCTGCATTCCGGAACTGGGGCCAAACCGCCGGTCGCAGCATTCGGTTGAACCGATCGGTCCAACCTGGCCACTGGCGATGTTTCACTAGGCACGGACACTAGGCGGTATTGCCTAGTAAACAGCCGCAGGCCAAAGCGCATCCGAAATGGATGAAGCGAGCCCCTCGAAATCCTCTCCTCACGACAATCTGAGCGAGCGGCAGGTTCAGACCCTCACGCTCGTCGCGGAGGGCCTGACATCGAAGGAGATCGGGCGAGAACTTGGCGTTTCTCCGTCTACCGTCGATAACCATATCCGCGCTGCGATCGACCGATTGGGAGCGAAGAACCGCCAGCAGGCAGCTCGCATGATTCAGGCTGCGGAAACAGCTCACGGGGGCCCCGGCCAACTCGCCGTTTCGATGACGGAAGCACCGGACACAGACAGGTTTGAGTGGTGGAAATTCCCGCCACTCGGCGGACGGCCGAACACGCTTACGCCCACCCAACGAATCTACCATATCCTGCAGATCGCTCTTTTCGCGGTGGTCGCTGTCTCGGCCGCAATTCTCACCATTGCGGGCGTAGTTCACATTCTCTCGAAGTGAGAATTGGATTGTTCTCTTCCGGCCGCACATTCCGCGGGATCAAGGAGCCAATATCCATGCACCAAATCGACAAGTCCGCCGGTCAGGTGATCGCCTCCGATACGCAGGCCTCGGTCGCAGCAATCGATCAGGCGGTCATGAGTTATTCGCGCCTGTGCGCGAGCATCATCGAGGTGAGCCATTCGGCCAATCTTCCGGTAACCGCCGGACAGCCCGCGCTTGCCAAGATGGCTGCCGGCCTTGCCGCTCTGGTCGAAGGGCGCGAACAGATTGCCGGGGCGACCCGCGACCTACTCAAGGTTCAGGGCCGGTCGAACCTAGCCGCTGTCGGTCTCGGCTGTCCCCCTGAATTCCCAGAGCCGTCGGCGCGGGCCAGCAATCATGAAACTGCCTGACAATTGATTGGTGCAGTCTACGTTTGCTTCCTCATCGGAACCCTTGTTCTGATGTGGCTTCGCAGCAGCGATCGGAACCGGATATTCGTCGGCCTGGTCGCTGCTGCAACCCTGATCAGCTTTGCTGCCTACTTCCTGTTTTCAGGAGGCGACGCCCAACGCGTAATTGTGGCAATCGACGTACTGTTTCTGATTTGCGTGTGGGCCATTGCGCTGCGATCGTGCCAATGGTGGCCACTATGGGTCGCCGGATTTCAGACGGCAGCTATCCTTGTACGAACCGCGAATATCTTTTCATCCCCTGAGCAACATTGGCTTTTCGAGATGTTGGTCGCGTTTTGGATATTTCCGATCATCGGTGTGATGCTGATCGGGGTGTCTGAGACCAAAGCCGCCGTCGCAAAACCAAACTGACGTTACTGGGGCTCGTCGCCGGTTTTCCCTCGGCGGAGATGGCATCGTCGCGGGCGCGATTCAGCCGCTCACCGCACCTCATGCGAACAACTAACGCCCAGCAGGCGGACGGACGGAAAGGTGAAGAAGCCCGCGATCAGCGGCGCGCCGGGCGCCACATCTACAAGCGCATTGGTCTTTTCGCGGGAGCGGGCCTAAAAGCGGCAACGGGCCTGCCGCCCGCCGGGAGACCGCACATGGCCAAGGGCCAGAAGAAGTCGAACAGGGAAGTCCGCAAACCCAAGGCGGAGAAGCCCAAGACCAACGCCTCGCAGCCGAGCCTGAAGCACGGCGAGATCAAGGGGCTGGAGAACATGCGCAACAAGTAGGCGCGCGCGGCTGGCCTCCGGGTCAGCCGCCCTTCTTCGCGCCCTGTTTGGCCTTATGCTCGGCGAGCAACTGGTCGAGCTCGGCGATGCGCTGGCGCTCGGGCGTGCCGACCGGCAGGCCCTTGAGGCGGCAGGTCGCCCACAGCGTCTTGCGCTCGGATTCCAGCTTCTTCGCGTAGAGATCGGCCATCAGTCGTGCTCCCGATCGCCCTGCCCGATGTATAGCTCGCGCCCGGTCTCGTTGTAGACGCGGCTCATCTCGTCCATCCCGGCCTCGGCATCGGGCACCGGCGCAGTCGCCGCGAGGTAGCTTTCCGAGTTCTGCTTCGCCGCGAAGTCGCGCACCTCCTGGGTGATCTTCATCGAGCAGAACTTGGGGCCGCACATCGAGCAGAAGTGCGCGGTCTTGGCGCCCTCTGCCGGGAGGGTCTGGTCGTGATACTGCTCGGCGGTGTCGGGATCGAGCGCTGAGGTTGAACTGGTCGCGCCAGCGGAACTCGAACCGCGCGCGGCTGAGCGCGTCGTCGCGGACCTTGGCGGCCGGGTGGCCCTTGGCGAGGTCGGCGGCGTGGGCGGCGAGCTTGTAGGTCACCACGCCCACCTTCACGTCGTCGCGGTCGGGCAGGCCGAGGTGTTCCTTGGGCGTGACGTAGCAGAGCATCGCCGTGCCGAACCACCCGATCATCGCCGCGCCGATGCCGCTGGTGATGTGGTCGTAGCCGGGTGCGATGTCGGTGACGAGCGGCCCGAGGGTGTAGAACGGGGCTTCGCCGCAGGCGGCGAGCTGCTTGTCCATGTTCTCCTTGATCTTGTGCATCGGCACGTGGCCGGGACCCTCGATCATCACCTGCACGTCCTGCTCCCAGGCGCGCTTGGTCAGCTCGCCCAGAGTGTAGAGCTCGGCGAACTGCGCCTCGTCGTTGGCGTCGGCGATCGAGCCGGGGCGCAGGCCATCGCCGAGCGAATAGGCGATGTCGTAGGCCTTCATGATCTCGGTGATCTCGTCGAAGCGCTCGTAGAGGAAGCTCTCCTTGTGATGCGCGAGGCACCATTTCGCCATGATGCTGCCGCCGCGGCTGACGATGCCCGTGACGCGCCTGGCGGTCATCGGCACGTAGGGCAGGCGCACGCCGGCGTGGATCGTGAAGTAGTCGACGCCCTGCTCGGCCTGCTCGATCAGCGTGTCGCGGAAAATCTCCCAGGTGAGGTCCTCGGCAACGCCGCCGACTTTCTCGAGCGCCTGGTAGATCGGCACGGTGCCGATCGGCACTGGGCTGTTGCGGATGATCCATTCGCGGGTGTCGTGAATGTTGCGGCCCGTGGAGAGGTCCATCACGGTGTCCGCGCCCCAGCGGATCGACCAGACCATCTTGTCGACCTCTGCCGCGACGTCGCTGGCGACCGCGGAGTTGCCGATGTTGGCGTTGATCTTGACGAGGAAGTTGCGGCCGATCGCCATCGGCTCCGCCTCGGGATGGTTGACGTTTGACGGGATGATCGCGCGGCCCCGCGCCACTTCGTCGCGGACGAATTCGGGGGTGACGTATTCCGGGATCTCTGCGCCCCACGAGTTGCCGTCGGGCATCTGGCGCAAGCGCTCGCGGCCAAGGTTCTCGCGCTCCGCGACGTATTCCATCTCGGGCGTAATGATCCCGCGCCGGGCGTAATGCATCTGGCTGAGGTTCGCGCCGGGTCTCGCGCGCAGCACGGTCCTGGCGACGTTGGGGAATGCCGGGACACCGCCCGACCGGTCGGGGCCGAGTTGGCCGTTATCCTCGGGCCGCACGTCGCGCGCTGCATATTCCTCGACATCGCCGCGAGCGAGCTGCCAGTCGCGGCGCAGCTTGGGCAGGCCGGCACGGATGTCGATCTGCGCTTCGGGGTCGGTATAGGGGCCGCTCGTATCGTATACCCGCACCGGCGTCTCGCCGCTCGACGGTTCGAGGTCGATCTCGCGCATCGCGACGCCGAGCTTGCCGACGTGGATCTTGCGGCTGCCACGAATCGGTCCGGTGGTGACGCCGATGTCGAATGCGGAATTGATGTCGGCCATGCGCTCAGTGTCCTTCCGGGGCGGAACGGGAGCGCAAAACCGGCCCTCCCTCCGCCCGTGCTAACGGGTTCAGGTTCGACGGGTCGTGGGGCGCGAAGCCCACCTCTCAGCGCACGCGCGCTCCCCGGGGATGGCCGGGGTCTAGGCGCGCGGGGACAACCTGTCTAGCCGAACGCCAGCCCCTCGAACGACCCCGACTTTCGCCACGCATCGATGTGCATGAAGTATGCCATCGCACCGGCCGGATGCCCGGCAGTGAAGCGGCTCTGGTCGGCGTAGCCCTGCCCTTCGTTGTTGTAGTAGCCGGGGGTGCACTCGGTGCCGCCGATTGCCCGGCCGGCGCCGCTCGCGATCAGGTCGATCCAGGCCTGCTCGGCTTCCTCGGTCGGCTCGACCTTCGCCGCACCGCGATCCTCCGCCGCTCGGACGACCGCCGCGATCGTATCGGCGTGATCGACGATGTTGTGCGGCACGTTGGCGATCAGGTTGGCGGCTTGCGTCGGCTGGACCATGAACAGGTTCGGGAAGTGTCGGATGTGAACGCCGTGGAGCGTGCGCATCCCGTCCGCCCAGTACTCCGAAAGGGTCACCCCGCCCTCGCCCGTCACGTCGAACCCGGCGCGCGAGGTGTATTCGCTGCCGACTTCGAAACCCGAGGCATAGACGATACAGTCGACCGGATATTCGACGCCGTTCGCGACGACGCCGTTCTCGCTGATCCGCTCGACGCCCTTGCCATCGGTGTCAACCAGGCGGACGCCGGGTTCGTTGAACGCCTGCAGGTATTCGTCGTGGAAGCATGGCCGCTTGCACAGCTGGCGGTACCACGCTTTCAGCTTCTGCCCGGCTTCAGGATCGGCGACCACGCGTTCGGCGCGCTGGCGGATTTCCTCCATCTTGGCGTGGTCGGCATCCTCGAAGGCGGCGAGCACGTTTTCCGGCGTGCGCTGGTCCATCGGCAGCGCGAGGATCTCCTTGCGAATGCGTTTCCCGAGGTCGGTCCAGCCGTCCTGGACCCAATCTTCCGCTGCGAATCCTCCGGCGAGGTTGCCGCAGAAATTCTCCAGCCACGCCTTCTGCCAGCCGGGCTTGGCGATATCGGCGAACCATTCGGGATCGATCGGCGCGTTGTTCCGCTCGTCGACCGATGAGGGGGTACGCTGGAAGACGAGCAGTTCCTTTGCCGCGCGCGCCAGGTGCGGCACCGCCTGCACCGAGGTCGCCCCGGTACCGATGATCGCCACGCGCTTGTCGGCGAGCTTGTCCATCGGCGCGCCTTCGGGGCTGCCGCCGGTATAGGCGTAGTCCCAGCGGCTGGTGTGGAAGGCCTTGCCCCTGAAGCTCTCGATGCCCGGCAAGCCCGGAAGCTTCGCGACGTGCAGCGGCCCGGTCCCGAGGCCGACGTACTTGGCGGTGAACCTGTCGCCGCGGTCGGTCTCGATCGTCCAGACCGACTTTGCCGCGTCCCAAGTCACCGCGGTCACCTGGGTATGGAACAAGGCCTTGTCATAAAGCCCGTACTGCCGTCCGATGCGCTCGCAATGTGCGCGTATTTCCGGCGCGTGCGCGTACTTTTCGCTCGGCATGTGCCCGGTTTCTTCGAGCAGCGGCATGTAGATCATGCTGGCGGTGTCGCATTGCGCGCCCGGGTAGCGGTTCCAGTACCAGGTGCCGCCGAAATCCCCGCCCTTCTCGATGATGCGATAGTTGTCGATTCCGGCATCCTTCAGCCGCGCGCCGACGACGAGCCCGGCAAAGCCGCCGCCGACGAAGGCGAAGGTGACGTGGTCGGTCACCGGATCGCGCGGAGCGACCGGGGTGTAGGGATCGGCGGCGAGGTCGGCGAACTCGCTTTCGAGCCGGCGGTATTGTGCCGAACCGTCGGCGCGCAGGCGCTTGTCGCGCTCCTCGGCGTACTTGCGGCGCAGGGCATCGCGGTTGATTACGGGCATTGTGGCGGTATCGGACATCGTTCGGCTCTCCCGCCTTTGCCAATAGCGGTATGCTCGCCGCGAGCAAGCACGACGTGTGCCGCTGCGTCGATGAACGCCGTCAGCCGAGGTAGCCGAAGCCGGTCGTAAAGTGATCGCCGCCGCCGCCGAGCGGACGCAGGGGCAGCCGCAGTTCAGCCCGGGTGCCGCGGCCGCGCTCGCTCGACAGCGTGAGCACGCCGCCCATCCGGCGCGCGGTCTCCGCACTCACCGCGAGCCCGACGCGCGGTCCGGCGACGTCGTCGCCCTCGCTGCTCCCGAGCGCACTCACCATCTCGGCCGTTTCCATGCCCGCGCCGGTATCGGTCACCGAGACCGCCAAGGTGCAGGGGTCATCCCACGCAGGTTCGGCGCAGATCGAAATCCACCCCGCGTCGGTGAAGCGAATCGCATTGCCGATCAGGTGCAGCAGGACCTGGCGCAGCCGCAGCGGGTCGCATTCGAGCATCGCCGGCAGGCCGGGATCGATCGCGCAGCGCAGCGCGAGGCCCTTGGCTTGGGCGACTGGCTGCATCAGATCTGCGCATTCACCGACCCGCACCGCGATCGCCGCGGCGCCAGGGCTGACCCCCGCCGCGCAGTCGGGGCGGTCGTTTCGTTGCCGGTGAAGCGCGGCGCGCAAGTCGCGCTGATCGCTGACGTCGATGCCGATGACCAGCAATCCGGCAGCCCGCTCGCGGTCGCCCGGGATCGGAATCACGCTGGCCCGCACGACGACTTCCTGGTCGTCGAACGTGCGATAGACGATCGTCCGGTGCGGCTCGCCTGCCGATGCATTCGCGCGCGAGCCGGGCACCATCAGTTCACGGTGGCGGCGACCGATCAGTTCGCTTTCGCTGTAACCCAGCGCCGCACAGAGGCGGACATTGGCGCGCACGATCGACCCGCCGGGGTCGAGCTCGAGCACGAAATGCGAACGGTCGATCGCCGCCAACCAGCCGGCCGCGACCGATGGGTCGATCGAGGCGGCAAGATCGCTCACGGGTTGGAGGCCAGGATGCAGTCCATGGCGCGGCTTTAACGGCCACCCGTTTCAGCGCCCCCAACCCGGGTGTCGGTACTTCTCCCTAGGGCGTGTCGCTTGAGGCCAGGTGCCCCCGCACGCGGCTCAGAACGTGTAGCCGACCCCCACCGCGCCGAACCACTGGCCCGCGCTGCCGCGGATCGAGGTATAGGGAGAGTCCTTCGCGTCGCCGAGCATTTCGGAATGCCCGCCCACGAGAACCGCGGCGAGACCGCCATTGGTGAGATCGCCGTCGAAGTCGATGCCCAGCAGTAGGGTCGCCCCAGCCTTGGTCCAGCCGCTGCCGGCGGTGAATTGCGGCAAACCGCTTGCCGCGCTCTGTGCGGGGGTGACCGAATAGTAATAGCGCATGAAATCGTCGTCGCCGCGCTCGGCCGAGAGCGACAGCGACGCGGCAATTCCCCGGCTGAGAGGAGTGAAATAGGTCACGCTCGGCGACAGCGTCATCCCTTCGTGCGCGCCGTTCACGTCCCACAGCGCATCGACCCCGAACGACAGCGAATCGTAGGGATTGAGCACCTTGGGTATGCTCAGGCCGGCCTGCCCGCCGACCTCGATCGCCTTCTTGAGTTCGCCCGCCGCCTCGACCACCGGGTCCTTGATCTGCCGGCTGCGATTGAGGCGCATCCTGGCGACGGGGCCAAGGGTGAAGCCGGGTCCCTCGCCGGAATCGGGAATGACATCGAACGCGATACCCGCCGGGCGCGGCTGGATTCCGATCCCCGCAATTTTGCCCTGGATCAGCGGCGCGGGGAAGAACACATAGTCGTCGGACCCGTCGTAGCTCGGGGCGTAGCCGATCCCCAGGCCGAGCGACAGCCAGGTGTCGTCGTACACCGTGTCGCCCATGTCGACGTCGTCGGCGGGACAGCCGACACCCGCTCGTCCTGCGCGAGAGCCGGCGCGGCAAGCAGGGCCGCGGCTGCGGCGGCGGATAAGGCGTACTTCATCGATGATGTCCCCTGTTTCGGTAGCGATAACTCGCACACCGGAGTCCCCGTTCCCCGGAAGCGCCAGTTCCTGGAGCATCGTACCCGCAAGCGGATTTGCTCTCGACGTGTCCCCAAGGGCAATTGCCCCGGGCGCCGATGCGCCTTAGGGCCTTGGCCCGATGAAAGGGCGCATGATCGATGTGGCGATTGCCGGCGGCGGGCTCGCGGGCGGACTGGTGGCCCTTGCGCTCCACCGGGCGCGGCCCGACATGCGGATCGCGCTGGTCGAAGGCGGCACGGCGCTTGGCGGAAATCACCGCTGGAGCTGGTTCTCGTCCGACCTGTCGCCCGAAGGCACCGCGCTACTGGAACCGTTCCGCACGACCGGGTGGAATGGCTACGACGTGCGCTTCCCCACTTACGAACGTACGCTTTCGACCGGCTACAAATCGCTCGCCTCCGACGACTTCGACGCGGCCCTGCGCCGCCTGCTTCCCGAAGAGGCAGTCCTGACCGGGCGCGACATCGCGGCGCTCGATGAACGAGGAATCGACCTTGCCGACGGAACCCGGATCGAGGCGCGCCGCGTCATCGATGCCCGCGGGCTGAGCGCGGTGCCGCACCTGCGCGGCGGCTGGCAGGTCTTCATGGGGCGGGTCGTCGAGACGAAAACCCCGCACGGCATCGCGCGTCCGACGATCATGGACGCGCGGGTCGAGCAGCACGGGGCCTATCGTTTCGTCTATGTCCTGCCCCTCGGCGCGAACGAGGTGTTCGTCGAGGACACGTACTATGCGGACAGCCCCGACCTCGATCGCGACGCGCTGACGGGCCGGCTCGACCGGTACTGCGCTGCGCACGGAATCGACGGACGGGTCGTCGGAGGAGAGACCGGCGTCCTGCCCGTCGTCACCGGAGGCGATTTCGCTGCGTTTCAGAAAAGCCAGCGGGTCGAGGGCGTGGCGTGCGTCGGCGCGCGCGGCGGGTTCTGGCACCCGCTGACGAGCTACACCCTGCCGTTCGCCGTCTCGACCGCCCTCGCCATCGCGCAAGTCGCCGACCTGCCCGGCCCGCAAATCGCCGCAATGGTCGAGGATCGCGCGCGCCGGCACTGGCAAAATTCGCGGTTCTACCGTGCTCTGGGCCGGATGCTGTTCGATGCCGACGCGACCGAACGGTATCGTATCTTCGAGCATTTCTATCGCGTGCCCGAAGACGTGGTCGAACGGTTCTACGCCCTTCGTTCGAACCGGCTCGACCGGCTTCGCGTGCTCTGCGGCAGGCCGCCGATGCCGATACCCCGCGCGATCGCCGCGCTAGCCGGGCATAGCGCCCCTCTCGACCTCGAGGCCGCATGACAATCGAATCGAAAACCGCCTGCGTGATCGGCTCCGGCTTCGGCGGACTGGCGCTCGCCATCCGGCTGCAATCGGCGGGGGTGAAGACCACCGTGGTCGAGGCGCGCGACAAGCCCGGCGGCCGCGCCTATTTCTGGGAGCGCGAGGGCTTCGTTTTCGATGCCGGCCCGACCGTCATCACCGATCCCGATTGCCTGAAGGACCTGTGGAGGCTGTCCGGCCACGACATGGCCGATGACGTCGAGCTGATGCCCGTCATGCCGTTCTACCGCCTCAACTGGCCCGACGGGACGAACTTCGACTACTCGAACGACGATGCGTCGTTGCGCGCCGAGATCGAGCGGGTCGCCCCCGGCGATCTGGCGGGATACGAGGATTTCCTGCGCTATTCCGCAGGGGTTTTCGAGGAGGGCTACGTCAAGCTCGGCAACGTGCCGTTCCTCGACTTCGCGAGCATGATCAAGGCCGCCCCGGCGCTTGCCAAGTACCAGGCCTGGCGCAGCGTCTATTCGGTCGTCTCCAGCTACGTGAAGAGCGAAAAGCTGCGCGAGGCGCTGAGCTTCCACACCCTGCTCGTCGGCGGCAACCCGATGACCACGAGCGCGATCTACGCGCTGATCCACAAGCTGGAGAAGGACGGCGGCGTCTGGTGGGCGCGCGGCGGCACCAATCGGCTGGTTGCGGCGATGGTGCGCCATTTCGAACGGCTGGGCGGCACGATCCGGCTCGGCGATCCGGTCACCCGCGTGCACACCATCGGCACCGTCGCCACCGAGGTCGAGACCGCGAGCGGATGGCGCGAACGTTTCCACGCGGTCGCCAGCAATGCCGATATCATGCATTCCTACCGCGACCTGCTGGGCGGGACCAAGCGCGGCGCCGACCAGGCCAGGAGCCTGGGTCGCAAGCGGTACAGCCCGTCGCTGTTCGTCGTGCATTTCGGGCTCGAGGGCACGTGGCCCGGCATCCCGCACCACGCGATCCTGTTCGGGCCGCGCTACAAGGGGCTGCTCGACGACATCTACAAGCACGGCGTGCTGCCGCAGGATTTCTCGATCTATCTCCACCATCCGACGGTGACCGATCCAAGCATGGCCCCGCCGGGCAAGAGCACGTTCTACGCGCTCGTCCCGGTCGCTCACATGGGCAAGCTGGCGGTCGACTGGGAGCAGGTCGGTCCGATGCTCGAAAAGCGCATCCTCGACGAGGTCGGACGGCGGCTGATTCCCGACATCCACGAGCGAATCGTGACCAAGTTCCACTATGCCCCGCGCGACTTCTCGCTCGACCTCAACGCGCACATGGGCAGCGCATTCTCGCTGGAACCGATCCTGACCCAAAGCGCATACTTCCGCGGCCACAACCGCGACGACGTGATCGACAATTTCTACCTCGTGGGCGCCGGTACGCACCCGGGCGCGGGCATTCCCGGCGTCGTCGGCAGCGCCAAGGCGACCGCGGGCCTGATGCTGGAGGACCTGAGCAAGTGAAGCGCCTTGCTGTGTACTGTGGTTCGGCCTCGCCCGCCGACACGCGCTACATCGATCTGGCGCGCGACGTCGGACGCGGTCTGGCGGATCGCGGGATCGGGGTCGTCTATGGCGGCGGGCGCCTCGGGTTGATGGGCGCGGTGGCATCCGGTGCGCTCGAGGCCGGGGGCGAAGTGATCGGAGTGATCCCCGACGCGCTGGCGGGTTCCGAGGTCGCCAACCAGGACTGCACCGAACTCTACACCGTCGGCGGAATGCATGAGCGTAAACAGCGGTTTACCGATCTTTCCGACGGTTTCGTCACCATTCCGGGCGGAGTGGGCACTATGGATGAATTGTGGGAAGCGGTCAGCTGGGCGCAGCTCGGCTATCACACCAAGCCGGTCGGACTGCTCAACGCGTTCGGGTTCTACGACCATCTGATCGCGTTCAACCGCCAGATGGCCGAAGTCGGCTTCGTGCGGCCCGCGCACCAGGGCATCATCATCGCGGACGAGACGCTCGATGGCCTGATCGACAAGATGGCCGAATACCGCCCGCACACGCCGATCTTCGCGATGAAAGCGAGCGACCTTTGAGGAGACCGCGTCGCATCGTTCCCCGGATGCTGGCGCCCAGCCGCATCCTGCGCACCACGCCGTCGCAGGCGGGCGGCGGGCGCGAGCGCTGGGACCTTGTCGACGAGGCCGAGGAATCGATCGCGCGCGGATCGAAGAGCTTCTCGCTCGCCAGTCGCCTGTTCGACCGCACAACCCGTGAACGCGTCTGGCTGCTCTATGCCTGGTGCCGCCGCTGCGACGATCTTGCCGACGCTCAGGATCACGGCGGCGAACTCGGCGACCAGTCGGGCGCCGAAAAGCGCATCACTGCGATCCGACTGCTGACCGAGCGCGCGTTCGAGGGGCTGCCGACCGCCGACCCGGCGTTCGACGCCTTCGGACTCGTCGCGCGCGAATGCGGCCTCACCCGCGAGATGGCCGAGGACGTCATCATGGGGTTCGAGCTCGACGCGACCGACTGGCGGCCGCGCAGCGAGGCGGACCTCGCGCGCTATTGCTATCACGTCGCCGGCGCGGTCGGCGTGATGATGGCGGTCGTCATGGGCGTGCCGAAGGACGATCCCTGGATGCTCGACCGGGCGTGCGACCTCGGCCTCGCCTTCCAGCTCGCCAACATCGCCCGCGACGTGGCCGAGGACGACCGCGCCGACCGCCGCTACCTGCCGGTCGAGTGGATGGTCGAGGAAGACATCGAGCCGGGCATGGTGATGCACCCGCACCACCGGCAGGAGCTGGCCGACATGGTCGCCAAGCTCATCGCCCGGATGGAGCGGCACGAGGCGTGGGCCCGGCTCGGCGCCGCACGGCTGCCCTTCCGCAGCCGCTGGGCGGTGCTGGCGGCGGCGCGCATCTATGGCGCCATCGGGCGGCGCGTGCGCGAGCTCGGCAAGCACGCGTGGGACAACCGCGTGGTGATCGGCCGGGCGGAAAAGCTGCGTCACGTCAGCGCGGCGTTCTGGGAAGCCTTGCGCAACAAGCCCGAGGACCCCGGCGAGCCGCCACTGTGGGACCGCTCGACGATCCTCATCGACGTGCGGATGAGCCAGCCGATCCCGCCGCCGCCGATGGAGCCGCTCGACGACGAGTGAGCGGCTTGCGGCGGCGCGCGCCGCGCACTAACCCGCTGCGATGATCTCCAAACTCCTGATCGCCAACCGCGGCGAGATCGCCTGCCGGATCATGCGCACCGCGCGCGAAATGGGCATCGCGACCGTCGCTGTGTACTCCGACGCCGATGCACGGGCGCTGCACGTGCGATCGGCCGACGAGGCGGTGCACATCGGCCCCTCGGCGGCGAGCGAAAGCTATCTCGTCGGCGAGAAGATCATCGCCGCTGCGAAGCAAACCGGGGCGGAGGCGATCCACCCGGGCTACGGTTTTCTATCCGAGAACGCAGCGTTCGCGCAGGCCGTGATCGACGCCGGGCTTATCTGGGTCGGCCCCAAGCCGTCCAGCATCGACGCGATGGGTCTCAAGGACGCGGCAAAGAAGCTGATGCGCGCCGCTGGCGTACCGGTAACACCGGGCTACGAGGGCGAGGACCAGTCGGTCGAGACGCTCAAGGCCGAGGCCGACAAGATCGGCTATCCCGTGCTGATCAAGGCGGTCGCGGGCGGCGGCGGCAAGGGAATGCGCAAGGTCGACGCGCCTGCGGATTTCGAGGCCGCGCTGCAATCGTGCAGGCGCGAGGCGAAGGCCAGCTTCTCCAATGACGAAGTCCTGCTCGAAAAGTGGATCACCTCGCCCCGCCATATCGAGGTGCAGGTGTTCGGCGACAGCCACGGCAACGTGGTCCACCTGTTCGAGCGCGACTGCTCGCTCCAGCGCCGCCACCAGAAGGTGATCGAGGAGGCCCCCGCCCCCGGCATGGACGAGGCGACCCGCGAGGCGATCTGCGCCGCTGCCGTCCGCGCCGCCAAGGCGGTCGACTACGAAGGCGCAGGCACGATCGAATTCATCGCCGACGCCAGCGAAGGCCTGCGCGCCGACCGCATCTTCTTCATGGAGATGAACACCCGCCTGCAGGTCGAGCACCCGGTGACCGAAGAAATCACCGGTGTCGACCTCGTCGAATGGCAGCTGCGCGTGGCGAGCGGGGAAGCGATCCCGCTGGCGCAGGAGGAACTCGGCATCGAAGGCTGGGCAATGGAAGCGCGGCTCTATGCCGAGGACCCGTCCAAGGGCTTCCTGCCGAGCACCGGCCCCCTCGATCACCTCCTGTTCGTCGACGAGGGACGGGTGGAAACCGGGGTGGAAGAGGGCGATGCGATATCGCCGTTCTACGATCCGATGATCGCGAAGCTGGTCTCATGGGGGGAAACCCGCGACGAGGCGATCGGGATGCTGGAGGAGATGACCGGCGGGGTCGAAGTCTGGCCGGTGCGAACGAACGCCGCCTTCCTCAACCGGGCGTTGAACGATCCCGATTTCGTGCTGGCCAATATCGACACCGGCTTCATCGGCGAGCGGCTCGACGACCTGGTCGGCGCGAGTAGCGCCGACGACGAAGTGTGGCAGGCGGCCGCGACCTTCAAGCTTCTGGCCGACAGCGAAGAGGACGATGGCCTTGCAGGATTTCGGCTCAACGCGGCCCCGCGCCTGAGCGTCGCCCTTTCTCACGATGGACGGACCGAAGTGATCGACGCGTCCGACATCCGGATCGAGGCGAGCGCGATCGTCGAAGGCGAGCAGGTCGTCGTCTTCGAACAGGGGATGGCGTACGGGCTTCGCGACTGCAGCAAGGGGCACCGGTCATCACTCCGCCCACGATGGCGACATCGTGCCCCGATGCCGGGCAAGGTTATCGCGGTCGATGTGGCGCAAGGCGACACCGTCACCGCGGGTCAGCGGCTGCTGGTGCTCGAGGCGATGAAGATGGAACACGCGCTCACCGCGCCGTTCGACGGCACGGTGGCCGAGCTGTCGGTGAGCGAGGGGAGCCAGGTGCAGGTCGAAGCGCTGCTCGCGCGCGTGGAGCCGCCTGCCGAGTGACCTGGGCCCAGGAACTCGAGGAGCTGCGCCGCCGCGAGGCGATGGCCGAGCAAATGGGCGGGCCGGACAAGGTCGCGCGCCAGCACGGGCGCGGCAAGATGGACGCGCGCGCGCGGCTCGCGGCGCTGGTCGATCCCGGGTCCTTCCGCGAGATCGGCAAGATCGCCGGCAAGGGTTCGTACGACGAGAACGGCGAGCTGACCGGCGTCCTCCCCGCCCCGTTCCTGTTCGGCAAGGCCACCATCAACGGGCGACCGGTAGTGGCGACTGCGGACGATTTCACCATCCGCGGCGGCGCGGCGGACGCGGGAATCGGCCGCAAGATGGAGCAGGCCGAGAAGATGGCGCACGAACTGCGCCTGCCGATCGTCCGCATGATCGACGGCACCGGCGGTGGCGGATCGGTCAAGACGCTCGAGATGATCGGCGCGACCTACATCCCCGCGGTGCACATGTGGGGCGAGGTGGTGAAGAACCTCGACACCGTGCCGGTTGTCGCGCTCTCGCTCGGTCCCACCGCCGGCCTCGGCGCGGCGCGGATCGCGGCGAGCCATTACTCGGTCATGGTGCGCGGCCTGTCGCAGATCTTCGCCGCCGGACCAGCGGTCGTCGATGCACTCGGCGATGCGTGGAAGGACGGCGCCTCGCTGGACCACGAGGCGGCCAAGGAAGCGCTCGGCGGCAGCGGCATCCACACCCGCAACGGCGTGGTCGACGACGAAGTCGCGAGCGAGGAAGAGGCCTTCGCCCGCGCCCGCCATTTCCTCTCGTTCATGCCCGAATACGCGGGCCAGCCCGCTCGCCGGGCTGAAAGCGGCGACCCTGCCGACCGGCGCGAGGAAGCTCTTCTCTCGCTCGTCCCGCGCGGCGAGAAAGAGGTCTATTCGATGCGCCGCGCGCTCGACCTCGTATTCGACAAGGGCACCGTGTTCGAAATCGGCAAGAACTGGGGCCGCGCCGCGATCACCGCGCTCGCCCGGCTCGACGGATGGCCGGTGATGGTGCTTGCGAGCGATCCCAGCTTTCTCGGCGGATCGTGGGACGCCAAGACCAGCGAGAAGGTCGAGCGCTGGGTCAGGCTCGCCGACCTGTTCCGCCTGCCGATCGTCCACCTCGTCGACAACCCCGGCTTCATGATCGGGCGCGAGGCGGAAGTCGCTGGCACGATCCGCTACGGCGTGCAGGCGATGAACGCGATCTACAAGGCCACCGTGCCGCTCGCGAGCGTCGTCATGCGCCGGGCCTATGGCATCGCCGGCAGCGCGATGTCGAACGCCGACACCTACCAGTACCGCTACTGCTGGCCCTCGGGCGACTGGGGCTCGCTTCCCATCGCGGGCGGGCTCGAGGTCGCCTACAAGTCGGAAATCGAGGCGGCGGAGGATCCCACGGCAGAACTCGAGGCGATCCGCGAGCGCCTCGCCAAGGTGACCTCACCGTTCCGCAGCGCCGAACGCTTCAACGTCGAGGACATCATCGACCCGCGCGACACCCGGCCGCTGCTCTGCGAATTCGCCGGGCTCGCATGGCGGAGGCTCGGCGCGAATGCCTAGTGGATGTCGTGCCGGGCAAGATCCGCCCGCGCGGTGCGCGGCCTGCGGAACAGCACCCCGCGCTCGCTGAACAGCACGAGCACCAGCGAGAGCAAGCTGCAACCGAGCAGCGCGAAAGCGAGCGGGCGCGCCGAACCGTCGTAGGATTGGCCGATAGCTATGCCGAGCACCGCGCCCAATGACATGCGCAGGAAGGTCTGGGCGCTGCTCGCCGCACCCGCCGAGTGCGAGAACGGCTGCATCGCGATCGATCCGAAGTTCGCGCCCATGAAGCCGAGCAAACAGAGGTTGCCCGCCATCAGGGGCACGAACAGTTCGAGGCTCTTGCCGTGGTAAAGCGAGGCCCAGACTTGCGCCGCGGCAACGACGATGAACGTCAGCAGCGCGGTGTGGCTCACCCGCCGCGCACCAAAGCGTTCGACGATGCGGCTGTTGGCAAAGCTCGACACCGCGAGCGTCGAGGCGGTGGCGCCGAAGATGAACGGGAAATCGTCCCCCGCGCCGAAATGTTCGCCGACGAGCTGCTGCGCGCTGTTGATATAACCGAACATCGCCCCGAACGTCAGGCCGCTTCCCAGGACGTATCCGATCGCCTCGCGCGTGCGGAACGTCAGCGGCAGGTTGTGCGCCACGCTGCGGAAATTGAGCTCCTGGCGATCCTCCGGATGGAGCGTCTCCGGCAGGCGCGCCCAGGTCCAAAATCCGACAAGGGCGGCAAGAAGCGCCATGCCGACGAACACGAACGGCCAGTCGGCGACGTGAAGGATCATCTGCCCGAAAGTGGGCGCGAGCACCGGGACGACCATGAACACGATGAAGATCGTGCTCATCAGCCGCGCCATGGCGTCGCCTTCGAAGCGATCGCGGATGACGGCGGACGGCACCACGCCGAGCCCCGCGACGCCGATCCCCTGGATCACGCGCAGCACCAGCAAAGTATCGAACGTCGGCGCAACCGCGCACAACAGCGAGACGACGATGTAGAACCCGAAACTCACGAACAGGATCGCGCGGCGACCGTAGCGGTCGGCGAGCACGCCCGGGATCAGCGAACCGAACCCGGCCGCCAGCAGGTAGACGCCGACCACGAGTTGCCGGCGGTTGGGATCGTCGACCCCGAACGTCGACGCGATCTCGTCGAGCGCGGGCAGCATCCCGTCGATCGCCAGGGCGCCCAGGCTCATCACGGCCGCCATCAGCGCGACGAATTCGGCGCGGCCGATAGACCGGCGACTGCCGTCGCTCGCCTCTATCGTCGTGTGTGCCGAAGTCGCCATGCCGGCGCCCATGCCTTCCGCAGCGCAGCATGGAAAGCGGTTTCATCGCCAAAGCGGCGGTGGAGGAATCGCCGTGTCGGTCCTAGATTGGCGCCATGGACGATCCCGAAGATGACGGCGAAGCGCGTGACGAAGCGCAGGGGCTGCGCAAGATCATCCATGTCGACATGGACGCGTTTTTCGCCAGTTGCGAGCAGCGCGACGATCCAGAACTTCGCGGCAAGCCGGTCGCGGTCGGCGGCGCGGGCGGGCGCGGGGTGGTCGCCGCGGCGAGCTACGAATCGCGCAAGTTCGGCGTCCGCAGCGCGATGCCTTCGGTCACCGCGAAGCGATTGTGCCCCGACCTCATCTTCGTGCGCCCCCGGTTCGACGTGTACAAGGAAGTCTCGGGCCAGATCCGCGCGATCTTCCGCGACTATACGCCGCATGTCGAGCCGCTCAGCCTCGATGAGGCCTACCTCGACGTTACCGACGACCTCAAGGGAATCGGCAGCGCGACCCGGATCGCGGAGGATATTCGCCGCCGCATCCGTGCCGAGACCGCCCTCACCGCCAGCGCCGGCGTCAGCTACAACAAGTTCCTCGCCAAGCTCGCGAGCGACCAGAACAAGCCCGATGGCCTGTGCGTGATTCGCCCCGGCGAAGGGGCGGCGTTCGTCCAGTCGCTCCCGGTGCGGAGATTCCACGGGGTGGGCCCCAAGGGGGCCCTGAAGATGGCCCGGCTGGGGATCGAGAGCGGAGCCGATCTCGCCGCGAAGGACCTCGCCTGGCTACGCGCACACTTCGGCAGCATGGCCGACTACCTCTTCCGCGCGGCGCGGGGGATCGATCTCAGGCCGGTTCGCGCCAACCGCATCCGCAAGTCGGTCGGCGGGGAGCGCACGTTCTCGGACGACATCTCAAGCGGCACGGCGTTGCGCGACACGCTGGAAAACATCATCGACATCGTCTGGGAATCGATCGAGCGCACGGGGGCGAAGGGGCGCACGGTGACGCTCAAGATGAAATACACCGACTTCCAGATCACCAGCCGGGCAAAGTCGCTCGGCGCGTCGGTCACGGACAAGGCGACGTTCGCTGCCACCGCGCGCGCGCTGCTCGACGAGGCGCTGCCCTTGCCGCTGCCGATCCGGCTGATGGGGCTGACGCTGTCCAACCTCGAGCGCACCGGCCCGGTCGAGCAGCCGCGAGATACCGCGCAGTTGAGCCTGCTCTAGCGCAAGCTGCCACGCCATGCGGCGATCCGCTTGCGGGTAAATTCCGACTGCGGTTCGGGCAGCGAATGAAGCGGGAAGAAGCGCGCTTCGATCACTTCGCGCTTGTCGGGCCGAGGATAGTCGCGAGTGGTCCCGGCGACGAGCCATGCAGTATGCGGGGCCCCCGAGATCGTCTCCTCGATCTTGTCGAGAACACGCGGAGCCTCGATAAGACAGCCGACTTCCTCGCGCACTTCGCGGCAGGCGGCATCCAGCGGTTCCTCGCCGCGCCCCATGCCCCCGCCGGGCAGCGCCCAGCCGCCCGGGCCATAGCTGTGGCGCACGAGCAGCAGGCGCCCTTCCCCGTCGGTCACGAACACGGAGACCCCGGCCAGCGGCAGCTTGGCGAGGCGCCGCCAGCGATGGCGGATCACATGGGCCCAGCGCAGCGCTACGCGGTGAAGCGACCGTGGCAGGATGCGCTCGATCATGCGAAGCAGGTGACCGGCTGGCATGCCGCGCCGAGCAGACGGGAGACGGGCAGGTCGCTTTCGCCCCGTGCGGCGGCGTCGAACACCTGCCGCTTGGCATCGCCGCGGATGACGAACATCAGCCGCTCGCTACCCAGCAGCGCGGGCAGCGTCAGGCTGACGCGGTCGAACGGCGCTTCGGGCGGGAGCGGGTCGGGGGTCAGCCGCCGTATGCGCTCAGGATCGTCGATGCGCGGATCGGTGTTGGGAAACAGCGATGCGACGTGGCCGTCCTCGCCCATGCCGAGCCACGCAAGCGCGAAGGGCGGGACCTCCTCCATCACCGTCAGCGTGACCACTTCGGCGCCGGCGGGCTCCATCAGCGCGCGGATGCGTCCGGTGTTCGAAGCGGGGTGATCTTCGGGCACGACGCGGTCGTCGCCCGGCCACACGGTAACGCGCCGCCAGTCGAGCGGCGCCTTTACCAGCCGTTCGAGTATGGGGAACGGCGTCGACCCGCCCGGCACAGTGATCGCCACCGGCCCCGGTGTCGCCGCGAGCGCCTCGCCCAGTTCGCGCTCGATCCACTCCGCAATCGCGGCATTGTCCGCGTTCTCGATGATCGTGAGGTTGTCCATAGCGGTCCGTTACCACAAAGCTCGCCGCGGAAAAGTGCGCCCGGTTGGATCAATCGCCTCAGCCGATGATACCGCGAACCGTCAGCGCGATTGCGAGTGCGGCAACCACCAGCATCGCCGCAAGCGCCAGCCGCAGTGCGCGCAGAGGCCATCGGGCGAGGCCACCGGCCACTGCAATGCCGAGCGCGAGCGCGGCGGTTCCGCCGATCGCTCCGCCCGCTCCCGCGAGCCACGCCGATCCGCCGGCGGCGAACGCGAAAACGCAGAAGCGCGCCGCATCGCCGACCTGCCGCGCGAGCAGGACTACGAAAGTCGCGAACAGCGATCGCGTCGGCTCCTCGGGCAGCTTCGCCTTGCGCGGCCAGGCGAGCTCGACCGCGGCGAGCAGGAAGCCGATCGCGACCAGCATGTCGGCCGCCGGTCCGGGGAGGACCAGCGCCATCGCAAGCCCGGCCACCGCCATCAGCAGCGCCGATGCAGTCGCTGCCCCCGCGCCGACCGCGAGCAACGCCGCGCCATTACCCAGCCGCTCCGCCAGTCGCGCGACGAGCAGCTGATCGCGTCCGCCGAGCGAGACAGCGAACACCGTCACCAGTGCGAACAGGAACGTAGCGGCCACGCTCTCCCGGGACTCTGGCTCAGATCCAGGGACCGGTGATCGCGATCGTTCTCGCCGGGCTGTAGACGTTCACGAACAGCGTCCTGCCGTCGGGCGAGAAGCACGCCCCTGCCCATTCAGTCTGCGCGTGCAGCCGGGCAAGCGGATAGGGCGTGCCCGACGGCGCGATGCCGCGCAGGTAGTTGTCGACCGGGTCGGTGTACTGGTCCTCGCACACGATCAGGTCGCCCCATGGCGCGATCGTCAGGTTGTCGCCGTAGTTGAACTGGTCGGGGCTGGTCGATTCGAAGAACAGGTCCAGCTTCTCCTCGCGGCCGAGGGCGAG
This sequence comes from uncultured Alphaproteobacteria bacterium, assembly GCA_963728375.1. Lineage (GTDB taxonomy): Bacteria > Pseudomonadota > Alphaproteobacteria > Sphingomonadales > Sphingomonadaceae > Tsuneonella. The sequence goes on from CAVSJL010000004.1 coordinate 118,129, forward strand.
CCGGAAGATCTGGCCGAGCTTTTCGATGCCGCCGTTCGTGCAGCAGAAATAGAGCTCGCCGTCGCCCATGTGGATGCCCTCGCCGCGCGCGAACAGGCAGGCGCCTGCCGCGGCGCCGCGCTGGCGTAAATCGTCGGCGGGCGCTTCCACGTCGTCGAGATCGATCCAGCGCACCGGGTGCTCGCTGTAGATCGGAAACGAGACCCCGCCCCAGTTGCGGCTGTCGCGCAGGCCGTCGTCGAGCGCGAGCGCCTGCAACTGCCCGCCCTGCGCGAGGTGCCCGCGGCTTTTCGGCACGAAGCGATAGAGCAGCCCGTCGGGCCGGTCCTCGGTCATGTAGACGATCCCGGTGCGCGGATCGACGCAGGCCGCTTCGTGGTTGAACCGCCCCATCGCCTTCAGCGGCACCGGATCGACGAGCCCGGGCGCGGCGGCGGGCACCTCGAACACCCAGCCGTGATCCTTGTTGATCTTGCCGTCGGCCTTGAGCACCGATTCCTCGCAGGTCAGCCAGCTGCCCCACGGCGTGGTCCCGCCCGCGCAGTTGCGGATCGTGCCCGCAAGCGAGCGATACTGCCGCTCGACCGCCAGCGTGCCCGCGTCGAGCACGATCGTGGTCGTCCCGCCCGGCAGCGGGATCAGGCTGCGCGCGACGGTGTCATAGGCCCTGCCCGCGACCCCGCCGCCGTCCATGCCCGGCATCAGTTCGTGATTGCGAACGAGCGCGATCTTCCCGTCGGGCAAGTCGAAGCAGCCCATCCCGTCGGCAGCGTCGGGCACCGTGAAACCGTCGCTCATCGGATCGCCGAGCTTGGATATCGTGCGGTACGTGAACCCCTCGGGCAAGTCGATGAGCCCGGCCGGATCGGGCACCAGTCCGCCGTAGCCGATCTCTTCGCCCCGGCTCGTCGTGACCACGCGCGACGACGGCCAGCGCATCGAGCATCCGCTGGCGGCCAGCGCGGCGAACGCACTGGCGGTCGCGCCCAGGAAGTGGCGGCGCTGCATCGGCAAGTTCATCGGTTCCGGTTCCCCGTTGGCGTCACGACCCTTTCCCTGCGATAGCGCGCCGGGGCTATCATGACAGCCCGATTCTTGTCGAAAGGCGTTAACGATGGAGCTTCAACCCGGTCTCGCGGCAGTTGTCACCGGAGGGGCCTCGGGCCTCGGCAAGGCGAGCGCGCAGGCGCTGAGCGACGCCGGTTTCAAGGTCGCGATATTCGACGTCAACGACGAGGCGGGGGAGGCCCATGCGAAAGCCATCGGCGGGTTGTTCTGCCGCGTCGACATCACCGACGAGGATTCGGTGGTTGCCGGGTTCGACAAGGCGCGCGCCGCACACGGGCAGGAGCGGGTGACGGTCCACTGCGCGATGACCAGCCGACGCGGAAAGACCGTCGGCTGGGACAAGGCGAGCGGCGGCTACAAGCGGCTGTCGACCGAAGACTACGCGTTCGGCGCCGAGGGGATTCTCGTCTCGAGCTACCGGGTAGCGTCGCTCTCGGCGCTCGGCATGGCGAATGCCGAGCCGCTGAACGACGACGGCGAGCGCGGCGCGATCATCCTCACCGCCAGCGTCGCGGCGCAGGACGGGCAGATCGGACAAGTGATCTACGGCAGCTGCAAGGCGGGCGTGAACGGGCTCGTCCTGCCGATGGCGCGCGACCTCATGGACCTCGGCATCCGGGTCAATTCGATCATGCCGGGAATCTTCGCGACTCCGCTGATGCTCGGAATGAAGGATCGCAATCCGGCGATGTGGGACCAGCTCAACGCATCAGTGCCCTTCCCCAAGCGCCTCGGCGAGCCCGAGGAATTCGCCTCGCTCGTGCTCGAGATCGCGCGCAACGGCTACCTCAACGCGCACCAGTTCCGCCTCGACGGCGGAATCCGGATGCCGCCGAAGTAACATGAAGACGATCGGCGCGATCGAGGCGGGCGGGACGAAGTTTGTCCTCGCCCTCGCCGACGGCAACGGCGCGATCCTCGAACGCGAGCGGATCGATACCGGCCGACCGGAGGTCACGTTCGCAAAGGCCGCGGCGTGGTTCGGCAAGGCGGCGAAGCGCCACGGTCCCCTTGGCGCGTTCGGCATCGGCAGCTTCGGCCCGCTGGATCTCGACCGCGCATCGTCCGACTGGGGCCGCTTCACCACGACGCCGAAACCCGGCTGGAGCGGTGCAAGCTGGATCGAGGCGTTCGGCCGCTTCGGCGTGCCCATCGCGCTCGATACCGACGTGAACGCGGCTGCGCTCGGCGAATGGCTCGCTGGCGCGGGAGACGGTGCGGCCACGCTTGCCTATACGACCGTCGGCACCGGGATCGGCACCGGCGTGCTGTCGCAGGGCGTCGCGCTGGCGGGCGAATCGCATTACGAGGCCGGCCACATACCGGTGAAACGCGCAGCGGGCGACGAATGGCCCGGGATCTGCCCTTACCACGGCGACTGCCTCGAAGGGCTCGCGAGCGGACCTGCCATCCTCGAGCGGTGGGGTCATGACCTCGGCCAGGCAAGCGCCGGCGAGATCGGCATGGTAGCGGGCTATCTCGCCCAGCTCGCTTCAAATCTCGTGCTGCTGCACCGACCCGAGCGGATCATCATCGGCGGCGGGGTGATGAAGGGCGCCGGCCTTGTCGAGGCATTGCGCGAGGCGACGCGCGCGGCGCTCGGCGGTTACATCGGGGGCTGGGACGGCGACCTGTCCGACCGCATCGTCACGCCCGCCCTGGGCGACGACGCCGGCATCGTCGGCGCGATCGAATTGGGCCGCCGCGCGCTCTAGGCGAGCTTGGGTAGCCCTTCGCGGATCGCTTCGACGAGTTCGAGGGGGTGATCGACCAGAATATGGTGTCGCGCCTCGTCGATGACAGTCGTGAATCTCAGGTCGGGTATCATCTGCTGCAGGTCCTCGAGCCGTCCCGAGGGGAACAACGCTGACTTGCCGCCCACGATTATCCCGATCGGCACTCTGGGCGCGGTTCCCCACTCGCCGCGCTTGAAATTGGCCCAGAACTGGGGATCGAAGCGCCAGGTCCATCCGCCCGGCGCCTCGTCGGTTTCGGGAACTTCGTGCAATGCGCCGCGAGCCATCCAGTCGATGATCTCTGGCATCCCCTCATCCTGCTCGGGAAGGAAGCGGAATCTGCGCAAGGCAGATTCGATCGAAGAATATCGGGGATTGTGCGCCCGCCCTTGTGCGAGGCGTGGCGGCGGTCCGCCCTCGTCGCGCGGGGGCGCGGAATCGACGAGGATCGCTCCTGAAATCGCGTCGGGCTCGTGGCTCGCGATACGCAGGGTGGGAAACCCGCCAAAAGAATGTGCCACGATCGCGGGCCGCAACCCGGACGCAGCCAGTTCGGCGACCTCGATCGCCTTTACCGCTTCGAGGGCAAAACCGGGGATTTCATAGCTCTCGCGCCAGTCCGACTTGCCCATTCCGGACCACGAAATCGCGGCGCACCGATGGGTTTCGGCGAACTGCGGGGCGATGAAGCTCCACCAATCGGCATGCGCGGCATTGCCGTGCAGGAACAGGAGTCCGGGGTTGCCCACCTTGCCCCAGGTCAGAAGCTCAATGCGAGCGCCGTCGGCTTCGAAAAAAGACCTCTCGGGCTTGTTGGCGATGGCTTCTTCGAACCACGGGGCAGCGGGCGGGTGCTCACCCCCGAATCGGCCCAGCAGCGTCCCGTCGTAATTCGGATCCAGCGATGCGACGTCGTTCAAGCAGGCACACCCCAAACCGGTTGCAAAGCGCCACCATTGCCGTCGCGCGGCCGCTTGGCAAGTCGGGGCAGAGGACGAGAAGCTGGAGCGGGTAGCGGGAATCGAACCCGCGCGTTCAGCATGGGAAGCTGACAGGCTACCATTACATCATACCCGCCTGGGCCGCCGAGCGGCCCGGGCGGCGCGCATTAGCGCGGACCGGGCGGCGACCGGTCAATCGGGATCGAGTCACCACATAAAACTCCAGTATTGGCCCCGGCATCGTTCGAAAATGATGCAACTATACAGATGGCTATCCCCATCGGTTCGTCGAACCGCTATCAAGGATTCGCGACCCGAAGGGAAACCTTCTGACTGGGCGGCTTTCCATCCGTGGTGGGCCGCCCGTTTTTTTGCCCGCTTGCTGGCGAAGCGGACGCGTGCGATGGCCCGCCCATGCTTCGATGGATCGTCCCGGCCGCCCTCTCGTCTCGTTCTCTCTGCTTGTCAGGAACAGCCCACCCCCGCGCTGCCGATTCGGGTGCGACCGCACCCGCTGAGGCCGGCGGACGAACCGCCCGCGTTGTCGTCGCTCGAGCCGCAAGCCCGTGGCCGAGAGCACGCAGAATGTCCCCGGAGGCGGGATCCCGGCCGCGCTGCAGGGCAACTGGGGCTTGGTCCCGGCCGATTGCACGAGCACGCGCGGAGACAACAAGGGGCTGCTGCGCATCACTGCGACGACGCTGCAGTTTTACGAATCGCTTGGTCAGCCTCGGCACCATCGCAGCAAAGCGACGATACATCGCTGCGCGCGACGTTCGAATTCAGCGGCGAAGGCATGACGTGGACCGCGCGAGGAATCGCTCTCGGTAGAAGGCGATACGCTGGTCCGCAGCGAAACGGGCGGCGACGAGCCGGGATCGGCCGGACCGTTCCGTTACACCCGCTGCCCGGGTTGAACCTTGGCGTACATCGGCTAACGGCATCTGCATGACAGGCCAGTTCCAGCTTACCGAAGACCAGATCGCCATCCAGGACATGGCGAGGAAATTCACCGCCGACCGGATCACGCCCTTTGCCGCGCAGTGGGACGAGGATCACCACTTCCCCCGCGACGTCGTGCAGGCGGCGGGCGAGCTTGGCTTTGGATCGATCTACGTCTCCGAGGAATCGGGCGGCATCAACCTGGGCCGACTCGAGGCGGCGCTGATCATGGAAGCGATGGCTTACGGTTGCCCGGCGACCAGCGCCTATATCTCGATCCACAACATGGCGAGCTGGATGATCGACCGTTTCGGCGGCGACGAGATCAAGGCGAGGTTCCTGCCGAAACTGGTCAGCATGGAACACATCGCCAGCTACGCGCTGACCGAGCCGGGCTCGGGCTCGGACGCGGCGGCGCTCAAGACTACCGCCACGCTCGATGGCGATTACTACGTCATCAACGGCACCAAGCAGTTCATCTCGGGCAGCGGGTTCAACGACATCTACGTCGTGATGGTCCGCACTTCCGAGGACAAGAGCAAGGGCATCACCTGCCTCGTCGTCGAAAAGGGCACTCCCGGGCTCAGCCATGGCGCGCCCGAGAAGAAGCTCGGCTGGAACGCCTCTCCCACCGCGCAGCTCATCTTCGAGGATTGCCGCGTCCCGGTCGCGAACCGGGTCGGCGGCGAAGGCGAAGGCTTCCGCTTCGCGATGGCGGGGCTCGACGGCGGGCGGCTCAACATCGGCGCCTGCAGCCTCGGCGGCGCGCAGCGGTGCCTCGACGAGGCGGTCGCCTATACGAAAGACCGGCAGCAGTTCGGCCAGCCGATCGCCGATTTCCAGAACACCCAGTTCATGCTTGCCGACATGGCGACCGAGCTGGAGGCGGCGCGTGCCCTGCTCTACCTCGCCGCTGTGAAGGTGACCGAGAACGCGCCCGACAAGACGCGGTTCTCGGCGATGGCCAAACGTCTGGCGACCGATAGCGGGAGCAAGATCGTCAACGACGCGCTGCAGCTGTTCGGCGGGTACGGCTACCTCAAGGATTATCCGATCGAGCGTTTCTGGCGCGACTTGCGCGTCCACTCGATCCTCGAAGGGACCAACCAGGTCATGCGAATGATCGTCGGGCGGGACATGCTCAGGCAATGAGTTCGACCGTGAGTACAGACGAAGTCCTCGTCCACCGCCACGGTGCGGTCGGGCATATCTCGCTCAACCGGCCCAAGGCGATTCACGCGCTGACGCTCGACATGTGCCACACGATGAGCGCGGCGCTGAGCGAATGGGCCGGCGACGACGAAATCGAAGCGGTGATCCTCGACCATGCCGAGGGCCGCGGTTTCTGTGCGGGCGGCGACATCAACCTGCTGCGCCATTCGGCGCTCAACGATGGCGGCGTGTCGGGCCGCAAGTTCTTTCACGACGAGTACCAGCTCAATCACCAGATGATGACCTACCCGAAGCCCATCGTGGCCTTCATGGACGGCATCACGATGGGCGGCGGGGTCGGCATAGCGCTGCCGTGCAAGTACCGGGTCGCGACCGAGAATACCCGCTTCGCGATGCCCGAAACCGGGATCGGCCTGTTTCCCGACGTCGGCGGCGGCTGGCACCTGTCGCGCCTGCCGGGGCGGCTCGGCCAGTTTCTCGCGCTCACCGGCGCGCGGCTCGACGGGGCCGAATGCCTCTGGGCCGGGATCGCGACGCACTTCCTGCCGAGCGAAATGCTCGCCGAGGCCAAGGCTCGCATCATCGAGAAGCCGGCGCGCGTCGGCGGCATCCTCGCCGAAATGTCCGGCACACCGCCCAGGGCGCGGATCGAGGAGAACGCCGACAAGATCGCGCGGCATTTCCGCTCCGACCGCTATGAGGACATTCTCACCAGCCTGGAGGCGGACGACAGCGCGTGGGCGCAGACCGAGCGCGACACTCTCGGCACCAAGAGCCCGCAGACCTGCAAGGTCGCGCTGCGCCAGCTTGCGACAAGCGCGAAGCTGGACGATTTCGCCGACAACATGGCGATGGAGTACCGCATCGCCAGCCGGGTGCTGCTGCGCCCCGATTTCGCCGAAGGGGTGCGCGCGGTGATCGTCGACAAGACCGGCGATCCCAAGTGGGACCCGGCGACGCCCGAGGGCGTGAGCAAGGATCTGCTCGACAGCATCTTTGCTCCCCTCCCCCCCGAAGAGGAATGGAAGCCGCTTTGACATACGAGACCATCACCGCCGAACAGCGGGACGCCGTCACGCTCATCACCCTGAATCGGCCGCAGGCGCTGAACGCGCTGAATTCGACGGTGCTGGAAGAGCTGATTTCCGTCTTTTCCGCGTTCGAGGCCGACGACGGCCAGCGCTGCGCGGTGCTGACCGGCAGCGGCGACAAGGCGTTCGCTGCCGGCGCCGACATCAAGGAAATGGCCGACAAGCCCGCGGCCGAATTCTACCTCGACGACTTTTTCAGCCGCTGGACCAGCCACCTCGTAAAGGCAGTTCGCAAGCCCTGGATCGCCGCGGTAAACGGCTTCGCGCTCGGCGGCGGATGCGAACTTGCGATGATGGCGGACTTCATCATCGCCAGCGAAAAGGCGAAGTTCGGCCAGCCCGAGATCAAGCTCGGCGTCGCGCCGGGCATGGGCGGCAGTCAGCGGCTGACCCGCGCGGTCGGCAAGGCGAAGGCGATGGAAATGTGCCTCACCGGCCGGATGATGGACGCCGAGGAAGCGGAAGCCAGCGGACTCGTGGCCCGCGTCGTGCCGCACGAAAGCTTGCTCGACGAGGCGCTCAAGACCGCCGCCACGATCGCCGGAATGCCCCCGATGGCCGCGATCGCGAACAAGGAAATGGTCAACGCCGCGTTCGAAACCACGCTCGACCAGGGCCTGATCGTGGAGCGACGGATCTTCCAGATCCTCGCCGCGAGCGAGGACAAGGCCGAAGGCATGGCCGCCTTCATCGCAAAGCGCGACGGGAAATGGAAGGGGCGGTGACCGGCTGACCCGGCTCTCCGCTCAAGCGGGAGGCGCCGTGTCCTCAGTGGGTTCAGAGACGGCCTCCTTGGCCGCCTTCTTCTCGGTGAAATACATCACCAGCAGGGCGCCCTCGAACAGAAGGATCAGCGGTCCTGCCAGCATCATCTGACTGATCACGTCGGGCGGAGTCGCCACTGCGGCGATGATGAACGCGCCGACGATCATGTACCGACGCGCGCCGACAAGCTGCGCACGGCTGACGATGCCGGCTGTATTGAGCAGCAGCAGCAGCACCGGCAGCAGAAACGCGAGTCCGAACGCGAGGATGAACTGCATCACCAGGCCGAGGTAGTCCTCGCTGTTCGGCAATGCCTCGATCTCCACTCCGCCCTGCGTCCCCTGGAAGCCAAGGAAGAAGTGAAAAGCGGTCGGCATGACCACGTAATAGGCGAGCGCCGCGCCGCCGAGGAACAGCACCGGCGTCGCCAGCAGGAACGGCAGGAAGGCCTTCTTTTCCTTCGCATAGAGCCCCGGCGCGATGAACGCCCAGAGTTGGTTGGCGATCACCGGAAAGGCGATGAAGAACGCGGCCCACAGCGCGACCTTCAGCTCGACGAAGAACTGGCCGTAAAGCTTGGTGTAGATCAGCTTCGACTGCCCCGCATTGAGCAGCGGCTGGACAAGGAACGCGAGGATGTCCTGCGCGAAGTAAAAGCACACGAAGAACGCCAGCATCAGCGCCGCGAAAGCGCGTAGCAACCGCGCGCGCAGCTCGACCAGGTGGTCGAGCAGCGGCGCCTGCGTCTCGTCGATATCGGAAATGCGAAAGGCCATCAGCGCGCCGTCACCTGAGGGGAAGCTGGGGTTCGTCGCCGACGGACGGCGTGTCGTCCGCAGGCTTGTCTTCCGAGAGCAGCGGCGTCGGCGATGCCCCCCCCGCCGCTGTCGCATCCGGCGCATCGTCCGACTTGGGCAATGGCCTCATCTCATGGTCGGAGAGGTCGATCTGCGGGACCTGCGCCATGATCTGGGCGTTCTGCTCCGCCCACTTCTTCTCCATTTCCTCCAGCTCGGCCTCGCGGATCATCGCCTCGATCCCGGAGCGGAAATGATTGGATGTGCGGCGAATCTTGCCGATCCACCGCCCGGCGGTGCGCATCGCTTTGGGCAGGTCCTTGGGACCGATCACCAGCACCGCGACGAACACGATGACCAGCAGTTCCTGCCAGTCTATTCCGAACATGGTTCAGCCTTTCGCGCGCGCAGGTGGCCGCCGGTCAGTCGCGGTGTTCGGCGCCCGAAGCAGACGACGGATGCGGCTCCTTGGTCGCGTCTGCGGCGGGCTTGGCATCGTGGTGTGGGCCTTCGAGACTGTGCACGGGCTTCGCGGCGGCGGCCTTGGCCTTCGCCTCTTCGTCGTCGTCGCCGATGCCCTGCTTGAAGCTTTTGATGCCCTTGCCGAATTCGCCCATGATATCGCCCACCCGTCCCTTGCCGAACAGCACGAGCACGACGAGCAGCACGATCAGCCAATGCCAGATGGAAAACGAACCCATGGTAATCTCCTTGGGCGCTAATCTAGTGGATCGGCCGCCTCAATGCCAGCCTCGGCGTCATCGGCTTCGTCCTCGCCCGACGTAAGCGCCTCGAACGCATCGTCGACCGGGTCGAGCAGGCCTGCGGCCTTGAGCTCGTCGATCCCCGGCAGGTCCTTGCGCGAAGCGAGGCCGAAGTGATCGAGGAAGTCGGGCGTGGTGGCGTAGATCACCGGGCGTCCCGGCACTTCGCGTCGCCCGGCGACGCGGACCCAACCCGCCTCCATCAGCACGTCGAGCGTGCCGGAAGAGGTCTGCACCCCGCGAATCGCCTCGATCTCGGCGCGGCTGACCGGCTCGTGATAGGCGACGATCGCGAGGACTTCGGTCGCTGCGCGGCTGAGCCGGCGCACCGCTTCCCGCTCTCGGCGCAGGACGTGGGCGAGATCGGGCGCGGTCTGGAAATGCCAGCGATCGCCGCGCTCGACGAGATGAACGCCGCGCCCGTCGTAATGCGCGGCAAGCATTCGCAGTGCCTCGCGCACGTCGCCCGCATCGGCATCGCCGAGATGGCCGGAAAGCGCCGCCACCGTCATCGGTTCTTCGGCAGCGAAAAGCGTTGCCTCTAGCGCGCGCGCCAGTTCGCTTTCGGCTCGTTCGTCCGGCCCGCTCATGACGGGACCCGGCGCAGCCGCAGCGGACCGAACGCCTCGTCCTGCGCCAACTCGGCCTTGCCCAACCGCGCGAGTTCGAGCGCGGCGACGAAGCTGGAGGCAAGCGCCGACTTGCGCAGCCGCGGTTCGGCGTGCGGCGGCAGGAACTGGCGGATTTCCATCCAGTCGACCGTCACGCCGAGCATGGCCGATACGCGGTCAAGCGCCGAGTCGAGCGTCATGACGGGGCGTTCGCGCACCATGTGGACCACAGGAGCAGTGCGCGCGTTGACTTGCCCGTAAGCCTGAACGAGCGCGAACCAGTCGCACTGCCACAGCGTCTTGCGATCAGTGCGCAGCCCCTCAGGGGCGCCGCGGCGGAACACGTCGCGGTCCAACCGGTCCCGGCCCATCAGTCGCGCCGCCGCCTCGCGCATCGCCGCCAGACGCGCGAGCCGCAGTTGCAGCCGCAGCGCGAGATCCTCTGGGCTCGGGTCTTCCTGCTCGTCCTTGGGCAGCAGCAGCGCCGACTTGAGGTAGGCGAGCCACGCCGCCATCACGAGGTAATCGGCCGCCAGTTCCAGCTTCAGCGCCTCGGCCTGCTCGATATAGGCGATGTACTGGTCGACGAGCGAAAGGATCGAGATTGCCTTGAGGTCGACCTTCTGCCGCCGCGCGAGGTCCAGCAGGAGGTCGAGCGGCCCTTCCCAGTTGTCGAGCTCCAGATAGAGAGCAGCGTCGTCGGTCGGCGCGGCTCCTGGGCCGGTCCAGTCGCTTTCGGTCTGCTCGCCCAGGTCGAGGATCAGCGCATCCTCGCTCACGCGTTTTCTCCTGCGATGGCAAGCAGGGTGTCGCGGGTGGCGAGCAATTCGGCCTTGTCGCCTTCCGGCGCGATGCCAGTGCCCGCGAGTGCGCGCTCCAGCCGGGCGGCGGTCTCGACCGACATCGACGGCAGCCGCTCGGCAATGCCGGTCATGTCGTCCATCTTCGCCCAGCAATTCAACGCAATGTCGCACCCGGCCCTGACCGCGGCTTCCGCGCGCTCAGGTACCGAACCCGACAGCGCCTCCATGTCGAGGTCGTCGGTCAGCAGCAGCCCGTCGAAGCCGATCTTCCCACGAATCACTTCGCGAATCACCGTCGGCGACTGAGTCGCCGGATGGTCCGGGTCCCACGCGGTGAAGACGAGATGGCCTGTCATCCCGATCGGCGCGTCCTTGAGTGACCGGAACGGCGCGAGGTCTGTCTCGAGCTCGTCCTCGCTCGCGGTGACGGTGGGCAGTTCCTTGTGCGTGTCGCACAGCGAGCGGCCGTGGCCGGGCATATGCTTGATGCAGCCCGTAACCCCGGCAAGCGCCAGCCCTTCGAGCGTCGCGCGCCCGAGCGCCGCCACCCGCAGCGGCTCGCTGCCGAACGCGCGGTCGCCGATCACGTCGTGCGCGCCCGGCTGCCGCACGTCGAGCGGGGGGTGGTAATCGACCGTGATGCCCGCCTCGGCAAGCTCGATCCCCATCGCGTGTGCATTGGCGCGCGCCGCCGCGATCGCCGAGCTTGGCGCGATGTCGTAGAGAGCGTCGAATGCCGCGCCGGCCGGAAAGGCGGTGAAATGTGGCGGGCGCATCCGGGCGACCCGCCCCCCTTCCTGGTCGATACTGACGAGCAGGTGGTCGCGGCCGTGGATCGTGCGCAAGTCGTCGGTCAGCGCGCGAACTTGCTCCATCGTATCGATGTTGCGGCCGAACAGGATGTAGCCCGCCGGGTCGCTCTCGCGGAAGAACGCGCGCTCGTCGTCGGTGAGAGTGAGTCCGGACAGGCCGAATATCGCCGGGGTCATCGGGCGAGATTCGCAGGAAAGCCTACCCGCCGCAAGCAGACCGCTCGCGCTATCCCCTCCCACGCGCTGGAAGGAGCGCCCTATTTGACCTGGCAGGCCACTCCGTCGCTCTTGAGCGCAGTGCAGAGCCGGCTTGCCGCAGCCTTGTCCCCCGGCGTCGCCTGGAGGCGGTAAACAGTGCCGATGTCGGCCTGGCCCTGCACCACCCGGTGCGAGACGCCGTTCAGATGCTCGGTCTGGCCCTGCAGGCTTCGCCAACCATCTTCGGCGTCGGCCTTCGACGAGTACGCGCCGACCTGAACGACTGTGCCGCTCGCGGCCGCGGGCGCGCTTGTCTCGGCAGCTGCCGGCGTGCCGCTGGCCTTGGGCGCTTGTGCGGGGGCAGGAGCAGTGGTCTCGGCAATCCGCCCCTCGATATCGCGGCCTTCGCCGACTGCCGGGGCGAGATTGCCCGTCCCTTCGAACTCCTTACCCCCCGGATCGGTCGGTTTGGTCTTGTACGGACCGTCGGGCGCTTCGATCGTGCTGCCGTCGGCGATCACTTCCGAGTTCACGCCGCGGTTGCCGAACCACCAGATACCGCCGATGAATGCGGCCAATGCGATCAGGGCAAGCAGGATGAACCCGGTAATGCGGCCGCTATCGACGCCCTCGTCCTCGTAATCTTCGTCACCCGATTCGAGCCACGGCAAGCGTTCGTCGTCGTCCGCCAGCGTTAGCTGATCGTCCGCGGCGTAATCATCCCGTTCGCCCGCACTCATCGTCACATCTCCTCGACGGCCTCGACCCCCAATAGCGCAAGACCGTTACGGATAACTAACCCGATCTGGGTCGCGAGGAAAAGTCTCGCGCCGGTGAGGGCGGGATCCCCGGAGACGATGAAGCGCTTGTCCGAAGCGTCGTTGCCGAGGTTCCAATAAGCGTGGAACGCGGCCGCAAGATCGTAGAGGAAAAACGCGATCCGGTGCGGCTCGCGGGCTGCGGCGGCCGCCTCCACTGCGCGCGGGAATTGCGCGGCGAGCTTGACCAGCGCCAGCTCTTCCTGCCCCAGTCGGGCGATTCCGGCCGGGTCGGGGGACAGGCCCTCGGCCGCGGCCTTGCGCAAGGTCGAATGGATTCGCGCACTGGCGTACTGGACGTAGAAGACCGGATTGTCCTTCGACGCTTCGACCACCTTGGCGAAGTCGAACTCCATCTGCGCGTCGGGCTTGCGGGTGAGCATCGTGAACCGGACCACGTCCTTGCCGACCTCGCTCACGACGTCGGCGAGCGTGACGAAGGTACCGCTCCGCTTCGACATCTTTACCGGCTCGCCGCCGCGAAGCAGCTGGACCATCTGCACGAGCTTGACGTCGAACGGGATGGCCCGCCCCTCGCCCTGCGCCAAGGCGGCGACGGCGGCCTTGATCCGCTTGACGGTGCCCGCGTGGTCGGCGCCCCAGATGTCGATCAGCTCGTCGGCCTCGGCGGCCTTCTGCATGTGATAGGCAAGGTCGGCGCCGAAATAGGTCCAGCTGCCGTCCGATTTCCTGATCGGCCGGTCCTGGTCGTCGCCGAACTTCGTCGCGCGGAACAGTGGCAGCTCGACGGGTTCCCAATCGTCGGGCGTCTTGCCCTTGGGCGCTTCCAGTATGCCGTCGTAGACCAAGTCGTGCGCGCGCATCCATTCTTCGGCCTGCGCGGGCTTGCCGGCGGCCTGAAGCGCGGCTTCCGACGCGAACTCGTCATGTTCTATGCCGAGCAGCGCGAGGTCGGCGCGGATCATGTCCATCATGGCGGCGACCGTCTTCGTCTTGAACTCGGGCAGCCAATCGGCCTCGGGCGCGCCGACGAAGCGATCGCCGTATTCGGCCGCGAGTGCCTGGCCGACGGGAACGAGGTAGTCGCCCGGGTAAAGCCCTGCAGGAATGTCGCCGATGCCCTCGCCCAGAGCCTCGCGATATCTGAGGTGCGCCGAGCGGGCGAGCGTATCCACCTGGCTGCCGGCATCGTTGACGTAGTATTCGCGCGTGACCGGATGCCCGACGTATTCCAGCAGGCTCGCCAGCGCATCGCCGACGACGGCCCCGCGGCAATGGCCCATGTGCATCGGCCCGGTCGGATTGGCGCTGACGTATTCGATGTTGACCCGCCGGCCCTCACCCAATTTCGAACGACCGTAGTCGGCACCGAGCTCCGCCATGGTGCGCAATTCGCCCAGCCACTCCGAATCGGTGAGGCGCAGGTTGATGAAGCCGGGCCCGGCGATCTCGGCGCTGGTCACCGCCGGATCGCGCTTCAGGTGTTCGACGATCTTTTCGGCGAGCGCACGCGGGTTGGTCGCCGCCGTCTTGGCCAGCACCATCGCGGCGTTGGTGGCGAGGTCGCCGTGCGAAGGGTCTCGCGGAGGCTCGACGGTGATAGCGGCATTCGACGAGCCGGGCGGCAATGCACCTTCGGACTCGAGCGCTTCGAGCACGGCGGTGATGCGCGCCGCGAAAGCGGCATGGAGCGTCTGACGTTCGGACATGGCGGCGCGGTTAGCCCATCGGGGCCAAAGCGCAAGTCCGCGGGGGATCAGCGCGTGGCGTTATACGCCAGCTGCTCCTCGGTCAGCTGAAAGCCGACGAGTACTTCGAAGGTCGCGCGCCCGACAGCGGCCTTTACCTCGGGCTCAGTCAACGGATCGATCGCCGCGTCTTGGTCGCCCGCCTTGCGCCTGCGCGTGATCCGCTCGCGAATGTCGGCGGGAAGCGTCGCTTCGGCACGCTCGACGTAGGCCCCGGCCTGAGCGCTGGCCTGCGCCCGCTCCTGCCCGTCGGCAAAGCTCAAGGTCACTTCGCCGACGCGCTTCGTGACCACCGAGGTGCCGCCGCGCAGCACGACCGCGTAATAGGGCAGCGTCACGTTACGCGCGCCGCGCGTGTCGGTCCTCCGAGCGATGACGTCGAACGTGACGTTGGTGTAGAGTTTCGGCGAACCGTCGTCACAGGTCGAGCGGACGTTGGTAATCGCGGCGCTCACATCCATGTTCGCTGCCGTGGTATTGCCCGGCACGCGGAAGGTCGTCACGTCGCCGGTGTAGTCGGGCACGCCGACCGCCGGACACGCCGTGCGGATCGCGGTGATGCCGACGCCTTGGTCTACCACCAGATCGCCCTTGGTCTTGCAGCCTGCGAGGGCGCACCCCAACATGAGGACGGCGGAAAGGCGAAGGCGGGTGGTCATGGCAGGTTCGGTCCCGATGAAGTCAGTTAGCCGCCGCCCTAGCGGCGCTCGCGGCGAAGCGCTAGGGGGCCGGATATGAACGCGCCCTTTCAGGATAAAGCCGCCCCCGCCAGCAAGCCGCAGCTGACTTTCCTCATCGCTGCGCCGCGCGGCTTTTGCGCCGGGGTCGACCGCGCGATCGAGATCGTCGAGCGGGCGATCGAGCGTTACGGCGCGCCGGTCTACGTCCGTCACGAAATCGTCCACAACAAGTACGTCGTCGATGCGCTCAAGGCGCAGGGCGCGATCTTCGTCGAGGAGCTCGACGAGGTGCCCGACGGGGCACCGGTCGTATTCTCGGCCCACGGCGTTCCCAAGAGCGTGCCGGCCGAGGCGAGCCGCCGCGAGATGACCTGGGTCGATGCGACCTGCCCGCTGGTGAGCAAGGTCCACCGCCAGGCCGAGCGCCAGATCGAGGCCGGTCGCCACATCGTCTTCGTCGGCCACAGGGGCCATCCCGAAGTCATCGGCACGATGGGCCAGGTGCCGGAGGGATCGATAACGCTGGTCGAAACGGTCGAAGACGTAGCCGAGCTGGATTTCGGCGCCGAGGAACCGCTTTCCTTCCTTACGCAGACGACGTTGTCGGTCGACGACACGCGAGAAATCGTCGCCGCGCTCGAGGCCAAGTTCCCGCACATCGTTGGTCCGAAGGCGGAGGATATCTGCTACGCGACCAGCAACCGGCAGGCCGCGGTCAAGACGATCGCGCCCGGCAGCGACCTGGTGCTGGTGATCGGCGCGCCGAACTCGTCGAACTCGCTGCGCCTCGTCGAGGTGGCCGAGCGAATGGGCACCGAGGCCAGGTTGATCCAGCGGGCGAGCGATATCGATCCGGCGTGGCTCGACGGGGTCGGCACCATCGGCCTCACGGCCGGCGCATCGGCACCCGAAAAGCTCGTGCGCGAAGTGGTCGCACGGCTGGCGCAATGGCGTGAAATCGAGGAGCACACGCTCGTCTCGGCCGAAGAGAAGATGGTCTTCAAGCTGCCGCGCCAGCTCGTCGACTAGGGCGCTCGCGTGGCGGTCTACACCCACCTCGCCGCCGAGGACCTCGCCTCGCTGATCGCCGCCTACGACGTCGGCGAACTGGTGTCGGCCAAGGGCATCGCTGAAGGCGTCTCGAACTCGAACTGGCTGGTCGAGACGACACAGGGTCGATTCATTCTGACGATGTACGAACGGCGGATCGACACCGGCGATCTGCCCTTCTTCCTTGGCTTGCTCGACCACTTGTCCGAACACGGTTGCCCGGTCCCGCGCACGATCCATGACCGCAGCGGAGCGGCTTCGCGCGAGGTCGGGGGCAAGGCGGTCGCGCTAATCGAATTTCTGCCCGGCGTTTCGATCGACCGTCCGACTGCGGTGCAGGCGCGCGCGGTGGGCGCCGCGCTGGCGCAGATACATCTCGCAGCTGGCGACTTCATCGCCTCGCGCGCGAACACACTCGATGTCGGCCACAGCGCCCGCGCGCTCGCGGCGTGCGGCGAAGCGGCGCTGCGCGAGATCGATCCCGCGCTGCCAGCGGCCATCGGGATCGCCGATCGCCTCGTCTCGCGCTGGCCATCGAACCTGCCGCAAGTGGTCTGCCACACCGACCTGTTTCCCGACAACGTGCTGATGCTCGGCGACCGGGTGACCGGGATGATCGACTTCTACTTCGCCTGCACCGAAGCGATGGCTTACGACCTTGCCGTCACCCACGCCGCTTGGAGCTTCAACTTTGGCGGAGAGCGCTTCTTCCCGGATGTCGGCATGGCGTTGGTCGAGGGATACGAATCGGTGCGCCCGCTATCGGGGGAGGAGAGCGACGCCCTTCCCGTCCTGGCGCAGGGCGCCTGCCTGCGCTTCGTCGCCAGCCGCGCGGAGGACTGGATCGCCACTCCGCCCGACGCACTGGTGACACGCAAGGACCCGATGGCGTTCATGCGCCGCTTGCAATTCTACGAGGACGCGGGCCAGAGGCCCTTCGGATCATGAAACGAATAGAGATTTTCACCGATGGGTCCTGCAAGGGCAACCCCGGCCCGGGCGGCTGGGGCGCAATTCTGCGCATGGGCCGCCACGAGAAGGAACTGTCGGGCGGAGAGCGCGACACGACCAACAACCGGATGGAGCTGACCGCGGCGATCAAGGCGCTCGAAGCGTTGATCGAACCGTGCGCAATCGCGCTTCACTCGGACAGCAAATACGTGCTCGATGGGATCACCAAGTGGGTCCATGGCTGGCAGAAGAACGGCTGGAAGAACGCCAGCAAACAACCAGTCCGTAACGCCGACCTGTGGCACGAACTGATCGCCGCCGCTAAGCCGCACACGGTTGAGTGGATCTGGGTGAGGGGCCACGACGGCCACCCCGAGAACGAGCGGGCCGATGCGCTGGCGTGCGCTGCGGCCGAGGCGATCGCGGCGGACGCCTAGAAGCGGGACGGGTCGTAGAGAGCGGCATCGAGCGCTCCGGTCATCGCATCGCGCGCTTTGCCGAGCAGGACCTGCGCCCCGAGCCGCGCCGCGGCAGGCGCGGTCTGGATACCGAAGCCCCCCTGCCCCGCGAACCAGAACAGCCCCGGCACCCGCGGATCGAAGCCATAGACGGGGAGCCGATCGGGCGCAAAGCTGCGCAGGCCCGCCCACTTGCGCTCGACCCCGAGCACCTGCCAGTCGACCACCCGCTCGAAGCGGTCGATCGCCTCCGCCACGGCGAGTTCCTCGGGCGCGGCATCGCACGGCGGAGAGGGTTCTTCGTCATGGGGGCTGAGCCACAGGCGCCCGCTCTCGGGCTTGAAATAGAATCGTCCCTCGATATCGAGCACCAGCGGAAGGTCGAGCGGCGGCGGCGGATCGGTGCGCAGTTGCGCGACCGTCCGGCGCAATGGCTGGATCCCGAGGGGGCGCGCCCCCGTGAGCTGGGCGACCGTATCCGCCCAGGCACCCGCGGCGTTTGCAACCACGTCGCAAGTCATCGTCTCTCCACGCTCGTTGGCGAGCCGCCAGCCCTGCCCATCCCGTTCGGCAGACACTACGCGCCAGCGCGTCCGTAGCTCCGCCCCTCCGAGTTTGGCCGCCGAGAGATAGTGCTGATGCAGCGCCGCCACGTCGATGTCGGCGCAGGCCGGCTCCCACACCGCTCCGGTATAGGCGGCACGCACGCCGGGCAGACGCTCGGCGAGCCGCTCGCGGCCCAGCCGTTCGATGCTCACTCCCGTACCGGCAAAAGTCTCCATAAAGGCGTCGAGATCGCCTTCTTGCGCGGCCTGACCGATGTAGAGCGCCCCGCGCGGTCGAAGGAAGCCACGCTCGCGCAGCCACGGGCCCGAGGCCAGGGTTAGCGGCACAACGTCTCGCCCACCGTAGCATTCCTCCCAGAACGCCGCCGAGCGCCCGGTGGTGTGGTAGCCCGGTCGATCTTCTGCCTCGAGCAGGACGACCGAACCGGCGCCGAGCGCCACAAGCTCGGCGGCAAGACTCGCTCCGGCCATGCCCGCCCCGATCACGGCGATGGCACACAGTTCGCTCACCGCGTTTCGAGAACCGCGTCGAGGAACCGGTCGATCGCCGCGAGCGCGCGGTCGCGCACGGGGTCCGCCTCGCGCAGAATCTCGTGGCTGGCCTCGCTGCCGAAGGTCACCAGCTCGGCGTTGGGCAGGCGCCGCGCGGCGGCGAGAATCGCACGATACGAGACGAGCTTGTCGGCCGATGTCGCAAGGATCAGGACCGGAGCCGCGACTTTCTCGAGCATCCCCGGCGACGCGAGCCTGCGCATCGAGGCGTAGGACCGTTCAAGCCAGCCCCAGCTCCCCGGCCCCATCACGAGCTCGGGTCGCTCGACCCGCCACCACAGCTCGTCGGCGTAGCGGCCCGCGTCGTGAGTCAGCAGCGCCCCGCGCGCGGCCGGCGGCTCGCCCGGCTTCTCGCTCCACTTCCACGCCGGACGGCGCGGGTCGCCCAACCGCACCATCGCCCGGGCAATGGTGTGCATGATGACTGGAGGAAGGTTGCCGATCCCCAGCATCGGGGCGACGAGCACCAGCGCATCGGGGTCCACTGACCCTTCGGCGGCCGCCCGCAAGCCCAGGTGGCCCCCCATCGAATGTCCGGCGAGCACGTGCGGCCCTGGCCCTTCGGCGGCCCACTCGCGCCAGAATGCGGCGAGGTCAGCGGTCCATTGCGAGAAATCCAGGATATGCCCGGTTACTGCGTCGTTGCCGAGGCGGCCCGAACCCGCCTGGCCGCGCCAGTCGATCGCAGTGACCCGCCAGCCGCGCTCCTGCCAATCGGCGAAGGTTTCGAGGTATTTCTCGTAGAAATCGCCGCGTCCGCCGAGAAACAGTATCGATCCACGGGGCGCCCCTCCGGGGGGCGGCCAGTCGATCCGTCGAATCGCGTGGCCGTCGGCCGCCGGCCAGCGGCTTTCGCGCGCGCCGGATGGGATCGCGCGGCGCCGGTCAGGGCTTCCGGCAGCTTCCCGTGCGTCGCTAATGATCCGGCTCCGGTTTTGGTTACTGTTTGGTAAGCACTGGTCGCTAGCACCACGATCAAGGGGACCGTGGGGGTACATTCAATGCTGGTCGATTACCTGCACTACGGGCTGCTCGCGGCCCTTGCAATCGCACTGGTCGTGGCCGCTTTTACCGACTGGCGCCGCCGGCAGATCGACAACTGGCTCAACGCCGCCATCGCGCTCGGCGCGCCGCTTTACTGGTGGGCCAGCGGGCTCGACCTGTGGCCGGGCGTCGCGATGCAGATCGGCGTGGGCGTGGCCGCGTTCGCGGTCTTCGCGGTGCTGTTCGCTCTCAAGTGGATGGGCGGCGGCGACGTCAAGCTGCTGACAGCGCTCGCGCTGTGGATCGAGCCGACCTGGTTCCTCAAGCTTCTGATCGCGATGGCGCTGCTGGGCGGCCTGCTGACGCTCGTCATGGGCGCCTGGCACATCGCCCGCCGCCAGCGCGACAAGCTGGCCATCCCGTATGGCGTGGCAATCGCCGCGGCCGGCCTGTGGGTGCTCGGCACACATTATTTTCCCGCCGCGCAGGCCGCACTGGCCTGAAGATACCTGATTTTAACCGTTCGCCGCTTAACCACGGCAACCATACCTGCCCGTGGGTTCGGGCGAGCGTTTTGAGGGGGCTTTGAGAGCCATGGACAGGAAGAAGCTGTTGCTACTGGTGGGCGCTCTGGTGATCGCCGTCGTGACCGCCATGATGGCGCGGAGCATGTTCGCAGGAGCTTCGGCTCCGCAGGCCGAGGCTGCGGCCGTGCCGACCGGGCCCAAGGTCCTCGTCGCCCAGCGCGTGCTGCCGACCGGGACGATCATTACCGCGGACTCGATCGGCTTCCAGCCGTGGCCCAAGGAACTGGTCAAGGACGCCTATTTCATCGACGGCGAATCGGACGTGTCGAAATTGCTCGGCACGGTGGTTCGCTTCCCGGTCACGGCGGGCGAACCGGTGACTCAGGGTTCGCTGGTCAAGCCCGGCGACCGCGGGTTCCTCGCAGCAGCGCTCGGCCCCGGCATGCGCGCCGTTACGGTGCCCGTATCGGCCAAGACCGGCGTTGGCGGCTTCGTATTCCCGGGCGACCGCGTCGACCTGGTCCTGACCCAGACGGTCAAGGCGCAAGGCGCCGACGGCGACCTGAAGGCGTCGGAAACCATCCTGCGTAACCTTCGCGTGCTGGCGACCGACCAGGACACCACGCAGGAGACCGTCGAGGGCAAGACCGTCGTCAAGCAGTTCCGCACCGTCACCCTCGAGGTGACGCCCAAGATCGCCGAGCAGGTTTCGGTGGCGCAGACGATCGGCACCCTGAGCCTCTCGCTCCGCTCGATTGCCGACAGCCAGTCCGAGCTCGAGCGCGCGATCGCCCAGGGCGACGTCAAAATCCCCGAAGGCGCGACGCCGCAGGAAGAGGAGAAGATCCTCAAGGCTGCGATGAACCGCCCGACCGAAGGTGCAACCACCTATCAGACCGGCGGGGACGTCTCGCGCTTCCAGCGCCGGACCTTGCCCACCGCGCCTGCCGCCACGCAGATGCCGGGTGGCCCGGGTGAAGCCCCGCGGACCTACGCTCCGGCGGCTCCGTCGGGACCGACCGTCACGGTCACCCGCGGCAAGCAGAGCTCCACGGTGCTGATCTCCAAGAACGGGAAGGTAATCGATAGCGTCGCCGCAGGGGTCGATTCGGCCGGGCGCACGATCGGTGCAGCCACTCCCGCAGCGCTGATGGTGCCCTGATGACCACCGTTGCACGCAACCAGAACCGCATTTCCGGCAAGAAACCGAGCCATTCGAGGGGCACGACAATGAAACGCCGACTGACTGCAACGCTGCTGCTAGCCGGCCTCGCTGCCGGCCCGCTCGCCGGGCTCCCCGCCCTGCCCGCGGCCGCGCAGAGCGCCATTGCGCCAACCCGCGACATCAACCTGTCGATCGGTCGCGGCGAACTGATCAACATCCCGGGCAGCATGTCCGACGTGTTCATCGCCAACGACAACATCGCCGACGTGCAGATCAAGTCGGAGCGCCAGCTCTTCCTGTTCGGCAAGTCCGGCGGCGTGACCACCGTCTACGCCAGCAACAAGGCCGGCACGGTGATCTGGTCGGCCAATGTCCGCGTGGGATCGAACATCGACAGCGTCGACCAGATGCTGGCGCTGGCCATGCCCGAGGCTCACGTCAACGTCGCCACGATGGGCACCAACACCTTCCTGCTGACCGGCACCGTCGCCGCGCCCGAGGATGCTGCCGAGGCCGAGCGCCTGGTGCAGGCCTTCGTCGGGGACGACGCCAATGTCATCAGCCGGCTCAAGACCGCGACGCCGCTACAGGTCAATCTGCAGGTCCGCTTCGCCGAAGTCAGCCGTTCGCTGGTCCGCGAGATCGGTTCGAACCTGCAGTCGGTCGACACGACCGGCGGTTTCAAGTTCGGCGTCACTACCGGCCGCGGCGCCACGACCACCTACACACCGGGAAGCCCCGGCGGTCTCGGCGTCGGGTTCACATCCGCCCCTGACGGCGGCAGCTTGGTGAAGGGCCAGGGAACGGGGTCGACCATCGCCAACTTCGGCAAGCTGTTCGGCCTCGACCTCGCCAGCTCACTCGATCTCGCCGAACGCGTCGGTCTCGTCAGCACGCTGTCGCAGCCTAACCTGACCGCACTTTCGGGCGAAACCGCCGAGTTCCTTGCGGGCGGCGAGTTTCCGATACCGATCAGCCAGGGCCTCGGCTCGACCTCGGTCGAGTACAAGAAATACGGCGTCAGCCTGTCCTACACCCCCACGGTCCTGGCGAACGGTCGCATTTCGATGCGCGTCCGTCCGGAAGTGTCGGAAATCTCGAGCCAGGGCGCTGTCACGATCAACGGGTTCCAGATCCCGGCGCTGACCACGCGCCGCGCGGAAACGACGATCGAACTCGGCTCCGGCCAGAGCTTCATGATCGCTGGCCTGATGAGCAACAACTCGCAGAACTCGATCGACAAGACTCCGGGTCTGGGCGACGTCCCGATCCTGGGCGCGATGTTCCGGTCGACCTCGTACCGCAAGGGCGAGACCGAACTCGTGATCGTCGTCACCCCGTACCTGGTTCAGCCGGTCAACGAGCGCGACATCAAGCTGCCGACCGACGGGTTCAACGCTCCGAACGAACTCGCTCGTTCTCTCGGCATGCAGGACAACGCGGGTGTCACCGGCGGCACTCGGCCCGGCCCGACCGCGGTCCAGGGCCAGGTCCCGGTGGCCCCCGGCATCTCGCAGGCGCTGCCCGACGCGGCCCCTGCCGGATCGAGCAAGCGCAAGAAGCGCCGCTCGGCCAAGAACGACGCCGCGGCCACGCCCGGCTTCAGCCTGAACTGAGAAGGTGAGAGTCATGAACAACAAACGCCATATCGCGGGCGCTCTCGCCCTCGCCGTCGCGCTCTCCACCACCGCTTGCAGCGGACCGGCGTGGGATAACGCGAGCCTCTACAGCGTCCGCCAGCCGGTGGTCGAACGCACGACTTACACGCTCGACGTGGCCAGCAGCTACGACGGCCTTTCGATCCCGGAGCAGCAACGGCTCGCCGGATGGTTCGATGCCATGAACCTGCGCTACGGCGACCGGGTCTCGATCGAGGATCCCGTGGGGAGCGGTGCAACCAAAGCGGCGATCGCCGCGATCGCCGCCCGTCACGGCCTTCTGCTCGCCGACGGCGCACCCGTCACCGACGGCTATGTCCAGCCCGGCACGGCGCGCGTGGTCATCACCCGCTCGACCGCATCGGTGCCGAACTGCCCGAACTGGGATCGCAAGAGCGACTCCAACTACGCGAATGCCACCGCACCCGGTTACGGCTGCGCGACCAACGGCAATCTCGCCGCGATGGTCGCCAACCCGGAAGACCTGATCGCGGGCCAGGCCGCCACCGGCGAAACGGTCGTCATGAGTTCGAACAAGGCAATCGAGACCTATCGCAAGAAAGCCCCGACGGGCGAAGGCGAACTCAAGGCAGCCAACCCCAACTCTGGCGGAGGGAACTAAGACCATGAATGCCCCTTGGAAACCCGGCCCGGGAGGCCGCGATCCGTTCGCCGCGTTCATCTGCGACGAGACTGCACTCGACATCCTCCGCCCGGTCGTCATCGAGATGGGCTGGCAGCCCGAAAAGTGCGCCAAGGGCGGACTGCGCAACGCAGTTCAGTCGCTCTCGGTGTCGGCCAGCCCGAACATCCTCATGGTCGACCTGTCGGAAAGCGGGGATCCGCTCAATGACATCAACGCCCTTGCTGAGGTCTGCGAGCCGGGCACGGTCGTGGTTGCTATCGGTCAAGTGAACGACGTGCGCCTCTATCGCGACCTGCTCGCAAGCGGCATCCACGACTATCTGCTGAAGCCGCTGTCGGCCAGCCAGCTGCGCGATTCACTGACCGAGGCGCAGACGGTGTTTTCCGCCCCGAAGGCGAACGACCCGGATGCGGTAAAGCGTCACATCTCGACGGCGATCGTCGGCACGCGCGGCGGCGTGGGCGCGTCCACTCTGGCGACCTCGCTGGCATGGATGTTCTCAGCCGACCACAAGTTGCCTACAGCGCTGCTCGATCTCGACGTGCACTTCGGGACTGGCGCGCTCGCGCTCGACCTCGAGCCGGGCCGCGGCCTGACCGACGCGATCGACAACCCGAGCCGCATCGACGGCCTGTTCATCGAACGGGCGATGATCCGCGCGAACGACAACCTGGCGATTCTTTCGGCCGAAGCGCCGATCAACTCGCCCCTGATGACCGACGGCAGCGCGTTCGTTCAGCTGGAGGAAGAGTTCCGGCACGCGTTCGAGATGACTGTCATCGATCTGCCGCGGAACATGCTGATCAACTTCCCGCACCTGCTCGCGGACGTCAACGTGGTGGTGCTGACCACCGAGATGACGTTGGCAAGCGCGCGCGACACGATCCGCATCCTGAGCTGGCTCAAGACAAATGCGACGCACGCTCACCCGCTGATCGTCGCCAACAAGGTCCATGCCGGCACGGCGGAGATAAGCAAGGCGGATTTCGAGGCGTCGATCGAACGCAAGATCGATTTCACGATTCCGTTCGACCTCAAGGCCGCGGCCACCGCCGCAAAGCTGGGCCAGACCTTCGCCGACGCCAATCGTGCGAGCAAGTCGAGCACGACGATCCGACAGCTCGCCGATCGCATCATCGGGACCTCAGACGAGGAGTCGAACGAGGACGAGGGCGCGGGGAAGAAGTCGCTCCTGGGCGGTTTCGACTTCAAGTCGCTGCTGGCCAAGAAATCCAAGACGCCGGCTTCGGCCGGGGCCTGACGACCGGGCCCGGCGGCGGGGGATTGCCTCGCCGCCGGCGCGGTCGCTGAACGAAACCAACGAGGGGACGGACAAGTCCGATGAGCATTTTTCAGCTTTTGCTGTTCGCCTCCGGGCTGATGGGCGTCCTGGTCCTCGGCTATTCGGCGCTGTCGGGACCGTCGGCCGCCAAGGAGGGCAACCGCCGCCTCGAGGCGGTGCGCTATCGCCACTCCGAGAGCACCGACACCAAGGTGGAATCGCAACTCAAGAAGGCGATCGCGGCACGCAAGCCCAAGACCTTCAAGGTGGCCGGCTCGAGCTCCCGGCTCGAAGCGCTGGCCGTTCGCCTCGACCGGACCGGCAAGAACTGGACGCTGACAAACTACCTCTACGCCTCGCTTGGCATCGGCGTGGTGATCATGGTCATCATATATCTAAAGTCGGGCGCAGCGCTGCTGAGCCTGGGCATCGGTGCGTTCGCCGGGGCGGGCATTCCGCACATGGTGGTCAACTTCTTCATCAAGCGGCGGACCAACCAGTTCAACTCGAAGTTTCCAGATGCGATCGAGCTTCTCGTCCGCGGCCTGCGCTCGGGTCTGCCGGTGACCGAGACGCTTGCGGTCGTGGCGACCGAGATCGAAGGTCCCGTGGGCATCGAGTTCAAGGCGATCGTCGACCGGATCAAGGTCGGGCGGACGATGGAGGAATCGCTCCAGGTCACCGCGGACCGCCTCGGGATCGCCGAATTCAGCTTCTTCTGCATAACCCTGGCCATCCAGCGCGAAACGGGCGGCAACCTCGCCGAGACGCTGTCGAACCTCGCCGACGTGCTGCGCAAGCGCGGCCAGATGAAGCTCAAGATCAAGGCGATGAGCTCCGAATCCAAGGCGTCGGCCTACATCGTCGGCTCGCTGCCCTTCATCGTGTTCTTCATGATCTGGTGGATCAACCCGAAATACCTCGCCGGTTTCTTCAGCGACGATCGCCTGATCGTCGCCGGACTCGGCGGCGGTGTCTGGATGGGCATCGGCGTCTTCATCATGGCCAAAATGGTCAGCTTCGAAATCTGAGCAGGCAGACATGAACCCTTCAGGACCCACCCTTCTCGGCTTCGACGTGATCATGGTCGGCACGCTGCTCGCAGCAGTGGCGGCGCTCGCGGTGATGATGGCCATCTATGCCGCGGTCACCGTCAAGGACCCGATGGCGAAACGCGTCAGGGCGCTCAACGAGCGGCGCGAAGAGCTCAAGGCGGGTATCGTCAAGGCGAACGCGCGCAAGCGCACGAGCCTTGTGCGGCGGACCGATCAGACCGACAAGGTCAAGGAAACGCTCGCCAGCATGAAGGTGCTGCAACAGAGCCAGATCGAGACGATCCAGCAGAAGCTGGCCTGGGCGGGTTACCGCAACAAGGAACTGGCGGTTTACGTTATCGGCGCGCGCATGGTCCTGCCGATCGTGTTCGGAATCGTCGTGTTCCTGTTGCTCTATGTCATGAACGTCATGCCCGAATGGGGCAGCATGAAGAAGCTGTTCGGCCTCACCGCGGCGGTCGGCCTGGGTTACAAGGCGCCGGAGATCTATCTCAAGAACAAGGCGGGCAAGCGCACCGATGCGGTCCGCAAGGGCCTGCCCGATGCACTCGACCTGCTGGTCATCTGCGCCGAGGCCGGCCTGACAGTGGATGCCGCGTTCAACCGCGTGGCGAAGGAACTCGGCCGCGCCTATCCCGAACTCGGCGACGAGTTCGCGCTGACCGCCATCGAACTGTCGTTCCTTACCGAACGGAAGATGGCGTTCGACAACCTCGCTCATCGAGTGAACCTCGACAGCGTGAAGGGCGTCGTCACCACGATGGTCCAGACCGAACGCTACGGTACTCCGCTCGCCTCGGCACTGCGCGTGCTATCCGCCGAATTCCGCAACGAGCGGATGATGCGCGCGGAGGAAAAGGCCGCGCGACTGCCGGCGATCATGACCGTGCCGCTGATCCTGTTCATCCTGCCGACGCTGTTCATCGTCATTCTTGGCCCGGCGGCCTGTTCGATCAGCGACGCTTTCGCCACGCAGCCAGGCGGACGCTCGTAACGGAACGGGGCGGCGAAGCTCTACGAGCCATAGCCGACCCCGCCCTCCAACCCATCGGAATCGAGTTCGCCCGCGGCGTCGCGTAACCGCGCCAGAAACGCCCGGAACGTGCGCTGCTCATCGGCGGTGAAGCCATCGAAGACGCGCGCTTCCATCTCGAGAGCGAGCGGCATGATCCGCGCATGCATCGCCCGCCCCGCCTCGGTCAGTTCGAGGTGGTGCGATCGCCCGTCGCGGACGTTGGCCGTGCGCGCGGCTAGACCGCGATCCTCCAGTTCCTTGCAAGCCCGGTTGACCGCGACCTTGTCCATAAGCGTCGCTTCCGTGAGGTCGCGCTGGGTGAGCGCGCCGGCGTCGCCGAGCACCGCCATTACCCTCCATTCGGGGATCCGCAGCCCGAAGCCGGCACGATAGGCATCCGCGATCCGGCTGGAGACCGCGTTGGAGGTCACCGACAGCAGGTAGGGAAGGAAATCGGCGAGACGGGTGCTTGTCGTGTTTTCAGTCATGCAGACAAGTTTCTATCGAAACCGTCTGCCTGGCAAGCAAGACGGGCTGCGCGCACCCCTATCCCCGCTTTTGGAGAACCCGTCCGGCGACAGCGTCGAGCATCGCGACCAGCCGCCCGTCTCGCGCACTCGGCGCGGTTGCGATCGCGCCGTCGAGTGCGGTGTCGACCGGAGACGCGGTTCGCTCTTCGGGCAATGCCTCTGCAAGCGCCTCCATCGCCCTGCGTGCAAGTGCGGCATTCGCCTTCATCACCGCAAAGACTTCCGCCGCCTCGACCGCCTCGCCGTCGCGCCAGCAGTCGTAATCGGTCACCATGCCGAGCAGCGCATATGGCAGTTCCGCCTCCCGAGCGAGGCGGGCCTCGGGCATCGCGGTCATGCCGATCACATCGCCGCCCCATGCCCGGTACATCGCGCTTTCAGCACGCGTCGAGAATTGCGGGCCATCGATCGCGACGTAGCAGCCGCCTCGACGAACCTTGGCGCCGGCGCTCTCGGCGGCATCGGCGACGAGACCGGACAGCCGCATGCAGATCGGATCGGCGAGACTGACGTGCGCGACCATGCCTTTGCCGAAGAAACTGCGCTCGCGGCCGACCGTCCGGTCGATGAACTGGTCGACCGCGACGAATGTGCCGGGCGCCAGGTTTTCACGCAGCGACCCGATTGCCGAGAGCGCGACGACATCCGTCGCTCCGACGCGTTTCAGAACGTCAAGATTTGCGCGATAGTTGACTGCCGATGGCGGGAGTACGTGTCCCGCGCCGTGCCGCGCGAGGAAGCTGAAGCGGACTCCGCTTATGAGGCCCGTGGCGACCGGCCCCGACGGTTCGCCGAACGGCGAGCGCACGGCGATAGATTGCGCCTCGTCGAGGTCGAGGCCTTCGTGCAGGCCGGAGCCGCCGATAACGCCGATGTGCCAGGTCATGCGGCGGGGGCGGTCATTCGTAGCTCGGCTCGTCCCACCAGGGATAGAAGTCCGGCATGTCGCCGCTGATGGTGTCAGGATAGACGGGCGACCGTTTCTCGAGGAAGCTGGCAACGCCTTCGCGCGCGTCGGCGCTGCGGCTCAGGCGGTAGATCGCGCGACTGTCGATCCGGTGCGCCATCATCGGATGCTCGGTCGCCGACAGGCGCCAGAGCATCGCCCGCGTCATCGCGACCGATATCGCGGAGGTGTTTTCCGCGATTTCCTCGGCGAGGCCGAGCGCGGCGCCGAGCAGGTCCTGCTGCGGATGGACCGAGCGCACGAGGCCTTTGTCCAGCGCCTCCTGAGCATCGAATATCCGTCCGGTCATGCACCATTCGAGTGCCGTCTGCATGCCGACCAGGCGGGGCAGGAACCAGCTTGATGCAGCCTCGGGCGTGATTCCCCGGCGGGCGAAGACGAAGCCGAACCGCGCGTTGTCCGAGCACAGCCGCATGTCCATCGGCAACTGCATCGTCGCCCCTACTCCGACCGCGACGCCGTTGCAGGCCGAGATCAGCGGCTTTTTGGCGTTGAAGAGCCGAAGCGTAAGCCGCCCGCCGCCGTCGCGCACGCGCTCGTCCGACAGATCCTCGACCGGGTTCGGATCGGAGAATACGTGCCCGCCACCTTCCGGCGTCAGGTCTGCCCCGGCGCAGAATGCGCGGTCGCCGCTGCCGGTGAAGACCACCGCGCGCACGCGGTCGTCGCCGTCGGCCTCGTCCATCGCGTCGATGATCTCGGCCATCATCGTGCGGGTGAAGGCGTTCATCTTCGCGGGCCGGTCGAGCGTGACGAGCGCTACAGGGCCCTGCACGTCGTAGCTGATCTGGGTGTAGCTCATGGGTCTAAGTTCTCACTCGCAAGACGCTGTCACACAGTCCTGGACCAAAAAAAGGCGCCCTCCACCCCGCTTGGAAATGCAGGATGGGAGGCGCCCGTAATCGTCATCAGCCTATAGCGGACCGTGCCATGTAGAAGACCGCATCAGCGAGGCGCCATCCGGATCGCTCCGTCGAGGCGAACGTCCTCGCCGTTGAAATAACCGTTTTCGATCATGCACATCGCGAGCATCGCGTATTCCTCGGCATTGCCGAGCCGCTTTGGGAACGGCACCGAAGCCGCGAGCGCTTCCTTCACTTGCGGCGGGGCGGCGTTCATCAGCGGGGTCTCGAAGATACCCGGCAGGATCGTGTTCACCCTGATACCCTCGCCCATCAGGTCGCGCGCGATAGGGAGCGTCATCCCGACCACACCGCCCTTCGAGGCGGAGTAGGCGGCTTGGCCGATCTGACCGTCCTCGGCCGCGACGGAGGCGGTGTTGACGATCGCGCCGCGCTCGCCGTCTTCGCCCGGCTCGAGCGTCAGCATCCCGGCCGCCGACTTGGCGATGCAGCGGAAAGTGCCGACGAGGTTGATCTGGATGATCCAGTTGAACGCTTCGAGCGGGAAGTGCCTGATGCTGCCGTCTTCCTTGCTGCGGCTGGCGGTCTTGATCGCGTTGCCGGTGCCCGCGCAGTTGACCAGGATGCGCTCCTGACCGTGCGCCTCGCGCGCCTTGGCGAAACCCGCGTCGACGCTGGCGTCATCGGTCACGTTGACCTCGCAGAACACGCCGCCGATCTCGTCGGCGACGGCTTTGCCCTTTTCTTCCTGCAGGTCGAAGATCGCGACCTTGGCGCCCTTGGCCGCGAGCGCGCGCGCGGTGGCGGCGCCCAGGCCCGATGCACCGCCGGTGACGATCGCTGCGGTGTTGCTGTCGACTTTCATGCTGTTCCTACTCCCATATCGTTGCGCGCTCGCTCTGCGGTTGCGAGCGCGGGTCCACATCCGCATGACGCGACAAGTCCTAGATTGCAACCGGCCATTGCCCGAGCGATGGGCCGATGCGACCGCTCAGACCGCCTCGATTATCGTGACGTTGGCGATGCCGCCGCCCTCGCACATCGTCTGCAGGCCGAACCTAAGCCCGCGCGCGTGGAGCGCGTTGAGCAGCGTCGCCATCAGCTTGGTCCCGCTCGCGCCGAGCGGGTGGCCGAGCGCGATCGCCCCGCCGTTGACGTTGAGCTTGCTCGGATCGCCTCCGACATGCTCGAGCCAGGCCATCGGCACCGACGCGAAAGCCTCGTTGACCTCGTAAAGATCGATGTCGCCGATCTTCAGTCCCGCCCGCCCGAGCGCCTTGTCGGTCGCGAACAGCGGCTCTTCCAACATGATCACCGGGTCGCCCGCCGTAACCGTCAGGGTGTGGATTCGCGCGCGGGGTGTCAGTCCCAGTTCCTTGAGCGCGGTTTCGGAAACGATCAGCGCTGCGCTCGACCCGTCGCAGATCTGGCTCGCGCTCGCGGCGGTCAGCTTCCCGCCTTCCTGCAGCAGCTTGACCGATGCGATGCTCTCGAGCGTCGCGTCGAAGCGGATGCCCTCGTCCACAGTGTGCTCGACTGGACCCTCGGGCGTGTCGACCGTGATCGGCACGATCTCGCGCTCGAACGCTCCGGCCTTGGTCGCGGCGGAAGCTTTCTGGTGGCTCGACAGAGCGAAGCGGTCGATTTCTTCTTTCGTCATGCCGTACTTGTCGGCGATCATCTGCGCACCGGCGAACTGCGAGAACATCACGCCGGGAAACTCTTCCTCGAGCCGGGGCGACTTGTAGTGGCCCATGCCCTCCTTCATGTGGAAGGTCGCATTGGTGCCCATCGGCACGCGGGTCATGCTTTCGACGCCGGCAGCGATCACCGCATCCTGCGTGCCGCTCATCACCGCCTGCGCGGCGAACTGGATCGCCTGCTGAGAGGAACCGCACTGGCGGTCGATGGTCACCGCCGGACAGGATTGTGGCAGCCGCTTGCTCGCAAGCACGGCCATCCGTCCGACCTGCATCGCCTGCTCCCCCGCCTGGGTCACGCAGCCCATGATCACGTCGTCGACTTTCGCCGGATCGATCCCCGTGCGCTCGACCAGCGCGTCGAGCACCGCGGCGGCGAGGTCGACCGGGTGCACGCCCGAAAGGCGGCCGCCGCGGCGCCCCCCTGCGGTGCGTACGGCATCGACGATGTAGGCGGTGGGCATGCGATCTGTCTCCATGGCCGGCGGCTTTGCCGTTTACGTTCACGTAAAGCTCGCGCGCAAGGCGGTCAAGCGTGCCGAAACCGCCAAAAATCGGGCGATCCGGCGTGTTTCAAAAGTGTTGCAAGCAAATCACACGGGCGGCTCAAACTGGCCACTCTTCATGCTTAGGGATTGCGAGAAACCGCCGACTTGCGCATCGGCCACGCAGCAAAGAACCCCGTTCCGCATCGGAACGCGTTTGAGCTCACATTGAATCCGGAAGCGGGGACGCTTCCGGATTCTACAAGGGGAAAAACATCTCATGAAGACCATCTCCATCCTCAAGGCAGGCGCTGCGCCGCTCGCCGTTGGGCTTGCGCTGGCGGGTTCGCCTGCTTTTGCACAGGACACCACAACGGCTCCGGCCGCGACGGTTCCCGTGGACTGCGCTGCGACGCCCGATGACGATGCTTGCAGCGCGAGCAACGTGATCGTCGTCACCGGCTCGATCCTGCGTCGCACGGACACCGAAACCGCTTCGCCCGTTTCCGTGCTGAGCACCGAAGTGCTTGAAGAGCGCGGAATCAACACTGTTGCCGAGGGCCTACAGCGCCTTTCCGCGAACGGTTCGGGCACGATCGGCGAAGGTTGGAACAACGGCAACAACTTCGCCGCTGGCGCAATCGCCGCCTCGCTGCGCGGCCTGACCGTGCAGAAGACGCTGACCGTCTTCGACGGCATGCGCATGGCTCCCTACCCGCTGGCCGATGACGGTCACCGTAACTTCGTCGACATGGGCACGATCCCCGACATCATCGTCGAGCGTCTCGAAGTTCTGAAGGACGGCGCATCATCGACCTACGGTGCCGACGCGGTTGCGGGCGTGATCAACGTGATCACAAAGAAGCAGATCCAGGGCGTCAAGGCCAACATCTCGGCCGGTGTTTCGGAGCACGGCGACGGCGGTGAGCAGCGTATCGATGTTGCGGCGGGTGTCGGTGACCTGAACACGCAGGGTTTCAACATCTACCTCGCCGGTTCGTACCGCAAGAATGACGTGATCTGGGCGCGCGACCGCGACTATCCGTGGAACTCGGGTGACAACAGCGACATCTGTAACGCGAACGGCAGTTGTATGCCAATCGGCACCCGCTGGTACACATTCGGCATCCAGGCCGACGGCACCCGTGGCGGTTCGACGCTCCCGCTAGCGACGATAATCGCTCCGGCGACTGTGACCGGCGCGCGCAACGGTGCGAAATTCGGGCTGTTGAACTCAGACTGCAGCCTGTTCAATTCATCTGCAGTCCAAATCCCCGCTACCGATGCGACCTACGCTGTCAACCAGTGCCAGGCGGACTTCAAGAAGCTCTACGGGACCATCCGTCCGAGCACCGAGCGTTACGGCTTCGCAGCCCGCGCAACGGCGCGCGTCGGCGACAGGGCTGAGGCTTACATCGCCGCCAACTATTGGCATGTGAACACCTACTCGCAGCTGTCTCCCGCGGCGTTTAACGACGCAACGACGCCGCCGAGTCAGGTGACGTTCGCCACCGTCCTGCTGCCAATCTACGTCTGCCCCACGGGTGTCGGTACAATCGACCCAGTCACCCAGCGTAACACCAGCACCGGTTGTACCGCAGCAAACGGCACCCTCAACCCGAACAATCCGTACGCGGCGCAGGGCCTTTATGGCTCGATCCGCGGCCGCCTGCTCGATCCGCGCACGGTCGAGACCAATGCTCGCACCCTGCGCGCATCGGCCGGCATCGACGGTACATTCGGCTCAAGTGACGAGTGGAACTACTCGCTGGCTTTCACCGCTTCTGAAGTGAAGCTGACCCGCGTCAGCGAAAACTATATCATCCCGCAGCGCCTGGCCGACGTGATTGCCACTGGCGCCTACAACTTCGTCAACCCGAACCTGAACTCCCAGGAAGTCCTCGACTACGTGGCTCCGGTCAGCGCCAAGTCTTCGACGTCGAAGCTCTGGCAGGCTCAGGCCATTGTCGGCCGTACGCTGTTCCAGCTTCCGGGCGGCGATCTCCAGGCGGCCGTCGGCGTGTCGTATCGTCACGAGGCGATCAATGACGCTTCCGCTAACCCGGAAAACCTCGCTCATCCGTACGATCGTTACTATGGGATCAACGCGGTTGGCGCGCAGGGCAGCCGCGACGTGAAGTCGGCGTTCTACGAAATCAACGCGCCCATCCTCGATCAGGTCGAGTTGAGCGCGTCGGGCCGTTACGACGACTACTCTTCGGGCCAGACCAACTTCTCACCGAAGTTCGGCTTCAAGGTAAAGCCGGTCGATCAGATCCTTCTGCGCGGCACTTGGTCGAAGGGCTTCCGCATCCCCTCGTTCAATGAATCGTATGGACTTCCGACCACCGGTTACGTGACGCTGCGGGTGGATTGCGCCACATATGCCGCGTATTGCGCATCGCATGGTAACAACCAGTACGTGACAGGCGATTACAGCTTCGGGCGCACCTCGATCGGCAACCCGGCTCTCGCTCCCGAAAAGTCGACGAGCTGGACCTTGGGCGCGGTGTTCGAACCGGTTCGCAACCTGAGCTTCACTGTCGACTACTTCAACATCACGGTGAAGGACCTCATCGGCAACGTTTCGTCGGCCGATCAGGATGCGGCACTGGATGCCTTCTTCCGCAACGGCACAACCAATGCGGTCGACGGCATCACGATCATTCCGGCCGCTGCGGACCCGCAGTTCCCGGGCGCGACCCCGCTGCCGGGCTTCATCCAGTTCTCGTTCTCGAACTCGGATCAGGAGCACGTCGAGGGCATCGACTTCGGAATGGCGTTCCGCAAGGACTTCGGATCGTTCCGCTTCTCAAGCTCGCTCGACGCGTCGTACCTGATGAAGTATTACGTGCAGCGTAACGACGGCTCGGTGGAACGCTACGACGGCACCCTGAGCCCGTGCGATTACACCTCGTGCTCGGGTTCGCCGAAGTGGCGTGCCACGTGGTCGAACACCATCGGTATCGGAGCGCTCGATATCACTCCGACCGTGTACTACACCGGCGGATACGACACTGCTGCGGTCGACTACGGCGGCGTGAAGGGCGAGTGCGATCCCGCGATCGGCTTCTATCAGGACGGTACGCCGGTGAAGTGCAAGATCGGCGCCCAGTGGAACGCCGACCTCGCGCTCAACCTTCGGGTCAACGAGAAGTTCGCGCTGTATGCGAACGCTCTCAACTTCCTGGACATCAAGCCGAAGTTCGATCCGTCGGCTGCTTACGGCATCTTCAACTACAACCCTGCGTGGGGTCAGCCGAACATCGTCGGCCGTTACTTCCGCGTCGGTGCGAAGATCGACTTCTAGAAAGAGAGATCAGCGTAACTAAAGGGCCCCGGGAAACCGGGGCCCTTTTTCTTTTGTCCATCGCGGGTCGGATGACCGGCAGCTCCTGTGCTGCAGCTTCGACACAGGCCCATGACTAAAGATCATGGCACCCCGCCCGCTCTTGATCAGATCCCTACCCGGTGTCCGATATCAGCACCAATGAGACAGATTGAGGGCATTCGATAGAGGAGGATTCTGGTCTCATCACAGCGACGAAGGAACGAAGATGAGAGCAAAATCCCCAAGCGCCAAGGCGACGCCCGACGAGCGGGTGGTGAAGAATATCCGCAAGTGGAGGCAGTGGGCGCACTGCCCTATGTGCCCGCAATCCTGCGCTCGTTCATCGAACTAGCCACGCGGCGCGGAGTGATTATTCTACCCCCGGCAATCGCCGCGATGACGGACCACAAAGCGGATGCATTCGGGCGAGACTACCTCGAAAGAATAGCGCTCCATCGCAAGACCGATCTCAGGATGCTTCGATCAGCTACGACTTCGACACGTTCTCGCTGACTTTCGGTGTCACGAACCTGTCCGACCAGGACTCGCACTTGATCAGCAACAACGCGCCGTTCCAGCGCAATAGCGCGTTCACGGGTTCGGGATACGACTTCTTCGGTCGGACCTACGGTACGGTCAAGTTCTGATCACCAAGGCATGAAATACGGGGCGGGCGAACGCAGGTTCGCCCGCCTCTTGATTTGTCTAGGGCGAGGACCAACCCCTTGTTGCAGTTATGCAACATGGCTTATCCAAAGATAGGGGTAGCCTTTCCGCCACTTGATCAGGAGCGCTCACCCGCCCACGAACCGCGCAGGGTCGCCGCTCATTGAGCGGCATGACCTCATATAACAACTGAAAGGCGGGTCTGCGCAGGCAGCCCGAACGATTGGTATTGGGTCTTGCAAGAGCTTTGATTCGTCTCCCGGTGCACCCGCATCATCAAGGCACCGCCTGATGCTGCCACCTGGTCAGGCGACATCGCTCAGCTGATTTTGTTCAGCATTTCGCGGCGTGAGCCTCAAATTGCATGGCCCTCGACACGCAACCAAGGGACTGTTGAATCATGACCATTTCTACATCGAACAAGCGCCGGCTCAGGGCCGGGCCAGCGCTGCGCGCGCTGGCGCTGTTGGGAGCGGGGATTTCTGCCTCTGCCCTCGTGGCCGTCCCCGCCTCGGCGCAGGACACTGCGACCGCGCAGTTGAGCGGTTCCGTCGTCGACGAGAGCGGCAACCCGATCCAGGGCGCGACCGTCACCGCAACGTCCAACGAGCGTGGCACGACTCGTACCACCACGACGGGTTCGTCCGGCGGCTTCACCTTCACCGGCCTTTCGATCGGCAGCTACGACATCTCGGTCCAGGCTGGTGGCTACTCGCCTTCGCGCGTCACCGCCGCCTCGGCGGCCCTGGGCGGTTCCGCCTACACCGTCGTCATGAACTCCGAGAGCAGCTCCGGTGGTGAAATCGTCGTTACGGGCACCGTCGCTCGGTCGCTCGACTTCTCCCAGGCCGCGACCGGCAAGACCTTCGACGTGCAGCAGATCGCGGAAGATATCCCGGTTGCCCGTACGCTCGAGAGCGTTGCCCTCCTCGCACCGCAGGTCGTCGCGGGCGATCCGTCCTTCTCGGCCGGTGGCAACAACGGCGTGATCGCACTCGGCGGGTCGTCGGTTGCGGAGAACATCTATTACATCAACGGCATGAACGTGACGAACTTCCGTACGTTCATCGGCGGCTCGACCGTTCCGTTCGAGTTCTACGACCAAGTCCAGGTCAAGACGGGCGGCTACCAGGCCGAGTTCGGTCGTTCGACCGGCGGCGCGATCATCGCGGTCAGCCGTTCGGGTGGCAACCAGTGGCACGGCGGGATGAACGTCTATTACGAGCCCAATGCCCTGCGCGAACATTCGCCCAACACGTACTCGACGCTCAACGAAGTCAGCGAGCGCGAGCAGATCGAAGGCAACATCTGGGCTTCGGGTCCGATCATCCCCGATCGTCTGTTCGGCTTCGCGTTCTTCAACCCGCGCAGCTACAACTCGTACGGTAAGTCGGTCAGCGGCGTCGAATCGCGCTTCAGCCACAACACGCCGTTCTACGGCGGCAAGCTGGACTTCGTGCCGTTCGACAACCACCGTTTCGAACTCACCTACTTCAACGATTCGCAGAACGAGCGCACGGATACCGACACCGGCACTCGTCTGACGAACGAGTTCGCCTATTCGGGCGGTGAGAACATCATTGGTCGTTATGTCGGCAACCTCACCAACTGGCTGACCTTCACGGCCATGTATGGCAAGTCGAAGTACGAGCGCCGGACCACCGGTTCCGACGCTTCGGTGCCCTACACCGTGGACGTGGGCGCCACGACCAATGGCGTGAACCGCTTCATTCAGGGAATCGGTGCGTTGCTCGACAACGGCCTCGACCAGCGTGAGCAGTATCGAGCCGACCTCGACATCTTCGCCAACTTCGCCGGCGAGCACCATTTCCGTGTGGGCGTCGACCACGAAATCCTTCAGGCCGACAACGTTGCGAGTTATTCCGGCGGCGAAATCAACTACTTCTACCGCAACCGTGGTGCGCCTCTCTTCGCGAGCTCGGGCAACCCGATTGCGACGGACGAAGTGTACCTGCGCCGGATCGTGTATGCGTCGGAAGGTTCGTTCACCAACAAGAACACTGCCTTCTACATCCAGGACAACTGGGACGTCTCGGATCGGCTCAACCTGAGCCTTGGCCTCCGCAACGACCGTTTCGTCAACTACG
The DNA here is from genome assembly GCA_963728375.1 of uncultured Alphaproteobacteria bacterium. Taxonomy (GTDB): domain Bacteria; phylum Pseudomonadota; class Alphaproteobacteria; order Sphingomonadales; family Sphingomonadaceae; genus Tsuneonella. Next base: position 155,596 of record CAVSJL010000004.1, read on the forward strand.
GTAATGGCGGGGTCAAGTTCGTCGACATCAAGAACCAGTGGGGTCCGCGTCTCGGCCTCAACTACGACTTGACCGGCGACAAGCAGACCCGTCTGTCGGCGTTCTATGGTCGCTACTATCTGCCGGTGGCCGCGAACACCAACCTGCGCATGGCGGGCAAGGAAACGTACTTCCAGGAATACTACCACTTCACCGGAGACTTCACGAACCCGACAGTCGTCGGTGCGCCGGTGTCGCGGACGGTCTTCTCGGATACCGACTTCTCGGATCCGAGCACGCTGGTCGCGAAGGGACTGAAGCCGCAGTACATGGACGAATTCATCGTGGGCCTCGAACGGCGCATGGGCGACTGGCGCTTCGGGATCAACGGGACTTACCGCAACCTGAAGAGCGTTCTCGAGGACACGGATCTCAACCAGTACTCGATGGCGGCGTTCTGCGCCGACAACCCCGCGACTTGCGGCGGCGAGACCGATCTCGCGGTCGGTTCGGGCGGTTACGTTCTCCTCAACCCGGGTTCGGATGCGACCATCAATGTGGAAGCCCAGGGCGGCTTCGCCGGCGGTGAAATCACCATTCCGGCGGAATACATCGCTCTGCCGAAGGCCAAGCGTAAGTACTACGCTGTCGAGTTCTCGTTTGATCGCGAATTCGACGGGAAGTGGATGCTTTCGGGCTCGTACACCTGGTCCAAGACCAAGGGTAACTACGAGGGCGGCGTGAAGTCGGACAACGGTCAGGACGACGTCGGCCTGACGCAGGACTTCGACGAGCCGGGCTGGATGGACGGTGCGTACGGCTACCTGCCGAACGATCGCCGGCACCAGTTCAAGCTCTACGGGGCCTATGCTGTTACGGATCGCTTCCAAGTCGGTGCGAATGCACGAGTCGCCTCTGGTCGTCCGTACGGTTGTATTGGTATCTACCCGCTGACCGACGGTCGCGCGCAGGATCCGTACAGCTCCGGCGGTGCCGATTCGTGGTACTGCGGTGATCGGGGCGATGGTTTTGCTCCGCACGATGCGGATTATACCCCGGCCGACTTCGGCAAGCTCGACTGTTCTCGTCGGGCGCGGCGGTGCTTTCCGTGGCGAATGGGAGAAGCGGATCGACTTGAACTTCCAGTACAAGTTGCCGCTTCGCGACCTGGGCACGATGGTGCTTCGCATGGACGTGTTCAACGTGTTCAACTTCGACAGCCCGATCGACTACAACGAGACGGGCGATCTGGACACGGTCATCGGCCAGCCGGCTTCAGGCGGTGTCAGCGTTCCGCTGAACCCGAATTACGGCAAGCCGATCTACTATCAGACCCCGCGGTACTTCCGCTTCGGTCTCTCGTTCGACTTCTAAGACAAGCCGAACTTGAAAATGCTTGGGGCCTCGGGAAACCGGGGCCCCTTTTTTTGGTGATGAGGGTCGTCGCGAACGTCGTGACGAGGGCGCACCAAGCGGGCTTTGCGGGCAGCTACACGCCGCCGGTACCGCCATGCACTTCAATCAAGAGCGTATCTGTCCGCGCGTTGACCTAGTGAGGAAGCCTTCTCCTCGGAGAGATCCTGTCCGCAGCAGGTCGCCCTACTTCCTGGTAAAACTCAGAACGACGGGTCAGGTGAGTTCCAAGGCAAGGCATGGGCGACGAGGTCAAGTCGCCGCCCAAACCGATCACTCGACCGCCATCGTGAGCGCGCCGTCGCCTTCGTCGATCTTCACCGTACTGCCGTCGGGAATCTCGCCGCCGAGGATCTTCTCGGCCAGCGGGTCCTGCAGATAGCGCTGCACCGCGCGCTTGAGCGGCCGTGCGCCGTAGATCGGGTCGTACCCCACGCGGCCCAGCCAGCGGCGCGCGGCGTCGGTCAGGTCGAGCTCGATCTTGCGGTCCTTGAGCAGCTTCTGCACCCGGCCGACCTGGATATCGACGATCGGCGCCATGTGCTCCTGGCCCAGGCGATGGAACAGGATGATTTCGTCGAGGCGGTTGAGGAACTCGGGCCGGAAGTGCGCCCGCACGACGTCCATCACCTGCGGCTCGACACTCTCGACATCCTGCCCTTCCTCGATTTGCGACAGGTACTGGCTGCCGAGGTTCGAGGTCAGGATGATCAGCGTGTTCGAGAAATCGACCACACGCCCTTGTCCATCGGTCAGCCTGCCGTCGTCGAGGACCTGGAGCAACACGTTGAAGACGTCAGCGTGGGCTTTTTCAACCTCGTCGAACAGCACAACCTGGTATGGGCGGCGGCGAACCGCTTCGGTTAAAACTCCGCCCTCTTCATAACCGACATAGCCCGGAGGTGCCCCGATCAGGCGAGCCACCGCGTGCTTTTCCATGAATTCCGACATGTCTATGCGAACCATTGCGCTGTCGTCGTCGAACAGGAACCCGGCGAGCGCCTTGGTAAGCTCGGTCTTGCCGACGCCAGTGGGGCCGAGAAACAGGAACGAGCCCAGCGGCCGGTTCGGATCCTGCAGGCCCGCACGCGCACGGCGCACCGCCTTGGAGACGGCCTGAACGGCCTGTTCCTGCCCGATCACGCGCTTGCCGATCGCCTGCTCCATATTGAGCAGCTTCTCGCGCTCGCCTTCCATCATCTTGTCGACGGGAACGCCGGTCCAGCGGCTGACGACGCCGGCGATGTCGTCCTCGGTCACTTCCTCGCGCAACAGCGCGTTTTCGCCGGCGCCTTCGGCCTCGGCGAGTTGCTTCTCGAGCTCGGGGATGCGGCCGTATGAGAGCTCGCCGGCCCTGGCGAGATTACCCTCGCGCTGCGCCTGCTCGAGCTCGATCCGCGCCTGGTCGAGCTGCTCCTTGATCTTGCCCTCGGCGGCGATCTTGTCGCGCTCGTTCTGCCAGCGCGTGGTGAGCTCGCTCGACTGCTGTTCGAGGTTGGCGAGTTCGTCGCGCAGCGCCTTAAGCCGGTCCTTCGATGCCTGGTCGGTTTCCTTGCCGAGGGCCTGCTCCTCGATCTTGAGCTGGATGATCCGCCGGTCGAGATTTTCGATCTCCTCGGGCTTGCTTTCCACCTCCATGCGGATGCGGCTGGCGGCTTCGTCCATCAGATCGATCGCCTTGTCGGGCAGGAAGCGGTCGGAGATATAGCGGTTCGAAAGCGTCGCCGCGGCGACGATCGCGCCATCGGTAATGCGCACGCCGTGGTGCAGCTCGTAGCGATCCTTCAGGCCGCGCAGGATGCTGATCGTGTCCTCGACCGTCGGTTCGCCGACGAACACCGGCTGGAAGCGGCGCTGGAGCGCGGCGTCCTTCTCGACGTACTTCTGGTATTCCTTGAGCGTGGTCGCGCCGATGCAGTGCAACTCGCCGCGCGCCAGAGCCGGCTTCAGGAGGTTGCCGGCGTCCATCGAACCTTCCGATGCACCGGCGCCGATCAGCGTGTGCATCTCGTCGATGAACAGGATGATGTCACCCTCGGCGCCCTTCACCTCGTCGAGCACCGCCTTCAGCCGCTCCTCGAACTCTCCGCGGTACTTCGCGCCCGCGATCAGGCTGCCCATGTCGAGCGCCATGAGTTTGCGATCCTTGAGGCTGTCGGGCACGTCGCCGTTGGCGATGCGCAGCGCCAGACCTTCGGCGATCGCGGTCTTGCCGACGCCGGGTTCGCCGATGAGCACGGGATTGTTCTTCGTTCGCCGGGCGAGAATCTGGACTGTCCGGCGGATTTCCTCGTCGCGGCCGATGACGGGATCGAGCTTGCCGGTCTTGGCAACTTCGGTGAGGTTGCGCGCATACTTCGACAGCGCGTCGTAGCTTTCCTCCGCGCTGGCCGAATGCGCCTGCCGCCCACCACGCAGTTCCGTGATCGCTTCTTCGAGACCCTGTGCCGTCAGGCCAGCCGCCTTGAGCGATTGACCCGTCGCGGTCGTCGTCGCGAGCACCAGCGCCAGCAGCATCCGCTCGACGGTGACGTAGCTGTCGCCGCTCTTGGTCGCCAATTGTTCGGCCTGGTCGAGCACGCGCACGGCGTCGTTATCGAGCCCGGGGGTCGATTGCGCGCCCCCGCCCGAAACCGCGGCAATCTTGCCCAGCGCCGCGTCGATGCCCTGCACCGCAACCGCCGGGTTACCGCCAGCACGCGTGATCAGCCCTGCGGCCATGCCTTCGCTGTCCTCGAGCAGCGCCTTGGCGATATGTTCGGGAGTGATCCGCTGATGGTTCATGCGGATGGCGACGGTCTGCGCGCTCTGGATGAAACCCTTGGCGCGATCGGTGAATTTCTCGAGATTCATGCGCGTGATACCCTCATCGTGACACCGCCTATGTGGTGTTGCTAATTTGCAACACAAGTCCCCCCAGAGCAAAAACTAGGCGCACCTGACATTCCATGTCATGCTCTCCTATCGCGAGCGCAAGGGGGCGAGCGCGAAGGCGGGGGACAGCGGATCGTGGAAATACCAGCAGAGGAAGCGCCCGCGACCGCGCCCGACACACCGCTCACAGCAAGGGAACGCCGCCGTGCGATCGCTGCGGCCACGCTCGGCAACGGTCTCGAGTTCTACGATTTCATCACTTACGCATTCTTCGCGATCCAGATCGGGCAGACGTTCTTCCCGTCGGAAAGCCCGTTCCTCTCGCTGATGGGTTCATTGGCGGCATTCGGCGCGGGATTCGTGACGCGCCCGCTGGGTGCGGCCGTGCTCGGCACCTATGCCGACCGGCACGGGCGCAAGCCGGCGATGCTGATCAGCATGACGATGATGGGCGTTGGCATCCTGCTCCTCGCACTGACGCCGGGCTATGCGACGATCGGCTATGCTGCGCCGGTGATCGCGGTCCTTGCCCGCCTGATCCAGGGCTTCGCGCTCGGCGGCGAAGTGGGATCGGCGACGATCTACATGATGGAAAGCTCCACCGCCCTCAGACGCGGCTTCACGATGAGCTTTCAGGGCGCGAGCCAGGCGGTCGCGGCGACGATCGGCTCACTGGTGGGCCTGCTGCTGAGCCTGATCATGAGCGAGGCCGAGCTGGCGAGTTACGGCTGGCGCATCGCGCTGCTGCTCGGCGCGACGATCGTGCCGCTCGCGCTCGTAATTCGCCGCACCTTGCCCGAGACGATCCACCACGCCGATACGGCGGTGGTCGCCGACGATGGTTTCCGCTCCTACCTGCGGCCGATCGTCTGCGGGTTCCTGATCATCGCGAGCGGCACGATCGGGACGTACATCTTCACCTACATGGCGACCTACGGCCAGAATACGCTCAACCTGGGGACCACCATTTCGTTCTCGGGCGAGCTGGCGAACAATGCGATCCAGATCGTCGCGGTGATGAGCGGCGCAATCCTGAGCGACCGGATCGGGCGCAAGGCGGTCATGGTATTGCCCCAGTTCCTGTTCGCACTCTCGGTCGTACCATGCTTCCTCTGGCTGACTACCGAGCGCGACGCATTCTCGTTCATCGGCGCCAACCTCGTCCTCGCCGGGCTGGGCTCGTTCATGTACGGCGCGGTCTATGCCGCCATCAGCGAAAGCATACCCAAGGCGGTCCGCGCGAGGGTGTTTGCGCTGGTCTATTCGATCCCGGTGGCGGTGTTCGGCGGCACGACGCAAATGGTCGTCACCTGGATTCTCGAGGTGACGGGCGACCCCATGTCGATCGCCTACTATCTCACCGCGATCTCACTGATCGGACTGGGCGCGATGGCCGCCATGCGCGAAAGCGCACCGGTCAAGCTCAGCGCGAGGCAGGTTGCTGTCGCGGAGCCTCTTCCCGCCTGAGCCTCGCCAGCAGAGTTGCAACCTGCAACCGGCCCGCTATGCGTCTCGGCACAAGGGAGACAGGGTCGATGCGTAAATGGGCGGTTCGCCTGCTGGCGGTTATCGCGGTGATTGCGGGCGTGGTGCTGATCGGGCTGATGGTGTGGGAGCCCTTCGCGGCCGATGCCTCCGCCCCGCCCCCGGCGAACACTTATCGCGCCGAGATCGTCCGCGATGAGTGGGGCGTGCCGCACATCTACGGCAAGACCGATGCCGACGTCGCTTATGGCGTCGCGCAGGCCCATGCCGAGGACGATTTCGCGACCCTGCAGGATGTCGTCGCGATGACCCGCGGGCGCTACGGCGCGATCGCGGGTGAGGACGGCGCCCAGTTCGACTACGCTCTCGCGCTGCTCGACGCGCGCGGAACCGCTCACCGCGAATACGGCAAGCTGAAGCCGCGCACTCGGGCGGTGCTCGACGCCTACGCCACCGGGCTTAACGACTACGCCGCAGCACATCCGGGCGAGTTGAAGCTGGGCAATCTGTTCCCCGTGAATGGAGAGGACATCGCAACCGGGTTTGCGCTGCGCCAGCCGTTCTTCTTCGGGCTCAACGGCACGATCGGCCCACTCGTGAAAGGCGAGAGCCTGCTGCCGGAGCCGGGGCCGAAGCTCTCGGGACCGCTCTACGACAAGGCCGCTGCCGAGAACGCCGGTTCGAACGCATTTGCCATCGCGCCGGGCCGCGCCGACGACGGCGTTACGCGCCTCGTGTCGAATAGCCACCAGCCGTGGACCGGCGGGGTCGCGTGGTACGAACTCGTGGTCGAGAGCGGCGAAGGCTGGCACTTCGCGGGCGCAACCTTCCCGGGGAGCCCCTTCCCGTTCCTCGGCCATAACGAGGACCTCGGCTGGACCAACACGGTCAACCAGCCCGACATGGTCGACGTCTACAAACTGGTGCTCGACAAGACGCAGACGCACTACCGGCTCGATGGCAAGTGGCTGCCGCTCGAGGAAACGGACGTGCGGCTGCCGGTGCGCCTCGGGCCGTTGGTCGTTCCGGTCAGCCGGCCAGTCTATCGCAGCGTTCACGGACCGGTGATCATGAACGACGAGGGCGCATTCGCCTTCCGCTATGGCGGAATGGGCAGCCTCGCGACGCTCGATGCCTACTACGACATCAACAAGGCGAAGACATACGCCGAGTGGCAGGGCATCCTCGCCCGGCAGGCAATCCCCTCGACCAACTTCATCTACGCCGACAAGACCGGCACGATCGCCTATTGGTACAATGCGGCTATCCCGCAGCGGCCGAAGGGTCCGGATTGGCGCGGCGTGCTGCCGGGCGATCGCAGCGACCTGATCTGGCACGGCCTCGTCCCTTACGACAGCTTGCCACACTACGTGAATCCGGGCTCCGGCTTCGTGTTCAATTCGAACAATAAACCGACCGTCGCCGCGGGCAAGTCGGACAACCTGAAGGACGCCGACTTCGCGCCCGAAATGGGAGTCGAACTGCGGATGACCAACCGCGCCTACCGCGCGGAGAAACTGCTGGACGAGCCCGGCCCGATCAGCCGCGCCCGGCTGGAGCGGATCAAGTACGACACCGGCTGGGAGCGCGCGGGCTACGTCAAGCGCGTGCTCGACGGGATCGATGCACTCGACACGCGCGGCGATCCGCTGCTGACGCAGGCCAAGGCGATCATGGCCGGGTGGGACATGACGAGCGATGGTGCCGGCCGCGCCGATTTGCTCGCGCTGCTCGTCATGCGCCCGGCGATGGGTGACGACTATTCGGGCAAGCCGCCCACCCCTTCACGCAAGCTGCTGTCGGACGCCGCGCATTACCTCATGGACAACTTCGGACGGCTCGACCCGCCGCTGCAGGACATCCTGCGACTGCGACGCGGCCCGGGGCGTTACGCGGTCGACCTGCCGCTCGACGGGGGCAGCGACACGCTGCGCGCCTCCACGCTGTGGGACCTCGATCCCGACGGCAAGCTGCGCGTCAAGCACGGCGACAGCTTCGTGATGTTCGTCGAGTGGGCGCCCGGCAAGCCGGTGACGAGCGAATTGTATCCAGCCCTTCGGCGCCGCCACCACACGCCCGGGCAGCGTCCACTACACCGATCAGGCGGCGCTCTTCGTGCAGCACAAGCTCAAACCAGTGCACTTCACCCGCGCCGATGCGCTCAGGAACGCCACTGGTCGAAAAGTGGTGACGCATCGGGCGAGACGCCGACTAACGCATAACCTCGATATATCGAACAAAAGCCGGGACATTCTCATGACCAATCGCATTGCCGCCGCCAGCCTGCTGGCGCTGTCGCTTACCGCTTGCGCCGCTCAGCCGGTCGAGACCGCGAGCGTCCCCGCTCCCGCGGTCGCCGCTTTGGACGACGCGCAGCCGGCGCCGGTGAGCGAGCTGGTCAAGGCGGTCGACATCCCGTTCGAGGAGTTCACGCTCGACAACGGGTTGCGGGTGCTCGTCCATACCGATCGCAAGGCGCCGATCGTCGGGGTCACCACCTACTACCGCGTCGGCTCGAAACACGAGCCGCGGGGCCGAACGGGCTTTGCGCACCTGTTCGAACACCTGATGTTCGGCGGGAGCGAGAACGTGCCGAACTTCGATATCCCGCTCGAGGGAGCGGGGTCGACCCCGACCAACGGTTCGACGTGGTACGACCGCACCAATTACGTCGAAACGGTGCCCACGGGCGCTCTGCCGCTCGCGCTGTTCATGGAAAGCGACCGCATGGGCCACCTGCTGGGCGCGGTCACTCAGGACAAGCTCGATAAGCAGCGCGGCGTCGTCCAGAACGAAAAGCGACAGGGCGACAACCAGCCGTACGGCCTCGTCGATTACAAGATCGGCGACGCACTGTTCCCGGTCGGCCACCCCTATCGCCACTCGACCATCGGTTCGATGGCCGATCTCGACGCTGCGGGCCTGACCGACGTGCGCAAGTGGTTCACCGACAACTATGCACCCAACAACGTCGTTCTGGCGTTGACCGGCGACATCGACGTCGCGACTGCCAGGCCGCTCGTCCAGAAGTGGTTCGGCGACATCCCGCGCGGGCCCGAGGTGCCGACCGTCTCCGCTCCGCCGGTGACGCTGACAGCGCCGGTGCGCGAGGTGATGACCGACCAGGTGCCGGTGACCCGCATCATCAAGGTGTGGAGCGGCCCGAACATCAACGATCCCGCAGCGGTCGCCCTCGACATGGGCATGTCGGTGCTCGGCGGGCTCGGCAGCTCGCGGCTCGACAATGCGCTGGTCAAGGGCGACGAGATTGCGGTCAGCGTCTCGGCTTACGAACAGCAGCACGAGAATCTCTCGTTCCTGCAGGTTCAGATGGACGTAAAGCCGGGCGTCGATCCCGCACTCGCCGAGAAGCGCCTCGACGAAGTGATCGCGAAACTGGTGAGCGAAGGACCCGACGCCGACGAGCTGCAACGCGCGGTCACCTCGAGCGTCTCGAACCGGATCGGCGCACTCGAACTTGTCGGCGGCTTTTCCGGCAAGGGAGCGACACTTGCCGAAGGCCTACTCTATTCAGGCAACCCGGCGGAGTACAAGAACGACCTCAACGAGTTCGCGGCGCTGACGCCGGCAGCGGTCAAGGACGCGCTAAGCCGCTGGCTCTCGCGTCCGGCTTATACGCTCATCGTCAAGCCCGGCGAGCGGACCGAGGACGGCGCACAGATGGGCGGCTGGGGCGACGAAGCCAGCGTGGCGCCGCCCACGCCCGATGCAAAGAAACCCGCTCCGCCGATCGCGGAAGGACCGCCGCGCAAGACGCCTCCGATCGCCCCGGTCGGCGAGCTGACGTTCCCGACGGTCGAGACGGCAAAGCTGTCGAACGGCATCCCGGTCCGGCTCGCCCGGCGCAGCGCGATTCCCAAGGTCAGCGTGGCGATTACGTTCGACGCGGGAACCGCAGCGGATGGCCCGGCTCGTGCCGGTACGCAGGCGATGATGATGAGCTTGCTCGACGAAGGCACCGACACGCTCGATGCGATCAAGATCGCCGAGACGGAAGAGCGACTCGGCGCCCAGATTGGAGCCGGCGCGTCGGCTGACACGAGCAGCGTCTCGATGACCGCGCTCACCGCCAACCTGCGCCCTTCGCTGACGTTGATGGCCGATATCGTGCGCCACCCCGCCTTTGCCCCGAGCGAGGTCGCCCGGGTCAAGGCGCAGCGACTCGCCGCGATCGCGCAGGCGCAGGCCAATCCCACCTCCATCGCCACCCGGGCGCTCAATCCGCTGATCTTTGGACCCGAGCATCCTTACGGCGGAGTCGGCGGGGCGGGTCTCGCCTCGGCGATCAGCCCGCTGACGAGCGCCGACCTCGAGAGGGTCCACGACACGTGGGTGCGCCCCGATACCGCCGCCATCACCGTTGTCGGCGACGTGACGATGGACCAGTTGCTGCCTGCGCTGGAAACCGCGTTTGGCGACTGGCGCGCTCCGGCCACACCGGCGCCGAGCAAGAACCTTTCCGCCCCCACTCCGGCCCCGAAACAGAGGATTGTCCTGATCGACCGGCCGAATTCTCCGCAGTCCGTGCTGCTGCTCGGGCGCGAGTTGCCGGTTACCGGACGCACCCCGAACCTCGAACCGCTTGACCTTGCGAACGAAGTGATTGGCGACGGCTTTCTCTCGCGGCTCAATATGGACCTGCGTGAAGACAAGAGCTGGACTTACGGCGTGCGCAGCGGGCTCACCGCGGAATCCGGGCCACGCACCTTCTATGTCATGACCCCGGTCCAGTCCGATCGCACCGGCGATTCGATCAAGCTGATCCTCGACAAGGTGAGCGCCTTCGCGAGCGGCGGCGCCAACGTCGACGACACCGAATTCCAGCGCGTGACCGAAGGCAACATCCGCGGCCTGCCCAACCGGTTCGAGACCAACGGGCAGGTGCTCGGCGCGCTGCTGTCGAATCAGACGCGCGGGCGGCCCGATGACTACCAGCGCACGCTGCCGCAAGTCATCGGCACCGTCGACAAGGCGGCGATCGACGCCGCCGCGGCACGTTTCATGGACCCGTCGAACATGGTCATCATCGTCGTCGGCGACCGCTCGAAAATCGACGGCCAGATCAAGGCGCTCGGGCTGCCGGTCGAGTACCACGATGCGAGCGAATTCTGATCACCGGGATCGGAACCGGGAATTGACATCGATGTAAGCAAGGCCGATTGAACGGTCACACCGTTATTCACGAGGAGAGACTACGATGGGCGTTGCCGGAAGCTACGATTGCGTCACCAAGACCCCGATGGGCGACCAGAAGAGCGTGTTCACCGTCGAGGATAACGGGGACGGCACCTTCACCGGCAAGAACGCCGGCGCGATGGGCAGCATGGATGTCGAGAACGGCAAGGTGGACGGCAACCAGCTCAGCTGGACGATGAACATGACCGTCCCGATGCCGATGAAGCTTGAAGGCCAGGCCACGGTCGAGGGCGACACCCTGACCGGCTCGGTCAACGCCGGCGCGTTCGGCGCGATGCCGATGACGGGCACCCGCCAGGGCTGATCGCCCGGCTTTCTCAGAAATCACCAAGGGGGCGTCGGAGCGATCCGGCGCCCTTTTCGATTCGAGTGAACCTCGCCTCACCTGCACTTGGCAAACGGAGGATGCTTGGGCACACCGGACGCGGCGCCAGTGGGGCGCGTTTTGGGTCTCAGCAAGGGTAGCTTCGACAATGACAGGACGTTTCGTTTCGCTGGCGACAGCGCTTGGCGCGCTCGCAGGAGCGCCGCTCGCCGCGCAGGAGGCCGCTTCCGCCGAACCGAACTACGAAGCGGACGGTCAGCGGATCATGGACGGACTCCACGCCACCGGCATGACCGCCGCGGTGCTGAAGGATGGCAAGGCCGTCTATCTCGGCCAGTTCGGCACGCTCGAATACGGCTCGGACAAGCCGGTCACCGAAGACACGCTGTTCCCGATTGCGTCGATTTCAAAGGCGTTCACCACCACCGCGCTGGCGATGCTGGTCGACGAGGGCAAGCTCGACTGGGACGATCCCGTTCGCAAGTATATCCCCGAATTCCAGATGTCGGATCCGTGGGTGACCGAACACTTCACGGTCCGCGATGCGCTGACGCATCGATCCGGTCTGCCGCTGGGCGCCGGCGATCTGACCATCTGGCCGGACGGCAACTCGACCCCCGACGACGTCGTCGCCAGCCTTAAGTATCTGCGCCCCTCGACCGGCTTCCGCGACGGCTATGCCTACGACAACCTGATGTACATCGTAGCGGGCGAGATCGTTCGCCGGGTATCGGGGCAGAGCTGGACGGATTTCATCACGCAGCGCATTTTCCGCCCGCTCGACATGGGATGCGCGGCGGACGAGTCACTGCTGCCCCAGGATCGCCCACACGTGACGGGGCACGAGCGAGCGGCGGCAGATAGCCACGGCACCCCGATCGACGAGCGGATGACGTTCTCCGCCACGTGGAATGCGGCCGGCGGCATCTGGTGCAGCGCGCCCGACATGCTCAAATGGGGTCAGTTCTGGCTCGACGGCGGCAAGACGCCCGACGGCACCCGGCTGCTGTCGGAGAAGCAGGCCAAGGCGCTGTGGACCGGCGTCACGCCGGTTTCCTCGACGATCGACCCGGCGACCGGCAAGGGCAGCATCGCGCTCTACGGTCTTGGCTGGTTCCTGACCGAGTACGAAGGTACCGCTATGGTCTATCACTCGGGCGGCGCTCCGGGCGTGACGAGCAACTTCATCATCCTGCCGGAAAAAGAGGCGGTAATCTTCGCGTCTTCGAACGATTACATGAGCACCGCGGGCGCCTGGACGCGCCAGGTCGCCGATGCACTCGCCGACGGGAAGCAGGACACCGATACCGTCGGCAAGGCGATCGAGGCCAGCACGAAGGCCAATGCAGAGGCCGTCGCGGCGGTCGACAAGGCCGTCGCCCCGCCCAAGGATGCAAAGAAGCCGACCTTGCCACTCGATGCCTACACCGGGACTTATCGAGACCCGTGGTACGGCACCGTCACCATCTCGCGCCGCGGGAAAGGCCTGTTCATCGACATGGGGCGCTCGGAGCTGCTCGACGGTCCGCTGACCCATTTCGATGGTGATGTATTCGCCGCAATCTGGCCCGACCGGACGATGAAAGCCGACGCCTTCCTCACCTTCACGGTGGAAAACGGCAAGGCCACCGGCATGAAGATGAAGGCCATCAGCGACATCACCGACTTCTCCTACGACTTCCACGACCTCGATCTGAAGCGGGTCGATTGAGGGCAGGCGCTCACCCGCTCGGGTGGTAGAAATCCCAGATCTTCTGAGCCACGCCCTCGCTGATGCCGGGCGTCCGCTTGAGATCGTCGAGTGCGGCGGCACGCACTTTGCCCGCCGTCCCGAAGTGCAGCAGCAGCGCGCGCTTGCGATTGGGGCCGATGCCGGGAATCTCGTCGAGCGGTGAGGCACTGATCGCGCGGCTGCGCTTGGCGCGGTGGGCACCGATCGCATAGCGGTGGACCTCGTCGCGCAGGGTCTGGAGGTAGAACAGCAGCGGCGAGTTGGGCGGCAGCGTCTTCTCGCGTCCGTCGGGAAAGTGGAACACTTCCCGTCCTTCCCTGCCATGATGCGGCCCCTTGGCGATGGCGATCATGGGCACATCCTCGATGCCCATCTCTTCCAGCGTGTCGCGCACCGCGCTCATCTGGCCTTTTCCCCCATCGATCAGGACGAGGTCGGGCCAGGTGGTCTCGTGACCGCCCCTCTTGACCCCCTCCCCCGATCCATCGGGATCCTCCGCCAGGTTGCGGAAGCGGCGCTGCATCACCTCGCGCATCATGCCGAAGTCGTCGTTGGTCTGGGCGGTCCGAATGTTGAATTTGCGGTACTGGCCCTTAACGAAGCCCTCGGGGCTCGCGACGACCATGGCGCCCAGGGCCTTGTCGCCTTGAATGTGGCTGTTGTCGTAGACCTCTATCCGCTGCGGCAACTCGGGCAGTTCGAGGAATTCGGCGAGGTCGCGCATGACCTTCGCCTTGGTGCCAGTCTCCGCCAGCCGCCGCTCGAGCGCCTCGACCGCGTTGCGTTGCGCCTGGGCCATCAGCTTGCGCCGGGTGCCGCGCTGCGGGATCGAAATGTCCACCCCGTGCCCGGCCTTCTCGCAGAGCGCCTCGCCGATCAACTCCTGCTCGGGCAAGGTCCGATCGACGAGGATCGTGCGCGGCGGCGGCACCTCTTCGTAGAACTGGAGGAGTACGTCCGCGAGCACCTCGTCCTCGTCCACCTCGGCGGTGTGGCTCGGCCAGAAGGTGCGGTGGCCCCAGTTCTGCCCGCCGCGGATGAAGAACGCCTGCACCCCGATCTGGCCCCCCTTGGCGGCGAGCGCGAAGACATCGGCGTCACCCACCCCTTGCGCATTGATCGCCTGGCTTCCCTGGATCGAAGTCGCCGCGCGCAGCCGGTCGCGCATCATCGCAGCGCGCTCGAAGTCGAGCGCCTCGGCGGCGGCGGCCATCTGGATCTCGATCTTCTTCTGCACCGCGCCCGACTTGCCCGAGAGGAACTCCTTGGTCTCGGCGACAAGCTCGGCATAGCCCGCCTCGTCGATCCGGCCGACGCACGGCGCGCTGCAACGCTTGATCTGGTAAAGAAGGCACGGCCGATCGCGGCGCGCGAAGAAGCTGTCGGTGCAGGACCGCAGCAGGAACAGCTTCTGCAGCGCGTTGATCGTCACATTGACCGCGCCAGCACTCGCGAACGGGCCATAGTAGTTGCCCTTCGCCCGCCGCGCGCCGCGGTGCTTCTGGATCCTCGGAAAATCGTGATCGGCGCGCAGGAGGATGAACGGGAAGCTCTTATCGTCGCGCAACAGCACGTTGTACGGAGGGCGGAAGCGCTTGATCAGTTGCGCCTCGAGCAGCAGCGCCTCGGCCTCCGAATTGGTGACCACGATCTCCATCCGGCGGGTCTGGCTGACCATGCGCTTCAGTCGGTTGGAGAGCGCCTTGACCTGGGTGTAGTTGGCCACCCGTGCCTTCAGACTGCGCGCCTTGCCGACGTAGAGCACGTCGCCGCGCGCATCGAGCATCCGGTACACGCCCGGCCGGGGCTTGAGCGTGCGAACGGTCTCGCGGATCGCGGTGACCCCAGCCTCGATATCGGGCTGCGCGCCCGCGCCTTTAACCGTGTAGGTCGCGCGCTCTTCGTTGAAGCGCTCGGCGCCCTTGGGGTTCGGCGGGGTTCCGGCTTCGGTGCGCGACATAAGATGCAGCTAGGAGTCGCATCGGCGAAAGGGAAGCCCTAGGCGCGCCCCGATGAACTACGATGCGATCATCCTCGGTGGCGGGGCGGCGGGGCTGATGTGCGCCGCGCGCGCGGGGCAGCGCGGACGAAAGGTGCTTGTGCTCGAGCGCGCGGAGAAAGTGGGGAAGAAGATCCTCATCTCGGGCGGCGGACGGTGCAACTTCACCAATATCGATGCGGGTCCGGCGAACTATCTCAGCGCCAATCCGCACTTCGCCAAGAGCGCGCTGGCGCGGTACACGCCGCGCGATTTTCTCGAGCTGGTCGAGAGCTACGGCATCGCCTGGCACGAAAAGACGCTCGGCCAACTGTTCTGCGACGGATCGGCGCGGCAGATCGTCGACATGCTGCTGGCCGAGTGCGCAAAAGGCGATGTCGAAATACGCACTGCGGTCGAGATCGGCGAAGTCGGCCACGATGGTGGCACTTTCGGCATCGGCGATGACATCGCATCCTCGCTCGTCATCGCGACCGGCGGGCCGAGTATTCCCAAGATGGGGGCGACCGGGTTCGCTTATGACCTGGCACGCCGCTTCAACCTCAAGGTGGTCGAGCCTCGCCCCGCGCTCGTGCCGCTAACGCTCGGCGGCGAGGACGTGCTTTTTCGCGAATTGTCGGGTGTTTCCTCCGAAGTCGTCGCGAGCGCCGGCAGGGCCGCTTTCCGCGAGGCCGCGCTGTTCACTCACCGGGGTCTGTCCGGTCCGGCGATCCTGCAGGCGTCGAGCTACTGGAGGCCCGGCGAGCCGGTAAGGGTGAACTTCCTCCCGGATCGCGCGGCCGGATGGCTTACCGAAGCCAAGCGTTCCAACCCGCGCACGACGCTGCGCGCGCTGCTGCGCGAAGCTCTGCCCGAGCGGCTCGCCGACACGCTTGCCGAGCGTTGCGGGCTCGAGCGCGAACTCGGCAACCAGCCCGACGCCGCGCTGCGTGAAGTCGAGGCGCGGCTCGCCGCATGGTCCTTTCATCCGAACGGCTCGGAAGGCTTCGCAAAGGCCGAAGTCACCGTCGGCGGCATCTCCACTGCCGAGCTTTCCTCGAAAACGATGGAAGCGAAGACGGTCCCCGGACTTTACGCAATCGGTGAGGCTGTGGACGTAACCGGTTGGCTTGGCGGGTATAACTTCCAGTGGGCCTGGGCGAGCGGTGTCGCCGCGGGAGATGCGCTCTGACGAGCGCGATTGCCAGCACCCCAACTTGTGTTAGTCTGCCTCGACACGCGCCAGTCTGCGCTCAAGTAGCGAAGCGGTAGCGCACACGGGAGAGTAACGCCTTTGCGCCAGCTCCAGGGGATGGATGCCAGCTTCGTCGCGCTCGAGACGAAGAATTCGCCGATGCACATCGGCTCGATCCTGATCTACAACCCTGCGACCGCGCCCGGCGGTTTCGTCCGTTTCAAGGACATCCTCGCCTTCTTCGAAAGCCGGATGCAACTTTCCAAGACGATGCGCCAGCGGATGGTGCGCGTGCCGTTCGAACTCGACTATCCGTACTGGATCGAGGACCCGGACTTCGACCTGGAATATCATGTCCGGCACGTCGCGCTGCCCGAACCGGGGGACTGGCGCCAGCTATGCATCCAGGCGGCGCGGATCTTCGCCCGCCCACTCGATCTCACCCGTCCGCCATGGGAATTCACCGTGGTCGAAGGGCTCGACGCGATCGAGGGGCTGCCCAAGGGTTGCTACGCGATGGTGACCAAGGTTCACCATGCCGCGATCGACGGGATGAGCGGGATCGACCTGATGGAGGCGATGCACACCCTGCGCGCCGACGAAGGGCCGCCAACCGAGCCCGACACATGGAAGCCGGAGAAAGTCCCCAATCCGGCCGAACTTCTCGGCAAAAGCTATTTCAACGCGGTGACCAATCCTTTGAAGCAGCTCGAGGTAGCCGCCAAGGCCGCGCCGGGTCTGGCAAAGGCGCTGAAGGGCCTTGTCGCCAAGGAGTTTAACGTCTCGGGCGAGATGGTCGCGCCAAAAACGCGTTTCAACAAGGTCATCTCGCCGCACCGCGTGGTCGAGGGGCGCAGCCTGCCGCTTGCCGACATCAAGGCGATCCGCTCGCTCGTCGAGGGCAGCAAGGTCAACGACGTGTTCCTCGCCGTCGTCGGAGGGGCGCTGCGCAAGTACCTGCTGTCGAAGGATGACCTGCCCACCAAGACCCTGACCGCGATGGCACCGATCTCGGTCCGCTCGAAGACCGAGAAAGGCGACATGGGCAACCAGGTCGCCGCGATGGTCGCCCCGCTGGGCACGCATATCGAGGACCCCGCCGAACGCCTGCGCTTCGTCCACCAACGCACGGTGAACTCGAAGGCGATGACCGAGGCGATCGGAGCGCGCAACATGACCGAGGCGAGCAAGGTCTCGCCGGCCTTGTGGATGAGCCTCGGCGCGCAACTCTACACCCGTCTGGGGCTCGCCAACCGTGGCATGACGCCCATGTTCTCGACAGTGGTCACCAATGTGCCCGGCCCGCCCGTGCCGATCTATTCGACCGGTTCGCGGCTCGAGAGCATGTTCGGGCTGCTGTGCCTCACCGACGGGATGGGCCTCGGCCATACCGTCCAGAGCTATTGCGACGAGGCGACGGTCACCTTCACCGCTTGCCGCGAATTGATGCCAGACCCCGATTTCTATGCCCGGTGCATCGAGGACAGCTTCGTCGAACTGCGCGATGCGGCGAAAGCGGCGGGAGTTGCGCCCGAGAAAGCGAAACCCGCCAAGGCGCCCCCGCGCACGGCGACCCCGCGAAAGACCCGGCCGCCTGCTGCGAAGACGCGCTCCGGCACCAAAACGGCTGCGAAGCGTTCGCCCGCCAAGCAAACCCGAGAATCGCCGAAAAAATCGGCCACAAAACCCAAGAGGTCGCCCAAGTGACTGCCACCACCGCCACCAAGACGGGCAGCGCCCGTCCGCCGAGCCGCCTGCTGGCGCTCACCGAACCGAGCCGCGCGCTCGGCGAACTCGCCGCATTCGTGGCGCTGCGCCCGCTGCTTTCGTTCCTGCCGAGGGGCGACGGGCACGGCGTGCTCGTGCTGCCCGGCTTCCTCGCCAGCGACAGTTCGACGGGGCCGATGCGGCGGCTGCTGTCGCAGCTCGGCTACGACGCGGTCGGCTGGAAGCTCGGCCGCAACGTGCGGGTGGACAACGTGCGGGTGCAGGAGATGATGGCTTGCCTCGACGCGCTTTACGAACGCACCGGAGGCAAGGTCAGCATCGTCGGCTGGAGCCTGGGCGGCGTGTTCGCGCGCGAGCTCGCCAAGCAGGCCCCTGAAAAGGTCCGCCAGGTCATCACGCTGGGAAGCCCGATCAGCGACGACCGCCAACACACGAACGCCCGGCGCCTGTTCGAGATGCTCAACGGCCACGAGCCCGAGCCGATGAAGCACGGCAACTTCCGCAAGCTGGCCGAGGCGCCGCCGGTGCCGACGACCTCGATCCTCACAAAGGCCGACGGCGTCGTCCATTGGCGCGGATCGGTCCAGCACCCCGGGACCAATCCCCAGACCGAGAATATCGAGGTTTTCGCAAGCCACGTTGGGCTCGGCGTGAACCCCGCGGTCATGCTTGCGATCGCGGACCGCCTCGCCCAGCCCGAAGGCGAGTGGGCGCCGTTCGAGGCGCGTGGGTGCACCGCGGCGGTCTTTCCCAAGACCTCGCTTCACTGACCCTCAGGCGGTTATCAGTCGTCCCCCGGGGAGTCGCGTCCGGGTACAGGTGTTGGCGTGTGCAGCGCCTCTTCGACGTAGAGCCGCTTCACCAGCACGTAGCAGACGATCAGCAGCGGTGCGGCGAAGAACAGGCCCGGCGGTCCGAACAGGATACCGCCGGCAATCACTCCGAAAACGGTAACGGCCGGGGGGACCGAGACCACCTTCTTGTGGACGTATGGCGTGATGAGGCTGCCCTCGAGCTGCTGCACGACTACCACGACGGCGAGGGCCCAGAGCGCGGTTTGCGGGCTGTCGCTCAACGCCAGGATCAGGATCGGCACCGCCCCCAGAAACGGGCCGAGCCACGGAATGATCTCGAAAAAGCCCATGATGATCCCGAGCGCGAGCGGAGCCGGCACGCCCACGAGCCATAGTCCCAAGCCCGTCAGGCTGCCGACCACCGCCATCGAGATCGACTGGCCCACCATCCACAGCTTGATCGCCTCGCCGGTCTCTCCGAGGACCTCTTCCGCGAGCGGCCTGCGGCTTTTTGGAAAGAGAAGCGCGAGCCCGCGCCGATAGAGCTTCGGGTCGGCAGCAATGAACAGCGATCCGAAAATCAGAAGCAGAAGGTCGGTAACCAGCGTCGTGACCGAGCCGACCAATTGCGGCAGGGAGGGCAGCATATCGCTCTCTCCCGGCGCAAAACCCTGCAGCGAGGACGCCAGCGCCCCGCCGCCCGGAAGACCGCCGAGCCAAGCCTGGAACCGCTCCCATGCAGAGGGCAGCATCGTGCCGAGTGCGCTGAACTGACCGCCCACCTCGCTCCCGAACAGCCACCCGAACGCGCCCAGGACGGCGACGATAAGGACAAGCGCCGCGACGAATGAAAGCTTCTCACCGAACGGGCTGTGACGCTCGATGGTCTCGGCAAGCGCGTGAATGAGGACCCCGATTACCACCGCGCCGAAGACGAGCACCAGCAGGCCAATCAGCTTGAGCGCGGCGTACACGAGCAGGCCAATTCCGACCGCCGTAAGCAGCGATTTCACCACGAGGCGGTAGGCGGCGCGCGTATCCACTACCCCGGCAATGGCCGAAGTCGCACGCCGGTTCCACAAACATGACCCGCGATCAGAACAGCTTGCGCAGTTCGATCTCGAAGTAGCGCCCGACCGGATCGACGAGGCCCGGCTGATAGCGAAGAGGCACGGTGCCGGTATCGTCGGTAACGCGCTGGTGCGCATCGAACAGGTTGTTCACCCGCAGTCCCAGACGAGTATCCTTCCAGAATCCGGGTCCATCCTTGCCGATCAGCCACTCCTGCTCCTCGAGGTTCATGAACAGCCGCAGGTTGAATGTTGCCAGCGGACCGAAGCGCAGGTCGCTCGATCCCGGCAAGCCGCTGCCGCGCACCGTCGTGCCCCCCGCGTAGGAGCCCGACAGGCGCGCGCCGATTCCGTCCTTGTAGAGCCCACCTTCAAGCTCGAACGTGTGGCGGGAAATGCCGCCGTCGCTCAGGCCGTCGCCGTTCAACAGGTCGAGCGACGGGCCACCCGGTGCCACTAGGACGGAGTTGCCGAGCTGGATCGTGTGGTAGAGCGCGAGATTCCAGCGACCCTGGCCGTCGCCACCGCGGCCGCCGAAGCCCGGGCCGCCACCTCCACCGCCGCCGCCACCGCGACGCGAGCGACCCTCGCCGGAACGGTCGCCGCCCTCGCTCGATCGGCCCTCGCCGGTCGCACCCTCCGCAGGCGCGGGCATCGCGCAGATCCGCGAGCGCACTTCGGCCAGCCGGGCCTTGTCGATCGTGCCGTCCGGCCCCTTGAGCCGTTCGACCAGCTGGGGCGGCAGGGTCGAAATGTCGGGTTCGACGCCGTCCTCGCCGCAATGGAGGTCGGCGCGCAGTGCGGCAAAGCGTTCCGGAGTGAGCCGTGCCGGGCCGCCGCCTTCACGCGGCGTGCCGTCGGCCGCACAGAAGCGCGCCTTGAGTGCGGCGACTTTGGCCGGATCGATCTGTCCGTCGTCGCCTTTCAGCCGCTCGAGCATCCGCTCGGGGACTCCGCTGAGGTCGGGTATCTCGCCATCGGGTGTAGCGCAGACTTTCGCTCGCATCTCCGCGAACCGGCCGGCGTTGAACTGGCCACCACCCGCGCCTCCGCCCGGGCCACCGGTTCCAGCCGTTGGGCCATCGTTGGCCTGAGCCGGAGCAGAAGTGCCGCCGAATCGACGTTCCGAGCCGCCTCCGCGGCCCTCGTCCTGCGGCTGCGCCTTGCCGACGCGGCCGAACAGGTTGAACCCGTAGCGGATGCGCGATGACTTGCGCTCGCTGAATGTTACCGGTCGGCGATCGAGCGCCAGCAAGGTGCCGTCAGCCGCCCGCGTCACCCGGCCGGGAAATGCCGCCTCGATCGCCGGGGTCAGCAGCGGAAAGCTCTCGGTCGTGTCGGTCGAGCGGTTGCGATAGTATTCGACGAGAATGTTCGCCCGGTCGAACAGGTCGAGGTCGTAGTTCGCCGACAGCTTGATGTCCCGCTGGGTCTCAGCCTTCAGGTTCGGGTTGCCGCCCGTCGTCACCGTAGCGAGCACGGTCTCGCCGGTCGTGAAGTCGTAGACCGGCACGTTGACATCGACGATCGTCGGGCCGCCGAGCTGGCCGAGTCCGGGCGCGGCCTTGCGACCGATCACGCTGGCCTGGAGCGACAGCTTCTCCACCGGGCTCCAGTTCAGCCCGGCATTCCAGTCGGTCAGCGTGCCGAAGTCGGACAAGTAGTCGACCCCGCCGCCGAAGTTGATCGACAGATCGCCAATCCCGGCCAGCACGTCGTCGCGCCGGCTGGCGATCGGCAGGCTGAGGCTCGCACCGCCATTGAGGTCGCCCCGCGTCAATTGGGTCGGCCCAAGCGAAGCCGTGCGAGTGTCGGTGCTCTCGATCCGCGACCAGTTGTACCCGGCGTCGAGGGTCAGGTTCGCGCTGCCGGCGGGCAGGGTGAAGGGCGAACCGGCGAGCGTGACCTTTGGATCGGCCGACCAGGTGCGGCTGAGCGCCCGGTCGGTCCCACCGCCGCCGCGCCGGTCGATCCGGCTGTCCGAATCCGTGCGGTTCGCATCGAGCGTTGCAGAGAAGCGCCAATCGCCCAGCTGCGTGTTGTATGCGGTGCCGAGCGCGTATGTGTCGGTCGCGGTGTGGCGGTCGATCGGGTCGAGCGTCACGGCATCGACACCCGAAAGGCTGTCGCGCACCACGCGGCTGACTTGGCCATTAAGGGTCAGTTGCCCGCCCCTGCCCATCTCGCCGAACCCTTGGGTGACGGTGGCGTTTGCCTCGATGCTTTCCTCGCGCGAGACGAGCGTGCGAAAGTCGGCTGGATCGAACCCGGCGGCGGCCACCGCGGGGTCTGTCGGCACCGACTGCACGATACCGCGCTCACCCTCGGTCAGCGGGCTCTTGCGGCTGTAGTCGATGCTGGCGTTGACTCGGCGCGGGCCGGTGATGTTGAGGATCGAGGCTTCGAGTTCCTGCGCGCTGTACCCGCCGCGTGTGGGCATACCGAATTCGCCCTCTACCTCGCGGCTCGCGTAGCTCGGCTTGAGGATGAAATTGATCACCCGCTGGTCGGGCGGATAGCCGAACTGCACCGCCACCTCCTCGGGCAGGACCTCGACCTTGCGGATCGCTTCGGGCGGATACCGGCGCATCTCCCGGAAGTTGGAAATCCGCTGGCCGTTGACGAGGAACACCGGGCGCCCGCCCCGCCCGCGTCCGGAACCGACCTGCGGGGAAAGCTGGGCGACGAGATCCTCGATCGAAGTCGCGCCGTAAGCGGCGATCTCCTCTTCATCGAGTTCGAGCACCGGCGGACTGTCGGTGACAACCTGCCCCGGCAGCCGTTCGGCGATGACGACGATCTCGTCTCCAGGCCCCGGTCCCGGATCGGAGGGAGCCGTAGGCTCGGCCTGGGCAGTCGGGACCACGTCTTGAGCGGACGCCGTGCCGGCAAGTGCCAGCGCGATCAACGATACGGATGCAAGAGAACGCAAGTTACTGTTCTTCCTTGAATTTCTACTATCTTGCCCCTCCGCTTCGAGGCATGGCGCAAATCCGATGCGGCGGGCAACCCTTCGCGAGGTAACTTTTTGTCGCGCAAACCTTTCCCCCAGATGACGGGGGCGCTTTCCTTTTCCAGCCCCGGCGTCTAAGGGCGGCCTCCAATTCGACCAATCTACGCAAAGGAACCGACGAGCTACATGGCCAAGGAAGAACTCCTCGAAATGCGCGGGCGGGTGGTGGAGCTGCTCCCGAACGCGATGTTCCGGGTAGAGCTCGAGAACGGCCACGAGATCCTCGGACACACCGCCGGCAAGATGCGCAAGAACCGTATTCGCGTGCTGACGGGTGACGAAGTACTCGTCGAGCTGACGCCCTATGACCTGACCAAGGGGCGCATCACTTACCGCTTCATGCCGGGACGCGGCGGCCCGGGGCCGCAGTAACGGGGACGGGCTGAGGTGCCCGATCTCGTCCTCGCATCCGCAAGCCCGAGACGGCGCGAACTGATCGCGCGGCTCGGGATCGAACCGGTGCGCGTGGCACCCGCCGACATCGACGAGTCTCCCCGAAAGGCTGAGGTCCCGCGCGACTACGCGGCGCGCATGGCGCGCGAGAAGGCTGCGGCGGCTGCGGACGAAAACGCCTACGTGCTCGCCGGGGACACGGTTGTCGCCGCCGGGCGCCGCATCCTGCCCAAGGCCGAGGATGAGGCGACCGCACGCCGGTGCCTCGAGCTGCTGTCGGGCCGCCGCCACCGCGTGCTTTCGGCGATCGCCCTGCGCGCACCCGACGGCACGATGCGCGAACGACTGAGCGAGACTCAGGTGCGATTCAAGCGGCTATCCGAGGAAGAGATGGCCGCGTACCTCGCCGGCGGTGAGTGGCACGGCAAAGCCGGCGGTTATGCTATCCAGGGCAGCGCCGAGGGGCTCATTGCATGGATCGGAGGCAGCCATTCGGGGGTCGTCGGCCTGCCTCTGTTCGAGACCCGAGCGTTGCTCAAGGCAGCCGGGTTCGCCATTGCCTGAGTGGCTCGTAGAGCGCGGCATCGGCGAGGACCGCGCGCTGCTCATCGATAACGGACGCGTGGTCGCCGCAGACGTCCGCTGGCCCGGCGAACTGCGCGCCGGAGTGACTGTTCCGGCAACACTCGTTCAGCGCAACTCCGGTTCGCCGCGCGGTCTGGCGATGACGGATGCCGGACAGGCGATCCTCATCGATCGGCTACCGCGCACAGCAAGCGAAGGGTCGCCAGTCCACGTCGAGGTCACCCGCGCTGCTATCGCCGAACGCGGCCGCTTCAAGCGCGCGCAGGGCCGCTGGGCCGAAGGCCCGGGCGATAGCGCCCCGGACCATTTCGAATCCGCCAGACCGGTCCGCCGTTTTCCATCAGGCGTCTGGGAAGAGCTCTGGAGCGAAGCTTGGGAAGGCGACGTCGCCTTCGCCGGCGGCACATTGCTGTTCGCCATCACGCCCGGAATGACAGTGATCGACATCGACGGCGACGTGCCGCCGCGGGACCTCGCATTGGCAGCGGTGCCCGCGATCGGCCTGGCACTGCGGAAATTCGCGCTCGGCGGCTCCATCGGGATCGATTTCCCCACCTTGACGACCAAGGCCGACCGGCAGGCGATAGATGCCGCGCTGGCCGGCGCGCTTGAGGGTTGGCCGCACGAGCGAACTGCGATGAACGGTTTCGGCTTCGTCCAACTCGTCGCGCGCAGCACAGGCCCGTCGCTGCTGCACCGGCTGACTCATCACCGCGCCCCGGCAGCCGCCAGACTGCTGCTGCGGCGGGCTGAAACGCTCGAGGGAGCGGGCGCGATCGAGCTCACGGCCCATCCGGAAGTCATCGCCGTCCTGCGTCCAGAATGGCTCGCCGAGCTGTCGCGCCGAATGGGCCGCGAAGTCAGGATCGGGGCCGACCATTCGCTTGCACTCGAAGCAGGGCATGCCCAGATCGTGCCGCGATGACCTCTGCCACCCGCTCCTGCCCTATCTGCAAGAAGCCCCGCAGCACGGAGCATACCCCGTTCTGCTCGGCCCGCTGCAAGGATCGCGACCTCCAGCGCTGGTTCTCGGACGGCTACTCGGTACCGGGCGAACCGGTGGACCCCGAAAGCATCGTCCGACCCGAAGAGGCTGGCGAAGAGTCCGATTGACCCCTTGCCATCTGCGCGAAGCGCCGCCATAGCGCCGCCTCGCCAACCGCCGGCGACCCCTGCAGGGTCCCGCGCGCAGTGCCTGCCTCGGTAGCTCAGTTGGTAGAGCATGCGACTGAAAATCGCAGTGTCGGTGGTTCGAATCCGCCCCGAGGCACCACTTCCCGCTCCCGACGCGAAAAGAGCGGTGGTCGGTGCACCAATATCTCGCCAAACTAAAAGGGCCCCGCCGAAGCGGAGCCCTTCGGGCGCGGTCATAGGGGGGAAGATCCTGCGCGCCCTTGTTCGCGTCACGCGGTCAGTTCATTTCGTCGGCGCGTTCGTTGATCGCATCGGCCTTCTGATCACCGATATCGTCGATCGCTTCAGCCTTCGCGTTAAGCGCGTCTTCACGCGTATTGGAGCTGGCATCGTCGGCCGCTTCCTCGAGCGACTGCGCCTTGTTCTCGTAGGCCTGGTCGACCGCGTCGGCGCGCTCTTCGAGCTGGTCGCCGCGCTGTTCGACAGCGTCGTCGCCCCCGCACGCACTTAGCACGACGAGCGAGGAAGCGGCAAGAATATGTATAAATTTCATAAGGGTAGGTCCTCTCTGATCTACTGATCTGCCAGTTCAGCACCGGCGGCATCCCGTGGCAGATGCGGGCAAACGCAAGCCGCCGTCGGCGTTGGAAGCTCTGCGTCAAAAGGCGAGCTTTGTTAACCAACCAGCAAGGTTGCAGTGGGTTCCTAACTCTTTGACCCCGGCCCCTGTCAGGCTATTGCCGCGCCATGGAGCACACTGGCCAGGCCATCGAGGCGTTCGACATCGCCGCCATGCTCGTCGTCGCGGCGGCGGTGCTCGGGTATCTGAACCACCATTACCTGCGCCTTCCCCACGTCATCGGCCTCACGATCATGGGCGCCGTTGCGAGCCTTGGCCTGATGGTGGTGAATGCGCTGCTGCCCGGCATTACCCTCGACGACTGGGTATCGCGCCTGCTCGAGCGAATGGATTTCACCGAGACCCTGCTCGAAGGGATGCTCAGCTTCCTGCTGTTCGCGGGAGCATTGCACGTCGATCTCGAGCGCCTGAAGCGCGACTGGTTCCCGGTCCTGCTGCTCTCGACGGTCGGCGTGCTGATCTCGACCGCGATCGTCGGCGGGCTGACCTGGGGCATCGGCGTCCTTCTGGGACTGCCGATCGCGCCGATCTGGTACTTCGTATTTGGCGCCCTGATCTCTCCCACCGACCCCGTTTCCGTTCTCGGCGTGCTCAAGGAAGAAAACGTCCCGCAGTCGCTCCAGTCGGCGGTCGCGGGGGAGAGCCTGTTCAACGACGGCGTAGGCATCGTCGTTTTCACGATCCTGCTCGGCGCGGCGGTGACGGGCGCGGACTTCAGCCTGGCCGAAGGCGCGCGGCTGTTCGCGATCGAGGCGGGCGGCGGCGTCGTCCTCGGCCTCGTCATCGGCTGGCTCGGTTTCAAGGCGCTGGCCAGCATGGACGAATACTCGCTCGAGGTGCTGATCACCCTCGCGGTCGTCATGGGCGGCTATGCCCTCGCTTCCAGCGTGCACATTTCCGGGCCGCTGGCGATGGCGGTCGCTGGACTGATCATCGGCAACCAGGGCTTCGCCCACGCGATGAGCGACCAGACCCGCGACTACGTCCACAAGTTCTGGGAGCTGGTCGACGAAATCCTCAATTCGGTCCTGTTCCTGCTCATCGGGCTGGAAATGATCGCGCTTGCGCCGGGGCGCGGCCACCTGATCATCGGCCTGCTCGCCATTCCCGTCGCGCTGATCGCGCGTGCGGTCTCGGTCGGCGCGATGGTCAACGTGGTGCCCGGCGCCCAGCTCGATGCACCCGGCGCGATCCGCGTGCTGTGGTGGGGCGGTCTGCGCGGCGGCATCTCGATCGCCCTGGCATTAGCCCTGCCGGCGGGTCCTGCGCGAGCGCTGCTGCTCGCGGCGACCTTTGCCGTCGTGCTGTTCAGCGTCCTCGTCCAGCGCGCCACGCTCGGCAAGGTGATCGAGCGGATGCAGGCAAAGCACCTTCCTTCGCTCGAGCCCGAGACGAAGCCCGAAAAGCTCGGCCTCGAGAGCGACTTCTAGGGGCTGGATCGGGGGCGCAATTGCGTTTGCGCCCGCGCCCGCCTATGGCGCGCGGATACACGCCCCGGCCGCGCGAGTCTCCGCCGACCCGCTCTGCCGGGGCGCCTCGTTTGCATTGAAGGACCACCGCCCATGTCCCGCCGTCGCCAGGTTTACGAAGGCAAGGCCAAGATCCTCTACGAAGGCCCCGAGCCGGGCACGCTGATCCAGTACTTCAAGGACGATGCGACCGCCTTCAATGCCCAGAAGAAGGGCACGATCAACGGCAAGGGCGTGATCAACAACCGCATCAGCGAGTACGTCTTCACCCGCCTTGCCCACATCGGCATCCCGACGCACTTCATCCGCCGCCTCAACATGCGCGAGCAGCTGGTGCGCCAGGTCGAGATCATCCCGATCGAGGTGATCGTGCGCAACGTCGCCGCCGGCTCGCTGACCAAGCGCCTCGGGATCGAGGAAGGCGAGCCGCTGCCGCACACCCTGATCGAATACTGCTACAAGGACGACGCGCTCGGCGACCCGTTCGTGAGCGAGGAAGAGATCGCCTGCTTCAACTGGGCGAGCCATGAAGAGATGCAGGACATCTCGTCGATGGCGATCCGCATCAACGACTTCATGTGCGGCATGTTCGCCGCGATCGGCATCCGCCTCGTCGACTTCAAGCTCGAGTTCGGGCGCATCTGGGACAACGATTTCAGCCGCACGATCCTCGCCGACGAAATCAGCCCCGACGGCTGCCGGCTGTGGGACATGGCAACCGGCGAAAAGCTCGACAAGGACCGCTTTCGCCGCGACCTCGGCGGCGAAGAACAGGCCTACCAGGAAGTGGCGCGGCGGCTCGGCCTGTTGCAGGATGACGGCCAGCAACCCGGCGAAGTGCTCGACATGAGCGCGCACCGCGGACGGCTGCGGTCCTCGACCAAGCCCAAGAAATAGACCTTCAGACTACGTAGCGCAGCGTCATTCCGCTCGGCTCGACGGCAAAGGCGCACTCGGCACCGACGTCGGGGATATGGTCGCCGTCGACCTGCACCGGGCTGGCGCAGCGATCGAACACGACGCGACGCGCGCTGCGGAATGTCGCGAGCCCGAGCCGATCGAGCGGCAGCCCCGCGAACGCCGCCGCGGTGAACGCCAGCACGCCCGCGCGCGAGGGCCGCTCGAGCACTATGAGCTCGACCGAATCGACCGCCAGCGCCGCATTGGGCGAGAGGCGAAACGGCCCGGCGAACAACGCCCCGTGGCTGACGATCACCGCGCTCGCCGAACATGCGAACGGGGTTCCGTCCGTCAGCTCTCCCGACACGTGCATCGCCTGACGCGGCCAGCGGCGCATCACGCGCAACATGGCGACGACATAGGCCCAGCGTCCGATGCGCTTCTTGAGCGCAGCCGAAACATGCGCCACCGCGTGGCTGTCGGGGCCGATCGAGAGGCATGAGACGACCGGCAGGTTTCCCAGACGATAGAGCGGTGCCGCGACCCAGTTTTCGCTTCCGCGGCGCCACGCGGCGGTGACCTGCGCAGCGAGCCGCTCAGGTTCGGGCGGATAGCCGATCTCTCTCGCGACGAGGTTGATCGTGCCCGACGGAGCGATGCACAGCGGGACCGTGCCGGCGAGTTCGCCGAGCGCCTGTACCGCATCTCGCAGCGTCCCATCGCCGCCATGGATACAGGCTAGATCGGGTGGATCCTCGCGGGGCGTCCACTCACGCGCCGAGGAGACTCGCCGCACGCTCCAGCCACGATCTTCGAAGGCACAGACGAGCGCATCGAGTCGCGCCTCCCGGAAGCTGCCCGCCAAGGGGTTGTAGACGAGGTCGAGCTTCATCGCCCGACCTGTTGCCTCGTACGGCCGAGTTGGGCAAGCGACGTGGAGAGGAGCGGCTATGCAACCGTCGCGCGCATCGGATCGGCATCGCACCGCTTGCTCTCGGGGCCGCGCGGCGGCATAGGCGCCGCGACTGCGCTCCGCCACCTTACCTAGAGGCCCGCACCATGAAAGTCCGCGTTTACGTCAGCCTCAAGCCCGGCGTGCTCGACCCGCAGGGCCGCGCCGTCCACCACGCGCTCGAAGGGCTCGGTTTCTCGGGCGTGGAGGACGTTCGCGTCGGCCGCCTGATCGAGCTCGACGTGGCGGAAGATACCAGCGACGATGCTCTCGACGAGATGTGCCGCAAGCTGCTGGCCAACATGGTGATCGAGAACTACCGGATCGAGAAGCCGGAGCCGGCAAAGGCGACCGTCTGATGGCGTTCCGCGGCGCGGTCATCACCTTTCCCGGCTCGAACTGCGACCGCGACATGGCGGTGGCGCTGGAAAAGGTCTCGGGCGAACCGGCGCTCAAGGTTTGGCACGGCGATGCCGATCTTCCCGCCGACCTCGATTTCATCGCCATTCCGGGCGGGTTTTCCTATGGCGACTACTTGCGCTGCGGCGCGATCGCCAGCCGCAGCCCGGTGATGCGCGCGGTTATCGCCGCGGCCGGACGGGGCGTCCCGGTGCTCGGCGTATGCAACGGCTTTCAGGTACTGACCGAGAGCGAGCTGCTGCCCGGCGCGCTGATGCGCAATGCCCAGCTTACCTTTACCTGCCGCCCTGCGCCCCTGCGGGTGGAGAACGGCCAGTCGCTGTTCACGTCAGGCTATGAGACGGGGTCGATCGTCACCTTCCCCGTGGCGCATCACGACGGCAACTACTTCGCAGACGATAACACCCTCGACCGGCTCGAAGGCGAAGGCCGCATCGCGTTCCGCTATGCCGACACCGTCAACGGCTCGCAGCGCGGGATCGCCGGCGTGCTCAATGCAGCGGGCAACGTGCTGGGCATGATGCCGCACCCCGAGCGCGCGATCGAACCCGAATTGGGCGGATCGGATGGCCGGATCCTGTTCGAAAGCGCGATCGGCGCACTCGTCGGCGCCTGAGCGAAGATCCCGGCTTACGCCGCCGGGCGCGAGCTGAACCGCTCCACCATGTCTGTCTGCCGGCGTCGGAACAGCTGCAGGGCATCCTCGGCGGACATCGGCCGGCCGAAGTAGTAGCCCTGGATCTTGGTGCATCCGAGACGGCGGACCAGTTCGGCCTCCTCGGGGGTTTCGACGCCCTCCGCGGTCGTGGTCATCTCGAGGCTGTCGGCCATGGCGACGACGGCGCGGATGATCGCCAGGCTTTCCTTGCTATCCTGCGCTGCGCCCTGGACGAAACTGCGATCGACCTTGATCGTCGAGAAGCGCAGCTTGCGCAGATATCCCAGCGACGAATAGCCGGTGCCGAAATCGTCGAGCGCGACGGTGCAGCCGAGTGCCATGCACTGTTCGAGTGACGAGCGGGCGATGCTGGCATCGCGCAGGAAGATCGATTCGGTGACCTCCAGTTCGAGGCGGCGCGCTTCCAGACCGCTGGCAGTCAGCGCGCTGACCACGGTCGAGGCGAAGTCGGGTTCGAACAACTGCTCGGGACTGACGTTGACCGCTACGCGGACGTGTTCGGGCCAGCGGGTCGCTTCGCGGCACGCCTGCTCAAGCACCCAGGTCCCGATCGGCACGATCAGCCGTGTATCTTCGGCGATCGGCACGAACTTGCCGGGACTGACCAACCCGTGTTGCGCACTGTTCCAGCGGACCAGCGCTTCGAAGCTGACGATGTCTTCGCTGGTGGCGTTCACCACCGGCTGGTAGTTCAACTGGAGCTCGCGGTTCTCGAGCGCGCGGCGAAGCGCGAATTCGAGCTGCCGGCGTTCTTCGGCATTCGCGTGGAGTGCGGGTTCGTAATTACGGTGCTCGCCCCCGCCGTCGTCCTTCGCCCGGTACAGCGCCAGATCGGCGTTGCGCATCAGTTCCTCGACCGTCTGGCCGTCGCGCGGACCGATCGCGGAGCCGACGCTGGCGCCGACGTACAGCGTGTGGCGATCGACCTCATACGGCTGCGACAGCCGGGCGATCACGCTCTTGGCGACACGCTCGATGCAACTCCGATCACTTGCGTCGCGGATGACGATGGCGAACTCGTCGCCCCCGAGCCTTCCGCATAGCTCGTTCTCGCTGAGCACCGCCTTGAGCCGCGCCGATACCTCGGCGAGCAGCTTGTCGCCCACCTGGTGGCCGAGCGAATCGTTGACCGCCTTGAACCGGTCGAGGTCGATCATCAGGAATGCGCAGCGCGTCCGCCATTGCTCGGCATAGCGCAGCGCATCGCCGAGCGCCTCGGTCAGCATGAGCCGGTTCGGCAGCCCGGTGAGCGTATCGTAGCGCGCGAGGTAAGCGATCTTCTCGCTCGATTCGCGCTGTTCGGTCACGTCGGAACCGACTCCGCGGATTCCGAGGTAAGCCCCGTTGTCGTCGAGCATCGGAGTGCCCGAAAGCTCCCACCACCGATGTTCGCGCCCGATCGCGACCTTGACCAACAGGTTGGAGAAGCTTTCGCGCCGTTTGAGACGCTCGGCCAGATCGTGCAGGCTCGAAGGGAACTGGCCGGTTTCCCACGCCTCGCCGCTGATGAGCTCGAGGAACGGACGGCCTTCGACCTCCTCGACTCCCCTGCCCAACGCAAAGGCGAAGCGCGGGCTGGCTGAACGTACCAGCCGGTTGGTATCGATCTGCCACAGCCAGTCGGCCTGGTTTTCCTCGAATTCGCGCAGCAATAGCGAGACGACCTCGCTCTTCTCGGCATTGCCCGCTTCGGCCAGGCACGCCGTGAGGTGGATGCGGGCCACCTGCGAGACCCCGATCGTTACGACAGTCATCAACGCTACCGTCGTCAACGCCATGTCGAACTGGCCGAAGAAAACGAACGCGGTGATGCACGCCAACCCCGTAATCCCGCCGAAGATAACGGTCACGAGCGGGGCGACTCCGAGTGCGAGAGTCGATCCCAGCACGAGGACTGCGACGATCAGGGCGATCGCGGTGCGACTCGCATCGTCACCGTAGAAGGCGAACGCAAGCGCGGGGATGGCCCAGGCAAGTGCGACCGTCGCGGTCGAAATGCCCTTGCGATTGATTTCCTCGCGGGTGATTCGTGCTCGCTCACCGAAAGTAAGCTGACGATCGGTTCGGGCGGTAAATGCAAGGGCCGCGGCCAACGCAGCCACGAACACGGCCATCACTGCGATTGGCGCCTTGCCGGCATAGGCCCAGATCGCGATCAAGGCGCAAAGGGCATGGACCGCGACCCTAAGACCCAACGTCCGGTTTATCTGCGCAAATTGCAGCGCGCGCAGACGATTCCAGTCGCCGCCCTTCGGGTCGCGGAGACCCAGCAGCGCGAGCAGCGGCACTTCCTCCGGAAGCTCGAATTGGGGTTCGGTGCGATCAATCACACGGCCCAGTTAACGGGCAAAGGTTATGCGGCGGTAAATCCCTTAATCCAAAAGAGAATTATCGGATTTGCCGCAACCGGAAATTAACCATTGGGCCGGCTGAACCGGTCATTCGACGGTGACCGATTTGGCAAGGTTGCGCGGCTGGTCGACATCGGTGCCCTTGGCGCAGGCGACGTGATAGGCGAGCAGCTGAACCGGCACGGCATATACCAGTGGCGCGATCAACGGATGCACGCGTGGCATCTGGATCGTCGCAAGGCACCCCTCGCCCGCTTCCGCGAGACCCTCTTCGTCCGAGATCAGCACTATCTTGCCGCCGCGCGCGCGAACTTCCTGCATGTTCGACACGGTCTTCTCGAATAGCGGACCGGACGGGGCGAGGACGATCACCGGCACGGCTTCGTCGATCAGCGCGATGGGTCCGTGCTTCATCTCGCCGCTCGCATAGCCTTCGGCGTGAATGTAGCTGATTTCCTTGAGCTTTAATGCTCCCTCGAGGGCAAGTGGATAGTCGGGTCCGCGGCCGAGGTAGAGCACGTCGCGCGCCGGGGCGATGAGGTGTGCCATACCGGCAATGTCGTCGTCGTGATCGAGCGCTGCGTTAAGGCACGCGGGCGCCTCGAGCAGATGGCGGACGATCTCCTGCTCTTCGGCTCGGTCGATCCGCCCCTTCTTCACCGCGAGATGTGCCGCAAGCGCGGCGAGCACGGCAAGCTGGCAAGTGAATGCCTTGGTGCTGGCGACGCCGATCTCGGGGCCTGCGTGAGTCGGCAGCAGCAAATCCGCCTCGCGGGCCATCGAACTGGTCGGCACGTTGACGACCACCGCGATAGTCTGCCCGTTCTCCTTGCAATGACGCAGCGCGGCGAGCGTGTCGGCCGTCTCGCCGCTCTGGCTGATGAACAGCGCAAGACCGCCTTCCTCGAGCGGCGGCTCGCGATAGCGGAACTCGCTCGCGACATCGATGTCGACGGGCACGCGTGCAAACGATCTCGAACCAGTATTTTGCGACCATCCCGGCGTAGAACGAGGTGCCGCAAGCGACGAGGGTGATGCGCTTGATGGCCGACAAGTCGAAATCGATCTGCGGCAGCGCGACGCGATTGTCCGCCTGGTGGATGTAGCTCTGGAGGGTCTGCGCGACGACGGTCGGCTGTTCGAAGATCTCCTTCTGCATGTAGTGCCGGTAGTTGCCCTTCTCCACCGCCGCGGCCGATGCGCCGGAGGTGGTGATGGGGCGCTCGACCTCCGTATTCTCGACGTCGTAAATTTGCGCGCCGTCGCGCGTGATGACGACCCAGTCGCCTTCCTCGAGATAGGAGATCCTCTGAGTAAGCGGCGCAAGCGCGAGCGCGTCGGAGCCGAGGTACATCTCTCCTTCGCCGTAGCCGACTACCAGCGGTGAGCCGAGCCGCGCGCCGATCAGCATGTCGGGATGGTCGCGAAACGCGATCGCCAGCGCGAACGCACCGCGCAGGCGGGGCAAGACCGCCTGGATCGCCTCTTCGGGCGAGGCACCGTTTTCGACCTCTTCGGAGATCAGGTGTGCGACCACCTCGCTATCCGTATCGCTTTCGAGCGTGCGGCCTCTGGCAATCAGTTCGTCGCGCAGCGTCTTGAAGTTCTCGATGATCCCGTTGTGCACCAGCGCGACGTGATCGGTCGCATGCGGGTGGGCATTGTTCGCAGTCGGCGCGCCGTGAGTTGCCCAGCGGGTGTGGGCGATTCCGACGGTACCGGGCGCAGGATGTTCGGCCAGTTCGCGCACGAGGTTGGCGAGCTTGCCCTGCGCGCGCCGACGGATCATCTCACCATCCGAAAGCGTGCACACGCCCGCGCTGTCGTAGCCCCGGTACTCCATCCGCCGGAGCCCGTCGACGAGCCGATCGGCGACCTGATCCTTGCCGACGATGCCGATAATTCCGCACATGATTCAAAAGCTTTCGTTAAAGGACATAGGGAACCCGGATGCCCGGCATGTTTGCCGGGAAGTCCTTGATATTACGTGACACGAGCACGCGCCCGCGCACCAGCGCGCTGGCAAGGATGATCGCATCGGCGGCGCGCAGCCTGGTTCTTTCGCGCCGGAGCGCGGCCGCGCGCGACGCGATCTCGGCGTCGATCTCGTCGATCCCGAAGCCGGAGAGCAGTCTTTCGGCCATCTTCAGTTCGGTCGGAGTGCCCTTGGACAGCACTTCGACCCAGACCATCCGGCTGATCCACGCCCGCGAACCGAAATCGACCGCGCGGCGAATTTCCACCGCCGCCGGTTCGTGTCCGGCCAATGCATCGATCAGGATGCTGGAGTCGAACGAAAAACCGCTCACCGGTCACCAGAAATCTTCGACTCGGGATACTTCCCGGCGATCATGTCGAGGTAGATGTGACGCTGGCGATCGTCTTCCTCGTCGAAGAGTTCAGGAAATTCGGCCTTCACTTCTTCATAGTCGTCGTCCCATGGGCGAGTGGATGCCGCCCGCTCCCGCCGCTGCCATTCGACGGCATCGCCGATATCGGTCCGATGCTTCCAGGCACCGAAGCCGTCGTTCAGCCAGGCCAGATCGTCATCGGCAGCAGCCTCTGCCTTGTAAGCAGCCACCGCGTCTCTCAGCACCGACGCGCGCGACTTTCCCTGTTGCTCGGCAAGGCTGTCGAGCCACTTGATGTCATCGTCCGGAAGATCGGCCAGGATGCGGGTCATGATATCGCGATATCATATCATGATATCATTGCAAGCGTTATGGCGCGGGAGAGGAACTCGCGCCCCGCCCCGTGCGCCACAGGTAGAGTCCCGCGCCCACGATCACGGCAGCGCCGGCCACGGTTGCCGCGTCGGGCCGGTCGCCGAACCAAAGCCAGCCTAGCGTGGTGGCGACGACGAGTTGCACATATGTCATCGGCGCGATGCTCGCCGCGCCCGCGCGGGTGGTGCCGAGATAGATCAGCCAGTGCGCACTGCTCGCGCTCAGCGCCACGAACGCGCACTTGGCGACAACCTCGAGCGAGGGAACCGTCACCGAAAGGGCGGCGAAGCTTGACCGGTCGCCAGCTATCGCGGCAACGACGAGGATCGGCGCTGCAATCAGGGCGAGCCACGCCTGCATCGCCAGCGGGCTTGCCCGCCCGGCGGCGGCTCGATTGGCCATGAACAGCGCGCTCATGGCACAGGCCACCAGCAGCGGCAGGAAGGCCGCGATACCGATCTCCGCGACGTTGGGCCGTAGCACGAGCAGGACCCCTGCGAACGCGGCGATAGAGGCGATCCACGTCGCGCGCCGGGCAGGCTCCTTCAGCACCAGCGGCGCCAGCAGGCCGGTGATCATCGGGCTCACGAAAATGATCGTGGTCGCCTCGGCGAGCGACATCAGGAATAGCGAACCGAAGAACGCGACCGTCGCTATCGCCACGGCCGCACCGCGCACGAACTGGAGGCCCGGCTGGACGATCCTGAACCCCGCCGCACCCTCTCGCGCGAAAAGGATGGCCGACAGACCGGCCGCGCCCAGGACATAGCGGAGGGCGGCGATCGCTGTGGGCGGCCACTCGCCCGCCATGGATTTCACCACGGCGTCGCCAACCGACAACAGGGCAAAGCCGCACAGCGCGTTGAGCAAGCCTGCACGCTCGTCGTGATGGTTGACCGTGGTCATGGCGGCGGGCCTCTATGGAAGTTTGCTCGGGAGCGCCAGCAGGCAACCGCGCTGGGCGTTGAAAGCGCGTCGCACGAGGTCGGCTTTAGGAAAAAAACAACCTTTCCATTTTATTCACCCTGTCTCGGAAGGCACTGTTCGCCTCGCTCGCGGCAGGGCCGTGCGTGACCGCAAAGCCGACGGCCTGGGGGATTATTCGATGAGCGCATTCGGACGGAAGAACGGACCCGGGGGTATGAACGCCGGCGCCCGTCCCTCCTTCGGTGTGGCCCGCCCGATGAAGGGTGGAGCCGGCGCCGCGCCGCCGCCGCCCGCCGGAGGCGAGCAATTTCCGCCGCTGCCTGCCGACGATGCCTTCCCGCCCGATGGCGGGCCCGCCGGCAAGAATGCCGATGCCATGACCCGCCTCGCCGATCGCGCCAACGCGGTCCACGAGCAGCAGCAGGTCGGCGGCTTCGAGGCATCGGTCCACAAGATCAAGGAACAGGTGCTCCCGCGCCTGCTCGAACGCGTCGATCCCGAAGCGGCGGCGACCCTCACCAAGGACGAACTGTCGGAAGAATTCCGGCCGATCATCCTCGAGGTGCTCGCCGAGCTCAAGGTCACACTCAACCGCCGCGAACAGTTCGCGCTGGAAAAGGTGCTGATCGACGAGCTGCTCGGCTTCGGCCCGCTCGAAGAACTGCTCAACGACCCCGACATCAGCGACATCATGGTCAACGGGCCCGACCAGACCTACATCGAAAAAAAGGGCAAGCTGGTCGTCGCGCCGATCCGGTTCCGCGACGAACAGCACCTGTTCCAGATCGCCCAGCGCATCGTGAACCAGGTCGGCCGCCGCGTCGACCAGACTACCCCGCTGGCCGACGCCCGTTTGAAGGACGGTAGCCGCGTCAACGTGATCGTCCCGCCGCTCAGCTTGCGCGGCACCGCGATCTCGATTCGTAAGTTTTCCGAAAAGCCGATCACCATCGACATGCTGCGCGACTTCGGCAGCATGAGCGACAAGATGGCGACCGCGCTCAAGATCGCCGGCGCGTGCCGGATGAACGTTGTTATCTCGGGCGGTACCGGCTCGGGCAAGACCACGATGCTCAACGCCCTGTCGAAGATGATCGACCCGGGCGAACGCGTGCTGACGATCGAGGACGCCGCCGAACTCCGCCTGCAGCAGCCGCACTGGCTGCCGCTGGAAACCCGGCCGCCGAACCTCGAAGGCCAGGGCGCGATCACCATCGGCGACCTCGTGAAGAACGCCCTGCGTATGCGTCCCGACCGGATCATCCTGGGCGAAATCCGCGGCGCCGAGTGTTTCGACCTCCTCGCAGCGATGAACACCGGTCACGACGGTTCGATGTGTACGCTTCACGCCAACAGCCCGCGCGAATGCCTCGGCCGTATGGAAAACATGATCCTGATGGGCGACATCAAGATCCCCAAGGAAGCCATTTCGCGCCAGATCGCGGAATCGGTCGACCTGATCGTGCAGGTCAAGCGCCTGCGCGACGGCTCGCGCCGCACAACCAACGTGACCGAGGTGATCGGCATGGAAGGCGACGTGATCGTCACCCAGGAACTCTTCAAGTTCGAGTATCTCGACGAGAGTGAGGACGGCAAGATCCTCGGCGAGTTCCGCTCGAGCGGCCTGCGCCCCTACACACTGGAAAAGGCCCGCCAGTTCGGTTTCGACCAGGCGTACCTGGAGGCGTGTCTCTGACGGTCA
The DNA here is from genome assembly GCA_963728375.1 of uncultured Alphaproteobacteria bacterium. Lineage (GTDB taxonomy): Bacteria > Pseudomonadota > Alphaproteobacteria > Sphingomonadales > Sphingomonadaceae > Tsuneonella. Next base: position 193,277 of record CAVSJL010000004.1, read on the forward strand.
GACGCCGCGCAGCCACGACGGGACACCCAGCGCGAGTAATCCGCCGCCGATCACGGCGCACAGCAGGAAAAGCCCGGTCCAGGGGACCCATCCCACGCGATTGATCGCCGCGCGCTTCACGCGCCTGCGCTCCATCACCAGGCAAAGCAGCGCCAGCACGGCAAATCCGGCGCCCCACAGCGACAGGACTTCCGCGTCGCTCGCGAACCGCAGACCATCGATCAGCTTCATCGCGGGCAATATGGGATGGATTGCACGTGCCGCCAGTGGCTTTATGGCGACCGCGTGAGCCACGCCCCCACCGACCAACGCCCGCTCATGGCCCTGCTGATCCGTCTCGGCGCCGCGTTCGTGCTGTCGGTGATGCTGGTCTTCGTGAAGCTGGTCACCGAGAGCGGCGTCACCCTGACCGAAACGCTGTTCTGGCGCCAATTGCCGACCGTACCGGTGCTGCTGGCCTGGTTCGCCGCGCGCGGACAGCTTTCCATGCTGAAGAGCAAGCGGCTCGGCGCGCACGCCCGGCGCGCGATGCTGGGGATCACCGGCATGTTCCTCAACTTCGGCGCGGTGACCCTGCTGCCTCTCGCCGAGGCGACGACGCTCAATTTCACCACCGCGATCTGGGCGGTCATCCTGTCGGCGCTGATCCTGCGCGAGCGGGTCGGGCTGTGGCGCTGGTCGGCGGTCCTGCTGGGCTTTGCCGGCGTCCTCGTCATCGCGCAGCCGGGTCAGAGCCATATCCCGCCGGTCGGCGCTGCCATCGCGCTGGGCGCCGCTTTCGCGATCGCGCTGATCTCGATCCAGATTCGCGACCTCGCGCGCACCGAGCATCCGCTGACGATCGTGTTCTGGTTCGCCGCCTTCACCACGCCGCTGCTCGCTCTCGCGATGCCGTTCGTGATGACCGCGCACACGGCCTACCAGTGGAGCCTGCTGCTCGGCCTCGGCGCGTTTGGCCTGCTCGGCCAATTCCTGCTCACCGCCGCGCTGCGCTACGGCGCGGTCGCGAGCGTGATCGTAATGGATTACTCCTCGCTCGTGTGGGCCACGCTGTTCGGCTGGTGGGCGTTCGACCGGCTGCCGCCGACCTCGACCTGGGCGGGCGCGCCGTTGATCGTGGGCGCGGGTCTGATCATCGCCTGGCGCGAGCATCGGCTGGCCGTGACCCGGGCACGCGCGATGGTGGGCGAATGATGCCACACGCTTGCAGGGAACCCGGCGAGCGCGCGCACGTTTAGCAAATCGAAAACTCGCATATCGAGCAAAAGGGAAATCGCCCAATGACCAGGAAGATCATCATCGCGCTTGGCGCAGCTGCGCTGACTTTCACCGCGAGTGCGTGCAACACCGTCAAGGGTGCTGGCCGCGACATCCAATCCGTCGGTCAGGCCGGGGAAGACGTAATCAACTGATAGCGGCAGGAAGCCGCGGACCTTTCAGGGTCGCAACGGAGCGCCCGTCGGTCAGCCGGCGGGCGTTTTGCCTTTCCGCGTCCAGCCGCTCTTGCGCGCGCGACGCTCGCGGATGGCGAGCCAGACGAACAGACCGAGCGGCCCGGCCACGAACGTCAGCAACAGGAACGGGGCCTGCGCCAACCGCGAAAAGCCTTTCGCGTCGCCATCGCGAGCAATCCAGATGCCCGTGAACAAGTCGAGCGCAAGATAGTGCGTCCAGCCGATCGCCACTCCGGCATCGGTAGCGAAGATTGCGCGCACGCCTTCCACGGTCGTGAATTCGGCGTTTCCGCCGCCGGTCGTCGATAGCACCCAGACGAGCCCTGCGGAGTAGGCCAGGCAAAGCAGGCCGACGCCTCCGTAAAGGACAAGCGCCAGAGGTATCGGCTTGCGGGGCAGCAGGATCAGCGCCGCCCACGCCGCCAGCGCGACCAGGTTGGTCACACCGAACATCGCCTGCCACACGGGCCTAGCTGCCGCCCTGCTCGCTGAGGGTCGGTTGGCCCGCGGGCACCTCGGGCTCGCTCCAGGCCAATACCGGTTTCCTCGCCGCGAGCGTCTCGTCGAGACGGCGGCGCGGCGCGTGCACCGGCGCGTTCTTGAGGCTCATGTCGCCTTCCTTCGCGCGAGCCGCGAGGCTGCGCAGCGCGACGACGAGCTGGTCGAGCCCGGCCTTGCTCTCGGTCTCGGTCGGCTCGACGAGCATCGCGCCATGAACGACCAGCGGGAAGTACATCGTCATCGGGTGGAAGCCTTCGTCGATCATCCCCTTGGCGAGATCGAGCGTCGTCAGTCCTTCTGCGAAGCCTTTGTCGCTGAACAGCGCTTCGTGCATGCACGGCCCGCTGTGCGCGAAAGGCGCGTCGAGCACGTCCTCCAGGCTGCGCAGCAGGTAGTTGGCGTTGAGCACCGCGTCTCCGGAGACCTGCCGCAACCCGTCGGCACCGTGGCTGAGGATATACGCCAGCGCGCGGGTAAACATGCCCATCTGGCCGTGGAACGCACTCATGCGGCCGAACGATCTGGGATGCTCCTCGTCGGCGTTTTCCTCCTCGATGAGGTGGATGGTGCCGTCGGCCCGCCGCGTCACGAACGGCAGCGGCGCGAAAGGCGTGAGCGCTTCGGACAGCACAACCGGTCCCGAGCCGGGACCGCCGCCGCCGTGCGGGGTCGAAAACGTCTTGTGCAGATTGATGTGCATCGCGTCGACGCCAAGGTCGCCGGGGCGCACCCGGCCGACGATCGCGTTGAAGTTGGCCCCGTCGCAATAGACGTAACCACCCGCTGCATGGACTGCATCGGAGATCGCCTTCATGTCGCGCTCGAACAGGCCGCATGTATTCGGGTTGGTGATCATCACCGCCGCTACGTCCGGTGCCAGCCGCGCCTTGAGCGCTTCCAGATCGACGCGGCCTTCCGGCGTCGCGGGAATGTCTTCCACTGCGTAACCGGCGAAGGCGGCGGTGGCGGGATTGGTGCCGTGCGCGCTTTCGGGCACGAGGACGACCTTGCGCGCGTCGCCCTTCGCTTCGAGCGCGGCGCGGATGCAGAGGATTCCGCACAGCTCACCGTGAGCGCCCGCCTTGGGCGTCATCGCCACGCTGTGCATGCCGGTGAGCTCGGTCAGCCAGTGTGCGAGTTCGTCGATCACCTCGAGCGCGCCGCGCACGGTATCGACCGGCTGCAGCGGATGCACGTCGGCGAAGCCCGGCATTCGCGCAACCTTCTCGTTCAGACGCGGATTGTGCTTCATCGTGCACGAGCCGAGCGGGAAAAGGCCGAGGTCGATCGCGTAGTTCTGCCGGCTCAAGCGGGTGTAGTGGCGGACGGTCTCGGGTTCGGACAGTCCGGGGAGACCGAACTCCTCGGTCCGCGCAAGACCGCCGAGACGGTTCGCACCGGCCCCGGGCTCGGGCAGATCGACGCCGGTCGTCTCGGTGGTGCCGATCTCGAAGATCAGCGGCTCCTCGAGCATCAACGCGCGGTTGCCGGTGGCGGTCTGCGGCGCGGCTGCCATCGACGGGGCCATCTCCGGGGTCATCTCGGGCTTCCAGCCGCTCTTGTTCGGGGCGTTCATGCCAGCACCTCCTTCAGCGCGGCGCAGAGGGTTTCGATGTCCTCCTCGCTCGAGGTTTCGGTCACCGCCACGACGAGCCCTCGCGAGAGTTGGTCGTTGCCCGGATAGAGCCGCCCGAGCGAGACCCCGGCGAGCACCTTCTGCTCGGCAAGCTCGCGCACGACCTGCCGCGCATCGGTGGGAAGAACGATCGTGAACTCGTTGAAAAAGCTATCGTTGAGCACCTTTACGCCGGGTACTTCCGCCAGTTTGTCGGCGGCGATGCAGGCAAGCCGGTGGTTCTCCGCCGCCAGGGCGCGCAAGCCCTTCTCGCCCAGCAGGGTGAGGTGGATCGTGAAGGCCAGGGCGCAAAGCCCTGAATTGGTGCAGATGTTGCTCGTCGCCTTCTCGCGCCGGATGTGCTGCTCGCGGGTCGAGAGCGTGAGCACGAACCCGCGCTTGCCCTCCGCATCCACGGTCTCTCCGCAAAGGCGGCCCGGCATCTGGCGCACGTGCTTGGGATCGCGCACCGCGAACAGGCCGAGGTATGGCCCACCGAACTGGAGGCCTACGCCGATCGACTGGCCCTCGCCCACGACGATGTCGGCACCCATCTCCCCGGGCGACCGACAAGCACCCAGCGCAACCGGCTCGGTGTTGACCGCGATCAGCAGCGCGCCCTTTGCGTGAGCTGCCTCGGCGATCGGAGCCATATCGTAAACCCGGCCCAGGATGTCGGGATACTGGACCACGACGCAGCTCGTCCCCTCATCGATCCGGCCGATCAAACCGTCGATGTCGGGCGCGCCCTGCATCGTCGGCAGTGCACCGGCGATCTCGTCCTCGGTGAACCTGGCCATCGTCTTGACGGTTTCGGCATAGTGCGGGTGCAATGCGCCCGAGAGGACGACGCGCTTCTTCTTCGTCACCCGCGCCGCCATCGCGACCGCTTCCCAGCACGCCGTCGAGCCGTCATACATCGAGGCATTCGCCACCGCGCAGCCATAGAGCCGGGCGACCTGGCTCTGGAACTCGAACAGCATCTGCAGCGTGCCCTGCGCGATCTCGGGCTGGTAGGGCGTGTAGGCGGTCAGGAACTCGCCGCGCTGGATTATGTGATCGACCGTCGCCGGCACGTGGTGGCGATAGGCCCCCGCCCCGCAGAAGAACGCCGCGTCGCCCGCCGCGAGGTTCTTCTTCGATAGGCGCCGCATGTGCTTTTCAACCGCCATTTCGCTGGCGTGCGGACGGCAGCCCCTCGATCGGCTCCTTCAGGTAGTGCGCGGCCGGCACGTCGGTGAACAATGCATCGATGTCGGGCGCGCCGATGACGTCCAGCATCTCGCCGCGATCGGCGTCGGTCAGGGGAAGGTAGCGCATATCGAACCTTTGGTGCGGCCGGTGCGGCCTTGGATTACAGGCTGTCGCAGAAGGCCTTGTACTTCGCCTCGTCCATCAGCGCGTCGAGCTCGTTGGGCTGCGTGATGGTCAGCTTGAAGAACCAGCCGTCGGCTTCGGGCGCGGAGTTGACGAGCGCGGGGTCGTCGTCGAGCGCCGGATTGCCTTCCGTGACGACGCCGGTAACCGGGGAATAGACGTCGCTCGCGGCCTTGACGCTCTCGACCACGGCGGCCTCGTTGCCCTTGGCGAGGCTGGTACCCTCGGCGGGCACCTCGACAAAGACGATGTCGCCTAGCTGGCTCTGGGCGTAGTCCGTGATGCCGACGGTGGCGGTCTGCCCGTCGACCTCGATCCATTCGTGATCTTCAGTGAAGTAACGCGTCATTTCGCAGCTCCCTTGCGATGATAGCGGTGCGGGACGAACGGCATGGCCACGACCCTTGCGGGCAGACGCTTGCCGCGTACCTCGAGTTCCAGTTCGGTGCCTTCCGCGGCGAACGCGGCATCGACGTAAGCCATCGCGATGGGATGGCCGAGCGTGGGCGCGAAGCCGCCGCTGGTGACGGTGCCGACCTCGCTCTCGCCCGAGAAGACTTTCGCCCCCTCGCGAGCGGCGGCGCGTCCTTCGAGCGCCAGGCCGACGCGCTTGGTCGGCGCACCTTCGCCCAGCAGCTCGAGAATGCGCTCGGCACCCGGAAAGCCACCCTGCTCGCGCCGCTTCTTGCTGATCGCGAAGGCAAGGTCGGCGCTGACCGGGTCGGTTTCTGGGCGAAAGGTCGTGCCCGTAGAGCGGCAATCCGGCCTCCAGCCGCAGCGAGTCCCGCGCGCCGAGGCCGATCGGCTTGACCTCGAGCTCCGCGCAGAGGCGTCCGGCAAGCTGCTCGGCCTGGTCTGCGGCGACCGAGATTTCGAAACCATCCTCGCCGGTATAGCCAGAGCGCGAGACCATCAGGTCGAGCTCGCCGAACTGCCAGCTCTTCGCTTCCATGAAGCCGAAGTCGTCGGTCAGCCCGCGCATCGTGCGCTCGAGCGCGCCGGCCGCCTCTGGCCCCTGCAGCGCGAGCAGCGCGCGTTCATCGAGGTGGGTCAGGGTGATCTCGTCGGGCAGGTGCTCACGCAAGTGGGCAATATCGTCCCACTTTGTCGCGCCGTTGACGACGACGTAGTACCGGGTCGGGCCCCAGTGTCCTTCGGACCCGGCCTCTTCGTCTCCCTCGATCCATTCGGTCGCGTTGGTGACCATGAGGTCGTCGAGAATCCCGCCGTTCTCGTCGAGCAGCAGCGAATAGCGGACCTTGCCCGGTTTCAGCGCGGAAATGTCGCCCGGCAAGAGTGCCTCGAGCGCCTCGGCCACGCCTTCGCCTTGCACGATGAGCTGGCCCATGTGAGACACATCGAACAGACCGGCATGGCTGCGCGTCCATTCGTGTTCGGCAAGGATGCCCTCGTACTGAATGGGCATCTCGTAGCCTGCGAACGGCACCATTCGTGCACCGCGCGCGCGGTGCCAGGCGTCCATCGGCAACTTTTCGAGTTCGGTGGCTTCTTCGCTCTCGCTCACGCACATATCCCCGACAGCGCGGCCGATGCCCGGCGAGGGCCCCTGACAACCGCTACCCCCTCTGTCGGGAAACCTGAGAGTTTGGTCCGGACTGCGCTTTCCAGACTTACACCGTCGGTGGCCGCCCCAAGCGGGACAGCGCTTTCCAGAGTATCGCACGGCCCGCCACGGTCCTTTGGCCTGAGAGTTTCCGGGGCGGTTGCTCCTTCGGCGGCCCTTTCGAAAAAAGGCGCTCTCCCATGGCGGACGTCGGAATTTCTTCCGGCGACAGCGATGCCCTGCGCGAGAGCGGGGATTCGGTCAATGGGTGAACGCGCCCTGCCATCGTGCGTCCATCGTTTTTCCCGCCGCAAACGATTTGCCCCGGACCCCGGCAGCGGATAACTGCGCGCTGTGAGCAGTCGCCCCGCGTCCCCGCCCATCTCTGTCGTGGGTCCGCGCGCGCCCTGGTTCTGGGCCGGCTGCGCTGCCATCAGCGCGGGCGTGCTGCTGCACCTGCCGATGCTCGCGCACGCACACCGGATGGGGCTCGACCGCCTCGCAGACATGCCCATGGACCGATCGATGATCGTTGGCATGGGTCTGATCCTGACAGGTGTTCTCATGGCATGCTGGGGCGCCCTGCCGCCTCGCCGTGCGCCGCATGACAGCGCGGCAGGCACCAGTTACGAAGCTCCCGATTCGACCCCCCTCAACCGTTGGCATGCAGGCGTCTTGCTGACCCTCACCGTCGGTCTGGTCATCGATGTCATGAAGCCCGCAACACTGGGCTTCGTGCTCCCCGGGATGAGCCGGGAATACGGGCTGTCCAACTCGGTCGGCGCGCTTCTTCCCTTCGTCGCCCTGACCGGCACGACCGTGGGATCGTTCGTGTGGGGGTGGATCGCCGACCTCTACGGGCGCCGCGTATCGATCCTGCTTTCGACCATCCTGTTCGCATCCACGTCGATCTGCGGGGCGATGCCGACTTTCGGCTGGAACCTCGTGATGTGTTTCCTGATGGGCTGCTCGGCCGGGGGGATGTTACCCGTCGTCTACACTCTTCTGGCCGAGGTGATGCCCCCGCGTCACCGCTCGTGGGTGCTGGTTCTCGTCGGCGGACTCGGATTGATCGGAGGCTATCTGGCGGCGAGCGCAGCCGCACACCTTTTCGAACCGGAGTTCGGTTGGCGGGTGCTGTGGCTGCAGGGCTTTCCGAGCGCGCTCGTGCTGCTTGCGCTGGCGAGGCTGATCCCGGAATCGCCGCGCTTCCTCGCCGAGCAGGGGCGCACCGACGAGCTCGAACGGATGCGGTTTCGGTTCGGTATCGAACCGCGCGCTCGCGTGGCCGCTCCATCGGATGCCACGATCGCACACACGCGTCATGATGGTCTCACGACCGCGCTCACCATCGCCGCGTTGTCATGGAGCTTCGTCAATTTCGGATTGTTGCTGTGGCTGCCATCCGATCTCCAGGCGCGTGGCTACAGTGCCGCGATAGCCAGCGAGATCCTCGCACGATCGGCGCTCATCGCGCTGCCGACGATTGCGGTCGCCGCGTGGCTCTACAGCCGCTGGAGCAGCAAGTGGACCCTGGTCGGAACGGTGATCCTGACGCTCGTCGGCCTGCTCGGGGCATTGCTCCCCGCGCATATGCTCAGCTGGACGCCCTTGCTCGTTGGCGTGATCGCCATGCTCATCACCGGCACGAACGGCATGATTGCGGTGCTGCTACCGTATACGGCGGAAAACTATGCACTCGGCGTCCGCGGGCGAGCGACGGGTCTGGTGGCGGGCAGCAGCAAGTTCGGCGGGGTCGCGGTGCAGGGGTTCGCCCTTGTAGGACTGATCCCCACCCTCGGCGGTGCAGCTCTTGCGCTGCTCGTGCCGCTTGGCCTTTCGGCCGTTCTCATTGCCTGGGCGGGCCGCGAAACGCGCGGACGCAGCCTGAGGGAACTGGAAGCCTAGTCGAGGTTGGGACGCAGCCACCGCTCGGCCGTCGCGATATCGACGCCGCGGCGCGCGGCGTAATCCTCGACCTGGTCGCGGCCGATCCGCGCGACGCCGAAGTACTGGCTTTCGGGATGTCCGAAATAGAACCCGCTGACCGCGGCAGTCGGGTACATCGCGTAACTTTCGGTCAGAGTGATCCCGGTGTGCGTCTCGGCATCGAGCAGGTCGAACAGCACCGGCTTGAGGCTGTGGTCGGGGCACGCCGGATACCCGGGCGCGGGACGGATACCGCGATACTGTTCCTTGACCAGCGCCTCGTTGGTCAGCTGCTCGTTCGGCGCATAGCCCCATAGATCGGTGCGGACGTGCTTGTGCAACGCTTCCGCGAAAGCCTCGGCCAGCCTGTCGGCGAGTGCCTTGAGAAGGATGTCGGAATAGTCGTCCTTCGCGTCGCGGAACCCTTGCGAATACGGCTCGATCCCGTGAATACCGACCGCGAACCCGCCGATCCAGTCGCCCGCCGGGTCGATGAAGTCGGCAAGGCACATGTTTGCCCGGTCGCGGCTCTTCTTGATCTGCTGGCGCAGGAACGGGAGCAGGACATGGCGTTCCTCGTCGGCGAGGTGCACGGTCACGTCGTCGCCGTCGCGCGCGCAGGGCCACAGTCCCGCGACGCCCTTGGCGGTCAGCCACTTTTCGGAAACGATCCGGTCGAGCATCGCGTCGGCGTCGGCCTTCAGGCTGCGCGCGGTCTCGCCGACGACCTCGTCGTCGAGGATCGAGGGGTACGTGCCGTGGAGCTCCCACGCGCGGAAAAACGGCGTCCAGTCGATATACTGCCTGAGGTCCGCGAGGTCCCAATCGGAGAAACCCGTGACACCCGGCTGAAGCGGTATGCCGGGCTTGTCGGCGTATTTCGGGTCGTAGAAATTGGCGCGCGCTTCCTCGAGCGTAAGCAGTACGCTCTGCGCCTTGCCTTCGCGCGCTTCGCGCACCTTGACGTATTCGGCGGCGGTATCCTCGACGAAGGCATCGCGCTGGGTGTCGGACAGCAGCCGGCTCGCGACGCCAACCGCGCGGCTCGCGTCGAGCACGTGGATGACCGGGCCGTCGTACTTGGGGTCGATCCGCAGCGCGGTGTGCACCTTGCTCGTCGTCGCGCCGCCAATGAGCAGCGGCATGGTCATCCCGGCGCGCGTCATTTCCTCGGCAACCGTGACCATCTCGTCGAGCGAGGGGGTGATGAGGCCGCTGAGACCGATCATGTCGGCCTGGTTGTCGTTCGCGGTCTCGAGGATCTTCGACCAAGGCACCATCACGCCAAGGTCGATCACCTCGTAACCGTTGCACTGGAGTACGACGCCGACGATGTTCTTGCCGATGTCGTGAACGTCGCCCTTGACGGTCGCCATCACGATCCGCCCTTTCGACTGGTCGGCGAGGCCCGAGGCTTCCTTCTCCGCCTCGATGAAGGGGATGAGGTGAGCGACGGCTTTCTTCATCACCCGCGCGGACTTCACGACTTGGGGCAGGAACATCTTGCCGCTGCCGAACAGGTCGCCGACCACGTTCATGCCGTCCATCAGCGGGCCTTCGATCACTTCGATCGGGCGCCCGCCGGCGTCGGCTCTTGCCTGCCGCGCTTCCTCGGTGTCGTCGACCACGTAAGCGTCGATGCCCTTGACGAGCGCATGCTCGAGCCGCCGCTCGACCGGCCAGCCGCGCCATTCCTCGGCAGCCTTCTCCTCGGCCGCGGATTTGCCCTTGTAGCTTTCGGCAAGCGCGATCAGCCGCTCGGTCGCGTCGGGGCGCCGCATCAGGATCACGTCCTCGCACGCTTCGCGCAGGGTCGGGTCGATCTGGTCGTAGATGTCGAGCTGGCCGGCATTGACGATCGCCATGTCCAGCCCGGCGGGGATCGCGTGGTAGAGGAACACCGAATGCATCGCGCGGCGCACGGTCTCGTTGCCGCGAAAGCTGAAGCTGAGATTCGACAGCCCGCCCGAGAAGTGCGCATGGGGGCACAACCGCCTGAGCTCGGTGACCGCCTCGATGAAATCGAGCGCGTAGCGGTCGTGCTCCTCGATCCCCGTCGCGACCGCGAACACGTTGGGATCGAAGATGATGTCCTCGGGCGGAAAACCGATGCCGGTGAGCAGGTCGTATGCGCGTTTGCAGATCGCGACCTTGCGCTCCTTCGTATCGGCCTGACCCTGTTCGTCGAACGCCATCACGACCGCTGCGGCGCCATAGTCCATGCATTTGCGCGCGTGCTCGAGGAAGGCGCCCTCGCCTTCCTTCATGCTGATCGAGTTGACGATCGGCTTGCCGGACACGCACTTCAGGCCCGCTTCGATTACTTCCCACTTCGAACTGTCAATCATCACCGGCACCCGGGCGATGTCGGGTTCAGCAGCGATTAGCTTGATGAATTTCGTCATTGCGTCGACCGCGTCGAGCAATCCTTCGTCCATGTTGACGTCGATCACCTGCGCGCCGTTCTCGACTTGCTGGCGCGCGACCTCGACCGCGCGGGCATAGTCGCCCGCCATGATCAACTTCTTGAACGCCGCCGAGCCGGTGACGTTGGTGCGCTCGCCGATGTTGACGAAGCGTGAGGATACAGCGGTAGTCAATTGAAATTCCCGGGTAATCAGGCGGCGAGCGTGAAGGGTTCGAGACCCGCGAGGCGCGTCGCGACCGGCGGGCTGGGCAGCGTGCGCGGGGCAATGCCCCTCACGGATTGCGCGATCGCGGCGATGTGCGCGGGCGTCGAACCGCAGCACCCGCCGAGAACGTTGACCTGCCCGGCCTCGGCCCACTCGTGCACGAACCCCGCAGTCTGCTCGGGCCGCTCGTCATAAGCGCCCAGTTCGTTCGGCAGTCCCGCATTGGGATAGACCATGATCGGCGCATCGGCGATTTCCGCCAGCGTTTTGACGTGCGGACGCAACTGGGTCGCGCCGAACGAGCAGTTGAGCCCGATCGTCAGCGGCTTCGCATGGCGAACGGCATGCCAGAACGCCTCGACCGTGTGGCCCGAAAGGTTGCGCCCCGACAGGTCGGTGAGCGTCATCGACAGCATCACCGGCACTTCGCGGCCGAGTGCTTTCTCGACCTCTTTCACCGCCATGATCCCGGCCTTGGCGTTGAGCGTGTCGAATACCGTCTCGATGAGGATGAAGTCCGCCCCGCCCTCGACGAGCGCTTCGGCCTGCTCGCGGTAGACGTCGACCAGCGTATCCCAGTCGATCTCGCGGTAACCCGGATCCTCGACGTCGGGCGAGAGCGAAAGCGTCTTGTTGGTCGGCCCGATCGCCCCGGCGACGAAGCGCGGGCGGCCGTCCTTTGCCTCGAACTCGTCGGCGATCCGGCGGGCGAGCTTGGCGCTCTCTAAGTTGATTTCGCGCACGAGGGCTTCCGCGCCGTAATCCGCCTGGCTGATCCGGTTGGCCGAAAACGTATTGGTCTCGGCGATGTCGGCGCCCGCCTCGAAATAGGCGCGATGGATCGCCTCGGGCACCTCCGACTTGGTCAGCGCGAGGATATCGTTGTTGCCCTTCTGATCGTGGCCGAGCCCGAGCGACCGGCATAGTCGGCCTCGGCGAGCTTCCAGTTCTGGATTTCGGTCCCGAAGGCGCCGTCGGTGATGAGGATGCGCCTGGCGCATTCGGCGAGAAATTGCTCGCGCTTCGTCATGCTGTGTCTCCGGCGGGCCGACGTCCGAGCAGGTGGCAGATCGCGTAGCTGAGTTCGGCCCGGTTGAGGGTGTAGAAATGGAAATTGCGCACGTCGCCCGCGTAAAGCCGGCGGCAGAGCTCGGCGGCGACCGTGGCCGAGACGAGCTGGCGCGCGGCCGGCCGGTCGTCGAGCCCATCGAACAGCGTTTCCATCCAGTGCGGGATCGCAGTGCCACATAGTCCGCTCATCCGCTGGACGCTGGCGAAACTCATCACCGGCATGATGCCGGGGACGATCTCGGCATCGATGCCTGCCGCCGCTGCCTTGTCACGGAAGCGGAAGAAGCAGTCCGGTTCGAAGAAGAACTGGGTGATCGCGCGGGTCGCCCCCGCATCGATCTTGCGCTTCAGGTTGTCGAGATCGGACGCCTCGTCGGCGCTGTCGGGATGCTTTTCGGGATAGGCACCCACCGAAATCTCGAACGGCGCGATCCGCTTGAGACCGGAAACGAGGTCGGCGGCATTCTCGTACCCTTGCGGATGGGGAGCGTAAGCCGCGCCTGCTTGCGCGACATCTCCGCGAAGCGCGACGATGTGGCGCACGCCGATGTCCCAGTATTCGCGCGCTATTGCGTCGATTTCTTCGCGCGTGGCATCAACGCAGGTGAGGTGCGCCGCAGCGGGGATGCCGGTTTCACGGATGATCCGCTCGACCGCGGCATGCGTGCGCTCGCGGGTCGAGCCGCCCGCGCCATAGGTCACCGAGACGAAATCGGGGCGAAGGGGCGCGAGCGTCTGGACGCTTTCCCACAACGTCTCGGCCATCTTCTCCGTCTTGGGCGGGAAGAATTCAAAGCTGACGCCGATGTCGCCCGGTAGCGAGGCGTAGAGTGGCTCGGCATGTGCGATCTCGGCATTCATCGGCTGGCCACCTTGCGCACGCGGTCACGTTCGATCTGCGCCACGCGGTCGGCGATCCGCCGTCCAATCCACACCATCACCGCGACCTGGCCGCCCTCGACCATTGCAGTGTCCTCCACCGCGAAGCCGTGCCGGGCGAGCATTGCCACAACCTGTGCGTTGTCGAACCCCAGACGGGCGTGCGCATGTGCGCGGCGCAGTTCCTCGCGGTCGTGCGCAGCAAGGTCGGCGATCGCGATCCGACCTCCCGCGCGGCAGACGCGGGCGGCCTCCGCGAGCGCGTATTCGGGCTGGTGGGCATAGTGCAGCACCTGGTGGAACACGACGGTGTCGAACGCGTCCGCCTCGAACGGCAACGCGGCGAAATCGCCCTGCACCAGTTCGACCCGTCCAGTCGGCAGGTTTTGCAGGCGCGCACGCGCGAGGCGCAACATCTCGGGGCTCTTGTCCACCCCGATCACCGCCGCTGCAGCGGGCTCGAGCAATTCGGCGATGCGGCCCGTGCCCGTGCCGATATCGAGCACTTCGCCCACATCCTCGCCCTCAAGTGCGGCCACCAGAGCCGCCTCGACCGCTTCGGCGGGTGCAAGCAGCGCGCGCAATCGGTCCCACTCGCCGGCGTGGCGAGCAAAGAAATCAGCCGCATTCGCCTCCCGCGCGTCGCGGATTGCCGCGAGGTGGCGCCGGTCTTCATCGCAAGTGCGGGCGAACTGATCGTCCTCGTTCTCGGCGGCGGCGAGCAGTCCGGCAACCGCGGCGGAAATTCCCTCTCCGGCAGCGTGCGACTGGCGCAGGAACACCCAACTCCCTTCGCGCCGGCGTTCGGCAAGGCCTGCGTCGGCAAGGATCGCAACGTGGCGCGAGACGCGCGGCTGGCTCTGGCCAAGAACGTGCGCCAGCTCGCCGACGGCAAGCTCCATCGCCCCAATCAGCCGCATGATCCGCAGCCTTGTCGGGTCGCCCAGTGCGCGCATGACCGTTTCGATCGTCATGCGGGATATAAAGGTATCTTTATATGTGAAAGTCAAGCAGCGAAGTCGTTGTCCGGCCGAATTCTTCCCCGAAGACGCTGCCTCCCGCGATCAGCCGCTGGCCTGGAACGGCCCTCCCTTCGCGCACTGGCGATAGCCGCGATAGCCGAGTTCGTCCTTCGCGCCCGGCAGGGCGACGATCATCTCCTCTTCGGGAAGTCCGGCATCGCCCTCGCCCGGCACTTCGCGCAAGACGACCTTCAGCCCTGCCTCGGAGTATTCATCCGCCCCGCTTCCGGGGAGAGTGATCAACTTTCCATTGAGCTTGATCGTCGCGCGAATGCCCTTCTCATAGGCGAGCGACGGCTTGCCAACCTCGGTCAGCAAGATCCGGCACGAGCCGGCCTCCTGCCCGAGCGAGGCGAGGTCGGTATCGGTCATCGTCTCGATCGTGATTGCCTCGGTCGCGATGCCGTTCAGCGCTTCCGCCGCCCCAACACGGGGCGCAGCGGACGGGACCGGTTCGACCTGCGCTTCGCGGTCGGCTCCGGCGGAAGTGTTCTGGTTGCAGGCGGCAAGCGCCAACGGAAAAACTGCAAAGGCGAGATACCTCATCGTGCGTCTCCCTCGTGCCCATACTGAACGGCGCCCTCTCGCGTCGGCTCCTCCGTCAGTCCCGAGGCGCCGAGCTGCGCTGGCATGCGCTTGCTCGTCCGAATGCCGTGCTTGTCGATGTCGTTGATCAGATACTTCATCTCGGCAATCTCGCGCCGCTGGGCAACGATGATGCCCTTGGCCAGTTCGCGCACCCGCGGGTCCCGGATATGCGCCCGTTCGCTGGTCATGATCGCGATCGAGTGGTGCGGGATCATGGCGCGCATGTACTCGGTATCGTCGACCGTCGACTGGCTGCGTACGAGCCACAGCCCCAGTGCGAAAACGACCGCGGCAACCCCAAGAATGACGATGTTCTTCGTAGAGCTCTTGTACATGCCCCACATGAAAAGCAGCATCACGACCATCATCGCCGCGCCCATCACGAACGCCATCCAGAAGCGCGTCTCGCTCCAGAACACGTGATCGATCGAATAGGTGTTCACGTACATCAGGATGAACATCACCACCGTAGAGGTGCCGATCATCGCCATGAACTTGACGTAGGAACCGCCCTTCATGTGGCCACCGTGCATGTTATCGTGCTGCCCTTCCGCCATCGCGCAATCTCCCACTGTCGAGAGACCAACGCGGGACTCTCGCAAGGTTTCCGGCGGGGCAACCGCGCGGCGCTAGCGGCGCTGGCGCTCCATCAGCTCCACCAGCTCGGTGAATTTCGCGCGCTGTTCGGCCTCGTCGCCCGATGCGATCGCCTCCGCCACACAAGTCGCGGCGTGATCCTTGAGGACCTCGCTCTCGACCTTCGCCAGAGCCGATTTCACAGCCTGGATCTGCGTGAGAACGTCGATGCAATAGCGTCCGTCCTCGATCATCTGACCGATGCCGCGAACCTGTCCGGCGATGCGGTTGAGCCGGTTGAGCTTCGCTTTCACGTCTTTGTCGCAGGTCAAATCATCACCTCTCTTGAAATACCCTATGGGGGTATATATTACGAACATCAGGAGACCGCAAGAGATGACCAACTCGCCGACCCTTTCCCGCCGCGGACTCGTCCTCAGCACCGCCGCGCTTGCAGCATCGAGCGCCTTGCCGATGCCGGCGTGGGCGCGGGGAGCAACACCGACTGGCGCGCGCAAGGGTTTTGGAATGCTAAGCGGTGAGGACATCAACCTCACCATCGGCCACTCGCATTTCTCTGATGGGACGCGGGTCGGCCACGCGATTACGGTCAACGGCAGCCTGCCGGGCCCGATGATCCGCCTGCGCGAAGGCCAGCGCGCCCGTCTCCACGTGACCAATACGCTCGAGGAGGAGACCTCTATCCACTGGCACGGCATGCTGGTGCCGTTCCAGTACGACGGCGTGCCGGGTGTCAGCTTTCCCGGCATTCGCCCCGGCGAAACCTTCACCTATGACTTGCCGATTCGACAGAGCGGCACGTACTGGTGGCACAGCCACTCCGGCCTACAGGAGCAGGTGGGGCTCTACGGGCCGTTGATCGTCGACCCGGCGCACGGTCACGACGGCCGGTACGACCGCGAATACGTGCTTCTGCTGAGCGAGTTCACTCCGATGCACCCGCACGAGATCATGCGGAAGCTGAAAGTCGCGGAAGGCTACTTCAACTACACGAAGCAGACCGCGACCGAGGGCGAGATGCCGATCGCCGAACGCCTCAAATGGGGCAAGATGCGGATGGATCCGCGCGACATCTCGGACGTAACGGGTTCGACCTATTCTTACCTCGTCAACGGTCACTCTACGGCAGACGACCTGGAACTCGGCTTCGCGCCCGGGGAGCGGATCCGCCTGCGGCTGATCAACGGCAGCGCGATGACGTTCTTCAACTTCCGCATCCCGGGCGTGCCTCTGACGGTATTCAGGCCGACGGGCAGGACGTGGCCGATGTCGCGGTGGACGAGTTGCAGATCGGAACGGCCGAGACTTACGACATCGTCATAGAGCCCGGCGCGGGCGCGCATACCATAGTGGCCGAGGCAATGGACCGCTCGGGAATGGGCGTCGCCACCTTGACCTCGACGCCCGGGATGCGCGCACTCGTCCCCCCACTTCGCGAACCGGTCACGCTGACGATGGCCGATATGGGCATGGGCAGCATGGACGGGTCGCATGGCGGCGCAATGGTGCATGATGCGGCTCCCTCGATGCCCGGAATGGATCATGGCGAGCCGAGCGCGACGGCGATGGACCATTCGATGCGCGACCTGTCGAAATTGCCCGATGATGCGCAGGGCGCGGGCGTCGACATGATCGCGCCGATGCCGGTCGACCGAATGGGCTATCCCGGCCTGGGGCTCGACACGGTCGATCACCGGGTGCTGCGCTACACCGACCTAAAGGCGATGCGCCCCAATCCGGTGCGCCCACCCGATCGCAGCCTCGAGATCCACCTCACCGGCAACATGGAACGGTACATGTGGTCGTTCGACGGCAAGAAGCTGAATGCGGTTACCGACAACCCGATCCGCTTCGGGTACGACGAACGGGTTCGCGTGACGCTCGTCAACGACACCATGATGGCGCACCCGATCCACCTGCACGGTCACTTCTTCGAGCTCGTCAACGGAGCCGATCCTGCGCACCAGCCGAAGAAGCACACGTTGATCGTCCAGCCGGGCGGCAAGGCGACGTTCGACCTCACCGCGGACGAGCCGGGCGACTGGGCTTTCCACTGTCACCTGCTCTACCACATGCACGCCGGGATGATGCAGGTCGTCACCGTCCGCCCCTTCCCGGGTGGAGACACCTGATGCGCGCGCTCCTTCTTGCCACTGCGGCGATCATCGCGGCGCCCGTCGCCGCGCAGGATCATTCCACCCATGCCGGGCACGCGGTGAGCGCGGAAGCGGACTCGCAGACGTCGACCGACGACGCGGCGGATGACCAGTCGGGGATGGATCATTCGCAGATGGACCATGCGAGCATGGATCACGGCATGACGGCCGAAGCGGGCGCTCCCGCGTCGGGTCCACCGCCACGCTCGCTCGAAGGACCGGATCATGCTGCGGACACCATTTACGGCCCGGAAGCGATGGCTGCCGCGCGTGACCAGCTCGTGCACGAACACGGTGGCTGGACCGGCGGGACCTTCATGATCGACCGTCTCGAAGCGAGAGTCGGCCGGGGAGAGAACCTCTACCTGTGGGACGCGCAAGGCTGGTACGGCGGCGACATCGACAAGCTCTGGTTCAAGAGCGAGGGCGAAGGCGCATTCGGTGGCGTGGTCGAGTCCGCCGAAGTCCAGACGCTGTGGAGCCACGCGATCGGCCCGTGGTTCGACCTGCAAACGGGCGTGCGCTACGACATCGAGCCCGAAGGACGCGCTCACGCGGTTCTCGGTGTGCAGGGCCTGGCCCCCTACATGTTCGATGTCGACGCCGCTGCCTTCCTCTCCGACCGCGGCGACCTGACTGCGCGGATCGAGGCCGAATACGACCAGCGGATTACCCAGCGCCTGATCCTGCAGCCGCGCGCCGAAGTGTCGCTCTCGGCGCAGGACATCGACTCGATCGGCGTCGGTGCAGGTGTCTCCTCGGTCGAGGCGGGCCTTCGGCTCCGCTACGAGTTCGCGCGCGAGTTCGCGCCCTACATAGGCGTCGGCTACGAGACGAAGGTGGGTCGAACCGCCGACTATGCACGCGCCGCCGGCGAGACGCCGGACCGCATTTCCCTTCTTCTCGGCGTGAGGGCCTGGTTCTGATGGCACACGATCACTCGCACTGCAGCCACGCGGCGCCCCCGACGGTCCGACGGCGAAAGATCCCGTCTGTGGAATGAACGTCACGATCGAGGGTGCGAAGCACACCGCGGCGCATGACGGGACGACGCTCTATTTCTGCTCCGCCGGATGCCGCGAGAAATTCGTCAACGATCCTGAGCACTACCTGTCCGGCGCGCACCGCGCGGCCGCCGAGGACGTGCCCGAGGGGACAATCTACACTTGCCCGATGCACCCCGAGGTGCGTCAGGTGGGGCCGGGCAGCTGCCCGATCTGCGGCATGGCGCTGGAGCCGGAGACTTTCTCAGCCGAAGACACCGGGCCCGATCCGGAGCTGGTCGATTTCACCCGCAGGTTCTGGATCGGCGCGGCGCTTGCGGTCCCGCTCTTGGTTCTCTCGATGGGGCCAATGATCGGGTTCGGCTGGATCCGCGACGCAGTAGGCCAGGGCCGCGCACAATGGATCGAACTGCTGCTCGGCACGCCGGTCGTGCTGTTGTGCGGCTGGCCGTTCCTCGTGCGCGGCTGGCGCTCATTCCGCAGCTGGAACCTCAACATGTTCTCGCTCATCTCGATGGGCGTCGTCGCAGCGTGGGTGTTCAGCGTCGTCGCAGTAATCGCGCCGGGTATATTTCCCTCGGGCTTTCGCGACATGTACGGCAACGTTCCCATCTATTTCGAGGCGGCGGCGGTCATCGTCGTCCTCGTTCTGCTCGGGCAGGTCATGGAACTCCGCGCCCGTGAAGGCACCGGCAAGGCGATCCGCGCGTTGCTCG
Organism: uncultured Alphaproteobacteria bacterium; assembly: GCA_963728375.1. Lineage (GTDB taxonomy): Bacteria > Pseudomonadota > Alphaproteobacteria > Sphingomonadales > Sphingomonadaceae > Tsuneonella. The sequence goes on from CAVSJL010000004.1 coordinate 212,383, forward strand.
ACCTCGCCGCCAAGACTGCGCGAGTCATCCGCGAGGACGGCCGCGAAGAGGAAATCCCGCTCGACGAGGTCGCGGTCGGCGACCGGCTGCGCGTTCGGCCGGGCGAAAAGGTGCCGGTCGACGGCGAGGTGGTCGAAGGCCACTCGTCGGTCGATGAGAGCATGATCACAGGAGAGCCCCTTCCGGTGGAGAAATCCTCCGGCGATCCCGTCACCGGGGCGACGATAAACGGCAACGGGGGCATGGTAATCGAGGCACGGCGGGTCGGCTCGGACACCGTGCTCAGCCAGATCGTCGAAATGGTCGGAAAGGCGCAGCGTTCGCGCGCGCCTATTCAGAAATACGCCGACAAGGTCGCCGGGTTCTTCGTGCCGGCGGTTATCGGAGTGGCGGTGCTCGCCTTTGTCGGCTGGGCGCTGTTCGGCCCTGCGCCCGCGCTGTCCTACGCGCTGATCGCTGCGGTTTCCGTGCTTATCATCGCATGTCCCTGCGCGCTCGGCCTCGCCACGCCGATGTCGGTAATGACCGCCACCGGGCGCGGTGCGCAGGCGGGCGTGCTGATCCGCGATGCAGAAGCACTCGAACGGTTCGAGAAGATCGATACGCTGATCGTCGACAAGACCGGCACGCTGACCGAAGGCCGCCCGAAGCTCGTCGCGGTGGAGGCCGAGCCGGGGTTCGACGAGGACGAAGTTCTGCGTCTAGCGGCGAGCCTGGAACGCGGATCGGAGCACCCGCTCGCCGAGGCCATCGTCGACGGCGCGCAGGACAGGGGGCTGGAACTCGGCAAGGCCGACGGCTTCGAGGCCGTGACGGGCAAAGGCGTGACAGGCCGGATCGACAGCCGCACGGTGGCGCTCGGAAACGCACGTCTCGTCGCAGACCTGGGAGGCAATGCCGGCGCATTGGAGGAGACGTCCAACGCCCGCCGCGACGAAGGAGAAACGGTCATGTTCGTCCTTGTCGACGGCAAGCTGGCCGGGCTCGTCAGCGTCGCCGACCCGGTCAAGGAGACCACGCCCGCCGCGCTGAAGGAGCTGCACTCGCTGGGCCTCAGGATCATCATGGCGACCGGCGATAACGAACGCACCGCGAAGGCGGTCGCGGCAAAGCTGGGGATAGACGAGATCCGCGCCGACGTGCTGCCGCAGGACAAGGCGCGGATCGTCGAGGAACTGCAGCAGCAGGGCGCGCGGGTCGCGATGGCGGGCGATGGCGTCAACGACGCCCCCGCCCTCGCCCAGGCAGACGTCGGAATCGCGATGGGCAGCGGCGCCGATGTCGCGATCGAAAGCGCCGGCCTGACGCTGGTCAAGGGCAACCTCGACGGAATTGTGCGCGCGCGCCGGCTGGCGCAGGCGGCAATGCGCAACATTCGCCAGAACCTGTTCTTCGCACTCGGTTACAACACCATCGGCGTCCCGATCGCCGCGGGCGTGCTCTATCCGGTCTTCGGCATCCTCATCAGCCCGATGTTCGCCGCCCTTGCGATGAGCGCATCGTCGATCTCGGTCGTTACCAACGCGCTACGCCTGCGTACCGTCGACATCTGAAGGTCCGGGAGATGCTTGAAGTCGGAACCGTCGCGTCAGCCCTGCATCGCCTCCAGTTCGATGCCCTTCGTCTCGCGAACGAATGCCTTGACCAGGAAGAAGCTGATAAGCGCGCACACCGCGTAAAAGGTGTAGCTCGCGGCGAGCCCGATACCCGATGCCATCGCGGGGAAGGTCTGCGCCACGAGGTAGTTGGCGAACCACTGGAAGAACCCCGCCACCGCCAGCGCGCTGCCACGGATCTGGTTGGGGAACATCTCGCCCAGCATGACCCACATCACGGGGCCCCAGCTGACGTTGAAGAAGATCACGTAGAGGTTCGCCGCGATCACTGCGAGAGTGCCCATCCCGGTAGAGAGCTGCAGATTGCCCGACGCGTCGAGCGTGCCCTGGCTGAAGGCAAAGACCATAACGAACAGGGTCGCCGTCATCCCGGCCGAACCGATCAGCAGCAGCGGCTTGCGTCCGATCCTGTCGATCACCGCGATGGTGACGAGACAGGCGCCGATCGAAACAGCGCCCGACACGATATTGATCAGCAGGCTGTCGCCTTCGGTAAAGCCGGCGAGCTGCCACAGCGTCGCGCCGTAGTAGAAGATCACGTTGATGCCGACGAGCTGCTGGAATACCGCCAGCATGATCCCGACCCACACGATCGGACGGATGCCGAGGAAACCCTTCATCCCGACAGGCGCGAGCACGTCGCGCAACCGTGGACGGTGATCCGAGGTAAAACTGTCGCGAATTTCGAGCAGCTTGGCCTCGGCGACGACCGGGCCGAACAGGCTCGTCAATACGCCGCCAGCTTCGTCATGGCGTCCTTTCGCGACGAGGTAGCGCGGGCTTTCCGGGATGAAGAACAGGGCAACCAGGAAAACCGCCGCGGGGATCGCCTGCATCAGGTACATCCACCGCCACGCGGCTATGCCGAGCCAGAAGTCGCTGGTCGATTCCCCGGCTGAAGCGGCCAGGAAATAATTGACCAGGAACGCCGCGGTCAGGCCCGTGATGATCATGATCTGCTGGATCGTCGTCATACGCCCGCGAATGTTGGCGGGGGCGACTTCGGAGATATAGGCCGGCGACAACACGCTCGCCGCGCCCACCGCCATCCCGCCCATGATCCGCGCGAAGAACGAAGATCGTGTGATCGGCGGTAAGCCCCTGGATCAGCGCGCCGACAAGGAACAGGACCGCCGCGATCCGCATCACGTTCCGCCGCCCCATCGCGTCGGCCAGGGTTCCGGCGAAGAATGCGCCGATGAAGCAGCCGATCAGCAGCGAACCGACCGTGAAGCCGAGTCCACTTTCATCCAACGCGAACGCGGTGGTGAGGCCCTGCTGGGTCCCGTTGACCGCCCCGCTGTCGTAACCGAACAGCAGGCCGCCAATCGTCGCGACCGCGACGATGGCCGAAATGAGCGCCATGTTGGCGCGCCCCTCAGTGGTGGCGGTCATGCGTTTTGCCTCTCCCTGGCGCGGCTGGGCGCGATTTCTTTTCGCAATCCCGACTTACTTACGCCCTCAATTCATAACGGCATAGAAGTGTAATGCACCCGCTCGATACAGCTAGCGGGCGAGCCGGCCCCAGATTTCTATGTTGTCGCGCCGTTCGACGCGGATCGGCAGGCGCGCCTCGATGACCGGGCCGAGTGCGTGTTCAGCGAAAAGGTCGCGGGTTTCGGCGCTATCGCCTGCTGCATCGAGTAGCCGCTGCCACAGGAAGAAGACGTACGGCTGGACCCCGCCCCTGTAGGGGACGCCGCGAAAGCTGGTTTCGGCAAATCCGATCACCCGCTGGTGAGGCTTATCGGTGACCGGCTGCCCCGGAACCGCCGCCCCGCTTTCGACGTGCGCGCGCAGCACCGCGAGCCGGTCTTCGAGGCCCGGCACGATCTCCCGCGCGATCTGGCGCAGTGCGGGTGATAGCGTCTCGGGGACAGTATCGTGGTCCAGAAATCCCGGCTCGGCGTCGGGAAATTCGACCATGTCGAGATTGCCCGCGTGCATGCGCTCGCACCAGCGGAACACGCGCGGCGCCTCGCGTTGCATGATCGCGAGCGGAACAGGGTCGCGCCCAAGGTGTGCGAACATCGGCCCGAATAGCGAATAGTCGCCCACCGACGGCTGGTAGCCGAGCAGATACGGCATGCGCGCGAAATGGTCATCGAGCGAGGCGAGGAGTTCGTGATAGCTTTCCTCGATCGCGGGTATCGTCGCCGGATCGATTCCGAGCATTGGAAGGTAGGACTGCATCCGCCCCATCGTCGCCTCGGCACGAACGGGATCGACGCCCACAGAGAAGGCATCGCGCAGAAATGCCTCCTGCTCGGCAAGAAAGCTCCAGCGGTAGTGCATGGCGTGGCGGGTCAGTCCGAGGACGGCATAGAGCTCGAACAGGTGAGCGACGGCTCGCTGGCGCGGACCCGGTGGGTAGGCCGTGAGGGGCACTCCGTCGCGCTCGAACCGGTCGATGATGTCGACCGTGTCCTGCACCACCTCGCCATCGGGGAATTCGATCACCGGAATGATCCCACGTCCGATCTGCGGCACGACAGCCTGGGCGAACCGTTCGTCTCCGGGCGGGACCTCGCGATAGGCGATGCCCTGCTTGCGAAGGTATGCGCGCGCCTTGCCGGTATAGAGCGAATGCGGGAGACCGTAGAGCGTGACCGTCATAGTCCCACGGTTAGCTTAGATTGAGGGGCCGCGATAACCCCATTGCATGCGAAAGGGCCGGCGCGAGATCTGCTCTTCGCGCCGGCCCCCGCCTTGCGCACGCGGGGATCTGCCTCGCGCGCAAGTCTGTCCGTTAGACCTTAGAAGCGGGTGCGAACTCCCGCGTAGAAGTAGCGGCCGAACGCGTCGTAGATCGCGCTACCCGCGCCCGTCGCCGTAGAGCCGAGGGGCGGATGGGTATCGAGCAGGTTATCGACGCCAACGTAAAATTTGAAGCCCTTCGCGATGCCCGCATCGTCGAGGTCGAAGTCGAGGCGCAGCCCGTGGTAGAACACAGCCTGGTACTTCTGCACATCGGCGTAATCGAGGTTGAGCAACTTGGAGCTGTCCGCGTCGGCTCCCGAATCGGGGCCATAGGTCACCACGTTGAAGTCCTCATACGCGTTCACGTACATCGGACCGATGTAGCGCATCTTGTACCCGAAAGTGATCGGGCCCTTGGCGATGTTGAAGTCGAAGCGGAACTCGTCCTTCGGATCGCCCAGCTCTTCCAGAATGACGTTCTCGATGCCGGGATACGTCGGATCCTGGAAGTTGCTGCTGCGCAGGCCATGCACATAGATCAGGTTTGCGCCGATCCGCATGTCGTTCCCGAACCGCTTGTCGTAGGACACCTGCGTGTCGATACCCTCGCGGATCCGGCGAGCGTAGTTCAGCGGAGCGACGATCAGGGTGTCGCCGAGGATCGCGCCCGGAAGCTCGCCGAACGGACCCGTACCGGTTCCCTGGTAGCGGGTGAACTGCTTGCAGAAGAGGTTGTCGAGCGTTGCCTGATCGTAGCAGGAGTTGAGGATCTGCTGCGCCGTCGCCGACGTGATCACCCCGTTGACCTTGATGTTGTAGTAATCGACCGTCAACGACAGGCCGGGGACGAAGCTTGGCCGGAAGACGCCGCCAATCGTCAACGACTTGGACGTTTCCGCCGCCAAGTTCGGATTGCTCCCGCTAACGATCGGAAGCGAGTAGGTCCGGCTGTTCAGGTTGACGAGGTTCGCCGCCCCGACGTCGGTAGTGCAGTTTGCCAGTCGATTGGTGTTGTTGTTGCGCTGGACGATGTCGCACGGGTCGGTGATGGTGCTGAAGTTCGGAACCAGCGGGAAGGCCGTTTCCGACACGTTCGGCGCGCGAACCGACTTGCCATAGTTGCCGCGGAACAACAGGTCGCGTATCGGCGCCCACGTCACGCCGCCGTTCCAAGCCCAGACGGTACCCACGCTGCCCTGGTACTTGGAAACGCGCGCGGCGCCCGACAGGGTAAGTTCCTGGAAGAACGGCATGTCTGCGAGGATCGGCACCTGAAGTTCGCCGAAAGCCTCCTTCACCTCGAACGGCTCGGGCGAGAAGGTGGGGATCACGACGTTGTTGGTCAGACCGGACTGGAGATAGTCGTCCTGAACGTACGACGCCTTCTCGCGGCGGTATTCGCCGCCCAACGCGAAACGGACGGGGCCGCCCGGCAGGTTGAAGACCTGGCTCGTGTCGCCCGACACGAAGCCGAGAATATCAAGCTGATCCAGACTGGCGTGATTGGTCCCCGTATAAGAGAAGTAATCGACCGCTGCCGTGTTGTCCGCCCCTCCGAACGGGTTGTAGGGCTTACAAGCCGCGATATCGGCGGCGAGGCGATCGGTCAGCGTCTTGGTCTGATCGGCCGACAGCGTACGGTTGAGGATCACCGCCGCGGTCGCATCGTACTGCGAGCGGCACTGGATCTGCCCGGTGATGGGATTACGCCCGGCGTCCATCGCCAACGCGAACCGTTGCTTGTCGATGTAACCGTCGGTCGTGATCGTTTCCTTGAACTTGCCGTAGTTGGCCGACAGTTCGAAGGTCCAGTCGTCGTTGAACGTGCCGCGTAGGCCGCCCACGAAGCGATAGGTATCACGGGTGAAGTCCTCGTCGCGGATGCCGGCGTCGAGCAGGCTACGCGCAAGGACGAAGCGATAGGATCCGTTGGCGATGTTCGTCCTGTCAGTCGCGGTCAGGTTGCCGGCGGCGGGACAAGTCACCGACAGATCGCTGCGGCAGCCCGAATCCGAGATGGCGGTTGCCAGCTGAGTGCGCTGCGCGGTCGTCAGGAACGGGTTGTCGAGGCGCGGACGTTCGCGGAAGTCGAACTGCGTCTGCGTTCCCTGAATAAACGAGGGACCCGCGTTGTTGCCCACCGTGTCGATGTGGCTGAACTTGCCCTCGAAGAAGGCTTCGATCCCGCTCGTCAACTCATAGTGCGCCAGCAGGTTAGCGTTGTAGCGGTCCTGCTCAGGGTAGACCGAGAGGAGCTGGCCTTCTCGGCCGGATTGGCCGTTTCCGCCGATCACCGAGCTGTTGATGCCGGTTCCGATGCGGCTCCCGGTCTGCGGCAGCAGATTGCCCGCCGCATCGAAGATGTACGTGCAGCTGAACGAGACACCGCCGGTCGTCGACGGACCGCCGTTGGTAGCGACGATCGCCTGTCCGCAGGTCGGATTGCCGGTCCGCTGGTTGATCGGAATCAGCCCGAAGCGGTTGATCGTGCTGCTGCGAACGTCGGTGAAGAACGCCCGGTCCGGAATGCCGTCACTGTTACCAGCCAAGCCAGACGGATCGACATCGACCGTGAGGAGCCCATCCTGGCTGCGCATCCACGGGATGTCCGAGGCGAACACGCGGTCCTGGTGCGAATATTCGCCGTGCAGCGTGATGTTGCCGAGTCCACCGGCGAAATTCTTGCCCGCCATAGCGGAAACGTAATACGACTTGCCGAAGCCATTGCCGGCGATCCCGTCCTGCGCGCGCAGCTGGACGCCATCATAATCCTTGCGCAGGATGAAGTTGACTACGCCCGCGATCGCGTCCGAGCCGTAAAGCGCGGAACTGGCGCCCGTGACGATGTCGACGCGCTCGATCAGGTCGTTCGGGATCGAATTCACGTCGGGCGAGACGGCATTGTTCAGGATGTCGGCCGGCACGTGGCGACGACCGTTGACGAGCACCAAGGTGCGCGCGGTACCCAAGCCGCGGAGGTCGAGCAGGTTGAGGCCGGCGATTCCGATGCCAAGGCCCGGATTCTGCTGCGCAAACGTGCTGCGGAGTTGCGGCAAGTTGTTGAGTGAATCTCCGACGTTGACATTGCCCTGTTCGAAGAACTGCTCGCCGCCGATCGATGTGATCGGGACCACCGAGGTCAAATTCGGCGACGAAATGCGCGATCCCGTGACGACGATCGCGCGTTCGCCGGTGGTATCGGCATCGCTCGTGGCTGTCGGCGCAATGTTCGTATCGTCGGCGTCGCAGATCCCGTCGACGTCGATGTCGGTGCACGATGCTGTGTCCTGCGCCTGCGCGGGCGCTACTCCCACGCCGCCGGCCATGAGCGTGCAGGTGAACGCGAGCGCGGTGGTGCGCAGAAGCGCCCTTTTGTCAAATTTCATGATGTGAAGTCCCCAGGTGAAATTGCGACCCATGGCGGTGCGAGATTACCCGGCACGCCAATCCGCATCGGCTAAAGGGTCTCTTCACGCGCTCTTACTGTCGAAAGTAAGCAATGAATTATTTCTGATTTTCCGTGACTTACGGGCCACTATATTTCGATAAGGGGCCAATGAGCAAAAGACCGGGGTAAATTCCCGACGCCACCCGTTGCTGCGCCAACCGATCGGGCTGACGGCCAGGGCCGGGTTCACGCTGCACTCGGGCGACCTCCGGCAAGCGATGGCGCTGGCCGAGGGACTGGCCGAGCAGGTCCGCGAAAAGGACTACCAACTCGTCCGCGAACTCTTGAACAGCGTGCGCGTCCGAGCGAGCGAGATCACGATCGAGCTTTCAGCTGAAGCACTCGCCGGAAGCCTCAAACTCGAGCAAGACCACAAAGCTGGTGCTAGCGTCATCAGCCTCGTTGCAAAGGTCAGGTTGACCCGCACCGGCCGCGCGGTACGCCTCGTCCATTCGAATGGTCTCGGCGCAACAGCGGGAACCCCTGACCCGAGCCTCGTAGCGCTAATTGTCACCGCCCGGCGCTGGTGGGACCGCCTTGCGACCGGCGAGACGGACATCGCCACCCTCTCGCGCGACGAGGGTGTCAACGATTCCTGGATGTCGCGGGTGATCCGGATCAACTTCCTCTCGCCCCGGATTATCGATGCGATCCTCACCGGAACACAGCCAGTCAACCACACTGCCCGCTGGCTCAGGCGCAACGACCTTCCGCTCGACTGGGACGAGCAGTGGGATCTTTTCGCAAGCTGACTTCGGATGATGAAGAGCTAAAGGCGCGGCGCTTCGGCGCCGTTGCTTCTTGCTGCTGCCGCCGCCTCGATGCGACGGCGACTGGGGGTCGCCACCTAGCTGGCAGCGCGCAGAAGCGCGCGCCAACAATGACCCGGCAATTGCGATTCCGGTCCACCCAAAGGTCTGCGGAGAATCCCCGCGAGACTGGCCCGAATCAGGCTGAAAATTTGCTCTCCGTGGACCGGCCAGGGTCGCAGAATAGCGCAGAACTGCGCGCTTTCTCGCCGGCATAAAACTGTTCTATATAAGATACTTAGTCCATGGCGGAGAGGGTGGGATTCGAAGTAGTTGCAATTCCCAAGCTATTTTAGAAACTTAGCCGCAGCGGGCGGCTTCTACCCTAACTTTGACCCTAAGCCAGCAATCCCTCACTATCGCTCAGCTTTGTGACCCGGATGCAGCTAGAAGGTGCCAGAATCGGTCGTAACGAATGGCCTTTCGGGATTTCGCGGTGAGCATCCGAACGACCGAGATGGAGCGCCTTGCAGCCGGTCCGCAAGTGGGCCGCAAGCTGACCGACGGCATTTGGCACCGCGTTGTGTGATTGCAGACATTCCGGCGCAGGCACTCTAGGGAAGCGAAGATTTGCCAGCGCGGAAACTGCGACCTGCTATCTTGTGACGTGCTCCCCTTTTCTCCTCCACTCATAAGTAGAGTCCGGGGGTGCCAGGGTGCCCTGGCGGGTGGGGTTGTGCAACCTGCCTGGCAACTTCGGCGGGCGTCAGCCCGCCTATCCCGCTATGCGGCCGCACATGATTGTAGTCGTCGCGCCATGCTCGCAGCACCGATCGGGCATGACGTGCTGGCCAGTGACACAAACACGGCTGTTGAAACGCGCATGGTCTGAAAGCGCGTGCAGAAGGGGGAATAGTTTAATCGCTTCGGGCCGCGTTCCGAAGACCGTCAAAATTTTGGTAGGGAATCCCATGGTGTCTCCACGAATTTCAGATAGGCAATCGGCCAGCACGTAAGGATAGCCGCTTTGGTTTTCTGACGCGCCTTCTGGCTCGGCAGGTGCTTGACCGGCGCTTTAGCTCGCAAGACGTAAGCCAGGGCGTGTCGGCGCACGCTCGTTCGGCCAATGCCCCGCGTATCAAACACGACCGCTCCGCTACGCTCCTCGGCCGGGACCGATCGGAACGCGTCGTGGTCGACCAACAGGACGAACAGGCCGCAAGTCTCAAGCGCGGTGTCAACATCGACCAGAGTTGCGCCGGTGTCGGTGAACTCGATCGGGAGACGGCGCGCATAGGGTTCCACGATCCGCACCCGCTCGCCGAACCTGCGGGCGAGGCTGGCAGCGACGAAGCGCGCGGGGCTCTCGCGGAAGTCGTCGATGTTGGCCTTGAAAGCGAGGCCAAGGCAGGCGACCGGCACGCCTGGGTTGGCCTCGATAAGGGCCACCGCGCGTTCGAGGACGTGGTGCATTTTCGGCATCATTGACCTCGCGCGCCGTGCGGATGATCTTCGCCTCCTGCGGGGCACCGTGGACGATGAACCAAGGGTCTACGGCGATGCAGTGTCCACCGACCCCGGGTCCGGGCTGGAGAATGTTGGCCCGTGGATGGCGATTTGCGAGGCGGATGACGTCCCGCACGTTGAGCTTCATGCTGCTCGGCGATCATCGACAACTCGTTGGCGAAGGCGATGTTAACGTCGCGATAGGCGTTCTCGACGAGCTTGGTCATCTCGGCACTCCGCGTGTCGGTCGTGACGCAGGTCCCCCGTACGAAGAGCTTGTAGAACGCCAGCGCCTTGCGCGCGCACCGCGGCGTGATTCCGCCGATCGAGCGGTCGTTGTTGGTCAGTTCTTCTACGATGCGTCCGGGTAGCACGCGCTCGGGGCGATCGGCGATCGAGACGTCGGGGGTTCCGGTAGCAAGGACCGGCATCGCGAGGTCGGGGCGTAGGGCGGTCAGCCGGTCGCGCAACGCCTCGGTCGTACCTACTGGTGAGGTCGCCTCGAGGATTACGCAGTCGCCTTTCTTGAGGACGGCTGCGAGCGACGTCGTGGCATCCATGACGTACGAAATGTCGGGCGTGTGGCTGCCGTCGTTCACGAACGGCGTCGGTATCGCCGTCCGAAAACGTCGGCCGGCGCGATCTCGGTCGATGCGCGCAGCGAGCCGCGCTGGACGACGCCGCGGACCAGACCGTCGAGGTCGACTTCCTCGATATGATTTCACCCCGGTTGATCGTCTCGACCACCCGCCGGTTGACGTCGATCCCGGTCACCCGGCAACCGCTGCGCGCGATCACCGCGGCCGTTGGTAACCCGATGTAACCGAGCCCGATGACGCACACGTTCGGATTGGTCTCTCGCATGATGTTCCCGCAATTGCCTTCCCGCGGAGGTCTAGGGGGGAGGGGTAAATTTAGCGGTAACGGTCTCGAGTGTGCGGACATGGCGGTAAAGTCGTAGGGGACGAATGTTCGGGCTGGACGTCGCTCTTGGGAACTTGCGATCGAGCGCGCGATCGGAACGATGCCTGCCCACGCACATGCGCTACTCGGTGAGCCGCAAGGCGCGATAATCCTATAGTGCGCACTCAAGAGGGTGCATCTGGGATCGCGTTCAATAGCTTCAGCTCTTGCGGCTGCGACGTTGAGGCGCGTGCCCCAGACCTCGCGCGCGATACCCTTGCAC